>JAZQZR010000011.1:0-230774 GCA_045634185.1 Bacteroidales bacterium | reverse complement strand
GTGGTTTGGCACCTCGATGTCGGCCCGTCACATCCTGGGGCTGGAGAAGGTCCCAAGGGTTCGGCTGTTCGCCGATTAAAGTGGCACGCGAGCTGGGTTCAGAACGTCGCGAGACAGTTCGGTCTCTATCTATTGTGGGCGTTGGAAATTTGAGAGGAGCTGTTCTTAGTACGAGAGGACCGGGATGGACGAACCTCCTGTGTACCTGTTGTGGCGCCAGCCGCACCGCAGGGTAGCAGCGTTCGGACGGGATAAGCGCTGAAAGCATCTAAGCGCGAAGCCCACCTCAAGATGAGATTTCCTATAAGGGTCGTGGTAGACTACCACGTTGATAGGCTGCAGGTGTAAGCGCAGTGATGTGTTCAGCCGAGCAGTACTAATTGCCCGAGAGCTTTGCCGTACCTTGAAAAGGTAGACGTAGAAGGCAGCACGGAAGCGAGTTCTTGCCGGTTGCGTGTGTCGTTCTTCCAGACGATGTCAAGACATCCTAAGAGACATATGGTGACTATAGCGCGGAGGTCCACCTCTTCCCATTCCGAACAGAGAAGTTAAGCCCCGCAGCGCCGATGATACTGCATCAACTTGTGGGAAAGTAGGTCGTCGCCACCCTTATAACGGAAGCCTCAGCATTGCGCTGGGGCTTTTCTGTTTGTATGTCCCCCCCCTTCTCTCGCAGAGACGCGGCGGGAATCTGCAGCCGGCTTTCGGTCTTCAGCTTTAAGCGGCTCGCATGAAGGTCCAGAATCCTGCAGCCCCGGTTCATGAGCCTCCGGAGCGTCAGGGATTGCAGCGGCATCCTTTCGCAGCGAAGCGGAGAAAGATACAGCGGAAAGCCCGACGGCATGGCCGGGACGCCCAAAAAATTGTTCTTGATGCTTAAAAATATTTCAACTATTACTTTTATTTCTCTCCTAAAAACATTATTTTTGCAAAAAATATAATTAAACTAAAACTATAATGGAAAATTTAGAACGCGTACAATGTCTTATCCTCGGCTCAGGTCCTGCAGGATACACAACAGCAATTTATACATGTCGTGCTGACCTTAAAACAGTTATCTATGAAGGCCCTATCACAGGCGGTCAATTGATGCAAACAACAGAAATAGAAAACTTCCCAGGTTACCCACAAGGTGTACACGGCGGTCAAATGATGCAAGACATCCGTCAACAAGCTGAACGTTTCGGTGTTGAATTCCGCATGGGTTCTATCGTTGAAGTTGACACTACTTCTCGTCCTTTCAGAGTTAAATCAGAAACAGGTGATGAATTATTAGCAGATACAATCGTTGTTGCAACAGGCGCATCAGCACGTTGGTTAGGTGTTAAAGGTGAAGAACAATTTAAAGGCGGCGGCGTTTCAGCTTGCGCTACATGCGATGGTTTCTTCTTTAAAGGCAGAGACGTTGCTGTTGTAGGTGGTGGTGATACAGCTTGCGAAGATGCAACATACCTCTCACACCTCTGCAACAAAGTTTATTTGATCGTTCGTCGTGATGTTCTCCGCGCTTCTAAAGCAATGCAACATAGAGTTCTCAACACTCCTAATATTGAAGTTCTTTGGAATACTCAAACAAAAGAATTATTCGGTGAATCAGAAGGCTTCATGGCAACATTACAAGGCGCTGTTGTTGTCAATAGCGTAACAAACGAAGAACGTACTCTCAACATCGACGGTTTCTTTGAAGCAATCGGTAACACACCTAATACAGCTATCTTCAGAGATAAACTCGAAATGGATGAAGCTGGCTATATCATTACAAAACCTAAATCAACAGCAACAAGTGTTCCTGGTATTTTCGCTGCTGGCGACTGCCAAGACAAATTGTTCCGCCAAGCTATCATCGCTGCAGGTTCAGGAGCAACAGCAGGTATGGAAGTTGAAAGATTCCTCATGGAAAACAATTGATAAAATTTTTTCATAAAAGTTTAATACATTACAAATTTTAAATAAAAGAGTAGTAAATTTTTTACTACTCTTTTTTATTTGATGTTTAGTAATTAAATATTTACATATATAAAAACTATATCATCATTGTTTTTATACAAAACTTTTCAATATATTTTCTGTTTTTTTATTACTTTTGCGTTCGAAAATAATAGTAAACAATTATACAATATACTATTTTACTTATTAAAACAGATTATATGTCATCTGACAAAATATATAAAGGTCATTTATACGAAAGACTTCAAGAAGATTATCGCATAAAAGAAGGTCTCAAAGCTTGTATGAACTGCGGCGTCTGCACTGCGGTTTGTCCTGCTGCAGAGTTTTACAAATATAATCCAAAGAATATTGTTAACATTGTTCAGCGTAAAGATGAGGACGAACTCGAGCGACTTCTAAAAAGCGACACCATCTGGTATTGTGGCGAGTGCATGTCATGTGTGACACGATGTCCGAGAGGTAACGCACCTGGACTTATCATAATGGCACTCCGTAAACTTGCAATGCAAAGCGGTTATTATATGGAATCGGAGAAAGGCCGTCAGCAATATGTGTTAGTCAAAGACTTATGCGGCAATATTTTAAACCATGGATATTGTATTTATCCTCGCAATTTCGACTATGACGAACATAAGGAATACGGAACAGTAGGAAAATGGATTAATGAAAATCTTGATGATTTACATAAGAGAATGGGATCTAACCTCGACGGCGACGGACCTGGCGGACTGCGTAAGATTCCGCAAGAGAGCCTCGACCAACTCAAGAAAATCTTCGACATCACAGGAGCTACTGAATTGATGAATAAAGTTATAGACGACGCTCATCTTCAGGCAGAAAAGGAAAATCTCTCCGACGAGGATTATTTCAAAAAGGTTTATACTACAAACAATAGTTCTAAACATCTTAACAACGGATAATCATGATAGTAGAAGGTAAACAAAAAATATGGGCTGATTATCAGAAAGATATTCCTGACGATCATTATTTCTATGTGAGAAGCTGCATACGTCAGTCGTTCTTTCCAGGTTCTGAAGTGACATTTTTAGACATAACAAGAAATAAATTAGGCAAGGACTTCTACGAGAGTGCTTATCACACCACATGTGGCGGCATCGCTTATCATAGCGACAGCATTCCGCAAGAGACTGCCATGACTATCATCGCTCGTCAATTTGCTCTTATGCATGAGAACGGTTACGAGAATTACGTATGCTCTTGTATCACTTCTTTCGGTTGTTATACTGAAACTTTAGAAACTTGGCACGAGTTCCCTGAACTGGAGGCGAAGATTCGCCAATATCTTTGGGACTCTTGTAAAAAAGAATTCGCCAAACCAAAATATCTCGCTCACGCCAGTGATATTATTTATAAATTCAGACACGAAATAGCTAAACAAGCTAAATATAAACTTGTCAATGCCAAGACTGGTAAACCTCTTAAGGTAGTGGAACATATAGGTTGTCATTATGCCAAGATGTTTCCTTCCAAAGGTTTTGGAGGCGCAGAATATCCTCATGTTCTGGTCGGTATGATAGAAGCCTGGGGCGGTGAAGTTGTCGATTATCCAGAACGTCGCCAATGCTGCGGATTCGGATTCCGTCAGTATTTTATTCAGGCTAACAGAGGTTATTCATTATCCAATACTTATAAAAAATTCGAGTCGATGGAACCATACGAACCGGATTTGATAATCACCAATTGCCCAGGTTGCCCTTATTTCCTCGACCGCTGGCAGTATGTCATTGCTGAACAGACAGGCAAGACTTACGGTAAAAACGGATACGGAATCCCAGCTCTTACCTATGAAGAAGTGGCAGGTCTCGTCATGGGATACAACCCTTGGGACTTGGGACTACAGATGCATCAGGTTGCGATAGAACCTTTATTGGATAAGATGGGAATAGAATACGACCCTGAAGCTAAATACAAAGGTGTAAACAATAAAGACTTAGGAACACCGATAAATCCTATTAATATAAAATTAATTTAAACATTGACACTGACACAGACTGTTGTCTGTTGACATATAAAACTATGAAAGACCACAAAATACTCATCATCGGCGCAGGTCCTGCAGGATTAGAAACAGCTCATCAGCTGAAAATCCTCGGATTCACTCCTGTCATCATCGAGAGAAACGACAGAATAGGCGGACATCTTGCACAATGGGATAGACTTTTTCCATCAAGCGACAATGCCGAGAATCTTCTCGAAAAATTAAAAGAACAAGTGAAAGATATCGAGATTAAATTAAACTCTCGTATCAACAATATAGAAAAAGAAGGTGATATATTCCATGTAACGCTATCTAACAACAAGACTTACGATGTATCAGCAATCGTCGTATGCACCGGTTTCGACCTTTTCAAAGCAGAGAAGAAACAAGAATATGGTTACGGCATCTATAACAATGTGATAACGAATGCTGAATTGGAAAATTATTTCAAGACGCATGATGACAAACGCATCAACGAACCAAAACGCATCGGTTTTGTTCATTGTGTTGGTTCGAGAGATGTAAAAGTCAACAATACTTATTGTTCAAAGGTCTGCTGCGCCACAGCTTTAAAGCAAGCATGCGAGATAAAAGACGAATTCCCTGAAGCAGATGTCTATTGTTTCTATATGGATTTAAGAATGTTCGGCAAGGGTTACGAAGACCTTTATCTCAAGGCTCAGAAAGACTTCGACATCAAATGCGTTAGAGGTCGTGTGTGTGAAGTATCGGAAAATATCGAAGGAAAATTAGTCATAAAGGCTGAAGACACACTCCTCGGAACACCGATGAAGATGACTTTGGATTTGTTAGTGCTTATGTGTGGAATGGAGAAATCCAAGAGTTCTAATGAAATACAGAAGATGCTCGACATCAATAGCAACGAAGATGGTTTTATCGAGACTATTGACTCATTCTCCGGATTAAATCTTACAAAAGAAAAAGGCGTTTTCGTTGCAGGAGCATGCACCTCGCCAAAGACATTACCAGAGACACTCGCCGAAGCACGCTCAGCAGCAGTGGAAGTGTTTAATTATTTAAGCTTTGAGTCGTGAGCTATGAGTTTTGAGCATTTTCAACTAAGAATAAAAAATCACTACTCATTGTCCAAAGCTCATAGTAATTAAAATTGTAATTATGATAGATTTTGGTTTCAGCATATCAAAGAGTTCACATATCCAGATGGATGATGTTGACTTAAAAAATTTTAATAAAATAGAATCACTCAATCCCGACATCAAAACTTGCATGGCTTGCGGATTGTGTACTGCCACTTGTTCTGCAGGCAATTTCACCGACGTCAGTTTCAGACAGATAATCTTGATGTTACAACGTGGCAAAGAAAAAGATGCTTTAGATAAAGTCAAGAAATGTATGATGTGCGGAAAATGTATGTTGGTTTGCAGTCGCGGCATCAACACAAGAAACATATTACTTTCTATAACAAGAATCTATAACGAAAAAAATATATGAGACCTATATTCGACCCATTTGTATTGCCTTTCGTTATAAGCATGACATTCGTGCTTTTATATTGTCTCATAGGCATGATACGCATTGTTTTCCAGCTTCCTAAGGAAGATAGACGCAAATTCTTACGCTCGCTTGTCTATCCTAAGTCGGCATGGAAAAACATCAGAGACCTCTTCAACGATTGTCTCTTTCATACAAAAATCTGGAAAAGAAAACCGCTCCTTGGTTATATGCACATGTCCATCGCATTAGGATGGTTTATGATTATTGTCGTCGGACATTTTGAAAGCATCACGTTTTCACCATTAAGAGGGATGGAAGTTCCTTTCATGCCAAAATTGATGTCGAACTTATACCTCCCGATTTTCTTCCGTTACTTCACAGTTGAAGAATTAAGTCTCAAAGCGCAGATATTCAGTTTTTTGATGGATTTCTTCTTGTTGATGATAATAAGCGGCATCTTCATAGCCGTTGTCAAAAAGAAGAAACCGCGTAATGTAGGACTTAAACGTGTCACTAAATTCGGACTCAAAGAAGATTTAGTGCGACTATCATTATGGACCATCTTCCCATTACGTTTCTTGGCAGAATCTTCTATAGCCGGCATCGCAGGAGGTTCGTTCTTGACCAAATATCTCGGTTTTGAGTTGTTGTTCGGAGGAAACTATAATGAGACTTTAAGTATCGTCTTTTGGTGGTTATATTCCATCGACCTGGCAATATTCATGACACTGCTGCCTTTCTCTCGATATATGCACATTCCTGCAGAAGCATTATTGATTTTACTTCGTAACGCTGGACTTAAGACCACCGAACCTCGTAAAGGTTATGCTGTGGCGGAAATTTATTCGTGTCCTAGCTGCGGACTCTGCATCGACGTCTGTCCTATGAGTGAGGTTAAGGATAATTACAAAAATACAGCAGTTTATTTTATCCGTAACATCAGAAAAGGGAAGAGAAGAAGAGACGTCAAGAATATGACAGAGAAATGCCTGATGTGTGGAAAATGTATTGAAGTTTGTCCGCTTGGAATAGAATCGTTGAACATCAAGATAGCACAACGTAAAAAGACTTATTATAAGATAAAGTCTGATTTCGAGTATCTTGAAAGACTACAAGACTACAAGACTACAAGACTACAAGATAAAGTTCACAGCCAAAAAACTCTTTATTTCGCTGGCTGTATGTCGCATCTCACTCCTAAGATAATTCGTTCGATGAAGAATATTTTCGAGGCGGCAAATGAGAACTATGAATTTATGGATGCTGATGGCAGTATTTGTTGCGGTCGTCCAATGATGCTTACAGGCAAAGTCAACGAAGCTAAAGCATTGATAGATAAAAATACTGAACTTATCAAGAACTCAGGTGCAAAGAGACTGGTGCTCTCTTGTCCTATATGTTATAAGGTTTTCAAAGAAGAATATCAGCTTGAAGGCATAGAAGTTTTACATCACACTCAATATATTAATGAGTTGATTGAAAACGGTCAGTTAAACATCGACAGAAGCGACAAACGCTACGCATATCATGACCCTTGTGAGTTAGGAAGGGCTTTTGGCGTTTATGATGAACCTCGTAACGTAATAGATAATATCGGCTTGCTGACACAAGGCAAGTCGGACAAGGATATGTCGGTATGCTGCGGAGGAAGTTTAGGAAGTCTTACCATGTCATTAGAAGAACGTGACACGATAACAAAGAATTCTATCAAGGATTTGACACTCAACCAACCTGATGAAATTGTGACGGCATGTCCTTTATGTTTGAAAACATTTGCTCGACTGGCTCCGATAGAAGTGAAAGACATCGCTGAAATTGTGGCTGAGAATATTAATGACTAATGACTAATGACAAAAGATAAAAGATAAAAGGCTAAAGGAATTCCTTTAGCCTTTTGTCTTTCGCCATTAGCCATATCAAAGTTCTACGTTTCTCATATCGCCTGAGCGCAAGAATTCTTCATGGAATGATAATGCTTTGCCAAGGTTGTGATGTATATGACCTTTTTGACTTGATTCTAAATATTTACGTAATAAAGGGCGATATTCTGGGTGAGCACAGTTTTCTATGATTGTCTCTGCTCTTTGGATTGGATCTTTGCCTCTCAAGTCGGCTACGCCCCATTCTGTGATAAGCACCTTCACAGAGTGTTCGCTGTGGTCTTGGTGAGAAACCATAGGAACGATAGAGCTAATCATGCCGTTCTTAGCAACTGAAGGACAAGTGAATATTGAGAGATAAGCATTACGTGTGAAGTCGCCTGAACCGCCGATGCCGTTCATCAGTTTTGTTCCGCAGACGTGAGTGCTGTTGACGTTGCCGAAGATGTCGGCTTCGATAGCTGTGTTCATTGTGATAAGACCCAAACGATGTACCATTTCAGGGTTGTTGCTTATTTCTGAAGGACGAAGCACGAGTTTATCGCGATAGAAGTCGAGGTTTTTAAACACTTCGCCGGCAAGAGTGTCGCTGATACTCAATGAGCAAGTACTTGCGAAAGTACATCTTCCTTCTTTCATGAGGCTGATAACAGAATCCTGAACAACCTCAGTGTACATTTGGAAGTTAGGAATATCAGGGTTAGTTCCGAGGCAGCTCAAAACTGCGTTAGCGATGTTACCTACACCAGATTGTAAAGGTAAGAATTCAGCAGGGATTCTGCCTGTCTTAAGTTGTTCGGCGAGGAAGTCACTGACGTTCTTACCGATTTTCATTGTAACTTCATTGAGAGTATCGAAGTCTTTAACACCGTCAGAAAGATCTGTATCGACGATGCCGATAATCTTTTCAGGTTCCACTTGTATATATGGAGTTCCTATGCGGTCGCTAGGTTTATAGATTGGCACCTCTCTTCTGTAAGGTGGGTCTAATGGTTCATAAATGTCGTGGAAACCTAACAGACCTTCAGGAAGATGGTGGTTTAATTCTATTATTATTCTTTTAGCCATGCGGCATACTGTTGGAGCTATACCAACACCTGTTCCGAGATATATCTTACCGTCATCAGTGATGTGAGAAGCTTCGATAACAGCGATGTCAACATCTCCAAAAGCGTTATAACGCATTTTAGGGGCGAGTTCAGAAAGGTGTAAATCGAAGAAAGGAACAGAGCCTTGGTTGATGGCAGTACGCATATCGCCACATGACTGATATGGTGTTCTGAACTTTATTGCGTTGGCACGTGCAAGTGCTCCGTCAAGTCTGTCGCTAGTAGATGCGCCAGTGAACATTCCTATCTGAAATGGACGACCTGCTGCATGTTCTTCTTCTGCTTTTTGTGCAATAGCCATTGGAACAACCTTAGGACTTCCTGATGCAGTAAATCCACTAAATCCAACGTTATCATTATGGTTGATGTATGATGCAGCTTCTTCTGCGCTAATGACTTTATATCTCATATAAATTATGTATTTAAATTATTTACAAATCCTTATAAAAATTTACGAATCCAAAATTAAGAAAAAAAAGGATAAGAAAAATAGTTTGGACTTATTATTTTTACAAAAAACAAAAAAACATCGCCGAAAAGACGATGTTTTTTGTCGGAGTGGCCCGACTCGAACGGGCGACCGCTTGCACCCCATGCAAGAATGCTAGCCGACTGCACCACACCCCGATTTTTGAGTGTGCAAAGATAACACTTATATTCGAATCTCAAAATCTCAAAATCTCAGAATCTCAGAAATAATTCTGAGGTTTTGAAGTTCTGAGTTTCTGAATTTCTTATTTCATTCTACTGGTTCTAAGTCCGTAAACGAATATCACTGCAAAGCAGATGAATGGAAGTATGAATGAGAAGTTGACTGCTGGTAAGCTGCCCACTGTTCCTAAGTCGATAATTATGCCTTGAAGCGGTGGCATCAAAGCTCCGCCAACGATAGCCATGACTAAAAATGCTGCACCTAATGAACTGTCTTCTAAACTGACGTTTTCCAAAGCGATACCGTATATTGTTGGGAACATGAGCGACATGAAGATTGAGATTGCCATCAGACAATATAATCCCATAACTCCGTCAATCAATATTGTTCCTGCAGATGCGAGCATAGCGCCGATGGCAAAGAACATAAGAAGCTTGCGTGAGTTGACATATTTCATCAAGAAGGTGCTGATGAAACGACCGCATAAGAACATGCCCATTGCGATGATGTTATACAACTGAGCTGTTGCCTTGTCGATGCCAAGTCTGTCAGCATATTGTATGATGAAAGTCCATGTCATGATTTGAGCTGCTACGTAGAACAACTGTGTGACAACACCTTCACGATATACTTTATTGGAGAAAAGACGTTTTAAAGTACCTTTGTTATTAACATTTTCTTTCGCTTCATTGTTTTGATTTTTCACGAAGATAGCAATGATGACAAAGACGAACAACACAACACAACCCAATGCGACGTATGGATTTCTGATGATGTCGAGGTCGTGTTCGCGTATTGTGAGTTTAGTCATTTCGTCGAGGTTGGAGAATCCCACTTCGCGAACTGCTGCCGTGTCGGATTCAAGTTTAGCAAGCACTATTCTTGAAGCTACAAACATACCCATCAGAGAGCCGATAGGGTTGAAGGCCTGAGCGAGATTGAGACGACGTGTTGAAGTCTCTTTGCTTCCTAATGATAATATGTAAGGATTTGCTGTTGTTTCGAGGAAGGCGAGTCCGAAAGTGAGGACATACAACGATACGCAGAAGAATCCGAACTCCTGACGGTTAGCTGCCGGGATGAACATAAACGCTCCTATGGCGTAGAGTATCAGTCCTAGCAAGATGCCTTTTTTGTAGCTGTAGCGTCTTGCGAAGAGTGCTGCTGGTATCGCCATCGTGGCATAGCCTCCGTAGAAAGCGAATTGTACGAGAGAGGCTTTTGCTGCCGATAGCTCCATAACTGTCTGGAATGCAGCTACCATAGGGTTGGTGATGTCGTTGGCAAAACCCCATAAGGCAAATAATGATGTTATTAAAATGAATGTCAAGAGATACTTCTTCTCAACGAGTTTCGATTGTAGATTTTGTGTCATAATGTTAATATTACTATGAGTTATGAACTGACATTTGAACCAAAACATTTCCCATCGCTGTGGCTTCCACTTCGCCTTTGATGACTTCGCATCCTGTGTATTCTGCAGCGAGTTTGTTCAGCAACTGATTTCTTGAGCCGCCGCCAACGATGTAAATCTTGTTGATTTTCTTATTAGTGCAGCGTTCCATCTGTGTCTTTACTTCTGCATATTTCTTTGCTAAAGAGATACAGATGCATCTCATGAAATCGCCTTTGGTGACCGGAATGTCATCATTTCTTTCTTTAAGATAGGATATTATCGCTTCCGACATCTTTTCAGGATTCATGAAACTTGCATCGTCAACATCGAATGATGAATTAAATTCTGACAACTCAGCTTCTTTGACTAACTCTGAATAGTCGCATTTGTAACCTTCTTGTTCCCATTCTTTGACGAGTTGTTGTATGAGCCAGAGTCCGGTTATGTTTTTCAGGAATCGTATTCTTCCGTCTGTCATGCCTTCGTTGGTGAAAGAGGCGTCAAAGGCTTCTTGCGAGATGATAGGTTCTTTTGTAGGTGTTCCCATGAGCGACCATGTGCCGGAGCTGATGAAAGCCCAGTCGTCGGAACTGTCACTGATAGAAGCGACGGCACTTGCTGTGTCGTGTGACCCGACGGCAATAACATTGGCGTTACCGCCCAACTCTTCGGCGAGCTCATCGGTGAGTCGTCCTATCACAGTGCCAGGATATACAATCTCTTGCATCAAGTGTTTAGGTAGTCCTAATCTGTCGAAGATGACGTCGTCCCACTTATGTGTCAGCGAATTCATCAACTGCGATGTTGATGATATGGTGAATTCGTTATAACATTTTCCTGTCAGGAAATAGTTGAACAAATCCGGCATGAACAATAATTTTTCTGCACGTTGCAATTCTGAGACGCTACAGGGTGACGTCTCTACAGTGGCGCTTAATAATTGAAACGCCGTATTTATTTCCATGAACTGATTAGCAGCATGTTGGAAGAACTCTTCCTTTGGCAATTTCTGAAATGCTAATTCTAACATTCCTTTTGTCCTGTCGTCGCGGTAACATACTGGAGTAGAAATCAATTTGCCGTCTTTATCCAAGAGGCCGAAGTCAACACCCCAAGTGTCGATGCCGATGCTTTCAATCTCGTCGCCGTATTTGGCAAAGGCTTTCTTCAGACCAGTCTTCAACTCATTGAATAGAGCGTTGAAATCCCATCTCAGATGACCGTCTATCATCTTCTGATTGTTTTCAAAACGATGTATTTCTTCTAACTGTATTCCTTCTGCCGATGGAGTTCCTACGATGACACGACCGCTGCCTGCGCCGAAGTCTGCTGCTATATATCTTTTCATCTTATTTTTTCTTTCCTAAAACGTAAACGTCTAAATCTTCTATCTCTTCTTGCGTCAATGTAGAATAATTGCCGCCTGATTGTACTATTATTCTGCATGCCATCTCGAAGAATGTAGCGCGTTCAAAGACTTCGTTGAAATTCTTGCCGCATACTACCTGACCGTGGCTTGTCATGAGACATGAGTTGTGGTCTTTCATAGCTTCAAGGACAGCCTTGGCTAATTCTGGAGAGCCTGGTCTGTAATAAGGAATCACAGGAATCTCTCTTCCAACGTGGATTGGAATCTCAGCTGTGACGTTGAAGTTTGTTGGTTTGTCTTTCATGCAAGCTATCGCTGTAGCATATTCCGATTGGAAGTGGAACACCACATTGACTTCAGGACGTTGGCGCATGATTCCAAGGTGGAATGTGCTTTCCATTGAAGGCTTCACTCCGTTAAGGAATTCGCCTGTCTCAATATTGCAGAGAGAGATGTTTTCTTCTTTTAAAGTAGGAACCCATGATCCTGTTCCTGAAACGAGAGCGAGATTGTCGTCGATACGCCATGAGAGATTGCCACTGCTGCATAAAGTCAGTTTTGAATCACCATAACGATGAGCCTGTTTCAGAAATTCTGTATAATGTTTTTCGTCTATGATACTCATGATTGTTTTTTTTAGTCAACGGACTACAGACAACAGTCAACAGTCCCTAATTATTAAATTGAGACGCATCAATGTTTTTTTATTTTTTTGTTACATTGATACGTCTCTACATTATTTTCAATTTTCAGTTTTCAACTTTCAATTATTTATACATTGGTCCGAAGTTAGCGCAAGCTCTGAAGTCTTGACCTTCTTTATCCATGCCGAAAGCGTTCCATACTGAAGGACGGAAGATTTTTTCTTCTGGCACGTTGTGCATTGATACAGGGATGCGTAACATTGAACATAATGTGATGAGGTCGGCGCCGATGTGGCCGTAGCTGATAGCTCCGTGGTTTGCGCCCCAGTTGTTCATAACTTCGTATGCTGATGTGAAAGCGCCCTTGCCTGTTGTACGTGGAGCGAACCATGTGCATGGCCATGTGTAGTCGGTGCGTTTCCATAATGTGTCTGATACTTTTTCTGGGAGGTTGACTGTCCAGCCTTCAGCGATTTGGATGCATGGTCCGAGGCCTTTGACGAGGTTGAGACGAATCATTGTGACAGGCATTTCTGCTTTTGTCTCGAAGCGTGATGAGTAACCGCCACCACGGAAGTAACCATAGTCAGCAGAGCACCATTCTGTGGCGTTCATCATTGCGTCTTGGTCGGCTTCTGTCACTTCCCACCATTGTTTCATAACGTTGTTGCCGTTTTCGTCTTTGCAAACGCCAGAAGCGTCAACGCAGCAAGCGCGTGAGTTGATGAGGTGGATGATACCGCCTGATTGTTGTGCAACGCCTTCGAGGTCGTAGCCTGTTGCGCCTTTAACAGCTTCAGGGCTCCAATATGTACGAACGTCAGCGAACATCTGTGGACGGTTTGTCAAGAGTTTCATGAATAACATGCCGATGCCGTTGAGGACGTCGTTTTCTGTTGCGAGGATATAAGGCTCGCGAGCGCCGTTCCAGTCGAATGATGAGTTGAGCATTGACTCAGCGAAGTCGCCGTTAGGATAGAAGTCGGTCCATTGACGTTGTCCTTGGAAACCAGCAGCGATGGCGTTATGACCTACCATTTCTTCTTCGCAGCCTTCTGGGAGGTTAGGGTTGCCGTTCATCATGTCTTTGATGATAACCATCATCTTAACGACGAATTCCCACATCTCTTCTTTTTCTGCAGCTGTCTTCTTAAGATATTCTGGGTTTTTATCTAAACCTTCAATACATTTAGCTTTAGTCCAAGCGAGAGCTTTTTCGTATTCGTTTTTATCGTAGATTTCGTTAGTCATGCGGCGGATGATTTCCACTTCGTCAACAGATTCGACGCGCATTCCGAGATATTCTTCGATGAAGTTAGGGTCGATGATAGAGCCGCCGATACCCATACAGATAGAACCGATTTGGAGGTATGACTTGCCACGCATTGAAGCAGCAGCGACAGCAGCGCGAGCGAAACGTAAGAGTTTCTCTTGTACGTCGGCTGGGATAGAAGTATCGTCAGCGTTTTGTACGTCATGACCATAGATGCCGAAAGCTGGCAAACCTTTTTGAGCGTGTGTTGCGAGAACTGATGCGAGATAAACAGCACCTGGACGTTCTGTTCCGTTGAAGCCCCAAACGCCTTTGATTGTCATTGGGTCCATGTCCATTGTCTCAGCACCGTAGCACCAGCATGGTGTCACTGTCAATGTGATATCGACGCCTGCTTTTCTGAATTTGTCAGCGCAGGCAGCAGCTTCTGCAACGCGGCCTATTGTAGTGTCAGCGATAACGACTTTAACAGGTTCGCCATTAGAGTATTTCAAGTTTTCTTCAAAGAGTTTAGCGGCAGCTTTTGCCATGTTCATAGTTTGATCTTCAAGAGATTCGCGAACTTTAAGAGTACCACGACGACCGTCGATGGTTGGGCGGATACCGATAACTGGATAATCGCCTATAAGTCTGTTTTTTGCCATATTTTTATTTTTATAGATTATACTTTTTTGATTCCACAAACTTACAAAAAAAGTTTAGTATTATATCACAAAAAAACAAAAAAAAGACGCCACTTTTAAAGTGACGTCTCTACTTATAGTCTTGTAGTCTTGTGGTCTTGTAGTCTTATTTATGACCATAACTTGTTCCATCGAAACAGTGTGTACAGATTGTGTCTTTTGGAAGTCCGATGGCGTCTCTGATAATGTCTATAGTGTTGAATTTTAATGAATCTACACCGATATGTTTGCGTAACATCTCAACGAGGTTAGCATATTGTTTTGTGGTGTGGTCGCAGTAATATTCCAGATTTTTGTATGCGTCACCTTCTAACTCTTGGATACAACGACGTGTAATCAACTCCATATCTGTTTTTGAGTTGGAGAAGTTGAGGAAAGGACATCCGTATAACAATGGAGGACAGCTGATTCTGATGTGAACTTCTTTAGCGCCGCATTCGTACAACATCTTGACGTTGTCGCGGAGCTGTGTTCCTCTCACGATAGAGTCGTCGCAGAAAACCACTTTCTTGTCTTTTAACAATGAGGCATTGGTGATGAGTTTCATCTTAGCCACATGTTCTCTCTCTTCTTGTGTGACAGGCATGAAGCTGCGTGACCATGTTGGAGTATATTTCACCACGCTGCGAACGTATGGAATTTGCTTTCCGTTAGAATAACCTATCGCCATGCCGATGCCTGAGTCTGGAATAGGAGCGACGTAATCAACGTCAACGTCGTCCATCTGTCCCATAGCGTAACCGCCGTTGTAGCGCATGTTCTCTACGAAGATGTTGTCGTAGTCTGCTGCTGGGTAACCATAATAAATCCACATGAAAGAACACATCTGACATTTGCTGCTAGGTGCAAGCAGTTGTGTGTGGCCTTCTGGTGTAACTTTAACTATTTCACCTGGACCAACAAATTTCTCTGTCTTATAATCTAAGTTGACGTAGCTGTGACTTTCTGTTGCAAGTACGTAACCTTCAGCGTCTTTACCAATGACTATAGGAGTACGGCCGTAACGGTCGCGAGCTGCAATGATACCTTCTGGAGTGAGTATCAGCATTGAGCAAGAGCCTTTGATTTTATTATATACGTTCTGAATGCCATCGACGAAGTCTTTGCCTTGAGTGATGAGAAGAGCGACCAACTCTGTAGGATTTGTTGAACCGCCGCTTAACTCAGCAAAATGTTGTTTGTTGTTGAGACATTCTTGCTCGAGCTCAACTAAGTTGTTGATTCTTGCTACTGTGACGATAGCGAAACGTCCAAGATGTGAATTGACGATTATAGGCTGAGCGTCTGTGTCGCTGATAACGCCGATGCCCATATTGCCATGGAACTTGGCGAGGTCAGAATCGAATTTTGTTCTGAAATATGCACCTTCAATATTGTGAATTGAACGATAGAATTTACCGTCTTCTACTGTTGCAAGACCGGCACGTTTTGTACCGAGATGTGAATGATAGTCAGTACCATAAAAGAGATCTGAAACACATGTTCTCTTTGATACTACTCCGAAAAAGCCACCCATTGTTTTTTATTTTATAATGTTTAAAATTGAGCAACAAAAATATATATTTTTAAAAAGATATCACATAGAAATTTCAATTTTTTTTGCCTATATTTGCAAAACAAATGAAAAATCGAAATTCATTAAAATCAATACAATTCACATGAAAAAAATTTTGTTAAGTATTTTTGCTCTTTTGACTGTCTTCAATATGCAGTTGAAAGCCGATGAAGGCATGTGGTTGCCTTACAATTTAAGTAATCAAAGCTTGTATGAGATGCAGCAACTCGGTTGCCAACTCACAGCCGAACAAATCTTCAACCTCAACCAGCCAAGTTTGAAAGACGCTATCGTACAATTCGCTAACGGATGTACAGGCGAACTCATCTCTCCTAACGGATTGTTGCTCACCAATCACCACTGCGGTCTCGGTTATGTTCAAGCTCTCGCTTCTGTAGAACATGACTACCTCACAGACGGTTTCTGGGCTTTGGATATGAAAGAAGAACTTCCTTGCGAAGGACTCTATGTTTCTTTCCTCTCTAATGTTGAAGATGTCACATCAAAAGTACTCGAAAACGTTACAACAAAAGAAACACGCGATTCTATCATCGACGCTAACATCAGAGCTATAACAAAAGAAC
The DNA here is from genome assembly GCA_045634185.1 of Bacteroidales bacterium. GTDB lineage: Bacteria > Bacteroidota > Bacteroidia > Bacteroidales > F082 > Limimorpha. Next base: position 214,204 of record JAZQZR010000011.1, on the reverse strand, counting down.
GTAAGGGTGACCGTGACATAAGAATTGAAATCGTTCCTTTCTACAGCGGCAACCAATACATTATGTTTGAATATGATGTTTATCGTGACGTACGTCTTACAGCATGTCCTCCATGGGGAATCGGCAAATATGGCGCTGATACCGACAACTGGACATGGCCTCGTCACAAAGGCGACTTCTGTATCTTCAGAGTCTACACTTCTCCTGACGGCAAACCTGCTCGTTACAGCGAAGAAAACATCCCAATGCAATCAAAACATTACTTACCTATTAATATTAAAGGTGTAAGTCAAGGCGACTACGCTATGATTATGGGCTACCCTGGAAGCACCGACCGCTACTCAACAAGCCGCACAATCAGCAATATCATCAATGAAGAAGGTCCTGCTATCATCGACTGCCGTACAACAAAACTCAACGAATATCGCAAACACATGGACGCCGACCAAGAAGTGTTCATCAAATATGCTTCAAAACAAGCTAGCGTTTCTAACTACTGGAAATATTATATCGGTCAAGTTAAACAATTACAACGTAACCGCGTTGAGGAAAGACGCCTCGCTCAAGAAGAAGCTTTCAGAGCTTGGGTTAACGCTGATGAAAACCGTAAGGCAGAATATGGTTCAATCTTCGAAGACGTTGACGCAAAATGGAATGTCTTGGACGAAATCAACAAACCTATGACTTATCTCCGCGAAGCTGGATGGAACGGCGGCGAAGCTATATCTTTCTCACGCAGATTCATAAGAATAAACAACTTATTCAAAGACAAGGCTTCTAAAGAAGAAATAGCTCAAGCAGCAGAAACATTAAAAACTCAAGCAGAAGCATTCTATAAAGACTATGACATGAATCTTGATAAAGACGTGACAATCGCTTTGTTAAATCTTATCTACAAAGACATCGATAAATATGTTCCTTCAATGATTACTGAAATAGGTGATAAAAACAATGGCGACTTCACTGCATGGGTGAATGAAGCTTTCGAAAAATCTATCTTCGTAAGTCAAGAAAAAGTTGAGAAATGGCTCGCTAAACCTAAGAAATTAGACAAAGATCCTATATACGCTTTGACAATGAATATCGTCGAAGTTTATAATAATGTTATCGTTCCTATGTATTTAGAAGCTGCTAACTCAGGCGATGAAGCTGAACGTCTTTACATAAAAGGTTTGATGGAAATGCAGACAGAACGTAATTTCTATCCAGACGCAAACTTCACAATGCGACTCACTTACGGTAGCGTTGAACCTTACAAAGGCGCTGATGCTGTCAACTACGACTATGTAACAACAATGGACGGCGTGATGGCAAAATATAAACCTAACAACTGGGAATTCGACATCCCTCAAGATGTTAGAGACTTATATGAAGCAAGAGACTACGGTCGTTATGCTGACGAAAACGGCGACTTGATTGTTAACTTCATCACAACAAACGATATCACTGGCGGTAACTCAGGAAGCCCTGTCATCAATGGCAATGGCGAGCTCATCGGTCTCGCTTTCGATGGCAACTGGGAAGCAATGAGCGGCGACCTCTCATTCGAACAAAAGGTACAACGTACAATCGTTATGGATGCTCGTTACCTCTTATGGTGCATCGAGAAAGTCGGTAAAGCTCACAATATCATCAATGAGTTGACTGTTATTGAATAAGCCTTGAGCTTAGACTACGAAATAAAAAAGCGTCTCTGAATTTCAGAGACGCTTTTTGTTTTATTCCAATTAGATTTATTATCCGCATTTTGAATATCCGCAGTTCTTGCAATGTTTACATCCATCTTCGTAAACCAAAGCCTCGCCGCATGTAGGACATACTTCCTTATCAACTTTAGTTCCATCAGGGATGTAACGTTTCAAAGCGCGAGCGATACCGTTTTTCCAAGCATTGATGTTATCTTCGTTAACGCTCAAGTTTTGGATTAAAGTAACCACGTTAGTGATTGGCATACCATGACGTAAGATACCAGAAATCAATTTGGCATAGTTCCAGAACTCAGGGCTGAAGGAACGTGAAAGGCCTTCGATAGTGACTTTGTAACCTTGTTTGTCTTGGAATTGCAAGTCGTATCTTGATTTGCCATCTTCGCCTTTGTTCTTTGTAATCCATGCTGTTTCAACGAATGGAGGCAAATAGAAGTCATCTTGTTTACCGAGGAAGATTTCGTAAGGTTTGTTGTTAATCTTACCAACAAAAGCAATCCATTTTTCGTAATTGTTTTGGAAACGTACGACGTCGCATTCGAGAGTCTTAGGACGTATAGGAGAATGTGTTTCGATGATGTCGTTTTCGACGTTTTTCTTTTCTTCTTTTTTGTTTGAAACGAGGACGCCTGTACGAGAACCATCGCGGTATATTGTCATACCTTTACATCCGCATTCCCATGCTGTCTGATAAATCTCGCTTACGAGTTCTTCTGTTGTCTCAGCAGGAACATTGACGGTCACGCTGATTGAATGGTCGACCCATTTTTGCATTTCGCCTTGCATCTTGACTTTGTTAACCCAGTCGATGTCGTTGGCTGTTGCTTTATAATAAGGTGACTTGATGATTATTTCTTGGAGTTTAGCGTCATCATAATTCTTAACTTCTTCCACGTCGTAGCCATTGACTTCGAGCCATGTCATGAATTTAGGGTGGAATACGTTATATTCTTCAAATGAGTTGCCGTCGTTATCGGTGAATGAAACCTTGGCGTTTTTATCGTTAGGGTTAACTTTACGACGACGTTTGTAAGAAACCATGAATACAGGTTCTATACCTGATGTTGTTTGGGTACAGATACTTACGGTTCCTGTTGGTGCTATTGTAAGCATAGCGATGTTACGACGTCCATACTTCACCATATCTTGGTAGAAGTTTTCATCCATTGCGCGGAGGCGGTTGATGAAAGGATTGTTCTCTTCACGTTTAGCGTCGAATACTTCAAAAGCGCCACGTTCTTTAGCGAGGTTCACAGATGATTTATATGCTTCGTAAGCGAGGAGTTTCTGTACTGATGTTGAGAATTCGATAGCTTCGTCAGATGCGTAGCGTTTGCCGAGAGCTGCGAGCATATCGCCTTCTGCTGTGATGCCGATACCTGTACGACGTCCTTGAAGAGCTTTCTTACGGATGTTCTTCCAAAGGTCTATTTCACATTTCTTGACTTCGTCGCTTTCTGGGTCTGAATATACTTTTTCAAGAATAGCATCTATTTTTTCTATTTCGAGGTCGATGATGTCGTCCATCATTCTTTGAGCTATGGCAACGTGTTTTGAGAAAAGTTCTGCGTTGAAACGAGCTTGTGCTGTGAAAGGATGTTCGACATAACTATAAAGGTTCATAGCGAGGAGACGGCAGCTGTCGTAAGCGCACAATGGAATCTCGCCGCATGGGTTGGTGCTCAATGTCTTGAAACCGAGGTCGGCATAGCAGTCAGGGATAGATTCGCGTGTGATGGTGTCCCAGAAGAGAACGCCAGGTTCTGCTGATTGCCATGCGTTATGGATAATCTTATCCCATAATCTCTTGGCATCGATTTCTTTTGTATATAATGGTTTGTCTGAATCGACAGGATATTTTTGTACGAAAGGCTTGCCTTCTTTGACTGACTGCATAAACTCGTCGCTGATACGTACTGATACGTTGGCGTTGGTGATGCGGCCTTGTTCCATCTTAGAGTCGATGAAGTCTTCTGAGTCAGGGTGATTGATGCTGATGCTCATCATCAAAGCGCCGCGACGACCGTCTTGTGCTACTTCTTTTGTTGAGTTGGAATAACGTTCCATGAAAGGAACCACACCGGTTGAAGTGAGAGCGCAGTTCTTGACAGGGCTGCCTGCTGGACGTATATGAGAGAGGTCATGACCAACACCGCCACGACGTTTCATGAGCTGGACCTGTTCTTGGTCTATCTTCATGATGGCACCGTATGAGTCGGACTGACCATTGGTTCCGATAACGAAACAATTTGACAATGATGAAATCTGGAAATTGTTGCCGATGCCTGCCATTGGACTGCCTTGTGGAACGATATATCTGAAATTCTTAAGAACGTCAAATACCTCTTCTTCTGACATTGGGTTTGGATATCTTTTTTCGATACGAGCAATCTCTGACGCGATACGATGATGCATATCGTCTGGTGTCAACTCGAAAATGTTGCCATCGCTGTCTTTCAAAGCGTACTTGTTCATCCAAACGTCGGCTGCTAATTGGTCACCGTTAAAGTATTTTATGGTAGCTTCTTTGACTTCCTCAACAGAATATATTTTATACTCTTTGTTTTCCATTTTTTCAAAATTGTTTTCAAAATTTTTATAATTTTTTTTCTCTTCGGAATTAATTTTTTTCTCAACATCTACCAAAATCTCTTTGTTAGATTCTTCAACGACAGAATTGGTTCCAAATTCCATAACCGAAAACAAATCTTGTGTTTTATTAACCTTCTTGCTCATAGTTAAGTATTGATTTTAAATAGATTAGATGAAATAAAATTAAAATTCCAGCTCGATTTTTGCGTTTGCTAAATTATAAAAAAGATATATCATACACAAATAAATCTATAAAGTTTTTAATTTTTTTTCTAACAAACTTTTGTTGAATTTATTTAAAACTTTTTCTAACTTTGTTTTTATTTTTTTCTAAAAAAGACATAAATTTTCAATCTACATAATTATGCTAAATATCAAATGTTTCAGCTTCAATCCTATCTGCGTTAACACTTACGTAGTATACAACGAGAGCAAAGACTGTGTCATCATCGATGCTGGAAATTGCAATTTGAGAGAGGATAATGTTTTGTTTGATTTCATCGAAAAAAATCAATTAAAGCCTATTATGATTTTAAATACTCATGCTCATTTCGACCATATTTTAGGCAACTATTCCACGGCCAAAAAATACGATATTCCATTGGCGTCTCACCCTGATGGAGATGAGTATTTCAAGAATGCTTACGCTTATGCTTCTTCCTTTGGAATGCACTATGAAAAAGACAAGACTTTATATCCGACTATTGATTTGTATGAAGGCCAGATAATAAAAATAGGTGATGACGAGCTAGAGGTGATTCATACTCCAGGGCACGCTCTTGGTTGTTGTTGTTTCTATTGTGAAGAACAAGATTTCATCATCACTGGCGACACTTTGTTCTGCCGCGGAATCGGTCGCACCGATCTTCCGGGAGGCTCTTACAGTCAGATTGTCGAGAGCATAAAATACAAATTATACGAACTCCCTGATGAGACGGTGTGCTATTGCGGACACGGACCAGAAACCACCATCGGCGACGAGAAACATTTCGGATGTATCATATAAAAATTAAGGACTGCCTAAGCAGTCCTTAATTTTTATATGATACCTGGAATTCGCATCCATTCTCTACCTTCAGCACAGCAGGCTTCCACTTCTGCCACTGTCTTTGGTATCGGACGACCGAGTACTCTGTTGCCATCGGCTGTGATTAACAAGTCGTCTTCAATTCTGATTCCGCCGAAGTCTTTGAAAGTCTCAACTTTATCGTAGTTGATGAATTCTTTATGTTTGCCTTCTGCCTTCCAGATGTCTATCAATGTTGGGATGAAGTAGATACCTGGTTCGTCGGTGACTACCATACCTGGTTTCAAGTACTTGCCGAAGCGTAATCCTCTGAAGCCTTCTTGTGTTGCGCGTGGTGTTACTGCATCGTAGCCGACGTTGTTTTCACCGAGGCCTTGCATGTCGTGAACATCCATGCCGAGAGCATGACCTAAGCCGTGAGGCATGAATAAATAATGTGCGCCAACAGCCAATGCATCGTCGACGCTTCCTTTCATCAAGCCTATAGCATTCAAGCCTTCGATGATGGTGCGTACTGCCAAAGTGTGCATGTCGAAATATCTGATGCCTGGACGTGTGTTGTTGATGACGGCCATGTTAGATTTCAACACAATATTATATATGTCAGCTTGACGTGAGTTGAACTTGCCTCCTACAGGTATTGTACGTGTGAAGTCGGATGCGTAGTAGTTCTTTGTCTCGGCACCTGCGTCACAGACCATCATTCTGCCTTCTTGAAGTATGCCATTATGGTTGTGGTTGTGGAGAGTCTGGCCATCCATGCTTAAGATTACAGGGAAAGAAACGCCGTAGCCGTTTGATATAGCGACGCCTTCTACAGCGCCTGCTATTTCTTGTTCGATGACGCCTGGCTTACACATCTTCATCGCTGTGGTGTGCATGTAATATGCTGTGACAGCTGCCTTTTCCATATCTTCAATCTCGACTTCAGACTTGATTTCACGAAGTTTTACGATTTCTTGGATAAGTTCTTGGCTTACATATTTTGAGAGGCTGTCGATGTCGGTGTTAAACCATTTAGCGAGTTTAATCTTCATGTCGCCACGGTAAGGAGGCAACATGTGGATTTGTCTGCCCTTAGCGACGGCGTCGCGGAGATATTCACCGAAGCCGTTGATGTCGCGAGTTTGTTTGACGGCTATCATCTCGCCTTGTTCTGTGAGAGAAGGGAGGTTGCCGCACCAAATGATATCATCTATTGTTATTTCTCTACCGAAAAGAATTTCCTCGCCTGATTCGAAGTCGATGACGCCGACCAAGTCAGGAGTGTCGAGGCCGAAGAAATAAGCGAAGTTGCTATCTTGATGATAACGATATGTGTTGTCAGGGTAATTGAGAGAAGCCTCGTCGTTAGCAGGGAAGAAAGCTATACCTTTGAGACCTGATTTTAATAAAGCGGCACGACGGCCTGCGAAAACTTCTTTTGAAAACATAGTATTTATTTTTGCTATGAGCCCTGAGCTATGAGCCCTGAGCTGCTTGATTATTATTTTTAGTTTAAGGCTTAAAGTTTAAGGTTATATAAAACTTTAGTCATTTGTCCTTAGCCTTTTGCCATTTGTCTTTAGCCATTTTTCATTGCAACAAAGATAATATTTTTTGTTGGAAGATTTATCTTTTTAGATTCTTTTTCTATTGAAAAAAGTGTTAAACATTTTGCCTAAAAATCAAGAGACGCATCAATGACACCTTGTCTATTTCATCGGCGTCATTAACACGTCTCTACATTATTTATTTTTTGAGACGCATCAATGTTTTTCATAGCAGGTTACATTGACACGTCTCTACAATATTAAAAATCCCATTTAACACCTAAACATGGATTGACGCATAATTTATTAGGGTTGTTGAGTCCGCTGAAATTGTATGACATTTCAACTTCACCGCCAATGTTGAAGTTAGGGCAGTTGAAGAATTGTCCTACGTTATACCAAATCTGTGGTTCTGTGATGAAACTGAATTGTGTTGTATATGGACCTTGGCAACCTATCCATGAATTTTCTTCCCACCATAAATCAGCGAAACCGCTAAATCTCAAACCTTTTACGTTAAACAAATCTTGCATTCCCCAAACGATAGAGAATTGTAAAGGAAGTTTTTGATTTGTGTTGGCTATTGTCTTGTACAAAGCTGCTACTGTCAAAGTGTTTCTGTAATCTTCTGAATGGAAGAAATATTCAGCTCCGAGCATCCAGGCGTTGTTGATGTTGTAGCCGATTCCAGGAGGTATCACTCCGAGACCGCCAGCATATTCAACGTGTGCGCTTAAATTCTTGAGTTTGCTGTCTTGCCAGAAATTCAAAGCTCTTTCAATTTCCATATAAGTTCCCATCATGCCGTAATTGTGAGGATGATTCTTTCCGTTATGATAGAAATCTGCGAAGAAGAATGTGCCGCCCCATTTGTCGGCTTTGTACATTTCTAATGTTGTTGTGACATATTGACGTTCACCGCCAAAATCGTACATAACTTGAATGTTTTGTGCTTTTGAAGCAAAACCCAATCCCATGAAAATCATGAGAACCAAAATTGATAATGTCTTTTTCATGTTGTTTATTTTTTTAGGTTAATTTTTTTTAAGTCAACGGACAACGGACAACAGTCTTTGTCCAATAATTTATTAATTTTCAATTCACTTTCCTTGAGACGCAGCAATTACATATTGTTTATTTTTTATGGTGTAATTGATACGTCTCTACATTAATTATGAATTATGCATTAAATTCTCAATTTCCTCAACTTCAATTGGAAGTCCCTCGAAGAGGTTGATAGGTTCGCCTTCTGTGATGAGGAGGTCGTTTTCGATTCTGATACCTATTCCTTCTTCTCTGATGTAGATTCCCGGCTCGCAGGTGAGTATCATTCCAGCTTTGAAAGGCTCGTATTTATCTACGCTGTCGTGTACGTCGAGTCCGATATGATGAGCCATTCCGTGCATGAGATATTTACGATACATCGGTGCGGCAGGGTCTTGGTTCTTGACATCGTCTTCGGTGAAGAGACCGAGTTTTATCATCTCTTTTTCCATCAGTTTATATGTTGTCTGGTTCACCTGGTCGATGGTTCCGCCTACCTTATATAATTTAGTGATTTCTTTCATGACGCGAAGCACTGCGTTATAGCATTCTTTTTGTCTTTCAGTGAATTTTCCGTTGATAGGAATGGTACGGCTCAGGTCGGAAGAGTAGTTCTTATATTCGCATCCGATGTCGAATAGAATCAGGTCACCGTCTTTCAAGATGCTGTTGTTGGCAGAATAATGAAGGCAGCAGGCGTTTTTGCCGGCAGCTACAATAGGATAATAAGCGTGTCCGTTTGCGCCATTATATTTAAAAATGTATTCTATCTCAGCCTGTACCTGATATTCGTTAAGGTCTGGTTTCACTGTTTCCAAGCAGCGGCGGAATGCTTTTGAAGTGATGTCGCATGCTTGTTGTGTCACCTCGATTTCTTCCTGCGACTTAATCATACGCAGTTTATTTAATATAGGTGCTGAGCGTTCGAACTTATGCAAAGGGAATTTAGCCTTCATCTCTTCGAGGAAGCGCTGCTGTATTGTAACGACCTTACATTCATAGCGAGGATATTCGTAAGTGTTGAGATAGATGGTGTCGCATGAGAAGGCGAGGTCTTGAAGCACAGAGCTGAAACTGTCGGAGTACATCACATTTGTCACTCCTGAGATATTGGAAGCTTCCTTGGAGTCTATCATTTCGCCGCGCCAAATCACTTTGCTTTCGCTATAAGGCTCCACGAAGAGAATCTCGCGCATGGCAGGATTCGGATGGTCGGGGTATAATATAAGGTATGCGCAGTCGCGGTCGATGCCGGTGAGATAGAAGAAATCGGACTGCTGACGATAAGGATAGAACTGGTCGCCATTACGAGGCATTTCTTCATTGGCGCAGAACACCGCCATAGAGTTTTTTGAGAGTTTTTCAGAAAAGTTCTTTCTGTTTCTAACAAAAAGGCTGTTGCTTATATTTTTATTATTCATACTTTTACATTATTTGTCACGATAAAAAAGTATTTTTTTTACCATAGATTTTCAATTCTCAAAGGTATAAAAAACATTAAGACATAAATAGACCAATGAAATAATTTTATAAAAAAAGGCTAAAGATTGTAAAACCTTTAGCCTTTTGTCATTAGTCTTTTGTCAATTATAAAATCTTGAAACCTAAAGTGACTGTGAAGATGTTTTGTTTTGTATCGTCGCCTAATTCGATTTCACCAACCATTGGAACATCTATCTCATCATCCATAACGTCTGAGAGACCGAGGCTGTAGTTGAAGTCTAAAGTAAGTTTCCAGATGTCGATACCGAGGTTAAGAGCTGCACCTATTGTCATGTCTTCTGTTACATCTTCGTCAAATTCAATTGGCAAGCTTTCACCATTCATAGCATATTCAGCCTTGCCGAGAGCAAAATAGAAAACAGGGCCAGCGTTAGCTCTTACTTTAATGAGAGGGATGTCGATGATTTGATAACCGAGTAAAATTGGCATTGCCAAGTTGCTTTGGTTGATAGAAAGTGTTGGATTTGGAATAAGGGTACCGCACCAGTCGTCGCCGAACATGTCAACTTCAAATACTTTGCCTGATTTGTAGTATAATAATTCAGGTTGAATGATGAAGTTCTTTATTGTAAGACGAGCAAAAGCACCGAATGCCATATTGCCTTTGAAATCAGATTTGATGACTTCTTTGCTGGTTGATAATTTTGTAGTTTGATAACCTACTTTTGGTCCGAATGTAATCGGAGAAATCTGAGCATTAACTGCTGTTGCAACAAATAATGCTACGAATAATAATAATACCTTTTTCATGTTTGTTAGTTTTAGTTTGTTATAATTTAGTCTGACAAAAATAATGTTTTTTTTTGATTTAAATTAATTTTAAATGATTTTAAAAAAAATTGTAATTTTATCAATTCAAATTTTAAGAAGATGAAAAAAATAATTTTCACATTATTTATTGTTATTTTGATGACAATCAATGCTTCTGCTCAATATAAACCTTTTCAGTTTGGCTTGAAGATTGAACCGGGAATAGGATGGGCGAAACTTGATTCGGAGAATCCTTATAACAATAAGGCAAAAATGAATTTCAACTGGGGCTTTGTCGGCAACTTTTACTTCGTGGAAAACTATGGTATGTCGACGGGTTTTAACATCAAATTCATTAATTGTGAATATTCATTTGAAAATGCAATTACACGTACCATCCAAAACCAATATCTTGAAATACCTCTTGGCATGACAATGCGAACCGAAATGATCAACGACATTAGAATCATGGGTAATGTCAGTTATGGGATGGGATTCTTGTTGGATGTCAATGAGAAAAACTACAACGCTGTAGGAGAGGAGATTATAATGTCGACGCAATATGCCAAGATGCGTCATGCTCTCATCGTGAAGCTGGGTGTTGAATATTATGTTTATAAGGGCAGTTGTTTGACAGCAGCTCTCGTGTTTAACAATAATTTTGTCAATATTTATAAAGACAATCAGCAAGATGTGTTGTTGAACAATTTGTGTCTTGAGATTGGTTTTATGTTTTAATTCTTGAAAAGATGAAGATAACATTAGCACAGATAAATTACATTGTCGGTGACATTGAAGGCAATAAGGAAAAGATAATCGCTGCTGCCCAACAGGCGAAGGCTTCTTCCTTGGTGGCGTTCTCTGAATTATCATTATGCGGATATCCTCCGTTAAACATGTTGGCTTACAACGACTTTATCGAGCGTTGTGAGAAAGCCATTGACGAGATTGCGGAGAGATGCTGCGGCATTCCTTTATTAATAGGAGCGCCTGTGAGAAACACCTCATGTAGAGACGTCACTCCTGTGGCGTCTGGTGAATTATCAGGAAAAGGTAAACCTCTTTTCAACGCTGCTATTTTCTTGCATCAAGGCAAACGTCAGATTTTCAAGAAGAAAAATGTTTCATATTACGAAAATGATGTTATAAGACGCCACGGGGGTGATGTCTCTACATATTTCGAAACATCCGATGAAAATAATATATTGCAACTCGGTTGCATGAAAGTCGCCGTCACCATTGGCGAAGACATTTATGATATGGCTGATTTCAAAGAGAAACCAGAATTCATCGTTAACCTTGCAGCCGACCGTTTTGACTATCAGCGTGCCGCTGAGAGAAGAGAGTCGCTTCGCAATGTAGTCTTAAAACATGATATTCCTCTCGTTTATGTAAATCAAGTAGGCGGTAACGCCAACCTCATCTACGACGGCGGTTCTATGGTGTTAGGTTGTAACGGCTACGTCGTCAAGAGTCTGCCTTTCTTCCAAGAGGATGTTGCAACATTAGATTGCGAGCTTTTCAACTCTATGGAAAAAGAAGATAATCAGCTTATTCCTGAAAAGATGGCGCTTATACACGACGCTCTCGTCCTTGGAATACGCGACTTCTTCCAAAAACAAGGTTTCAAGAAAGCCATACTCGGATTATCAGGAGGCTTGGACTCGGCATTAGTCGTTGCGTTGGCAGCAAGGGCATTAGGTGCAGAGAACGTTTTAGGAATATTGATGCCGTCTCAGTTCTCGAGCGACCACTCCGTCAGCGACGCTATAGCATCAGCAGAAAACCTCGGATGTCCTTATCATATCGTTCCAATCAAACCAGCCTTCGACACTTTTGATGAAATGTTGAAGCCTATCTTCAAAGACATGCCTTTCGACGTGACAGAAGAAAATATGCAGGCAAGATGCAGAGGCTTGATTGTGATGGCGATATCAAATAAATTCGGCAATATCTTATTGAACACCAGCAATAAGAGCGAGGCTGCCGTCGGTTACGGAACATTATACGGCGACCTTTGCGGAAGTCTGTCGGTAATAGGCGACATCTACAAGACAGAAGCCTTTGAGTTGTGCCGTTACATCAACCGTGACAAAGAGATAATTCCTTGGCACACAATCAACAAACCGCCATCAGCAGAGTTGCGTCCTGGACAGCAAGACACCGACAGTCTGCCAGATTATCCAGTCTTGGATGCGCTTTTATATCAACATATTGAATGCAACAAATCAGCCAGCGAACTCATAGCTCAAGGTTATGACGAAGCATTGGTTAACAAAGTTGTGAGAATGGTTTATAGAAACGACTTCAAACGTTTCCAACTAGCGCCTGTGTTGGCAGTGTCGCCTAAGCCATTTGCTATGAGAGAGATGCCTATTGTAAAGAAATAAGAAGAGGTGCAACACAGGACTTTAAATATTGAAGAAGACGAACGAAAGCGCAACGAGCGCTACATCATGATGACGCAGGCTCCTATCAAGAAGCTGGTCCTCAAGATGTCGGGACCGACAATCATCAGTATGTTGGTCACTTCGTTATACAACATCATCGATGCTGCTTTCGTTGGACATATCAGCACTGAAGCGGCAGCGGCGGTGGGTGTGTCGTTTGCGTATATGACATTCATCAACGCCTTCGGATTCTTCTTCGGACATGGTTCTGGCAACTTCATCTCGCAGGCATTAGGAGCTAAAAAATATTCCGACGCAGAAAGAATGGCAGCGACTGGTTTTCTGTCGCCATTCATCTTAGGCACGATAGCCGGAATCTTAGGACTTATATTCCTTACCCCTTTATCGAAAGCTATCGGCGCGACTCCAGATATTTTATCATTATCAAACGATTATCTATTTTATATCCTGATAGGAACACCTTTCATGATGTCGGCATTGGCATTGAACAGTCAGCTGCGACTTCAAGGCAACGCCAATTACGCCATGATAGGAATCACGTCGGGAGCAGTGCTCAACATCATATTAGACGCTATCTTTATCTTAGTCATGAAGATGGGCGTAACAGGCGCATCATTAGCTACTTGCATAAGTCAGATAGTCAGCTGGATGATATTGCTGGCAGGCACTTTCAGAGAAGGAAACGTACATATCAGATTGAAAAACTTCTCGCCTAATCTGGAACATTTCAAGAAAATATTAGACGGTGGACTTCCTTCATTATGCCGTCAGGCATTAGCTTGTACAGCAACCATTTGTCTCAACCACTCGGCAGCGATTTACGCCACAGCAGGCAACGAAGCCTCGACTATAGCGGCGTTCTCCATAGTGTCGAGATGCATGATGTTCGCCTTCTCCATAGTGCTCGGCATTGGACAAGGATTCCAGCCAATATGCGGATTCAATTACGGAGCTAAGTTGTACAGAAGAGTAAGAGAATCATACACATTCACCATGAGTATCATGACGATGTTCCTGCTTATCTCCGGGACATTAGGATATATCTTCGCGCCACATATCATCAGTTTCTTCAGAAGCGAAGACCAGGTGCTCATCGAGATAGGAAGCAGAGTTCTGAGATGGCAATGCATCGCTTTCCCACTCATCGGATTATCCACATCGACGAATATGCTGCTGCAGACCATCAGAAAGACATTGCCAGCCACCATTTTATCGATGTGCCGTCAAGGAATATTCTTCCTGCCAATATTATACATCGCGCCAATGTTCCTCGGATTACAAGGCGTTGAGATGACACAAGCCATGGCCGACGTATGCACATTCTTATTAGCAATCCCAATTGCCATTAGAGTTTATAAGAAACTGTCAGCCTGAGGATATGAGCTTTAGAATAATCAAATCATTCCTAACTCCAAATTCCTAATTAAAAAACTTTCCCCTTTTGTCTTTCTCCTTTAGACAATTTTTATTATATTTGCAAGTTCTACATACATACTAAATAAATATATATAATATTATCATTTTATGAACGATAACAACAATAATAAAGGCAATAACAAACAAGGATATAAGAAGAAATTTTATCCAAAGAAAAAATGGAATAACGACAAGAACAAAAACCATAACGAACCAAAAGTCCAAGAAGAAATACTTGAAGAAGAATTGGTTGAGAATGTTGAGTTGACAGAAGATGCTGCAGCAGAAGTTGAAGTGAATGCTGCAGAAGAAACTGTTGAAAATGAAGAAATGACAGCGGAAGTGGTAGAAGAAAAAGGCGCTGCTTCAACAAAGAAATTCGTCAAGGAAGTAGAAGACGAGAAAGAAGACTTCAACAAGCCAGAAGACATCAACGAGGAATACCTCAAGATAGAATGGCCTCTTCATGATAATATGAAGTTATCCCCTGACTTCCACAGAGGATGCCGTCTTAAAGCAGATGAATATTCGGTAGGTTCTAACGTATTGCGTCACAGCCAATGTAAACTCGATAGCTTTAACTGGTTAAAAGATTATCACGACACAACTTACGAAGGCGAACTTAAAGTGGCTGAGATTCGTTTCAAGAACGACAGAAAAGACTTCTATAGCTATCCTACAGAATTGGAACTTATTGAAGGCGAACTCGTTGCTGTTGAGACTGCCATAGGTCACGATATCGGTATCGTTACAATGGTTGGTTCTTTGGTAGAGAAACAAAGAAAACGCAAAGGCAGCAACTGTCCTATCAGCGAGTTGAAGAAGGTTTATCGCAGAGCACGTATTGCCGACGTCGAGAAATTCCTGGAATCTGCAAGACAAGAGGAGCGCACTTTGTATCGCAGCCGCGAAATCGCTCTCAACCTCAATCTCGACATGAAACTCAACGACATTGAATATCAAGGCGACAGAACAAAGGCTATATTCTATTACACAGCCGACGGCCGTGTCGACTTCCGCGAACTCATCAAGAAACTGGCAGAAGAGTTCCATATCAGAGTAGAGATGCGTCAGATAGGTTTCCGTCAGGAATCAGCTAAACTCGGAGGCATCGGCTCTTGCGGACGTGAGTTATGCTGCAGCTCTTGGATAACCAACTTCCAGTCTGTGACAACAAACGTTGCTAGAATACAGCAGCTCTCTCCAAACCCTCAGAAACTTGCAGGTCAATGCGGCAAACTCAAATGCTGCCTCAACTATGAATACGACACTTATGTTGACGCGCTTAAGTCGTTCCCTGACAACCATATCAACCTCAAGACCAAGAAAGGCGAGGCATTCTACCAGAAGAGCGATATCTTCAAAGGCTTGATGTGGTATTCTTATGTCTTCGACAGAGGCAATATGTTGGCTATCCCAGCTGAGAAAGTCAAGGAAATCATCGACATGAACAACAAAGGCAAGTTCCCAGAACAACTTGAGGACTACGCATTCAGCAAAGAACAACGTAACACAGAATACGGCGAAGAAGGACACAACGTCGATTTAAGCAAGCTCGAATAGTATGAGAAATATTTGGAAATACATATCGATTTTATTGGTTGCGATAGTCGTTGCTTCATGTGGTAACAAGAACGTCATCTTCGATGAGAGCGTGATAATAAACAACGCCTCATGGAACAACGAAGACCTCCCTTATTTCGATGTCAACGTAGAAGATACTTTGTCAACATACGCTTTCTACCTCAACATCAGACATCTGGAAAACTATCGTTACAGTAATTTCTATATGTTTTTACATTCTACATTCCCTAACGGCAACCAGGCGCACGACACCATAGAATGCATCTTGGCATATCCTGACGGCCGATGGGTCGGTGATGGAAGCGGAAGCATGAGAGCGTCAAAGATATTATTGAACAACAACTTGAGATTTCCACTCAAAGGCGAATATCATTTCGAGATAGAACAAGCCATGAGAGACGATGTGCTTGAAGGCATAACTGATATCGGACTGCGTTTTGAGAAATTGAAAGTTGAATAAGTAAATTCTAAAGTTCTAAAATTCTAGAATTCTAAAATTCTTAAAAATGGCTGAGATTAAAAAAGAAGATAAGGCGAAAGCTAAAAAGAAAAAAAACGGTAAGGCTAAAGAAACTGGCGTACGTTGGTATCTGGTTGTCTTATGGACGATGTTTGTCATTGGCGTGACATGCGGTTTCGGATTGTTTTATGGCATAAGCCATGAATGGTTCGGAGATATGCCAACCTTTGAGGAGTTGGAGAATCCATCGACTAATCTTGCTACAGAAATCATCTCTGCTGATGGCAAGATTCTCGGAACTTATTACATTGAGAATCGTTCCAACGTCAGCTACAGCGAGTTGTCGCCTCACCTCGTCAACGCTCTTCTCGCTATTGAAGACATCAGATTCTACGAACACTCAGGCATCGACCAGAGAGCATTGCTGCGTGTTATCTTCGGCATCGCTACAGGCAACGACAAAGGTGGCGGCAGTACCTTGACACAACAGCTTGCTAAGAACCTCTTCCCTCGTGGCGAGAACCTCAGCACACCACAGCTCGTCATCCGTAAGTTCCAGGAATGGGTGACAGCGACAAAATTGGAATACAACTACTCTAAAGATGAAATCATCGCGATGTATCTTAACACCGTTTTCTACGGACATAACGCATACGGCATCAAGAAGGCTTCTGAGACATTCTTTAATGTTGAGCCAAAAGATTTGACAATAGAACAGGCAGCTTTCCTTGCAGGTGTCGTCAATGCTCCATCACGATACAGTCCGATAAGACATCCTGAAAGAGCGATGAATCGTCGTAACCTGGTCATCAGTCAGATGGCAACATATGGATTTATCACACCAGAAGAACGCGACTCCATCTCGCAACTTCCTATCGATATGTCGGAGTTCGGGGTGTTAGACCACAACACAGGACAGGCTACATATCTACGTGAATATCTCAGAGGTGTACTTGGCGAATGGGCTAAGACAAAGACCAAACCAGACGGAACGCCTTATAACATCTACAAAGATGGTTTAAAGATTTACACTACCATCGATTCAAGGATGCAACGTTATGCTGAAGAAGCTGTTAGAGAACATCTCGCTTTAGACTTACAGCCAGCATTCGACAGACACTGGAAGGGTTATACCAATGCTCCATTCTCTTTAGAAAAAGAAGAGATTGACAATCTTATGGAGTTGTCGATGAAACGTTCAGAACGTTATCGCGTGATGAAGAAAGCAGGCATCAGCCTCGACTCTATCAAGAAGAGTTTCAAAACACCTGTCAAGATGACGGTCTTCTCATGGAACGGACCTATCGACACAGTGATGACACCTATGGACTCAATGCGTTATTATAAGTCATTCTTGCAAACATCGTTGATGTCGGTAGAGTCATTTACCGGACATGTGAAGGCTTATGTCGGCGGCATCGACTATAGATTCTTCAAATATGACCATGTGACGCAGGCTCGCCGCCAGGTGGGTTCTACCTTCAAGCCTTTCCTCTATTCCTTGGCGATGCAGGAAGGCGAGTATACTCCATGTACTACAGTGCCTAACATCAGCTATAGCATCGAGATGCCAGACGGTAAGTTCTGGGAGCCACGCGATGCTGGCAAGACAATGTTCGGTGAAGAAGTCACTTTGAAATGGGCCTTGGCTCATTCCAACAACAGAATATCCACTTATCTCATGAAACGTTTCGGCCCAGAAGCTGTGATACAGATGGCACGCCGCATGGGTGTCACATCACCTATAGACGCAGTGCCGTCAATATGCCTCGGCGTATGCGACTTGTCACTGTATGAGATGGTAGGCGCTATGAATACATTCGCCAACAAAGGCGTTTATATCAAACCTATATTCATCACCAAGATAGAAGATAAAAACGGCAACGTGATAGAATATTTCGAGACAGAACAGGTGGAGGCTATGGACGACGTCACCGCTTATAAGATGATAGAACTTATGAAAGGTGTGGTACAAAGCGGAACAGGCGTGCGTCTCAAGTATAAATACGGACTGAGAAATCCTATCGCTGGCAAGACAGGAACAACACAGAACCAAAGCGACGGCTGGTTCATGGGTATCACCCCTGACCTTACAACAGGTATATGGACCGGCGCGGAAGACAGAGCCGTTCACTTCAGAACAATAGGCCTCGGTCAAGGTTCTAACATGGCGTTGCCTGTATGGGCTATATATATGAAAAAGGTATATGCCGACAGCACGCTCAACATCAGTCAAGGCGACTTTGAAAAACCTCTCAGCGACGTGGCGTTGGAATTCGACTGCGAACTCTACGAACAAGAACAGAGTCAGAAAAATACTGTAGTCGCGGAGGAAGAAGAATTCTAGAACTCTAAAATTCTAGAATTATAGAAAATAGTTTATTAACATAATTAAAAAGAAAAGTATAAAAGTTCTAAAGTTCTAAAGTTATGGAGTTTTAGAATTCTAAAAAATAAAGTTTATGGCATCAAATTTCGTCGATTATGTAAAGGTCTTCTGTCGTTCAGGTAATGGCGGAGGCGGTTCAATGCACTTCCATCGTGCTAAATATGTTCCTAAAGGCGGTCCTGACGGCGGTGACGGCGGCAAAGGCGGCGACGTCATCATGAGAGGCAACGCTCAGTTGTGGACATTGTTACACCTTCGTTATACCAAGCACCTCTTCGCTGAAGACGGCGGTCATGGCGGCGACGCTTTACGTACTGGTGCCAACGGAAAAAACATCTACATCGACGTGCCTATCGGAACTATAGCATACGACGCTGAGACACGCGAGCCTCTCGGTGAGATATCAGAAGACAAACAAGAAATCGTCATTATGAAAGGTGGCCGTGGTGGCAAAGGCAACGCTTTCTTCAAGTCAGCTACAATGCAGGCTCCTAAATTCGCACAGCCAGGCGAGCCTTGCCAAGAAGGATGGATTATCATAGAGTTAAAACTCCTCGCCGACGTGGGTCTCGTAGGTTTCCCTAACGCCGGTAAATCGACATTGCTCTCAGTGGTGTCGGCAGCTAAACCTGAGATAGCTGACTATCCTTTCACAACATTGACACCTAACCTCGGCATCGTGCCTTATTATGACATGAAGTCATTCATCATGGCCGACATCCCTGGTATCATAGAAGGCGCCGCAGAAGGCAAAGGACTAGGACTCCGATTCTTACGTCACATCGAACGTAACTCTATCTTGTTGTTTATGGTGGCTGGCGACAGCGAAAACGTGAAAGGCACTTACGACATCTTGCTTAAGGAACTTAAGAAATATAACCCTGAACTGCTCGACAAGAAACGTATCCTTGCTATCAGCAAGAGCGACCTCATCGATGAACAACAGAAGAAAGATATCAAGAAACATCTCCCTAAAAAAGTGCCTCATATATTCATCAGCTCCGCTTTAGGAGAAGGTATCAAGGAATTGAAAGACCTCATCTGGAACAGTATTAATAATGAGGAGTGATTGTAGAGACGCGTCAATGATACCAATGAAAATGAACACGCATTGACACGTCTGATTAGTGAGGAATGAGGAGTGATTGTAGAGACGCGTCAATGATACCAATGAAAATGAACACACATTGACACGTCTGATTGATGAGGTGGTAAAAAAAATAGAAATTAAGGTTCAGATGTCTAAGTTAAGAATCATATTATTTCTTATAGTATTGTTAACTCAGAGCGCAAGGCTCATGGCCCAAAGCTCTGAATTAAGAAAAACCTTGTTGGAAAATAACAAGATCATCAAGACTATGCTCGACTATAGATATAAAGGAGGAAGTGGCGCTTTCGAACGCGACTTCTTTTTCTATGTCGATTATAACCAGATTTCACGCCAGAGCTGTACTGTCGGAACAACGATAATGGTGTTCGACGTCCATTGCGACGGCACCCTCGGTGAGTTCAGCATCATCAATCCGCTCAACGATTACATCAGTTCGCAGTTGCAGAAATTCTTCATCATGACGAAAGACAAATGGAACGAGTGTGACAACAGCGACTACGAATATTTCGAAATACCTATTCTGTTCACCATCGAAGGGCTGCAGACTGAAGCTGTAGGCTTTATAACAAACTACGCGGATGAAGAAGGATACCCTTGTAAGGGCGACAACTACTACCACCAGGAATTCGAGCGTTTTAAGGAAAAGAAACCAGAGAAAGCGCTAAAGGCAATGAATGAACTCATAAGAAGAAATCCATACAACGAATTATATATCAATGAAAAAGAAAATCTCTTGAATGATTTTCCAAAGTTGAAGAAGAAATAAAACAACACTATAGTCTCCCAGCCATACCATAATGATTGATTTTTTAACAAGAATAGACACTGAATTATTTCTGTTTTTAAACGGACTACATGTCTATTGGCTCGACCCTGTCATGACTTTCATCTCCGGAAAAATCACGTGGGCGCCATTCTATATCGTCTTGTTATATCTCGTCATAAAAAAATACAAAAAGCAAAGCATATTAATAATAATAGGTATAGTGTTGTTGATATTATGTTCCGACCAGGTTTCGTCAGGCATCTTCAAGCCTATCTTCGAGCGTCCGCGTCCTTGTCATAATGAAGCGATAGAAGACTTGGTGTATCTTCCTAACGGACATTGCGGCGGAGCCTACGGATTTATCTCGTCACACGCATGTAACGCCTTTGCATTAGCGTCATTTCTTACGTTATTATTAAAAAAACATTATAAGAAAATAGCTTGGGTGATGTTCACTTGGGCCATTTTAGTAGCTTACAGCAGAATTTATATGGGCGTGCATTATCCTGGCGACGTCATCGTAGGAGCTGCTGTTGGAATATTGATTGGTATTGTTTTGGGAACTGTCGCCAATAGAATCTTAAGACAAAGCAAATAAATTAAGAGGGAATAAAAGTTATAAATTCAAACTTCTATTCCCTCTAATCTTTTAGTTTATCTTCTTACTTAGCAAATTTCAAGCTGTATAAAATGCTTTCTTGTTGTCTTAACAAATCTCTCTTGTCTTTGTTAGGATAATAAATCCAGCCTTCAGCAGTGACAATCTTGTTCTGTTCAGGATTTACTATAGAATAAGAGAGGAATGGTCCGGCCATGAAGTCGCCGACTACGTTCCACAAACCGCGTGTCTCAACGGCGTAACCTGCTGGGAAGTTAGGTATTGTCTTTGATGTAGGTGTCAAGAATTCTTTGTCAGTTGTCATATAAGAACCATCGGCAGGTCCTGGAATATATTTCTTTACGATAGAGTCGCGTACGTTGATGATATTGTCAGGATTGAGGTCGGCAGTGTCTTTATATGGTAATTCATAAATCAAAAATGACATGTCTTTGTCGTCGAGTCTTTGAAGCAGCCACATGAAATTGTCGCCGTTGGCAGCTACGAAATATCCTTCAGGAACATTCATTGTGATGCCGAATTTTTTCTTAAGCTGGTCGATTATCTTGGTGTCTCTCATAGGACGGAAGTATTCCTGGAAGCGTTCTCTTTCGTTTTGGTCGAAAGCGAGTTTAAGCTTGTCTTTCTGTGATTCGAATGTCCTGACCCATGACTCTTCTGATGGCGCTGTGATTCTTATCACGAACTGAGGCTCCGACATCCAGTTTTTCTGTGTCTCAACCAGAGGATTCTTGATATTACTATCAATCTTTGCGATGATGAGGTTACGATGTTTCTTGAACATATCAGTGAAAGCGTCAAGGTTGATGTGAGCCATTCTGAAGTTCTTCTCAGGCTGTGGCAGACCATATTGCTCTTGTTCGAAGAAATCGCGGACAGTCTGTCCAATCTGTCCGTTCCATTGCGCGTCGTTTTGTGTTATCAAAAGCACTTCCGATGTGCCGCCAACAGAGCGAGCCTTCTTGATTTCTTTTTTATCATTGTTTCCACCTTCATTGTTATCGTTGATGCAGGATGAAAATGATGTTATCAAAAACATCATCATTACTATCAAACTAAACTTTTTCATACTATATCTTTTTTTAAGGTTATTAAAAATTCAACGTTTCAAATATTGTTTTATTATTTTGATTTTTAAGATTTTATCTTTATCAATAACTCCTAATTCCTAACTAATCAGACGTGTCAATGAGTGTTTGTTTTCATTGGAATCATTGACGCGTCTTTACATAACTCCTAATTCCTAATTATTAATTTCTGTCCTATTTTCAATACAGCCTTTGAACTTAAACCATTGAGTTTTCTTATCTGTTCAACGCTGACGCCATATTTTCTGGAGATGTCCCAGAGGTTATCGCCCGACTTGACGGTATGTACAACGGAGCCTCCGCTTGATGAAGAGCCTTCTGCCGGTGGATATACCTTCAGTTTCTGTCCGATGCTTAAGTTGGTAGATTTTAAGTTGTTCCAATTCTTGAGGTCGGTCACGGTGCATTTATATTTCTTTGCGATGACACTTAAATTCTCTCCCGATTTCACGACGTGTATCGACTGTTCTGTTGAGCGTGTCACTGGCTTGCTGTTACCGGCTTGAGCCATAGGCGCTCCTGAGCTATAGACGATGAGCTTTTGACCAGGATGTATCATAGTGCTCTTCAAGTTGTTCCATGTCTTGAGTTGGTTTACGCTGATACGATATTTCTTTGCTATGCTGCCGAGATTTTCGCCGCTCTTCACGATGTGGACGCTTCTGTCGCTTACCTTTTTCATCTCTTCTTCCAGTTTCTCTCTGTCGATGCCTTTCTTGGTTTTGAAGGCATAGAGTTCTTTCTCATTGTCGATGAAACTGCCTATATATTGTTCAGGGAGACGTAATGACATAGGAGTCTTAGCGCTTGCCGGGATTATGCTTGCCTTATACTGAGGGTTGAAGAATTTGATGTCTTCCATAGGGATGTTGAGCATCTCGTGTAGCTGGTCGAAATGCAGCGGCTGATGTACTGTCACGCTATCGACGCCGTCGGCCATGATGCCAGGGTCGGTAGGGTAGATGTTATGTTCTTGTGAGTAGCTCATCACGTAATTGACGGCGATGAAAGCGGGCACATATCCTCTTGTCTCTTTAGGGAGGAAAGGCCATATTGCCCAGTAGTTTTTCAAGCCACCGGCGCGACGTATCGCTTTGTTGACGTTGCCCGCGCCTGAGTTGTAAGCAGCCAGAGCTAAGAACCAGTCGCCGAAGCTGTCATATAAATCCTGAAGATGCTGACATGCTGCCTCAGTAGCTTTGATAGGGTCGAAGCGGTCGTCAACCAATGATGTCACATTTAATTTATATACCTTTCCTGTTCCATACATGAACTGCCAGAGACCCTTGGCGCCTGCGTGTGAACCAGCTCTCGGATTTAATGCCGACTCAACCACGGCGAGATATTTTATCTCCAAAGGCATGTCGTATTTGTCTAATGCCTCTTCGAATATTGGGAAATAAATGTCGGCGAGACCTAAGATTCTGCTTGTATGGTCTCTCTTTCTTACAGCATAAACATCGATGAAACTCTTGACGTGTTTGTTGTAGACCAATTCGATGGTTGTCTGGCTTCTCAACTTTGCAATACGTTCGGCATAGACGCTGTCAGGGAAAGTCGGCACATAGCCTGCAGGATAGTTGTATATGTTCTCCGATTTGGAACTTGACTCTAGCTTGTTTTCTTCGAAATATTTTATGTCTTGCAAATCGTCAATCATCCCCATCATGACGTCAGACTCTTCCACGATGGCTTCGCCTGAGTTCTCTGAATCGATGCGTTCCTGTAAAGCCATCTCCAGACTGTCGGCGACGACAGGGTCGAGAGTGTCGGCTGTTATTTCTGTGTAGATAATGGTATCTTCAACGAATGCTTCTTCGTAAATGTCTTCTTCGTCATAATAAGCCGCAGCCTCTTCTTCGTAAATCGCTTCTTCAAAAATGGTCTCATCTTGATTCTCTACAATAGAATCGTTCTGCGATGGAATGTTGTTTTGCTTGTTGAAATAAGGAATGTATTGTTCAACGACCTTACATGATGTTGTTGATAATAAAATACAAAATATTACAATCAGAAATGATTGATAAGCAAGTTTTTTCATTTATAGGAGTTAATTTAAAAAATGTGATATTAATGTTTGCAAAGATAACTTAAATAAGGGAAAAAATGGTATTTTTGCGCAACAAAATTTATCAAAAAAATGAGAAAAAAATTTACTTTAATCGGATTATTATTCTGTTTGGCGTTGAGCGTTAGTTTAAAGGCTCAAGAGCAAGAACTTCCTGAATGGAGAAAGATGAAATATCTCTCAGAAGAAGAGATGTATATGCCTATTACAACACGTAGTTTTGTTGAGACACCTCCTCCAACAGGCGAGGTCCGTTTCCCAGGCGAATATGAACCAATGCAAGCTGTGATGATTGTCTATCCTCTCGGCATCCCTGTTGAACTCGTAAGAGAAATGGCTGAAGACTGCAAAGTCATCACTGTAGTTGCTACATACGAACAAAGTTATGCTCAAAGTGAATTCCAATCTGCTGGCGTCAATATGGACAATGTAGAATTCTTGAACGCTAACACCAACTCTTATTGGATTCGTGACTTCGGTCCTTGGTATATCTTCAACGGCAAAGAACCTGCTATCGTTGACAATATCTACAACCGTCCTCGTCCTGCCGATGATGACCTCCCAGGTCATTTCGCTCAATATTGGGACATTGAAATGTTCGGTATGAAAGTGGTTCACACAGGAGGTAACATGATGGAAGACGGCCGCGGCAATGGCGTTTCAGATGATATCGTCATCACAGAAAGCGTCGCTGAAGGCATCACTGAAGAACAAGTCTATGAAAGAATGAAAGACTATCTCGGCATCGACCCTTATCACGTGACAATCGACCCTCAAGGCGAATACATCGCTCACGTCGACTGCTGGGGTAAATATCTCGCTCCTGATAAAATATTGTTGGCTCGCGTGCCTCAGTCAAACCCACGTTATCCATACTACGAACAAGTAGCAGAATATTTCGCAACAACAAACTGCTGCTGGGGTTATCCTTATAAAGTGTATCGTGTCGACATTCCTGGTGGAAGCACTCTTTCTCCTTATACAAACAGCTTGATTCTTAACAAGAAAGTCCTCGTTCCAATGGGTTCTAACTCAACATACAACGAAGGCGCTCTTAACATCTATCGCGAAGCTATGCCAGGTTATGAAGTAATCGGTATTACTAACAATAGTTATTGGGACGGTTGGTTGAATACTGACGCTCTTCACTGCCGTACTCGCGGCGTCATGGATTTCAATATGCTTTATGTTGACCACCGCAATGTCGTTTTCGGCGAACAAGAATGGCAAGACTCAATCGCTATCACAAGTAAGTTCATCGCTTACAGCGGCGCTGAGTTGAAACAAGATTCTCTCCTCGTTTATTATAGCATCGATGGAGGCGAATACCAAACAGCTACCATGACAGCAACAGGCAACCCTGACGAATATGTAGGCTATATCAAAGGCTATCAAGCAAAATCTGAAGTTAAATATTACGTATTTGGCGCTGACGAATCAAACCGCAGATACCAACAACCTGTCTTCGGCGAACTCGACCCTCACGTCTTCACAATGGGAGAACATGAAGGTTATGAAACAATGTTGACTTTCAATTTTGAAGAAATCAATTTGAACGACGAGAATGGAATCAATGCAGAAACATTGACTATCACAAACAATACCGCTTCTGATGTTGTTGTAAACGACATTATGTTTAGAGGTGATGATGCATCTATGTTTGGTACAGAATATGATTTCTCTTTGCCTTACACAATTGCTGTAGGTGAATCTGTTGAGGTTGAGGTGTTTGTGAACACAATGGCGAAAAGAGAAGTAATAGAAGTAGAATTGGTGATTAATTCTTCTGTTGGCGAACAAATAATTCCTGTTACATGGACAGGCGAAGTTGGTCTCGATGAAAATAATGCTCTTAATGTTGAATTATATCCAAACCCAATGAACGACGTACTTACAGTAAAAGGCGATAACATTGTTAAGGTTGCAATATTCAACGCATTAGGACAAGAAGTATTATTCGTTGAAAACAGAAATGAAATAGACGTCACTTCATTAAACAACGGACTTTATTTCGTGAGAGTGACAGATGTTAACGGCAATGTCTCTGTTAATAAGATAGTTAAAGAATAAAAGAGTATTTTAAGACTACAAGACTACAAGACAACAAGTGGGCGCTCTTATGATAGGGCGCTCTTTGTTTTTTTAAGATGACGATGAGTTAGGAGTTATAAGATTCTAAAGTTCTAAAATTCTAGAGTTCTAAGGTTCTAAAGTTCGTCCCGCGTTAGGGATTGGAGCGGCATCCTTTGCGAGCGGAGCGAGCAAAGATATAGCGGAAAGCCCGACGGCAGAGCCGGAACGCCCAGAGTAAAGTTTATAGTTTAAAGTTTATAGTGTAGAGTGGTTGAAAGTTTGATTGCAATATTTCCTTTAGTTCCTCAAAACCCTCTAGTCCCTTTACTCCCTCAAAATCCTCTAAAAAAAACTTTCGCCTTTAGTCTTTAGTCATTAGTCTTTTTTCTTATATTTGCAAGTTTAATAGCAAATTAAGAAAATCAATATATTATGTTAAGCGAACAAGAACAAATAAGAAGGAACTCATTAAACGAGTTGTACAAATTAGGTATCAATCCTTATCCTCAAGCAGCTTTTGAAGTTAATGTCAACACAGCGCAGATAGCTGAAGAATTCGATGATGAAAACTTGGCTAAGTTTGAGAACGTCAGCATCGGCGGCCGTATCATGAGCCGTCGTATCATGGGCGCTGCTTCATTCTGCGAGCTTCAAGACGCACACGGACGCGTTCAGATCTATATCAAACGCGACGAGATCTGCCCAGGCGAGGATAAGACTTTATATAACGTCGTCTTCAAACGTCTTCTTGACATTGGCGACTTCATCGGAGTTAAAGGTTTCGTTTTCCGCACACAAGCAGGTGAAGTGTCAATCCACGTTAAAGAGTTGACAGTCCTCAGCAAGTCATTACGTCCACTTCCAATCGTAAAAGAAAAAGACGGTGTCATCTACGACGCTTTCACAGATCCAGAACAACGCTATCGTATGCGTTACGTTGATTTGGTAGTTAACGAAAACGTGAAAAACATTTTCATCGCTCGTACCAAGATTATCAACTCAATGCGTAACTTCTTCAACGAAAGCGGCTATCTCGAAGTAGAAACTCCAATATTACAATCAATTCCTGGCGGAGCGACAGCACGTCCTTTCATCACACACCACAACGCTCTCGACATCCCAATGTACATGCGTATCGCTAACGAACTCTACCTCAAACGTCTTATCGTTGGTGGTTTCGACGGTGTTTATGAGTTCTCACGTAACTTCCGCAACGAAGGTATGGACCGCACTCACAACCCAGAGTTCACATGTATGGAAATATACGTCGCTTACAAAGACTATATCTGGATGATGGACTTCACAGAAAGAATGATTGAACGCGTTGTTACAGAAGTATTCGGCACCGACACAGTGAAAGTAGGCGACAACGAAATATGCTTCAAACGTCCTTTCAAACGCATCTCTATGATTGACTCTATCAAAGAAAAGACAGGCGTTGATATCACTGGTATGGACGAAGCACAACTTCGCGAAGTATGTAAAAACCTCGATATCGAAATCGACGACACAATGGGTAAAGGCAAGTTGATTGATGAAATCTTCGGAGCAAAATGCGAAGGAACATATATCCAGCCAACATTCATCACCGACTACCCAGTTGAAATGTCACCATTATGTAAACGTCACCGTGAAAATCCAGAACTCACAGAACGTTTTGAATTGATGGTAAACGGCAAGGAACTCGCTAACGCATATACTGAGTTGAACGACCCTATCGACCAACGCGCTCGTTTCGAAGAACAAATGAAACTCTCAGAACGCGGTGACAACGAAGCGATGTTTATAGACCAAGACTTCTTACGCGCTATGGAATATGGTATGCCTCCAACCTCAGGTATGGGTATCGGCATCGACCGTCTCGTTATGTTGCTCACAGGTCAGCTCGCAATTCAGGAAGTTCTTTTCTTCCCAACAATGCGTCCTGAAAAAGTGAAGAAAGTCGCTACAGAACAAGACTTCATGGCAATAGGTGTTCCTGAAGTCTGGGCTCAAGTTCTCATCAAAGCAGGTTACACTTCAGTAGATATGATGAAGTCGGAAAAACCAGCAGCGCTCCGTGAAAAACTCAACGGCCTCCGCAAGAAGAACAAGATGGATGTCCCTGCACTTCAACTTGAAGAAGTGACACAATGGATTGAAAGCTGATAATAATCTGAAATTAATAAATCAAAATACAACCATAATACAAAGCTTGTTATATGAAAAAACTTCTATTAACATTAAGTATAATAATGATGGTTTTCTCTGTGTCCGCTCAGGTCATAGAGAAAACCTTTTATTTTTCAAACCCTTCATTTGAAAAATATCAAGGCTACGAACAAATAAAATTCGACAACTGTGTTCAAAGAGGAGAAGTGGGCGAGCCGTCTATTCCATGGCATGCAGTCTCTCTTTTGTTGCCACAGAACACAGAAGCACGCGACGTTGAAATCGAATATTCTGACTTCGTCGATGTGGAAGGCTCACATCTCTTATATCCATATCAGGCTCCTCGTCCGGTATCTTCGACAAAAGAGATTCCTTTTGCTAAGAATGAAAGTATTTACGGTTCAAAAGAAGTTTATTCTTATGAACATAAGTCAGATGTAAGCACTCAATATCTTAACGGATATTCATTTGCTTTCTCAGGATTCTCTCCTGTGAGATATATCCCTTCTGAAGGAAAAGTGTCATACGCCAAGTCCGTTACAGTACGCGTAACTTATTCTCAGTCAAGAGATGATAAAAGCAAGATGTTGAAAACATCTCCAGAAGTGCAGGCACGTGTACAGCGTCTGGCTCAAAACCCAGAATCATTAGGTTTGTACTCTGATAACTCAAAACAAAGAACATTGGAAGGTTATGAGTTATTGGTCATCACTCCAGAAGAATGGGTGTCTCATTTTGATGAATACAAAGCTTTTTATGACTCACATGGATTGAGAACAGAAGTTGTTTCATTAGAGCATATTTATGACACACAGACAGGTTGTGACGAGCAGGAAAAGATTCGTAATTTTGTTAAGCAAGAATATGAGAATGAAGGCATTATGATGGTGCTTCTTGGCGGCGACTCTAAAATTGTTCCATATCGTTGCCTCTATTGCTATGTGATGGAAGATTATGAAGATGACTGCCTCCCTGCAGATATGTATTATGTAAGTCTTGATGGCACATGGAACGAAGACAATGATGATTTATGGGGCGAAACAGATGAGGCTGACTTGTTGCCAGAACTCGCTATAGGTCGTATGCCTTTCAATAATGAACAGCAATTTAATAATATGATGCACAAGACATTGGAATATCAATCTAATCCGGTCTTGGGCGAGTTTAACGATATAATTTTAGGTGCAGAACATCTCGGCGACGGTTATTATGGTAGCACCGATTTAGAACTTCTTATTGGTGAACATGATAACGATGGTTATACAACAGTAGGTATTCCTGTAGATTATAACTACCATCGTGTCTATGCCAACGGCGCGACAGGCTGGAGCGGTTCTATCTTCAGAAATAAAATCAATGAAGTGGGCGGCGGTTATGTACATCATGTCGGTCATGCTGATTTTAATTATGTAGCTGGTTGGTACACAGAATCAACAGATGATGATTCGTTCAAACAACTCGATGGCGTTACTCATAACTACAACTTCTTCCATTCACATGGATGTATCTGCGGTGACTTCACTAGAAATTGTATGTTAGAGCGTTTGGTAAATATCTCAACAGGTTTCGTCGCTGCTACAGGTAACTCACGTTATGGATGGTATATCCCTTGGGGCGACGGTCCAGCTCGTCACTTGCATCGTGAATTCATCGATTCATATTATCACGACAGACTTCCTTACATCGGAACAGCGTTCCAGGAAATGAAAATAATGACAGCGCCTCTCATCAATTCATGGGGTGAGAATGGAGCATTACGTTGGAACTTCTATTGCATCAATATCTTAGGTGATGTCGCTGTATGTCCTTGGCTTGATGAGCCTTTCATTCCAGAAGTGTCTTATGAACCAGCATTGGCATTGGGAACATCATCAGCAACAATAGACATCGTTAAAGACGGTGTGCCACAAAGCAACTTCAGATGCAGCTTATTCCACGATGGTGAACTCTTGGCATTCGGTATGACAGATGAAGAAGGCAAAGCTCAACTTGAGTTTGCACAACCACTTGATGTAGAAGGTGCTATGAGTCTTATCGTAACAGGACCTAACGCAATCTGTCAGACTTATGAAGTGATGGGATTCAATGCTAATGCAACTTATGTCTATGCCAAAGAGATTGAAGTGGATGATGCAGATGGCAACGATAATGCTAAGTTGGATTATGGTGAAACGATAAATCTTGATATGGATTTCTATAATCCTGGAGGTGTTAAGGCTCAAAACGTAAGCGCTACTATCACAGCACATTCTGATGATTTCATCGAAATGATTGACAGTGAAGCAACAGTTGGAGACATCAACGCTAACTCAAGCAAAAACATCGATAACGCTTTCTCTTTTAAAGTTAATAGCGATATTCCTGACAAAGAATATCTTTACTTCACGATTTCTTGTACAGACGGAAATAATACATGGAACCAAGAAGTGTTATATAAATTATATGCTCCAGTCTTTGTAATCAATGACTTGTCATATGATGATAGCGACGGCAATAATAATGGTTTCGTAGATAATGGTGAAACAATCAAAATACATCTGGAAGGTAAGAATATTGGAGGCAGCTCGACTCAAAATATCAACGTCGAAGGTACAATATCAAGTCAATATGCAGGTTTTGAAGAAAATAGTGTTGTCTTGAATCCTGTAGCTTCAAATGAAACCTTTGAAGCAGTGTTGTCGCTTGTCATAGATCAAGATACGCCAGACGGCGAACAATTCGTGACAAAGATTAAGCTTACATCAGGAATGTATGAAATCGAAAAAGAATTGAAGTTTACAGTCGGCACTATCAAAGAAGAATTTGAAACAGGAGACTTCTCTAAGTTGAACTGGCAGTTTGATAACGATTTGCCATGGCTTGTCACAAAGAATTATTCACATTCAGGAGAATATTGCGCTGAATCAGGACATATCGACGACGATGAAATTTCTTCACTTTTGGTTGAAGTAGAAACATCTACAGATGGAGAGATATCATTCTATTATAAGGTGTCAACAGAAATGTACTGCGACTTCTTGGTATTTTATATAGATGGAAAAATGCAAGAAAGATGGAGCGGACAAACAGACTGGGAATATGTGTCATTTGATGTTCCTCAAGGTATGCATACATTTGAATGGAGATACGACAAGAACCAAAGAAATGTGGATGGCGAAGACCGCTGCTGGGTTGATGATATCGTTTTCCCAAGCAACTGTTTGGTGCTTGGCGTAGAGTCATTAAACGAAAAGAAAGAATTCGATGTCTATCCAAATCCTGCTAATACATATATAGTTGTTGAAGGCAGCGATATCAAAGAAGTTGAAGTATATGACATGATGGGACGTAAGGTCATTTCATCAGGTGTAGAGAATTCATCATCTTCAGTGATATATATCGATAATCTTACAAGCGGAATATATCTAGTTCGTTCTATAGATGTTTATAATAACGTCTCAACAAAGAAATTCATAAAGAAGTAATCAGGATTTGAAGCGATGTTGTTTTCTCAGATAATTGGACACGAAGATATTAAGAAGAAACTCATTCAGAGCGTAAAGGAAAACCGTGTGGCTCATGCGCAGCTTTTCTTGGGACCGGAAGGCACTGGAAAACTTGCGCTCGCTGTCGCGTATGCTCAATATATCAACTGTACAAACAAAAAGGAAAACGACAGCTGCGGCGAATGTCCTTCTTGTAAGAAATTCAACGCTTTTGCACATCCAGACTTACATTTTATATTCCCGACCACGACAAATAAGAATGTCAAGAAAGACCCGGAATCGGACCTTTTCATGACGGAATGGCGCGATTATCTCGTGTCTAATAATGCTTATGCCGACCTTCCTTCTTGGTATAATACTCTTGAAGTTGAGAACAAGCAAGGAGCTATCAATGTGCGCGATGCTTCTACGATAATGAGAAAACTGAATCTCAAAGCGTATGAGGCTGAATATAAAGTGGCGATAATATGGATGGCAGAGAAACTCAATGTTCAGGCTGCCAATAAATTGCTTAAGCTTTTGGAAGAACCGCCAGAAAAGACAGTGTTTATTCTCATCTCTGAAAATCAGGAAGAACTGCTTGTTACAGTACGTTCGAGAACTATGCTTCTCAAAGTTCCGAAGTTGCCTCTCGAAGTGGTGCAGTCTGCTCTTGTTGGTAAGTATAACTGCGATAATGCAAAAGCATATAACGCAGCAGTTCTCGCTAATGGCAACTGGATTCTCGCTTCCAACCTCGTGAATGAGGAAGAGGACGATAACATATATTTCAGATTGTTCCAGAAATGGATGCGCTACTGTTTCAGATTTAGCGCCTCAGAACTTATCGACTTCATTGCCAATGATATAAAA
Source organism: Bacteroidales bacterium (assembly GCA_045634185.1). Lineage (GTDB taxonomy): Bacteria > Bacteroidota > Bacteroidia > Bacteroidales > F082 > Limimorpha. The sequence goes on along the minus strand of JAZQZR010000011.1, from coordinate 181,577 downwards.
TCGCTTGGCAGAGAGAAACAGAAGGAATTTCTTGCTTACGGACTTAAGATATTCCATAATGCGTTGCTTTTTAACAACAACTTGATGGATAACATTCTGCTTCCTTATGAAGAGAGAAATTTCTTGATTAATTTCGCTCCGTTCATCTCTAATAATAACATCGATTTGATTACTGAGCTTTTTGAGGAAAGCATAAATCAGATTGAACGTAACGGCAATGCGTCATTGATATTCCTGGATGACAGCTTTAAGATTTTTAACTATTTTAAAATAAAGTAAATGAAAAATATTACCAAGATTTCATTGGCTTTGTTGAGCGGGCTTCTTATTGCGGCAGCATGGCCGACAAAAGGTTTTGCCTTATTGATTTTTGTGGCTTTCGTGCCTTTGATTTATCTTCAAGATGTAATAGGTTCCAGAGACAATAATATAAAAGGTAATATCTTCTGGATTTCTTTCCTGACATTTTTTGTATGGAATGCCTTGACAACATGGTGGGTGTGGAACAGCACTCCAGCTGGTTCCGTTGCTATGTTGTTGCTTAACAGTAGTTTCATGGCTACGACATTCTGGCTTTATCATTATACGAGAAAAAATATCTTTGGAAATAAGAATGGATTTTTCCTTCTGATATTGTTTTTTTTAGCATTTGAAAATCTGCATCTTAACTGGCAGCTGAATTGGCCTTGGTTGAATATCGGCAATGTTTTCTCACATAATCATACTTGGATTCAATGGTATGAAATTACAGGTATCTCAGGCGGAACGATTTGGGTTCTTCTCGCTAATATCCTGGCTTATAGAATATTAAAATCAATTTTAGAAAAAGATAAATTATCAGTTAAGAGATATGCTATGCTTTTCGTGCTGACACTTGTTGTGCCAATAACGATAAGTAAGATAATGTATGCCACTTATGAAGAAAAAGGCGACGATGTGGAAGTGGTTGTTGTTCAGCCTAACGTAGATCCTTATGAAGAGGAGTTTACCTTGTCGGCTGCCGAAATCCTAAGACGCAACTTCAATCTTGCAGAGCTTCTTACGAGTGAAAAGACACGTTTTGTCGTAAGTCCTGAATCATCGATTCATGAAAATATCTGGTTGGAAAATATCAACTCTTATTATTCAGTCAAGAATCTAAGATTGTTTTCAAAGAATAATGCAGGCGCTGCTTATGTCATAGGCGCCAGCACTTTGGGAATGGTGCCTGAAGGCGAGGAAAAAGATTTCGCTGCTCGTAAATTCTACGACGCCGATGAATATTATTATTCGTATAATACAGCTTTGCTCGTGACGGAAAACGATGATATACAGCTTCATCATAAGTCGAGACTGACTCCTGGAGTAGAGATGATGCCTTCATGGTGGATAATGCGCCCTCTCAAGAAATTCGCTATCGACCTTGGCGGAACAGTAGGCACTTTGAAGAGAGAAAATAAAGTGTCTTTGTTAGAACACGAAGGTTATAAGGTTGCGCCGATGATTTGCTACGAATCGGTATTCGGTGCTTATGTGGCTGATTTTGTTAAGAATGGAGCTGACCTTATATTCGTTATCACTAACGATGGATGGTGGGGTGACACTCCTGGACATCGTCAGCATTTCGAGATGTCGAAACTCAGAGCCATAGAAAATAGAAGAGACGTGGCACGCTCTGCAAATACAGGTATCTCTGGTTTCATAAATCAACGTGGCGATGTTGTGAAAAGAACAGATTATTGGAAGGCAGATGCTTTGTCTAACACGATGAAAGCCAATGATAAACTGACATTCTATACAAAATACGGCGATTATTTATATAGAGCAGCTTCTTTTGTGGCATTGTTGGTTTTATGTTTCAGTATTGTTAAAAGTGTTTCTAAAAAAGAAAGATGATATTAAGTTTAGCACCATTTCAAGGAATCACCGACTCGGTATATCGTAACTTGTATAAAGAGTATTTTACAGGTATTGATAAATATTATACACCTTTTTTCACAGGCATTCATAAGGATAACAGCAGAAGCCTGAGAGGAGAGGAAATCGATGTTAACTGTAACGATGTCAATACATTGACGCCGCAGATTCTAGGCAACGACGCTGAAGAGATAATAAGATTTGCAAGTCAATGTAAGATGATGGGTTACAAGGAGATAAACCTTAATATGGGTTGCCCGTTCCCTAGAGTCGCTAATAAGGTGAGAGGCTGCGGCCTCATGGCTGAACCTAAAAGAGTGAATGAACTCTTCGATAAGATTTTTAACAATATCGATATAAAATTCAGTCTTAAATGTCGCCTTGGTTATTATCAAGATACTGAGATAGATGAACTTATAGATGGATTCAATACTTATCCTTTTAGTGAAATCATCATACATCCTAGAATCGGTAAACAACTTTATACTGGAAATGCTGATGTTGACAGATTCGCGGAACTCGTTCCTAAAATAAATAGACCTCTTGTTTACAATGGTGATATCTTTACCGTTGAGGACTTTAATAGAATAAGTGCGAAACTTCCTGATGTAAAGATGTTTATGCTCGGAAGAGGTCTGCTCACGAATCCGTTCCTCGCCGATGAAATTAAAGGCAAGACCTTCGATAACGAAGAAAGAAAAAAGAAACTTCATCATTTTGTGGTATCTCTTTACCTCGAGAGATTGCGTCACGCTGGCGGCAGCCCTAAGATTATAGGCTGCATGAAAGAGATGTGGTCTTATCTTATGAATTCTTTCGAAGATCCTCAAAATATTTGGCGTAAGATAAAGAAAATAAACAATTTGGATGTTTATGAAGAGACAGTGGAGATAATTTTCAGAGATGAGAATTTGATTCCTGTGAAAAATGTAAATGAATAATAAAAATATTCTGTTTTGAAAAAGATTCTTGTAATTCGTTTTAGTTCAATAGGCGACATCGTTTTGACAACGCCTGTGGTGAGATGTCTTAAAAATCAATTGAAAGACATTGAACTTCATGTGCTTACTAAAAAGAAATTCAGCAATCTTTATAAAAGAAATCCTTATGTTGATAAAGTATTTGAATTCGATAATTCGATAAAAGATAACATCAGGGAGTTAAAGACAGAAAATTACGATTATATCGTTGACTTACAGAAAAATAAACGTAGCAAAAGGGTGACAGCGTCTTTGCGTTCTCCATATTCTTCTTTTCCTAAACTTAATTTCAAGAAGTTTTTGCTTGCAACATTTAAAATTAATTTAATGCCTGATATTCATATTGTTGACAGATATTTTGAGGCGGTAAAAGATTTAGGGGTTAAGAATGATTTTAAAGGACTCGACTTTTTTATCTCTCCTGAAAACCAATATGATATCACAGAATTGCCTTCCGGTTTTCAAAATGGATACCATGCTTTTGTAATAGGAGGCACATATAAAACCAAAATACTTCCAGCGGTGAAGATAATTGAAGTTATAAAGAAACTTCAGGAGCCTGTTGTTCTTCTTGGCGGTCCCGACGACGTTGAGCGCGCCAATGAGGTCTTGTCTTCTGTAAATGATAATGTTATAAGTCTTGTTGGTAAGATAAATCTCGAGCAGTCGGCTTCTTTGGTAAATATGTCGAAATCTGTTCTGACTAACGATACAGGCCTTATGCACATAGCCGCGGCATTTCATAAAAATATAGTGTCTGTTTGGGGAAATACAGTTCCTGAATTAGGGATGTATCCGTATCTTCCAAATGAAGATGAGAAATGTCATATTGTTGAATGTAAATATGTTAAATGTCGTCCTTGCAGCAAATTAGGATTTAAAGAATGTCCTAGGAAACATTTCCGTTGCATGATGGAAATAGATACAGATGCTGTTGTTGAAAGATTAAGGAAATAAATATTTATTTTTTTGTTTAGGTATTAAAACAAAAAAAGCCGACTTTTCAGTCAGCTTTTCTGTGGTACCAGCGAGATTCGAACTAGCGACACATGGATTTTCAGTCCATTGCTCTACCAACTGAGCTATGGTACCCCGTTGTTTGTGAGTGCAAAGATACAACTTTTTTTAATAGTGCAACAAAAAAAATAATTTTTTTTGAAAATATTTTTTTATTCGCTCATTGTCAGTATCTTTGCAAGAAAAAATAATGAGTTACATTCTTACTATAGACATTGGCAATACGAGAGCGAAATATGCTGTTTTTGAAGATGAAAGTATTGTTGAAACAGCTGTTTTTAATCCGTATAGTGATGGTTTAAAAGAACTTACGATTAAATATCCGCAGATAAAAAAAGCGATTTTATCATCGGTGGGTGGAAAAATAGAAGAATGTCTCAATCAGCTCGAAAATATCGAAATTATCACACTTTCGGCTAAAACGCCTCTTCCGTTCGAATTAAATTATAAAAACAATAACCAGATTGGAAGCGACAGACTGGTGGCGGTGGCAGCTGCTATGGCAGAAAAACCGAATCAAAATAGTCTGGTAATAGACATAGGAACCTGCATTACCTATGATATCATAACATCCGATAACAAACATCTGTGCGGACCTATAAGTCCAGGAATCAATTTGCGTTTCAAATCGATGAATGATTATACTGCAAAACTTCCTTTGTGCAAGCCTGCAGATGACGACTTGAAGGTAATCTGTTCTTCAACAGAAGAATGTCTTCAATCAGGTGTTATGATGGCGATTTCTCTTGAAATAGAGGGGTTTATAAACATATATTCGAACATTTATAAAAATTTAAATGTTTTTATTATAGGTGGGGACAATATTTTCTTTGAAAATAAGTTAAAAAATTGCATATTTGCAGACGCAAATTTTACATTTAACGGTTTAAGATATATTCTTAATTATCAATGAAATACAATTTATTAAAATATTTTCTGTTGGTTTCAATCATTCTTATGATTGGCGCTAACGCATCCGGACAGTCAGATTTGAGTTCTCCATACTCAAGATTTGGATTGGGTGATATCATCACATCAAGTCCCAATCCAGTGCTTAAAGGTATGGGCGGAGTATCAAATGCGGTGAGCGGTCCGGCTCTCTTAAATCCAGCTAATCCTGCAACTTACGCGAAACTAGATTCATTGGCATTTATCTTTGATGCTGCTTTTTACATGAAAAATTCTACATTCGCTACAGGTCGTTTGTCAGAGACTGGTTCTAACTCATCATTCAACTACGCCAGTGTTGGCATCAGCGCATCAAAAAGATGGAAAATAGGCTTGGGCGTTATGCCTTATAGCAATAGAGAATATAACGTTATCACAGAGCGTTATGAAGAAGCTACTGGCGCTCATAATGTTTCATATGAAGGTGAAGGCGGACTTAACCAGGCGTTCTTCGCTAATGGCATAAAAATCACAGATAATCTATCTGTAGGTTTTACAGCTTCTTTGTTGTTTGGAACATTGTTCGACAACACTTCTGTTTATTATCCTGATTCTACATTTTTCCTTAACGGCAAACGTTCTATAAATATGAGAATCAGTGATCTCAAATTGGATTATGGTATCTTGTACAGATTGCCTATTCCAAATTATAACATCACTTTAGGCTTTACATATTCGCAAGGTGCAGATATATCATCAAAAAGAGATATCTTCATAAGAAATATGTTCAAAGGTTTCGGAAATCAGGTTGAAAACCCAATTGACACTTTGCTTTACGTTGAAAATGAAAAGGTTGACATCAAGATTCCTCATGGATTCGGTTTCGGTATAACCATCGATAAAGGCGATGGCTGGATGCTGGGAGCAGATTTCAACTGGGACGGATGGAAGGGCTTCACAATGAACGGAGCTAACGACTCAATCCAAAATTCATGGAATGTAGCGATAGGCGGATCATATAAGCCAAAATCAACTTCGATATCAAAATATTACAAGAAAATTACTTATAGAGCAGGTCTCCATTATGACCAAACATATTATTATGTTTATGGTAATTCAATAAACAGATTCGGCATATCTTTGGGCGCAGGCCTTCCTGTACCTCGTTCGTTGACATCCTTGAATGTGGCTGTTGAATTCGGTACGATGGGAACCATACAGAATAACCTCGTAAGAGAGACTTACGTTAACTTATCTGTAAGTATGTCGATATTCGACAAATGGTTTATTAAGAAGAAATACAAATAATAACTAAAATTAATAAGAAAATTAAAAATGAAAATTAGAAGATTTTTACTCGCTTTTGCATTCGTTCTTTTAGGATTCGGTGCAACACAAGCACAAGTTGATTGTGAAACAGATTATTCACTCTATCGTGAATATATCAAACAATGGGAACAAGCTAAGTACAACCCAAGCAACATGAACCCACAGATGGTTATTTCATGGAGAAACATCTTCCTTAATTGTCCTGATTTCAGACAAAATACTTATCTCGACGGTGTTAAAATCATGACTTACGGTTTCATCAGAACAACAAAAGATGAAGCATTAAAAGAAAAATATATCGACACTCTCGTTATGATTTATGACAAGAGAGCTGAATATTTCCCAATGGGTAAAAACGGTTCACAAGTAGGTAACATCATGGGCCGTAAAGGCGTTGACCTTATCAAATGGGCTCCAAATCGTTATGAAGAAGCTTACACAGCTCTTAAACAAGCTATCGACATGGACGGCAACAACAGCAATTATGGTTTCATCGATTCATACTTCAGCGTCGTTATCACAATGGTTAAGAACGGCAAATTGGAAGAAAGCGCTATCCTTGATGAATATGGACGCCTTATGGAAATCGTTGATTTCAATATCAAAGCTAACACAGAAATGGCAAACGAAAAATTATTAGGCAACTTCAATACAACTAAAGCCAACCTTGATGCAGCTGTTCAACCATATGCAAACTGCGAAGATTTAGTTCGTATCTATCAACCTAAATTTGACGCTAATCCAAATGACGTTGAATTGTTAACAAAAATCTCAGAAATCTTAGACAAGAGAGGTTGCGACAATACTCCATTATATCTCGCTGTTGCAGTTAACTTACATAAAATCAATCCTTCTCCAGAATCAGCTTACCTCATCGGTAAAAAATACTTGGCTGACAAAGAATACAATCAAGCAGCAACATACCTCATTCAAGCTACAAAGAGCGAGAACGTTGATTGGGCACATCAATCATACATCTACCTTGCTCAAATCATGAACATGAACAAGAACTACGAACAAGGTCGTGAATACGCAAGAAAAGCTTACGCTCTTGATAAGACAAACGGTGAGCCTTACATCATCATCGGCCAATTGTATGCAGCAAGTGCAAAAGACTGTGGTACAGGCAACTTCTATTCAAAGACAGCTTACTGGGCAGCAGTAGACCAATTTGAAAAAGCTAAGTCAGTTGATCCATCACAAGCAAGCAAAGCTAATGAACTCATCAACGCTTATTCACATTACTTCCCAACAGTTGAAGATATTTTCTTCAATGGTTTCGAAGAAGGTCAAGCATTCTCACTTGACAACTGCTGGATTAAAGAAACTACTAAAGTTAGAGCAGCTAAAAACTAATTTCAGCTAAAGTTCGAACTTTGAAAAAGATTTTAAAAATATTCCTAGAAATCAACATCATAGCCAATATGGTTATGGTGTTGTTTTCTTGTGAAAACTCTTTAGATAAAGTTAAAGAATTTATAGATACTGACACTATAAACGGTGTCCTGGCTTACAATGTGACCATCACACGTAGCGACTCAGGCTTTGTGCAGGCAAGGCTAATGGCTCCTGTGATGCATAGCATTGATGGCGACAGCTCTATACTTGAGTTCCCAAAAGGATTTGATGCCTATATCTTGAATAAGTATGGCAGACCGACATCTAAGATTAGAGGCGATTATGGAATACGCTACGATAAAGAAGAGATGATATTTCTCAAAGATAGCGTTGTGGTGGAGAATATCGATGACAAAGAAATAATGTATACAGAAACATTATACTGGAATCAAAAGACAAGCAAAATTTACACACGAAACCATGTTAAAATTGTAAGTCCCGACAAGGTCATTTACGGCGACAGCCTCAATGCCAACGAAGACTTCTCTCAAAGAGTGATTCATGGTATGAGAGCGACTCTCGAGATTGAGGATGAAAATTAAAATTGTATAAAAATGAACGACATATATATAGTCATATTATCTCTGATGGCTTCGGCAATGTTCTCGGGAATGGAGATTGCCTTTTTGAGTACAAACCGTTTGCAATTGGAACTGGACTTGAAAAAAAGCAAGTTCACGGCTAAGATAATAAACAAATTCTTTAAGAACCAATCACAGTTTATAGGATGCCTTCTCCTTGGAAACAATATCGCCAATGTCATTTATGGTATCTCTATAGCGAGGATTCTGGAACCTCTTATTATAAACATTCTTCCAGAAGCTATAACCAACGATTTTATTGTTTTGTTATGCCAGACAATCTTGTCAACCTTGTTGGTACTTATCACAGGCGAGTTCTTGCCTAAGATAATTTTTGGTATAAATCCTAACAAAAGCATGCAGATGTTCTCTGTCTTGGCATTGATATTATTCGTCGTGCTATACCCTGTTATATTAATATTCATTAGTATTTCTGAATTAGTAATTAAATACATACTTAGAGTTGACATACCTCATGAAGAATATAAACTCAACACCGTCGACCTTAATGATTATATCAAAGAATATGCAAATCCAGATGATGATAATGAGGATATTCAGCAAGGTATTGAGCTGTTCCAGAATGCCATAGATTTCCATAATGTGAAGCTTAGAGAATGTATGGTGCCTCGTACGGAGATTCAAGCCATTGATGTTGAAGATAGCATTGCAGAAGTTAAGGCAGTCTTCGAAGAAACGAAACATTCTAAGTTGTTAGTATTTGAAAACAATATCGACAATATTATAGGATATATACATATCAACGATGTGCTGACTAAAGTGAATAATCTTAGACAGAAGCTGCGTCCAATTGAGTTCTATCCTGAGACGTATTCCGCACAAGAACTTCTTAAGAGACTCTCTAAGAAACGTCAAAGTATTGCCGTTGTCGTTGATGAGTTCGGAGGCACATCGGGAATCATTACCATTGAGGACTTGATTGAAGAGATTTTCGGAGAGATAGAAGACGAATTCGACGTAGAAGATACTGTAGAAAAAACGATAAATCCAGACGACCATATCTTCTCCGCGAGACTGGAGATAGATTATCTTAACAAAAATTATAAATTCAATTTCCCGGAATCTGACGATTACGAGACATTGGCCGGATATATCATTCACTATCATGAAAGTATTCCGCAAACAGGAGAGGAAATTGCTATTGGAAATTACATCTTTAAAATAATTAAGGCAAGCGATACAAAACTTGAAGAAGTGGAAATTAAGAATAATCAATGAGTTATAAAGTTAAATGATAAGTTTGCGGCAGTTGAATTTTTTTTTATAAAAATGTCGAATATATCGAATGGTTTTGTAAATTTGCAACCTTATTAAATAAAGTAGAAAAAAGATTAAATAAATTAAATAATATCATAGAATTATGGCAGCAATTGGAAACATTAGAAAACATTACGGACTGTTAGTCATCATCGTAGGTCTTGCACTTTTGGCATTCGTATTGGGTGACCTCCTCAAGAGTACTAACAGCTCAAGAAGAAGAAACGTAGTAGCTACTGTTGGTAACGAAAAAATCTCTTATCAAGATTATAGCAATTTAGTTAATATGAATCTTGAAAATACTAAAGCTAACAATGGTGGTTCTCTTACTACAGAACAAAATTACAGCATTCATGCCAACACATTGGAACAAATGATTAGAGAAATCATCATGAAGAATGAATATAAAGACCTCGGTCTCGTTGTTTCAGGTGATGAATTATTCGATCAATTCTTAGGCGAAAACCCTAATCAATATGTAGTTCAAAGCTTCACAAATGCAGAAGGTAAATTCGACAGCGAACTCGTAAAAACTTACATCTCACAGTTCCAAACACTTTCTCCAGAAATGCAAGCTAACTGGCTCAACTTTGAAAGAGCTATCAAAGAAGACAGATTAAACACAAAATATGAAAACCTTCTTAAGAAAGGTTTCTACCTTCCTAACAAATTAGCAGCTCGCTACTACTCAGACAAAAACGATAAAGTTTCTGCAGAAGTTTACGCAGTACGTTACAATACAGTAGCAGACTCAACAGTAGTTGTTAACGAAGCTGATAACAAAGCATTCTACAACGAAAACAAAAACAAATATCAAACAGACGCAACACGCTCTATTGATTATGTAATCTTTGAAATCGCTCCATCACAAGCTGACGTTGAGTTCTCAAAGAATTTCGTTAACGACCTTAAAAATGATTTCGCAGAAATCGAAAACGCAGCTAACTTCGTAAGCGCTAACTCAGACCTCCCATACGACAGCACATGGAAATCAAGAAAAGACGTTCCTGCTGAACTCGAAAAAGCTATCTTCGACGGTAACAATGGCGTAGGTTTCGTTTATGGTCCATACGAAAACGAAGGTTACTACAACGTAGCTAAAGTTTTAGAAATGGAAAACCGTTCAGACTCTTTGATGGCTTCACATATCTTAGTAGGTTACAATGGCGCATTACGCAGCACAGCAACACGTACTAAAGAAGAAGCTCAAGCTCTCGCTGACAGCCTCTTGAATGTTGTTAAGAAAGACAGCAAAAAAATCGAAACACTCGCTAAGTCATTCTCAGACGACCCAAGCGCTCAAACAAATAACGGCGACCTCGGCTGGTTCACAGACGGTATGATGGTTTATACATTCAACGAATTCGTACAAGACAACAAAGTCGGTACTGTAGGTATGGTTGAAACTCCATTCGGTTACCACATTATTAAAGTTACTGACCGCAACGAAGCAGCTCCAAAAGCTCGTATCGCTGTCGTAGCTCACGAAATCACAGCAAGTACAGCTACATACCAAAACATCTTCGCTGAAGCTAACAGATTCGTTACAGAAAACACAACAGCTGAAGAATTCAACGCAGCTATCGAAGAACAAGGTCTCAATAAACGTACATATCCAACATTGAGAACAAATACAAACCGTATCACAGGTATCAGCAACCCACGTCAAATCGTCCGCTGGGCATTCGATGAAAATACTGAAGTAGGTGATATGTCAACAATCTTCGACCTCGATGATATGTATGTTGTAGCAGTTCTTACAAAAGCTATCCCAGAAGGTATCGCTCCAATGGAAGAAATCGCTGAACGTAACTCATTCATCATCAAGAAAGAAAAGAAAGGCGCTATGTTAGCAGAACAAGCTAAAGCTTACGGCACAGACTACCAAAAGATGATCGACAACATGAAAGGTGAAAAAACTACTGTTGACGTAACATTTGAAGGTCGTGGCTTCGGCAACTTCGGCGTTGAAGATAAAGTTATCGGTACTGTTATGGGTATGAAAGCTGGTGAAACATCAGAACCAATCGCTGGTGGCAATGGTCTCTATGTTGTTAAAGTTACTAAAGAAACTCCAGCAGCAGCAACAACAGACTATACTAACATCGTAAAAGAACAACGTTCAAAATTCGTTAACCAAATCCTTAACAACGCAGCTTACTCAGCTCTCAAGGACAACGTTAAAATTGAAGACAACAGCATCTTATTCTATTAAGAAAACATGAAATATCAAGTAAAAAGACAGCTTTCGGGCTGTCTTTTTTTTATATATGTATGCCGTTATCGGATAAATATTTATATTTGCTTGTTAATTATAAACCAATATGAAATGAAGTCAAGAAAGAAACTAGGATTGTTATTTTTATTTCTGTTGACAATGTTTGCCATGACATCAACTTCTTGTGTGCGTGAAATATTTGATAGACATTTTGAAGCGGTTTATTGGATTCAAAGTGACTTGAGCAATGCTAGCGACGCACTTGTTATCGAGTATGAAAATATGGAAATGGATACGACTTTTGTCTTCGCCTTGAAGCAAAGAAGTGGCAAAATATTTGAAGCTAATGCTTATTACTATGGAAATATAAATGAAGATTATTTCCCTGATGGTTTTATTGAGAATGATTTAAGTAGTTATATGACTATATATAGATACAGAGGTCATGAAAAACAATATCTGCCACGAAGATATTATGACGAGCCAGAGGATTTTGAAATAACGATAGACATATTTTTCGACCACCACAAATTTTACCATAGACTTGTCGTAACCGAGGAAATGTTTAAGGAATAGGGTGACTTACAGTTTTCTATAAGCCTGTTCCCATTTCCATGCTGATGCTGTCATCTCATCTAAGGTACGTTCAGCTTTCCATCCTAATTCATTGTTTGAGAATGTTGGGTCGGCCCAAACTTTCTCGATGTCGCCAGCTCTTCTTCCTACAATCTCATAATTTAATTTAAGACCAGAAACCTTCTCAAAAGATTTTATCACTTCCAAGACAGAATATCCCGTTCCTGTTCCGAGATTGAATATCTCGAAAGAATTCTTCATCTTTTCGTTCAGCATTCTTTCTACAGCTATGACGTGGGCTTTTGCCAAGTCCATGATGTGGATATAGTCGCGTATCGCTGTTCCGTCAGGAGTAGGATAGTCGCTGCCATACACTTTAAGGCACTCTCTTATTCCGTAGCCTGTCTGTGTGATATAAGGCATGAGGTTGTTAGGAACACCGAGAGGCAACTCACCTATTATCGCGCTGTCGTGTGCACCCACAGGGTTGAAGTATCTGAGTGCTATCGCATTTAATCCTTTGAATGCTGCTATTGTCTCGCTTATTATCTCTTCTGCAATTTGTTTAGTGTTGCCGTAAGGACTCTCTGCTTTCTTGATAGGAGCTTTTTCTGATACAGGAAGATGCTCGGCGTCAGGTTGTCCGTAAACAGTGCATGATGATGAGAATACGAGGTTAGGGATGTTATATTTCTGCATGCTCTCGAGTATGTTCATCAGAGAGTCGAGGTTGTTGCGGTAATATTTAATTGGTTGTTCTACAGATTCGCCTACTGCCTTGTGTGCTGCAAAGTGAATGATGCCTTTTATATCGTTATGACGTGCGAAGAAATCGTCTGTCAGTTTCTGGTCAGCGAGGTCGAATGACTCGAATTCAGGGCGAATGCCTGTGATTTTTTCGATGCCGTCCAAAGTGTCGATGCGTGAATTGAACAAAGCGTCAACGATGATGACGTTGAATCCTTTTTTCTGTAATTCTACAACGGTATGAGAACCGATATAACCTGTTCCTCCTGTAACTAATATTCTCATCTTAATATTTTTTTAACCAATAAAATCTAAAATTGTTGATGTGACGTATTCTAGTTGTTCGTCGGTGAATTCTGTGTGCATTGGCAATGCTATCACGTTTTCGCAAAGATATTCGCTCACAGGGAAGTCGCCTTTTTTATAACGAGGGTCTTGATAAGCTTTCTGTTCGTGCAATGGGACTGGATAATATATTGCGCAAGCTATTCCTTTCGATTGCAGATGTTCCATCAGTTTTGCGCGGTCAACGCCATTGAGCACCATCACGTATTGATGATATACGTGAGTTGTGAAGTCGGATTTCTTTGGTGTTATGATTTTTTCTGTGGCTGCGAAAGCCTTGTCGTAGTAAGCTGCTGCGTACTGACGAGCCTTGATATATTCGTCGAGATGTTTCAGTTTTATGTCGAGCACTGCGGCTTGTATTGTATCGAGTCGTGAGTTGACGCCGACGTAATCGTGATAGTAGCGTACTTTCATTCCGTGGTTCACCACGATGCGTATTTGTTCTGCGAGGGCGTCGTCGTTGGTGAAGAGAGCGCCTCCGTCGCCGAAGCATCCGAGGTTTTTGGAAGGGAAGAAGGAAGTGCATCCTATTGTTCCGATGGTTCCTGACTTCTTGACGGTTCCGTCGCTGAAGGTGTATTCGGCTCCTATTGCTTGTGCGTTGTCTTCAACGACATATAGATTATGACGGCGAGCTATGTCCATGATGGCTTCCATATTGGCGCATTGGCCGAAGATATGGACAGGAACGATGGCTTTAGTCTTAGGTGTGATGGCGCGTTCTATCGCCTCGGGGTCTATGTTGTATGAGTCTTTATCGATGTCAACCAAGACAGGTGTTAAACGTAAAAGTGCGATGACTTCTGCCGTCGCGATGAACGTAAATGTCGTCGTTATGACCTCATCTCCAGGCTGGAGATTGAGCGACATCATGGCAACTTGGAGCGCATCGGTGCCGTTAGCACATGGAATGACGTGTTTTACACCGAGATAATTCTGAAGATTTTCTTGAAATTTTTTAACATGCGGACCATTGATGAATGATGCTGTAGATAATATATCTTGGATGGCTGAATCCACCTCTGGTTTTATCTTATTATATTGACCTACAAGGTCAACCATTGGAATATTCTGCATAATTAACATTTTTGCAAAGATAAAAAAATCTATTGTACCTATTAAATTAATAATGAAAAAAGTATATGTGTCTGTGGGTTTATAAGTCAATAAATGATAGTGTTTTTTAGTCGTTTTTTAACAATAACAATGCTTGTGAAAAAAAGTTTAAAGTTTTTTCTCAAAGGTCTTGCGTAATTCAAAAAAATATCGTTACTTTGCACCTCAATTTTTAGGGGAAAATTATAACTATAAAATATTAAGAGTCATGTCAAAAGTTTGTCAAATCACAGGTAAAAAAGTTATTACCGGTAATAACGTTTCTCACTCAAACAGAAAGACAAAGAGAACATTCGCACCTAACTTACAAATTAAACGTTTCTACGTGCCAGAATGGGATGAATGGGTAGTTTTGAAAGTTTCTGCAGCCGGTTTACGTACAATCAACAAAAAAGGTATTTACCAAGCTCTTATGGACGCTTCAATGGAAGGTCACTTAAATCGTTGGTAATAATTTGAAAAACATCATAAAAAAAAGTCGTCTTTTTTGACGACTTTTTTTTTAGAATCTCCAAACAAAACTCTTGACTCGACAATAATATTCCATCCAAATAAGAGTTATATCATAACAAAATACATATTGATGAAATTAAGATATACATTATTAATATTATTGATGATTCCTTTCATGCTCTTCGGGCAGCAGAAAGAGGATGCTATGATTTATGGAAAAATCATTGATGATAATGGTAATGCTGTTGAACTCGTCAATGTGGCGGTGATGGGCACATCATACGGAACATCCTCAAACGCAAGAGGACAATATGAATTGTCTCTCCCTTCCGACACTGATTTGGAGATTGTCTTCTCTTTTGTCGGATATAAGCAAGAGACGAGAAATATCAGACTGAAAAAAGGTGAAGAGCGTAAAATGGATGTGGTCATGGAATATACCTCGGTGACACTTCCTGATGCTGTCGTTTCCGACCGTAAAATCAATTCTGCAACAATCACGCGTATCGATGCTCGCAAGATAACCTTCGTTCCTAGTAGCGGCGCAGGCGGAGTAGAAGACCTCGTTAAGACACTTCCAGGTGTTTCTTCTACCAACGAACTCAGTTCGCAATATAATGTTCGTGGAGGTAACTTCGATGAGAACCTTATATACATCAACGGAATTGAAGTGTATAAGCCTTTCCTTGTGGGCTCTGGACAACAGGAAGGCATGAGTGTGATAAACCCTCGTCTCGTCTCTAACATAGATTTCTCGGCAGGCGGATTCTCCTCAGAATATGGCGATAAACTGTCGTCAGTTCTCGACATCACATATAAAAGACCTCTTATCACAGAGGCCTCTCTCTCGATGAGTTTCCTCGGAATCGAGGCTCATGCGGAGGGAACAACCATGCATCATGGACTCTCATATCTCGTAGGCACTCGTTACAAGAACAACAAATATATTCTTGGAAATATGGAGACAAAAGGCGTTTATCAGCCTAATTTCACCGACGTACAAGGATTGCTTTCTTATAATGTGTCGCCTCGTTTGGAATTGTCGGCATTCGGATATTATTCCAGAAACAGTTACTCTATGATACCAACGACTCGTGAGACAGATTTCGGCAATATCCAACAGTCGCATCGTATCACAATTTATTTCGATGGTAGAGAGACAAGCAATTACAACACCGGACTCGGAGCTTTTACCGTTAACTACAGCCCTAACGAAGACCTTAACCTCAAACTTATCGCATCTACTTATTCAGCGGTAGAGTCGGAGAATTATGATGTCATGGGTCAATATTGGATTGGATTGCTTGAGACAAACCCAGGCAGCGAACAGACTGGTAACGTCATCTCTAATCAAGGTGTTGGTACTTACATTGAACACGCTCGCAACGATTTCTACTCACAGGTTTTCAACATCGACCATAAAGGCGCATATAAAAACGACCAATTCACCTTGAAATGGGGCGCTCGCTATCAACATCAATATTTCGACGACTTCATCAACGAATGGGAAATGATTGACTCGGCAGGTTATAGCCTCCCTCATCCTCACGACTCTATAGGAAGTGCTAATCCTCCTCATCCGTTGTTCAACATACAACATCTTTCAAAAGGTCATAACGAATTACGAATAAATAATATCGACGGTTACGTCCATAACGAATGGACTTTCAACACCAATAATGCTGATGTCTTGACATTGTCGTTAGGACTTCGTGCCAACTATTGGGGATATAACAACGAAGTAAATATCAGCCCTCGTGCTGGTCTGGCCTACAAACCTAGCTGGAACAGCGATATGCTTTTCAGATTGTCGGGCGGCGTTTATGTGCAGCCTCCTTTCTATCGTGAGTTGCGTATGTTCGACGGCAGCCTCGTAAGTCCAGAGGATGCTTCAACACAGAAGTCTTATCAAGCTGTCTTCACTCATGAATATAATTTCATGGCATGGGACAGACCTTTCGTGCTTACTTCAGAACTGTATTACAAATATCTAAAAGATATCATCCCTTACGAAGTGGATAACATCAGAATAAGATACTTCGCTGATCAGAAGGCTACAGGTTATGCTGCAGGATTGGATGTCCGTATCAATGGCGAATTTGTTAAAGGAATTGAGAGCTGGGCTAGTCTCTCTATTATGAAGTCGGTGGAGAATATCAAATATTATCTTTCTCCAAGCGGAACTATATTGTCGCAGACTGATGTCAATAATGGCGCTGAATATGTATGCGATACAATCATTAGAGGTATACCACGACCATCAGACCAAAGACTTAATATGTCTATCTTCTTCCAGGATTATTTGCCATATATACCTTCGTTTAAGGTTAATTTGAAACTCGTCTTCGGAACAGGAATGCCGTTCGGCTCACCATATAGCGAACGCTATCAGCATAAGATGAGAATGTCGCAATACCGAAGAGTCGATATAGGATTCAGCAAGCAGCTCATCAGTGAGACTTCAAGTTTCAAGAAAAACAATCCATTAAGTTATGTGAGAAACTGTTGGCTTACATTAGAGATATTCAACTTGTTAGGAATTAATAACGTAAGCTCGTATATGTGGGTCACCGACGTATATAACATACAATATGCAGTGCCAAATTATCTCACTCCACGACAAATTAACCTTAAACTTGTAGCGGAGTTTTAAATGGCTAAAGACAAAAGACTTTCATCATTAGACTTTTGTCATTAGACTTTCATCATTAGACTGAACTTTTGGTTTTGGAAAAATGAAATTCGTAAGTCGGCAGCTTGAGACCAATTCATTATCTTCATTTTTGATATCTATATTCCATACGTGTGTTTGTCGTCCCTTATGGATGATTGTTGCTGTGGCATAGACGTAGGTGCCTGTTTTAGCCGCTTTGACGTGGTTTGCGCTGAATTGCATCCCTCTGATGACATACGACTTCATATCCACATAATAAGATGAGCCAGCGCCTCCAATGCTTTCTGCGAGAGCCATACTTGCGCCTCCGTGTAACATGCCGTAAGGCTGCGATAATTCTTTTTTCACAAACATACGCGCATAAACGTAACCTTCTCTCACTTCAAGATATTCTATGCCGAGAGTCTCCATCATAGTGCCCTCGTTCATGGCATTCATCTTCTTAACTAAATCTTCCATTTGTATTCTGAATTTAATGTGCAAAGATAAGTTTTTTATGTATAGGTGATGAACAAATTGCAAGCCTCAATGTTTTAGCTTAAATTTAAATGAATAGAACGTAAAAAAACATCATAATATGAAAAAGAGGCTTTTAATAGCGATATCAATAATAGCTGTAAGCAGTAACCTGGCGTTTAGTCAATTCAGTTACAAGAAAAGTACAGATGGCTTTTTTGAGAAAAAATATCAGGAAGGCGTGACAAATGGAACATCAGCCGTTTTTTCTGATTCTCGCAATACGTCGGTCAGAGCTCCTTTAGGTTCAGGATTGCTGCTCTTGGCAGGAATGGGACTGTCTTATGTCTTTATAAGGCGAAAGGCTAATGACGAAAGGCTAAAGACGAATGACTAAAGTAAAAAGGCGTCAAATCAAAAATTTGACGCCTTTTATTATATTCTAAAGTTCTAAAATTCTAAAGTTCTTCTTAGAAGTTGACCCAGAATCTTTCCCAGAAACTTTGTTCCATCTCTTTCCATGTGTTAGCTGTAGCAGCTTCGAAGTCTGATGTGTATCTGTTCAATAATTGTTGAGCTTCTTCTTTCTTGCCTTCTTCTAACAATGCTTTTACTTCTTCTTCCAAAGCTGGGATTTCTTTCATAGCTTTTTCTTCATATCTCAAAACATTGTCAATCATGGTTTTCTTTGTTGAACCCCATTGGATTTGAGCTAATTTGTTAGCTTTACGATAACGCCATAACAATGATTCTTCGTTGTAGTTGTAGTGACCGCATTCGTCGAAGCATGAAGGTAATTTTGTAGAGCCTGTGAAGATTGGTATTCTTGGGCTTTGACCTGGGTTTTCTACTGAGAACCAGCAGATGCCGCCTATCTCGTTAGGCATCCAGCTTCTGAGTTGTGTGACGAAAGAATATGAACACCATGATACTGATACTGTACGTTTTGCGTCGACTGTTCCAGGAGCAATCATATTATATGTGTTGATGTCGTTGCCGCCCATCCATGGGTTAGCTATTGGACTTACGATTGTGTCGCCGTTTCTGTTGACAGTCTTGATGTTGCGTGTCACATCCATTTCTGTTCCTTCGTATGTGCTTCTGAGCAATTCCATTACTCTGCGAGCGTCTACTTGTTCTTCTGGTTTAACAGAGAAAGGAAGGTCTTCGTCATCCATGCTTAATCCTAAAGAAGGAGCTAATGAGCTGAGGATAAACCATTCGCGTTCGCGGAAGTTCTTGCCGTTTGAGTAGTCGTTACCGAAAGCCTTGTACCAAATGAATTCGCTTTCGCCGTCCCATAAACCATGTTTCTTAGCTACTTTCTCGATATTGTCTGAACACATGAAGTTGTCAGGGTCGTTTCTGTTGATGTATTTTATTCTTGGGATGTTAGCTGATACGCTTACTTCGCCGTCTGGCACTCTTTGAGCAGCCCAGATGCCGCCGATTTTCTTCTTGCCTTCGCCCATGATTTCCATGCACCATACTTCGTTAGGGTCGGCTATTGTGATACATTCGCCACCGTCGCCATAACCGTATTCTTTGATGAGTTCAGCGATGAGTCTGATGGCGTCTCTTGCGTTGTCGCAGCGTTGGAGAGCGATGCGTTCCAAGTCTTCAATCATGAACAAGCCTTCTGGGTTGACCAATGTGTCAGGACCTGAGAATGTTGTCTCACCGATAGCTAATTGTTTCTCATTCAAGCAAGGATATGCTGTGTTGAGGTATGAATAAGTGTAAGCTGCTTGTGGAATTTCACCTGCCAATTCAAGACCTTTAATCTCGTTGGCATTTCTTGTGTGCATGCTTCCTCTGTATATTTTTTGAGTAGCGCCTTTTTCATGTTCTTGTGCTTTCTCCCAGCGTAACCATGTGCGGTACATGCCGTCGCAGGTGTGTGATGTTATGACAGAACCATCGGTTGTAGCGTCTTTGCCAACCATGATACTTGTACAGTTTGCGCCGTCGAAGTCTTGTGCGTCAACATCTTGTGCATTGATGTTAAATGATAACAATACGAATGCCAATAATGATAATAATGATAATCTTGTTTTCATGATTTTATCTTATTTGAAATTATTTGAAAAAACTGAAATTTACTTTGCCATATCTGCGTTGTTCCACGAAGCGAGGATGGTCTTTGAAGTCGAGGAATTTGTTGTGTTCAACAACAAACAAACCGTCTTCTTTAAGCAGATTGTTTTCTAAAACTAAGTTAACGAGTAAATCATAATGCTGACTGTCGTATGGAGGGTCGGCAAATATGAGGTCGTATTTCATCTTGTGCATAGGTATGAAACGAAATACGTCGGAGCGTATAGCAAGCAACTCTTCCATGTTCAACTTGTTGGCAGTATCGCGTATAAACTTGATGCAGTTGTTGTTCTCATCGACTGCAGTGACGCGTGGGCAGCCTCTTGACACCAATTCGTAAGAGATGTTGCCGGTGCCTGCGAAAAGGTCTAACGCGATGATGTCTTCAAAATCCACGTGATTTTCTAAAATGTTAAAAAGACTCTCCTTTGCCATGTCGGTCGTTGGACGTACAGGCAAATTGCTCGGAGCAGTGATTTGTCGTCTTTGATGTTTTCCTCTTATTATTCGCATGATACAGAACTATATAATATGTAATAATAATAGTAAGGTATTGAATCTAATTCGTTGATATAATTGTGATTGTTGTTTCTGTTGAAGAATCTGATGTTTCTTATATATCGTGAGCATAACTCAACGATGACGGATTTTTCTTCTATCAGTCCCATGAAGTATAATGGTATCGTCTCGTTGTCTATCTTCAGCTGTTCGAAGGTGAAGAGTATGAAGTACAAGAAGTCTTCCTTGGTGTTGAAGTTAAAATAATTGTGGAATATGAGTTTTGTGTCGTTGATTATAGTCAACTCATATGAATTATTTTTAACATTAACGAATGCTCTTGTTCCTTGTATGCGTTCTGAAAATTCTTTGACGAGACTCTCAACCTTGATGCTTGAAGCGTGATATAACTTTATCTTATCACACATTTTCAATACATTGTCGATGTCGGACGAGACAGGGTAGATGTTGTAAATGTCGTTGGTCAGACAATCGGCATTAGTAGAAGAATCACTGTTAATATTAAGCAATGAAAGATAGTTGACTTCCTGTTCTTTCTGATAATATTCTTTAGGCACGAAAGTGTTAAGGTTGTTATCTATAACTATTTTAACACTTTTGAAATCGTTGATATTCCATTGTTCTTTTTCTTGAAGTTCTGTTATCAAGACGCTCAATGGGATATTGTTTTCATTCAGATGATAATGTTTAAGGCTCAGGAATTTCTGTTCTTCAGTGTCGAAGATAACAAAAGAAAGACCATCCAATGAGTGTTGGATGGTCAAAATATAATTATCTTTACACTTACTATTTAAATTAATAGACTCCTGGATATATGGATATAGGTAGGAAGTCATATTAAGTTATTAGAGGTTTTCCCAGTTACCGTCGATTGAAGCTTCGTTCATAGAACCGACTTTCATACCTGCGTATTTGTTGATAGCTTCTTGTTGAGCTTTAGTGTTTCTGATTCTTTGTGGGTCGAGGCCGTTCAAATATGTGTTGTATGGAGCCTTAGCTTCGAATACAGGGATTTTCATACCACCACGCATGATGTAACCAGCTTGGATTTCGAATTCTTGGTTATCTGTGAATGGGATATAACGTAATGTCTCAACATTGAAGTTATGTCTGCCACTGAATAATGAGTCTGCAACTTTAACATAACCAACTGTATCGTTGATAGTTTTTGTAAATGTTGTGTCGTTTGGATCTGGGATGATGTTAACAACTGGTAACTCGCCTGTACGGATGTATTCAATCAATGAATCGAAGTTTGCAGTGTATCTGTTGTAACTTTGTTTGAACAATACTTGTGTACTTCTAATGTCTTTAAGGTTTTGAACTACTTTGATTTCGCGAGCTTTTTTCTCATTTTCAAATTTAACAGGTTGGCTGATACTGTCATAAACTTTATATGCTAAAAAGATAGCAACGAGAACTAATGCGATGTTGATAATTGTGAATTTTTTATCCATGATTAAAATTTTTTTTTCGATTGGCAAATTTACTGTTTTTTTTAATTGAAACAATCATTTTTTTCATTTTTTTTAGTCTGTCTTTATTTGCCGTAACAGTCTATTTTGAAACCAAGATTTCTTAATGGCTCGGCTATTTGTTCCAATTCTTTTAAGCTTATCTTTTCGAGATTTTTTTCTGGTGTTTCTCTGTCGATGGCATAAATCATTGTGCTGCGAGGTTTTATCTTTTTAATGAATTCATACCAAAGATTGAGTTCTTCTTCAGAGGTGTTGTCAATCTTCACTCCATTATGTTCTCCTCTTAAGAAACATGTCTGTATGACCAAGTCGCCTTTGAATTCCAGAAGTGTGTTGATATATTTTTCTAAATCGAAATCGACGTTTGGTTTGTTGATGGCTTTTATTGTCTCGTAAGTGCCGCCGTCAATCTTGATGATGTTGTTGTCAACCTTTGAAATGGCGTCGAAAATCTCTTTCTTATGCAGCATCGTTCCGTTTGTAAGGACGCTTATTTTTGCATTCGGGATGTATAAGTCTCTTAGCCTTATGGTTATGTCAATAATCTCGGCGAAGTCGGGATGCAAGGTTGGCTCTCCATTGCCTGAAAATGTGATGCTATCGGGTTCCATCTCTGTTCCGACTAATTCTTTAAGTCGCTCTTCCAAAGTGGTTTCATAAACCTCTTTCTTTGGTAACTTGCTGATTTGTTTCTTTTCAGGATTCCATCCGCATTCGCAATAGATGCAATCGAATGAACAAATCTTGCCAATCTCAGGCATTAAGTTAACGCCTAACGACTTTCCTAAACGACGGCTGCTTATAGGACCGAAGACTAAACTTTCAAATAATATCGACATAATTTAAAATTTTTGCAAAGTTAAAAATAATGACTAATGACAAAAGACAAAAGTCAAATGTTTTTTTGTTCTATTACATAAAAAACCATTAGTCTTTGGACATTAGTCTTTAGACATTTCTTATCTTTGCACAAACGTTTATAATTATGACTTACGAACAGATTTTGTCGGATATTAAGAAAAGGGAGTTTCATCCTATTTATTTTCTGATGGGCGAAGAGCCTTTCTTCATCGATACTATCAGCGATGAATTGGAAAACAACATACTTGATGAGGCGGAACGCTCTTTCAACCAGGTGATTCTTTATGGTAGTGATGTCACTGCTAAAGACATTATGAGTCAGGCGCGTGCTTTTCCTATGATGGGCGATTATCTGGTCGTTATCGTCAAGGAAGCTCAGAATGTAAAGGATATTGAGAGTCTCTCAGAATATCTCGACAAACTTCCTTCAACAACTATTTTAGTCATTAATTATAAATACAAGAAACTCGACAAGCGTAAGGCTCTGGCGAAATATATCGATAAAAAAGGTGTGTTGTTCGAGTCGAAGAAACTTTACGACAACAACATCCCTGAATGGATTGTGAAATATCTTGCTTCAAAGAAATATAACATCACGCCTAAGGCAGCTCAGATGATAGCCGACTTCCTGGGCAACGACCTCCATAAGGTGAGAAACGAACTCGAGAAACTGATGGTGGCGCTGCCTCCTTCAAAACGTATCGACGATGCCGACGTAGAATATAATATAGGTATATCGAAAGACTTTAACGTCTTCGAACTTCAGAAAGCAATAGGTGCAAAAGATTTCCTTAAGGCAAATCAGATTATCAATTATTTCGGTGACAATCCTAACGACAATCCGATCTTCATGACCATTGTGGTTCTTTATGGATATTATACTAAATTACTGAAACTTCATTATTCTAAAGACAAAAGCAAAAACACATTGGCGACGATGCTTGGCGTTAATCCGTTTTTTGTCAATGATTATTTAGAGGCAGCACGTAATTATTCATGGGTGGCATGCATGAGATGCATTGAGGTGCTTCGCGAATACGATCTCAAATCAAAAGGATATAATACCGGTGATACCTCACAGAAAGAACTCTACAGAGAGATGCTGTATAAACTGATGACAGCTTAAACATAAGAAACTCAGAAACTCAAAACCTCAGAAGAACTTTGAACTCTAAACTCTAAACTCTGAACTCTGAACCTTTTTAGTAATGAAGTGATGTGAAAAAATCCTGAATTCCTCAACCCTGAAATCCTCCATCCACGAAACCACACGAAACTACACGAAAATGTTTTTCCGTTGAAAAAACTCTATTCCCCAATTTAAAAGACGCCACAGGGGTGACGTCTCTACATGCGCTCTTGTCACCTCGAAATCAACCTCTAATCCCTCTGTCCCTCTAAACCCCAAATTCCTGAATTCCTAAAATCCTCCATCCACGAAACCACACGAAACTACACGAAACGTTTTTTCTGTGAAAACCACATCATCCCAACAACTTGTAGTCATGTAGTCTTGTTGACTTGTAGTCTTCTTTCTTTGGGCGTTCCGGCTCTGCCGTCGGGCTTTCTGCTATATCTTTTTCCGCTTCGCTTCAAAAGGATGCCGCTCCAATCCCTAACGCAAGGGAGAATTCTAGAACTTTAGAACTCTAAAATTCTAGAATTCTAAAGTTCTTCATTTAACCCATTTCCCGCTCTCCACTTCCTTCATTCCTAATTCCTCATTCCTAATTCCTAATTTCCAGATGTAGGTTCCACTTTGCCATTTAGAAGCATCTACTGAAGTGACATCGTCTGTTATTTCCTGTTCGTGGATTTTTCTTCCTTGGATATCATAGACTGATAAAACAGCATTGCGCAAACCAGTTCTGATATTCAATATATCGCCGCCAGGATTTGGATAAGCGACAGCAAGATGCAGACCATGAGCGTGTGCTTCTTCTATATTGTCATGATTAAATGCTGATGCGGGAAATTTGACAATACAAGGATAATTGGTATCGTTGTTTACAACATATCCTGTCACAATAATGTCATCAGATTCCGTGCAATAAATATGATCAAAATGATGCATATACTCTTTCTCAATCTCATAATACCATTCATTTATTTTCTTAAGATTTTCGTTAAATTTTACTATGTATAATTTGCATTCATAATTAGGATTATTCGTAAAATAATCAAAATCATAAATTCCCATTCCATAAATATCACCGTTTTTTGAATAGGCTAAGTAATTACCCAGTCCTGTGGTATTACATATATTATCTGGAGTATCTGTACATCTCATCATTTTAACTTTCATATTTGTCTTATCAAGCATAAATACGGCAAGTTCATACATCATCTCTGGGTGAGCGACATCTGCCATGCAGTATATTTTTCCATTATTAGGATTTTGACTATATGCTTGCTGACCCGAAAATTCCCAGTAATTCATTGCACTTTCTTTTTCATAATATAGTGTATCTATAAGATTGAATTCATTGTCAAGAACATATTGGCAATTCCACGGGGACTTGTCTATTTGTGTCATCACATTATAATTGGTGGTATCTTCATTAAATGTATAGCATACCATACTCATGTAATCATAATTCAATTCAGCACAATCCAACCATTTTTCCAATATTACATTACAAGAGGCGTCTAATTTTAAGAAAAGGATTTTTCCGTATGGAGGTCTTACATTGGAAATCACCTCGCTGGAATATGTGTAAGATATAGTTCTATTGCCTTCATTGTCAATCAATGGACTAAAACTTCCCAATTTAGTAGTCGTCATCGGTTTTTCAAAATCAGCTGACCATATTTGTCTATGCTCCGTCAATGTAAAGTCTGGCAAAAGATATGAATGCAACATCATGGCACAATTGCGATGAATACCAATACAGTGCATTAAAACATTTACTGTGTCATTCTGTATATCATAAACAATGTCATTTAATCTATAACTATCATCAATATCAACTTTAATCTCATTTAAAATAACACCGTCCGAATTAATTTCAAATATAGTCGCATCGTCTTGGGATTTATAATAATTCGAATAGTCATACATAGATGTTATGTAGTTGCCATCTTTTGTCTCTATCAAATGCGTAATTCCCAATACGTCATTATTATATGTGCTGTCAGGGAAAAGATACCAGCCTGCATCTATGTCGTCTTGTGATTTCAAGACAGATGCAATCAACATAATTGAAATGAATAGTAAAGTCTTTTTCATAAGTCGTGATTATTTTATAGAACAAAAATACGTTTTCCATAAATACAACTTTGAAAAATTATGTTACATTTTGTGGTAAAATATTTTTTTATAATTGATTGATAACAACTTAGCTTTAATATACCTCTATTGATTATACTTTTTAATTGATGAAATTTTCTATTATATAGATTAAAATGTCATCATTGTTTTCCAATTCAAACATATTTCTGATTTTGCTGAGTCTATACCAAATAGTTTTACGGTTTTTGTTTATTAAATATTGCAATTTGTTTTCATCTGTGTTGAGCAGAATCAGGCATATATAATATAAATCTTCTTTGTTTATTTTCGGATATTTCTCTTTCAGTCTCGTTGTGATATTATTGAGATGCTTGTCGGCTGCTTGTATCAGCAATGCAAAATCTTCGTTGGTTAGGGCAGAGAAGTCGGTGGCTTTTCTGTTGACGATTTTACGGCATATATCAGATTTATAATAAGATTCGATATTAGGAATATTAGGAGAATTTTCAATTCTCTCTATTTTTTGCTTCATCTCATCAAGTTCTATTTCCTTAGACTTAATGATATCTTCCTTTTTGCGTAGTTCTACATTCATCTTCTTTATCCTGCCATCCACTATTGAATGTTTGAACTCTATGTCTGCTATGATGTTATTATAGTGTTCTGACTGTTTGTTGAGTTTCATACTGTTTCTTCTGAAAATGAAATACAAAACCGACATTGATATTACAATTGCTATTAATATCAATGATATTTTCTTTTTTGTCTTTTTCAGTTCGCGCAATTCATTGATTTTAGCATCCCGTTTCTCTGCATAAATTTCGTATATCTTGGTTAGATCGTCTTTATTGTCATCTCTTTTTATTTTTGATTCAATAGATGCTCCATAATATTTACGACAGAAATTCACGCTGTCTTGATTGTTTTCATATTCATATATTTTTTCCAGTAACAGCATTATCGAACCTATTATATCATATCTTGTCTCATATTCAAGCACTTTTAACAAATATGGTTTTGACTGAAGCATGTAAGGCGAATGAAACATCTGTATTCCTAATGTCATGGAGTCTCTTTTGGCTTCCAATCCACGTCTGCATTTGAATGCAATCATATTACGACACACCTGAAAACACGAATCAAATTTTCCTTGATTATAATATACTGTAGATAATAAATGTTGAGCCATAATATACCTCCCGATGTCGTTAATGGTATCAAGATAAGGTTCGGCCATTTTAAGATAAAGCATTACAGAATCAGCTTCTGTTTCAGACGTGAATGAGCTAGCCATTGCTAAGCACACTGAAGGAAAAATAATACTATCTATCTCATTGGCGATTTTTTGATAATGAAGAGCTCTTTTTGCTGATAGAGCGTCAAAATGGTAGTCATATACGGATATAAAAATGTGGTTGATATTATTGTACACCTTAGAAGCCAAATGCTTTTCTTCTTCTGTCATATCTTCAGGCAATGTTTCTATCAAACTAAGGGCATCAATGAACTTATATAAAGATTGTTCTAAACTGTCGCTTTTATATAAGCCAACAGCCTCGCTATTATAAGATTGAGCTTTCTCTAATCTTTCCATTAAATCTTGATTTGCATTCCTCGAGCATGAAATAGAAAACAACATAAAGAAAGAGATAATTGATATTATGCAGAAGAGTCTTTTCATAAACAAGAGTATTTGTTTACAAAGATATTAAAAAAGACTACAAGACCACAAGACTACAAGTTTTTTTAGTTAGGAGTTGTTTTTTGAGCTAAGGCTGTTGAACTTTTTTTAAAATCTCAGAAATTCAGAAATTCGGAATGATATAGATTCAAAATTAACATTTTTTAACTTTTTTATATGAAAATGAAATATTAATTTTGCTGAATCAAAAACCAATGGAAATAAAATATGAAACAGAATACATAATTCCGTTTTCGATAAAATATTTCTGTATTTAAGAGTATTGATGTAAAGTTTGATTCTGATAAATTATCAGATATAATTGATGATTTTTAATAGTGCAGATTGATATTATGGAGGATGATAAAAATAAAAAAGTCACTCGTCTGAACTCTATAAGAGGAACTCAAAGGTTCACTAAGCCTTCTCAAACGAATGACATTGCAAATGTACAAATAAATACTGGAATAGCAATACCAAAATTAAGAAAACTTGCTCAAGATTATTATGGAGTTACTGACCCGTATGGTTTTTTAACAGGCACCAACCACCCTGAATTCCTAAAAAAAAGAGCGCCACTTTAACAGCAGCGCCCTATCTTGTAGTCTTGTTGACTTGTAGTCTTTATTCAGCATAAATCTTTTCAACCAAGTCGGCGTAGTTTTGCATGATCTTGCTACGACGTGGTTTCAAACTTGCTGTCATTTCTCCTGACTCGATAGTCCATTCTTTAGATATGAGTTCGAACTTTTTAACTTGTTCGTAGTCACCTAAGTCAGCGTTGTATTTCTCTATCTCTTTTCTATAACGCATGATGACGTCTTTGTTCTTTATCATCTCTTCATCATTGGTGTAAGGTATATTCTTGATTTTGCACCATGACTTAAGATGTTCGAAGTTAGGATAGATGAGAGCTGCTGCGAACTTCTGGCCTTCACCTATGACTAATAGTTCGCCGATGAATGGTGATTCTTTAATCTTGTTTTCGATGAGCACAGGGCTGATGTATTTACCCATTGAAGTCTTGAAGATTTCTTTGATACGACCTGTGATTTTGAGGAGGCCGTCTTCGTCGAAGCAGCCTTTGTCGCCTGTGTGGAAGTATCCGTTTTCGTCTATGACTTCTTTGGTTCTTTCTTCGTCTTTGTAATAACCGAGCATTACGTTAGGTCCTTTCACGAGGATTTCGCCGTTTTCTGCTATCACTACTTCTTGGTTGTCCATCACGACGCCAACAGTGCCAGCTTTGAGCTTGCCTAAAGTTAGACTGTTTGTCGCGATAACTGGTGATGTCTCTGTCAAGCCGTAACCTTCAGAAAGTTGTATTCCTATTGCTGTGAAGATTTTGACAAGACGTGGCTGGATAGCAGCGCCGCCAGAGATGATGAGTTCGAGTTTGTTGCCGAATACTTTTCTCCATTCTTTGAAGACGAGTTTGTCGGCTATCTTAAGTTGTTGACGATAGAACCAGCCATTGTGTTTCTTGGTTTCGTCATAACGTTCTGCGAGGTTCAAAGCCCAGAAGAATATGGTCTTCTTGATGCCTTTGAGTTTACGTCCTTTGCGTACGATGGTGTGATAAACCTTCTCGATGAGACGAGGCACTGATGAGAAGTGCTGCGGTTTTATCTCAGCCATGGTGTCAACGATGGCACCGAGGTTATCGACATAATAAGTGCTTACGCCAAGATAAACGTGGCAATATTGCACAGCTCTTTCATAGATGTGAGAGAGAGGCAGATAACTTATTGCGTCGTGTGTTTCGTTGATAGGGTAGAGAGGGCAGAGATATTCTATGATTGACAAGATGTTGCGGTGTGTGAGCATTACGCCTTTAGGTGTGCCCATTGTGCCGGAGGTGTAGATGATGGTAGCGATGTCGCCGTTTTGCACCTGTGCCTTAGCAGCTTCGAGAGCTTCAACATCTTTATTATCATTCCCCAAGTCGATGAGTTCTTGCAACGACTTCAATCCTTCGACAGGTTTGATGAGAAATGTTTCTTTGATAGAAGGTGTCGAAGCGATGATGTCCGACACCTTATTATATAAGTTGCTATTTGTAACGAAAACTATGCTTGCCTCGGAATGTTTAAAGATATGTTCATAGTCGGCATGACTGACGGTAGGATAGATTGGCACGCATATAGCTCCAACTTGTTGGATAGCGAAGTCTATCATATTCCATTCCGGTGCGTTGGTAGCTACCAATGCGATGCGGTCGCCTCTCTTGACGCCCAACTTCAACAAGCCGTAGCTGATGGAGTCGGTCATCTCGCAGAATTTCTCTCCGTTATATTTAACCCATTGTCCGTTAACTTTTCCAGCGAAGAGGTTGTCTTTATAACCGTATTTCTCTACATAACGTGGCAATAAGTCGAACAGTCTTGGAGGGACGTCAGGTCTGCCTTGAATATTTAATTTTTCCGATTTGTTCATAATTGTTATTGTTGTTTAATCCAATTGAGTGCGTTGACGAATGCTTCAATCCAAGGAGTTACTTCGTCGTTCTTTCTGTTTTCTGGATAGTATGGCCATTGCCATGGCAAGAAAGCGCGTTCGATGTGAGGCATCATGGCGAGGTGACGACCGTCGTTAGAGCAGATAGCTGCTACGTTCCAGTCGCTGCCGTTAGGGTTGCCTGGGTAATCACCGAAGCTGTAACTCATAGCGATGTTGTATTTGTCTTTATAATATGGGAAGTTGAACTTACCTTCACCGTGAGCAATCCAAACACCTAAGCGGCGTCCTGCGAGTGATGACAACATAATGCTGTTGCTGTGGTTGATGTCAACATTGATGAAGTTAGATTCGAACTTGTGTGAGTCGTTGTGTAACATGACAGGATGTTCTTCGTGGTCTGGATAAACGAGACCGAGTGCTGTCATGAGTTGGCAACCGTTACATACGCCCAAGCTGAGGGTGTCTTTACGAGCGTAGAAGTTTTCGATTGCTGTACGTGCTTTTTCGTTATAGAGGAGAGCGCCAGCCCAACCTTTAGCAGAACCGCATACGTCAGAGTTAGAGAAACCACCGACGAAGACAATCATATTGACATCGCTGAGGTCTTCTTTACCGTTGATGAGGTCTGTTGTGTGAACGTCTTTTACGTCGAAACCTGCGAGGTATAAAGCGTAAGCCATTTCACGGTCGCCGTTAACACCTTTCTCTCTGATGATAGCAGCCTTGACGCCAGATGCTTCTCTTCTGTGCATGTCGATGCCTAAATCTGCAGCCTTGCCAGTGAACTTAGAACTGAAGTCGTAGCGTAAGTCTTGTTTCTTGTAATTTTCGAAACGTTCTGTTGCCTTTGCCTTGCCAGTCTGTCTGATGTCTAAGAGATATGAGCTCTTGTACCAAACATCGCGCAATGTGTTGATGTCTAAGTTATATGTCTCGTTGTCTTTTGTCAATGTGATTTCACGTTTGTCTTGTGGCTTGCCGATGACAACGAAGTCTATATTATTGTTTGCAAGGATTTCTTTTGCCTTAGCGTCGTTGATTTGGATAACGACAGCTGGTTGTTCGCTGAATGCTACAGAAATGAGGTCGTTGTTGTTGAATGCTGACAAGTCGATGTTGAGACCGCCTTCGCAGTTAGCGAATGTCATTTCTAATAATGTAGTAATCAAACCACCTGCTGATACGTCGTGACCTGCAACGATGAGACCTTCTTCGATGAGTTTTTGAATTGTGTTGAAGCAGTTCTTGAAGTAAGCAGCGTCTTTAACGTCAGGAGCGTTGTTGCCAATCTTATCCAATACTTGAGCCAAGCTGCTACCACCCAATTCGAATGCGCCTTTTGAGAAGTCAACATAAAGCAATTCTGTTGCGTTGTCGGTTGAAGCGACAGGTTTGATAGTCTTGCGGATGTTAGATACTTCGCCGACAGCTGTTACTATCACTGTGCCTGGAGACAAGACTTTTTGTCCGTTAGGATATTTCTGTGTCATTGACAATGAGTCTTTACCTGTTGGTACGTTGATGCCCAATTCGATACAGAAGTCGCTCAATGCTTTGACTGCTTTATAGAGACGAGCGTTTTCGCCTTCGTTCTTAGCAGGCCACATCCAGTTGGCGCTTAATGAGATGCCTTTGAGGTTTTCTTCTATAGGAGCCCAGATGACGTTGGTGAGTGATTCTGCCACTGCGAGGCGTGAGCCTTTAGCTGGGTCAGCGAGAGCTGCTACTGGTGAGTGACCGAGTGCTGTGCCGATACCTTTGACGCCTTGGTAGTCCAATGCGCTAATACCTAAGTTGTTGAGAGGAAGTTGTATTGCACCTGCACATTGTTGTAAAGCTACGCGTCCTGTTACAGAACGGTCAACTTTATTTGTCAACCAATCTTTACAAGCGACAGCTTCGAGTTGAAGCACTTGTTCGAGATATTTGTTGAATTGTTCTTTCTTATATTCTATATCGTTGAATTGATATGGTTTGTCTGTGTCGTATAAGACAGTCTTAGGAGTGCTTCCGAAGAAATCGCCTAAGCTGAGGTCGATGGCGTTGTTGCCGTCTTCTCTGATGAAACGCAAACGTTGGTCATCGGTAGCTTCACCTACTTGGAAGTAAGGAGCGCGTTCTCTGAGAGCTGTCTGCTTGATGATTTCAGTATCGTTTTTATTTACGAGGAGACCCATTCTCTCTTGTGACTCGTTGCCGATGATTTCTTTGTCTGACAATGTTGGGTCGCCGACAGGGAGGTTAGCCACGTTGATGACGCCGCCGCTCTTGTCAATGAGTTCTGAGAGGCAGTTGAGGTGACCGCCAGCGCCGTGGTCGTGGATAGAACGGATAGGGTTGTTGCCACATTCTGTCATAGCACGTACTACGTTAGCGACGCGTTTTTGCATTTCAGGGTTAGCGCGTTGAACAGCGTTAAGCTCGATAGCGTTGCTGAATTGTCCTGTGTCGACACTTGAAACAGCGCCGCCGCCCATACCGATGCGGTAGTTGTCGCCGCCTAAAACGATGATGAGGTCGCCTGGTTCTGGATCTTCCTTGATGCTGTCTTCTTTTCTTGCGAAGCCGATACCGCCGGCAAGCATGATGACTTTATCGAAACCGAATTCTTTGTTTTCTTCTTGATGTTCGAAGGTGAGGAGACTACCATTAATTAAAGGTTGTCCGAATTTGTTGCCGAAGTCGGAAGCTCCGTTAGAAGCCTTGATGAGGATGTCGGCTGGGTCTTGGTATAACCATTTACGTTCTTCGAAGCCTTGTTCCCATTCGCGGTTTTCTTCTGTGCGAGGATATGATGTCATATAGACAGCGGTACCTGCCAAAGGAATACTGCCTTTACCGCCAGCGAGACGGTCGCGGATTTCACCGCCGCCACCTGTTGCAGCACCGTTGAAAGGTTCAACAGTAGTAGGGAAGTTGTGTGTCTCTGCTTTCAAAGAGATGACAGTGTCGATATCTTTCACTTGGAAGAAGTCAGCTTGATGCTGTGTCTTAGGAGCGAATTGTTCAACTTTAGGACCTAAGATGAAAGCGACATTGTCTTTGTATGCTGATACTAATCTGTTAGGATTTTCTTTTGAAGTCTTCTTGATGAGAGCGAAGAGAGCGTCTGGCATTTCTTTTCCATCGATGATGAAAGTTCCGCCGAAGATTTTATGACGGCAGTGCTCTGAGTTGACTTGTGCGAAACCATAGACTTCGCTGTCGGTGAGAGGACGGCCAATCTTTTCTCTGATGCTCTTGAGATATGAGATTTCTTCTTCACTTAAAGCCAAACCTTCTTGTATGTTGTAAGCCTCGATATCGTCGATGTTCTTGATAGCTTCTGGCTTGCGATCGATGAAGAATAAGTTTTGGTCTAAGTTGTTATATTTTGCCTGAAGCATAGGGTCGAAGCTGTTGTCGTCGGCAGCTACAGGGATGAACTCTTCAATACGAGTGATTCCGCTGATGCTCATGTTTTGTGTTATTTCAACAGCATTGGTACTCCAAGGAGTGATCATTTCCTTGCGTGGGCCGAAGAAATGACCTTCAATGGTAGGAGTCAGCAATTGTTTTGCTTCACCAAACAACCATACGAGTTTGGCAATTGATTCTTGATTTAAACGTTCTTGACATTCTAAAGCGATGATGTTTCGCTGTTTGTTTTCGAAGAATACAACCATGGTATATGTTTTTTATAAATTTGCAAATTATGTAGATCTTAGTTTTTACTACAATTCCGCAAAGGTAATAAAAATATGCTTTATATTATAAGGTGTTTGAAAAAAAAACTAAGGCTTTTGAACTAAGGCTTTTGAACTTTTTTAAAACTTTAGTTTAAAGTTCTTAGTTCAACAGCCAATAGCCAAAGTTTAAAAAATATTTTTCATCTCCTTGATTTTGTATTGAAAAAAAGTGTACTTTTGCAGTCCGAAAAATTAGAAATTAATTTCAACTTAAATTTAAAAAATGTACGCAATTGTAGAAATCGCAGGGCAACAATTCAAAGTTAGCAAAGGTGACCAAATCTTTTGCAACCGCTTGAATGGTGAAGTCGAAGGAACAATCACATTCGACAAGGTGTTGTTGATCGAAAATGAAGGCAACACAAGGGTAGGCACCCCCGTCCTCCAAGGTGCTAAAGTTGATGCTAAGATTGTTGAGCATCTCAGAGGTGACAAAGTTCTTGTTTTCAAAAAGAAAAGAAGAAAAGGTTATCAAAAATTAAATGGTCATCGTCAAGACTTGACAAAGATCATGATTGAAAATATTACTGAATAACAAACCTGAAAAAATTTAGATTATGGCACATAAAAAAGGTGTTGGTAGTTCATCAAACGGTCGTGAATCCCAAAGTAAACGTTTGGGCGTGAAAGTTTACGGTGGTCAAGCTGTTATCGCTGGTAACATCATCGTCCGTCAACGTGGTACAAAACACAATCCAGGTGAAAACGTAGGTTGCGGTAAAGACCATACTCTTTACGCACTCACAGACGGTATCGTTGAATTCCGTAAGAGAAGAGACGATCGTTCATACGTTTCAGTTATCCCAGTTGAAGCTGAAATCACTGAATAATCGTTAACATAAAACGAGACAGAAAGAAAATCCCGAATTTCAATTGAAGTTCGGGATTTTTTTATTGCAGTAGCTTTGCGTTAGGGATTGGAGCGGCATCCTTTGCGAGCGGAGCGAGCAAAGATATAGCGGAAAGCCCGACGGCAGAGCGAAGCGGAGCCGGAACGCCCAAAGAAAGAAGACTACAAGTCAACAAGACTACATGACTACAAGTTGTTGGGGTGATGTGGTTTTCACAGAAAAAACATTTCGTGTAGTTTCGTGTGGTTTCGTGGATGGAGGATTTCAGGAATTCAGGAATTTTCACATCACTTCATTACTCCATCACTAAAAAAGGTTCAGAGTTCAGAGTTCAAAGTTCTTCTGAGGTTCTGAATGTCTTGTAAAAAAAACTTTAGCCTTTAGTCTTTCGCCTTTAGTCTTTTTATTATCTTTGTAAGCAAAATATAAATCACCATGTTAGTAGTATCTTACATAAGAGAACATAAAGAAGAAGTTATCAAACGCTTGAGTATAAAGAATTTTACTCGCTTTGAATTATTGGACGAAGTGTTGCAACTCGACGACGAACGTCGCGCTGTACAACAAGAAAATGACGAGGCTCTCGCTGAAGCCAATATGCTCGCTAAAAAAATTGGCGAACTCTATAAACAAGGCAAAGCTGACGAAGCTAACGCGCTCAAACAAAGAAATACAGAGCTTAAGGAAAAGACAAAAGTCCTCGCTGAACGTGCTGAAGAAATCAAGACACAGCTTCAAAACAAGCTCGTCGAGATTCCTAATACGCCAAACCTCGAAGTTCCTTGCGGCAAGACAGCAGCCGACAACTTGATAGTAAACCAAGAAGGCGAAATGCCAAAGCTTTATGAAGGCGCAGTTCCACATTGGGATTTGCTTAACAAATACCAACTCGCTGACTTTGAACTTGGTAATAAAGTCACAGGTGCTGGTTTCCCATTCTATAAAGGTGCAGGCGCAAGATTGCAACGCGCACTCATCAATTTCTTCCTCGATGAAGCAATAGCAGCAGGATACTACGAAATCCAACCACCTATCCTCGTCAACGAAGCATCAGCATACGCAACAGGTCAGCTTCCTGATAAAGAAGCTCAGATGTATGCAGTGCCATTGGATAATATGTATCTCATCCCAACAGCTGAAGTACCTGTCACAAATATCTTCCGCGATAAGATTGTTCAAGAAAATCAACTTCCTTTGAGAAACGTGGCTTACTCTAACTGCTTCCGCCGTGAAGCTGGTTCATGGGGCAAGACAGTACGCGGTCTCAACAGATTGCACCAATTCGACAAAGTTGAAATCGTGGAAATAGCACATCCTGACACATCATACGAAAGATTGGAAGCAATGAAAGAACACGTCGCTAACTTATTACGCAAACTCGAACTTCCTTTCAGAGTGTTACGTCTCTGCGGTGGCGACATGAGTTTCACATCAGCAATGACTTACGACTACGAAGTATGGTCAGCTGCTCAAGAGTTATGGCTTGAAGTAAGTTCTGTTTCTAACTTCGAGACATTCCAGGCTAACAGAATGAAACTTCGTTTCAAAGATAAAGATGGTAACATCCGTCTCGTCCACACATTGAATGGCAGCGCTCTCGCATTGCCACGTATCGTTGCTGCATTGTTGGAAAATAACCAGTGCGAAGAAGGAATCAGAGTTCCTAAGGCACTCCAAAAATACACAGGCTTTGAAATTATTAAGTAAATTAAGCATAATATTGATATTGTTTTCATTGATGGCTTGCACTGAGCCATCAATGAAACGTATTAATGCGTTGACAAAACAACTCGATAAAATCGAGAAGAAACAGGAAAAAGCAGAAATGGCATTTAACAAGCTTGTTGAAGAATGTGCTAATTTCGATAAATTCCTGAGAGAGAACAATAACCCTAAACCAGAGATGCAGCTTCTTCGCGCTTATCTTCAACAATATGAAGATGAACGTGTCGCGATAGAACGAGATATTGAATATTCTTATTCTCAAATCAATGACCTTAAAGATGATATCGCTAAAGGTCTTTATGATGAAACGAAAAGAGATGAATATCTTACATCTGAAGAAACAGCAGCTAAAACCTTAGAAGCAAAATTGGATTATTTCATTGACCGCTTCGAAAAACAAAGTGAATTTATTAAAACTATTGAAAAACAATAAGCTACGATGAGAAAAGCTCTGCGATTGTTTTTCGTTATGTCTTTCTTGTTGCTAGTGGCATCATCAGCTTCTGCTCAGGTGCCTCTGCCATCAAGAGGGATGCATCAGTCTCAAAATACGCAATCGCAACGTCAGGTGGATGAGCAGCTTGCACGTAGTTTCTACAATAATAAAGAATACGATAAAGCCGCAGATTTGTATCTTAAGCTTTATACTTCTTATAATAATTATCATTATTTCTCTCAATATGTAGAGTGTCTGCTTTTCTTGGAAAATTATGATGATGCCGAGAAAATCCTTAAAACGTTCATAAAGAAAGACAACACCACAAATAAATGGAAGGCTCAGATTTCTTTGGCATTCATTTATATAAAGAATAACGAGACAGAAAAAGCAGATAAATATCTTAAAAAGTTGAT
This sequence comes from Bacteroidales bacterium, assembly GCA_045634185.1. Taxonomy (GTDB): domain Bacteria; phylum Bacteroidota; class Bacteroidia; order Bacteroidales; family F082; genus Limimorpha. Next base: position 144,138 of record JAZQZR010000011.1, on the reverse strand, counting down.
AAACGACTTGCCTGAAGATAAGAATGTCTTTGTTCAGGTGGCTAACACTATGCGCAGCCGTGACCTCGATGAATACGCTATCATCTTGTATGAAAGAGGCTCGGAGTCAAAGTTTATAAACTATAAGTTCTATATGGAGAAGGCTCTCACATACAACTCCATGATGAACTTTGAGAAGTCGATAGAGAACTATCTGCTTCAGTTAGAAGTGGATCCTGATGATTACGACCTCATTAAATCAAGATTTTCTTTTATGATGCGATACGATGTTGATGGCTCTGTCATTGAAGAGATGCGTATGGCATTCTTGAAAAAGACTCAGGATAATCCAGAAAACATGATGTTTGCCGAATTGCTCGTGTGGTTTTCTCTTCAGATGAAAGATTATGAGATAGCTCTTAATCAGGAGATTGCTCTAGATAAACGTTTCAATGATAGAGAATTTGATATCATTTATCTTGCAAGAATAGCTCGTGATAACGAACAATATGATATCGCAATAAATGCATACGAATATCTTGTGAAGAAATCTAATGAAGGCGCATATTATCCTGAAGCTGTCGTTGGACTTACAGAGGTTCAATATGTTAAGTCTCTTGCAGAAAATTATGATAGAGAGTTTTATTCTGTCTTTGAAAAGCGTATTGAGTCGGAATGTGAAGAACTTACAATATCAGATAAGACTATACCTATATTAATTATTAGGTCTGAAATCCTGACATTCAGACTTGATGAATATGATAAAGCAATAGATTTGTTAAACAATGTTTTGGAATATAATCTTTCAAAATATAGCAAGGCGAAAGTCAAAATGACACTTGCCGATGTATATCTATATAAAGGTGAGATGTGGGAAGCGACATTGCTTTACAGTCAGGTTGATAAATCGATGAAGGAGGAGCCTATCGGACATGAGGCACGTTTTAAGAATGCGCAGCTCCGTTATTATATGGGAGAGTTCGACTGGTCGTTGGCAGTGTTGAATATTTTGAAATCAGCCACTTCCAAGCTTATTGCGAACGATGCTATGACATTGTCGCTGCTCATAACCGATAATTTGGAATATGACACTATCGCTTTGCAGCGTATAGCCAAAGCGGATTATTATATTTACCAGAAACGCTACGAACTAGCAAATCAAATGCTCGATTCGGTGAATATTTACAATCCTAATGAGGTGAGCATGCCTTATCTTTTAACTCGTAAGGCTTATATAGCAATGGAAAATAAGGATTATGAACTTGCTGATAGTCTGTATAAGCGTGTATATCAAGGATATGCTGACAGTTATATTGCAGACAAGGCATTGTTGGAAGACGCTATTTTATTGGAAAGATATCTGAATAAAAAAGAAGAAGCGATGGAGTGTTACGCCAAAATCATAGACGAATACACTGCGAGCGTTTATGTGGCGCAGGCTCGTAATGCTTATAGAAGAATTAGGAATTAAAATAAATTAGAATATGGAACAGAATCAATATAATAACTTGGTCAGACCAAAGAAGGCTTTAGGTCAGCATTTCCTCGTCGATTTGAATATCGCAAGAAAAATCGTCGATTCAATGTCAAAAGATGTTAACGTTATTGTGGAAGTAGGTGCTGGTATGGGCGTGCTTACTCAATATCTCATTCAAGACAATCTCGACAAACTTCGTGTTGTAGAGATTGATACTGAATCGATAGAATATCTTAAAAATGTTTATCCGCAGTTGGGCGACAACCTTATCCACGGCGATTTCTTGAGAACAGATTTGAGCAAGTTCGCTAATGAGAAAATCGGTGTGATAGGTAATTTCCCTTATAATATCAGCAGTCAGATTTTCTTCCAGGTCTTGAAATATCGCAATGAGGTTGACGAAGTTGTCGGTATGATACAGAAGGAAGTCGCTGAACGCATCGCTGCTGGTCCAGGAAGCAAGACTTACGGAATCTTGAGCGTATTGCTTCAGGCTTGGTATGACATTGAATATCTGTTCACCGTTCATGAAAACGTTTTCAATCCTCCACCAAAGGTGAAGTCGGCAGTCATCAGAATGAGACGTAACGACGTAAGTCAGTTGGATTGTGACGAGAAGTTGTTTGTAACAGTGGTGAAACAAGCTTTCAACCAAAGAAGAAAGACAATGCGTAATTCGTTGAGAAGCTTAATACCTCAGGAAATTATCGCCGACGAAATTTTCAACAAACGTCCAGAACAACTCTCAGTTCAAGAATTCATTGAGTTGACAAAGATGTTGAAGACGCAATGATATAAAGACGCAAAGACGCAAAGACACAAAGACGCAAAGTTATCTCTGCGTCTTTGCGTCTCTGAGACTCTGTGTCTTTAATTATCTCGCATTAAGCGAAACGTCTTGTATTTTCTTGATTGATTTATTGGCGGTGAAGAATGCTGCAAAACTGCCGATAATCGTTATTGTTATGAATACCAATACAATATCGGCGAATTGTAATGCAACGGGATATGCTTCTATGATGTAGCTGCCATCGCCATTGCCGAGTCGTATAATGCCGAAATATTGCTGCACCAAAACGGCAGCTATTCCTAATAACAATCCTAATATTCCACCGACGACGGAAATGAGAAGTCCTTCGTTGATGAAAATCTTTTTGATTAAGGTGTTGTCGCCGCCCATCGCTTTGAGCAAGGTGATGTCTTTGTTTTTATCGATTATCAACATGCTCAAAGTGCCGATGACATTGAATGTCGCCATTATCAAGATGAAAGTAAGGATAAGATAGACAGCGAGTTTCTCGGCTTTCATCATTTTATATAAAGTCTCCTGCTGTTCATATTGGTCGTAGACTTTATAGTCATCTCCAAGAATATCTTTAATCTCTTTCTTGATGCGGTTTAATTGTCTTTTGTCGTTTGCCTTTAGACTTTTGTCATTGATAAACACTTCGATATCAGTGACAAGATTGTCGTATTCTGTTAAGTCAGCGAGCCATTCAAGAGGAGCGAGGACTAGACGCTCGTCAATTTCCTGCTGAGTTGAGAATACGTTTGTGACGACGAGTTTGGAGCTGTTGAAACTGTTTTCAAGATTGAAAGAAGAGGCATTGCCTCTTTTAGGGACGTAAACCTGGATGGAAGAGTATGGTTGGTAAACATTGATTCCCAGGAAGTAAGCCATTCCTGCTCCAGGAATGCCGTAGTTGATATTATTGTATCTTACATCGAAAGTGGTGTCGTTTAGGATTGTCCCTCTCACTCTGTTAATTTTGTTATAATCCTGAGGGACGCCTTTTGCTTGACCTATCTGCTGTTTGTTGGAGTTCTTGAACAGCACGTCTTCTGTTATGGTTGGGAAGACGTAATCGATGCCGTTTATTTGTTTAAGCTTGTCTAAAGGAAAGTCGCTGAGGTTTATTGTCTTTCCTTTTACAGCGCTGATGTTGAGGTCGGGGGAGAACTGGTGAATCATATCTGAAATCACCACGTTGAAGCCATTGAATACCGACAAAACGAAAATCATAGCGAAAGTGGCGACACAAACACTTATTATTGAAATCCATGTGACAATGTTAATAAGATTGTGACTTTTCTTCGCCAGGAGATAACGTTGCGCTATGAATGAAGGTAGTTTCAATTGACAATTAATTTTGGCAAAAGTCTAAAGACAAAAGTCAAAAGGATTTATTCCATGTCTTTAGTCTTTAGCCATTAGTCTTTAAGAAGATGATCTATGTTTTCGATATAATCCAGAGAGTCGTCTTCGAAGAATTGAAGTTCTGGTATTATTCTGAGCTGATGTCTGACGCGGTCGCCTAACATTTTGCGGATGCCTTTTGAAATACCGTTGACTTCTTCAACGACTTTTTTCTTGTCTTCCATCTTAGGTCCGAAGATGCTGAGATATACGCGAGCGTATGACATATCGGTTGTTACGTTGACTTTTGTGACTGAAATCATCACATTGCTTTTAGCTTTGATTTCTCTTTGAAAAATCTCGCTGAGTTCCTTCATGAGGAGCTTTGATATTTTTTGTTGTCTCTTAGTTTCCATGTTGCAAAGGTAGTGATTTTTTTGTTTAAGGTTTAAGGTTTAAAGTTTAATGAAAAATATTTATTTTTCCTGGCGATAAAATGTCCAAGTGTCTGTGTTTCCGTTGGAATAAGTAAAGTTCCACATCAGTTTTTCTGTTGATAATTCGGCAAGATGGAATTTTGTCTCTCTTGCGATGCCGCTGCTGACATTATTGATGATTTTCTGAGCCAATTCAGCTGATTTTTCTTCGTCGCAGTTGACGGTGATATTCTCCATCAATTCCATTCGGAAGCTTTCTTCAACTCCAGAAAAGTAGAAGTCTTCATTTTCTACATGCCATTTGCTTGGGCTGACGTAATTGAAAATCCAGGTAGCCTCACCGCCGTCGTTGAATCTTACTTTATAAACCTGACGTGCTGAGTCGAGAGCGTTTCCGTTGTCATAGAAATCCATGGTGCCGGTCTCATGAACGTCGATGTTGCCTTCTTGTATGTTGTAGTTCCATCCGTGCTGATAAACGTAATGACCTTCCACTTTAGGTTGGCAACATGAAGATAATAAACCAATTGCCAATAATAGAAATAATGTTTTTTTCATATTGTTTATTCTTTATTTTGGGAATCCATGATTATTGTCACAGGACCATCGTTGATTAGGGCGACCTTCATGTCGGCGCCGAATTGTCCGCATTGTACGGGGCGGCCGGAGATGAGAGCAAGTCGTTTTAAGAATGTTTCGTATAAAGGAATAGCCTTTTCTGGGCGTGCAGCTCTGATGAAACTTGGGCGGTTGCCTTTCTTTGTCATGGCATGCAGAGTGAACTGACTCACAACAAGAAACGAACCTTCAACCTGGTTGATATCGAGGTTCATGGCGTCGTTTTCGTCGGAGAAGATACGAAGTTTTGTCAGTTTATTGCAGAGCCAATCGACGTCTTCTTCGGTGTCGGCGTCTTCGATGCCGAGCAGAATCATCATTCCTTTTTCAATCTTTGATATTAATTCTCCGCCAACACTCACCGAGGCTTCGGAGACTCTTTGTATAACTATTCTCATTGGGAGTTTTCAAAATTTAAAAAACAAAAATAACATTTTATTCCCTACTTTTTCTGTTTTATTCCCTACTTTTTTTGATTTTATTTCCTACTTTTTTAGGAATTCAGGATTTTAGGAGACTCCAATAATTTTCTAAAGTTCTAAAGTTCTAAAATTCTAGAGTTCTAAAGTTCGCCCCACTGCGTTAGGGATTGGAGCGGCATCCTTTGCGAGCGGAGCGAGCAAAGATATAGCGGAAAGCCCGACGGCTTGCCGGAACGCCAAGATATAGTTTATAGTTATTTCTGACATTTAAAATAATGTCTTGTTGTCTTTTTTATTATCTTTGCCAAATTATAAAATAGGCATGAAATTGCCGTTTTGAAAACGACAGAAAATGAGATTATTTTACAGAAAGTATGGAGATCCAAAAAACAAGCCTATAGTGGTTATTTTTGGATTATTGGGAGTTTCGGAAAACTGGGATTTTTTTGGAAAGCGTTTCGCAGAGCTTGGTTATTATGTGTTGGTTCCAGATGTGAGAAACCATGGTCAGTCGCCACATTCCGATGTATTTAACTACGACGTTTTAGCAGGTGATATAAAACAAATGATTGACGAAGAGAACATCACTAAATGTTATCTTCTCGGACACAGCATGGGTGGAAAGATAGCGATGCGTTTGGCGTTCGACTATCCTGATATGGTTGAGAAACTGGAGGTGCTTGATATCAGTCCTCGCGCATTCGACCATCCTATGGAACACGTAGGTTTCATCGACGCTATGTCTAAAATAGATTTAAGCAAGGCAGAACATCGCTCTGATGTTGAGGCAGAACTCGCTAAACAAAATTATGAGAAACGACTCCTTCTTTTCTTGCTTAAGAACTTGTCTTACAGTCATGAAAACGGTTTCAGATGGAAACCTTATCTCGATGGCATCGCAAAAAATCTTCCTGAGATAGGCAAGGGATTCGATGAGAAATATCATTACGACGGACCTACATTATTCGTTAGAGGCGCGCAGTCGGATTATATTCTTGAGAAAGACTATGAATATATGAGACATCATTTCCCAAATTATGAAATGGTGACATTGGAAGATGCAGGACATTGGATTCACGTCGATGATCCTGAAGGATTTAACAAAGCGACAGAAGAATTTTTTTGTAACAAATAATATAATTTTAAGGTAAAATGATACCAGAAAAAGGAAAGCTTATAGAAGTCTTGAGGGAAGTGATTTATTTTCCTAAAGGCGACAATATCATCAACTTAAAAATGGTTGACGATATCGAATTAAAAGAAAACTTGATTCGTTTCCGCCTTTTATTTGAAAAAGTGGAAGATGAGAAAAACCAGATACTCATCGACACTGCAACACAGATGTTAAAATCTGCTTTCGGTGATATTGAAGTCGACATCGTGGCAGCATCACAAGAGAATGCGCTTTCAAAAGTAAAACATATAATTGCCGTCGCTTCAGGTAAGGGCGGCGTTGGTAAGTCAACGGTTGCTGTCAACCTCGCAATAGGTCTCGCACTTCAAGGCATGAAGGTAGGTTTGGTTGATGCTGACATCTATGGACCTTCAATTCCGGTTCTGTTCGGCAATGAGGAGACACGTCCTCTCGGTTACGAACGCGACGGAAAATCATATATGGTTCCTATTGATAAATATGGTGTTAAGATGATTTCTATTGGTCACCTCGTTGATAAAGAGATGCCTCTTATCTGGCGCGGACCTATGGCATCTAATGCTTTGAGTCAGCTTCTCCTCGATACCGATTGGGGCGAACTCGACTTCATGGTCATCGACATGCCTCCTGGAACAGGCGACATACAATTATGTCTCGCACAGAACTTTAAGTTGTCAGGCTCTGTCATCGTGACGACACCACAGAAAGTCGCTCTCGCCGACGTACGTCGCGCTGCCAATATGTTCCGTCATGAAGGTGTCAACGTGCCAATCCTCGGTTTGATTGAAAACATGGCTTATTTCACACCATCAGACATGCCAGAGAAGAAATATTATATCTTCGGCAAGAACACAGGCGCTGACTTTGCATCAGAATTGAATATGCCATTGCTTGCTCAGATACCTATCGATGAAAATATTTCAGTAGCTAATGACAATGGTACTCCATTCTCTTTCAATGGATTCTCTCCAGTGAAAGCAGCTTTTGAGAATTTAGCAAAGAATATTGTTGAAATGTTCTAATAAAAGTGTAGAGTTGAAGGTTTAGAGTGTAGAGTGTTGAATTATAGTTATGTTAATTTTTTAACGAAATAAATTACACTTAACATTTATAACTATCAACTTTAAAACTACTCTAAACTCTACATCATAAACTATAAACTTTAAAACTATGGAAAAACAAGAGTTAATACAAAAGATTCAAAACATCCTCGTTCAGGTCAGACCTTATCTGGCAGCCGATGGAGGAGGAGTGGAATTCGTTGATTTGACAGACGATATGGTTGTCTTAGTCGAACTCACAGGTGCATGCGGCAGTTGCCCTCACAGCACAAGAACTCTTAAAAACGGAATAGAGAAAACTATAAAAAGCATCCTTCCGGAAATTAAAGCAGTAGAAAACGTTAAATAATTTAATAACTAAGAGCTTTGAACCTTGAACTAAGAACCAATTTAGCTCAAAGTTCAAAGTCCAAAGTTCAAAGTTCAAGTGTTATTCTCATATATTAAATATCGTCTAAAGTCGCAGGGAAAATTCAGGTTGCATTCTCCTTTTGTCTATGATTTTTATGAAGAGGTTTTAGAAAAAATCACTCGTGAAAATTGGAGAGAAGAGTTGGGCGGCAGGCTTAATGCGTTTCTGTTATCGAAGGATGACGTCTTTAAGGAAAACGATGTATATATCATTGAAGAGGATATTCATCTTACTAAAGAAAAAGAGATAAAATGGAACGCGATGAAAAATATGGAAGACGTGAGTCTTACTATCGACTGTTATCATTTCGGAATCCTTTTCAAGATGGAAAGAAAAGAAAAACAACACTTTGTATTGAGGTCTAAGAAATTCAGAAACTCAAAAACTCAGAAAAGATAGAGGGATTAGAGGCTATTAACAATAAACTTTAAACTATGATATACACAAAAACTGGAGATAAAGGAACCACATCATTAATAGGTGGAACACGTGTCAGCAAGGATGACATTCGTTTGGAAGCATACGGAACATTTGATGAGTTGAGTGCTTTTGTTGCTGTGCTTGGCGATTCTGATGGTGTTGAATCACATGAGATAGAAGTCTTTGACAGAATACAAAATTGTCTTTTGGTTTTGGAATCATGTCTTGCATTAGAAAGTCAATCTTCAGCAGAAATATCGAAATATATTCCTAGGTTGACAGAAGACGACGTGACGTTTTTAGAGCATGAAATTGACGCTATTAATGCGCAATTGGAGCCGTTAAAGTATCTAATTATACCAGGAGGCAACATTTTGTCATCGAGAGCGCATGTATGCAGAACGGTGTGCCGCCGAGCTGAGCGCAACCTTGTGCGAATGGGCGGAGAATATGAGGTTGACGACGTTTTGAGACGTTTTGTAAACCGACTTTCCGACTATTTTTTCGTCTTGTCGAGATATTTTATGAAAAAGGCGAATATTGCTGAAAAGCCTTGGAAACCAGCGAAATAAGTTTTTTTTAAAATATTTTTGAAAAAACACTTGACTTTTTATATATAAGTAGTAATTTTGCGCCCGAATTTTAAAACCATATAAAAATGTACTGGACATTAGAATTAGCATCAAAGATGGAAGACGCACCATGGCCAGCAACAAAAGATGAATTGTTGGAATGGGCAATGAGAGTTGGTTTGCAACAAGAAGTTATTGAAAATCTTTCAGAGATAGAAGACGAAGGCGAGATTTACGAAAGAATCGAAGATATTTGGCCAGACTATCCAACAAAAGACGATTTCTTCTTCCACGAAGATGAATATTAAGAAATGAATAATGGTTTATAACTATGTAAACCGTTGAAAATCAAAGAGAGCGTATGAGTAGAATTTACTTGTACGCTCTTTTTTTGTTTATTTGAGAAAATTTTATAATTTTGAGCTGTATTACATTAAAAATTTAGTTATGAAACGTTTAATAATCACTCTATTTATCTGCTTGTTCTTTACATCAGGTATTGTTAATGCGCAGGAAAATCAATCATGGGCTAACGAGTGGAAGTATGCATTTTCAAAAGAAGGAATGAAAGAATGGAAACCAGAGTTCACATTAAGGGAATCTGGTGGTTTTTTCACAGATAGAAGGATGCTTACTGGTGGTGTAAGGGTAGATGAAAAGCGTTCTTTTGCCTTGTATCTCGGACAAGGAGATCAATGGATAGATCATGTGCCAGCTAGTGTATATTCAATAAGAACAGGTGTTTCTTTTCGCAGATACTGGCATCTTGGAGCACGAAAGACTTTTGCATTTTACAGCGATTTGAGTGCTGGCATTGGTTGGGTGTATAAAATTGATGGTGGATACCATGAAACACCTGATGGAGATATCTATAGGATTTCAGAAGAGGTCGGTGATATGTTGTTTGAAGTATTGTGGCAACCAGGATTCCGTGTCAGATTTTATAAAAACATCCATATCTTCTTCGGACCGACCTTAGCAACAGATTGTATAGGCATTCATTTTGGAGTTGGCTTCTAAATCATTTTCTGAGATTTTGAGATTCTGAGTTTCTTAAAAAAGCCCCACAATCTTCTCAAGCCATTCTTTATCTATATTATCAAAGGTGGCGAGTTTCTCGCTGTCGATGTCTAAAACCGCAACGACTTGATTTTCTTTAAATATCGGTACTACAATTTCACTCTGTGATGCGCTGCTACAAGCAATGTGTCCCGGGAATTCATGGACGTTCTTAACGACAATAGTCTGTGCTTCTTTCCATGAAGTGCCGCAGACTCCTTTGCCATAAGCTATTCTGGTACAAGCGATAGGACCTTGAAACGGTCCTAAAACTAGCTCGTTGTCAATCACGCGATAAAATCCTGTCCACCAGAAATTGAACGTCTCGTGAATAAGTGCCGCTACGTTTGCCATATTGGCGATTTCATCTTTCTCCTTATTTAATAATGCCTTTACTTGTTCGTAAAGAAGCTGATATTTTTCTGTTTTGTTCATTGTTTTGATATGTAATTCCATGCAAAATCGTCGTATTCAAAAGAGGCATCCATAGATTTGATGTGAACCTGTGTAGATGAGTGGTTGCAAAGGAAAATTTGGAATGTGTCCGTATCAAAGAATGATGAGTCGATAGGAAATACTGTATTGACAAATTCCCATTTATCGCTTGCGCCGGTAAGCTTGTTGAGACTTACGCTTTTGCTAGTTGCTTCCACGCCGTCCTTAAATGTCTTCATGACAATGTAAGCTTCATCAGGACATACTTCCATCAAAATCTTTGCTGATATATAAACTTTTTCTACATTGCTTTCAATTTCAGATGTGCTGTCTTCAATCATCAATCCATAAGGGCTTGGATTACTTATGCTTATAGAATCTGTCTTGAGGTTGATACGATAATAGTTTTTAGGGTATTCAATCTCATCGCAGTCTATGTACATATCGGGATGATATTTCTTTACAGCGTGCGCTACATTATTGGCAATAATGCGTCGTCCGATTTCGGAATAATGTTCTGTTGTCCAATTCTGATCAATGAACAGACTGTTTCTCAATTCCCCTAAATTATCGACTATCGTTACATTTTCAAGATTGCCGTATCTGTTTATAAGATAATCGCGGTTGTATCTTATTAAATATAATAAGTCTTTTCCTACAAGTTCGTTGGCGCGGTCAACGTTTTCATCCATAATATTGAAAATCAGATTCCATCCTCTTTGTTTCGCAAGTTCAACAATGTCGTCAAAATTCTTGATACGAGGGTTGTCATCATTGATCATAAATGAATAACCTTTGATATAATGGCAGGCAAGGCGTGTTAAATTTTTATTACGTTTTCCTTTGCTGTCGATAACGCCTTGAACTGCTTTACCTAAATCCCAGTCGGCTGTGTTGTCATATTTAAAAGGATAAGGGAACGTAAATGTGTCATTCTGTTTATGATAGAGTCTTGCCTCCATTCGTTCGCTGTCGCTTTTTATTTCATAAGCCTTGAACGCCAGTTTGAAACGATTGAACAGAGGTGGGTATTCCTTTAGAAGTACCAGATATTTTTGAATAGGTGTTTCAAGATTCGATTCAATCCAATTGTAACCGAATGAACGTATGTTCATTGTTATGATGATTGTCTCGACAGGAGAGTTTTCAGGTATATTGTTGAATAAGTGATAATAGACTTCGCTATGAGCAGCGCTTTTGGTCATGTCGCCGCATTTCATATTTGGGAAATGATCGAAGACGAAATCGCTGATTTTACGTTTGTCGTTGTCGGATGGAAGATATGTTATGTTAGATGATTCTCCGGCATAAACTACTGTACAGCTGTCTTTTACGACATCCCATACTAGTTCTATCTCCTTAGAGTGTTTGAGCAAGTCGTTTTTAAGGAATAGTTTTCCATAAATCCAATTCATCAGAACTAGAAGTATGGCGAGTAAGGCGAATTTATATATCAGTTTCTTCATAGCTTTAGAATTGGAAATAAATGAATGGGAAGTTATTGACACTAGAACATGTTATTATCATGAAAATCAATATGAAATAAATGGACCAACGTATAGTTGCAGGAAACTTGTCGCACCATTTATCGAAGCGTGTGTTGTACAACATTACGTCCAGAACTATAAATAATCCGAGGTAAATCCATATTCTATTTTCAATATGTAAATGTTCGTTAACACCGAAATTATTGACTAACGAAGTGAATAAGTCGCTTATGTTGGTGAAACTAGTAGCTCTGAATAATGACCAGAATAGCGTTACAAGTATGAATGTCTTGGCAATTTTGAAGGCGTCGACGATTATTTTTTCAATTCTTCCTTTGTGTTCTTTTTCTGGTATATGGTTAAGGACAAATTTCTCGAAGATGTGAAGCAATCCATGTGCTAATCCCCAGAATATGAAATTCCATGCTGCGCCATGCCAGATGCCGCTTAATATAAATACTATCAATATGTTAAATGCCCATCGGCTAAATTTTACGCGGCTGCCTCCTAAAGGAAAATAAACGTAATCTCTGAACCATGTCGATAGTGAGATATGCCAGCGGTGCCAGAATTCGGCGATGCTCTTTGATAAATAAGGAGTGTTGAAGTTGTCGGTGATGTCGAAGCCGATGAGTTTCGCGCTGCCTAAAGCGATGGTTGAGTAACCGAAGAAATCGCCGTATATCTGGAATGAATAGAAAATCATGCCTAATATGATGTCCCAGGAATTGTATTTGCTTGGGTCTTCGTAAATCATATCTACGTAGTAACCAAGGTTATCGGCGACAACCATCTTGATAAAAAGACCGAATATTATCAGTCTGAAACCTTTTGAAATATTATCGTAGTCGAACTTTTTCTCTTCATGAAGCTGACGTAAAAGATTGCCTGGACGTTCGATAGGACCGGTGACGAGTTGTGGGAAAAACATTACGTAAAGAGAGTAAATTCCGAAGTTACGTTCGGCTTTTTGGTTGCCGCGATAAACTTCTATCACATAACTCAAACTTTGAAATGTATGGAACGAGAGGCCTATTGGAAGTATTAGATTAACAGCGAGATTGATGTTAATTCCTAAATAATTGCAAAGCGCAACGAGGTTCTCGCTGATAAATCCGAGATATTTGAATATGAAAAGCACCAAACATGTTGATATGACGCTGCTTATCAGAAGTGCTTTCTTAAGTTTGTGGTTGTCAGTGTATTTCTCTATCAGAATACCGGCTAAATAATCAATGATTATTGTTATGAGAAGGATTAATATATATTTAGGTATGAACCACATGTAGAATGTGCAACTTGCTACGAGGAGCATTGCCCAGCGTAATTTATGCGGTAATGTATAAAACAATATTAATACGATGGGTAGAAATATTACATATTCTATTGAGTTGAAAAGCATCTGTTATTTCCCAGTTTAGTTTGTGATAAAATCATGATAATAAAGAGCAAAAATAATAAAAATAATATATATTTTTATCAAAAAATAAATTGTAAATGTTAATGGAAAATAACATTTGCCCTTTGTCTTTAGCCTTTTGTCATCATATTTTCCCGTTAACTTGCCAGATGACCGCATAAAAGTTAAAAAGAGTTAAAATCCTTGACAAACGCTTTTTCCTGTTATATTTTTGCAAACGAAACTTTAAATAAAAACCAAATTTTATGAGAACAGAAAAATTACTTTTTTTTGTTGTGTGTTTAATATTAGGATTAAACATCAACGCACAGGAAGATTATCTTCGAGTAACAGAATTGTCACAGATTCAAAATGGCAGCAGTATCATCTTCGCTGCACGCCATGATTCCTTGTCCACAACGAGTTATTATGCGATGTCGAATGTGGCGGCAGGAAAGCCGCAGGGTGTCGCTTTTACTGCGGCGACGTCCGATGAAGGTGTTGTTTTACCGCCTGAAATTACTGATAATGAGATGGATTTCTGCTGGACTGTTGGTGTGACCAATGGTAGTTATACCTTCGTCAATCCCGATGGTGACATGATTGGCTATGGTAGTAGCGGCACCGATTTTGTCAAGAACGGGGTTAATTCAACATGGACTATTAGTGCGGCCACTTCTGGTAGCGGCACCTCGGTTCCAAATCATAGCGCCTTTGTCATTACCAATGTTGGTGCATCCGGCAGAAGTGTAGCATTCAGAAAATACAGTAGCGGCGAGGTTTATGAGAAGTTTGCTCCGTATTCTAATTCCGAGACGAATATGGGCGGAACAGTATATTTCTTCTATATCGATATCTTTGTGAAATCTTCGGAAGTTACGCCAATGGTGTCTTTGCCGACATTCACTCCTGAAGGCGGTGATTATGCAACAGCTCAGAATGTCTCAATATCATGCGAGACACCAGGCGTAACAATTTATTATACAACAGATGGATCGACACCAACCAATGAAAGTTCCATTTTTTCAAATTCTATAGAGGTCTCATCAACTACTACCATTAAAGCTGTTGCTACGAAGGAAGGTATGTTGAATAGTGGTATCGCAACAGCAACGTATAATATCATTGAATCTGTTGTTGTGTCGTATTACGTTAATGGTGAATTGCTTGAGACAAAGACGCTGGCAAAGGGAGATGAAATCGGGGAGTTGCCAAACGCAACAGCTCCTGGTGGATTCTCCTTCAACGGCTGGACTGAAAGTGAGATTCAAAATTTTGTCAATCAAAGTCCAACTATGGTGACGCCATCTTATAAAGTTAATGAGAACAAAAATCTATATGCAGTATTTTCGGTAAGTGATAACAATTGCGTAGAATCAGAATTGTCTTCTCTCAGTAATTCAGATGTCGTTGTAATATCTATTTCAAAAGATGACAAGTATTATGCGATGTCGCAGTTAGAAGGTGGAAGCGGACAGCCTACTGCTTATGAGATTATAGTCAATGATGGAAAAATTATCAGTGCAGTTCCAGATGATATTAAATGGAATGTTACATACAATAATGGTAATATGACAATTTATCCTAATGCTAATGAAGAGAATTGGTTGTATTGCACATCTGGAAGTAACAATAACTCTGTGAGAATTGGAACTAATGCTGATAACAATATCTTTGAACTTAAGACAGTACAGATAGATGAAGAAGTATATCCAGATTATCTCTATAATAAAACGACAGAGAGATTTGTGGGAGCATATTATGACGGCGATATCGCATTGGATTGGCGCGCATATAAACTCACCGCTTCAGGTGCATTCCCTACAAATATCAAAAACCAGACATACCATTTCTTTAAATATGAAGGTATAAGCTCATATTGTACTTATGTTGAAATTCCATCATCTCAAACAATTGCAAGCACGACAACATGGAATGATAATGTGAGTGTGATGAATAAAGTGACTGTTGAAAATGGAGCAACTCTTATTGTAAACGGATTGATAGCATGTGACAATGCAGAAAATTTGATAATAAAAGATGGCGGTCAGCTTATTCATAATAACGCAGGTGTGAATGCTACTCTGGAAAAAGAGATTGAAGGTTATGGTAATACAAACGGAGCATGGTACACAATAAGTTCTCCTATAGTGGGAAGTGTTAATGTGTCGGATGTAGATGGACTGATTCCTACTACAAATAATTATGACTTATATCGTTATGATGAGCCGACAAGTGTGTGGCAGAATGTAAAAGATGGAAACAATAGTTTTACCTCTTTGGATTCTGGAAGAGGTTATCTGTATGCAAATGAATATGATTGTACTTTGTCATTCGAAGGTCAGATTAATAATAGTGATGTGAGTTACAGTTTATGTAAAACGAATGATATCTTGTTGTCGGGATTCAATCTCATAGGAAATCCGTATGCACATGATATTTATAAAGGAAAAGGTGCTGCAATTGATAATGATGATCTTGCTGAAGGATATTATGTATTGTCTAATAGTGGTGCATGGAGCGCTAAAATATCTGATGGAACAGCAATCAAACCATGTCAAAGCATTCTTGTCAAGACAGTAAAAGCAGGAGAACTTAAGATAAAGAAAACAAACTCATCGCCTTCACGAAAATCACGTGATAATGAATCGCTGGAAATAAAGGTTTCAAATAGTGATTATGAAGACGTGGCTTATGTGGCATTTGATAATAAGGTCGGTTTGGAAAAGATAGAACATAAGAATGAAGATATTCCTATGATTTATATTCCTGTTGAGGATAAGGATTTTGCGATAGCTATGCTTGGAGAATCAACGAAAGATATACCTGTTTCTTTTGAAGCAAAAACGATGGGAGAATATACTTTGAGTGTATCTGCTTTAAATAACCGATTCGACAATATTTACCTTGTTGATAAACTTACTGGGGATTTCGCTAATATGTTGTTGGAGGACTATACTTTTATTGCCACAACTAACGACAACCCAGAAAGATTTGTGTTGAAATTGTATGAATATAATTCTGTTGAAGAAACAACTGGATACAATAACAATTATGTTTATTTGAATAATAATGAATTGATAATTAACAATGTTACATCGAATACGGTTGTTCAAATCTTCGATATAATGGGACGAGAAGTCATGAATATGGATTCTTGTATGGAGAATGTTGCTCGCATTTCGACAGATAATTTTGAGACAGGTATTTATATTGTCCGTATGATAAATAACGGAAACGTTAATGCACAAAAGATGGTCATTCATAAATAAAAATTGGTGTTCCGAGTTGAGAGTGAGCTGTGAATAAGTTCATGGCTCTTCTCCCGACTCAATAACAAAGATTTATAAAAATGAAAAAACATATAATTTCAATAATCTTAATAATGGTTTTCGTTATGAATGTCAAAGCACAAGTCGTTGGAACTTTCGGTCATACGCAGATAAGTGGGGAATCGGATGGATTCTTCAGACATAATTATGAGTCTCGTAAGGACAATAATGATGAGTATGAGCTGATATTATTGCCTAAAACGCATGGGCTGGACTATAATTATCCTGCTAATAATGCACCGATTGGGCAAGGTATGTTTCTGCTGTCTGCATTAGGATTGCTATATGTGATTAAGAGAAAGCATTGATTAAGATGATTAATTGAAATATAACGGTTCTTTGAAATAATAGATGTAGTAGAAATAATGGTACATTGATACAAACACTTCTTGTCACTTACAAACAAAAGTCATATTTTTGCGTTTACAAAAATAAACGTGATGAATAAAAATACAAAAGAGATATATTTAGCGGGAGGTTGCTTTTGGGGAACCGAACACTATTTCAAAATGATTAAAGGCGTTCTTTTTACGGAAGTGGGTTATGCTAATAGTGTAATGGAGAATCCATCGTATGAAGATGTTTGTTCTGGTAAGACAATGGCAGCTGAAACTGTTTATATAAAATATGACCCTTCTGTTATAAGTCTCGAGATGTTGTTGGATATGTACTTTGTTTCTATCGATCCGACAAGTATCAATAAACAAGGTCATGATGTGGGATTGCAATACCGTACAGGTATTTATTACACTGATGAAAATGATTTGTCTGTTATAAATGATGTCATTTTGAGACAACAGAAAAATTATGATGAAGAGATAGTCGTTGAGGTGATGCCTTTGGAGAATTTTTATGCTGCAGAGGATTATCATCAAGATTACTTAGATAAAAATCCTAATGGATATTGTCATCTTCCTTTAGAGTTGTTTGAATTCGCAAAAAAAATGTCATTCGATTAATTCCAGGTTCTATTGTAGGTTTCATAAATTTTGTTTTTGGTTCGATTTAGGTTTAGATTTTTATCCTTTGCATTATGAACAACGATATAAAGATAGATATATATTCTTCTGATTTTTCGTCTGAAAATAATACTATATCATTTGTAGATACTGTTATAAAAGCTGGTTTCCCGAGTCCGGCACAAGACTATTTGTCTGGTACTATCGACCTTAATAGGGAGTTGATTCGTCATAGAGAAACGACTTTCCTCGCGAGGGTGTCCGGTAATTCTTTACAGGATGCTGGTATATGCGATGGCGATATAATAGTAATTGATAAGTCATTAGAGGCTAAGAATGGAGATTTTGTGGTGGCTTTCGTCGATGGCGAATTTACATTGAAGGAGTTTAGGTATGATGAGGCTGAGAATTGTGCATGGTTGATACCGCATAATAAGGATTATGAACCGATAAAGGTTACAGAAGAGAATGAATTTCTCGTATGGGGAGTTCTTACATATACCATTAAGCAATTACGTAAATAATGAAACTATTTGGTCTTGCCGACTGCAATAATTTTTATTGTTCATGTGAGCGTGTCTTTCATCCTGACTTGCGAGACAAGCCTGTTGTGGTCTTGAGTAATAATGACGGCTGCGTGGTTGCTCGTAGTGAGGAGTCGAAAAGACTTGGTATTAAGATGGGCGTGCCTTTTTATCAGGTAAGAGGATTGCTTGAGAAAAACGGTGTTGCTGTATTCTCTTCTAACTATAATCTTTATGGCGATATGAGCCGAAGAGTAATGTCTATGCTCTCATCTTTCTTCCCTAAAATTCATATTTATTCTATCGATGAAGCATTCCTGGATCTGTCAGAAATCGTAGATATAAAATCTATAATGGAGCTATCTAAGAATGCTGTTAAAGCTATTAATAAGGGAACTGGTATACCTGTTTCATTAGGTATTGCACCCACTAAGACTTTGGCAAAAATGGCATCAGTATATGCTAAAAAACATAAGGGATATAGAGGTGTATGTATAATTGATACTGAAGAAAAACGAGAGAAAGCGTTGAAACTTTTCCCTATAGGAGACGTTTGGGGAATCGGTAGAAAACATTCTAAGAAACTCGAATATAATGGAGTTAAGACTGCTTGGGATTTTGTTCAGAAGCCAGAAGGTTGGGTTAGGAGAGAGATGTCGATAACAGGGCTGCGAACATGGAAAGAACTGCGTGGAGAGAGTTGCATTGAAATGGAAGATGAAACATACAAAAAGTCTTTATGTACAAGTCGAAGCTTCCCAGATCAAGGTTTAGATAAATTAGAAGACGTTGAGGAAGCGGTGGCTAACTTCGCCGCTAAGTGTTCTAAGAAACTCCGCGAACAGCATACCGTATGTGGGTCGATTGTAGTGTTTGCTTATACGAGTCGTTTTCGAGAAGATATGCCTCAGACTTACATTAACGAGATGGTAAATTTCGATGTTCCTACGAATGATGTGCAAGAGATAGTGTCAAAAGCTGTTGTGGCATTAAGACAAGCTTGGAGAAAAGGGACATATTATTATAAAAAGGCTGGAGTTATCGCTTGTAATATATGCGAAGATAACGCAATACAAGGTAATCTGTTTGATACTGTTGATAGAGGTAAACAGTCAGCCCTGTCAAAGGTAGTGGATGAGATAAATATGCGAAATGGAGTTGATACAGTGCGTGTTGCTGTTCAAGGTTATAATAATAACTGGCACATAAAAAATGAGTATATCTCAAAACAATATACTACTAATATTAAGGATATTATAATTGTAAAGGCGTAATAGGCAGGTAATGTGTTTTTGAATAGTGAAATTAAAAAGACGTGTCAATGTTTTATATCGAATTATGCATTGACACGTCTCAGTATATACTTCAATTTTCAGTTTTCAATTTTCAATTTTCAACTGTTTTAGTAGTGCTTCTGGTTCAGGGTCGTGGCCTCTGAAATTACGATACAATACTGCAGGATCTATACTGTCACCTTTGGATAATAACTCGCGGAATGAGTTAGCTGCCTCTTGATTAAAAATGCCTTTCTCCTTGAAGAGAGAGAAACCGTCGGCAGCTAATACTTCTGCCCATTTGTATGAATAATATCCTGCGCAATAGCCGCCAGCAAAGATGTGTGAGAATGCTGTTGAAATGATACATTCTGGAATAGAAGGCAATACGTTTGTGGCTGACAAAACATTCTTCTCGAATGTCAATGAGTCTTCTTCAAAGATTTCTGTTAGATTGTGCCAAGCCATATCCAATATGCCAAATTGTAGCTGACGGATGTGATAATAAGCTGAGAGATAATTTTTTGATTCTACGATTTTTTCAATCAATTCATTTGGTATTGTCTCACCTGTTTGGTAATGTTTGGCGAATGTATTGAGATATTCTGGTTCGTAACACCAGTTTTCCATTATTTGTGAAGGAAGTTCAACGAAGTCGTGGTCAACGCTAGTGCCTGTCATTGATTCGTATTTCCCTTTTGTTAATATGCCATGTAAGGCGTGGCCGAATTCGTGCAGTAAAGTGGTGAACTCGTCGTGGGTGATTAGAGAAGGAGTTTCAGCTGTTGGTTTGGTGAAGTTGGTAACAATGCTGATGAGCGGACGTTCGTCAATATTATTGTATATTCGCTGGCCTCTGAACTCTGTCATCCATGCACCACCACGTTTGCTCTCACGAGGGAAGAAGTCGGCATAAAATAGAGCGAGATGTGACCCGTCTCTGTCTTTTACATCATACACCTTTACATCTTCATGATAGACAGGTATATTGTTCAACTCGTCGAATGTTAGTCCATATAACTTATTTGCCAAGTCGAAAATAGCATCGATACAATGTTCAAGTTGGAAGTATGGTTTCAGCTGTTCGTCGCTTAAATCGTATCTTTCAAGACGAAGCTTCTCGGCATAGAAACTGAAATCCCATGGCTTAAGTTGCTCTTCTGTAAAACCATTCAATTTAGCAAATATATTAAGTTCCTCAACCTCTTGTTTGGCTTTAGGTAATGCTGGAAGCAAGAGTTTATTTAAGAACTCGTTGACAGCATTAGGGTTTTTAACCATGCGTCTCTCTGTCTGGTATTCTGCAAAATTGGTGTATCCTAAAAGTCTTGCAGTTAGTATGCGTAACTCTGCTATACGTTTAATTATTTGGCTGTTGTCAAGTTCGCCTCCTAGTGCGCGTGTGTTATATTGACGATACATTTTCTCACGAAGGTCACGGCGTTCGCTGAATTTCATAAAAGGTATATAACTAGGAGCTGTGAGGTCAAAAAGCCAGCCTTCAGATTCTTTGTTTTTTGCTGCATCAGCAGCTTGTTCTTTGACATAATCAGGTAAACCTATCAGGTCTTTCTCATCTGTAAGGTTGAGAGTAAAAGCATTGGTGGCTGCGAGTACGTTTTTGCCAAATTGTAATGACAAAAGAGATAGCTCTTCAATATATTTGCTATATATTTCTTTGTTTTCTGGTGAAAGGTTAGCTCCATTACGGGCGAAACCTTCGTATGTCTTCTCGAGCAGTCTCGTTTCTTCTGCGTTTAGGTTCATGGTTTCCTGGTTGTCAAAAATTTGTTTGACGCGTTGGAACAGACTCTCGTTTAGACTTACATACATAGAGAACTCGGTGGTAAGAGGTGTTATCTCTTCAGCGATATTCTGCATCTCGTCATTGGTGTTGGCTTCCAATAGATTATAGAAGATATGACTGATTCTGTTTAATGTCGATCCTGCATATTCAAGAGCTTCAATAGTGTTTTCAAAAGTAGGAGCATCGGTATTGTTGATTATGGTATCTACTTCAGCCTTAGCTTCTTCGATTGCCTGTTTGAAAGCAGGTATATAATGTTGATTTTCAATCTTGTCAAATTGAGGGGCGCCGTATGGCAATGTCGATGTTGTTAAAAGTGGGTTGTTCATTATATGATAGTTGTTAATTTGTGTTAAATATAAAAGCAAAAGTAACAAAATAATAACTTAGTTCAATGAGGATTGTTTTAACTCATCAGTTTTTTGCGTGTTTCTTTGTCAAATTTTTCTATCGAATATCGTAACATTGTTCTAGGCATGATGTTTCTGTATTCCATGACGAAGTTGTATAATCTTTTAGTGTCACGTTTGCCAGCTTCGCGTAACATCCAACCTATAGCTTTGTGCATCAAATCGTGTTTGTGGTTCATCATCTTAAGCGATAGTTGATAAGTATCGTCTAAGTCGTTGTTTCTGATGAATGTCAATGTGGATACAATGGCAATCCTATTGTCCCATAGCAAGTCGTTTTCTGCTAGTTGGTAGAGTGTGTCACGTTTTTTATCGAGAAGAAATTTGCCAACGATTTGAGGAGCGCTTAAATCTACCAGATCCCAATTGTTGATGTATTTTGTTTGTGATAGATAGAAATCAAAGGTGTCTTTTGTCACTTCTTTTTGGGAATTGTTGACAAGAATCAGCAAGGCGCACATTCGCATCTCGTGCCAAGGACTATGTATCAGTTCATTGATGATATAAAAGTTAATGTCCTTGAATTCTTTTGCTACTTCTCTGATGTTAGGGACTGTCACTCCGAGAAATTTGTCGCCTTCTCCATACTGTCCTTTGCCAGTCTTGAAGAAACGAGGTAAGACGATTTTCTTCTCCTCGTCAGAACGAGCGACTAAGGCATTGTATATTTGAGTTGTCATAATGATACTATTTCATTGTATATAAAAAGGTAGCTCTTCATTGTTCCATGTTTTGCGCCAACTGTCAATCAGTGCCGAAATTTTTATGGATTCTATATCATCGTCAGAATGTTTCATAAACCATATTGCTGATCCTATTGTGAACGATGATAATGGAGCAAAGCCTCTATGGTAAATATAAGAAGGTTCGTATGGATGACAATAATCCATTATTTTATCTGTATTACGCCATTCGTATAAAATATTGAGCAATGTAGGGTGCCATTCCAATGTCTTTCTGTCGATAAAAGATTCGATAGGCATATCTTCAACAATGTTGTATATTAAACCGACGGGCATTTGTAAAGAGTCGGAAATTTTTCTCGCTAAGTGGTATGATGATTCGTAATAATCGATATTGTCTTCATATATCGTTTGCCATGTCGTTGGCCAATACAAGTAGTAATTGTTGATTATTTCTTTTTCGATGGAATTCATTTTTTCTAAATCAGCGACAACTTTTGAAACCTTAGGTGTTTCCATATAATAGATGCGAATGTCATCATTATGATTTTGTGCCAAGTCTGTTGAGTGTTGGTTGTCGTATGTTGGCTTATTATTACCAGAGCAAAGAATCACTTCTCCAACGAGAATGTTCTTGAATGATAATGATTTGTTTTTGCTAGTTATTGTTAGTTTGTGCTTCTTGCCATCGACTCTTATAGTATCGAAGCAGACTTCCCATTTGCCGTTATAGTTGGCTTTGGTTTTGATAGACTTTTTATTGAAACGCACTACGATGTCTTCGTTTGCATTGGCTGTGCCTTTAACGATAAAAGGCATATCGCGTTGAATTATCATATTGTCGCTGTATAATTTGGATACAGATAAACCTCCGAAGTCGCCGGTGATTGCTGAATATACACGTTGGGCAATGAGTCTTGCACCTTCTGGATTAGGATGAAGAGCATCAGGCATGAGGTCGGGACGATGATATAATAACTCTTGTAAATCAATGAGTTTTACTTCAGCGATGTTTTCGGCAATATTTTCGATGGTGGCTTGTATCTCCCAGTACCAATCACGGGTGCCTTTTTGAAAACGATGATGCCAATGAAAGATAGGAGTCATGCGGCAGATGAAAATATTGACATCAGGGTTGACGTTTTCGATGGCTTCAATAAGAGCGACATAGTCGGAGATGAATTCTCTTTTGTAATATTTCCAGTTGCGAGGGTCAGTATCGTTGAGCCCTAGATGTATTATGGCGATGTCGGGTGCGAAGTCGAGTGCTTTCTGAAATTCCTCTTGTTCATTATAAGGACGATGACCTTTACGTAACAAAGTGGCTCCTGATTTTCCGAAATTACCTACTTCATATCCGTCGCCTAACATTGCTGCAAGTTGAGATGGGTATGATGTAACTGATGGTTTTTCATGGCCGTATCCATAAGTGACGCTATTACCTATGCACGCTACCTTGATTTTTTTCTGAGCTGAAATAGTTAGTGATGACAATACTATTGTCAATATGAGGAAAATACACTTTTTCATAACATATTATTTTGAGAACAAATATAAAAAAACATTCTCAAATAAAGTTACGATTAGAGGCTTTTTAATATTTATAAAAAGGTGTTTGCTTACATCAGCAGCAACAAAATGACCTGGCCGCTGATGATTCTCAAGAACATTGTTAAAGGATAGACAGTGGAATATGCTACGGCAGGTTTGTCGTTGCCCGCTGTCTGGCTTGAATATGCCAATGCTGCAGGATTTGTGGTGCTTCCGGAAATTAGTCCCATCAAGGAATAATAGTTGATATGATAAACATAACGTCCTAATATTCCGATAATAAGAATAGGTATTATTGTGATGATGGCACCATATGCTACATAGAGAAGTCCGTCGCCTTCTACGATGGTGTGCAAGAAACTGTCGCCAGCATCAATGCCGACACTAGCCAGGAATAAAGCGATGCCGATCTCTCTTAACATAAGGTTGGCGCTGACTGTAGTATAAGTGACTAACTTAAGTTTATGACCGAAACGGCCGATGAGGATGGCGATGATGAGCGGACCACCGGCAAGGCCGAGTTTTACAGGTGTTGGCATTCCTGGGAATTTTAATGGAATGCTACCGACAAGAATACCGAGGAATATTCCAACGAAGATGGTGATGATATTTGGAGTGTCCAGTTTCTTTAACTCATTGCCTAATGTCTTGGCTACATGGTCTATTGAGTCTTTCTTGCCAACAATCATAACTCTATCGCCAATCTGTAGTTCGAGGTTAGGGTCAGCAAACAAGTCGACACCAGAACGGTTGACGCGTGTAACGATGATATTGTATATGTTGGAAAGATGCAAGTCCTTAAGTTTCTTGCCGTTGATTTCTGGTCTCGTGATGAGGATACGACGTGAGATCATAGGGGAATTTTCATTATCCCAGTTGTAATCACTTTTCTTGCCGATAAATGCAGTGATGGCATCGACATCATCTTCTTTACATACTATGGTGACATAATCACCTATATGCAAGATAGTGTCGGCGTCGGGTTTGCTCATGACACCCTGTTGGCAGATTCTGGAACAGATGAAATGAAGTTTGGTGAGTTTTGTTATCTCTTTCAATGGTTTAGCAGTGATGGCTTCGTTGCATATCTCAAGGCGTAATACTGTTAAAGATTCGTTGTCTTTGTCGTGTGTCTTCAGATATTCTTCCTCTTTGTCTATATTGATGCGGCAGATATATCTTATGGCGATGATGGCTAAGATGGCGCCGGCTATACCGAGAGGATAGGCACAAGCATAACCTAAAGATATTGGGTCTCCTGAGTAGTTGAGTTGACTTAATGCTTCATTGGCAGCACCGAGGCCAGGAGTGTTTGTGACAGCTCCAAACAAAACGCCGACCATCATTGGTAACTCTATAGAACCATCCAAAAAGTATAAACCCAATGCAACGATGATGTTGAGGAACACAATTCCCATGGCTAACATATTGAGAGTTATACCACCTTTCTTAAATGATGAGAAAAATGATGGTCCGACTTGCAAGCCGATACAGAATACGAATAATATCAAGCCGAAGTCTTTTATGAAAAGCAATGTGTTAGGCTCGATTTGAAGTCCGAGGTGACCGGCGAAGATGCCGACGAATAAGACCCATGTGATGCCCAATGAGATGCCGCGTATTTTGAACTTGCCTAAAAACACACCTATTGATATTATAATAGCATATAATAAAACGGTGTTAGCGGTATTTAAATAACCTGAACATAAAGAATCGAACCAACTCATAAAAACTAATTTATAAAATGAATAAAATATGTTTATTTGATATATCTTTCTGATAAATAGATGCCTAAGAAGACAAATGCTATTGAAATCAAGACGGATGCTAAAATGTATATCATAGATGTAAGGCGTTGGCCGCTTTGTAACATCTGGAAAGCTTGGACAGAAAATGTGGAGAATGTGGTGAAACCTCCGCAGAAACCGACTGCCATAAGAAGATATAAAGTGTTTGACGATGCCGGAATCAGTAAACCAATGATGAAGGAACCTATGATGTTGACTAAAAAAATAGCCAACTCACTGCAAATGGCTAAGTGAGTGAAAAGACAGGTGATTAAGTAGCGGGCAATGCTGCCTAATGCGCCTCCGGTTCCTACTATCAAAATGTTTTTTATCATATCTCCAAGATTGCTGCAAAGGTAGCAATAGTTTTTATAATGTGATTAGTGTTTGTTTAAAATAACGAAATTTATGAAATAATGGAAAATAAAGAAATAACAGATCAAGCAAAAGAATCTTTGAATCATAATAGTGATGAGTTGTCAATAAAACAAAAGATATATGAAATTAGGAACTGTAGAGTTATGATAGATAAGGATCTGGCCTTTTTGTATGGAGTTGAAACTAGAGTCCTTAATCAGGCAGTGAAACGTAATATTGGACGTTTCCCTTCAGATTTTCATTTTCAATTAACAATGGAAGAGTGTATAAGGTCACAGATTGTGATCTTAAACGAAGGAAAAGGAAAACATTTAAAATATTTGCCATATGCTTTTACAGAAAATGGTATAGCAATGCTTAGTAGTGTGCTGCGTTCTTCTACTGCTATAGAAATGAATATAAGGATAATGAGAATATTTACTTCAATGAGACGTTTGCTTGCAAATGATGTTTTGTTAAATCATCGTTTGTCAAATTTGGAATATCATCAAATGGAAATAGAAAAACGTCTTGATTTAGTATCTAAAAAAATCGAAGGCAAAAATCTTCCGCAAGAAGGAATTTTTTTCGATGGGCAGATATTTAATGCTTATTGTCTTGTGTCTGATTTGATTAGAAGCGCAACTAGTTCCATAGTTTTGATTGATAATTATATTGACGATACTGTATTGACTTTATTGGATAAGTGTAATAATAATGTTATAGTGACTATTTACACAAATAAAATAACAGAACAACTAAAATTAGATATTAAACGTCATAATGAGCAATATAATACGATAGATGTTATATGTTTTAATAAATCTCATGATAGATTTTTGATAATAGATGATTGTGTTTATCATGTTGGTGCATCTATTAAAGATTTAGGGAAAAAATGGTTTGCAATTACCTTGATGAAAAGTATTGATAGTAATGAGATATTAAAAAAAATAATTTAGATTTATACTAGCTTTTATTTGTTTTTTGTAGATTTGTGATATGAAAAAAATAAAAATAACTGTGATGAGGATGGCTCGTTACGACGACCTCATGGCGATATATGAAAACCCTATCGAGCATGCTTGCGACTTGCATCTCGGGCAGACTTTTGTAGTTGAGAATGTTCAAAAACCTGAAGGACTATGCGATAGCGCATGGGAGACGCTTTTGCCTTTTGTGAGAGAATTGTCGGAAGGTGGAGGTAACTTCTTCGACGGCTGGATGAAGAACCCTCATTCGGCAATGCTTTCTTGTAACGACGGTTTCCGTCCCGTGAGTTTTTATGTTGAAGTGATAGACTAGTTAATAAACAATTATGAATTGTGCATTATGCATTATGAATTAAATATAAGGAAAGCTACTATTAATGATGCGCCTCTCATTGCCACAGTAGTGGCTATGGCGATAGGTGAGGAGGGAGCTGAACATTACTGCGGCGATAATTATCAGTCTGTGCTGGAAGAAATAGCTCGCCTTGATAATTCGCAATATAGTTATAGAAATGCCATCGTAGCTGAGGTGGATGGCATACCAGCAGGCGCTGCTGTCGCATACGACGGCGCTCATTTGTACGCATTGCGCGATGTCACTCTTAAGCATATTTTCAATCGTACAGGGAAGACTCATAATATTGAAGACGAGACGGATGCTTCTGAGGTTTATCTCGATAGCATTGCGGTGCTTCCTGAATATAGAGGGCTAGGCGTTGGAAAACATCTGCTCATGGCCTTGAAAGAAATAGCCTTCAACGAATATGGAAAAAATCTCGGACTCTTAGTCGATTTTGAGAACCCTGACGCAGAACGCCTCTATAAATCTGTGGGATTCGAGAGAGTGAATGTCAAGGATTTTCTCGGACATAAGATGTGGCACCTTATAGTTAATAGACCTTTTTGAGTTAGGAACTTATAATTCCAAAGTCCTGATCTCAGAGTTGACTTTCAATTTTCAATTTTAAACACCACCGCGCATCCTCCGCCGGCTGCCATGTCAATAAATAAGGTGTCGTTGGATGATACTGTCTTCTTTTCTATTTTATAAGAAGTAGGATTCGTCTCCCAATGAGCGTCATCGCCATCGGAATAAATCGTCGCTTCATATACCAATTGCTGACCACTGACCACTGATAGCTGACAGCTTAAAAAACTGAGCGGAACTTCGATACTACGCGCCTCGCCGTCAGTAGCCGCTCCTAAATAGAAATTCGTTCCGGCTCGGCGCACAATAGCTACATATTCTCCAGGCTCACCCTGAAGCGCCTCCGACCAGTCGCAGTCGGGATTGAAGTCGCGGAAGAACTGAAACGCAGGATGTCCCTCGTAATGTTCTATCATATCCGATGCCATCTGTAATGGAGAATATAATATCACCCAGTTGGCGAGTTGTTTGGCCAATGTAGTGTTGACTCTGCTGTTGCCTTTGTCGTTGCCGTTCCATTTCTTGCGTAGCGGAGAGTTGCGTGTGTTGTCGAATAAGATGTCGAACGTTCCTGGAGTGTAGTCCATCGGTCCGGCGAGCAATCGTGTGAAAGGCAGCATGACATGATGTTCTGGCGGGTTGCCCTCGCTCCATGCGTTCCACTCCATGCCGCGTGCACCCTCGCGTGTCATCATATTAGGGTAGGTGCGTCGTATTCCAGTCGGCTTGATAGGCTCGTGTACGTCGAGCGTGATTTGATGCTTAGCAGCAGTCTCTACGACTTTCCTATAATGTCTGACGTTATATTGTCCATGGTGATTATGGCCGTTGGGGAGACCGCCGGCGTAACCGGTCTTGACGCTGTTGATGCCTTTCTCTTTGGTCCAGCTATATATCTCTTCTAATTGATTTTCATAGCTGACGACGTTGCCGCCAGTCTCGTGATGCCCTATGACTTCGATGCCTTTTTCTCTGGCATAACGCATAATCTCATCAAGGTCGAAATCGGCGTAAGCCTGAGTGTAGTCAAAAACTTGTGATGATGTTTCGCCTTGTGTCTCGGAAGTGCCAATCCAGCTTTCCCATCCCACGTTCCATCCTTCGAACAGTACAGCGTCGATGTTGTTGTTAGCGGCGAAGTCGATATAACGTTTTGCGTTCTCTGTGGTAGCGCCGTGACGTTCGTCCATGACCCAAGTCTCCACGCCAAGATGCATTCCCCACCACACACCGACATATTTCATCGGTCTAATCCAAGAGAGATCACCTTCCAGAACACATGGCTCGTTGAGGTTTAAGATGAGATTTGAATTTATCAGACCGACGGCAGTGCTGGAAATCTGTATTGTACGCCAAGGACTTATGAAATTATCTTTTTCAAAGATAGCTTTTGTCTTGTCAGGATAAGGAGCTAGTTGAACTTTGAACTCTGAACCTTGAACTTTGAACTTTTCTTCAATGTCTTTTGTCTTTAGTCTTTCGTCTTTTGCCGGACGAAGTCCCAATGTCATCTCCGGAAAATCCGTCAACGCAGCCTCGTGTATGCTGGCGTAAATTGACTCTGAACTTGTAGTCTTGTAGTCTTGTGGTCTTGTAGTCTTAAAAGTAAACGGAGTATTAGCATTATCTACTTCATTCAAAGGAAGAGTGCGGTATAATAATTCGTAGGTCTCGAAACTTGCTGGTATCGACCAGGAAACTCCATTATTTCTTATGTTGAAAGTCGTTAGCTCGTCGGTTAATATTATTTTGTTAATGTCTTTGACACGATATTCGTATCGGAAACCAATACCGTCGTCGAAGAGACGGAATCTCATTGTGAGGTAGATGCTATCGATGTTGGCTAGATGAACTGCCATCTCGTTATAATGGTTGCGGATTACTTTGTTCTCGCCCCATATTTGTTCCCAAGTCTCGTCTTTGGAAGAAAATACTGTCTTTATTATCTCGAATGAATTGCTGAGATTCAGACCGTCTTTTGCCTCGAATCCAAGCTGAGAATCGTCGATGAAGGTGCTGTCGTTGACTTTGATGTTATACGACATAACCCCCTCATCGTCAATATTAAAAGCTAGACGTATATTATTGTTCGGAGAAGAAACTTCGGTCTTGTGAGATGTGCATGACGACATCACAAGAAGTGATATTATAATGAAGATGATTTTTTTCATGAAAAAAAATTTAAGTCACAAATTTACGAATTTTTAAGACGCAAAATCGTAAAACTTTTTTTACTCTGCTTCTCTGCTTCTCTGTATCTTTGTGTCTTTGTGTCTTTGTGTCTTTGCGTCTTAAAAAAAATTATCTTTGTAAACAAAATTTATCTTATGATTCGTAAAGCAAAACAAAACGACATACCTCGTATTTTGGACCTGCTGTCGCAAGTCAATGACGTTCACGCTGAAGGCCGTCCTGATTTTTTCATAAAAGGTAAAAGGAAATATGAAGAAGAAGACTTGAAAAAGATTCTTGATGACGACAATACTCCGGTCTTTGTATGTGAGGAAGATGATGACATCAAAGGTTATGCTTTCTGTGTGATGCAGGATTTGAGCCAATGCAGCAATCTTTGTCCAGATAAAAGTCTGTATATCGACGACATCTGCGTTGATGAGAAATATCGTCGTCATGGAGTGGTGAAGAAGTTGTATGACTTTGTGATACGATATGCCAGTGATGAAAAATGTTTCAACGTGACTTTGAACGTATGGGACAAGAATCCTGCTGCGAAGGCGTTTTACGAGAGCATGGGAATGACGGTTCAGAAAGTTTGTATGGAAAAAACGTTGAATCTATAGTAGAGACGCTGTCTCTGTGACGTCTTGATAATTATGTAATTGCCAGTTTTTTAAAGGTTGGTGATTTTTTATCAAAAAAAGATTGGTTTACAAAAAATTAATATTAAATTTGTTGCTCAATTCAGAGGCGCGTAAAATGCTGTACGCACCTTATGGAAACTGTAAAAATAAGCTTAATTTAAAGATATGAGTACAAACAAAAGAGTTTTTGACACAAACGTTCAGATCATTAAGTACAACGTTTTGAAAGAAGTTATCCGCCGTGCATACGAAGGTGGTTTGGAAGAGGCATATTATGAAATTCCAAAGGAAATTTGTCCAGGTCCAAAACCTCAAATCCGTTGCTGTGTTTACAAAGAAAGAACTATTATCCAAGATAGAATCAAGTTGGCAATGGGTGGTGATAGAAACAACCCAAACCCAGTTGAGGTTATTGACATAGCATGTGACGAATGTCCAGCACAAGGCGTTATGGTGACACCAGCATGTCGTGGATGTATCGTTCACGCTTGTCAGGATGTATGTCCTAAAGGAGCTATCACTATCGTTGATCAACATGCTGTTGTAGACAAAGAAAAATGTATCGAATGCGGTAAATGTGCAAAGGCTTGTCCATACACAGCTATTATCATGCAACATCGTCCATGTATGGTAAGCTGTAAAGTTAAGGCTATCACCATTGATGAAAACAAGAAGGCTAAGATTGATAATGACAAATGTATCTCATGCGGTGCATGTGTTTATAAATGTCCTTTCGGTGCTATTACAGACAAATCATACGTTCTTGATATCATCAATATGTTGAAGGGTTCTGAAAATAACACTAAATATAACGTATACGCAGTTATCGCTCCTGCTATTGTAAGTCAATGTCGTTTCGGCAGACCAACACAGGTGTTCACTGCAATCCAAAAACTCGGTTTCCATAAAGTTGTTGAAGCAGCTTTGGGTGCTGACATCACTTT
Organism: Bacteroidales bacterium; assembly: GCA_045634185.1. Classification (GTDB taxonomy): domain Bacteria; phylum Bacteroidota; class Bacteroidia; order Bacteroidales; family F082; genus Limimorpha. The sequence continues at coordinate 112,703 of JAZQZR010000011.1, read as the reverse complement.
GTATAATGAAGCATTAGAATGGAAAGAAAAAGGTTTGATGACAACATCATGCTGTCCATCATACGTTGCTTTCATTGAAAAGAATTTCCCAGAATTAGTGCCACTTATCTCACACTCTGTATCTCCAATGATTATGACAGCACAGTTGATAAAACATTCAGACCCAACAGCTAAGGTTGTCTTCATCGGACCATGTGCTTCAAAGAAAGCAGAATTCAAATTGGAAAAGACAGGTGGTGCTATCGACTGCGTAATGTCATTTGAAGAATTACAAGCATTTTTGGATGCACGTGGCATCGACACTGTCGACTGTGAAGATACAGAATTGGATCATGGCTCATTTTACGGAAGAATCTTCGCTAAGTCAGGCGGTATCGTACAAGGTCTCCTCGATGTAGCTAAGGATCTTAATGTTGAAGGTCTTAAACCAATCGTGATGAGCGGTATCGATGAATGTAGAGCTAATTTGACAAAGTTGAAATTTGGCAAAGCTACAGAAAACTTCTTCGAAGGTATGGCTTGCGAAGGCGGCTGTCTCAACGGACCACTTTGTATCACACACAGCCCTCGTAATATTGTTGACGTTGATAAATTTGGTAACGAAGCAAAAGAAAAGACCATTTACAACTCAGTTAAACTTTACGAAAATACAAAATAATGATAGATCCACAAACAGAGCCTATTAAGATTGTCAAGACGGTCTTGAGTCGGTTGCCGTTGTATTATAATTTTTTGCTAGAGAAAAGGAAAGAGAATTGTCAGTATATCTCTTCAACAGTGATAGCAAAGAGTTTGAAGCTTAACAATGTGCAGGTTAGAAAAGACCTTGCATGTGTTAGCAAGCAATCTGGCAAGCCAAGAATGGGATTCGAGATAGAGTCGTTGATAACAGATATAGAGGATGTTTTAGGATTCAATAATTTAGACGAAGTAGTATTGGTAGGTGCGGGACGTTTGGGCCGCACCTTGCTGAGCTACCAAGGATTCGCTGAATATAAGCTAAATATTATTGCAGGATTCGATGCTTCGGCTGAGCTTGTTGGGATGCAGGTTAATAACAAGCCGATACTCCATATAGACAAACTCGCTACCATAGTCGAGCGATTCAACATAAAGATAGGTATCATAACGGTGCCAAAAGAATCTGCTCAGGAAGTGTGCGATATTATGGTTGAATCGGGAATCAAAGTTATTTGGAATTTTGCCCCTGTACATCTAGAGGTTCCCGATGGTATAATAATAAAACATGAAAATCTAGCGGTATCATTGGCAATATTAGCACAAAAGTTATATAACAAAGAGAACGAATCCCTTGATAACAAGTAAGTTGGTATGCATATTATTAAATGTAAAAATGTGCAAAAAAAATCGATAAAAAAATATCTAAAATTGAAAAATATAGTATATTTGCAATTCATTTAATAAGGTATATAAAACTTATAAAAACGGAAAAAACAAAATCGTAACGAACTTACGGTTAGAGAAATAAATAATAATCACAGAACAGAAATAAAAATTCAAAGAAATGGCAACAAAACAAACACGTACAGAATCCGACCTCATTGGAGCACTCGAGATTCCAATGGAATGCAAGTATGGAGTTCAAACATTCAGAGCTATTGATAACTTCCCAATCACAGGTATTGGTATCAATCGTTATCCAAACATTGTTAAGTATTTAGGCGTTATTAAAAAAGCTGCAGCAGTTGCTAACTACGAAACAGGCAAAATCAGCAAAGAAATTTACGAAGGTATCGTAAAAGCTTGTGACGATGTTATCGCTGGCAAATACAACGATCAATTCCCAGTTGACGTTATCCAAGGTGGCGCTGGTACTTCAACAAACATGAATGCTAATGAAGTTATCGCTAACGTCGCTTTAGAATATATGGGCCATCAACCAGGTCAATATGAATTCTGTTCACCTAACGACCATGTTAACGGTTCACAATCAACAAACGACGCTTATCCATGCGCAGTACATTTAGCAATGTACGCTGACCACCTCGAAATGGTTAAACATTTGGATATGCTCATCGAATCATTAGAAAAGAAAGCTGAAGAATACAAAAACATCATCAAGATGGGTCGTACACAGCTCCAAGACGCTGTTCCTATGACATTAGGTCTTACATTCAAAGCTTTCGCTCAATCAATGAAGAATGAAAAAGAACATCTTCTTGAAGCAGCTAAAGAATTATTATATAGCAACATGGGTGCAACAGCTATCGGTACAGGTATCTGTTCAACATTAGAATATAGAGAAGTATGTCTCCGCGCTTTACGCGAAATCACAGGTTGGGACATCCAATTAGCAAAAGACTTCGTACAAGCTACATCAGACGCTACTCCAATGTTAGTTTACTCAAGCGCATTGAGAACACTCTGCACAAGCTTATGCAAAGTATGTAACGACTTACGTTTAATGAGCTCAGGTCCACGTTGCGGCTTAGGCGAAATCAGCCTCCCAGCATTGCAACCAGGTTCATCAATCATGCCAGGTAAAGTTAACCCAGTTATCCCAGAAGTAGTTAACCAACTCTGCTACCGCGTTATGGGTAACGACCACTGCATCATGTTAGGCGCTAACAACGCTCAATTAGAACTCAACGTTATGGAACCAGTTATGGTTTACGCATTGTTAGAATCAATCGAATTGATGCAAAACGGCTTCGACGTATTACGTACACTCTGTATCGATGGTATCGTAGCAAACGAAAAACGTTGCAAAGAATTAGTCGAAAACAGCGTTGGCGTTATCACAGCTTTAGTTCCTGTCATCGGTTACAAACCATGTACAAAACTTGCTAAAGAAGCTATCGAATCAGGCAGAGGCGTTATGGATCTCGTAAGAGAACAAGGTTTGTTAACAGAAGAACAAATCGCAGACGCTATGTCAACAAAGAGAATTATGCTCTAATTTAAGATAAAATTCAAAACGGATGGTATCTTTTGATGCCATCCTTTTGTCGTTTTTAAAAGTACAGTTGTAAATAATTATCTAAAGTATATATTTACTTTTTTAAAAATAAACAACTTATTATGATTAAAATTAAAAAAGGTATTGATATTCACCTTGTTGGCGAAGCAAAGAAAGAGGTAAGAAATTATGAACCTCAAATCTTCGCCATCAAACCTCACGATTTTATCGGTGTGATACCAAAATTGCACGTGGCAGAAGGTGATGAAGTAAAAGTCGGTACCGTTTTGTTCCACGACAAGAAAAACGAAGACGTTTTCTTCACATCTCCAGTGTCTGGTAAAGTGAAAGAAGTAGTCCGTGGTGAAAAACGCGTCATCTTGAAAGTCGTCGTCGAATCAGACGGCAAAAATGAAGCTATCGACTTCGGTAAAGCCGACCCTGCAAAGTTATCACGCAATGAAGTGATAGAAAAAATGATCCAAAGCGGAACTTGGGCAATGCTCCGTCAACGTCCTTATTCAACAATCGCTAAGGCTCAGGACAAACCAAAATGCATCGTAGTGTCAATGTTCGACACAGCTCCAATGGCTCCAGATAACAACTTTATCATCGCTAACCAAATGGAAGCTGTTAAGGCAGGTGCTGAAGCTCTCGCTAAATTGACAGACGGTCAGGTTTATCTTAACGTCAATTCAGAAGAGACTAAAAAAGCTATCGAAGCATTGAAGTTCTCTGCAAAAAATATTTCTGTTAACGTATTCCAAGGACCACACCCTGCTGGTAATGTAAGCACTCAACTTAACGTCTTATCACCAATAAATAAAGGTGAAGTCGTATGGTACTGCTACGCTCAAAACATCATCAGCATAGGTAACCTCTTCCTCACAGGTAACTACGACAGCAAGAGAATCTTTGCTTTCACAGGTTCAGAAGTAAAAGAACCAGTTTACTATGCAACACGCATCGGCGCTGATTTGTCAGGTTTATATAACAACATTTCATCTGAAAATGTTCGTATCATCAGCGGCAACGTTTTGACAGGTACAAAGATCAATGGCAACAACGTCTTGGGATTCTACGACACACAAGTGTCTGTTATTCCAGAAGGCGACCATTATCAACTCTTTGGCTGGTTGGCTCCTAACTTCAAGAAGTTCACCTCAACAAACACAATGGGCGCATCATTATGCAAGAAGAGCCGCAAGGTTCTCGACACCAACCTCAACGGTGGCATCCGTCCTTTGATTATGACAGGCAACTTCGAGAAAGTTTTCCCATTCGACATCTATCCAATGCAACTCATCAAGGCTTGTATCATCAAAGATATCGACCAAATGGAAGAACTCGGAATCTATGAAATCGATGCTGAAGATTTCGCATTGTGTGAAGTCATCGACCCATCGAAGACACCAATTCAACAAATCGTACGTGAAGGCTTAGAATTGCTTCGCAAAGAAATGAACTAATCGAATATCAATATTATGGGATTACGTAAATTTATAGATAAAATAAAACCTAACTTTGAAGAAGGCGGCAAACTTTATTGCTTCCACTCATTCTTCGATGCAATGGAGACATTCTTCTACGTTCCTAACAAAGTTACTATCAACGGTTCTCACGTCAGAGACGCTGTCGATATGAAACGTAACATGATTTATGTCCTCATCGCTCTTATTCCTTGTTTCCTCTTCGGAACATGGAACATTGGTTTCCAACATTTCAGCTCTCATGGTGAAGTAGCAACATTATGGCAAAACTTCGGCTACGGCTTGATGAAGATTTTACCTCTTTACATCGTGAGTTATGTTGTAGGTCTTGGCATTGAAATCATCTTTGCACAAGTCAGAAAAGAAGAAGTCAACGAAGGTTTCTTCGTAACAGGCTTCCTTATTCCTTTAATTATGCCTGCTGATGTGCCATTGTGGATGCTCGCTATCGCTGTAGCTTTCGCAGTTATCATCGGTAAAGAAGTGTTCGGCGGCAGCGGTATGAACGTCGTCAACCCAGCACTCTTGGCACGTGCTTTCATGTTCTTCTCTTATCCATCACAAATGTCAGGCGACGGCATCTGGATCGCTGAAAAAGGCGATGCTATCAGCGGCGCAACACCACTCGGTACATTATTGAACGGCGGTGGAGTAGAACAACTTCCAAGCGTAATGGAAATGTTCATCGGTACAATTCCAGGCAGCGTTGGTGAAACTTCAAAAATCGCTATCTTATTAGGTGCATTATTCCTCATCGTTACTGGTGTTGCTAGCCTCAGAATCATCCTTTCAACATTCGTCGGCGCAGCAGCATTAGGTTTGTTATTCACAGCTATCGGCGTTTCAGACGTTCCATTCTACTATCATTATTTGATGGGCGGCTTTATGTTCGGTGCTATCTTCATGGCTACAGACCCTGTTACAGCAGCACAGACAAACTGCGGTAAGATAATCTATGGTTTCCTCATCGGTGCTATGGCAGTATTAATCCGCGTTGCTAACCCTGGTTACCCAGAAGGTATGATGCTCGCTATCTTGTTACTCAACGTATTCGCTCCATTGATTGACTACTGTGTAGTAGCAATGAATATCAGTAAACGTAAAAAACGCTGGGCTCAAGCAGAAAGGAGTGCAAAATGAAAGATAGATATATTTTCTTCTACATCACAGTATTGACAGTGATAGTAGCTGCTTTGTTATCAGCAGCAGCATTGGTTTTACAACCATTCCAAGAAGCTAATGTCAATAATGAAAAAATGATGAACATCTTACAAGCAGCCGACGTCAATATTGAAGAAGGCGCTAATGTTCAAGAACTTTTCAATAAAGACTGCGCTAAAATGATGCTCGTAAATGGTAAAGGTGAAGTTGTTAAAGAAACAACAGAAAACTACCAGAAATTCGAAGCTTTCACAATGAATTTGAAAGACGAACTTTACAAGAGAGACAACGGACAAGACTTCGTATTGCCAGTTATCGTTATTAATAATGGTAAAGAAAACGTCAACGTTCTTCCTCTTCAAGGTGCTGGTCTTTGGGGTCCTATCTGGGGCTACATAGGCATGACATCAGACTTCCAAAATGTTGTCGGCGTTGTTTTCGACCACAAATCAGAAACTCCAGGTTTAGGTGCTGAAATCACAACAGAAAAATTCAGAAGCCAATTCCAAGGCAAGACAATCTTCAGCAATGGCGAATTCGTATCTGTTGATGTTGTAAAAGGCGGCGTTGCTAAATTATCAGCTGACCTTCAAAAACACTCTGTTGATGCTATCAGCGGTGGTACTATAACTTCACAAGGAGTTAATAATATGATAGAAAATGTGTTAGGATCTTATTTACCTTATATTGAAAAACAATGAGTAAGAATTTAGAACTTTTAACAGCTCCATTACGCAAGGCAAATCCTGTCACAGTATTAATATTAGGTATCTGCTCTGCTCTCGCCGTAACAGCTAAGCTCAAACCGGCATTGGTAATGGCTCTTTCAGTAACAGTGGTTATCGCATTGTCAAACCTTGTTATCTCTTTATTAAGAAAAGGTATTCCTTCAAAGATACGTATCATCGTACAACTTATAGTTATTGCGACTTTAGTTATCCTTGTTGACCAATTCCTCAAGGCTTTCGTTTATGATGTAAGCAAGCAGCTTTCAGTATTCGTAGGTCTTATCATCACCAACTGTATCGTTATGGGTCGTCTCGAAGCTTTCGCTATGGGTAACGGACCATGGGAATCATTGCTTGATGGTATAGGCAACGGTCTTGGTTATGGTATCATTTTGGTTATCGTAGCTTTCTTCCGCGAGCTCTTCGGTTCAGGAACATTGCTCGGTTTCCAAGTTATCCCTGAAGGACTTTACAATTTCGGATATATGAACAACGGTCTTATGATTCTCCCTCCAATGGCATTGATCATTGTTGGTATTATCATGTGGCTTCAAAAACCAGAGGAGGATAAGAAATAATGGAATCATTAGGTATTTTCATCCGTTCGATATTTATCGACAATATGATATTTGCATATTTCTTGGGAATGTGCTCATATCTCGCAGTGTCTAAAAACGTTAAGACATCATTCGGTCTCGGTGTAGCAGTCGTTTTCGTTCTCGCTATCACAGTGCCAATCAACTTCTTGTTAGATAAATATGTTTTGTCAGCAGGCGCATTGTCATGGATTAGCCCTAAGTTCGCTGACGTCAACTTAGACTTCTTGACATTCATCCTTTTCATCGCTATCATCGCTTCTGTAGTTCAAATCCTTGAAATGGTGATAGAGAAATTCACTCCTGCATTGTATTCATCATTAGGTATCTTCTTGCCTCTTATCGCTGTTAACTGCGCTATCATGGGTGGCTGTCTCTTCATGCAAGAAAGAGACTTCAGCTCAGTAGGTCAGTCACTTTCTTACGGTTTGGGTTCTGGTCTCGGCTGGTTACTCGCTATCGTAGGTATTGCAGCTATCAGAGAAAAAATCAGATACTCACATGTTCCTAAGTCATTGCAAGGTACAGGTATCGCATTCATCGTTACAGGTTTGATGGGCATCGCCTTCATGTCATTCCTCGGTATCACTTTCAAATAATTAATGTTACAGTTTAAAAAAGAAAAGAAATGAGTACTACATCTATTATCTTATTAAGTATTGCAGTATTTTTGGTCGTTGTCTTGATTCCTGTAACAGTATTGGTTATTGTTAGAAAGAAACTTGCTCCACAAGGCAAAGTTAAAATCAACATCAACGATGAAAAAGAAATCGAAGTAGAACCAGGCAACTCATTGCTTGGAACATTAGCTAACGAACAAATTTTCCTTCCATCAGCATGTGGCGGTGGCGGTAGCTGCGGTATGTGCCGTTGCCAAGTTCTCGAAGGCGGCGGAACAATCCTCCCTACTGAAACAGGCTTCTTCAGCAGAAAAGAACAACAAGATCACTGGAGACTCGGTTGCCAAGTGAAAGTTCGCGAAGACATGAAGATTCACATCAACCCACAAATCTTCGGTATCAAGAAGTGGGAATGTGAAGTCGTAAGCAACAGAAACGTCGCTACTTTCATCAAGGAATTCGTCGTTAAACTTCCTGAAGGCGAACACCTCAAGTTCTTATCAGGCGGTTACATCCAAATCGACGTTCCTGCTATCGACGTCAACTACAAAGACATCGACGTTGATGAAGAATACAGAGCCGACTGGGAAAAATTCGGTATGTTCGACCTCGTCATGCATAACCCTGAACCACAGTTCAGAGCTTATTCTATGGCTAGTTACCCAGCTGAAGACAACATCATCATGCTCAACGTACGTATCGCAACTCCTCCATTCGACAGAGTTAACGGCGGCTTCATGAAAGTAAACCCAGGTGTCTGTTCATCATACATCTACTCATTGAAACCAGGCGACAAAGTCACTATCAGCGGTCCTTACGGTGAGTTCCACATCAAAGATACAAAACGCGAAATCATCTTCATCGGTGGTGGTGCTGGTATGGCTCCAATGCGTTCACATATCTTGGATTTATTCCTTACAAAACATACCGACAGAAAAGTATCTTACTGGTACGGCGGTCGTTCATTACGCGAACTCTTCTATATCGACGACTTCAGAAAGATCGAAGAAGAAAATCCAAACTTCAAGTTCAACATCGCTCTTTCAGCACCGCTTCCAGAAGACAACTGGACAGGTTATGTCGGTAACATCCACGAAGTATTGTTGGAAAACTATCTTAAGAATCATAGCGAACCAGAAGAAATCGAATACTATCTCTGCGGACCTCCAATGATGACAGCAGCTGTCTTGAAGATGCTCGACAGCCTTGGCGTGCCAAAAGAAATGATTTCATTCGACGACTTCGGCGGATAATATTAAAGCAGTCAGCACTCGGCAGTCAGCTTTCAGCAAATACTGATAGCTGACTGCTGATAGCTGATAGCTAAACGGAATAAAAAATCTAAAAAAAACAACAATTAAATTTAAAATGAGTCAATCAATTAACAAAAGTGCAGTCATTAAGACAACTATTGCAGCACTTGTAGCTATAGTGTTATGGATACTTCCTACATCAATGTTAGGATTGCCAAACATTTCACCAGTTGAACATCGTGTTATCGCTGTGTTCGCATTAGCTTTGATATTATGGTTTACAGAAGCTATCCCATCATGGAAGACATCAATATTAATTATTGTAGTTCTTCTTCTGATGTGTTCCGACCAGGCAATTATCTTTTTGCAAACAGGCGGTAAAGAAGCTTTCAAAGAAATAGCTCTTTCACACAAGACCATCATGGGTTCTTTCGCTGACCCTACTATCATGCTTTTCATAGGTGGTTTCGTTATTGCAATCATGGCTTCTAAAATGGGTATCGACGCTCAACTCGCAAGAGTGTTGTTGAAACCATTTGGAACTCAATCTAAATTCGTTTTGTTAGGCTTCTTAATGGTTACAGGTGTCTTCTCTATGTTTATCAGTAATACTGCTACAGCAGCTATGATGTTGACATTCTTGGCTCCTGTCTTGCGTCAGTTGCCATCTAACAACAAAGGTAGAATTGCCCTTATCTTGGCTATCCCTATCGGTGCTAACATCGGCGGTATCGGTACTCCAGTAGGTACACCTCCAAATGCTATCGCATTGAAATACTTAAACGAAAGCCTCGGATTTAACATCGGTTTCTTCGACTGGGCAATAGTAATGATGCCTTTCGTATTTTTATTACTTATATTATCATGGGTCTTGCTTCTTAAGTTGTTCCCATTTTCAGAAAAACATATTCATCTTACTATTGAAGGTGAGACAGCAGAAACAGGAAAACTTATCGTTTCTTACATAACAATAGGTTTGACAATCTTGTTATGGTTAACAGATAAGATTACAGGTATCAATGCTAACACTGTTGCTATGGTGCCTATCGCTATTTTCTGTGTAGCAGGTTTGTTCGGTAAGAAGGAACTCAAAGAAATTGATTGGGATGTTATCTGGTTGGTTGCCGGTGGTTTCGCACTTGGTACAGCATTAGATAAGTCAGGTCTCGCAAAACATTTAGTAGAAGCTATTCCTTTCGGACAATGGTCACCAATGGTAGTTATCGTAGGTGCAGGTCTCGTATGTTGGTTCTTCTCAAACATCATTTCCAACACAGCTACAGCAGCTCTTATGATTCCTATCATGGTAGCAGTTGGTACTGGTATGGGTGGTGCTCTCGAACCTTACGGCGGCATCTTGACACTTATTTTAGGTGTTACATTGTCAGCATCTCTCGCTATGATATTGCCTGTAAGTACACCTCCTAACGCTATCGCTTTCAGTACCGGCATGGTCGATGTTAAACACATGCGTACTGTAGGTGTCATCGTAGGTGTTGTAGGTCTTGTCTTAGCATTCGCATTGCTGATATTCATCGGTAAAGCTGGCATTATGCTTTAAAAATTAAAAAAACATTAACATTAAATAATTATGGCAAACAAAGGTCTTTCATCAATTACAAAAAAATTGATCATGGCTGTAACCGGAGGTGCTTTAGTATTTTTCCTCTTGTTCCACGCCTCAATGAACATTGTCGCAATCATCAAGCCTGAAGGCTACAACAAGATTTGCGAATTCCTCGGTGCTAACTGGTATGCTTTAGTAGCTACAGCAGGTTTGGCATTACTCATGGTGTTCCACCTTATCTATGCTTTCGTATTGTCTTTACAAAACTACAGAGCTCGCGGTAAACAACGCTATGCAGTAGTTGAAAAACAAGAAGGCGTTTCATGGGCTTCAAAGAACATGCTCGTTATCGGTGCTATCGTTCTTATCGGCTTAGGTTTACACTTATTCAACTTCTGGGCTAACATGCAGCTTCCTGAAGTATTGCACAAATTAGGTATTCATGTTGAAGAAGCTAAGCTTGCTAATGTAACAGACGGCGTTCACTACATCGTCAACACATTCTCATGCCCAGTTTATTCAATCATCTACTTAGTATGGTTGGCATTCTTATGGTTCCACCTCGCACACGGCGTAGCTAGCGTTATGCAATCAATCGGTTGGAACAACCACGTATGGCAAAACAGAATCGAAGTCATCGGCAAAATCATTGCTGCTCTCATCGTTGTCATGTTTGCTGTTGTAGTTTTATATTATTGGTTAATTGTTGGTTAATAGGATAATATTATGAAAGAATTAAATTCTAAGATACCTGCAGGTCCATTGGCAGAAAAATGGACAAATTATAAGGCTCATCAAAACTTGGTGAACCCTGCTAACAAAAGAAAATTAGATATCATCGTTATCGGTACAGGTTTGGCTGGCGCTTCAGCAGCTGCATCATTCGGTGAAATGGGCTTCAACGTAAAAGTGTTCTGCATCCAAGACAGTCCACGTCGTGCTCACAGTATCGCTGCTCAAGGCGGTATCAACGCTGCTAAGAACTATCCTAACGATGGCGACAGCACATATCGTCTTTTCTACGACACAATCAAAGGTGGTGACTACCGTGCACGTGAAGCTAACGTCTATCGTTTGGCAGAATTAAGTAATAATATCATCGACCAATGCGTTGCTCAAGGCGTTCCTTTCGCACGCGAATACGGCGGATTATTAGCTAACCGTTCATTCGGTGGTGCTCAAGTATCCCGAACATTCTATGCACGCGGTCAAACCGGACAACAATTACTCCTCGGTGCTTACGGCGCATTATCAAAAGAAATAGAAAGAGGTACTGTTAAGATGTACGCTCGTCGCGAAATGATGGACGTTGTCCTCGTCGACGGTCGCGCTCGCGGTGTCATCATGCGTAACCTCGTAACAGGTGAACTTGAACGCTACGCAGCTCACGCTGTCGTTATCGCTTCAGGTGGTTACGGCCGCGTATTCTTCCTTTCAACAAACGCTATGTCATCAAACGGCTCAGCTGAATGGCAAGCTTACAAGAAAGGTGCTATGATGGCTAACCCTTGCTTCACACAAATCCACCCAACATGTATCCCAGTTCACGGCGACTACCAATCAAAACTTACTCTTATGAGTGAAAGTCTCCGTAACGACGGTCGTATCTGGGTTCCTAAAAATGAAAAAGTAGCTGAAAGATTACGTAAAGGCGAAATCAAAGCTAAAGACGTAGCTGAAGAAGAAAGAGATTACTACCTCGAAAGAAGATATCCTGCTTTCGGTAACCTCGTTCCTCGTGACGTGGCTTCACGCGCAGCAAAAGAAAGATGTGACGCTGGTTTCGGCGTTAACAACACTGGTCTCGCTGTTTACCTCGACTTCAAAGAAGCTATCGGCCGCTTAGGTCAAAAAGTCGTTGAAGAAAAATATGGCAACCTCTTCGAAATGTACGAACGTATCGTCGACGATAACCCATACGAAACTCCAATGATGATTTATCCAGCTGTTCACTATACAATGGGTGGCCTCTGGGTTGACTATGAATTACAAACAACAATCCCTGGTTTGTTCGCAGCAGGTGAAGCTAACTTCTCCGACCACGGTGCTAACCGTCTCGGCGCTTCAGCTTTGATGCAAGGCCTCTCAGATGGTTATTTCATCTTGCCTTACACAATGCAAAATTACCTCTCAGACCAAATCGGCGTTCCTCGTTTCAATCCAGACGCTCCAGAATTCATGGAAGCTGAAAAACAAATCCGTGAAAAGATCAACAGACTCATGGCTATCAACGGTAAACAAACTGTTGACTCTATCCACCGTCGCTTAGGTCTTATCATGTGGAACAAAGTCGGTATGGCTCGTAACGAACAAGGCTTGAAAGAAGCTATCGAAGAAATCAAGGCATTACGTAAAGAGTTCTGGCAAGACGTTAAAGTACCTGCTACATCAGGCGGTATGAACAACGAACTTGAAAAAGCTCTTAGAGTAGCCGACTTCTTGGAAATGGGCGAACTCATGGCACGCGACGCTCTCATGCGTAACGAATCATGCGGTGGTCACTTCCGTGAAGAATTCCAAACTCCTGACGGCGAAGCAATGCGTAACGACGCTGAATACAGCTTCGTAGCAGCTTACGAATACCAAGGTCCTGACGCAGAACCTGTATTGTACAAAGAACAACTTAAGTTCGAAAATGTCGAGGTTAAACAAAGAAACTATAAATAATTTTGCACTATGTTGAATTTAAAGTTAAAAATCTGGAGACAGAAAAATAATTTAGATAAAGGCCGCTTCGTTGAATATAACGTTGACAATATCCCTGAAGAAGCTTCATTCCTCGAGATGCTCGACATCTTGAACGAAAGACTCGTCTTGCAAGGTGAAGACCCTGTCACATTCGACCACGACTGCCGCGAAGGTATCTGCGGTGCTTGTGGCTTGTATATCAACGGTCACCCTCACGGTAAATATAAAAACACCACAACTTGCCAACTTCACATGCGTAAGTTCAAAAACGGTGAAACAATCACTATCGAACCATGGCGCTCTGAAGCTTTCCCTATCATCAAGGACTTGATGGTCGACCGCTCTGCTTTAGACAGACTCATCCAATCAGGTGGCTACGTATCAGTACGCACAGGTGGTGTGCCAGACGCAAACTCTCTCCCAATCAACAAACATGACGCTGACCTCTCTATGGACGCTGCTTCATGTATCGGTTGCGGTGCTTGCGTTGCAACATGTAAAAACGGTAGCGCAATGCTCTTCGTATCAGCTAAATTCTCTCAACTCGCATTGTTACCACAAGGTCAAGTTGAAACATACGAAAGAGTACAAAAAATGGTCGCAAGAATGGACGAACTCGGATTCGGTAACTGTTCAAACACATACGCATGTATGGCAGAATGTCCAAAAGGTATCTCTGTAACTAACATCGCTAGAATGAACAGACAATTCTTGGCAGCTAAGATAGCTGAACCATTGAAAAAATAATTGAATTATTTTTTCAGAACTTTAGAATTTTGGAATTCTAGAACTTTAGAAGGGTTCTAGAGTTCTAAGATTCTAGAGTTCTAAAATTCTAAAAAGGACTTCGGAACTCTCCGAAGTCCTTTTTTTATAATATGACAATTTTTTTTAACATGACTACCTAATGATATTTCTTGAAAATAAAGATATTCTCAATGAAAAATCATCATTATTTCATTAATATTTATAAAAATCATCTCGAAAAACTATTTTTTGGGGCTGTCGAACATTTTTTTCAACAATTTGTTAAAAAAAATGTTGAAAAATTGTTGAAAACTATTGACATTTGAAAAAAATGTATTATATTTGTTTTTGTAATTTGAAAGGGGAGTTTTTTTGTATAATTAGGGCAGAGTTATACGATTTTAATTAACATTATTTTTTAACTTAAAAAACTTATCAAGATGAAAAAGAATTTTATTTTCGCATTTTTGATGGTGCTTTGTTCATTGGTACATGGACAAGTAGCACAATGGGGTGATGTCGTTAATAGCAATTTTGCAAATAACATGACAGTCACATCATCAATTTATTTGGATGGCGTACAATTAGCAGCAGACAACTATGAAGTCGGTGTGTTCTGCAATGACGAACTTAGAGGTCTTGCTGCAATGGAATATTCAGCTACAGCAGGTGAATATCGTGCTTTCATCAGTGTGTATGGAGAAAGTGGAAACTCATTCTCTTTCAAACTCTACAATTCTAATACAAACACTGAGTATGTAATCTCTAACAATTCATTGGCATTTGACGAGGATGGCGTTGGAACAGTAATGAATCCTTATGCTATCAAATTCTTAAGCGTTGCAACAACAGCTATAGGAGAAGCAAAATACGCTAAATTGTCAGAAGCTATCGCCGCTGCCCAAAACGGTGAAACAATCGAATTGCTCGACAATATCACAGAAGACGTTACAATCAACAAAGCTGTTACAATCGACGGTAAAGAATTTACATACACCGGCAAGATGACAGCTAAGGCTGACGTAACAGTCAAGAACCTTAACTTCGACGGCAAAGGCTACAACGGCTACGCATTCGAAACACGCGGTGCAAACTACGTAACAATCGAAGACTGTACAGCTAAGAACTACGGCTACGGCTTCGTACAACTCGCATCAGGCACAGCCCTCACAACAGTTAAGGACGTTACAGTTACAAACGTAAACTACGGCGTCAAGGTTGACTACAGCAATGCAGTCGTTCTCGAAAACGTAAACATCACAGCAGCAGTAGCAGCAGTCCTCAACAGCAACTACGGCGAAAAGACTATCACAATCAAGAACAGCGAACTCAGCATCTTAGGCACATGGAAGAGAAACGACACAGTTGAGACAACATACTTGTTCGAAGGCGCTAACACAATCGGCAGCTTCGTTACAGATGCAGCAATTGACAACTTCCAACTCGCAACAGAAGCAACACTCACAGCACCAAATGCTATCCAAATCACAGCAGCAGAAGCTGGCTACTGCGTAAAATATGAAAACGGCATGTACTTCTTGGCAACTAACATGGTTAAGAACGCCACAACAGGAGAAACATACGCTACATTGTCAGGCGCTTTAGCAGCAGCACAAAGCGGTAATACAATCGAATTGCTCGACAATATCGCAGAAGACGTTACAATCAACACAGCTGTTACAATCAACGGCGCTGGCAAGACATACACCGGCAAGATGACAGCTAAGGCTGACCTTACAGTCAAGAACGTCAACTTCGACGGCAAAGGCTACAACGGCTACGCAGTTGAAACACGCGGTGCAAACTACCTTACTGTAGAAGAATGTACAGCTAAGGGCTACGGCTACGGCTTCGTACAACTCGCATCAGGCACAGCCCTCACAACAGTTAAGAACGTTACAGTTACAAACGTTAACTACGGCGTCAAGGTTGACTACAGCAATGCAGTCGTTCTCGAAAACGTAAACATCGACGCAGCAGTAGCAGCAGTCTACAACAGCAACTACGGCGAAAAGACTATCACAATCAAAGACAGCGAACTCAGCATCTTAGGCACATGGAAGAGAAACGAAACAGTTGAGACAACTTTCGTATTCGAAGGCGCTAACACAATCGGCAGCTTCGCTATCGAAGAAGAACTCGACAACTTCAAACTCGCAGCAGGAGCAACACTCACAGCACCAAATGCTATCGAAATGACAGCAGCAGAAGCTGGCTACTGCGTAAAATATGAAAACGGCATGTACTTCTTGGCAACTAACATGGTTAAGAATGCAACAACAGGAGAAACATACGCTACATTGTCAGGCGCTTTAGCAGCAGCACAAAACGGTGAAACAATCGAATTGCTCGACAATATCACAGAAGACGTTACAATCGGCAAGAACGTTACAATCAATGGCGCTGGCAAGACATACACCGGTGTTATGACATTGAACAACGTCAACGCTACAATCCAAAACGTAGCTTTCGTTAAAGGTCAGGTTTACAAACACAAGAGCACAGGCTTGACAGCAAACGTTACAGTTAAAGACTGCTCATTCGACGGACAAGGCTTAAACGAATACGCATTAAATATAGGTGGTGGTACAAGCCTTTTAGTTGAAAGCTGTACAGCACAAAGCTACGGCTACGGATTCATCCAAGTTGCTTCAGCAATTTCAAACGTTACTGTTAAAGGTGTTGAAGTTACAAACGTAAACTACGGTTTGAAAATTGACTATGCAGGTGCAGTATCAGTTGAAAACGCAAACATCGACGCAGCAGTAGCAGCAGTTCTCAACAGCAACTACGGCGAAAAGACTTTCACAATCAAGAACAGCAACCTCAGCATCTTGGGCACATGGAAGAGAAACGATACAGTTAAGACAACTTACGTATTCGAAGGCGACAACACAGTTGGCAGCTTCGTCATCGAGGCAGATCTCGACATTATCCAACTCGCAGCAGGAGCAACGCTCACATCACCAAATGCAAATGCTATCGAAATGACAGCAGTAGAAGATGACTACTACGTTGAATATGAAAACGGCGTTTACTACTTGGAATCTAACGTTGTTAAGAATGCAACAACAGAAGAAACATACGCTACATTGGCAGACGCTTTAGCAGCAGCACAAAACGGTGAAACAATCGAATTGCTCGACAATATCACAGAAGAAGAAGTAACAATCAACACAGCTGTTACAATCGACGGTAAAGAATTTACATACACCGGCAAGATGACAGCTAAGGCTGACGTAACAGTCAAGAACCTTAACTTCGACGGCAACGGCTACAACGGCTACGCATTCGAAACACGCGGTGCAAACTACGTAACAATCGAAGACTGTACAGCTATGGACTACGGCTACGGCGTCGTACAACTCGCATCAGGCACAGCCCTCACAACAGTTAAGAACGTTACAGTTACAAACGTCAACTACGGCGTTAAGGTTGACTACAGCAATGCAGTTGTTCTCGAAAACGTAAACATCACAGCAGCAGTAGCAGCGGTTCTCAACAGCAACTACGGCGAAAAGACTATCACAATCAAAGACAGCGAACTCAGCATCTTAGGCACATGGAAGAGAAACGACACAGTTGAGACAACATACTTGTTCGAAGGCGTTAACACAATTGGCAGCTTCGTTATCGAGGCAGCTCTCGACAACTTCCAACTCGCAACAGGAGCAACACTCGCAGCACCAAATGCTATCGAAATGACAGCAGCAGAAGCTGGCTACTATGTAGAATATGAAGACGGCGTTTACTTCACTGTAGAAAGCAAACAAGTACAAACACTCGCTAAAGGCTGGAACTGGTATTCTTCATATATCAACATCAGCGGCGAAGAAGGCCTCAGAACATTAGAAAACGCTCTCGGCGACAATGGTACAACTATCAAGAAAAATGGCAGCTTCGTTGAATACGATGCTAACCAATGGATTGAAAACGATGACTTCAATTCTGTATCAGTAGAAGAAATGTACATGATCAATGTAATTGATGACACCGACATCCAAATCGTTGCTGACTTCGCAGACCCAACAACAGAAATCACTATCAAGAAAGGCTGGAACTGGATTAGCTATCCTGTATCTGAAAGCGTTAACTTCGAAACAGCTCTCGCTGAACTCGCTAACCATGCTCAAGATGGCGACAGAATCAAGAGTAGAAACAACGGCTACCTCGAATATGTTGTAAATCCTAATAATGGCAACGAAGGATGGGACGGCAGCATGAACAGCTTCGTACCTGGACAAGGATATATGTACTACAGCAACAGTGAAACAGAATACTCATTCTCTTACACAATGCCTGAAGCTAAAGAAGAAGCCAGACCTAACGTCACAGCAGAAAACAACTACTGGGTACCTAACACAGCAGCATTCTCTGACAACATGACAATTACAGCTGTCCTCAACATCGACGGCAACATGATGAAGGACGACTTCGAAGTAGCAGCATTCGTAAACGGCGAAGTACGCGGCAGTGCACGTCCAGTATTCGTTGAATCTGCAGGACAATATATGTTGTTCTTGACAATCTACGGCGAAGGCAACGAAGAATTGACATTCAAGTGCTACGACATCTACTCAGATGAAGAATATTCACTCAACGACAGATTGGCATATTCTGGCAACGCTATGATAGGTTCTATCAACGAGCCATTCATGCTCAACCTCAGCACAATGGGCATCGGTGAAAACGGCGCTAACTCAATCAGCGTATATCCAAACCCAACAACAACAAACGCAGCTATCAGCTTCGAAACAACATGCGACATGGTTGAAGTATTCAACGCATTGGGCGCAAAAGTTGCAGAATACAGAAACGTTGAAACAATCAACGGAATGGAAGCAGCTGGCGTTTACCTCATCAGAGTAACAAACGACAACGCAGTACAAAACTGCAGACTCATCGTTAAGTAATAGCCTTTGGCTTCTAGCCCTTGGCAAAAAAAGGAGTCCCGATTTTTCGGGACTCCTTTTTTTTATAGCTCATAGCTCATAGCTCAAATTTTTTTGAAAAAAACTCAAAATTAATTTTGATGTATTTGAAAAAACAGTACCTTTGCAAGTTGATAGAATAAGGCGTGATAATGTGATATTTTAAGCGTACGTGCTATTTTGTGATTGTATAACGATAACAATTTCAACGATTTAGCGGGTTGCATAAAATTTCATGCCTTTTTGCTATTGTATGAAATGTATTGGAAAATTTTAAAATATTAGTAACTAAATAGTAGAATTAAAATAAGTTAAATTGTATTAATAAAAAATTGTTATGAGAAAAACGTTTATTTTAACACTTTTCATGATGTTTTGTTCAATAACATTTGGACAAGTAGCAAAAATCGGTGACAATAGTTACGCAAATCTGGCAGATGCTATTAAAGCGGCAACTACTGGTCAAACAATCACATTCCTTACGGATATTACAGAAAATGTAACTATTAACAAAAGCGTTACAATCGACGGTGGTGCTAACACTTATACTGGTAATATTACAACAAAAGGACAGGCTGATATTATAATTCAGAATTTGAATTTCGACGGTAAAGGTAATGGTTCATATGCAATCGAAAATCCTGCTGGTGACGGTAAAGCAAGTTCCATAACCATTACAGACTGTAATGTTACTAAATACTTTGGTTTTATACAGTTATCTGGTGATGCGCACTTAACATTAAATAACGTTGTTGTCAATAATGTTACTAATGGTGTAAAGGCAAACTATGGTGAAAATATCGTATTTGAAAATGTGGATATAACTGCTAGCTCTGCGGCTTATTTAAACACAACCTATGGCAGTAAGAATGTTACAATAAAAAATAGTCATCTTAATGTAATAGGTACTTGGATCAAAGATGCAGGCAAGGAAACTTGCATTTTTGAAGGTATAAACACCGTAGACAAGTTTATTATAGAGGAAGATTATGAAACTTTCAAACTTGCTGATAGAGACTCAAAACTTATAGCTCCAGGCGGTCAATATGTTTATACAAATTTGCCATTAGAAGGTAATGCTGATACAAAAGATAATCACCAATGTGTTATTTATGAACAAGGCACATATCACCATCATAACCAAATGAAAGTTGGTGACACATATTATGATATCGTTGCTAAAGTTGCTCAAAATGATGTAACACATAATGGAGATGCAGGTTTCGCTGAAGGAATATTTTATAAATATCTCCATGAAGCAATTGATGCATCAAAAGAAGTTGGAAAAATTTATGTAGTAGCTAATACAGTTACTCGTAAAGATGATTATAAAGATAATAATATTAGAGGTAAAGGTTCTGTCATTAACCACGACCTTACAATTGAATTCAATAAATTCAGACACGGATTCACACAACCTGTCGGTTCTACAGGTACAGAATCAAACGGTTTCCAAATCTTGAAAGGCAACAATGTAACATTGCAAAACGGTAGAATGTACGTAGATGGTACCAAAGAAAGTGGTAAATATAAATATGCTGATAAATTCTACATCCTTATTCAAAACTACGCTAACCTCACAGTTGATGGTATGCAGTTAGAAGGTACATACTTGGATAAATATTCAGCAGAAGATAAAGGTGGCGACTCATACGTTCTTTCAAACAACAGCGGTAACGTAAACATTATCGGTGCAACTAACATCACAGCTAATAATAATGGCTCAAAAGCATTCGCATTCGACGTTTGCAAATATCAAAACTACGATGCTCCTGTAGTTACAGTCAATACAACAGGTAAAATAGACGGTAAAATTGAAGTAACACCATCTATCGTTAATAACATTACAATCTATGGCGGTACATTTGTAGAAGATTATACAAACTATTGCGCTGATGGTATAGTATGTAATGATTCTTTCAAAGCAGTTGCAGACCCAATCGCTAAGATAGGTGAAAAAGAATACCCAACATTGCAAGCAGCTATCGACGCAGCAACAGATGGTCAAACAGTAGAACTCCTCCGTAAAGTAACAAACGGTTATGGCGTTAAAATCGACAAAGACCTCACAATCGACTTCGCTGGTTTCAAATATCAACTTAAGAAAGCCGTTGGTTCAACAGGAACAGAATCAAACGGTTTCCAAATCTTTAAAAACAACAATGTAACTATCCAAAACGGTACATTGGAAGTTAACGAATTTTTCAAAAACTACTTCTACATCCTCGTTCAAAACTACGCTAACCTCACAGTTGCTAACATGAACTTAGATGGTGCAAACTTGGATAAATATTCAACAACAGACGGTGACTCATACGTTCTTTCAAACAACAGCGGTAAAGTCAACATCAGCGGTACAACAAGCATCACAGCTAACAAAGATGGCGATAAAGCATTCGCATTCGATGTTTGCGACAAAACAGCATGGGGTTATGAAGAACCTGTAGTTACAATCACATCAACAGGTATGTTCGACGGTGAATTTGAAATTTCAAAAGGTTTAGATGAAAACTTACATATCAAAGCTGGTACATATATTAATGATGTACAAGAATGGTGCGATGGCGGCTACTTTGCTTCTGAAGATAAAAAAGAAGCTGGACAGAAACAAACATGGACAGTTAAAGGTCCTTATGTAGCAAAAGTTAAAGAAACAGGTGTATACTACGCAACATTACAAGCAGCTATCGACGCAGCAGAAGCTGGTCAAACAGTAGAAATCGTAGCAAACGATAGAGATAAATTCGTTGTTATAGGCGCTGGTGCTGTTATCAACAAAGACATCACAATCGACCTTGGCGGAAACGCATACGTAATCGATAAAGCTGTTGGTTCAACAGGAACAGAAACACTCGGTTTACAAATCTTAGCAGGCAACGATGTTACATTACAAAACGGTACATTAACATCAACAGAAGTAGTAGAAGGCAAAGAAGTTAAGATGCTCGTTCAAAACTACGCTAACCTCACAGTGAAACATATTAACCTTGTTGATGATACAGAACATATATTATACGTTTTGTCAAACAACAGCGGTAATGTAAAAATCGGTGAATATACAAACATCATAACAGATGCAGTAGCATTTGACGTTTACAAATCAGCTTACTACGACGCTCCTGTAGTTACTGTTGATAAAAATGCAGGTAGAATAGAAGGTACAATTGAAGTATCTCCAGTTATCGCTAACAACCTTACAATCAACGGCGGTATATATTCAGCAGATTATACAGACTACTGCCCAGACGGTTTAATATGTGTAACAGGTGGTGAAGTATTCATTGTTATAGAAGCAAACGTTGCTATGATAGGTGGAACAGAATACGAAACATTGGCAGCAGCAGTTGAAGCAGCAACAGATGGTCAGACAATCGAACTCATCCGTGACGTAAGAAACGGTTATGGCGTTAAAATCGACAAAGACCTCACAATCGACTTCGCTGGTTTCAAATATCAACTTAAGAAAGGCGTTGGTTCAACAGGTACAGAAACAAACGGTCTCCAAATCATGAAGGGCAACACTGTAGCATTGCAAAACGGTGCTTTGGAAGTAAACCCAATATTCAAATATTACTTCTACATCCTCGTTCAAAACTACGCTAACCTCACAGTTGATAACATGAACTTAGACGGTACAAACTTGGATAAATGGTCAGAAACAGACGGTGACTCATACGTTCTTTCAAACAACAGCGGTGAAGTCAACATCAGCGGTGAAACTAACATCAAAGCTAATGACGAAGGTGATAAAGCATTCGCATTCGACGTTTGCAAATATCAAAGCTACGAAGCTCCTGTTGTTACAATCACATCAACAGGTATGTTCGACGGTCACTTTGAAATTTCAGAAGGTTTAGACGAAAACTTACATATCCAAGGCGGTACATATATTAAACATGTACAAGATTGGTGTGATCCACGCTATGTAAGCTTCAAAGACGACAACGAAGAAGGAGAAAAAGAAACATGGACAGTTCAAGGTCCTTTCGTAGCAAAAGTTGACGATACAGAAAACGTATCATACTACTACTCATTGGCAGAAGCAGTTGCAGCATCACAAGATAAAGAAGATATCGTTTACCTTATGTGCGACGCAGTAGGTGAAGGTATCGTTATCGACAAAGACATCACAATCGACTTCGGCGGTTTCACATACACATTCAACAAGACTGTTGGTTCAGCAGGTACAACAACACTCGGTTTCCAAATCTTGAAGGACAATAACGTTGTATTGCAAAACGGTACATTGAAATCAACAGCAGAAGTAGAAGAAGGCAGCAACCAAGTCAAGATGATGGTTCAAAACTACGCTAACCTCACAGTGAATAACATGAACCTCGTTGACGAAACAGAACATATCTTATACGTTCTTTCAAACAACAGCGGTACAGTATCAATTAAAGGTAACACAAACATCACAACAGATGCAGTAGCATTCGACGTTTGCAAATATGCTAGCTATCCAGAACCAGTTGTTACATTAAATACAACAGGTACAATATCAGGTGCTATTGAAGTAAGCGCTACACTTTATATAGAAAAAGCTATATTAGCAAAAGACGAATACAGCTACATCTTGATGCAAGAAAACGGTGAATTATTCCACAATGGCATTGAAGCTACAATCAAGAAAGAATACAAAGCAACAAGTGAAGTAGAATGGGCAACAGACAACTGGAATACAATCAGTACACCTGTTGTAGGCAGCAGCGTTGTTGTAGATGCTGAAATTCTTAATGTACCAGATGAAACAAATGCAGCATACCCAGGTAAACATGACCTTTACTGGTACGATGAAGCAACTCAATATTGGAGATATGTTAATGGTACAGTAGGTGACAGTGATGTAGTAGACGATGTAGAAACAGAAAATGAACAAGTTGTATTAAATGCAGGTCAAGGTTACCTCTACACAAACAACAGAGACGTCAGATTCTCATTCACAGGTAAACTCAACACAAAAGATGTTGAATTCCCACTCTCATTCACAGCAGGTTTACGTCTTGCAGGTTTCAACTTGGTTGGTAACCCATTCACATACAACATCGGCCTTGAAAACTTCGTCGCATCAGATGAAGCTACACTTGCTGACGGTTACTACACAATCACAACCGATGGTGCATGGCAAGCAAGAAAAGAAGGTGCTATCATCGCTCCAATGCAATCAGTTCTCGTTAAAACTGACAAAGCAGCAAATTTAACAATCAATCCTAAAGCTAATAAAACAAGAAAAGCTTCAAATGCTTCATTGGAAATCGTAGCTTACAACGACCAATATGAAGATGTTGCTTACGTATCATTCGGCGAAGGTCTCGGCCTCGATAAGATTGAACACCGCAACAGCGACATCCCAATGGTATTCGTTCCATTAAACGGTAAAGACTATGCTATCGCAGCAATGAGCAGCGACGTTAAAGAAATCCCAGTAGCATTCAAAGCTAACACAATGGGTCAATACACAATTGAAGTTAATGCTAAAGGTTGTGAATTTAGCGAAATGTATCTCGTTGACCGCCTCACAGGTGAAGTCACAGACTTGAACAGCAGCGATTACACATTCCTCGCTACAGCAAAAGACGAAGCAAATCGTTTCGTGATTATGTTTGCAGAAGAAGCAGCTACAAGCACAACAGACAACTTTGCATTCATCAATAATGGTGAAATCATCATCGACAACGTTGAAGGTAACGGCGTTGTTAGAATCTACGACATGTTAGGTCGTCCAGTATCACAATACGACGTAACAGAATCAGCTAGAATTTCTACATCAGCATTTGCAGGTGGTCTCTACATCATCCAAATGGTAGATGGCAATGGCGTTAAAGTACAAAAAGTAGTTATTGACTAATGTGTAAGTTCAAGTTAAACGAATTAAAAGGAGAGATAAAAATGAAAAGATTAATTATAGCATTATCATTCGTAGTAGCATTAGGTATCAGCGCAAATGCACAGAATTATAATTATTTCGATGCACAGTCTGACGGTTTCTTCTCAGTGAACTCAGACAATCTCGAATACCGTTATTCAACAATTTTCCCAGCGCTTCCAGGTCAGAATATCTACAAAGACCAAGCAGCTCCAGTAGGTTCAGGCTTGTTGTTGTTAGCAGGTATGGGTGCAGCATACGCTTTGAGAAAAAAACGTAAATAATATAATGCATCTATATTAAAAAAAGGACGCCGTCAGGTGTCCTTTTTTTGTTTTTGGCGGTTGAACTTTGGCTTTTGTTTTTGGCTGGTTCTTGTTTGTTGAATTTTAGTAAAAACTTTTTTGTTATTAGAAAAAACTTTCGTACCTTTGAGGTTCAAAATAAAGTATATTTCCATTATGCATTATGCATTATGAATTAAGCATTTAAATAATTATTAACATAATAAAAAAATAAATATCATGGAATTACCATTTGCAGAATCATGGAAGATCAAGATGGTCGAACCTATCAAGAAAAGTACACGTGAAGAACGTGAACAATGGATGAAAGAAGCTCATTACAATTTGTTCAACTTGAAAGCAGACCAAGTTTACATCGACTGTTTAACAGACTCAGGTACTGGCGCTATGAGCGACCGTCAATGGGCTGCTATGATGATGGGCGACGAAAGCTACGCTGGTTCATCTTCATTCTTCCGTCTTAAAGAAGTTATCACACGCCTCACAGGCTTCGAATATGTTATCCCAACACACCAAGGCCGTGCTGCTGAAAACGTTCTCTTCAGCCACCTCGTAAAGAACGGCGACATCGTTCCAGGTAACTCACACTTCGACACAACAAAAGGTCACATTGAAAGCCGTAAAGCTTTCGCAGTTGACTGCACAGTTGACGAAGCAAAAGACACACAATTAGAAGTTCCTTTCAAAGGTAATGTTGATATCAAGAAGCTTGAAAAATGTCTTGCTGAAAACGCAGAAAAGATTCCTTTCGTAATCGTTACTGTTACAAACAATACAGCAGGTGGCCAACCTGTATCAATGCAAAACCTCCGCGAAGTTAGAGAAGTTGCTAACAAATATGGCAAACGCGTTATCTTCGACTCAGCACGTTTCGTAGAAAATGCATACTTCATCAAGACACGTGAAGCAGGTTATGCAGACAAGACTATCAAAGAAATCGTAAAAGAGATGTACCAATATGCAGACGGTATGACAATGTCAGCTAAGAAAGACGGTATCGTTAACATGGGTGGTTTCATCGCTACACATCACGAAGACTGGTTCGAAGGTGCAAAACGTTTCTGCATCCCATTCGAAGGTTACCTCACATACGGTGGTATGAACGGTCGTGATATGGACGCTTTGGCAGTAGGTCTCGACGAAAACACAGAAATCGACAACATCGAAACACGTGTTAAACAAGTTCAATACCTCGCAGCAAAATTAGACGAATACGGCATCCCTTACCAACGTCCAGTTGGTGGTCACGCTCTCTTCGTTGACGCTGACCGCGTTCTCACAAACGTTCCTAAAGAAGAATTCCCAGCACAAACACTCGCTATCGAGCTTTATCTTGAAGCTGGCGTTCGTGGTTGCGAAATCGGTTACATCCTCGCTGACCGTGACCCTGTCACACGCGAAAACCGTTTCGGTGGCTTAGACCTTCTCCGTCTCTGCATCGCTCGCCGCGTTTATACAAACAACCACATGGATGTTATCGCAGCAGCATTGAAGAACGTTTACGATCGTCGTAACGAAATCAAACACGGTGTACGTATCACATGGGAAACAGAACTCATGCGTCACTTCACAGTTCAATTAGAAAGAATTGAAGATTGATATAATAGCAATCAGCTTTTAGCTATCAGCTGTCAGTGTTTTTCTGCTGACGGCTGATGGCCAATAGCTAAACACCAAAACCAAAATGATTCTCAGTATCACATTTGTAATAGCATTGACATTTCCGGTTGCAGTAGCTTCTACAGCCTTTGGAATAGACAATTTACAGACAACGACCAGCAATATGCAGCTGAGCAAGAAACTGATGTTTGCTCTTATTCTTGCATTGGGTCAGGGCGTGATGTATTCTCTCGGCTCTTTGCTCGGCGGCGCATTCATGCATACTGTGGCGAGGTTCTCGAATTGGATAGTATTTGTCCTTTGTTTCTATATCGCATTCAGAATGCTTATGGAGACCATAAAGATAAAGAAAGGAGCTAACCTTTATTTTGTTGAGACTAAGAAACAGTTGCTTTTGCTTTCTGTAGCACTCGGCGTCAATTCTTTCATCGCCGGACTTATAGCAGAGTTTCTGCCTTTATTCCAAAATATGACACCTTATATCGTAATGGCAGCAGCATTCGTATGGTCGATAGTGACAATGCTGATACCATTCTCCAATATGAAACTCACTTTCAACAGCCTTCTTAATCTGATATTCTCTGCAGTGGTTGCAGTGATGGGTATGCTTTTTATGATTAATAATTTTTAGCCATTAGTCATTAGCCTTTAGCCTTTTTTCTTATCTTTGCGCACTAATTTTTAGTGGCATAATAATGATTCATCTTACAAAAATTTTTCGTTTCGAAGCAGCTCATGCTCTTATGGGTTACGACGGCAGATGCCGTAACATTCACGGCCATTCTTACGAGATGCGCGTCACCATTAAAGGCATGCCAATAATGGATGACAACAATCCTAAAAACGGAATGGTGATGGACTTCGGCGACTTGAAGAGAATAGTAAACGAAGAGATTATTGACCATTACGACCACGCCTTCATCATAAACCATAATATGCCTCAGGACTTTATCGATGAGGTGAGACGCAACTACGAGAGAATCATAGTACTTCCTTATCAACCTACTACAGAATTGATGCTCATCGATTTCTCAAAGAAAATCAAGAGCAGACTGCCTGAAGGAATCCAGCTCGTAAAGATTTTCTTGAAAGAGACAGAAGGCTCTTTCGCTGAATGGATTGAAGAATAATAAATAATTATATTAATAAATTAAAACAAGTATGAGAAAGTTTTTAACTACTTTGTTGCTTTTGGTGTTTTTGGCACCTTACGCAATGAGAGCTGATGAAGTCATCATTGGCAACGGTACAGAAGAAGACTATTCTGTGCCTTTCAACACAGGTTACACTTATTCATGGAACGAGACTATCTATCCAGGTAGCGAAATTGGCGGCGCATGTACAATCAATTCGCTCTCTTTCAGCTGTAACTCTGCTGACACAATCCCAACTCTTACATTGACAGAAATTGACATCTACATGGGCGTCACTCAAAGAAATAATATGTCATCTTTGTTAGACTGGACACCAGCAGAAGACCTTACTTTGGTTTACACAGGAGAGAACGTGCTCATCGGTGACACCAAATGGGAAACATTCACTTTGGATTCTCCATATTACTATAGCGGCAACGGCAATCTCGTTGTTGTCATCGCTAAGAAAACCGATTTCGATTTCAATATGCAATTGAAATGGTATTACACAAAGTCAGCAGAGACAGAAAACACTGTTATGTTCCGTCGTAACGACAGCACAGAATCAATCGCTGACGAATTCCCTAACGGCCATCAGGCTAACGGAAGATTGTCATACAGACCTAACATCAAATTAGATGTCACATACGGCGAACTCGATTCTCCATTGACAGCAAATCCTTCTTCATTGTCACTCGGCCATCGCCCTGTAGGTGCTTGGATGCGTCCAGTGGAAGTTGTGTTGACAGCAGAAGAACCTTTGACAATCACTTCTATATCATCATCAAATCCATTTTTTACAGTCAGTCAGGTGGAGTTGCCTTATGAGATGACAACAGAAAACTCATTGAAGATTAAAGTCTCTCACTTCTCAGGCAGCGAAGGACAACAAAATGGTTCTATCAACATCAACCATACTTTCGGCTCTAATGCTATCCCTGTGACAGCAACAGCTTATACTCCACAAAATGGCGACGTATGGGAGATGCCAAGAGTCATAAACGAATATCCTTTCGTCGATTCTCCAGAATATAGCACATTGCAAAACAACTACATGCTTCCTGGCAATGAACAAGACGGCGCTGACGTGGTTTATCGTCTCAACTTCTCAGAAGAAACAACATTCTCTGCATCAGTGATAGGCGCTAACGCTAAGGTGGCATTATACGCAGCGAACTTCAACGGCAAAGGCGGTCCTGATGTCAACAACTATTACGGAGCAGAGCCAGAAGATGACGACGACGACAACGACGATCCAAATGAAGAACCACTTGGCGAATCTTTCTTCTTCGACTTCAACAACGGTTCATTGGAAGGCTGGAAGACAAAAGACGCTGACGGCGACTATTGCAACTGGACAGTATCTAACGGTGGCGGCATTGAAGGATATCAAGGAACAAAATGTATCTACTCAGAATCATATTCATCAACATCAAACGGCCCTCTCACTCCAGATAACTATATCTACACTGACGGCGTTTATACAATAACAGAAAACTCAGTGTTTTCATTCTATGCATTGCCACAAGATACTTACTACAGCGATGAACATTACGGTGTCGTTGTCTCATTAGACGGTGTTAACTTCACAACAATCTGGGAACATACTGTGGCATACAACGAAGTAGCAGAATGGCAATACAAAACAGTCGACCTCAGCGGCTATGCTGGACGTAACATCTTTGTAGGATTGCGTCACTTCGACTGCACTAACGAATATGCTATCCTCATCGATAACGTACAGCTTACATCAGGTCGCGAATCAAGAGGCGGTAATATTACCAACCAAACAGTTCCTGCAGGCGTTTATTATTTAGTAGCTTCTGCAACAGAACAATTCTCAATCTCTATCAACACTGGCGATGGCGGCTACAATATGATTGCTGAAGTAGTAGCTCAAGAAATTGACAATAGCAAAGCTAGCATCGTATGGAGCTGGAACTTCATTGACAACGATAAAGAAGAAACTCCAGAAATGTCTAACTTCAAAGTCTATAGAAAGAATATCTACACGAACGGCGAAGCAGAACTCATCGCTGATAACGTGTCAGACACAACATACGTCGATGCGACATGGGGCAGCGCAGCCCAAGGCATTTACCAATACGGCGTATCTGTAGTTTATGCAGATTCAAGATATGAAACACCTGTCGTTTGGTCTAACAACTTAGAAAAGAATATGACAGTAGCTGTTACAGTCAATGTTGACGCTGCTAACGGCGCTTCAGTAGCTGGCGCTCAAGTCACATTCACAAACGTAACCGAAACATCATACGTATATGACGCTACTTTAGATGCAATAGGTTCTTACACATGGAACGACGTCCGCATCGGTACTTATAAATATACTATCGCTATGGAAGGCTTCGAATCATGTGCAACAGACGAGATTATAGAAATCACTGAAGCAACAGTAGTTGAATGTACTCTCGAAGAAATGTTCCATGTAGGCGACTTCTACGTCTCTCCAACAGGATGGGCAATGTGGAACGGCAATTCTGACTCTTATACAGTTGCTTTAGATGGAACAACAGTTGCTGAAGTGACAACAACTTATTATCAATTCGATGTAACAAGCCTCGTACAAGGTCAAGAATATACAGCTAAAGTTATCGGCGATGAAACAATGGAATATACATGGACATACAACGCATGTGATAACTTCGTAAGCGCTAACGAATTTGAAGCAGTCGTCAACGGAAATACAGTAGAACTCTCATGGCAACTTCCAATCGGCGCATGTGCAAAAGAATTCATGTACGACTTTGAAGATGCTACATTAGACGGATTCGTCACAATCGACGCTAACAACGACGGTGTGTCATGGATGAACTCTAACCAACATTCATCAGTTGACTGCGGTTATCAAAGCCATTACAGCGCAATCTCATGTTCATACTATAACTTCTACGATATTCAACCAGACGATTATTTGGCTACAGCTAAGAAATATAACATCACAGCCGACTCTAAGCTCGTCTTCAGAGTATGTGCCGAAAACCAGATGTACTGCGCAGAACATTACGGCGTTGCTATCTCAACAAACGGCAATACCAACGCAGCCGACTTCACCATGATTTGGGAAGAGACATTGACAGCTAAAGAAGGCGCAAAAGCAGAACGCAACGAACGCGCTCAAGGTACATATTATGAAAAAGTCGTTGACTTAAGCGCATACGCAGGTCAGGATGTTTATATCGCTATCCGTCATTTCGACTGCTTCGGTCAGTTCTTCATCAATATCGATAACTTGACATTGACAGCATCTTCAAAAGAAGAACCTAACTTCACTGACCTCGAAGTTATCGGAGCAATGGTATATCGTAACGGCGAACTTCTCACAGCAGAACCTATCGACAAAGAGTCATATACAGACGTAGCTCCAGGTTATGGCGACATCGAATATTCAGTAAGAGTAGTCTATGGAGGCGAAGAAGATTCATACTATGCAATGTCATGTCCTTTGACAGAAGAAGTTACAGTGGTAAGAGTATGTGACGCACCTAAACGTCTCTACGGTGAAGAAGGATACAACGAAAACGGTGATAACGGCGTGGCATTGGTATGGCCTTACACAATGCATGGCTCAGAATGGTTATATTATGATGACAATACAGTGGTGACAGCTGTCGGTATAGGCGGCGACCCATTCTATTGGGGCATCATGTTCCCAGCTGAAGATCTTGAGTTCTACGGCGGCACATATCTTACAAAAGTCTCTATGTACGACAGAGAAGGTCACGATGGTAACATCAACATTTATTATGGTGGCGACGACGCTCCAGAAATCTTGGTTCACAGCCAGCCTTATGCATGTACAGGCTCAGGACAATTTGTAGAATACGAACTCACAGCACCACTTCCAATAGACCCTTCTATGAACTTGTGGATTACATTCAACAACAATAGCGGCAGCTTCCCAGCGGCAGTATGTGCTTCAACAGGCGACCCTAACGGACGTTGGATTTCATTTGACGGCAGCTATTGGGTTGACGTAGCTACACAAGCAATGAACTACACCTGGATGATTCGTGCTTTCGTGACAAGCGAACTCAAAGGCACTATGGAACTTGATAACAGCAAAGAAAACGTCTTCGAACATTATAACGTATATCGTGGCACTTCAAGCAGCACTATGGAAATAGTAGCAGAACCAACAGCAGGTAACTACTTCGACGTAGTAGAACCAGGCACATATTACTATCAAGTCACATCAGTTTATACTGTCGATGGCGAAGAATGTGAATCAGCACCAGCTTACTCATACGAAAATCCAGAACAAGATTATATCGTTGTTGATGTCACATCAATAGATGAAAACGGTGTTGAAGGCATGATGGTTTATCCAAATCCAGCTAAAGACTTTGTCAAGCTATCAGTTATCAGCGGTCAGCTATCAGTAGTTAAAGTTTACAACAGCTTAGGAATGTTAGTTGAAGAAATAGAAGTCAATGCTGATGAAGTTGAGATAAACCTCTCAGATTATAATGCAGGAGTTTATTTCATCAATATCGAGACTGAAAACGGCGTAGCTGTTGAAAAAGTTATAAAATTCTAAATACTATAGTCACGTAGTGACGACAGACTCCAGGCAGGTATGGAGAGCGCAGCTCGAAATGCCTGCTTTTTTTGTCTTAGGAATTAAGGAACTCAGGTTAAATGGTTCAAGAAAATCATTCCTAATTTAAAAGACGTGTCAATCACATATTGTTAATTTTTTGTGTGATTGACGCGTCTCTACAACACCTAATTAAAAAAACTTGTGGTCTTGTAGTCTTGTAGTCTTGTTGACTTTTTTTGTATCTTTGCATCTATGATATCAGTACAAAATCTTAGCATGCAGTTTACAGGTGAGGACCTCTTCACCGACATCAATTTTATGATTCGCGAGAAAGACAGAATAGGCCTCGTCGGCAAGAACGGCGCGGGCAAGACTACTCTTATTCGTCTTTTGTGCGGACTCGAACAACCTTATAAAGGCGACGTGATAATGTCGGACGACGTCACTGTCGGTTATCTTCCTCAGGAAAAGAATGTCAAGAGCGAGAAGACTGTCCTCGACGAGGCTATGACGGCTTTTGAAGAATATTACGAGATAGAACGCCAGCTCGCTAAATTGCAGGACGAGCTTTCCAACAGAGAAGACTATGAGAGCGCTTCATATCAGCGTCTCTGCGAGAAGATGAGTCATCTCAACGAGCGTCTCGCAATCATGGGAGGTCATTCTATCGAGGGCGAGGCTGAGCAGATTCTCATAGGTCTCGGATTCGAACATAACGACATGCAACGTCAGATGAAGGAGTTCAGCAACGGATGGCAGATGCGCGTGGAACTCGCCAAGATTCTCCTTCGTAAACCTAAATTGTTGCTCCTCGACGAACCTACCAACCATCTTGATATCGAATCAATACAATGGCTGGAAGGTTTCCTGAAAAACTATTACGGAGCTATCTTCATGGTGTCGCACGACAGGGCTTTCCTCGACCATATCACCATAAGAACGATAGAGATTTCATGCGGCAAGATTTACGATTATAAATGCTCTTATTCTGAATTTATAGAGAGAAGAGAAGAACGTATTGATATACAGAAGGCAGCCTTCGACAACCAACAGCGTGAGATAAAAGAGATTGAAGCTTTCATCGAACGTTTCAGATATAAGGCTACTAAAGCCAAACAGGTGCAATCCAGAGTGAAGCAGCTCGAGAAGATGGATGTGGTGCAAATCGACGACCAGGATAAGTCGGCCATGCACTTCAAGTTCCCGCCAGCACCGCATTCCGGCAAGGTGACTCTCGAACTCAATAATCTGTCGAAGTCATACGGAGAGAAAAATATCCTTAACAATATAAACCTCCTCATCCCAAGAGGGGAGAAGATAGCTTTCGTGGGTCGTAACGGCGAGGGTAAATCTACCTTGTCTAAAATCATAGCCGGCGTCTTGGATTATGAGGGCGAGTTGAAACTCGGTCACGAGGTGAAGATTGGTTATTATGCCCAGAACCAGCAGGATATGTTAGACCCAGAGAAGACCGTCTTTGAAACCCTCGATGACGTCGCTACTGGAGATATGCGTGTCAAGGTGAAGTCGCTGCTCGGTGCTTTCCTTTTCAGCGGAGAGGCTATAGAGAAAAAGGTGAAGGTGTTGTCGGGCGGTGAGAAAGCACGTCTCTCATTGGCTAAGATGCTGCTTTTCCCAACGAATCTGCTCATACTCGACGAACCTACCAACCACCTCGATATGCTGTCGAAAGACATCCTCAAATCTGCATTGCTGCAGTTTGACGGAACTCTGATAATAGTCTCTCACGACCGTGACTTCCTCCAAGGTCTGACAAACAAAGTCTATGAGTTTAGAAAACCTAATATCAAAGAATATATCGGCGACATCTACGATTTCCTCGAAGAGAAGAAAATGAAGGAACTCGACGACCTCAACAAGAAGATGAAGTCGATGCCAACGGAAAACAATATCTCTCAAGGCAAGTTAGATTACGAGACGAAGAAACAGAATGACAGAGAGATAAAACGTATAGAGAGAGAAATAAAGAAACTTGAGGAGCAGATTGAATCTTTGGAGAATGAAATTGCTGAAATGGACAAGGTGATGTCGTCTCCTACAGACTATCCTGATATCAATATTGATAACGCTTGGTATTCATCATACGGGGAGAAGAAAGAAAGACTCCAAGACTTGATGAACCAGTGGGAAGAGAAATCTATGAGTATTTAAAAACTAAGGCGGTTGAACCAGTTCAACCGCCTTTAGTTTTATTATTCAACTACTACCATTGGCATCAGAGCTTGTATGCCTTCGATTCTGCTGATGTTTTCTATTGCTTCGAGATATTTATATGAAGCGCCTAAGTTATTCTTCATGACAGCTTTTGTATAATATTCCTGTGTCTCGGTCTTGAAGAGGTTTTCAAGAGGGTCTTCTTGTTTAGGGAATTCTTTTATTGAATAAGAAGTGAGACCGGCTTTGTCGGCTGCGTAAGCGATAGCTTTGTCGATGCCGCCGAGTTCGTCAACCAAACCTATTTCCAATGCGTCGGTGCCGCTCCATACTCTTCCTTGTGCGATGCTATCGACGAAAGTCTTGCGCAGACCTCTTGTCTCTGATACCAGAGTGATGAAGTTGTCGTATGTTTCGGTGACGTGTTTTTGCATCATTGTCATTTGATAAGGTGTTAAAGGTTTTGACAATGAGCCGAAGTCGGCGTTTTTATTTGTCTTTACTTCATCGAAGGTGAGACCTATTTTGTCGTTGAGGAAGCCTTTGAAGTTAGGTATAGTTCCGAAAACACCGATGGAGCCTGTCAATGTGTTAGGGTCGGCGAAGATATAATCTGCTGTCGATGAGATCCAGTAGCCGCCAGATGCTGCGTAGTTGCCCATTGATACGATGACTGGTTTCTCTTTTGCAGCGAGTTCTACTTCGCGGCGGATGACTTCAGAAGCTACGGCACTGCCGCCAGGTGAGTTGACTCTCATAACGATAGCCTTGACTTTCTTGTCAGTTCTAGCTTTACGTAAAGCTGCTGAAAGGGTAGTAGAGCCAATTTCGTTTTCATCGCCTTTTCCGTCGATGATTTGTCCAGACGCATAAACGATAGCGATATTGTCCTCGCCTGTCATCATTTCTGGTCTGACCTTAGCATATTGTGTGTTCTTGATGATATTTAACTTCTTGTTGTCTGGTGTGTTTGTGAGTTCGTGAAGTTTTGCGAGAAGTTCGTCTTTGTAAATCAATTCATCGATGAAACCATTGTCAACGGCTGCCTTAGTGTCGAACATCAATGTCATGTCATCAGCCAATTTGTTGATGGTTTCGACTTTGATGTTTCTTGAAGCGCTGATGTCGTTGCATATCGTATTCCACATAGAATTCAGATATACGCTTGTCTGTTCGCGGTTAGCATCGCTCATTTCGTCGAGGAAGTAAGGTTCTACTGCACTCTTGAATTTATTGTTGGCAGGTCTGATGATTTGCATCTCGATGTCTAATTTTTCGAGAAGATGTTTGTAGAACATACTTTGTGAAGAAATGCCGTGGATATCTAGAACGCCGTCAGGCAACATATAAATCTTGTCAGATACGCTGGCGAGATAATATGCGCTTTGGGTGTAAGCTTCGCCGTAGCTGATAATGAATTTGCCTGATTCTTTGAAACTGATGAGACGGTTTCTTATCTCTTCTATATTGGCTGATGATGTTCCAATAGTAGATAAGTCGAGAAAAATGCCTTCGATGTTAGGGTCAGTGGCAGCAGCGTCGATATTATTTAAGATATCGTTCATGCCAGCCATGTCAATCTTGTCTACATTGAAATACATTTCAAGACTGTTGCTGTTAGTTCTTTCAGGAATGTCATAATTAAGATTCATGTAAAGAACTGTCTTTGGCTTTAACGTGACGTTAGCCTCAGATGAGCTAGCTATTGAAGCAATTAAGCTGCCGAAAATAAATATTACAACAACTAATAATAAAACTGCAGAACCGAGGAACGATGCAAAGAATGTTTTAAAGAATGATTTCATTTTTTATGAATTTATAATTTGACTTGAGTTAGTTTATTTTGCATCAAAGATACGAATATTTCTTAATTTTGCGTCTATAAAATATGGTATTATGAAAGGTCTTTCTTTTATTCTTCTTGGTTCCAATATGGGTAATCGAGAAGAACTTCTGAGCGAGGCGATAGAACTTATCGAGTTGCGTTGCGGCGAGGTAGTTTTAAAATCATCGCTTTATGAATCAGAACCTTGGGGTTTTGATGCGGATAATCTGTTTTTAAATCAAGCTATAGCGATAGAATCTGTGTTAAGTCCTCATGATTTGTTGAAGGAACTGCTTACGATAGAGGCAGAGTTGGGAAGGAAGAGAAATGAAAATCATATCGGTTACGAGTCACGTCCTATCGACTTGGATATTATTTATTATGATGACATCATCAACAACGATGAAGAATTGATATTGCCACATCCGAGGTTACATTTGCGTCGTTTTGTGCTTACGCCATTATGTGAGATAGCGCCAGGTTTCATTCATCCAGTCTTTAAGGAAAGTAATGAGGTGATGCTTGAGCGTTGTGAAGACAGTCTGGGAGTGAAGAAAATATAAATGAGAATAAAAAAAGAAAAGGTTGCCCTCGGGCAACCTTTTTTATTTTAATCATCCTGATGATTATTATTTAACTGTTGTGATTGTTACGTTAGCGCGACGTAATTGTGGCAACAATTCTTCGATTTCAGGATATTGTCTCATTAACTTATGTAATGTTGCATTTTTGTCAGAAGCGTTCTTAAGTTCGTCAACGATTTGTTCTTTGTTGCTTAATTCAGAACCTAAGATAGCTTTGTAGAGACCTTCCCAGTCAGCGCCTTTAGAATGGATTGTAACTTTTGATTCTTCTAATTGAGCGTTGAGTTCTTTTTGGACTAAATCAGCAGCTGCTTTAGCGCG
Organism: Bacteroidales bacterium; assembly: GCA_045634185.1. Taxonomy (GTDB): domain Bacteria; phylum Bacteroidota; class Bacteroidia; order Bacteroidales; family F082; genus Limimorpha. The sequence continues at coordinate 75,612 of JAZQZR010000011.1, read as the reverse complement.
GCCTTCAGCGAGACGGTTGTTGATTTCGTCTGTGCCTTCTGGTGAAGAGTAACCTTCAACGACTATGTTTTCTACGATGAAGCCATTTTGGATTTCTTGAGCAGCTCTGTTGATAGCGTCGATGTTTGTTTGTGTCTTAACCTTTGTTATTTCATTGAGTGGGAATGAAATGTTAGCGTGGTTAGTATGATAGATAGTGTATTTCTCAATAGTTTCTGTTACTGTGTCAGTGTCAACGATAGTATCAGTTCTAACTTGTTGATTTGCTAAAGCTTCTTCGATAGCTTGTTTAACTTCGTCGATAGTGAGGCAGCAAGGTTCTTCTTCAACTGCGTAGCAAGCATTGTTGAGTTTGTAACGTAAACCGACGTTGATAGTAGTACGCCAGTCATCGTGGATACCTGAATACATCAAGTCTAACAAATCTGTGTCAACATATTCTGTTGATACGTCAGCATAAACATCGAATTTTTGGTTTACGATGTAATTGAGTTCGAGACCGAATGGCACTGTCATAACGACTTCTCTGTTGTTAACGCCGAGGCCTTGGATATTGTTATCTGCTTCGAAGTCGTAGCCGATATAATGTTGTTGGCCTTCTGATATAGTTTTAGCTTTGTATTGCATTTGTCCGAGACCGAGGTGTGCGTAGAGTCCGTAGAGACGGTTTTCATCATATCCGAAGATGAATCCGATAAGGTCGGCTGCGATATTGATGTTAGCTTCGTAGTAGTCGGCATATTGGAGTGTGAAGTAGTTGTCGTATCTACCTGTATATACACCATAACCATATTTACCATAGATTCTGTAGAAGTTGTGGAATGAATAACCGATACCTGCATTCAAGTTACCTCTTACGCTAGCGAATTTATATTGGTTGTCGCCGAAGAGGAATGAAGCGCCGCCGTCAGCTGTGATATACCAATAGTTGCAGTATGGGTCTTCTCTTCTGAAAACGTTAGCTTCGCTGCCTAATCTGTAGCTAGTACCGAGGTTGATGCTGCTGAACCAGTCGTTGTGTCTACCTGTTGGAGTACCATCAAGATGTTCTGTGTCAGCGTAGTTAGCTGTGTAGTCCATGAAGATTTTCCAATCTTTAGTGATACCGAAATTTACTTCAGCACCCATTGGGATTGTAGCGATAACTTTTCTACCATGTCTTTCGTCATAACCGTTTTCGTAGATGTTGTTGTCATCGTTGTCGTTAACTTTGATTCTGAATCTAACTTGACCGTAACCGATATGAGGAATGAAGTTGAATCTTCTGTCTGGTTTATAACCGAATAAAATTTCAGTGAAGTTAATTGTCAAATTAAGGTTTGCTTCAAAATAATTCAATCTGTCGATGCTGATGTTGCTGTATTCGCCGTTCAATCCGCCGAATCCAATATTACCTTTAACACCAACGATGTTGTCGAATTGATAGCCGAGGCCGAGGTGACCGTTAAGACCTAATTTTAATCCTGAATTTTCGCCGTTTAAGAAACCTAATCCCAAATCGCCTGAAACGTAAGCATAATCGTTAAATGAGGCTGCTTGTTCTTCTGTGTTATCATTTTGACCATAAAATGCCATAGGACATAAAGCCAAAACCATAACCATGATAAGTTTAGTAAAGCTTAATTTATTCATATTCTTCTATTTAGATTGGTAATTAATTTAATTTTATTTGCACAATAATAGTCTGCAAATATAAAACTTTTTTGCATAGTATTTTAATTCATATAAAAAAATAGAAAAAAAAGTCGCCGAAGCGACTCTGTTATAAAAAATTGATAATCATTCTACTAGTGCTACGAATTCAGGCATGTCTTGCAGGCTCGCAAATTCCATATCGTTTTTGGCGATATTTTTTATTTTGTTGTCTTTCTTTATTGCCTTTGCAAGATGCTTCAAACTTTTATCGACGTCTTTTGTCCTTGCTGCTATGATGGCTTGAAGATATAATGTCTTGCCGTTTTCATCCAGACATTTCACTGTCTCTTCCGCTATGGTGTATCTTTTGTCTAAGGTCTGTGCCAACGCGACATTGTAATCGCAGTTAGGGTTGTCTTTTGTCATCAGTCTGATGGCTTTGTCGTAGTTGCCCTTGTTGATTTGAACAACGCCGTCGTTATAGTTTGTATTCAATCCTAACTCTTTGGCTTGCTTGAACATAGCAGAAGCTGTTTCGTAGTCGTCTTCTATGATGGCGATAATGCCTAAGTTGTTGTATGCTTCAGACAATAGGTCGTCTATTTCGATGGCTTGATTCAAGAGATGTTTTGCATGTCTGTGGTTGCCTTTTTCTATCGCTACGGCTCCGGCGTTGCAATATGGTTCAGGATTGTTAGGATATGTCTCGATAGCTGTGATGTAAATCATTTCTTTGTTCTTTAATTCTTTGACTAAAGAAGCGGCATACATCATCTGGTCGCAGCTCAATGACTTAGGATTTGAAGTGCAGGCTTTTGTTATTTGCTCGTCAGTCATGGTAGGTTCAATGGTGTTGACCTTGACGATGGTACGTCTCAACGATGGCAAAATGCTCTTTTCAAATTCAGGATATTGTTTTATGTATTTGTTAAGCTGAGCCACTCTTTCTTCAGGCGATTGTTTCTTCAAAGTGTTGAGTATTGTCTGCTTGTCCTTGATGTTGGAGTTTTCGATGGCTTTCATCAGTCCTTCCCAGTCGGCGCCTTTGCCTTGTGTTATGAACTTGACATCGTTGATGTTTTTGTAACTGACGTGAGAGTTTTTCTGAGCTGATAATGTCTCTAATCTTTTCTTTAAAAAGTCTTCTGTCATCTTGGCTCTTTTGTTAGACAAGCTTTTGTTGTAACTCAATGGTCCTTCAGGAGATGACCATCCCACGATTTCGATATTGTCGATGTTCCATCCTTTCATGATGTGAGAGGTGAGGTCGTGGACAGCATTCTTGTTTTGCATGTTTTTGTTCAAAGGGACAGCCCAGTTGATGGCGTCGGAATTGACCATAAAGTAGATGTCGCCGTTGTCTGTCACGATTTTCTGATCTGTGTTTGGAGTAGCGTATGCGGTCTTAAGAGCGCTCTTGTCGATGTGTTGCGCTGTGTTGACTACACCTTCTGCAATTAAGAAAGCGTCGCATAAGGCAAAGGCTTCTTTGTCTTTGATGGCCTGCTGATGGTGATGGACCTCTTCTTTGAATTTATATACGATAGGCTCCACGATAAGCAGTGAGTTGTACATCTCGTCGCTGTAAGGTATTGAGACTGTGTAAGAGAATGTTCCGCCGTCTCTCTTGCTGACGACAATGCCATCGCCATCGACTTTTTCGCCTATGAAGTTCATGGAAGGCAATATTGTCTCGCCTTCTTCATAAACAAGAATAGGAGTGATGTTCATGACGGTTTTCTTGTTGAAATATTTTGGAGGGAACTCGGTGCTTATGGTCACGGTGACCACGTTGCCCTTGTTTTCCAAAATCTCTGGCGAAGCGGAGATATATACTTTGTCGATATGCTTCGCCATGCTTTTGACATCATGGTTCTTGGCATGGAAAATCATAGGTGTCATAATCATAATGACGACCATGATTGTTTTGAATAGTGAATTGATCTTTTTCATCTTTTTGTTGTTTTTATGTCTGAAAAAAACAAAGATGAAAGATCTTGGTTCAATGTGTTATCTTATTTTTTCCAAAGAGAGTTGAATATCTCGTACATCAGAATGCCGCCGCTTATTGACACGTTGAGCGAGTGTTTTGTTCCTTCTTGAGGAATCTCTATCGCGTTGTCGCAGTATTGTAGGATTTCATCATCGACGCCGTCTACTTCATTGCCGAAGATGTACGCGCTTTTTTCATTGTGAGTGAATTCATTTAACATGATGCTGCCTTCAATCTGTTCAACAGCATTGATTGTATAGTTGTTGTCTTTTAGATAAATGCATGCTTCTTCGGTGGTCTCGAAATAACGCCATTTCACGCTTTCTTCCGCGCCTAAGGCTGTCTTGTGTATCTCACGATGCGGAGGACATGCCGTTATGCCGCACAAGAATATCTCGCCAATCCTGAAGGCGTCGGCAGTGCGGAAAAATGAGCCTATGTTGCTCAACGAACGGACATTGTCTAAAACAATAATTACATCTAATTTTTCAACTTGTTGATATTCAGATAAACTTAATCTGTTCAACTCTGGCATTGTTAATTTACGCATCGTATATTTATTTTACGGCAAAAATAATGTTTTATCAAAAACGAAACGAAAATAAAAATATTTATCTTTGTAGATTAAAGAAAAATTAAAACAAAGGAAGACTTTATGGCAAAGACAGATAAAGAAAATCAAGAACTTGAAACCCCTTTGATGAAACAATACTATTCCTTCAAGGCTAAATACCCTGAGGCATTGCTGCTGTTCAGAGTGGGCGACTTTTATGAAACTTTCGGTGAAGATGCTATAAAGACTTCCGAAATACTTGGCATAGTATTGACTAAACGCGGCAAGTCGGCGGCTACTGCTACCGAACTCGCTGGTTTCCCTCATCATGCTCTCGACACTTATCTGCCTAAACTGGTCAAGGCTGGCCAGAAAGTGGCTGTGTGCGAACAACTCGAGGACCCTAAACTTACCAAGAAAATAGTTAAACGCGGCATCACTGAACTCGTGACACCTGGCGTGACTTACGATGATAATGTGCTGGTGCAGAAAGAGAATAACTTCCTCGCGTCAATTCATATCGATGATAAAGAGTCGGGAGTGGCGTTTCTTGACGTTTCAACAGGCGAGTTTTATCTCACACAAGGCAACAACGAATATATCGATAAGTTGCTTCAGAGCTTCAATCCTTCCGAAGTGCTTTGCCAAAGAAACAAACGTAAGTTGTTCATAGAGAATTTCAGTGATAAATATTATGTCACGGTGTTCGACGATTGGGTGTTTACCGACGATTATGCCAACGATATCCTCACTCGTCACTTTAATACCAATTCTCTCAAGGGATTTGGTGTCAGCGATTTCCCTAAAGGAATAATCGCCGCTGGTGCCGCTATACATTATCTACACGAGACACAGCACGATAAGATTTCATATATAAGCTCATTGTCACGCATCGACCAGGGACAGTTTGTTTGGCTCGATAAATTCACTATCAGAAATCTTGAGCTCCTTCATTCTCCTAATGCCAATGCCAAGACTTTAATCGACGTCATCGACAAGACCTCGTCTCCTATGGGCAGCCGCTTGATGCGTCGTTGGCTTTCTCTTCCTTTAAAGAATAAGGAGCAGATTACAGCGCGTTATGAGGTGGTGGATTATTTCGTGAATAACAGTGAGCTGATATCGACTTTTGAGGATTCGATACGCCAGGTCGGCGATTTGGAGCGTCTCATCTCTAAGGTGTCGTTGCTGCGCGTCAATCCTCGCGAGCTGCTGCAGGTGGCAAGAGCGCTCGACCAAATTGAGCTGATAAAGAACCTCTGCGCTGAAAGTGAGAATGCTGCCTTGAAACTCTATGCCGAACAGCTTAACGTATGCGATAGCATAAGACAAAGAATAAAGAGTGTCGTTAATGCTGAAGCGCCGGCTCTCATTTCAAAAGGACACATTATTAATGAAGGCGTTGATGAAGAACTTGATTCTCTGCGTAAGCTGTCGCGTTCTGGCAAAGATTATCTTATGGATATCCAGAAACGTGAATCTGCTGCCACCGGAATCTCGTCTTTGAAGATAGGTTATAATAATGTGTTCGGCTATTATCTTGAAGTCACTAATCTTCACAAAGACAAGGTCCCGGCTGAATGGATTCGCAAGCAGACTCTGGCCAATGCGGAGCGTTATATCACTGAAGAACTTAAGGAATATGAACAGAAGATTCTCGGTGCGGATGAGAGAATCCAGGCTATAGAGGAACGTCTATATTTAGAACTGATAAATGCCTGCGGTGAGTTCGTGGCTCCTATCCAGCTTGATGCGTCTCTCGTCGCGAAGATAGACTGTCTGCTTAGTTTCGCTGCAGTGGCGATAAAGAACAATTACGTTAAACCTGAAATCGATGAGTCTTATGTCATTGATATTAAAGAAGGTCGTCATCCTGTCATAGAGCAGATGATGCCTGTCGGCGAACAATATATTTCTAACGACGTATATCTGGATAGAGAGAAACAGCAGATTATAATAATTACCGGCCCTAATATGTCGGGTAAGTCGGCTTTGTTGAGACAGACTGCCTTGATAGTCTTGCTAGCTCAGATAGGATGTTTTGTTCCTGCGCAATCGGCACGTATCGGCTTGGTGGATAAGGTGTTCACTAGAGTAGGGGCGAGCGACAATATCTCTTCCGGTGAGTCAACCTTTATGGTTGAGATGAACGAGACTGCGAGCATCTTGAATAATATCTCCAACAGAAGTCTTGTTCTTCTTGATGAGATAGGCAGAGGAACAAGCACTTACGACGGAATAAGCATCGCATGGGCTATAACGGAATATCTTCACGAACATCCTCAGTGTCGTGCTAAGGTCTTGTTTGCAACTCACTATCATGAACTTATCGAGATGGAGAATTCATTCAAGAGAATCAAGAATTATCATGTGAGTGTCAAGGAGATGAACGACAAGGTTATATTCTTGAGAAAACTTAAGAAAGGCGGCAGCGCTCATAGCTTCGGTATTCACGTTGCGGCGATGGCAGGCATGCCTCGCAAAGTAATCGACAGAGCTGATGCTTTGCTTTCAATGTTGGAGAAGTCGCATTCGCATGAGGGCTTGAATAAGGCAGTGAAGGAGACTAAGAGCAACTGTGATATGCAGCTAAGTTTCATTCAGCTGGATGATCCGCTGCTGTTGCAGATAAAAGAGGATATTCTAAATACAAATATCGATATCCTGACTCCGGTAGAAGCTCTTATGAAACTGAACGAGATAAAGAAGCTTCTTAATAAGTGAAGCGAAAGTATATTTAAAACTCATAAATTCAGAACCTCAGAACCTCAGAATCTCAAAATTTTCTGAGGTTCTGAGGTTCTGAGGTTCTGAATTTCTTTTATAATTTGTTGTTAAAACTTTCTTATCGCTCTTGCTATGTTTCTGTATGATAGTTTGGAGCCTTTTTTGAATCTTCCGAAACTGTTAATAGTCCAAGCTTGTCCGTTGTCATATTCGGAACTTGTCCAATACCATCCCATGATTGGTTTGCATTTGTTTTCTTTGAGTGTCTTGTTGACTTTTCCGTCGACATTGCCTAGAAGAAGTTTGTAGAACTCGCTGGCGGTAGGGAGATACCATTCCTCGCCGAGTTCGCGGCAGTACTTAGCTGCTGTAGGTTTTTTAGCTCCTAATTGTTGTAAGATGTAACTGGTGTTTAACTTTCCCAATCCTGATTGGAATTCGAAATTAGGAAGCGGGTCGTTAGGGATGTTGACGATGTCTTGGCAATAGACGTAATTGGTTTCGTCGGCCCATCTTCTTTTTTCTTGTGTTAATGACACTGCGAGACCGTGGCCTTCTTCGTCTATGTAGAACACTACGCCTTGAGTGTTATCTTCGAAAGTGTAGATGTCGCCAATCTTAATGTTTTGCTGAGCATTTGCAAATGTGCTTATTAATAATAGTAATGCTAAAAGTTTTAATGTTTTCATGGTTCTAGATTTTAAAATTACGTTTACAAAGATATAAAAAAAAGAACTCCATAAGATTTTATGAAGTTCTTTTCGTACCTGAGGCCGGAATCGAACCGGCACGCCCGAAATGGGCACAGGATTTTAAGTCCGGCGCGTCTACCTATTCCGCCACTCAGGCACTTATCCTGTTTTCACAAAAAATCCCGATTTTCTATCGGGACTTAGAGCGGAAAACGAGACTCGAACTCGCGACCCCGACCTTGGCAAGGTCGTGCTCTACCAACTGAGCTATTTCCGCATTGTTGCTGATGCAACTTATTATTTTATTGTTTGTACCTGAGGCCGGAATCGAACCGGCACGCCCGAAATGGGCACAGGATTTTAAGTCCGGCGCGTCTACCTATTCCGCCACTCAGGCACTATCCTGTTTACAAAAAATCCCGATTTTCTGTCGGGACTTAGAGCGGAAAACGAGACTCGAACTCGCGACCCCGACCTTGGCAAGGTCGTGCTCTACCAACTGAGCTATTTCCGCGTTGTTGTTTGATGGTGCAAAGATACGTAAAATATCATTCGGCGCAAGTACTTTTTAAACTTTTTTTAAAATATTTTTTTATCGTTTGATAATCATTATTTTATAAGATATTTATTTAAGAAAAATAATTAAAGTAATCTTTAAACTATCGTTTTTTTGCTTTGAAATAGGAACTTTTTTAGCCAGAAATATCACACATAAGAAGAAATACTCTTTATTTTAAGAAAAATGAGATGTGAAATAATTATGGATTTTTGTCTTGTTTTCATAATGATGGTAACGAAAGAAACGATTGTATTGCTGTTATGAAATATGCACTTTTAGTAAAAAAAGCATAAATAAAAAAAAGAATTATTTTTTTCTCTGTAAAAACAAAATAACTGATTCCATTTTTATAATTTTGCAGCGTAAATAATTTATGTAACTATGAAGAATAATTTTTCTATTTGGCAAGAAATCAGAAGCCACATTATTATCACACTGGCAGTTGCCTTATCAGCGATAGGCTGGTGTGCTTTTCTTATCCCTAATCAGATGTTGGGTGGCGGTGTTAGCGGTCTCTCAACCATTATTTATTGGTTGACTGGTATCCCTGCCGGTGTTATGATTTTTGTGCTGAATGCAATCCTTATTATTATTTCTTTTAAATCGTTAGGAAGAAGATTTGCAATCAGTACAATATATTCTGTTATCATGACGTCTGTCATGTTCTATTTTGGTCAGGAGTATTTTGGAGACACTCCTTTGATTTCTGACAGATTTCTTGCGTCGGTATTGGGCGCAGCTTTGAATGGTGTTGCATGCGGTATTATTTTCCTTGAAGGAAGCAGCACTGGCGGAACAGATGTGATTGCGGTTATGATTAATAAATATCGTAACGTGACGATAGGCCGTCTCTCCTTATTTATTAATGTGGCGGTTATCGGATGTTCGTATTTTGTTTTTAAAGACCTGGAACTTTTGATTTACAGTTATGTAGGTCTTATGATTACCAGTTATACTATCGACATGACGATGAACGGCAGCAAGCAATCGGTACAGATGTTTATCTTCACATCCAAGCCTCATGAAATAGCCGACAGAGTGGGAGAGGAAGTGCAGCGTGGTGTTACAATGATAAAAGGAACAGGCTGGTATTCAAAGAAGGAGTCTGAGATTGTAATGGTCGTTGTTCGTAAGATAGAGTCACAACGCGTCATCAGAATAGTGAAACAGATGGACCCAGCGGCTTTCGTTTCAGTCAATACTGTTATGGGAGTTTATGGAAAAGGATTTGAGATGATGAAGAAATAGAAATATAGAACTTTAAAATTCTAGAATTCTAGAATTTTAGAGTTCTAAAGTTCATAAAAAAAGCGGTCGAAAGACCGCTTTTTGTTTTATTTGATGTTGAGTTTTTTCTTGATGCTTTTTGGAAGAGCGTCTTTGTGAAGAACGATGTTCATAGTTTTGTAACGTACGAAAGCTTCTGATGCGTAGAATGTACCGTCATAGTTGCCTGTTACACCCCATGAGTTCTTTACGATGAAGTAGTTGTTGCCAAGTTGATCTTTAGCTTTACCGTAGATGATCATACCGTGGTCGTCGCCTGTTTCATAGTTGTCGTAAGCGATTTGACGTTCTTCTTGAGAAACCCAGCGTTGTGGAGTTGGTTGTGAATAAGCTTCTTTAGCTCTTTGTTCTGCGCTAAGGCCAGCCCAACGTGCTTTGTCTGTAGCAGCGTCGTTGTTTTCTTTTGCATCGAGGTCAGGAAGAACCATGATACCGAAGTTGTCGCCTCTTAAGAAACCTTTTTCACTTACGTCAGAACCCCATGCGAAAGTATAACCGTTGTCGATAGCGTAGTTCATAACTTCCATGAGTTCGTCGATTGGGAGGTTGTAAGCTGTGCTCCATCTCCAGTTGTCTTGTACTTCGATGATGAATTCATCGTAGAATGGATGGTGTGAGAAAGATGCTAAGTTTACATAGTCATCTGGATTGAATCCTGTTGATTCTGCGAATGATTTTGGAGTGTATTCTTTACCTTCATAAACGAATGTTTCTGGACGTTCGCCGATGTAAGCGTTGAGGATACCTGCCAAAGCTTCTTTCCATAATGGATTGCCGTTAGCGTCTGTTTGGAGTTTTCTGCCTTTAACGATAGCTTCTACGAATGGGTCGCAAACTCTTGAGAATTCTGAGAAGTCTGATAATGTGTCGTTGTGTTTAACGCCAGCTGGTAATTCTGAATCAGGAACCAAACCGAAATGTTTGATGCCGTAAAGTACATCGTAGAATGAACCACCTTGTGAGAAAGAGATGTCACCGTGTGTTCTAACTGTTGCTTGAGCGCGGTCCATGTATGTGTTCCATACGATGAACATTTCTGAGAAGTCGTATGTCTTGCCTGTTGTACGTAACAACTCAGCTTCAACGAATGATAATGTTGAATAGCACCAGCAAGTACCTGCTGCGTTTTGGTCTTTCATTGATGTGATAGGAAGTCTTACTTCTTCTGAGAAGATCCAACCTTCTTTTTCAGGAGCTTGTTCAGCTTCTTGTGCGTTTGCTAAGCTTGGCATAACGAATGCGATAGCTGTAGCTGCTAAGAATTTTTTGAAGTTCATAGTTTTTAATTTAAATGTGTTAATAAATATTATAATCCTAATTTGGTTTTCATTTCGTTTGTCATGCCTTCTTTGTTGAGGGTGAAGAACATTGTGTGAAGTCTTACGTATGGTTCTGAGCAGTACCAGTAACCTTCGTAACCGTATTTTTCACTCCATGAGTTCTTGACTTTGTAGTATTTTGTTCCGTTTTGGTCGTAAGCGATACCAACGATGAGCATGCTGTGGTCGTCGGTTGTCTGACCGTTTTCGTATGCTTCTTGGTGCATTTCTTCTGTTACTTCTTTTTCAGGCATTACGCTTTCGAATTTGTATAATGAAGCGAGGATTTCAGCGTCGCTCATTTTCTTGTATTTCTTGGCGTCTGATTGTCTGATTTTTTCAACGTCGTTTTCGAGAACGACACCAACGCCTGCGTTACGGCTGAATCCTTTGTCGCTGACGTCTTGAGCCCAACCTACAGTGTAGCCGCTGTTCAAAGCGTTGTCGAGTTCTGCCATCAACTCATCTAAAGGCATGTTGTATGTCATTGTGTTTGTCCAGTTGTCTTGGATAGGCATGATGTAAGGTTTGTAGTTGGCGTGGTTTGTGAAAGCGCCGATTTGAACGTAGTCTTCGATGTTGAGAGGGTATTTTTCAGCGAATGATTTTGCATTGTATTCGTTGCCTTCGAAGTTGAATGTTGCAGGAACTTCACCGAGGTAAACGTTCAAGATTTCCTGAACCATATTAGGCCATGCCTTGCTGATTTTGCCGTTGTGTTGTTTGTTGACGATTTTTCCGTATTCAGCGAGGACGGTGTGAAGCTCGCCATGTTGGTGTATGTTTTCACCTAAAACGAGACCGTTGTATGCTTCGTCGGTCATCATGCCGTTTTCGTTGATAGCATATAAAGCATCGAATACTTCGCCGCCAGGACTGAAGTTGCAAACGCCTTGCATGCGTACATATTTCTCGAATTTATTGGCATAAGCCCAACGTACGAGGTACATTTCTGAGAGGTCGATTTCTGTATTGTATTTTCTCAAGATTTCAGCTTCAATCATTGCGAGACCTGCGAAGCACCAGCAAGTGCCTGATTGTGATTGGTTTTTGACTGATGTGTGAGGAACGACGACGTCGTCTGTTATTTCATAAACGCGCTCTTGAGCTAAGAGAGACACTGGCAATGAAAGGATGAAGGCCAATGCTAATAAAACGATAGTTTTTGTACGATTCATTTTTTTAATGTTTTGATTTATCAAATTATTAACGAATCGACAAAAATAAAAAAAATCTTGTTGTGAGACAAGATTTTTTTTAGTCTAAAGTTTGCTTGTTTTCTATTGATTAGATGCTTACCATCATTCCTAATTCCAAATTCCTAATTTCTAATTATTCTAAAAATGTTTCCGTCAATTTCAACGAAATAGATTCCTGAATTGAAACCGCTCATGTCAATAACGGTAGTGCTTTGGCCGTTGACCGTAGTCATCTTAATTCCGTAAATGTTGTAAACGTTGATTTCCTTAACGTCTTCATTTGATTTGATATACAAAACATCATCGGCTGGATTTGGATATATCTCGAATCTGTTTTCCATCTCTTCTATCGATTCTCCTTTTATCTCAAATTCGAAAGATTCTGATGGCAATGACTCTCCGTTCTCGCAATTTGTGACTACTATGAAATAATGGCTGCCTTCTTCATCGAATCCTTTAACGTATGATGTCTCTGTTGTTGTGTCTAACTTGTCTCCATCCAGATAGATGGTGTAGCTTTGTGCATTGTCGATGGCGTCCCAGTTCATTGTGACTTTGAAGTTTTGTTCAAAGCCTTCGGCGTCTTGTTCTATCGTCGCTCCTAAGTTGGTAGGTGAGAAGCAAGGGTCGTCAACTTCGATGGTAGCGCATGCTTCTGGAGTGAAGGCTGATGTTTTGTCTCCTTTAATTGTTCTCACTCTGTAGCAGTATTCCATTCCTAATTGAATGCATCCATCGTTGTAAGATGTTGATGTCGTTTCTAGTAACAACTCGCCTCTGCGGTATAACTGATATGCTGTCGCTCCATTCACGGCGCTCCAGTTAATCTCAATACTTGTCTCATGTGCGTTTGCTTCGATATTTTCTGGCACATCGATGTCGGCATTGACTTTATATATTTTCGCTGCTGATGTGTTTTCGCCATATAATGCAACGACTTCAATGATATACAAATCTTCGGTGTTGGCGATGCTATGTGATGTTTCTGTTGTCTTTTCCAACAGCAACTCGCCGTTGACATATAAGTGATAACCTGATGGCGTAGCTTGTTGTGGAGCCTCCCATCTGATTGTCATCTCGTCGTCGTTTTGTTCAGCGATGATGTTGCTTACAGTATAAGGATGTGATGTGTATTCGTAGAGATAATGGCTGTTGAAGATTTCTTTGGTGTTGTAGTCTTGTATCCATAATGCCACTTCGAGGTCGTTCATCTGTTCAACGTTTGAGTTGAAGAGATTATATGAGTATTCGAAGTTTTTTGTCTCGCCTGCTGCTATGCTGAAGGTGTTGCCTTCTGCGCTGTCGAGCATCTTCATCATGATGTGACGGAATTCATGTTCGCCGTTGCTGCTTGCATTTCCTGTAGTTATCTTCTCATTGACAGATACGAATAGTCTTACGTCGTTGAGGTCTACGTAAGAAGTGACGTCGGCTGTTAATGTTATGACTTTACCGCTTGTGGTGAAAGAGCCTCTTATGTCTGCGAAAGCAGGGGCGTTGTATCTTTCGTCTAAAGTCTCTTGCGTCATCATTGTGGCTGTCTGTCTTCCGTCGAGGTAGATGTCAGGGACGCCGTAGACTCCGTAATAATTCTCTCTTGTCTTGCTGTCTTCGCTTGCGTAAGGGTCGCCCATTCCAGGGAAGTCGACAGGATATTTGGTGTAGGTGTATTTGCCGGGATTGCTTGCTGTGAAATCAGCCATGTGTTGGTTTACGTTGACGCAAGGGTAACATGTGGAACTTGAGAAATGTTCTATCATAGGAATTCTCTGCGCCTGTCCCAAAGCGATGACGAAGTCTTTCTCCATTGTGTTGTTGCTGCTGTTTTCACTGCTGCCGTTAACATTGATGATGCTGACGTTGACCTTGTAGCTTCCAGGTGTCAGGAAGGTCGGTGTCTGGAATGTAAATTCTTTTTCTTCAAAATTGTTTATTGAGGTGTTGAAAGTCTCTGTTATTGTTTCGAAGCCTTCTATCTCATAGCTTGCTGTGAAGTTTTGTACAGTGCTGCTTCCGAGGTTTTTCACTGTGAAAGGTATTTCGGTATTGCCAGCTCCTAACATATTAGGCAAATCGATGTTTATCATCTTGATGTCGGTTTCTTCTTGAGCGGTGATGACGATATCGTCGAAATACCAAGCGTCGAAGTTGAACCAGTCGCCGTTATAATATATGCTGAATAAGACGTTTGGTTTTCCCATGTCGGAGGTGACGATGTTTATCTCTTCAGTATATTTTCCGGTGGTGTTATATCCTTTCGACCATCCGAGGTTCCAGGTGTTGCCGTTGTCGGATGATGTGGCGATGTTGATATAGTTTGTCGCTGTCGAGAAGTTGTCGAAGTACATTTTGAAAGAAACTATCAGACCAGAGACGTTGGTGAGGTCAACAGCTGCTGTCACCATTCTTGACAACCCGCTGAAAGAAGGCTGGCAGTTAAACTTCAATTCGTTGGCAGTGCCTCCTGCGTTGTTGCTGGCAGATACTGACCAGTTGCTGCTGGTGTTGCCTGATTCATGCCATCCTGTTGGGAGAGAGCCGCCGTCGAATTTTTCTTGTAAGACAATGTCGCTCTGTGCAAAAAGCATTGCCGAGAACAACAATGCGAATGTTAACGATAATAATTTCTTCATAGTCTGATATAAAAATTAAAGCAGCAAAGTTAATGCTTTACTGCTTTAAAAATGATAAACTTTTTATTTTTTTATTGTTTGATGAATCTCTTTGTGATGTCACCTTTTTCAGTGTTTATTCTGATGAAGTAAACGCCATCGTTGAAGTCGCTCAAGTCGATAGTGCCGTTGAAGTTTTGTTCGCTGTAAACCTTAACGCCGATTACGTTGTAGATATTGACTTCGCTGATGTTTTCGTTAGTGTCGATGTTGAGATAATTATCTGCTGGGTTAGGGTAGATTTCGAATCTGTTAGCATATTCTTCCAATGACTCGTCGGTTACATTGACAGTATATGGTTCTGAGAATTCTGATTCGCCGTTAGCGCAGACAGAATAGACTTCATATTGGAATGATGTTTCAACATCAGAGCCTGCTATGTAATAGTTTGTTGTTGTCATTCCGAATTCTTGACCGTTAATATAAACGTAGTAAGCTTGTGCTCCTTCAACAGCGTCCCATGTCAAAGTGACTTTATAAACGTATGTGTAATCAGGATTGTCTTTTTCTATTGTAGCTCCGAGGTTTGTTGGAGGCAAGCATGGACCGTCGTTGCCGCCTACTACTACATGAACAGGGTCTGTCATGTCTGACTCGCCGTCGATGCAGAATGATGTGACGTTAAAATATACTGTTGTAGGGTTGTTGTATCCAACTTCGTAAGATGTTGTTGTTGAATAGCCTTTCCATGTGCCGTTTTCGTAGATTGTGTAAGAAGAAGCATTGTCGAAAGCATCCCATGTGAGAGTTACTTTATATTTGTAAGCGAAGCCTGGGACGTCTTCTTCAACAGTAGCTTGAAGGTTTGTTGGAGGTAAGCATGGGTCAACTGCAAAAGTGTAATAAGGTGCCAATGGTGATTCGCCTTCAGCGCATATTGAAGCTACAGAGAAGCTGATTATTGTTGCTTCAGCGATGCCGAATTCGTAATAGTTTGTAGAAACCTTGAGGAATTCGTCATAGTTGAGGTAGATTTGATATTCTTCTGCGCTAGCTACTTCATCCCATGAGAGAGTGATTTTGTATCTGTATCCGAAGCCTGGAACGTCTTCTTCAACAGTAGCGCTGAGGTTGCTAGGGGTGAGGCAAGGTGTTGCGCCTTCTTCAATTGTGACTGTGCATTTTTCTGATTCTTCTGATGTGCTTCCGTCGCTGCAATGTGATACTACTGCGAATTGGAAAGATGACTCTGTGTTAGCGCCTGCGATGTAATAGAGGCCGTCGGTGTCGCCTAACCACATTCCGTTAGGATAATTGTCTGAATAGAAATAGAGTGAATAGAAGTCGCCGCCTTCAACAGCATCCCAACTTAATGTTACTTTGTATTTGTATCCATAACCTGGAACGTCTTGTTCAACTAATGATCTTAAGTTTGTTGGAGCGTCGCATGCTAAAACTTCAGCATGAATAGCGAATGTAAGTAGTAATGTGAATAATAAATGTAATGCTTTTTTCATTTGATTTAAGTTTTAAAAATTATTATTAGTGTTTGCAAATATAGTAAAAATATAAGAAATTCAGAACCTCAGAACCTCAAAAAATCTGAGATTCTGAGATTCTGAATTTCTTTATCTCTTAACAACCTTCTTAACAACAGAACCTTCTTCCGCATTGATTATAATGACATAGAGTCCGCTGTTGTAGTGTTTCATATCTACTTTAATGTAGTCGCCTTCAACGTCGAAATTATCAACCATGACACCTATGTTGTTATATATGGTAACGCCATTGATGTTGTTGCCGCTGATAGTCACATAATCGTTGACAGGGTTTGGTGTCACGACAAATGACGTCTCAAGTTCGCTGATGTTTTCGCCTTGATATGTTATGCATGATGGTATTGACAATGCTGATTCGTAATCGCCATACACTGCTGATACTTGATAGCAATACATGCCGTTTGTTGTTAATGTATTGTCGACATATTCTGTCTCAGCGACTGAGCTAATCAAAACGCCATTGCGATAGATGTTGTATTTATCGGCGTTTTCGCTGCCAGACCATGACATTTCAACGTCATTTGCGTTTAATGTTGCTGTGAAGTCTTCTGGCATTGTGAAGTCTGTTGAGAGGAGTTTCACTGCTTTCACAGAAGTCATCTCGCCATATATAGCTTCAACTTCAACGGTATAGAAGTCGAGGTTGTTTTCTATTGTGTAGTTGAGGTCTGTGATGTTGTCTGCTACCTTGTTATTATTTACATAGACGTTATATCCTGTTGGGTTAGCTGATTCTGATGGTGTCCATCTGATGGTGAGACTGCCAGCATCGGTGATGTTGAGATTTTGTACAGGATAAGGATGGTCGGTGTATTCGTAGAGAAAACGGCTGTTGAAGATTTCTTTTGTTGTTGGGTCTTGAATCCATACTGCTACTTCGAGGTCGTTGATTTCTTCCATATTGGTTTCCGACATATCGCATGAATATTCGAAACGTTGGTATTCGCCTGCCTTAATAGTTGTGGCGTTGCCTTCTGAACCGCCGAACATCTTCATAAGGATGTGATGGAATTCTGTCTCGCCGTTGGTTCCAACATTTCCTGTAGTTGTCTTTTCATTAACAGTGATGAATGTCTTTACATCGTTGAGATCGACGTATGTCATGACGTCGGCTGTCAAGGTGATGACGTTGCCTTCAACATTAAAGGCACCTCTCACGTCTGCGAAAGCTGGCACGGCGTATCTTTGTGACAGTTTGCTGTTGGTGACAGGCTGAGGTGTGCCGTTCGATACTTGTAACTCAGAGTCGAGGAATATCTGTGGCACCGTTGATACATTATAGAACAGACATCTGTCGTAGCTGTCGCTGATGAAATAAGGGTCGCCGCTACCTGGCCAGTTGACTGAGTATTTTGTATAGGTGAACTTTCCTGGATTGTTGTTGCATAAGTTGTGCATCAATGAGTTGAGCAACACACATGGAGCGCATGTTGAACTCGAGAAGTGTTCTATCATAGGGATTCTCTGTGTCGTCGCGATGGCAACGCTGAAGTCGCTCGATATAATGTTGTTTTCTGGATGTGAGTCTTCTTCCCATCCGTTGACTTTAGTGATGCTCATGTTGATGTCGTATGAACCAGGAAGCAATGTCTCTACTTTGTTGAAAGAGAGTGTGTTTTCTTCGAATGATGTCATATATACCGAGAATGTTTCTGTCACAGCTTCTTGATTGCCGATTTGGTATGTTGCTTCGAATGACTGTATCGCTGTGCTGCCCATATTCTGTACGGTGAAATTGACTTTAAGCGGACCTGAGCCTATTCTCTCGTCGATGTTGATGCTGCTTACTTGTATGTCGAGGTCTTCTTGTATCTTGACTTCGAAATTGTCGAAGTACCAGTTGTAGAAGTTTGTTGAAGAGCCTTCGAAGTAGATGCAGATGAGCACGCCTTCGTAGCCCATGTCAGGTGTTGTGACTTTTTCTTCTATGCTATATTGACCTGACTGGTTGTATGACTGAGACCATACTGTATTCCATGTGTATCCGTTTGTTGTTGATGTTGCTACGCCTATGGTGCTCATTGCGCCGCTGTAGTTCTCGAAATAATGGTCTAGCTTTATCACGAGATTCTGTATGCCTGTCAAGTCGACTGGCGCTGCTATGATACGGTTGCTGCCCGAGAACTGAGGGCTCCAGTTGAGTCTCAATTCGTTGGCATCGCCTCCGGCGTAGTTGGTCGAACTGATGGTCCAGTTGCCTGATGGCTCGCCGTCAGCTCCCATAGTGGTCCAGCCTTCCGGCATCGTGGCTGCATCAAACGACTCGTTGATGACGTGAGTGATAGGGTCTTGTGCAAAGATTGTTACTGAAAACAATAATGCAATTGCTAATAGTGATATCTTTTTCATGATGCTTTTTTTAAAGTCTCAGAGTCTCAGAGACACAAAGACACAAAGTTTTTCTTTTAGTCTCTGCGTCTCTGCGTCTTTGCGTCTCTGTGTCTTTATTTCTTAATAAATCTTTTTACTGATTCTCCGTTTTCTGTTATGACCTTCATCAAATACATTCCGTTGTTGAGCTCGCTCACGTTGATGGAATTGCCGTTGTATTTTGCAGTTTGATATACTGTCATTCCTAACATATTGTAAATGTGGATTTCTTTGACAGCCTCATTAGTGCTGATGTAGAGATAGTCATCTACAGGGTTAGGGTAGATGCCGAAGCTTACTTCGTTTTCTTCTACTGATATTGTTGTCTCGCCTATGGTATTGAAGAGACCTACTGATTCTTTTCCGTCTTCGTATAAAGCGACGACTTCTACTGCGTAGTAAGCGTCAGCGTCGTCGAGGACGTATGACATATCGTTTGTTTCTTCTTCCACTGCTTCACCATTGACGATGAGTCTGTAAGCGCGTGGACTGCCTTGTTCTGGGGCTTCCCATGAGACGTTGATTTTGTCGCCTTTTTCTAACTTGAGGTTTTGTGCTGGATAAGCATGGCCTGTGTATTCATACAAGAAGCTGCTGTTGAATACTTCTTTTGTCTGATAGTTTTGAACCCATACTGCTACCTCGAGGTCGCTCAATTCTTCGACATTGGTTTGTGCCATATCGTAAGAATATTCGAAGTGTTTCACTTCATATTCGTTGAGGCTGATTGTCTCGCCGCCAGTGCCGCTTAACATCTTCATCATGATATGGAAGAATTCTGTCTCATGATATTCAACGTTTTCTACGGTTCTCTTCTCGTTGGCGTTAACGAAAAGTCTTACGTTGTTTAAGTCGATATATGACATCACGTCAACTTTCACGTTGATGACGCTGCCTTCGATATCGAAAGAGCCTTTGATGTTGACGAAAGCAGGTGTTGTATATCTTGCATCTAATTCTTCTTGTGTGACAGCATTGTATTCATTGTCTTTTCCGTCGAAGAACAACTGAGGCACGTAGCCAACTCCGTAGTAATCGCTTCTTGTTCCTGCTTCTGCTGTATAATAATCGTCACCAGGATTTGGGAAGTTCATGGCGTATTTGGTGTAAGTGAATTTGCCAGGGTTGTTGTCTGTCAAAGTCTTCATATTGCCGTTGAGCAATCCGCAGTTTGCGCATGTTGAACTTGAGAACTGTTCGAACATAGGTATTCTCTGTGTGCCGCCTACAGCGATGTCGAGGGCTTTTGTCAATGTGTTGTTTGTTGTGTTTTCATCATCTGTGCCATTGACTGATGTGACAGTGACTTTTACATTATATGATGCTGGCTGGAGGTAAACTTTTTCTTCGAAAGAGAAGCTTTGAACGCCGAACTTAGCGATGTTGGCATCGAAAGTCTCTGTCACTGTGACGCCGCCTACTTCATATTTAGCTTCGAAAGAAGTGATGTCGTTGGCACCAGTGTTTTGTACTGAGAAGTCGATGTCGATTTTTCCTGAAGGCAATATATCGTGCATGTCGATGCTTTCTACTTTAGCGTCGTTGTTTTCTATTGTAACGATTTCAAAATCGTCGAAATACCATCCGTTAATGTTGCCTGTGCTGCCTTGGAAATAGATGCAGAACATGACGTTTTGTTTGCCCATATCGGCATTGCTGATGTTTTCGATGACTGTATATTGGCCTTCTTCAGAATATGTGTGAGTCCATGCGCTGCTCCATGTGTTGCCGTTAGCTGATGTTGCTACACCGACGATGGCGCTTGTTGATTTCTTCTTGAAATAATGTCTGAAAGAAATGGTGACGCTGCTCATACCTGTGAGGTCGATAGGTTTTGTGATGATACGGGTGATACCTGCTGCCTGTGGAGTAGGGCTGAGCATCAATTCGTTGGCTTCACCGCCAGCGTTGCTGGTCTCTGAGATGACCCAGTTAGCTGCGCCTGTTTCTGTTGTTGTCCATCCTTCAGGCAATGATGATGAATCGAAAGTCTCTCTTAAATGTATCGCTCTGCTCTGAGCGAAAACAGCTGTTGTAAAAAACAATGCTAATGCAAGTAGTAATGATTTTTTCATGATGATGATTTGATTTTGAAAGACACAATGACTCAAAGACATAAAGACACAGAGTTTTATTCTTTGCGTCTTTGTGTCTTTGCGACTATGCGTCTTTATTTTTTAATTATTCTTATAATACTATTTTCTTTATCTGTCATTATCTCAACGAAGTAAACTCCGCTGTTATAATTTGAAATGTTGATTTCTAACTCGTCAGAATTTGTTTCAAATTCTCCAACTAATATTCCTAAGTAATTGTAAATCTTAACTGCTGAAAGCTGATAGCCGACAGCTGAAAGCTTAATATAGTCGTTTGCAGGGTTAGGATATATCTCAATGTTATTTGAATATTCTTCAATTGATTCGCCTTTTATCTCAAACTCGAATGATTCAGATTGTTCTGATTCGCCGTTTTCGCATACAGAAGACACTGTGAAATAGTGTGATCCTTCTTCGTTGAATCCTTTGACGTATGATGTCTCTGCTGTTGTATCTAATTTTTCTCCATCTAAATAAACGACATATTCGTTGGCGTTGTCGGCTGCGTCCCAAGTCATTGTGACTTTGAAATAATGGTCGAAGCCTTCAGCGTCTTGTTCTATAGTAGCGTTGAGGTTGGTAGGAGCGTTGCAGATAATCTCTTCTTCTTCACCGCCGAGGTCTATTGTTCCTGCGAGGCTCACCGACTGTC
The DNA here is from genome assembly GCA_045634185.1 of Bacteroidales bacterium. GTDB lineage: Bacteria > Bacteroidota > Bacteroidia > Bacteroidales > F082 > Limimorpha. The sequence continues at coordinate 54,359 of JAZQZR010000011.1, read as the reverse complement.
TGTCGTTTTCGTATTTAGCTATGATGCTGACGACTTTAAGTCCAGCAGCGCCGTCGAGGAATAAGGAGAGTTCTGTTGTGTTTTCTGCTTTCAACTCATTGTTGACGTAGACGTCGTATCCAACAGGAGCGCCTTGTGCTGGTGCTTCCCATGTTATCTGCAGACCTTCTTCACTTCCTTCAAGTTGAAGGTTTTGTGCTGGATAAGGATGGTCGGTGTATTCATACAAGAAATGGCTGTTGTATATCTCGTATGAGATGTAATCTTGAGCCCATACTGCAACTTCCAAGTCGTTGGTTTCTTCCATGAAGGTGTTGCTCATATCGTATGAGAACTCGTAGTGTTTTGTCTCTCCAACTTGGAATGTTGTCTCTGTTCCTTCAGCGTCTTCTAACATCTTCATCATGATATGATGGAACTCTGTCTCGCCGTTGTATCCGACGTTACCAGTTGTAGTCTTCTCATTGACAGAGACGTAGATTCTTGTTGCAGGCATATTGACGAGAGCCATGACGTCGGCGCTCACTGTGATGGTGTTGCCTTCCATGTTGAAAGCTCCTTTGATGTCGATGTATGAAGGAGTGTTGAGACGTTCGTTGAGGAGGTTTTGAGTGATTGAGTAGCCGCCTTGGTCGATGCCGTCGATGAAGAGCTGAGGAGCTCCTGTCACGTTATAATAATCTTTTCTTTCCAAGCCTTCTTCTGTGCAGTAGGCGTCGCCTTCGAGAGGCCAGTTCATCGCATATTTGGTGTAAGTGTATTTGCCAGGGTTGTTCTCTGTCAATAATGCCATCGCTTCGTTGACCATGACGCAAGGAGCGCATGTAGAACTGGAGAAGTGTTCAATCATAGGTGTTCTCTGTGCAGTTCCGATAGCAGCTCTGATGTCTTTTGATGTTACGTTGTCGTAGGTGATGTCTTCTTCGCCATTGACTTTCAAGATGGATATTGTCAATGTGTATGAACCTGGAGCTAAGCTGACAGGAGTGTTGAAGACGAAGTCGGCTTTTGTTGTTGAGCTGAGGTTTGTCTGGAATGTCTCTACGACAGGAGTGTTGTCATTGATTTGATAGCTGGCTTCGAAAGAAGTGATGTTATCGACGCCTATGTTTTGTACTTTGAAACCAACTTGGTTGTCTTCGATGCCCACGATGTTAGGGAAATTTATTGAGAGCATGCTGAGGTTGAGTTGGTCTAAGGTATATACTTCGATATCGTCGAAGTACCATCCGTTCATATTGTTGGAGTCGCCGGTGTAGAAGATACAGAATTTGACGTTTTCTTTTCCCATATCGCTTGTCGTTACGTTGGCGACGATGCTATGCTGACCTTGGTTATGAGTAGCGTATGTTTCTTGCCATGCGATGTTCCATGTGGCGCCGTTGTCGGATGATGTTGCCACGCCCATCTGATGAGGCACGTTTTGATAGTTGTCGAGGAATGCTTTGAATGAGAATACCACTTCATCGACGCCTGTGAGGTTGACGGCAGGAGAGACGAAGCGTGCTGTTCCGTTGAATGCTGGTCGCCAGTAGAGTTTTATCTCGTTAGGCTCGCCGCCTGCCTGATGAGTTGGCCATATCGACCAGTTCTCGGCGCCTGCGCCTTCGTAAGTCCAGTCGGTAGGAAGGTCTTCCGATTCAAAAAATTGTCTTAAGTACGAAACTCTGCTTTGTGCCGACATCATAACAGAAAGCATCAAAGCAACAACTAAAAGTAAAGTTTTTCTCATTGATTTATTTATAATTTAAAAACGCGCGCAAAGATAATAAAAAAGACAACAAGTCTACAAGACAACAAGACAACAAGTTTTTTTTGAACTTTGGCTATGAGCAAGGCCTGCCGAGTTTATAAAAATAGAAGCGCCTAAGGTGCGACAGAATCGTGTTTGATTTTTCTGTCGTACCTTAGGCACTCTGATTAATACCGGTCTGTAATGATATTATTTACATTACCTTAATTCCTGAACTCCTGAAATCCCCAAAAAGTTCTGAGATTCTGAAATTCTGAGTTTCTTTTAAAGTTCTTATCTCTTAAGAACTTTTTGAATATGGCTTCCGTTTTCTGTCTCAATATTGAAGAAATAAATGCCTGAATTGTATTCTGAAATGTTGATTTCTACTTCGTTAGCATTGACTTCTATCTCCTCAACCATCATTCCCAAACAGTTGTAAACTTTAACTGCTGACATCTGACCGCTGATAGCTGACAGCTTGACAAAGTCTTTCGCTGGGTTAGGGTAGATGCTGATGTTATCAGCGATGATTTCTTCAACATTGTCTCCTTCTGTGATGATTTTTGCTACTGCTACTGATGTTCCGTTTTCATATACAGCAACAACTTCCGCTGTCTTATGTGTCTGGTTAGCATTGGTCTTGATATATTCCAAAGCGTTGATATTTTCTGTTTCCACCACTCCGTTGACATATACGTTATATCCTGTAGGGTTGCCTGTTTCAGGGGCGCTCCAGCTTATCTTAAGGTCGCTGCCGTTAATCTCAGCGCTCATATTTCTCACTGGATTTACGTGGACATCGCTCTGGTATGCGTAATGGCTGTTGTAAACTTCCATTGTCTCGTAATTCTGTAACCACAATGCTACTTCCAAATCGTTCATATCTTCAACAAATGTTGATGACATATCGAATGAGAATTCGAGATGTTGATATTCGCCGGCGTTGATATTCATGCTGTTGCCGTTGGCGTTTTCCAACATCTTCATCATTACGTGATGGAATTCTGTCTCGCCGTTGGAGCTGGCATTGCCTGTAGTTGTCTTTTCATTCACAGTGATGAATGCTCTCACGTCTTCCATGTTGATGTATGACATGAAGTCGGCTTTGATATTGATGATGTTGCCTTCTGTTGTGTAAGTTCCTCTTACGTTGGCGAATGCTGGTTTTTCCTGACTTGCCATGAAGTTGTCTTCCGACACAGCGCCGTAGCCTTGGTCAACGCCGTCGAGGAATGTCTGAGGCACGCCCATCACGTTGTAGTATGTCATTCTTGTTCCGCCTTCTGCTGTGAAGTAAGGGTCGCCTAATCCAGGTCCGTTGGATGTGTATTTGGTGTAGGTGTATTGACCTTCATGGTTTTCGGTGAGTTCTACCATAATATTGTTGACAGTGACGCAAGGCACGCATGTAGAGCTTGAGAAGTGTTCTATCATTGATGTTCTCTGTGTCTGGCTCAAGGCTGCTGCTATGTCTTTGCTGAGAACGACGTCGGTGATTTCTTCGTCGCTGTCGTTAAGTTTGCTTACTTCTATTGTGAGGTCATAGTTTTCGCCTGGAGCGAAATTGTATTTAGAGCTGAATGTGAATTGCTTTGATTCTAAAGGTTGTATGTTGGAGAAGAAAGTCTGTGTCTCAGTCTCTCCGTCGATGGTATATGATGCTACGAGTGATTCTATTGCGCTGCTGCCTGAGTTCTTCACTGTGAAGTCGATTGTTCGCAATCCGAATTTCACGGTGTTAGGCACGTCGATGCTTGTGAGTTCCACGCCGAGGTCTTGCACTGTATATACTTCAAAGTCGTCGAAGTACCATGAGCTGATATGGTTGGAGTTGCCTTCGAAGTAGAAGCAGAACTTGACGTTGTTTTTGCCCATGTCGGGACTTGTTATGTTCTCTGTTATTGTATATTGTCCGTTGACGTTATATTGTTCTGAATATACTGTGTTCCAGGTGTTGCCGTTGTCTGATGATGTGGCTACGCCTATTGTGGCGGTATGGTTGCCGAAGAACGAAGGGTAGTGTTTCAAAGAAATGATAGCTGATGATACGTCGCTCAAATCGACGGCAGGGGAGACGAAGCGTGCAGTGCCGTTGAAAGGAGGCGTCCATTGAAGATGGAGCTCGTTAGGCTTGCCGCCTGCTATGTTACTTGTGGAAATGTACCAGTTATTGGTTCCGTTGCCCATTTTTGTCCATCCTTGAGGCAATGTGGTTCCTTCGAAACTTTCGTTGATGATGTAAACGTTTTCTTGTGAAAATACTGATAAAGAAAACAATAACGCAATAGCTAAAAGTAAAGTATTTCTCATTGATTTATTATTATTTAAATATGCGTGCAAAGATAATAAAAAAGACTACAAGACCACAAGACCACAAGACAACAAGTTTTTTTTGAACTCTGGCTTTTGAACTTTGGCTGTTAAACTTCGAACATTAAACTGTCAATGTCAATTTTCAATTTTCAATTATGAATTATGCATTATGCATTATGAATTGTTTCAGGGCGTTCCGGCTTTGCCGTCGGGCTTTCCGCTATATCTTTTTCCGCTGCGCTCCAAAAGGATGCCGCTCCAATCCCTAACGCGGAGGGGCGAACTTTAGAAATTTATAAATCCCAATTCCTAAAATAGTTCCTCTGGAACTCTGCGTCTCTGCGTCTCTGTGTCTCTGCGTCTCTGCGTCTTTGTGTCTAAAAAAAGAGCGCTACTAATAACAGCAGCGCTCCTTGCTTGTAGTCTTGTAGTCTTGTAGACTTGTGGTCTTTTAAAGTTTCACAACCTTACGTGTAGTTGTTCCGTTTTCAGAATTTACTTGAACGAAATAGATTCCTGTGTTGTAGCCGTTCATGTTGATTTCAGTTTCGTTGTTGCTTACTTCAATTTTTTCAACTAAAACGCCAACACTGTTGTAAATGCTGATGCTGTTGATGTTGTTACCTTGAATCTTGACAGCGTCTTTTACTGGGTTAGGATAGATTACGAAGCTGTTGTTGAGCTCTTCGATAGAAGTGAATGTGACGCAGAAGTCATATGCTTCTGAATAATCAGATTGACCATTTTCACATACTGAAGCTACTTTGAAGCTGTGCTCACCTTCTGTATCGAATTCAACTACATGTGAGTTCTCATATACTGTTGTGACTTCGCCATCGAGGTTGACGAGATATTCATCTACGCCTGCTACAGCATCCCATGTTAATGTTACAGTGCAGCCTGCATCTTCTCCTTCAATTGTAGCATTGAGATTTGTTGGTGCTTCACATGGTGTTTCATCGTTGCCTGCTACTGATGATGTGACAGTAGGAACAGATGTCTTGTCGCCATATAAAGCTGTGACTTCAGCGATTTGAATGCCTGATGCATTTGCTATGGTGTAAGATAAGTTTGTTGTGTTAGCTTCAACAATTTCGCCATTGACTTTAACCATATAACCTGTTGGAGTTCCTGCTTCAGGAGCTTCCCATGTGATTTGGTAGCCGTTGCCGTTTTCTGTCATCTGGTGGTTTTGAACAGGATAGCAGTGGTTTGTGTATTCGTATGCGAAGTGGCCGTTATAAACTTCTCTGCTGTTATAGTCTTGTAACCATAATGCTACTTCTAAGTCATTCATATCTTCAACGTTTGTTGATGACAAGTCGAAGGAGAATTCGAGACGTTGATATTCTCCGGCTTTGATTGTTATTTCGTTGCCATCGGCGCTTCCTAACATTTTCATCATAACGTGGTGGAATTCTGTTTCGCCGTTGCTGCCTACGTTGCCTGTTGTTACTTTTTCGTTAACAGCAACGAAAGCTTTAACGTTTTCCATTTGTACGTATGACATGAAGTCGGCTGTGACGTTGATAGTGTTGCCTTCAACATTGAAAGCGCCTCTTATGTCGGCGTATGCTGGAGTTTCTAAACATTGAAGAAAAACATTTTCAGTTATAGCTGCATAACCTTGGCTTGCGCCATCGAGGAATACCATAGGCACGCCGTCGACGCCGTAGTAGAATCTTCTTGTTCCGCCTTCTTCTGTGTAATAAGGGTCGCCAGTGCCAGGCCAGTTCATTTGGTATTTAACGTAAGCGAATTGACCAAGGTATTTGTTGGTGAGTTGGTTCATGGCGTAGTTGACAGAGACACATGGTCCGCAGGTTGAACTTGAGAAGTGTTCAATCATAGGTGTTCTGTTTGTGTTGCTCATGGCAACGAAGAATTTCTTTGTTAAATCATTATTGTTGTTGTCATCGTCAGTTGTATTGTTGACATTAATAATTTCTATAGGTAAGTTATATGTACCAGGATTTAATGTTATTGATTCTGAGAATGTGAATTGTTTCTTTTCCATTGGAGCGAGGCTCGCTGTGAATGTTTCTTCCTTCATTGTGCGGCAGTAGTCATCTTTGCAGCTGATGTCTAAGTATGAAGCTGTGAAGGATTCTATTGTGGTGAGACCTATGTTTTGTACAGTAAATGTGATGTCGAGTTCGCCTTTATCCATTATAGTTGGTATATCGACGCTAAGCAATCTGAGGTCGAGGTTTTCTAATGTGAAGGCTTCGATATCATCGAAATACCAGTTGTTGATGTTATATGAGTCACCGCTGAAGTAGATGCAGATTTTAACATTGTCTTTACCCATATCAGCTGTAGAAATGATTTCACTTACAGAATATTGTCCTGATGTAGAATAGTTTTGTTGCCATGCTTGGTTCCATGTTGTTCCATCAGATGATGTGGCGATACCGATAGCACTTGTGCCGCCATAATTGTCGAAGTAGTGTTTGAAAGATATAGCAAGACTTTCAACGTTTGTAAGGTCGAGAGCTGGTGAAACGAAACGAGAGACACCATTGAATTGTGGACTCCAGTAAAGCAATAATTCGTTTGCAGCGCCGCCTGCTTTGTTGCTTGATGCTATTGACCAGTTGGTTGCTCCTAAACCGTCAATGCTCCAGCCTGATGGCAATGTTGAACCATCAAATGTTTCATTTATTAAACTGGCTCTGTTCTGTGCAAACATTGTCACTGAAAGCAATAATGCTAATGCAAATAGTAAAGTTTTTTTCATAATGTTTAATTTTAGTGGTGAGGTTCACTTTAATAATCAATCACAAAACAGGCAGAACCACATCTCCCATATCATGACTTTCTTATATGATAAAGATACCGCAAATTTTAAAATTTAATTTCAAAAAAACAAGACCTAAATGTAAAAAATATATTAGAAATTCAGAATCTCAGAATCTCAAAACCTCAGAAGATATAGACTCAAAGACTCAGAGACGCAAAGACACAGAGTTTTGGATTTCAGGAATTTAGTCACAGAGGTTTTGGGAAGTAATGGAGTGACGGATTTTTTTTAAAGAAAAAAATCTTTCGTATAGTTTCGTGTGCTTATGCGACTTTGCGACTCTGCGACTTTGTGTCTCTGCGTCTAAAAAAAAAGGAGCGCTACTAATAACAGCAGCGCTCCTTGCTTGTAGTCTTGTAGTCTTGTAGACTTGTAGTCTTTATTAAAGTTTAACAACTTTACGGCTTACAACGTTTTCATTTGATTCTACTTGGATGAAGTAGATGCCTGTGTTGTAGTCGTTCATGTTGATTTCAGCATTGTTGCTGCTTACTTCGATTTTTTCAACTAAAACGCCAAGGCTGTTGTAAACGCTGATACTGTTGATGTCTTCGCCGCTAACTCTTACAACATCTTTAACTGGGTTAGGATAGATGTTTAAGTTAGATGCTGTTTCATTTTCCATTACGTTAACGCCATTGCCGTCGAATTTCTTAACAACGCTTACAGATGATTTACCACCTTCGTATAATGCTATAACTTCAATCATTAATAATTGTTTGCTTGTTTCATAGCTGATAGATGTTGCTGTTGTGTTACCTTCAACTAAAGAACCGTCAACATAAACTTTGTAGCCTGTTGGTGTTGATTGAGCTGGAGCATCCCATGCGAATGTTCTTGTACCTTTACCTGATGTTGTTTCTCTTAAGTTTTCAACTGGATAGCAGTGGCTTGCATATTCGTAAGCGTATTTGCTGTTGTAAACTTCTTTGTTGCCTAAGTTTTGTAACCATAATGCAACTTCGAGGTCGTTCATTTCTTCAACGTTTGTTGATGACATATCGAATGAGAATTCGAGTCTTTGGTATTCACCTGGGTTGATGTTGATCATGTTGCCGTTAGCATTTTCTAACATCTTCATCATAACATGGTTGAATGATGTTTCACCATTGCTACCAACGTTACCTGTTGTTTCTTTTTCGTTAACAGTGATGAAAGCAGCTACGTTTTCTAATTTAACGTATGACATGAAGTCTGCTGTGATGTTGATTGTGTTGCCTTCAACATTGAAAGCGCCTCTGATGTTAGTGTAAGCAGGAAGGCTGTTTTCGATGTCTAACATGTTTTGTGCTATACCTGTGTTGATGTATGAACCGTTGAAGAAAACTGTTGGAACAGCGTCGCAAGCATAGTAAGCTCTTCTTGTACCACCTTCTTCTGTGTAATATGGGTCACCTGTACCAGGCCAGTTCATTTGGTATTTTGTGTAAGTGTATTTGCCAGGATTGTTTGTTGTGAGTTGGCTCATTGTGTAGTTTACAGAAACACATGGTCCACATGTTGAACTTGTGAAGTGTTCAATCATAGTTGTTCTTTGTGCGCTGCCCCATGCTGCGAAGATGTTTTTGTCTAATGTGTTGTTGCTTGTGTCGTCGTCAGCTTCACCGTTAACGCTGTTGATTTCTACAGCAATGTTGTAATATTCATCTTGTGGTTGAGCTGCGAATGTTGCATTGCTTAAGTAGCTGAATGCAATTTGTCTTGTTTCAAATGGAGCTAATGTTTGGTCGATTGTTGCTACTACTGCTTCGTCCCAGCCTGTAACGTTAACTGTTGCTTCGAAGTAGTTAACAATTGTCTTACCTATGTTTTGTACTGTGAAAACTATTTCTGTTTCTCCTGTAGGGATGATTTCTGGTGTGTCGATGCTGACGAGTTTTATATCGAGGTTTTCTTGTGTGAAGATTTCGATGTCGTCGAAGCTCCAGCTGTTGATGTTGTATGAGTTACCTTCGTAGAATAAGCAGAATAAAACGCTGCTCTTGCCCATATCTGGAGTTGAGATTGTTTGGTTGATAACAGAACCGCCTGTCATGCTGTATGTTTGTTCCCAACCTGTGTTCCATGTGTTACCGCCGTCTGATGATGTTGCAATACCAATCTTGCTGTCACCACCGTAGTTGTCGAGATAATGTCTGAATGAAACAACAACTTCTTCAACGTTTGTTAAGTCAACAGGGTTCATCACGATACGTGAAACACCGTTGAAACTTGGGTTGTAGTACAAGTACAATTCGTTTGGTGTACCACCAGCATTGTTTGTTGATGAAATTGACCAGCTGCCGTTACCTAATCCTTGGATTGACCATCCAGCAGGAAAATCGCTGCCGTTAAATGATTCTTGGATGAGTCCTGCTCTGTTTTGTGCAAACATTACTGTTGAAAGTAATAATGCCAATGTAAATAGTAAAGTTTTTCTCATAATGTGAAATTTAAATTTGAATTAAAAAATAAAGTCACAAATATATGCTTTTTTTCGAATACATATATATTGAATTATAAAAAAATAATAATACAATTTTTAATACAAAAAGAGACATCCATTACTCATTTTCTATGTCTGTCGTGTAATAGATGTCTCTTTTTTATATCGTTAATTATCAATCAATTATTAATTTTCTAACGATATTTCCGTTTTCTGTCAGAATGTTGATAAAATAAATGCCTGTGTTATAATCGGAAGTATTGATTTCAACTTCGTTAGCGTTGACTTCAATTTCTTCAACTAACATTCCTAAACTGTTATAAACTTTAACTGCTGATAGCTGACAGCTGACAGCTGATAGCTTGACAAAGTCTTTCGCTGGGTTAGGATAAAGGCTGATGTAGTTTTCCTTGACTTTATTTTCATTAACATTAACCCAGTCGTTGATGATGATGTTCAAGTCACCGATTGATGTCATATCGTTTTCATAGACAGCAACTACTTCTGCAATATGTGTCATGCCATCTAGAATGTCTTCGTTGAAATCGTTTGTTGAAAATGACAACGCATTGTGTCTTTCTTTTATCAACTCACCGTCAACGTAGATGTCGTATCCTATAGGTGTTCCTTCTTCTGGGGCCTCCCATTCAAATGACAATGTGCTTAGGTCGCTGCTGATTCCTGCCATCATATTTCTGACTGGATAAGCGTGGTTGGTATATTCGTAAGCGAAGTGACTATTGTAAATTTCTCCGGTCTCATAGTTTTGTATCCATAATGAGACTTCGAGGTCGTCCATCTCTTCAACATTTGTCGATGACATGTCGTAAGAAAATTCCAGTCTTTGATATTCGCCTGCGTTGATGTCCATCACGTTGCCTGTTGGTGAGTCTAAGGCTTTCATGAAAATGTGACGAAATTCTGTCTCTCCGTTTGAACCGACATTGCCTGTTGTGACTTTCTCGTTGACGGTAACGAAAGCTCTTACATTTTCCATTTTGATATATGACATGAAGTCGGCAGTGATATTGATGACGTTGCCTTCAACATTGAAAGCTCCTCTTACGTTGGCGACGGAAGGTGTTTCGTAACTTGCATCCAATGCTTCTTGTGTCACGATGGTGTATTCTTGCCAGATGCCGTCGAGGTATAACATTGGAACAGCGTCAACTTGATAATAACCTGCTCGTCCTGCTACTTCATTGAAATAATAAGGGTCGCCTATTCCAGGGAAGTTGACCGGATATTTGGTGTAAGTGTATCGTCCTGGATTGGCGTTGGTTATCTCTAACATCATGGCGTTGGCATTGACGCATGGTCCGCATGTTGAGCTTGAGAAATGTTCTATCATTGGAATCTTCTGAGCATAACCCATACCAACATTCAGATTCTTTTCCATATAGTTGTTGTCTGCATCGCTGTCTGTTGCTCCGTTCACGCTGACAATCTCAATAGGCATGACGTATGTTCCTGGTGAAAGGAAAATGTTTTCTGTGAATGTAAGTTCTTGTTTTTCTAATGATTCTATATTAACGTCAAAAGTCTGTGATATCACATTTTCATCGTTGAAAAAGTCGATGAATGTAGCTTCTAATGATTCTATCGTTGTTGAACCCATGTTTTGTACGGTAAATGAAATTTCATTGTATCCGTAGTTTATCATTTCTGGGACATCGATGCTGACAATTTCCAAGTCGAGATTGTCTTGTGTGGTGATTTGCAAATCATCGAAATACCATCCGTTCATGGTGTATGATGCTCCTTCGTAGAATATTGAGAAGAGAACGTTGTCTTTTCCCATATCAGGAGTTGAGATGAGCTGATACACTTCGTAGCTTCCTGTTGTTCCGAAAGTCTCTGACCAACCGACATTCCATGTGCTGCCGTTGTCGGATGAAGTTGCGATGCCGAGTGTGTATTCGTTGATTTGGTTGTCGAGATAATGTTTGAAGTTGACAACAACCTCATTGACGTCGCTGAGGTCGATAGGATTTGTTATAACTCTTGAGAGACCTGTCAAGATTGGCCACCATGTCAGGGTGAGTTCGTTGGCTGAACCTCCTGCGATGTTGGTCTGTGAAATGGCCCAGTTTTCTGCGCCTGTTTCTGAAGTCGTCCATCCTTCTGGAAGTGATGAAGAATCAAAAGTCTCGTTCAATAAAATCGCTCTGTTCTGAGCGAACATCATTGTAGAAAACAATAATGCAATTGTAAGTAGTATAGCTTTTTTCATAATATTCTTTATTAGAAATTCAAAAATTCAAAACCTCAGAAATTTTGAGATTCTGAGGTTCTGAAATTCTGAGATTCTGAGATTCTTATTTCTTAACAACCTTCTTTACAAGGTTTCCGTTTTCTGTCTGAACGTTAACGAAATAAATTCCAGTGTTGTATTCTGAAATGTTGATTTCAACTTCTTTAGCATTGACTTCCATTTCTTCAACTAACATTCCTAAACTGTTGTAAACTTTAACTACTGATAGCTGACCGCTGACGGCTGATAGCTTAACAAAGTCGTTTGCTGGGTTAGGATAAACGCTGATATTGTTTTCTGTTATTTCGCTGACGTTAGTTCCTTTTGTGACAAGAACAGCAGAACCAACAGAAGTTCCATTTTCATATACTGCAACTACTTCAACAATATGTTGGTTGCCGTCTTCTAAATAATCGATGGTTTCACTGCTTCCGCCTGAATATGATGTTTCAGTATAGTTTTCTTCAATCAATTCACCATCGAGGTAGATGTTATATCCTGTAGGATTAGCTTTTTCTGGTTTGTTCCAATTAATAACAAATGTTACATAATCACCATCAATTCCAGCTGACAAATCTTCAACAGCGTATAAGTGTTCTGTGTATTCCATAGCGAACTTGCTGTTATATACTTCTTTATTAGATTGATTTTGTAACCAAATAGCTACTTCGAGGTCGTTCATATCTTCAACGTTTGTTGTTGACATATCGAAAGAATATTCGAAATGTTTGATTTCACCTGCGTTCAAGCTTATTGTTTCGCCTTGAGCTGAAGGTAACATCTTCATCATGATGTGGTGGAATTGTGTTTCGCCGTTAGAACCGAAGTTGCCTGTTGTTGTTTTTTCGTTTACTGCGATATAAGCTTTTGCGTTGTAGATGTCGGAGTAAGCCATGAAGTCGGCTACTACATTGATAGTTTTGCCTTCAACGGTGAAAGCACCTTGTACGTTAACGAATGTTGTTTGGCTTAAGCTGTTGTCTAAGTCTAACTGTGTTTGAGGTGCTAATGTTGAAATGCCGTCTAAGAACATCATAGGAACAGCGTTAACGCTATAATAACTTCTTCTTGTTCCACATTCGTTAGTGTAATATGGGTCGCCTGTTCCAGGACCGTTCATTGGATATTTGACGTAAGCGAATTTGCCTTCGTTGGCAGCTGTGAGAGCTTCCATGTCTTCATTGACGAAAACACAAGGGTAACATGTTGAACTTGAGAAGTGTTCGATGAAAGGAGTTCTTCCGACTGTGCCGTAAGCTACTTTTACATCTTTTGAGATAGAGTTGTTGTTCATGTCTTGGTCGTCAGTGTCATTGACTTTGTTGACATTGAGAACTATTGTGTATTCGCCTGGGAATAAAGAGACAGGAGCTTCAAAAGTAAATTGTTCTGATTCGTATGATTCAATATTAGCTTGGAATGTCTCTGTTACAGGTGTTGTTGTATCTTTTACCTGATAGCTTGCTTCGATAGATTCAACTTTTTCTGTACCGAGGTTTGTTACTGTGAATTTGACTTCTGTCTTGCCGACGCCTAAGTTTTTATTTACATCTAAGCTTGAAACGTTGATGTCGTTTTCTTCTTGAGAATAAATCAAGAAATCGTCGAAGCTCCAGTAGTTGATGTCGTATGAGTTGCCTTCGAAATAGAGAGCAATCATGACATTTTCTTTGCCCATGTCGCTTGTTGTTACGAGAAGGTTCTCAACGAACTTGCCAGTCTCGCTGAAAGTCTTTGACCATCCGCTGTTCCAAGTTGTACCGCCGTCTGATGATGTAGCGACACCGATTGTTGATTCGTTAGAATAATTTTCATAATAATGTTTGAAAGACATAACGAAAGCTGGTATGCCGGTCAAGTCGAATGTACCCATTGAGAGGTATGATGTTCCTTCAAATTGTGGTTCCCAGAAGAATTCCATTTCCCATGGCATGCCGCCCGCTCTGTTGGTGTTTTGTACTGTCCAGCTGTTGGTGCCGCCGCCATAGACAGCCCAACCTGAAGGCATGCCTGATACGATGAATGATTCATTTAAAAGGATTGCTCTGTTTTGAGCAAACATTGCTGTTGAAAGCAATAATGCGATTGTAAGTAGTAAAATTTTTTTCATGATGATTTGATTTTGAAAGATACAATGACTCAAAGACATAAAGACACAGAGCTTTATTCTTTGCGTCTTTATTTTTTAATTATTTTTATAATATTATTTTCTTTTTCTGTCTTTATCTCAACGAAGTAAACTCCGCTGTTGTAATTTGATACGTTGATTTCTATCTCGTTTGAATTTACTTCAATTTCTTCAACCAGCATTCCTAAGCAGTTGTAAATTTTAACTACTGATAGCTGACCGCTGACGGCTGATAGCTTAACAAAGTCGTTTGCCGGATTTGGATATATCTTTAAATTGTTTTCCAACTCATCAACTGCATCTGGATCTTCAGGGTCTTCAGGGTCCTCAGGATCATCTGGTTCTGATTCTCCTACTTGTGTGCATGCTTCTGCAGAGAAACCGGAGTAGTTGCCTTCGCCGCAATATGTTCTTACATTATAGCAATATTGTGTTCCTGATTCTATCTCTGTGTCGGTATATTCTGATGATGAAACAGTTGTTAATAATGTTCCGTTGCGATATAGCTGATATTCTTCTGCGCCTTCAACTTCGTCCCAGGAAACATAGATTTCCATTTTTTCTTCATCACCAGTCACTGAAACGTTTTGTGGAGTGTCGCATGTTGATACGAAATTGGTGATTCCGATGGATTTTGTCTCGCCATAAACAGCGACTACTTCAGCAGAGAAAATCTCGTCAGTTCCATCTATTGTATATGACAATGATGTTGTATTGTCTGATACTAATTCGCCGTTAACATAAATCATATAAGCTGACGGTGTTCCTTCTGCAGGCGCTGCCCATGTCATTGTCGCTCCGTTAAGCTCAAGATTTTGTGCTGGATAAGGATGCTCGGTGTATTCGTTCAAAAAATGACTGTTGTGTATTTCCTTTGAGTCGTATGTCTGAATCCATACAGCTACTTCCAAGTCATCGATTTCTTCCATATTGGTTTCTGTCATATCAAAGGAGAATGCAAAGCGTTGATATTCTCCTGCGTTGAAAGTCGTCTCAATGCCGTTGATGTCGCCTAACATCTTCATGAAGATATGGTGGAACTCTGTCATTCCGTTGCTGCCAGTGTTGCCAGTCGTTGTCTTTTCGTTGATGGACAAGAAAACTCTTACGTTAGGCATGTCGATGTATGAGATGATGTCGGCTGTCACATTGATAGTGTTGCCTTCAACATCGAAAGCGCCTGCGATATCGACATATGATGTGGCGTTTAATCTGTCGTCCAACTCCGATTGTGTCACCGCGCTGGATTTGATTTGTCCGTCAAGGGCGATGTTAGGCACAGTGTAAACCTCGTAATAGTCGCTTCTTACAATGCAGTCTGGAATAGCATAAGGGTCGCCGATGCCTGGCCAGTTGACAGGGAATTTGGTGTAGGTGTATTCTCCTGGATTGCTGCTTGTCAATTCCATCATGGCATTGTCAACAGCGACGCAAGGTTGGCATGTTGAACTGGAGAAGTGTTCAATCATAGGAGTTCTTTGAACAGTTCTCATATAAGTGTTGATGTCTTTTGTCATGCTGTTGTTGCTTGATTCTGCATCGTCTGCGCCATTCACACTGACGATTTCTACTTTGACAGAATAAGCTCCTGCAACGAGACCAGCCTGTGTCTGGAATGTGAATTGTTTGTTGCTGGAAGGTGCGAGGTTAGTCTCGAAAGTCTCGGTCACTGTCTCGTATCCGTCAATCTCGTAACTTGCTTCGAATGATGTCACTGTCTCTTCTCCAGTGTTGTTGACAGTGAAGCTGACATCTACCATTCCTGCTGGAACGATGCTGTTGACATTGATAGCAGACATCTGGAGGTCGGCACCGCCTTCGCCGCCGCCTTGTGTGAAGATGCAGATGTCGTCGAAATACCATTTGTTGAAGTTGTAAGTGTTGCCTTCATAGAACATACAAATCAAAACGTTGTTCTTACCCATGTCAGGAGTGCTGAATGTCTCGTTGATTTCGTATTGTCCTGTTGAAGTGGCGTTGGAATATGTCTGTGACCATCCTTTGTTCCAGGTTGCTCCATTGTCGGATGAGGTGGCGAAACCGATGGTGCTGCTCAACTGGTCGTTGTTCAGATAATGCTTGAATGAAAGTCCTAGCTCGCTTACGTTGCTTAAGTCGGCTGTAGCCATCACTAAATGAATTCCATTTGTTACGATAGGAATGCTCTTGAAGTATAATTCGTTAGGGTCGCCGCCAGCATTGCTGGAAGTCCTGACTTCAAAGTTATCAGAGCCTTCGCCTGTGAAATACCAGCCGCTTGGCATTGATGACGAATTGAATGATTCATTGACGATGAATGCTCTTTCTTGTGCAAAAATCGTTACTGATAGCAATAATGCTATAATAAAAAATAAATGTTTTTTCATGAAAAAAGTACTTGATAAAAATGTTTGCAAAGATATGCTTTTATTCTCAAACAATTAGATTTTTTTTTTCTTAAAAAGGGATTGAGAATTAGTAAACATTTTTACTTTTTCTTATCTTTGCAACTTAATGTTAAAAATGATAGAAATGTTTAATCCTACAGAATATAAAATAAAGTCGGTAGCGACTGGAAACGTCTGCGACGACTCAGGCTGGATGCTTGATTTCAAAGGGGAGGAAAAACCTAGTCTTATCCGTGCTGATTATGCTAAAAAACGACTTGAAGTAAAAGAAGAAAACAACGGACTTTATTGCTACGCCGACTGGCTCCCAATAAAACGTCAGTTGCAATGCGATGCCAAACCTATCACTTATAAGAGTAAAGCATTGGCAGAGAAATTAGGTCTGAAGAATTTATATATCACCTTCAATGGTTATTATCCTGAGATAGGCGCTAATATGCGCACATGTTCTTTCAAAGAGACAGAGGCGTATTCTATCTGTGCGCGTTTGGGTGAAGATAAAAAGAATGAGGTCATCGTGGTGTCGTCGGCAGGTAACACAGCACGTGCTTTCGCTCAGGTTTGTTCCGATAATAACATAAAATTGTTATTGACAATTCCGGAAGATAATCTAAATGCACTTTGGTTTGAGAAACCTCTGAATCCTTGCGTTAAGGTGCTGGCAACTAAATCAGGAAGCGATTATTTCGATGCGATAAATCTTGGTAACATAGCTTGTGAACTTGATGGCTTCTTCGCTGAAGGCGGTGCCAAGAACATAGCTCGCCGTGACGGAATGGCGACGACTATGTTGTCGGCAGTGACTTTCATAGGCAGAATACCTGAATATTATTTCCAGGCTGTAGGAAGCGGCACCGGTGCCATCGCTGCATGGGAGGCTAACCTTCGCTTCATCGAAGATGGTCGCTTCGGTAACAACAAAGCTAAGATTTATGTATCACAAAACGCTCCTTTCTTGCCGATGTACGAGGCATGGAAACAAGACTCTCGTGATATGTTGCCTTACGATAACGACCAGGCTCGTCTCGATGCTAACACAGTAGTCGCTAAGGTGCTCACCAATCGTAAGCCTCCTTATTCTATAGCAGGAGGATTATACGACGCCATGAAAGACACCGACGGCGATTTCTTCGCTGTAACTAATGAAGAGGCTGAAATGGCAGGTCGATTGTTCGAAGAACTCGAAGGCATCGACATCAACCCGGCTGCTGCTGTGGCGACAGCATCATTGATACAGGCTGTTAATAATAATAAGGTGGAAAAAGAAGCTGTCATCATGCTTAACATAACAGGAGGCGGCGAGAGACGCTTCAAGGAAAACAAAGAAATTTTCTATCTTAAACCTACGAAAGTATTTGATATAAATGCTTCAAAAGAAGAGATACACGATTTTTTGAGAACTTTAAAATTCTAGAAAATCTGAGAACATGATAATCCACGAAATAACACTAAACATACACTAAAGAAATTTCGAGAAAGATTCGTGCAATTTCGTGGATGAGAAATGATAATCCACGAAATAACACTAAACCGACACTAAAGAGATTTCGAGAAAGATTCGTGCAGTTTCGTGGATGAGAAATGATGATCCACGAAAGAACACTAAACAGACACTAAAGAGATTTCGAGAAGATTCGTGCAGTTTCGTGGATATGAAATGATAATCCACGAAATAACACTAAACGTACACTAAAGAGATTTCGTGAAAGATTCGTGCAGTTTAGTGGATGAGAAATGATAATCCACGAAATAACACTAAACCGACACTAAAGAGATTTCGAGAAAGATTCGTGCGATTTCGTGGATGAGAAATGATTTCGTGGATAAAAAAGAGAGGCGTCACATTAGTGGCGCCTCTACTTGTAGTCTTGTTGACTTGTAGTCTTATTTTTCAATGAAAGCGATTGTTTCACCTTTTTGTACGAGTTGACCTTGTTGAGCAACAGCTTCAACGATCTTACCTGGCCATAATGCTACGACTGGTTCTTGACCGTAAGGAGCTTGGATTTGAGCAACGATATCACCTTCTTTATATACTGTACCTGGAGCTGGAGTTGTTGACTTGTCGTTGAAGTCGATGTCCCATAAGATTCTACCGCCGACAGGAGCCACGATTGGTTCTGCGTTTGGATGGCGTAATGCTCTTAAGTCAGGGATTTGAACGTTGCCGCCAGCTTTTTCAAACTTAGCTTTCATCTTTTCTTCTAACTCTTGGTTGAAACGACGTTTAGCTTCGCCTGATTTATATTCACGATATTGTTTTTCGTGCATTGCAAATTCGAAGAGTTCTTCTTCGTCTTGACCGAGATCCCAACCATTTTCTTCCATTTCTTTGCGGAAACGTGGAAGTTCATCTGGATAGTTGTCTTGTGGATTACCTTCGAAGAATTCAAAGCCTTTTTTCTTAGCGAGGTCGATGATTTCTTGGTCTAATTTGCCTGGTAATTGACCAGCTTTACCGAGAATCATATCCCATGCTGCTTTGTCGATTGAGTTTTCGTAGCGAGCGTCGCCCTTGCTTAATGAATAGAGGTTCATCAAAGCGATGTTCTTTGTATATTGGCTGAATGGAGTTACCAATGGAGGGTAACCGAGTTTAGGCCAGATATTTTGTACTTCGTCGAAGAGTTGAACGAGGAGTTCGTCTTCTGAAAGTTCTTTTTCGCCTTTATTTTTAAGGTTCATGTTGATAGCAGCGTGAACGCTCTTGAGGTCAGCCATGAGAGAGCCCATCATACCACCTGGGAGACCGCAGCCTAACATCAATGAGTTGAGGTAACGGTTACGTGGGTCGATCCAGTAGCCCAAGAAGTCGTCGATGAAGCTTTGTGTCATTGCGCGAGCTTCCATATATGCGTTCATGTCGATGTCTTTTACTAAGAAGCCAGCGTCTTTCAACATAGCTTGTACTGAGATAACGTCTGGGTGAACCATACCCCATGAGAGTGGTTCCATAGCAACGTCGATATAGTCAACGCCAGCGTGTGCAACTTCAATCATTGAAGCCATTGACAAACCTGGACCTGAGTGACCGTGATATTGAATCTTGATTTCTGGGTGTTGTTTCTTGATAGCAGCGACGACTTTGCCCAATGAGAATGGACGGCCGATACCTGCCATGTCTTTCAAAGCGATTTCTTTAGCACCAGCTTGGATGAGTTTTTCAGCCATATCGATATAATATTCAGCTGTGTGAACTGGTGAGTAAGTGATACTCATAGCTGCTTGAGAAATCATACCAGCTTCGTTAGCCCATTGGATTGAAGGGATGATGTTGCGAACGTCGTTCAAACCGCAGAAGATACGTGTGATGTCAACACCTTGAGCTTTCTTTACTTTGTACATGAGTTGACGAACGTCAGCTGGAACTGGGTTCATACGCAATGCGTTGAGAGCACGGTCGAGCATGTGACATTCGATGCCGCCTTTGTGTAATGCTGCAGTGAAAGCACGTACTGAATGGTTTGGATTTTCACCATAAAGCAAGTTAACTTGTTCTGCTGCACCACCGTTTGATTCGACGCGGTCGAAACAACCCATCTTAATAATAATAGGAGCTATTTGTTCCAATTGGTCTTTACGAGGAACATATTTACCGGAACTTTGCCACATGTCACGGTAAACCAAACTGAATTTTATTTCCTTTTTCATATATGACAATTTTGAAATTTGACTTTATTATTCGCCTACAAATATAACATTTTTTTGAATCTGAAAAAATTGAAAAAAAAATTTTTTTGACTCTTGATTTTCGCTTTTTGATATAGTATATTTGCGAAACTGAACATGTGCATAAATTATTAAAAATTTCTGTTATGAAGACAAAATCATTTCTACTTTTAGCACTATTATGTGCCTTGTTTATCTCGTGTGAAAAAGAAAAAGAAAAACCAGATGTCAAGACTATTGAAGTCAAAGATATTACATCTAATTCAGCATCTATAGTAGGTGAACTTGTTTCGGATGGAAATTGTGAAACTGTCGAGTTTGGTTTCTTGTGGGATACTAAAGAAAACCCGTCTTTCGAGAATGAATCAGAAAGCATCAAATGCAGCGACGCTTCAATGTTTTTATACGGACTGGAAAATCTGGAGCCAAGCACCGAATATTTTGTCAGAGCATACGCCCGCAACGAGATTGGTTTAAGTTATGGTGAACAATTACGATTTATGACATCCGAATATAAAGGCTTACCTATCGTAGAGACTCTTGAACCTCAAAATCTTACCACTACTAGTGTTACTATTCGTGGTAGAATCGTATCTAAAGGAGGTTATGACTTGATTTCCTATGGTTTCTTGCTTGATACGAATGAGAATCCGTCTTTTGAAAATGAATCATATTGTTTTTCTTTTAATAAAGATAATGTTACTCTATTTTTTGAACACATAAAATATATGTCATATAATACTACATATTATGTCAGGACTTTTGCACGTAACGAGAAAGGCTTTGGTTATGGTGAAGTGGTGAGTTTTACAATGTTAGAAGAAGTTGTTTTACCATCAGAGCCAGATGGTTATATCAATGGTCATGCTTATGTGGATTTAGGTCTTCCAAGTGGATTGAAGTGGGCTTGTTATAATGTAGGCTGTCAATCTCCTGAAGAACCAGGCGATAGTTATGCATGGGGTGAGATAGATCCGACGGCAGAATGTACGCATATTGGCGAGGAAATGGACGATATTTCTGGCAATCCTCAATATGATGCAGCGAGTGCTTATTGGGGAGGCGACTGGAGAATGCCAACGCATAATGAGTGTCGGGAATTGCTGACATATTGTGAATGGCGTCATGTTTATTATAACGACGAGTATGGTGTGCTGTTGGAAGGACCTAATGGCAAGGCGATATTCTTTTGCGTAGAAGGTGTTAATTACGGTTTCCCTTATGATATATACTATTGGAGTTCTACTCCTAAGGATGACAATGAAAAATCTTATGCCATCTGTTATTCTTGGTATTTAGCTCATGGAGAGGATATGTCGCAGTTCTTTAACTATACAGCCGATAGAAGTTTCTTCTCACATATACGTCCTGTAACGAAATGAAATGTTAAAAATTATTAATAAAAAATGCCGTCAACTAAAAATATAGATGACGGCATTTTTGTTATATCTTGATATTAATACACCAACAACCCTACTATCGCTCCTAATCCGATTATTGCAAAAGGTCCGACTTTCTTGAAATATAAAGCGATGAACGCCACCGCGCATATCACGAAGCTCTTCCAGTCGATGAAGTTTTCAGGTGTGGCGAGCGTGATGGCTGCTGTTCCGATAAGTCCGATAACCGCTGGTTTTAATCCCGACATCACGCCTCTGAAGATTGGATGATTCTTCCATGCTTCATATACCTTGCATAAAAGAAGAACGATTATAAATGAAGGTAATACCACTGCAAAGGTGGCTGTGAAAGAACCAAAAACGCTCATGAATTCTGATGCTCCAGATTTTAATAATACCTCATATCCGACGTATGTCGCGGAGTTGATGCCGATAGGTCCGGGCGTCATCTGTGAGATGGCGACGATGTCGGTGAATGTTGTCTCGTCAATCCAGCCATGAACGTTAACGACTTCGTTCTGTATGAGTGGAAGCATGGAATATCCGCCTCCAATGGTGAACATACCGATGAGGAAAAAGGTCAAGAATAACTCAAGATATATCATGATGTTCTTTGTTTTTATACCAACTGATGAAAGCGGCAATAACAATGACGCATATCAGTATGTAAATAGGTGAGACATTTAATAAACAGACTAAAGTCATCGATAAGACAACGATTACCCATGACCACCATTTCATCTTTGTGGCTTTTATCATATCTATTGTAGGAACTCCGATGAGCGCTACCACTACAGGTCTGATGCCTTTGAATGCCTTGATGACGTATTCGTTATCCTTGAAGTTGGTGAAGAATATCGCTACCAGCAAAATGATGAGAAAAGGAGGCAGACAACTGGCAATTGTTGCTACTACGCTGCCTTTCGTTCCTCGCAGTTTATGACCTGTCAAAATGGAAATGTTAACGGCAAACAGTCCGGGTGCCGTTTGTGATAATGTGATGATATCGATAAAATCTTCGTCGTTGAGCCATTTGCGACTTACGAGTTCCGATTTTATAGCCGCAATCATCGGGATGCCTCCACCAATAGTGAAAGCCCCAATCTTTGCGAATATCCAAAATATCTGCCACAGACTTACCATAATTCATTTTTTAAGCTATCAGCATTCAGCGTTCAGCCATCAGTAGAGTGCTAACTGCTGACAGCTGATAGCTGATAGCTATTTAACATTCTTTTGTTGCTGCTTCTAACTTCTTCATGATAGAGAAGATGAATGTCGCTGATAACAAGCATAAGACGACGAGTACGCCCCATACCATCCATAATGGCATGCCTGTTCCCCAAATCTTGGCGATGACGCTGGTCAAGTAGTTGCCGATTGCTGTTACGCAGAACCAGCAGCCCATCATCATGCCTTTGTATTTTGGAGGAGCGACTTTTGTCACGAATGAAATACCGATTGGACTTAACAACAACTCAGCGAATGTCAATACCAAATATGTGCTGATGAGCCAGTTTGGTGATACCAATGTGCTGCTTACGCCGCCTGTTGCCTTCAATTCAGCTGGACTTAACAAATGTACTGATGCCATCGCCATGATTGCGAAACCTAAACCTGCTACAACCATACCCATGCCTATCTTCTTAGGTGAAGAAGGTTCTTTGCCTCTGTTGGCCAATGCGCCGAATACTGCCATAGATACTGGTGTCAAGGCAACGACGAAGAATGGGTTGAATTGTTGGAATTGTTGTGGTAATGTGTTGATGGTTTCTGGCATGCCGAGATATAATGCTGCTGCACCTCCCCATAATAATAAGGTGATGACGCCGCTGATGATTCTGTTTTTCTTTGTCTCTGCTTGGAATGTAGAGAATAATGTGTAAACTGAGATAGCGATTAATGTCAATGCCCAGATGTTGAATCCTATTCTTGAGAATCCAGTGGCTGTGCTAGCTGTGTAGTCGCGGGCGAAGAATGTGAGACATAATCCGCTTTGTTGGAACGACATCCAGAAGAAGATGACGACAGCAAATACCATGAATAATGCTGTCATGCGTGAACGTGTCTGTTCTGGTGTGAGTTCTTCAACCTTAACTGTTGTGTTAGCCATTTCCTTGGCTTGTTTTGTATTGACATCAGCATGTTTGAACCAGTTACGGCAACATACGTAAATAGCCATTGAGAGTACCAATGAGATACAAGCTACGCCGAAACCGTAGTTATATGCTGTTGATAATGAGTCGATGTAATTTTGTGCGAAGATGGCTAAGTCGCCTGTGTTGCCTTGCTGTGCTGCGAGTGTCTCAAAAGATTTCAGAGCGTCGGCTGAGATTGTTCCATCGAGATATTGATGAGCGAGTGATGGAATCTGTGGCACGTATGTGAATCCTGCTTTGCCAAGGAAGAGGTCGGTGACTTTTGTCGCTGTCATAGGAGCGAACATAGAACCGATGTTGATAGCCATGTAGAAAAGGCTGAAGCCGTTGTCGCGGAATGGACTGTATTTTGCCTCGTCGTATAAGTTGCCTACCATGACTTGAAGGTTGCCTTTGAAGAGACCTGTTCCTATCGCGATGAGTGCGAGTGCTGAGAACATGGTTACTTTTGCTGTCGCGCCCATCATTGGGACTGCGAGGAGGAGGTAGCCGAGGAACATGACTACGATACCTGCTCTGACCATTTTGCCGTAGCCGAGACGGTCGGCGAGGATACCGCCGATGAGAGGCATGAAATAAACACAACCGAGGAAGATGCCGTAGATGTTGCCGGCTTGTGCCTCGTTGAAACCGAATTTAGCTTGCAAGAAAAGCACGAAGATAGCAAGCATGGTGTAATAGCCAAAACGTTCTCCAGTGTTGGCTAATGCGAGGGCGTAAAGCCCTTTTGGATGACCTTTAAACATAATTTTTTATCTTTCTTATTTTTCTGCAAAAATAAGAAAAAAAGACCTTATTAAAATATTAGAAATTCAGAAACTCAAAATCTCAGAAGATATAGACACAAAGACTCAGAGACGCAAAGACACAGAGTTCTGGATTTCAGGAAGTGACGGAGTTTTTTTTAAGAAAAAAATCTTTCGTATAGTTTCGTGTTCTTTCGTGGATAGTTGCCTCTGCGACTCTGCGACTCTGCGACTTTGCGACTCTGCGACTCTGCGACTTTGTGACTTTGTGTCTCTGCGACTTAAAAAAGAAGCGCCACTTTAACAGCAGCGCTTCATCTTGTAGTCTTGTAGTCTTCTTACCTCCAATCAATCACCACGTCTCTCATCTCGATGATGCAGTCGTCGATCTTGAACGAGAGTGCTGGAATCTTCGAATTCTTGTTAGGCAACATCTTGCCGAATTTCCATGATACTTTAACAGGAACATCGGTGAATGTGCTTAATCCTGATGCTGGATAATAGTCGCTGAACTCGTTTCCTTCTTCATTGTATGCGACAAAATCCTTGACGCTCATTTTTTTATTTACATCGTGGTTGATGAATTTTATTGTTATCTCAACATCCTGAGCACTTCTGTTACCGATGAGCGATATCAACTCAACGCTGATTTTGTCAGGATTAGAATTGTTGATCTTAACGGTTGGAGAACTTTCTTTGACATTGACGACTGTCTCAGTCTTGTTCTCGCTTACGTTCTTTTTCTTCTTTGTTATTACTTGTTCTGGCGCTGTATTCCATCCTTCGTTAACTTTCTTGGAACTTTGATTCAAAGGATCGTTTGATTGAGCGAGACATTGACTCGCGAATATACTAATGACGAATAATGTAAATAATAAGAGACACTTTTTCATGATACTATAACTTTATGATTTATTACCCGCAAAGGTAATTTTTTTTCAATTTAATAACAAAAAAATAATAATAAAAAACTCACAATCTCAAAACCTCAGAATCTCAGAATGACTAAGGTGAGGTTTCATTTTACTCTGCGTCTTTGCTACTTTGCGTCTCTGTGACTTTGCGTCTCTGTGACTAAAAAAAAGAAGCGCCACTTTTAACAGCAGCGCTTCAACTTATAGTTTAAAGGCAATAACTTTAGTCATTTGCCATTAGTCATTAGTCTTATTGAGTTACTCTTTCTAACCATTTAACCATGCCGAACATGACGCCCATTGAGATGAGACATACAACTAAGAATACTGTCCAGCATTGCCAGATTGGCCAAGCGTTGTACATGAGAGGTCCGATCCATAATAAGAGGTTGCCGAGTGCTGTTGCACCTAACCATAAACCTTGGCAAAGACCTAACATATGTTTTGGAGCTACCTTTGATACGAATGACAAACCGAGTGGAGAGATGAAGAGCTCAGCGACTGTTAAGAAGAAGTAAACAGCGATGAGAACCCACCAGTGTGATTTTTCTGCCATTTGTTCAGCGATTGGTAATGCTTTGAATTCGTTTGCTGATGGATAACCTTTCATGTATGAGAAGATAGCCAAGAACAAGAATGCTAAGCCAGCGATGAACATACCGATAGCGATTTTACGAGGAGTTGAAACTTCTTTACCTTTTCTTGCCAATACAGCGAAGATACCCATGATGATAGGAGTAAGAACGATAACGAAGAATGGGTTGACAGCTTGCCAGATTTCTGGAGCTACTGCTGATGAGTCGACGAAGTCACGTGCGAAGAATGACAATGACATGCCGTTTTGGTGGAATGAGAACCAGAAGAAGATAACGATACCTAAAACTGCGAATAAAGCTGCCAAACGTTGTTTGATTTCTTTAGCCATAGCTGCTTTTTCTTCTTCTGTGTATGATGCTGATTCAACTTTTTCTTTCTTAGCTGGTGTAGGGAATCTCTTTTGGTTTGTGATGAATATTGTCAAAGAGATTAACATAGCTGCTACAGAAGCGATGAATGAATAGTGGATACCTTCGTTGAAGATTTGTAAGTAGTTAGCACATGATGCTGCCATGTCAGCGATGTTGCCGCCTGCTGCTGCCATCATTTCGTTGAGGTTAGCCATAGCTTGTGCACTCATGCCTGCTGCGTCATTTAAGAATTGGTGACAAAGAGCTGGAAGTGCTGGGTTGTAAACCATTTCGTTTACGCCTAACCACCATTCACGGAGTAATGGAGCTACGAAAGGAGCGATCAAACCGCCAACATTGATGAATACGTAGAAAATTTGGAAACCTGAGTCTCTCTTGTCTTTTGCTATTTTAAGAGCTTCTGGGCCTTCTTTAGCTGCTTCAGCTTCGAAGTTGTCGTACATCTGACCTACGATAGCTTGTAAGTTGCCTTTGAATAAACCATTACCGAAAGCAATCATGAATAAAGCAAAACATGTTAATGGTAATAACCATGCTTGGTTGCCAGTTGTTGCTGTGATAGGAATAGCTAAGAGGATGTAACCTGCAGCCATTGTCATCAAACCTTTTTGGATAGTACCTTTGTAGTTTTGTGTACGGTCAGCAATAATACCACCGATCAAACTGAGAAGGTAGATACCTGCATAGAAGAATGAGTAGATAGTTCCACTAACTGCTTCATTCAAACCGAATTTTGAACAGAGGAACAATACGAGAACCGCGTTCATGATGTAGTAGCCGAATCTTTCTCCCATGTTACTGAGAGCAGCAGCTAACAAACCCTTTGGGTGTCCTTTTAACATAACTTTAAAAATTTTTAATTAATAATTAGATTTAATTCGTTTTCAATTAGAGACTTAAAGTAGCAGAGACTCAATGACTCAAAGATTAAAAAAACTTTACGTCTTTGCGACTTTCTGACTTTGCGACTTTAAAAGCGTACAAAGATAAGAAAAATTTTCTGAAATCAAAGAGGAATTTTGTGTAACCAAAGTTAAATAAAAGAAAAAGGCTGGAAAAGAATCCAACCTTTATAAATATTCTCTTTTAAAAATTCAGCGTAAGCCCAAAACCGTTGCTCGTCGCACCTAAATTGAGTGTCACATCTGACGACTTCTGATTGTATCCCTCAACAGCTGCGTTGATGTTTTGGTGACTGCTTATTGTCAGTATCGTCGCCGGAATGGCATACATTATGGCCCCAGCAACGCAAAATCCGCCCATTGCCCAATAAAACATTGTCCTTTTCCCAACTCCACAATACTCATCATTCCCGTTTTGATGGTCGTGATTGTTGATGCATTCGTTCTTTATTCTGTTGGCTATTGCAAATGATGCGATTGAACCCGCACCTTCAATAGCAGTGGCTGCCCAAAATGGAATAGATGCTACATAACGATTTCTGCCCTTGACATAAGAGTCGTACGATTCTTCATCAAGCATCGACTTTAACTCTAACTTGGATAATTTTTCGTTAGTCTCAACATTGACTATCCTGCCATTACGTTTTTTAATTGTAATATTCTCGTTCGATGTTTGTGCAAACGAAAACATTGTAATGAACAATAATGTTAATAATGTGATTGACTTTTTCATACTTCTAATTTTTTTAAGTTATTATGCCTGCAAATGTAGTTTTTTTTCTGATAAAAAGAATGTTTTTTTTATATTTTTTCGGGGGGTAAAATGTTGAAAGATAATTATTTATGTTAAAAAATATTTGTTGTGTTTAATGCTTGTAACGCAGATTTTATACTAATTCATAGCTCACAGATCATAGCTCATAGCTCACAACAAAAAAACTTTAGTCTTTAGTCCTTAGCCTTTAGTCTTTTTATTATATTTGCAAAAATTAAAATGCAACTTTAAATTTGTCCAATATATGAATAATCATTTGATAAATAGAGAATTATTGTCTTCAATTCAGAGTGCTTTTGATTATTTTTCTGTGTTGACTCTTACAGGACCGCGTCAGTCGGGCAAGACTACATTATGCAGAAAACTTTTTGCGGATTTGCCGTATTATAACTTTGAGGATATGGCGACATTATCTGCATTTCAACAAGATCCAAAGTCTTTTTTGATGAAACATGATGATGGGATGATTATTGATGAGGCGCAGCGTTTTCCTGAGATATTTTCTTACTTGCAAGTGTTAGTTGATGAGCAAAATTTTAATGAAGGAAAAAGAAGAAGATACATCGTTACAGGAAGTGCGAATTTTTCTTTGATGCAAAAGGCAACTCAATCTATGGCTGGAAGAACGGCTGTTATGACATTATTGCCTTTATCAACGCAAGAGATAAATTCTGAATTTCCTGATGTTGATACGGACACTCGAATTCTGAGAGGTGGTTATCCTGCAATATGGAATACGGATGAAAAAGGACGTAATCTGATGTTTAGCAACTACTATACTACTTACGTTGAACGTGACTTGCGTAGTCTGATCAATATTAAAGATCTTACGCAGTTTAATACATTCATAAGATTATGTGCGGGGCGTATAGGCTCTGAATGTAATGCGTCTGCATTGTCGGTAGAAGTTGGTGTCAGCGTTCCTACTATACAGTCATGGCTTAGTATTTTGGAAGCTTCTTACATTATTTATCGTCTGCATCCTTATCATGCTAATATAGGTAAACGTTTGACAAAAACTCCAAAGCTTTATTTTTATGATACAGGTTTGGCTGCATGGCTGATGGGTATTCGTTCGGAAGAACAGTTGTCGCTACATCCTCAACGAGGTAATTTGTTTGAAAATATGATTATTAACGATTTTCAAAAATATTTTTACAATAAATCTGAACGAGCTGACTTGTTTTTCTATAGAGATAAAGGACAACGTGAAGTTGATTTGTTGCAAGTGAATCCAGACGGAAGAATAAATGCGTACGAGATAAAATCTTCAAAGACATATAGACCTGATTTTTTTGAAGGTATGCATTATTTGCAAAACTTATTAAAAGAACGCATTGCTTCAACGACACTATTATACGATGGAGATCAAGATTTCATTCAACAATATGATTCCTTCTGTAATTATAGAAATTTACAAAACGTAATAAAATAGCCTTTAAATAATTTACAATTACTTATATCTCACAGCTCACAACAAAAAAACTTTAGTCTTTAGTCCTTAGCCTTTAGTCTTTTTATTATCTTTGCAAGTTCTAAAGATTTTATTCATAAAAAACAAGATATAAATGGAAATCAGCAGTAAATACAGTCCACAAGATACCGAAGGCAAATGGTATCAGCATTGGTTAGATAAGAATTATTTTCATTCTACACCAGACGAACGCGAACCTTATACTATCGTCATCCCTCCACCAAATGTGACTGGCGTGCTTCACATGGGTCACATGTTGAACAACACAATACAAGACGTTCTCATCCGCCGCGCTCGTATGCAAGGCAAAAACGCTTGCTGGGTTCCTGGCACCGACCACGCTTCTATCGCTACTGAAGCTAAAGTTGTTAACAAACTCGCACAACAAGGCATCAAGAAAACTGACCTCACTCGCGAAGAGTTCCTCAAACACGCTTGGGACTGGACTCACGAACATGGCGGTATCATCTTGAAACAGCTCCGTCGCCTTGGCGCTTCATGCGACTGGGAACGCACTTCTTTCACAATGGACGAAACACGCAGCAAGAGCGTCATCCACGTCTTCTGCGACTTATATAATAAAGGTCTCATCTACCGCGGAGTCCGCATGGTCAACTGGGACCCTGCAGCTCTCACTGCTCTCAGCGATGAAGAAGTCGTCTACAAAGAAGAACATAGCAAACTTTTCTACCTCCGTTATAAAGTAGAAGGCGAAGATACTTACGCTATCGTAGCAACAACACGTCCTGAGACTATCATGGGCGACACTGCTATGTGTATCAACCCTAACGACCCTAAGAACGCTCATCTCAAAGGCAAGAAAGTCATCGTTCCTCTCGTAGGCCGCGCTATCCCTGTCATCGAAGACGAATACGTCGATATCGAATTCGGTACCGGCTGTCTTAAAGTGACACCTGCTCACGACGTGAACGACTATATGCTCGGCGAGAAATATAATCTCCAAAGCATCAATATCTTCAACGACGACGCTACTATCAGCGAAGCAGCTGGCATGTACGTAGGCATGGACCGCGACGCTGTCCGTAAACAAATCGTGAAAGACCTCGACGCTGCTGGTCTCCTCGAAAAAGTTGAAGACTATAATAATAAGGTGGGTTACTCAGAACGTACTCACGTCGCTATAGAACCAAAACTCTCAATGCAATGGTTCCTCAAGATGGAACATCTCGCTGAGATAGCTCTCAAACCTGTTATCGATGGCGACATTCAGTTCTATCCTTCAAAATATGTAAACCTCTACCGCCACTGGTTGGAAAACATCAAAGACTGGTGTATCAGCCGTCAGCTCTGGTGGGGTCATCAAATCCCTGCTTACTACCTCCCAGAAGGTGGTTATGTAGTTGCTGAAACTCCAGAAGAAGCTCTTAAACTCGCTAAAGAAAAAGCCGGCGACCATATCACAATGGATGACCTCCGTCAAGAAAGCGACTGCCTCGACACATGGTTCTCTTCATGGTTGTGGCCTCTCTCATTGTTCGACGGTATCTTGAATCCTGACAACGAAGAATTCAAATATTACTATCCAACAAACGACCTTATCACTGGTCCGGATATCATCTTCTTCTGGGTCGCTCGTATGATTATGGCTGGCGAAGAATATCAAAAAGAAGTTCCTTTCAAGAAAGTATATTTCACTGGTATCGTCCGCGACAAACTCGGTCGTAAGATGTCTAAGTCATTGGGCAACTCTCCTGACCCAATCGAACTCATCGACAAATACGGCGCCGACGGCGTGAGAGTAGGTATGATGCTCACAGCTCCTGCTGGCAACGACCTTCCTTTCGACGAGGCATTGTGCGAACAAGGACGTAACTTCTGTAACAAAATGTGGAACGCTCTCCGCCTCGTTAAAGGCTGGAAAGTTGACGAAAACATCGCACAGCCAGAGACAGCTAAAGTCGCGATGAGATGGTTCGAAGAACGCTTCCAACAAGTGCTTCAAGAAACAAACGACAACCTCGACAAATATCGTCTCTCTGACGCTTTGATGGGAATCTACAAACTCGTTTGGGACGACTTCTGCTCATGGTATCTCGAAATGGTGAAGGCTCCTATGGGTCAACCATTAGACGCTGTGACATACAACGCAACAGTCACATTCTTCGAAAACTTGATGAAGATTTTACATCCTTTCATGCCTTTCATCACAGAAGACATCTGGCATCTCTTGAAAGAACGTCAAGATGGCGACGACCTCATCATCGCTCAACAACCTGCACAGAAAGTCGTTGACAATGACATATTAAATCAATTCTTATTTACACAAGACGTCATCAACAACATCCGTAAGATTCGCGCTGAGAAGAATATCTCAATGAAAGAAGCTATCGAACTCATCGTTGTTGACAAAGACGGCAGCGTCAATAAAGAATTCGATTCTGTCATCATGAAGTTATGTAATGTAAGTTCAATCAATTATGTGACAGAAACACCACAAGACGCATTCGGTTTCTTGGTAAAGGCTACAGAATATTTCATCCCTGTTACTGACAATATCGACACAGAAGCAGAAATCAAGAAACTGGAAGAAGAATTGGCTTACGCACAAGGATTCTTGAAATCTGTTGAAGCAAAATTGTCGAACGAGAAATTCGTCAATGGCGCACCGGCAGCAGTCGTCGATAAAGAAAGAAAGAAAAAATCAGACGCTGAAGCTAAGATTAAAGTCATTGAACAACAATTGGCGACATTGAAGAAATAAGACTACAAGACTACAAGTAGAGACGTGTCAATTACACAGATGTAATGAATAATGTGTAATTGATGCGTCTTTTTATGAAACGGATAAAGAAAAGCTAAAATATAATTGTTACAAAAAATGTAATCACAAAAAATGTTAAACGTAAATTGTGATTACATTTTTTGTTATATTTGCAGATGGATAATAAAGAATGATTTTGCTATGGAAACACCTTTTGTATTTGGTAAAATTGCTACGGATAAAAACTTTACCGATAGGGAACAGGAGACTGTTACTTTGGTGGAGCATTTTAAATCGTTGATAAATACGATTATTGTATCTCCGCGCCGTTGGGGAAAGAGCTCGCTTGTCAATAAAGCTGCTGGTATAGCCATGGAGCAGGATGATAAGTTGAGAATATGTCATATTGATCTTTTCAATGTCAGGAATGAGGAACATTTTTATTCTATGCTTGCTCAGAAGGTTATATCAGCAACATCGTCGAAATGGGATGAAACAATAGATGTAGTGAAGAGGTTTTTTTCTCGTCTCAGTCCGAAACTTACAATCGGAACAGACCCGATGAATGAAGTTTCTGTGGATTTCGAGATGAAAGATGTGGTAAATAATCCAGATGAGGTGCTTGATCTTGCAGAAAAGATAGCCAAAGATAAAGGATTGAAAATAGTTGTATGTATTGACGAATTTCAAAATATTTCTGAGTTTGACAATCCTGATTATTTTCAGAAAAAATTGCGTTCGCATTGGCAACAGCATCAAAATGTGGCATATTGTCTTTATGGTAGTAAGCGTCATATGATGCTGGAGGTATTTACGGATTCTTCTAGACCATTTTATAAATTTGGTAATCTGATGTTTCTTAACAAGATTGAAACTCCGTTTCTTGTGAGCTTTTTTAAGGAACGTTTTGTTGATACAAAAAAAGATATTACGGAAGAAGCTTGCGATATGATTGTAAAACTTACGGATAATCATCCGTATTATGCGCAACAGCTTGCCCAGTTGTCGTGGTTGCGGACGAAAGAAGTCTGTACGGAAGATGTTGTAAGAGATGCTCATACCTCATTGGTTGAGCAGCTTAGTCTTCTTTTTGTTACCATGACAGAAAATCTTACCAATCAACAGTTGTGTTACCTGAATGCATTGTGCGCTGGGGAAAAAGCTATAAGTTCAACTGAAACTATGCATCGATATAAAATATCGTCTCCGACATCCATAGCTCGTTCGAAAATAGCATTGGTTAAAAATGATATTTTGGATAATAAGGCTGGAGAAATATCTTTTCAAGATCCGATTTATGCATATTGGTTGAAAACGGAATACTTTAAAGTGTAGTCACCAAGTAGAGACGTGTCAATTACACCGATGAGATGAACAAGGTGTAATTGATGCGTCTTTCTTTTTGAAATCTAATGGTTTCTTAGCATCCATTCTATTGCGGAAATGATGTTTTTTTTCAATTTCGCAAAAAAAACTTTTGTCTTTAGTCTTTTGTCATTAGCCGTTTTTTTCGTAAGTTTGTGCTGTTTTTAAAATTAGCATTATGAAAAGATTTTATTTTTTGGCGTTTGCGTTGATGTTATGTCTCACTATGTCAGCGCAAAACAGAGGACTTTTGTTGAAAGAAAATTTTGACTCTACAGAGATTCCGGAAGGCTGGTATATCGACGAACATGCCGACAACTGGTCGATATCGACGAGTGCCAAGTCGGGCGGAGTGCCTAATGAGATATGCATGAATTGGGCACCAGAATTCAACGGAACATCACGTCTCGTTATGCCATCTTTCGATTTCACAGATGTCGATGAGGTGGTGGTCTCATTCAAGCATTATCACGACAACTACATAGGCGAGAACACCATAGGCATCGCAACTTCTTCCGACGGCGGAGCGACATGGAACAGCGGATGGGAACAGACTTACATCACCATAGACGCTTACGTTGAAAGTCATACAATAAAAACATCCGACATGGGAAAACCTAATGTGTTGATGTGTATCTATTTCACAGGTAATTCTTATCTTATCAACAACTGGTACTTCGACGATATTGAAGTCTTTAAACAAGAAGAAATAGAACTCGAACTGGTAAGCATCGACGTCCCCAATATTATAGGAACAGATTATGATGGCGGGATACCTTTCACAGTGAGAAATACAGGCGCAAAGACGGTGACAAGTTTCGACGTGAATATGTCGCTCTATTATGCAGACGGTTACGATACCTTCAGCTTCACTACTAATCTCGCTCCTTTCGAGACAGCACAATTCACAATTCAAAATAATTTCCCACAATTTTTCATGTTTGATGAACCACATGCGATAGATTTGTATATAGATAAAGTTAATGGCGAAGATTATGCTCCAACCACTACTTATTTCTTGCAGAAAAAAGTTATTCTTGCGATGAGAGAAAGTCAGAAGGTGGTTCTTTTGGAACATTTTACCAGCTCAACCTGCGACTATCCTTGTATCCCAATCAATGAAATCATGGATGGTCATGCAAATACTTACGCAGGCAAATGTTCATACTTGAAATATCCTATCGACCTTCCGCTTCTTGAAGACGGCTCGCCAGGCGGAGACCCATATTGGACGGAAGAAAGTATCTTAAGAAAAAATTATTATGCCGTGATGGGCGTGCCTGAAACTTTCGTCGATGCGCAGACACAAGGCTATGCTGCAGCGACAGCAGAAGATATCGACTTGGCGTTGCAAAGCCCTGCTTACTTCGACATAAAAGGCAGTTTCACAACAGAAGGCAACACTATCAATGTCATCGCCGATTTTATGGCATACGCTGAAATAAGCAATGTGAGAGCTTTTGTTGCAGTGAGTGAAAAGACAACGAAAAACAATCTCGGCAATGACGAAGAGACACAGTATCATCATGTCTTCATGAAGATGTTGGAAAACGCCGAAGGCATCGCAATAGAATCAATCAAAGCAGGCGAATATCACAGATTGGAGCTCTCATGCGATTTGTCGGAAACCAACGTTGAAGAGATGAGCGATTTGGAAGTAGTGATGTGGCTGCAAGACTACACGACCAAAGAAGTGTTTAACAGTAACTTCGCCTACGATTATACAGAACACTGCTATCCTGTTGTAAACCTCACAGCTTCGATAGGCGGCGACGATGTCCAGAAACTCTATCTCAACTGGGACGCACCAGAAGAAAGAACACCGATAGCATATAACATCTATGTCGATGGCATGTTGTTAGAAGAAAACTACGACTTAGGCACATATTATTCTAACGAAGAAATAGTTGAAATCATCTCTCCACTCGAATATAGTGGTCACACAGCAGAAGTGGTCGCTGTTTATGAAGACGGCATGACATCTGTTGGAACGATTAAATTGATTGACGACGATTGGGACGGCATTGAAGAAACGGAAAAAGTTGCATTCAATATCTATCCAAATCCTGCGGAAGACTTTGTTAAGCTATCAGCTGTCAGCGGTCAGCTATCAGTAGTTAAAATATACAACTGCTTAGGAATAATGGTGGAAGAGATGGAAGTCAATTCTAGTGAAGTTGAAGTTAACACTTCAAACTATGAAACTGGAATATATTTCATCAATATAGAAGGAAAAGACTTTGTCAGAACAGAAAGGTTGATAATTCTTTAGACTTTTTTAAAGACAACGGCTTTAGTTCAAAGTTTTTTTCTTATCTTTGCCCAATTTATATAGTTTATAATTTTTCAAAAAATAATCACTATGTCAGATTCAGTTAAATTTATCGAAGGCGGTCTCACTTACGATGACGTTTTGTTAGTGCCAGCATACAGCAATATCATTCCAAGAGATACAAATTTGAGCACAAATTTCTCTCGTAACATCCAACTTAACATACCTATCGTAACAGCAGGTATGGACACTGTAACAGAAGCAGCTATGGCTATCGCTATCGCTCAAGAAGGTGGTATCGGTGTTCTTCACAAAAACATGACAATAGAACGTCAAGCAGCTGAGGTACGTAAAGTTA
The DNA here is from genome assembly GCA_045634185.1 of Bacteroidales bacterium. Lineage (GTDB taxonomy): Bacteria > Bacteroidota > Bacteroidia > Bacteroidales > F082 > Limimorpha. The sequence goes on along the minus strand of JAZQZR010000011.1, from coordinate 18,590 downwards.
AACGTGCTGAAAACGGTATGATTATCGACCCTGTAACAATCAGAGAAAACGCTATGGTTGGTGAAGCTTTGAGAATGATGAGCGAAAACCACATCGGCGGTATCCCTGTTGTTGATGCTAACAATGTTTTAGTCGGTATCGTAACAAACCGTGACATCCGTTTCATCCAAGACATGAAACGTCCTATTTATGAAGTCATGACAAAAGAAAATCTCGTCACTGCACCTGAGTTTACAGACTTCGCTACAGCAGCTGAGATTCTCCAAAAGCACCGCATCGAAAAATTACCTGTCGTTGACAAAGACAACCACCTCATCGGTCTTATCACTTACAAAGACATCATTAAAATCAAGGCTCGTCCTAATGCAAGCAAAGACTCTCTCGGCCGTTTGCGCGTAGCAGCATCTGTTGGTATCGCAGCTAACACTATAGAAAGAGCAGAGGCTCTCGTAGCAGAAGGCGTTGACGCTATCAATATCGACACAGCTCACGGTCACTCACAAAACGTTATCAACGTAGCTAAGGAATTACGCAATAAATTCCCTAACATCGACATCGTTGTCGGTAACATCGCTACAGCTGACGCAGCACGTGAATTGGCTAAGACAGGCATCGATGCTATTAAAGTAGGTATCGGACCAGGTTCAATCTGTACAACACGTATCATCGCTGGTATCGGCGTTCCACAGCTCACAGCAGTTTATAATGTTTCACAAGCTCTCAAAGGCACAGGTATCCCTGTAATCGCTGACGGCGGTATCCGTTACACAGGCGACATCGTTAAGGCTATCGCAGCAGGTGCTTCATCAATCATGGCTGGCTCATTATTCGCTGGCGTTGACGAATCTCCAGGCGACACAATCATCTTCGAAGGTAGAAAATTCAAGACATATCGTGGCATGGGCTCTCTCGAAGCTATGCAAAATGGTTCTAAAGACCGTTACTTCCAAGATATGGAAGACGACATCAAGAAACTCGTTCCAGAAGGCATCGTAGGTCGCGTTCCTTATAAAGGCAGCCTCTCAGAAGTCGTTTATCAATTAGTCGGCGGTCTCCGTGCAGGTATGGGCTACACTGGCTCAAGAACAATCAGCGATTTACAAAAAGCTCAGTTCATCAAGATTACCGCTTCAGGTATGCGTGAAAGCCACCCACACGATATCACTATCACAGCTGAATCTCCTAACTATAGCACAAAAGCATAATGAATTTTAAACTTTAAACTAAGAATCCTGAATTTTTTTAAAAAAAGTTCAGGTTCTTAGTTTAATTTTTAGATTATATAATATACTTTTAAAATACTCGTTATTTTGCCAAATAATGAAAAGAATATGATAAGAAAACAAACCCTAAGGACATGGCTTATAGCTTTGTCTTTTATGATGATGCCATCATTGATAATGGCACAGTCTTATACCAAAAAGACTTTGATTACTCTCGGTGATAAAGAAGTCACAGTGAAAGAGTTTATGGATACATATGAGAAGAATAATGTCAATACTGATGTCATCGACAAGAAAAATGTTGACGAATATCTCAAGTTATACGTAGACTTCAAATTAAAGGTGGCAGAAGCAGAAGACCTTAAAATGGATACAGCTGCATCTTTCATCAAGGAACTCAACAATTATCGTCAGCAACTCGCTAAGCCTTATTTCTCAAACGACGACATCACTGATGAACTCGTGAAAGAGGCTTACGACAGAATGCAATACGACATCAACGCTGCTCACATCCTTATCAAATGCGATGTCAATGCTGTTCCTGCCGACACAATGGCTGCATACAAAAAAGCCATGTCAATCCGTGAACGTGCGATGAAAGGCGAAGACTTCGGCGATTTGGCAGCAGAGCTCTCCGACGACCCATCAGCTCGTGACTTGGAAGAGATTCCAGGCGTGAGAAAAGCTTACAAAGGCAACCGCGGCGAACTCGGCTACTTCACAGTGTTCGATATGGTTTATCCTTTCGAAACAGGCGTATATAACACAGAAGTAGGCGGCATCTCAATGCCTGTACGCTCATCATTCGGCTACCATATCATTAAGGTGAACAGCAAGACTCCTGCAAGCGGTTATATCAGAGCAGCTCATATCTTCCTCGCTGTAGACCCAAAAGACCCAACAAAAAGCGATTCTCTCGTTAAGATAAAAGCTCAGAATATCTATAACGAAGTCGTTAACGATGATAAAAACTGGACCGACTACGTAAGAAGATATTCTGATGATAAAGGAACTTTGGCTAACAATGGCGTCCTCAGCCCATTCAGAGTCAATCAAATCGTTCCTGAATTCATCACAATGGTAAAGTCATTGGAACCTAATCAAATATCAGAACCTGTTAAGACTTCTTTCGGATACCATATCATCAAGTTGGTCGGTTCAACAGCTCCTGGAACTTTTGAACATGAAAAAGAAAAGATAAAAGAAAAAGTCGAGAGAGATATGCGCGGTCAGCTTAGCGAAGAAATCGCTATGAGACGTATCATGAAAGACAATAACATCAAGGAAAACACTAAAGTTAAAGACGCTTTCATCGCTACTATCGACAGCACAATCATCGAAGGCCAATACGTTGCGTCAGAAAAAGTTAATGGTAAACAAGTCCTCTTCTCTACAAAAGATAAATCATGGACAGTACAAAACTTCATCGATCATATCTATGCAAAACAAAAGAGACAAGGCTTCTTGACACCAGCAGCTTATGCTTATCAGCTTTATGATAACTACTTGCAACAAGAAGTGTTCGCTTACGAAGATTCAAAACTCGAAGAGAAATATCCTGAATTCAAAGCATTGGTTCAAGAATATCACGACGGTATCTTGTTGTTCTCCTTGATGGAAAATCAGGTATGGAACAAGGCAGCTGAAGACACACTCGGTTTACAAGACTATTATGAAAGAAACAAAGATTCATATATGTGGAAAGACCGCGTAAGAGCAGTTGTTGTTACTTGCCAACGCAAAGACAATGTAGAAGAAATCAAGAACCTCGTAGTTGAAGGTATTGAAGTGGATTCTTTACGCACATATTTAAGAGAAAACAAATCACAGGCTTCAGTACGTTACACATTCTATCAGAGAGGTGAAAACATGAATGTTGATGCAACAGAATGGAAAGAAGGCGTAGTAGAACTCTACCCATCTAAGGTGGATAACTCAACACAAATCATCAAGATTATGGAAGTACGCCAACCAGAGCCTAAGACATTCAAAGAAGCAAGAGGCGTGGTTACATCAGGATACCAAGCCGAACTTGAAACACAATGGCTCGAACAACTCAGAGAGAAATACTCTGTGACTGTTGATGAAAAACTTTTAAATAAAGTTAAAGAAAACTATAAAAACTAAAAGATGCGTTTATTCTGGGTCGGTCTTATTTCTGTAATGCTTCTTTCCGCTTGCCAGGAAAATAAAGAAGACAAGGGCGAGATAATAGTCTCCGTTTATGGAAAGAATCTATATAGGACCGACTTGGAAAACATCTTTTACGAAGGAATAAGCTATAACGATAGCGTGCTCCGCTCTAAAGTGTATATCGATAAATGGGTGCGCAACCAGTTGCTTGTTCGTCAAGCAGAAAATAACCTGGAACCAAGCCAGCTGGATTTCTCAAAGAGACTGGAAGAATATCGCAACTCTTTGGTGATAAACAAATATGAAACAGAACTGATAAACCAAAACCTCGATACTGAAGTCACAGAAGAACAGATTCAAGAATACTATATTAATAATAGCGATGACTTTAGACTTAATCGCGATATAGTGAGAATGGCTTATGTGAAACTTCCTACCGACAGCAAGAAAAAATGGCTGTTCGCAAAATTGTTCCGCGACTACGACGTCCTTATGGTCGATTCCATCACTAATCTGTCGGAAGAATATGCCTTGTCATACGATATGGAAATAGAGAAATGGCATAACTTTGATGAAGTGGTGGAGAATTTTGATTTGAAAGTAAATAACAAGAAATCTTTCTTGAACGAAAATAAATATTATGTTGTTAATGATAAAGACGCCTACATATTGATTCGTTTCTGCGAATCCAGATTCGTAGGTGATGTGTCGCCTTGCGAGTTGGAGGTGGATAGAATAAAATACATAATATTAAGTAACAGAAAGAAAGATTTATTGGAAAAATTATATGAAGATATATATTCAAAAGCTGTACAAGAAAAAGCTTTTGAGGTTTATTAAAGACAATAAGACAATAAAATGGCAAGACGACAAGACAACAAGACGTTAAGTTTTTTAGTAGCTTTATTTTTTGTATTCATTATGGTTCCGTCTAAGGCACAGGAGCCGCAGGTTATTGATAGAGTAGTGGCTGTTGTTGGACAGAATATTATCCTTCAGTCTGATATTGAAGCAAAATATATTCAATATAGATTGCAAGGCGGAATAAAAGGCAGCGCGAGTTCTATCCGTTGTGAGATTTTGGAAGACCTTATGTTCGAAAAGCTTATGCTTAACCAAGCTGAAATGGACAGTATCACAGTGACTGACGAACAGGTTGAAGCTGACGTGGATCGTATGGTCCGTTATTTCATGGCACAGCTTGGCTCACAAGAGAATCTCGAGAAATATTATAAGAAGACATTGCCAGAAATCAAAGATGAGCTGCGTCGTATGAGAAAAGACCAGATGTTGGTAGAACAAGTGCAGCAGGCTGTTCTTGCTAATGTTGAAGTGACACCTTCAGAAGTGAAGAGATGTTATTATAATATCCCTAAAGACAGTATCCCTATGGTCAATTCTAAATATGAGATTGCTCATATTGTAAAAAGACCTCCAATCACTCTGGACGAGAAACTTGCCGTTAAGGAAAGACTGTATAAGATGCGTAAACGTATCCTCGATGGAGAACGCTTCTCAACATTGGCGCTTCTCTATTCTGAAGACCCAGGATCTGCAAAGAAAGGCGGTGAACTTGGCTTCCACGGAAGAGGCGAGTTCGCTCCTGAGTTTGAAGCTGCTGCTTTTAACTTGCGTGATGGCGAGATATCTGAAGTCGTTGAAACAGAATTCGGATTCCATATTATCCAAATGATTGAACGTCGCGGTGATTTCGTTAATGTACGTCATATCTTGTTAACAGTGAAAGTCTCTCCAGAAGCATTGCAGGTGGCTTACGACGAACTGGACTCTATAGCACAACTTCTTCGTAACGACAGCATCGATTTCGACGCTGCAGTGCGTAAATTCAGCGATGAGAAAGACAGAATGAGCGGCGGATTGCTCGTGAATTCTGCTACAGGCGGAACTCTCTTCGATGCCGCAGAACTCGACCAACAAGTGTCTGTCACTGTCAACAGAATGAAAGTGGGCGAGATAAGCGCTCCTGTCCCAATGAAGACTTCCGACAACAAAGACGCTTATCGTCTCCTCTATCTTAAGAGAAAGACAGAACCTCATAAAGCTAACCTTAACGACGATTATACTCTCATCCGCGAGTGGGCGTTGCAACAAAAACGCGAAGAGATAATCAACGACTGGATTGAAAACAAATCTAAAAAAGCATATATCAAAGTCATCGACGACTTCAGAGATTGCGACTTTATGTTTGATTGGAATTTTGCAGATTAATTTTTTAGTGCGATAGAATATGTTTAAGTCTGACGTGGAAGGCGCTAAAGCGCTCGTGCAAAAATATGAACAACTGAAAAAAGAGATTTCTAAAGTCATTGTAGGACAAAACGAAATCATACATAACACAATATTATCAGTATTCTGCCAGGGCCATGTGCTGCTGGTCGGCGTTCCAGGTCTTGCCAAGACTTTGTTGGTTAGCACTATAGGACGTGCGCTCGGACTCTCGTTCAGCCGTATTCAATTCACTCCCGACCTCATGCCTTCCGATATACTCGGAACAGAAATACTCGACGATTCTCGTCAGTTCAAATTCGTGAAAGGTCCGGTCTTCTCTAATATAATCCTCGCCGACGAGATTAACAGAACTCCGCCTAAAACTCAGGCAGCTCTCCTCGAAGCAATGCAGGAAAAACATGTGACAATCTCAGGAAAGACATATAAACTGAACGAGCCTTTCTTCGTGCTTGCAACACAAAACCCTATCGAACAAGAAGGTACCTATCCATTGCCAGAAGCGCAGCTCGACCGTTTCATGTTTAACCTTAAACTGGATTATCCTACTTATGAAGAAGAGATAGAAGTGGTGAAAAACACAACTTCTGCTAAAGTAACTGATATAAATCCTGTGATGACAGCAGAGGAAATAATTTATTTCCAAAACTTGGTACGTCGTGTTCCTGTGGCTGATAACGTTTATGAATATGCTGTAGGTCTGGTGTCACGCACTCGTCCTAACACCGAACGCGCTCACGAATGGAGCAACAAATATCTCAGCTGGGGCGCCGGTCCTCGCGCATCGCAATATCTTATCATCGGCGCAAAAGCAAACGCTCTCCTGAAAGGTAAACTATCACCAGACATAGAAGACGTACAAGAAGTGGCGCTCCCAATATTACGCCATCGCCTCGTAAGAAACTATAGCGCAGAAGCAGAAGGAATCTCTATTGATAAAATAGTTAAGACAATTTTATAAGTTTTATCAAGACATTTTTATAAATGTTCGGAATACAGATAGATAAGAAACGTATCTACGGATTGGATCTCTTGCGGGCTTTCGCAATTTTCTGCGTCGTAGATGGACATGCTTCTCATCTCCTCTCTGGTACTCGCCTCGAATTTATCAATAAAATACCGCTGCCTCATGGCGTCGATATATTCTTTGTTATAAGCGGTTTCCTTATAGGACTTTCTTTTTTATCTTATGCAGATAAAAATCATGGCGTCAATATAGGAAAAACATTGCGTTTCTATGCTCGTACCGCCTTGAGAATATTGCCAAACTATTATATTATAATGCTTATATATTGCATCTTAATATCTAATGGTATCATTAATGGAAATATGCAGGTGTTCCCTCTGTGGAAATTTTTTACCTTCACACAAAATCTGGTAAAACCTTTTATGATTTCTATTGGGAGTCATGGTCGCTCTCTGTGCAGTGGTGGTTTTATATCATATTCCCATTATTGCTGGTATTATTCTCTTCGATGTCCGTTAGTGTTAAGAAAATAACACCTTATATTTGCTTGTTCTTCATCGTCTCGTCCTTGGCGTTTCGTATTTCTGTTTCAGATAATGTTACGGATAACTTCTGGTGGGATGTGTGGATGCGCAAGACTGTAGCATCACGTATGGATAATATCTATATTGGCGTGCTGGCTGCATGGATAAGATATTATGCTTACGATTTATGGAACCGCTATGCAGTGAAAAGTCTCATCATCGGTGTCTTGTTGATGTTAGCAACGTTCTTTATCCCTAAACATATTGGAACATTTTACACAAATGTAGTTTGCCTTACCGTTGCACCAATAGCGATAGCATTATGGTTGCCTTATATTACAAGAATCAAAGAATCAAAGACTTTTGTGGGAGATATAGTGTCTCACTTCAGCATATTGTCGTATGCTATGTTTCTCACTAACCTTATGTTGATACAAATTATCGACAACAACTTTTCGGAACTGTCACAGCAAATGGGTGCCTGGTCTTATTTCATCTTCTGGTCGCTCGTGATAATGTCTTCGTACATCCTGTATATAATTGTTGAAAAACAATTTGTTAAACTGAGAAATAAGAACTTTTAACAGACTATACTCTCTCAAAATATTTCTCCATTAGTCTTTTTCTGGGCGTTCCGGCTCCGCTTCCAGCTCCGCCGTCGGGCTTTCCGCTATATCTTTTTCCGCTGCGCTCCAAAAGGATGCCGCTCCAATCCCTAACGCGGAGGGGCGATGAATGTCAGTTTCTATCTTACAACAACTTTCTTGATGATATTGTTGTCGTTGTTTCTGATATTGACAAAATAAACTCCTGGATTCAATCCTTCAACAACATAATTGTCGGCATTTACTTCAATATCTTTCACTATTGAACCGATAACGTTATATACGATTATGCGGCTCATATTATCGCATTTGATGGTGAACTCGCCATTGTTAGGATTTGGGAAAACAGAAGCGTTGTGTATCTCATTTTCTGCCACGGACTCAGTGCTGAATATCACCTCTGTCTTTGACAATTTGCCTTCGCAGTCTTCATCGTAAATGGCTTGTACATTATATAAGTATGTTCCGTCAGTCAGTTCGTAATCGTCGGTGAATGTAGTTTCTGATGTGCTGCCCATGAATCTCGTTCCTCGATAGATGTCGTACGACTCAGCATCAGCATCAGCGTCCCAACTTAATTCTATCACATGTTGGTTTTGTACTCCTTGAAGGTTATCGACAGCGTCACACATTGTGAAACTCATGTTTTCGCAAGAGCAATCGTTAGTCCATGAGAAGAGAAACTCTCCTTTGTTCTGGAAAGTAGGACTGCTGTAGATGATATTTCCATTAGCGCTTTTCACTATAAAGCTGCACTCTGAGTCGTATTCGCCTTTTTCCCATTCGAGGCTCACTTCCACGTTGGCTTTTACGTTGAAAGTATAATTCTCAGAATAGCCGTTTGATATTGTCAAAGTCTTGTCTTCTGTGCCATCGTCGAATTTCACTATCAAAGAAGCTCCATTCCATCCGTCGCCGTAATAGTCGGTTAGTTCGAAGTTAACGTCGCAGGAATTGGCGTAATTCAAGGCGAATTCGTTAGTCTTGCCGTAATGGTCGGTGGTTGTTAAAGTGAGTGGTATCTCGAATGTCTCTCCAACGTTTTCAGACAATGTCACGTTGAAATATGCTATTGATGAATAGTTTGTGCCTAATGAGTTGTAAGAAGCTATATTCTCGTTTATAGTGATTAGTTCGCTACTGCTAGATAAAACGCTGCTAACCTCAACAGCGATTTCATTGCCTATGTTATTTATTATTATTCCTAAATCTGCAGACTCACCTGCTTCGAGGAAGCCGTTGCCGTTGTCGTCGTTGTCAACTACGAAAGACGCGAATTCCAATTCATATCCTTGAACATGGAGGCCAAAGCCGAATGAGGAAATCTTCTCGTCATTGCTGTCGTAGAAATCTAAATCAAATGCTAATTCTGTCTTGCAGACGGTGTTTTCATTAACATGGAAGGTGAATTCATCAACTATTTCTAATTCGCCGTTGGCGTCAATATTACTGATGAAAGCCTCGTTGTCTGTAATCTCAACATTGTCGTTTTTTGAAGTCATGACGGCTTTGATGTTGTTGTATTCTGTTGTTCCGTTATTGACGATATTGATGCTTAGGCTGATGTCTTCGCCAGCGTTGACATTTCCGTTGTCGTTGCCTTCTTTGTCGTTGATGGCGATTCCGGAATAGTAGAAGTCGCCTTTTTTAATGTTTATTATGGCGTTATAAGCGTCGATGAGACCAGAACCGGTGAGGTTGCTTTTGGTCTCAGTGAGTTTCTTTGCTGTTGTCTCTATTGTCATGCATAACTCAGCAGGAGTGAGGTCGTTTTGTTTCTCGAGGAGAAGAGCCAGAACGCCAGCTACGCAAGGTGTCGCCATTGAAGTGCCGGTCTTGAGGTTATAACCGTCGTTGCTGTCGTGGTCGAGCGATTTGATGCCTACGCCAGGAGCGCATATGTCGGGACGAATCAGTCCGATGTTAGGGTTGTATGGATAATCATTAAACTGTGTGTCGGTCCATGTGACGGGACCTTTAGATCCGTTTTCATACATGTTTTCGTCATAGTCTATCGCGCCGACAGCCACTACGCAAGAGAGGCCTCCGGCGTTGGCTTCTTGGTCGGGATGCAGCCATGGAGGAGGGCAGTTGCCAGGCGTTCTCACGTTGTTTGGGACTGGAACCATTGTCATCTGACCGTCGTTACCAACTGCAACGGTAGCTACGACTCCGAGTTGAAGAGCGTTGACACAGGTGTTACGCATCATTGTCTTGTCTGATACGCTGGCGTTCATCACGCCGAGCGACATGCTGATGATGTCGGCCTGATGTTCGATGGCGAACTCCATACCTGAGTTGAAACCGCTCGCGCTTCCGTATCCGTAGTCGTCGAGAACCTTGACGCACATAAGAGTGGCGTCAGGTGCTATGCCGGTATGTATTCCTGATGTGCCATCACCGCAAATGGTTCCGGCACAGTGTGTTCCGTGGCCGAAATTGTCCATAGGGTCGTAGTTGTTGGCCACGACATTGTAGCCGTGGTTAGGATATTGAGAGCCGCCATCCCATAAATGGTCGGCAAGGTCGAGGTGATTGTAGTTGACACCAGAGTCGAGGACGGCAACGAGGACGCCTTTGCCGGTGTATCCCATGTCCCAAACCTTGTCGGCATTCACCATAATGATATTGTCGGTCATATCAATATCTCTGTTATCGTCAACGACGACATCTTCTGTGACGGTGTCGTAGACCATATATTTCATCTCATCATAACCAATGAGTTCGATGTCGTTATGTCTTGAAAGAAGATAGATGACGTCTTTTGATATTTTACAGTTGATGCTGTTTGATAACCAATGACTTGTGATGTCGCTTACGTTGTTGTTAGCTTTCTCTGCCAGAAGAATTGCCATGACGTCGTTTTGTTCTTTTTCAGAGAAAAGTTTGAATTCATCCACGAGAATGTCGCGTCTTATTTTCTTGTCGGTCACTCTTGCGACTTTTCCTTGAAGCGTTTCTGGATTTATCTGCGCTTTGAATATGATGTTGACGCTTATGAGTTCATTGCCTTTTTGATTCATAACTTCTTGCAAGACAGGGTCGATGGTGTTTTGCGAGAAGCCGTTGATGCATAAAAATAAAATCGCGGTTAAGGTAAGTACTATTTTTCTCATTTTGAATTGTTATGATTTATTGCTTTTTTTCGATGTCTAATTTGTTGGTTAGCAATTCGATGAATTTGAATTCGCTGAGCAGTTGTCGTGCAATGATTCTGATGAGCGTGTATGAAGGAATTGCTATTATCATTCCAACGACGCCTCCGATATTGCCAGCCATAAGTATGACCAGGAAGATTTCGATAGGATGAGCGAAAACGCTCTTTGAATAAATTGTAGGTTGAAGAACGAAATTGTCTACAAGGTTGGCAGCTACGAAAATTCCGATGATTTCTAATGTGTTAGGTAATATCATATCGTAAGAGCCGATGCCAAGGTTCGATATTATTCCGATGACGACGCCCACAGCGCAGCCCATCAGAGGACCGAGGTAAGGAATGATGTTCATGAGTCCGCCTATTACTGCTATAATCAGAGCATTCTCTATGCCGAAGATAGTCAGTCCCAGAAATATCAGTATCATCATACATAAGACTTCAGACATCAGACCGAACAAATATCTGGTCAGCATCACTCTGGAGTCGTGGAGTATGTTGTTCATACGTGACGTCTGTTCGTCAGGCGTGATAGCCATGAAGATATTGTGTACTATTTTAGGTTCTCGCAAGAGGAAGAATGTTAAAAATATTGTGGAGAAAGAACCTACAACCAAAGAACTTGTCTTTGAAACAAAACTCCCTAAAATGCTGCTGAAACTATCCCAGTTGATGATGGTGTATAGTTTGCTTTCTATCATTTTGAGGATGTCTTCTTCAGGGCGTATTATGTTATATTGTATTAAGAAATCGTAGATATCTTTCAAAGGTTGCTCGAAATAATCGACGATGGCTTTGGTGTCTATCTTTGATAATATTAATATTTCCTTATTGACTAAAGGTATTATTATCAAGAAGATGAGAGAGAATGCCATAAACATGGCAACCATCGTTACCACCGCGGATAATGAATCGCCGAGATGAAATTTCTTTATATGGAATTTCTTTATAAGCTCGCACAAAGGACGGCCTAACATTGATAAGATTATGGCGATTGCGAAATACAGAAATATGTCTGGAAAGAAATAAATCAGCAATCCAACAGCCAACAATCCCGCAATGGGCTTTATGAAAGCCTTAATCTTATTCATTTTAAATCCTAATTCCTAACTCCTAATTCCTAATTCAAGATGTTCTCCAATGTCATTCCGAAGAGTTTGCCTAATGAGATTCCCATTTCGGCAGCTTGTTTAGGCATGATGCTAGCCTCTGACATTCCTGGTACGATATTCACTTCGATGAAGAACAATCCTTCTTCGTTGAGGATGTAATCGAAACGAGCGAATCCTTTGCATCCGAATTTTTCGTAGAGCATAGCTGATGTTGCCTTTACTTCAATCTCTTCTAACTCTTCCAGGTCGGCAGGTGTTATCTCGTCAGATTTTCCTGCTGTATATTTTGCTTCGTAATCGAAGAATTCGTTTTTGCTGACAATTTCTGTAAGAGGAAGAACCATCATTTTTCCTTTGTATTCAATTACGCTGCAAGCGAGTTCGCGGCCTTTGACGAATTTCTCGAACATAATCTGATTTCCTGCGTTGAAGGCAGTCTCTACAGCTTTGTCGAAATCTTCGGCAGTGTTGACTTTGCTGACGCCGACGCTTGAACCGTTGCATGTAGGCTTAACAAACAAAGGAAGACCAAGTTCATTGATGATTTCTTCTTTTTCAATAATTTCACCTTTATTGATTGTGATAGAAGGAGATACCGTTGCGCCATGAGCTGATGCTACAACTTTTGTGAGGTCCTTGTTGAATGTCAATGCGCATGTGGTGAAGTTGGAAGAAGTGTAAGGAATATTTAACATTTCAAGGTAACCTAAAATCTCTCCGTTCTCTCCAGGGATTCCGTGTACTGCATTGAAAACTGCGTCGAAAGTGATTTTTTTGCCGTCAATATTTACAGAAAAATCATTCTTGTCGACTGGGATATGAGTGTTGTCATCGGTTAAACAATACCACTCGCCTTTTTGAATAACGATAAGATATGAGTCGTAAATGTTTGAATCTAAATGACTTTTAACGACTTTAGCGCTTTTTATTGATATTTCGTACTCGCCTGAGTAACCTCCACAAATAATTGCAATCTTTCTCATAATAATACTTCGATAAAAAAATTAAAATAGTTATCTTTGTGGCACCAAAATTAGTAAAAACGTCGTTATTGTTGTACATTAAAATTAAAAATAAATGAAGGCCTTCAATTTTTTAACTAAAAGGGCATTTTATATAAATCTGTTTATCGTAATTGCATTGGCAATCATAATAATAGAAGCCGTATTCTTTTCACTTAAAGACTATACTCGCCATGGCGAAGAGATTATAGTTCCTGATTTCTTGGGAAAAGACTGCGACTCTGTTCTTGAGCAATATTCTGATGTCTTTAATTTCGTTTTGTTAGACAGCGTTTATTCCAAATCATATCCAGAAGGATCGTTCTACCAACAAGATCCATTGCCAAATTCCAATGTGAAAAAAGGTCGTAACCTTTATTATGTCAAAGTGTCGGAAGCACCTGAAAAAGTCGTTATGCCTAACCTTAGAAACCTTTCATTGCGTCAGGCGATGGTGCTGTTGAAATCCAATGGCTTGAAAGTCAGTGAACTTGAATTTGTAGATCATTTTGCCAAGAATGCTGTCGTTGAACAGAGATATGATGGGGAAGTGATAGAGCCAGGTACAGAAATCGTTAAAGGCAGCGCTGTGAAACTTCTCGTGGGTTATGGAAGAGGCGATAAAAAGACACATCTTCCTAATCTCTTGACAGCCAAAAAAGAAAACGTTAAAAGCCTTATACATGAAGCCTCTCTCAATATCGGCAAGGAGAATTATATGGATTATGATGAAGATGAGAGATATAGAGTTTATAAGATGAATCCATCCTACGATATCAAGACGCTCGTGGCACTCGGTTCAACAGTCGATGTATGGTATCGCTCTGAAAATAAGTTTGATTTTGACTCATACGGTCGCGAATTGTTCAAAAAAGACTCAGTGCTTTCTGTCATGAAGAAGAAAAAACTTTCAGCCGACACAATTAAATATGTAACAGATAGTTTTGATTATATATTGACACATCGTTTGTTTAAATTCGATTCGATAAGCAAGGAATATGACAAGAACCTGATACTAGAGAAGGACTTCTTTGAGTATATTTATCGTGACGATAGTTTAAATGTCGATTCAATATATTACGAGATTTATAGTAGTAGAATTTATACAGAATAAAAGTAGACAGTTATATGAAAATTAAGATATTAAGTTTAATAGTTTTAACTTTTGTATTAGGATTTAAATCCTTTTCACAAGAATATCTAAGCGGATTCTCATATTCCGTACAATCTGATAAAGACATGAAAGAGAGAAAGTCGGAGTCTCAAGTCACTCTCCCTTTCTTCGATGATTTTACAGAGACGGATATATATCCAGATGCAAGCAAATGGCAAAACAGAAGCGTTCTAGTAAACTCGGGATTTCCTTTGTTTCCAACGAATTTTAATGCAGCAACATTAGACGCTCTCGATGAGACTGGTAAGGTCTATTCTCATGCCAGCAGCTCTCCTTTCGTGGCAGATTCGTTGATTTCCAGACCAATAAGTCTCGTGGATGAAAATGGCGAGAAACTTAGTCCGGCAGATTCTCTTTACTTCAGCTTCTATTACCAGCCTCAAGGTAATGCCGACGCTCCTGAGTCAGCAGACTCTCTCGTGCTTATGTTCGGTTATGTACTCGACACTTTCAGAATTGAATACGATACAATATTGATAGGCGATATGCTTAATTATATGCAAGTCGATACAATCCATGTCGGTGACATTCTGTTTCATGACATGAATTCTTCATGCAATCAGGATATGTACACGATTTCTGGAGGACAATATACAATGGCCGACTCTCTAAAAAAAGTGGCAGTGCCATGCGACACCGTCTTCTATTCTGAAATGGTATGGAATCATATATGGAGCACTGAAGGTATGACCATCGATTCTTTCTTGATTGATAATGACAATCAATATTTTAAACAAGTCATGATTCCTGTTACAGACGAGAATTATTTCAAAAAAGATTTGGTGGTTCTTTTCTATAACTACGCATCAATGCCATCAACGATGTATCCTAACGACAGAAGCAATGTCGACTGCTGGAACATCGACTTCATCTATATGGATAAAAATCGTTCATACAGCAATACAACATATCCTTTGGTGACATTCTCTGAAAAGTCTCCATCATTGTTGAAACGATATCAGTCAATGCCTTATAGACAATATAAGAGTAATCCTACAGTGGCGATGGCAGCAGATTATCAGATGTATATCGCTAATCTGGATTCTGTTGGATATATGACAAAATATTCTCTTCACGTAGAAAATCTTTCCAATAACTGGACTTTCGATTATTCAAGCAAGTCATGTAATCTGTCACCTTTTGCAAATAATGGTTTCCAGAATTGCAATGGCGACAACGCTACTCAGGCTTGCCCTCATCTCAACAACTTCCTTTTCGATATGGACAGCTCTCTCGATACTGCTTCTTATCTTGTCAAACACATTATCAGTGTGGAATCAGATGAGTCTGTAGTAAAAGGCGATACTTTATGTGGAATTCAGTATTTCTCGAACTATTACGCCTACGATGACGGAACTCCTGAAAGAGGCTACGGCGTAGTTCCAGATGAATCATATTTCGCTACACAATTTACAATCTCAACACCTGACACTTTGTGCGGAGTTCATCTCCTTTTCAACAGAACTCATAACGATGCCAATTACGATTTCTTCGATATCGTTGTATGGAACGACAATAACGGACGTCCTGGTAATGAAGTGTATCGTCTAAAGAATCAGAGACCGGAATGGGATGATGAGGTGATTTACAAATTCACTTATTATCCTTTTGATGAAGTGTTGAAAGTGAACGGAACCATTTATGTTGGAATTATGCAGCACGCTAGAGAAAGCATCAACATCGGTTTTGATACATCAAATGACAATCAGCAATATAATTTCTATGAGACAGGCGGCGGCTGGGAAAACAGCAGTATGCGTGGTTCTTTGATGATTCGTCCTGTGCTTGGCAGCGACTATGTCATAGAAGAAGAAATTAAGGATGTAAAGAGATTAGGACTTTATCCTGTTCCTTCAAAAGACCAGATTAACATTGGTGAGTTGCCTGCTCAGTCATGCGAACAGGTTATGATTTTCGATATGACAGGTCGTCTGATGAAAAATTTCAGCAATGATGTCAACTTAGACATAAGCGATTTGTCGAACGGACTTTATATGATTAGAGTCATCACCGATGAAGGAAAGTCTTACACAGAAAAATTCGTGATTTCTAAATGATTATGGCAGAGAAGAGATTTGAAGATATAGAAGAAAGCGCAAAGAAACAAGATTTCGTTGGTCAGTATCAGGATGAGGCAGAAGAAAGCACTGAACTTTACGAACATTTTCGTATAGTGGCAGACCCTGGACAATCGTTGGTGCGAATTGATAAGTTTTTGCAGAACCGCATGGAGAACGTGTCGCGCAACAGGATTCAGAACGCGGCTAAAGCAGGAAGCATCCTCGTGAACGGCGTCTCTGTGAAGCAGAATTATAAGATTAAACCTAATGATGTCGTTACTATCGTTCTTTCATTCCCTCCTCGTGAAGTAGTCATCACTCCCGAAAACATTCCTTTGGAAATCGTCTATGAAGACGATGATGTCATCATTATCAACAAACAAGCTGGTCTCGTCGTGCATCCAGGTCACGGCAACTTCGACGGCACTCTGTTGAATGCTCTCGCATATCATTTTAAAAATACAAATCAAAAAGTTGAAAACGGCTTCGGTTATCTCGTACATCGTATCGACAAAGACACAACAGGTCTGATGATTGTCGCCAAGAACGAGACAGCGCAGACTGTTTTGGCGAAACAATTTTTTGAACACAGTATAACACGTCGTTATCAGGCTCTCGTCTGGGGAGATTTCGCAGACGAAGAAGGAACTATCGAAGGCCATATTGGACGCAGCACTAAAGACAGAGTAGCGATGGCGGTTTATCCTGACGGCTCTCAAGGCAAGTCGGCGGTGACACATTATAAAGTCCTTGAACATTTCAATTACGTCACTTTGGTGGAATGTCGTCTCGAAACAGGAAGAACACATCAAATCCGTGTGCATTTCCAGCATATTGGACATCCGCTTTTCAACGATTATCTCTACGGCGGCGACACTATCATAAAAGGTACAACCTTCTCGAAATATCGTCAGTTTATTGAAAACTGCTTCAGAGAAATACCTCGTCATTGTCTGCACGCTAAAATATTAGGCTTCGTGCATCCAACAACAGGAAAAGAGATGTACTTCGATTCAGAATTGCCAAGCGATATGGTAGCAGTTCTGGATAAATGGCGTAATTATATAAAATCTAGAACTCTAGAACTCTAAAATTCTAGAATTCTAAAGTTCTAAAATTCAAATTGATATGATAATCATAACAGGAGCAGCGGGTTTTATCGGCAGTGTAGTAGCTGGTGAACTTAATCAAAAAGGCTATAACGATTTGATTCTCGTCGATGATTTTTCAAAGAAAGAAAAAGAGAGAAATTACATCGACTTGAAATATAAGTCTTTAGTCGACAGAAATAATTTCTTTGAATGGTTTAAGGAAAATCATGAAGAAGTAGATTTCGTCGTTCACCTTGGAGCTCGCACCGACACCACTGAATTTGACTGGAATGTATTTCAAAAATTGAATGTCGATTATACCGAGACGATGTTCACTTTATGTGCTGAATATCAGATTCCTTTGGTTTATGCATCATCAGCAGCCACATACGGAAACGGCGAATTAGGTTATGACGACAGTCATGAAGTAGTGGAAAAATTGCAGCCACTCAATCCATACGGACGCTCTAAAAACGAAGTCGATAAGTGGATTCTGAAACAAGAGAAGCAGCCTCCATTCTGGGCAGGATTGAAGTTTTTCAACGTCTATGGTCCTAACGAATATCACAAAGGAAGAATGGCTTCGGTCATTTTCCATTCCTTCAATCAGATAAATGCAACAGGAAAGGTGAAACTCTTCCGTTCACATCGCCCTGACTTTGCCGATGGTCAACAACTCCGTGATTTCATTTATGTGAAAGATATTGCGAGCGTTATCGCTTTTATGATAGACGCAAAGACGCAGAGTCGCAAAGACGCAGAGAATGCTCATTGCTCACAACTCATTGCTCATAATTTAAAGAGTGGTTTGTATAATCTCGGTACTGGCAAGGCGCGTAGTTTTTATGATTTGGCGGCAAACACTTTCAAGGCGATGGGAAAAGACATCAATATCGAGTTTATCGACATTCCTGAAGATATAAGAGACAAATACCAATACTTCACAGAAGCCAATATGGATAAACTGAGAAATGCCGGATACGACAAAGAATTCACTTCTTTAGAAGACGGCGTTGCGGATTATGTGAAGAATTATTTGATGAGGAAATGAGGATGTCAGCTATCAGCTGTCAGTTGAAATAAACTTTCAATAAAATATCAGCTCTGTAGGAGACACGTCTATGGAGATTGAGAATGTCTTGTTATTTTTGAGACGTGTTTTTGGTAGAGACGCGTCAATGTATCCTGCAAAAAAATAAAAAAAACATTGACACGTCTTATGGAAAATTAGAATGTTTTTTTGTTTATGTGACGTGTCAATGCGTTTTATAGCATGTCGCATTGACGCGTCTCTACAGG
>JAZQZR010000010.1:0-42616 GCA_045634185.1 Bacteroidales bacterium | reverse complement strand
AGATGTCGTAAAAGATGTCGTAAAGGAACTTACAGAACGACAACAGGTTATACTTAATCTCATCAAAGAGAACCCTTCATTAAGTGCTAATGAAATGTCGCAAAAGACCGGAATGACATCTAGAACTATTCAAAGAGATTTAGCGCTCCTCCACGAAAAAGGAATACTATATCGTGAAGGTGGACGCAAAGATGGTTCTTGGGTGATTAAATCAAATGAATAGTTGTATAACAAAGCGATATGATGATAGGATAATAATAAATGTTCACAATATGAATAGAGGATCAGAATGGAGAATATGGGATTTACATGTCCATACTCCGCTATCTATTGAAAACAACTATGGTTGTGCTGATAACGAGGATGGTTGGAATAAATACATTACAGCCCTAGAACAATTGCCTTCAGACATTAAGGTACTCGGTATAAATGACTATCTATTTATTGATGGTTATAAGAAAGTTAAAGAGTATAAGGATGCTGGACGTTTATCTAATATAGAATTACTTTTACCTGTTGTTGAATTTAGGTTGGCTAAATTTTGCGGACACAAGCAATTCAAGCGTATTAATTTCCATGTGATATTTTCGAATGAAGTTTCAGCAGATATTATTCAACACCAATTTTTAAATGCTTTAAGCTCTCGTTATACTCTTAGCCCAGATTGTACTCAACAATGGGGAGGTGTTGTTACTATTGATAATTTGATGGATTTAGGGCGTCGTATTATAGAATCTGTGCCAGAAGCACAGAGAACGAAATATGGAAGTCCATTAAAAGAAGGATTTAATAATTTGAATCTTGAACTATCACAAATCACAGAAATATTAGAGAATGCTCCACAGTACTTCAAAGGTCAATACATTACTGCTATTGGAAAAACTGAATGGGATGAGTTCAAATGGGATGACACGTCGATTGCAGAAAAAAAGTCAATTATAAATCAGACAGACATTGTATTTACAGCAGCTGAAAGTGTTGAAAAATTCAATAGTGCCAAAGCAAAACTACAGGAGCAAAATGTTAATAGCTTATTATTAGATTGTAGTGACGCACATTCTTTTGCAGACGCTCTAACAAAAGACCGTCTTGGCAATTGTAGGACTTGGATTAAAGCAGATACCACTTTTGACGGTCTTAAACAAATCCTATTTGAACCAGAGGATAGAATTCGTGTATGCGATTCTAAACCTGAATATAAATATGATTACGATGTAATAGATAAAATAGTATTGAATTCTGCAAACACATGGCATCAGACCATATATCTTAATCAAAATCTTAATTCTATAATTGGAGGTAGATCTACAGGAAAATCTACTTTATTGGCATCTCTTGCAGCCGCGTTTAATTGTACCGATGATGTTGACAACAAAGATTACATCAATCAACTTCGTGATTCTGTTCATGTATATTGGCGAGACGGACAAGAAAATAGAGAAAAATATATTGAATATTTCCCTCAAAATAAAATTTCTAAAGTAGCGGAACCACAGGAAACAGATAAACTATTAATGGATATTCTGCTTGGGAAAGAAGATGTTAAAAAAGAATACGAGAAACATAAATCTTTATTAGCTTCTCAATTTTCCACAATACAAACTAATGTTGCTTTATATTTTGAGAAAAGAAGATTGTATGGCGAAAAAATGCAAAGCATAAAAGGTGTTGGTGATGAAAAGGGTATAAAAAATGAAATTGTTAAACTTGAGAAATTGCGGAATGAATATCAGTCTAGACTTACGCATAAGAAAGACGTTCTAGACACATATATCATTAATTCAGAAGAAATTGGAAAAAAACAAGCAGTAAAAGCATTGTTGCTCAAAGAATCAGAAGCACTTCAACTGCATCAATTAGATTCATTTGTGGTTAAAAATAGGTCTATAACTATTTCAGAATTAACATCTGAACATTCTGAGAAGTTAGCCCATTCTATTGAATCAGCAATTGAGAGGGTAAATTCGGAAATTCATGAGGTACTAAAACTGATGCTTGCCGAAAACACTAAATCTCTCTCAGAAATAGATGCGCAAATTGCTGAAATACAATCAAAACCGGAATTCAAAGAAGGTAAACATATATTTGAAGCAAATAAATCATTAACAGATATTATTAAACAACTAGATGAACTGAACAAAAAACTTGCTTTAATTACTCAAGAAACCGAATCCGCCAAAAAGATTTATGATGAGTACAAAGAAATTGGACGTAATCTACTCTTTTTGCATTTATCTTATTTAGATAGGATGAATGATATAGCATTCAAAATGAATTTGAGGCATGACGATGTTGTACTAACTTCATCTATAGTGTTGAAAAATTCTCTTTACCAGACTTTGTCTGAATGTATATCTCTTAGATCGGCAGCAATGAATGAACTAATTAACGACGTTGTACAAGCATTTAAAAAACAGACTAAAGTAGATATAGAAGAATGTTTAAAAGCGATTTTGAATAAAGCTTTACGAAATGAAATACCGTTTAAATCAGGTTATAATACTCAATCCTTTATGTCAAAAATCCTATCTGAGAATTGGTTTGGCTTAAGTTTGAACGTTGAATATGATGGAGATAATTTAAAAGATATGTCCCCAGGAAAGCGTTCTTTTGTTGTATTGAAACTCTTGCTCGACTTTAGCGATAAAAAAAGTCCTATACTTATAGATCAACCTGAAGATAACCTAGATAACCGTGCCATCTATAGCGACCTTGTTAGATATATTCGTAAAAAGAAAAAGGACAGACAGATCATTCTAGTTACTCACAATCCCAACATCGTTGTTGGAGCAGATTCTGAGGAGGTTATAGTTGCTAATCAAAATGGAAAGAATGCGCCCAATGAAAATGGAATAAAGTTTCAGTATTTATATGGAAGTCTTGAAAATACTAAAAATAGGATGAATGATGGAGCAATTCCAATGTTAGATAGGTGTGGGATACGAGAACACGTGTGCGATATCTTGGAAGGTGGTGAAAACGCATTCAAAGAAAGAGAAAACAAATATGGATTTCACAAAATCTGAATCAAACAACTATAAAAGGATAACATCCAAGATGCTTTTGATAAATTTTAGAACCCATATTTGTACCATTGGATGCTTATATGTTTGATACTCAATAGTGTTTATCTTCGAGAAAGTAAAGTAAAACCTTGAACTAGGTCAAACAACAATCATAAAATTCAAATCAAAAAATCGCGTAATCAGAGATGGTTTCGCGAGTTTTTTTGTTGGGGTATTACAATAGTTATTCCGATAACTTACCTTAATACTCTGGATTCTCCGTTTGTGTTATCTCGATAAGGCGTTGTATGCGTTTGTCGAAATCTTCTTTGGTTATGTTGCGCCAATTTTTTAGTTTAGATACTTCCCTAAAGCCATTGCCTACCAGTTCAATATGTTCTTTTCTGTACTTTCTGTCGAGTTTGTTTTTCATCATCCAAATACTGCTAGGATTACTCAATAATGTGAAAAACATTTGTGAGTTGTTGCTACATAGAATAAACAAAAAATTGTCTTTTTGACCAATCACCCTACATACTGGATAATTGTTCTTGTCATTTGCGTTCTCGACCATCAAAGATATTCTGTATGTGTCAATAATGTCTTCTGAGAGATTTTCAATAATTTTATATGAACGTTTTGTAATTTTGAAAGAAGAGGAAATGGCTAATATCCAGATAAATACTGCAAAAAGATTTCCCATTAATATACAAAAGGTATAATATATGATATTTTTTAGTAATGAATCTGATAATGACTCTGTTAATAAATATATGACACAAAAACATACGGAAAATATTACACCACAAACTTTCAATAGAAACTTAGATGTCATTTTAGTTTGTTTTCGATATTCTTTGAATGTTATCATAACTTTTAATGTTCTTGATTAGATTTTACGATTTTAATCATTATCACAAAAATAATTAATATTTGAATTTAAGTCAATTGGTTATATATTTCTTTCCCCTCTCCCCATATTCCTCTTCTTATGCACCGCCGCTGCTGTTCTTTCGTCAATTTGTCAGTGAAAACATTATTTCTTCATTATCCATTTCCTTTTCTCTTTTATTTTTCTAACTTTGTGAAGTTTAAAATTTTAAGATTATGGGATTATTGATGATACTTATCTTGGGCTTGGTTGCATTTGTGCTGTCTCTTATTATTGCTACAAATATCCAGAACAAGAAAGTTAAGGTTATGAGAGATGCTGCCGCTTCTCAAAGTTATTTTAATGCAACGAAAGTATTGGAAGATAAGATGGCGTTGTATCACTTTGCGATAGACGACTCCAAGCAAGAAGTCTATTGTTATTCAAAGGGAAACGAAATAAGATTTAAGTATAAAGATATTGTCGATTTTGAAATACAAGTCGATGGCATTACTACAATGTCTAATCAACCAACTAGTAAAGTCTCGTCAGAAGGTATAAATGTAGTCATTAATACCATATCCATGAGTATGGCCCAAGAGGTTTCTTCAATAAAAGTTCGTGTTATTCTCCGTAATCGCAATATCGATATGTATGATATCGAATGTCTGGCATTAAGAGTTAAAACTAATGATTCGAGATATAAGGAGACTTATATGAAGGCTCAGAGTATTTTTGATACATTAAAATTCGTCGTGGGAAATGTCAAACCTGATGTATCGCAGAATTTTATGTCCGACATAGAAGAACTTAAAGAACTGGCTGCCTTGAAAACTCAGGGCTTGATTACTGAAGAGGAGTTCGCTGCAATGAAAGCGAAGATTATAAACAGGTAACCCCATACTCTTCCTCATTCTCTGCAACCATCTGATAGTCTTCTTCTGGAATCTCATATGGCTTTAGCCTCTGGTCTTGAAGATATATGTAGTTGAGCGTGTTGACCAACGACTCTAAAGTCTGCTGTCTGACATTGGATTTCAGCTGGCATTCCCATACGTTGATGAAATGCCATCCCATCGCAGCGAGTTTCATCTGTGTCTCGACGTCTCTTGTCCTGTTGCGTTCTATCTTCGTTTTCCAATATTCGACATTGCTTTTCGGTATGACGTAATATTTGCATCCTTCATGTCCGTGCCAGAAACAACCATTTACGAAGATGACGGTCTTATATTTTCTTAAAACGATGTCGGGATGCCCTGGAAGTCGAGGGTGGTTTAGTCTGTAACGAAATCCACGGCTGAACAAGAACTTCCTCACCAGCATCTCTGGTTTGGTGTTCTTTCCTTTTATCGCTGCCATGCAACGATGTCGTTGTTCTTTCGTTAGTTTGTCCATGAAACAGAAATAATTTTCGGAATGTCTTACTTCACCTTCCAATGTCCGCCTTTGGCTGGACCGATGTGTTCGATTAATCCGTCTTTTTTTAGATTGGCAAGGTGTTTCTCTACTGCCTTAACGGAAATCCCAATCTTCTCGGCAAGAGCAGCTGCACTCAACTTGCTATCTTCTGCAAGAAAAACAATGATTTTATCCCTACTTTTTTCGGGTTTTACCCTACTTTTATTTTCACCTATAGACTCAAGATAGATGGTAATTTCATTTTGTAGATTTCTCTCCATCATTGATGACATAAAAGATCTGAATATGTCGAGATTGTCAGTCTCTCGCGTTGCGACTAATGCTTTGATATACTCTTCTTTATCTTCTTTAAGAATTTTTGTTGGAATTAGTCCGAATTCAAATTGTAACATATTCATTACCAAGCGAGCCATGCGCCCGTTGCCATCAGCCCAAGGATGTATTGTGACCAAATTGTAGTGTGCATCGAACGACATCTGGTATAGGTCGTCGACTGACATTTCCGATGCTTTAGCGCGCTGAACATTTAATCGTTCGCAGAACTCTGCTAACTTTGCTGGCACTTTACTATAATTCATATATGAGTGACCGCCAATACCTGCAGAAACATTGAGTAAGCGTAAATCACCACAAGCTGAAGAAAAATCGCCAAGAATGGTTTTATACACTTTGCCAGTGTTTTTCATTACGAGTGCCGAAAGTGAGATGAGCATTTCTATAGATAGTGGCGTATGTTGTTTTGCTAACTCTATGGATTGTTCGTACGCTGTCTTCAAATCAAGGTTCATGCTCTGTTCTATGATGCTCTTCCCTTTGAGACTTACGCCATGGTCAAACATTATTTGATTTTCTAACTCTGTTATCGTTGAACCTTCAATGGCAGTTGAATGGGTAATCAACGAATAGAGATAAAACTTGTCGTAGTCTATCTGATTGTCGATTCCCAATTCTTTATATTGAGTTATAAGTCTTTCTAATTTGTTTGCCATAACCATAAATGTTTTTACCCTACTTTTGGTGCAAAGATAATATTTTTACCCTACTTTTTTAGTTTTTTTACCCTACTTTAACTATTTTTTATTCTCTCTCCGCAACGATGTCGTTGTTCTTTCGTTAGTTTGTCCATGAGGGTTTATTTACAAATTCCTATATTTCTGCACAGCGTTTCGCCGAATTGAAGTTCTTCTCCTGCGGTGGCGTGAATATGTCCGAAAAGATGATAAGTCGGTTTTGATTTCATGACGAAGTTTAGTATTTCTGGACTTCCTAATCCTTCGTCTAAAATGCCGTAAGGCGGATAATGCGTCACGAGTATGTCGATGCCGGTTGGGATATCTGCGTCGGCAATTGATACGTCCCCGCCGATGGAACATATAGTCACTCCGTCGCAATCGATTATTGAATTTTGCATGACGGAGATGTCTTTTCCCTTCATCGCTTTTTCAATTTCTTCGGATTTATCAATTTCAAAAGAAAGTTCATGATTGCCTGGGATGAATATTTTCCATTTAGCAGACAAACCCGAAAACCAATCAATGAAATCGTTGTATTCGTCGCCATTGAAGTTGTCTTCCACGGCGTCGCCGGCACAAATGACAATATCAGCTTCTTTCGGCACTATCACGTCACGATGCTTGCCATGAGTGTCGGAAAAGACGAAGATGTTTTTATTGTTATGTTTGATAATCATATTTTTACCAGTAACGTTTTTCGAGATAATCAATTAACTTAGGATATAAATTATTCTCTTTTATCGGAGTGAGAAAATCTTTCGGATCAACAATCTTGAACTTGGTTTTGTCATTAAGCATCGGAATAAAACCAGTCTCCACTGCTTTCCGTAATTCAGTATGCTTCTCTGGAATGATATTGATATGGAAGAAATCATCAGCGTAGCCTGCCTTAATTATTAATTGTTCGCATAACAAAGTTTGTCGCATCAGTTCATAATATGGTTCTTTAAAGTATATAGAATGCGCTATTTTATTATTGTCAGGCATTTTTAAACGTGCTGAATTTTCTATAAGATGAGCATAACGTTCTATGCGCTTTTTGTTTGTCAAATCTGTTTCTGAATACGTCTCTGTATATTTCCATTCAATTGGTATTAACCATTTGTTTTCTCCTTTCCGAGCCATAATCATTACGTCGATAGAAGTACACAGTGTTCCTCTTTTCCAACCATTGTCATTCTCTTCAAGTAGTTCGTCATTGTTTAATGCGAATTCAAATGAGATATATGAATGTTCGTCATTATCTATGACAGATGGTAAAACCTCATCGAACTGCATTCCAGTTGCTTTTTCTATTATCAGTTTTACAGCTTCCTTGTCTGTCCGAAGAGCAAATAAATGGTTCAGACAATGAATCTGCGATGACACTAGGTGACCTGTGGGATAATATCCGTCTTCTTTTTGACGCCACCAAGATATATCATAATGACTAAAATATTCTTGAGAAGATTGGCGAATGTCAGAATATAAATTGGTAGGACTATCTTCCGGAAGTAATATAAAATCAAGATCTGAGACGATGCTTGACTTACCATTCTCATCAAAAAATGTCCAATAACCTCCAACTTTAGCATCTTCAAAGAATCCTTTTTTGAATAGTTTGATCTGTCGGTTTCGCTCTTTATGATAAAATGTTCTATTCATATTTCGGAAGTGATTTTATAGTCTATATCATTTTTTCTTAATATTTTCCCCATACGATCTGTGTGTTCTTCTCTCCTGAATGTCTCCTCTGTCCACCGATTAAAAATGAGCAACAATGGTTTTTTTGCTAATGAAGACGGACGTTTTTTAGGAATTATCAATCCTAAATCATTCTTTATAGTCCATATTTTATCGTAGTATTTAATAATTTCTTCTTCATATTTATGAATAAATTTGTTGTATGCTTTGACCTGTTCAACCACTTCTGGATTATCGTCATTTCTTTTTAACATTCTGCTATCATCAATAGTCTTTAATTCAACGAACCGAAGTTCACCATTTATACATTCTATCAAGTCAATGCGAATGTCTAATGAATCATCCTTATAAGCGAATTCAGAATCAATATAATTAGAATGATACTTTATAATATATTGGCTTTGTATATACTTCTCAGACCAATTCTCTTTTCCTTTTTTATTTTCAGTATTGCTATAATACCTGGGAATGTTGCTGATAATCGTTTCTAAATCTTTATTCAAAGAACATTCTACATAACCAGTTCCATTACCGTACAAGTATTTTCTGTGTGTGAAAGCTTGAATTTTTTTGTGTTTTGAACAGTAGTGTAACTTAACAACACTGCCACCTTGAAAGTACACGTTGATATTATTGTCTTTCCTAATCTCTATATAAAGATCATGGTTTTGCTTTATATTTTCCCACCAAGCATACTTCCCACTTTTAAGCTCAGAGAATAACGGTGCATTAGGATTAAGTGTTTCAAATGTTACTTTTGCCATAATTATTTATATCTAATACTTAATGATTTAATTATCCCTCTCATCTCTTCCCTCAATTCCTTCGGCTCCAAAACCTCGACTTTGTCTCCGAACGAAAGCACGTCTTGTTTGAAGTCGTAGTCGGGTGTGATGAAATATGTGAAAATGCTGTATTTATCATTTTTTTCAACTTCTTTCTGACTGCTGTGCAATGGCAGCGAACAAAAATATTGAACCTGCGTTCCATAGACTTTCAGCTTCACCATCTCTCTTTTCATGTTGGGATAGACTCTCGCGCCGTAGATGCCTCTGAAATAATCGTCTGCCATAAATTCCTCTGGCATAGTGAATTCTTCGGGTATGATATCGACATCAATCATTCGGTCCAATGCCATCATATGTGGACCGTCGGCGTCGCCTTTATATCCGTAGAGATACCAGCGTCGCTTGAATTCTTTCAGGAAATATGGCTCGATTATAAAGGTTTCTTCTTCGGTTTTTCTGTAGCTGTTGTAACGAATCTCAAGTTTATGATTGTCGCGTATCGCCTGTATGATGTCAGCGAGAAACTTATGACTCGACGGTACATTTTCGAAGATGACTCTGTCGCGTAAAGAGGCGCTCTCGTTGAGCAAGCTGTTGAGGCATAATGCATCCAACATCCATTCTCTTATGCTTTTCCCTCCTACATCGTCTATATTCTCGATGTAATATCTGTTTGTTCGTCTGTCGCAGACAATGTCGATTCCGAATATGTCGGCAATTGCATCGATGTGATTAGCGAATGTGCGGTTTGCAAGTTCCTTGCCATCTTCATTGATAGCGCTTCTCATCCACAAGTCCTTAATTTCTTTTAAGGTCTGCGGTCCGCGGCTTTGGAGTGTCTCCAACAGCCAGATGTACGATTTGAAATAGTTCTTTGCCATATTATCGCAAAGATATAAATTCTTTCTGCAAAAAAGTGGCATAAGCTATAAAAATAACATCTACCATAATTTTGCAGAAGCTCTTCGGATCTTTGCAGCGGTTCTTTCAAATAAATTTTAAAATATAATATTATGAGATTAGCTATTGTTGGTTCTCGTGAGTTTGAGAACTATGAACTTCTTTGCGCCGAGGTCGCGAAGATTCAGAAAACGAAGAAAATTGATTTGATCGTGTCGGGCGGAGCGAAAGGTGCTGACACTCTTGCAAGAAAATACGCCGCCCTCAACAAAATCCCTCTGATGGAGTTTCTTCCTGACTACGAGCGCTACGGTCGCGGTGCACCTCTCCAGCGAAACTCGCTGATAGTTCAAAACGCAGATTATGTCCTTGCTTTCGTAACACCTTCTTCCAGAGGTACTTTAGACACCATCAAAAAAGGAAAACAAAGAGGTATCGTGGTGAAAATCGTGAATGTATGAAAATGGGAAAAGACTAAAGGCAAAAGACTAAAGGACTTTTCTCTGCGTCTCTGCATCCAAAAAACTTGTTGTCTTGTGGTCTTGTGGTCTTGTAGACTTTTCTTATCTTTGCATTCAAAATAATTCCTAACTCCTAATTCCTAATTGAATTACCATGGGCAGAAATAAATTTTCACAACGCGAGATTGATATCATTCGTAAACTCTTGAACCGTAAGGTGGCTGGCAACCGCTCCGGACAAAAGATGGTGCGTCATACTTTACGCACTGTTTTCAATTTCAACATCTCCGACTTCAATGTTCCGGGTCAGCCTTTCGGTCCGCTCGACCTCGACGAATGCGTACGCCGCCGCAGAATACAAATCCTCGACGAGGCTACCATAGAAGCAATGAAGCTGCGTTATGCAGAGAAACAACAGTACGAACAGACTCTCAATCAGGCGGAAGCTATCGCCAACGGCGAAATGGAAGACTGGCAAGAAGTCTTGAAACAATGGAACGAGTATTATAATATTAACACAGATAATGGTGTTAATCAAGACTAGTAGGCAAAACAAATCTTTATTATATTTGTAGAAAATAATTTACTATGAGAGCAACAAGAATTTATTGTATCGTACTTCTAATCTTTACATTTATTATGGCGTCATCATGTACATCAAATCAGAAATCTGGAAATAAAGAATCTATAGTGTTGGAAAATATCGCTACTCGAGTATCTGTGCGTGCTTATCTCGACAAAGCCGTTGAGGATGAAAAAATAGAGAAACTGCTGCGTGCCGGAATGGCTGCTCCTTCTGCTGTTAACAAACAACCTTGGCATTTTGTCGTCGTCACTGATAAACAACAGCTCGAGGCCTTGGCTGAGGCTAATCCTAATGCCGGAATGGCTGCTCACGCTCCTTTGGCAATTGTTGTGTGCGGCGACCTCGACAGAGCTCTCGAAGGAATAGCAAGTGAATATTGGGTACAGGATTGTTCTGCTGTTACTCAAAATATTCTTCTCGCAGCCAACGCAATGGATCTTGGCGCAGTGTGGACCGGCACTTATCCTATCAAAGAACGTTGTGATGCTGTCGCTAAAATTTTACAACTTCCAGAAAATGTATTGCCTCTCAATACAATCGTAATCGGTTATCCGGAGAGAGACAATCAACCAAAAGACAAATGGGATCCAAATAAAATCTCTTATAACTTCTATAATAATGTCAATGCAGCAGAGCAAAATGTGGAAGAACAGAATCCTTCATTCACCGATTTCGACTATGAAAAAGAGTTCAAGGGTAGTCCTTTCTCATGGTTCAAAGGTGATGGCGTGCTTCTCTGCGTAGGCGACAAAGAGAAACATAATGCAATGACGATAGGATGGGGCTCTATGGGAAATGTATGGTATCATGATGTCAACACAATGACGGTATATGTGGCTCCGGCTCGATACACTAAGGAGTTCATGGAGAAATATAAATACTTCACAGTGATGTCGTTCGATGAAAAAGATAAAGATATCTTGGCTTATATGGGAACACATAGCGGTCGTGACGGTGACAAGGCAGAGACTCTTGGTTTGCACGTCGCTTATACAGAAAATGGAGCTCCTTATTATTTGGAAGCTAAAGAAGTGTTCGAATGTGAGATAATATACCGCGATCAGTTTGACTCTGCTGGATTTGAAGAGCTGCCTCGCAAACGTTACGAGAACTTCCCAGCAGGAATACATCACGTATATATCGGTAAAATATTAAGTGCTAAAAGAAAGTAAGAATTCCATTCCATGAAAAAGTTGATTCTTAATATATGGAATTTTTATGCCGACGGCTTTAAGAATATGACGTGGGGAAAACCCTTGTGGCTCCTCATAATTCTTAAAGCCGTTATTCTTTTCGCTATACTGAGAGTCTTCTTCTTCAAACCTGTTATGGCTGGCAAGACCGACGAACAGAAAAGCGAATACGTCGGAACGCAATTAATGAGGAATTAGGAGTTAGGAATTAGGAATGAAGGTAGAGGCGTATCAATTGCACCAAAGAAATAAACGATATGCAATTGCTGCGTCTCATGATAATAATAATTAGATAATAACAAAAAATCATATTATGGTAGAAAGCGCATTGGTTGGTTGGTCGAGGGCTCAGTTTGCTCTCACCGCTGCTTATCACTGGATTTTCGTCCCGCTCACCTTGGGACTCGCTGTCATTATGGCGGTTATGGAAACTCTTTATGTCATCAAAAAAGACGAGTTCTGGAAAAACACGGCTAAGTTCTGGATGAAACTATTCGCCATCAACTTCGCTGTCGGCATCGCCACTGGTATCATACTAGAATTCGAGTTCGGCACCAACTGGAGCAACTACTCCTGGTTCGTGGGCGACATCTTCGGCGCTCCTCTCGCCATCGAAGGTATCTTCGCTTTTTTCATGGAAGCTACATTCTTCGCTGTGATGTTCTTCGGATGGGAGAAGATAAGCAAGAAACTGCACCTCGCATCTACCTGGTTCGTCGCCATAGGCTCTGCAATATCAGCTCTCTGGATTCTTATCGCTAACTCATGGATGCAACATCCTGTAGGAATGGAGTTTAACCCTGATACCGTTCGTCATGAGATGGTCGATTTCTGGGCTGTCGTCCTTAACCCTGTAGCTGTCTCTAAGTTCTTCCATGCTGTCTTCAGTGGCTGGATGACAGGCGCAATCTTCGTCATAGGTGTCAGCTGCTGGTATCTCCTTAAAAAACGCGAGACAAAATTCGCTCTCTCAAGTATCAGAGTGTCAGCTGTCGTAGGTATCGTCGGTACTCTCGTTCTTATGCTCAGCGGCGACAGCTCTGGTATTCATGTGGGAAAATATCAGCCAATGAAACTCGCTGCTGCTGAAGGTCTAGAAGAAGGTGGCACACGCGCTCCTTTCTCTATAGTGCCTGGCGTCGAGATTCCTGGCATGCTCTCAATACTCGCTACTCACGACATCAACGGCTACGTTCCTGGCATCAACAATATCCTTGAAGGTTATACAACACCCGACGGCGAAGTTTATCTCTCAGCAGAGGAGAAAATGGAACGCGGAAAGACAGCATTGGCTGCTTTCACAGAATATCGTGAGTTGAAAGATACCAATCCTGAAGCTGCTGCTCAAGCTCGTCAGGTCTTGAATGAAAACGTGGATTATTTCGGTTATGGTTATATCGAAAGTCAGGATGAACTTGTGCCTAACGTGCCTTTGATTTATTGGTCATTCCGTGTCATGGTGTACTTCGGCAGCTTCTTGCTCGTTCTTATGATTTTCGTTTTATGGATGGAATGGAAAGGAAAACTTGTCAATATGAAGTGGCTGCAATGGATATCGCTTCTCTCTATTCCTTTGGTATATCTCTGTGGTCAGGCAGGATGGATAGTCGCCGAAGCTGGTCGCCAGCCATGGACTATCGAAGGCATGCTTCCAGTGAACGCAGCCGTCTCAAGCGTCAGCGTGGGTGCGGTGCAGACAACATTCTTCGTCTTCGTGGCGATATTCACTCTCTTCCTCGCCATCGAGACACGTATCATTTTCAAAGCTATAAAACAAGGACCTAAAGTAGATGAATAATAAGGAGGAAAACTTATGATTACATACGAATTCTTACAGCAATATTGGTGGTTTCTTATCGCTCTCTTAGGCGGATTGTTGGTGTTCCTGCTTTTCGTTCAAGGCGGTAATGCTCTTATTTTCTTGGCAGGCAAAAACGAAGACCAACGTCAGCTCATCGTTAATTCCACTGGTCGTAAGTGGGAACTCACTTTCACCACTCTCGTGACATTCGGCGGTGCTTTCTTTGCATCGTTCCCTCTTTTTTATAGCACTAGCTTCGGCGGCGCTTACTGGGTCTGGATATTAATCTTGATAACATTCGTCTTTCAGGCTGTGTCATACGAATTCCAAAGTAAGGCAGGCAATATCTTAGGCAAAAATACTTTCAGAATATTTTTGACAATCAATGGCTGCCTCGCACCTTTATTAATAGGTACAGCAGTAGGAACATTTTTTACTGGTTCCGACTTCTTGGTAAATAAAAACGCTGTAGGTGACATAGGCGCTCCTGTCATAAGCCGCTGGGCTAACGAGTGGCACGGTCTCGAAGCTGTCGCTAATCATTTCAATGTGGAATTCGGTCTCATGGTGATGTTCTTGGCAGTATGTCTCGGCGCATTATATATGATAAATAATATCGATGACAATGGCTTACGTGACAATTTACGTCGTAATCTTATGATATGTTTCGGCGGTTTCCTTCTGATGTTGGTATTAGTACTCGTTCAATTCATCACTATGGAAGGATTTGCTGTCGATGCTGATGGCGTCGTTGTGATGGAGAAAGGAAAGTATTTCCATAACCTGATTCAGATGCCTGTAGTGTTGACGATGTTCTTGTTAGGAGCGATATTATTGGTGGCAGGTGTCGTTATGACATTGATTAGAAAAGAATTTAACAGAGGAATATGGATTGCTGGTCCAGGAACGGTATTGGCTGTCATGGCGATATTTATGATAGCTGGATATAACGGAACCGCTTATTATCCATCAACTGCCGACATTCAATGTTCTTTGACATTGTCGAACAGTTGTTCCAGTGAGTTCACGCTCAAGACTATGGCGATAGTATCTCTTATCATTCCATTCGTTGTAGCATATATAGCTTACTTCTGGCGTCAGATGGATAAGAAATCATTGACAAAAGAAGAATTGGAAAAAGGGGAGACTTATTAGAATTATAGAATTTTAGAGTTTTAGGATTTTAGAACCTCAGGATTTCATTTATGAAGTTTTGAGGTTTTTAATTTCTGAGTTTTTATTTCACAGCTTCTATATTAGACCTTGCTATATTAATAGGTAGGGATTGTCCGACGGCTTCTATGTCTATCACGACGCGATGTTTGCCGTTTATTTTCACGAACCTTCCGATGAGGTCTTTCATCTGTCCGGATTTGATTCTTACCAATTCACCTTCTTTGAAATCGATGTTTTCATAATCTACATCATGTAAATCGGTGTCGGAGATATATTTCTTTATGGCTATGATTTGGTTTTGTGGCACTTCCACAGGTTTCTTTTCGAAACATATGAACTTAACGACGCCATTGAC
This sequence comes from Bacteroidales bacterium, assembly GCA_045634185.1. GTDB lineage: Bacteria > Bacteroidota > Bacteroidia > Bacteroidales > F082 > Limimorpha. Next base: position 27,365 of record JAZQZR010000010.1, on the reverse strand, counting down.
ATTTAGAACTTTGTAGTAATCGTTCAATGAAATGTTGACAAATAAATACGAACGAAACAATGGCTCTTCCACTTTTTTTCGGCGGTCGCTCCATTGTTTCATCCTTGTTATTAAAGGAAGAAATGATTCGACACCTATATCATCAAGAGTTTTGAAAACCTTTTTCTCATTTCTTGATTTGACATAGATAGCAAACCATTTCTTGTTATCCTTGTCTATTGTCATATAAACGTATTATATGGTATTTTTACGTTTACGTTTCTTGCTGTTTTCTTCCTGCTCTTCGTCGTAGTAGCCATTTGAATAACCGTAGCCGTAACCATATCCGTAGCCGCCATAACCATAGCTATAACGATAACCGTATGCACCTTGGTAATTGATGCCGTTGACAACCAAACTTACATTGTAATTACGTTGTGCCAAATCGTTAACGACGATATTGAAAGCTTTCTTGTTAGTAACAGATTGACGAACGACATATAATGATGTGTCGACATGTTTCATAAGCAACAGAGCGTCTGTTACCCACAAGAGAGGAGGTGTATCGATGATGATGTAATCATATCTTTCTTTTAATTCTGCAAAGAGCTGAGCGCATTTGTCAGAAGCTATCAACTCGGCTGGGTTTGGAGGTATAGGTCCAGCTGTGATGATATCGAGTGTAGGCAGTTTTCCAGAAGGTTGGATTATATCGTCAATTGAAGCCTTGCCTGCGAGATATGAGCTGGCGCCAATCTTGTTTGAAATGCCGAATTCTTGATATAGACGAGGTTTACGTAAGTCCATACCAATCAATACGGTTTTCTTTCCGTACATTGCATATATAGATGCCATATTGATAGATATGTATGTCTTGCCAATACCAGGAGAGTCGGCTATGACAGAGAAGATACATTTTTCCTTGCCTTGTACGATATATTCTATATTCGTTCTAATGGAACGGAATGCTTCTGATACAGGTGATTTTGGAGAGTCGATGACAAATGTCTGGCTTGATTGGCTATCCTTAGGGCTTATATAAGGAATCTGTCCTATGATAGGATACTTGCTTATCTTTTCAATATCGCTTCTCTCAAGAATCTTGGTGTTGAAAATCTCTTTGAGGAAGATGAACGCTGCAGGTATGCCGCATCCAAATACCAGACATACTAAGTAAACCGTCATGCTTATAGGGGCTACTTTTCTTGTTCTGGAAACGCGAGCCTCATCGATGATGCTGTTGTCAGGGCTGTTGCTTGCCATCACGATTTGAGCTTCTGCACGTTTCTGCATCAAGAACTTATAAAGTTCATCGTTCAATGCAAACTTACGTTCGTAACCGAGATATGCACGTTGTGTTGTTGGAAGTTGTTTGATTTGTTCTTCATATGACTTAATCTGGTTAGACAATTCCAATATTGTCATTCTAGTATTGGAAATCATATTGGAGATGTTTTCCAACAACAGTTTCTTGGTCTGAATAATCTGTTCGTCAACATTCTGGACCATAGGGTTTTTCTCTTTTGATATTGCCATCAGTTTTGATTTCTCTGATGACAGAGCGACGAGTTCAAGAACAAGTTTGTTGAGCATTTGGTCTTGTATACCCATAGCGCTAGGTACTATCAAAGCATTAAGGTCGTCGATGTTCTTGGTGATATATCTTTGGAGATTCTGGTAATATTTTATGTTTATTTCAAGTTCTGATTTATGTTTCTCGATATCTTTCAGACGATTATATGTTTCTATTGACTGTGCTTCCAAGTCCATGAAGTCGTTTCCTTCACGGAAGACCTGGAGGTCTACTTCAGCTTTGTTCAATGAATCCTGGATTCCAATCAACTGTTCATCGATAAAAATGACGGTGTTTTCTGAAACGAGGTTCTTGAGTTCCAAGCTTCTCTCCATATATTCTTCAAGTAACTGATTGAGATAGTCAGTGATTTTTTGTTTGTTATAGCCTTGTATGGTAAGGTTTAAGATAGAAGAGCTTTTGGTGCTTTGCACTATAGAAAGATTGCTCATCTCTGCTATAAGCGCCATGCGGCTTTTGACAATGAAGCTATATCTGGCGTTATCTTCTTTATCAGTAGTTGGATTGTAGTTGCTGTTTAAAATGATTCTGAATTTGTTGTATCCATTGTCTACCCATTCGCCGAAACGATATACGCCTTCATAATCAGGCATTGCCATATATCCTACATTCTCGTTCTTGTTGTAGTCGTAAACTCCATATCCGCCTTCTTTTGATTTCAAGAGATAGCTCTCTTTGTCGAGGAATGTGATTTCATATCTGTTGCCTACTGTCTGAGGTGTGTCGTAATCGAGTTCTACGTTGAAAGGTGAGCTTTTGTATAATTCTCTAGAAGCTACTCTTCCTTTTACGTAATAAGATACGTTGAAGAACTCCAATTCATTGATGGTTCTTTCTCTTAGGCTATATGACTTAAGTATGCCTATTTCATTGTCAATATTAATGTTGCTCTTGAAAGTCAAGCCGGTCATCATTGAAGTAGGGTCGATGCCCATTTTGTCTTCTTTGATGAAAACTGATGCTGATGATTGATATACGTTAGGTGTATATCTGTTATAGATGTATCCTGCCACCAACGCAAGTATGATTCCTATTGCGAAAAGATACCAATAGCTGACAACCTTTATCATCAAAACCTTAATGTTGATGCTATCTTCTTCTTCGTTATATTGTGGTTTGTTTTGTAACTCTGTATTGTTCATATTTCTTAATTGTTATATTTTATTTCATGTAAACTGACCCGAATGTGAAGCATGTTATCAAGAGTGATATCACTGACATAATTGTGCCATAAGGTACGCTTGTGAATCCGAATTGTTTTGCTTTCAATGGCTCGATATAAATGATGTCATTAGGTTTTAAATAATAGTGTGGTGATGACAATATATCTGCGTTATTGAGATTTACTTCCACTATCTCTGAGCCTTTTGTTGTCTGGTGTACTATCTTGATTTCTGATTTGTTGGCGAAGTCTGTCGCATTGCCTGCCAGGGCTATGGCTTGGAATAAGTTGATGTCGGACTGGTAGACTTGATATTGTCCAGGACGATTTACTTCACCGAGTATTGTCAGGTTGAATACGCCGAGTTTTACATAAACGGTAGCCATGAGATATTCGTCCATAATACTTTGGATTTTCTGTTGTATCTCATCAATGGTAAGGTCTTTTACGAAGACCTTGCCTATCATTATCAGGTCTATGTAGCCGTCAGCGTCAACGGTATATCCGTTGAGGTAGATGGATGCGTTGCTGGTGGCGTTGGAACCGCCTAAAGAAGAATTGAAGTAAGCGCTTGTTTTTTCGTCGAGGCTGGCTATTCTGATGTAGAGGTTGTCGCCAGGCTGAACTTTGTAGTCAAATGTGCGTTCATTTTCATATTCCATCGACATGAAGATACTGTCGTTCATTGTGTCAGTGTTATTGCCTTGTAGGTATATGATTTTCTTCTGAGGGACACAGGAAGAAAACATCGCCATAATCATTACGGCAGCTGCAAATAAAAATGTTGATATTTTTTTCATAGGTTGAATTTTATTTTGAAGTGACACACTTTATTGTCAGGCTTTTTATTCCTTGAAGAGGATCTTTAGGGTATTTGTTTTCTATCTTAAACTGGTAAACGCCCTCTTCTCCCAACGTCATCTCGCTTATGATAGGAAGTCTGAAAGTGTAGTATCCGTCTTTCTTGTTGGCTTTCCAGTTGCCTTCCTTATCTTTGAGGTTGTAATTATAGTCTCTCGAACGAGCACCGTTGCCTTCAGGATTCTTTATTGTCATGTTGAAACTCAAAGAACAATCATCTCTGTGGTTCTCATATGCACTAGGAAATATTTCACTGAGTTCAACCTCCATGATGATGTCATATTTGGCTGGAGTGTCTTTGATGGCAATCTCTCCGTTAAGATATTCAAAACGAGCCCATTCTTCGTTAGTAAAATTCTTTGAGATAACAACTTGGTCTTGCTGTTTGCTGCAAGATGATAACATAAGTATTAAAGCTATTGTAGATAGTATGTAACGCATTATCAATGAGATTTTAATAGATTGCAAAGTTATAAATTTTTTCTATTCGCAGTAGCTTTTAAATGCTGTTTTTTTTATAATTTTGTTATGTTAATTTTTTAGTAAAATTGGTTGAAAAATGATAAAGAACAGAACTAATTATTCTTCGAGAAAATATGTCGTTATTGCGATATTTTCAGTCGTTGTTTTAGTTCTGTTGGTCAAGTTGTTTCTGATACAATGCGTTGATCAGTCGTATAAACATTCTTCCGATAATAATACATTACGCTACATAACCCAATATCCGGCAAGAGGAAAGGTGTATGATAGAAATGGCAACCTTCTGGTTTATAATGAAGCGATATACGACTTGATGGTGATTCCTCGCCAAGTGAAAAATCTTGACACTCTTGAGTTCTGTTCGACATTGAATATCAGCAAAGACTATTTTAAAGAAAGAATGACAAAGGCGAGACGTTATTCTACGTTTAGTCCTTCTGTCTTTATGGCGCAGATTACCAAGGAGGAGCATGGCAAGATAGTGGAGAATCTGCATAAATATTCCGGGTTTTATTTCCAGACACGTTCGGTGAGAAATTATCCTTATCCTATCGCAGCTCACACTCTCGGCAATATCGGTGAGGTAAGCAAGAAAGACCTGGAAAAAGATTCGTACTATAAGTCGGGCGACTATATCGGTAAATCGGGAATAGAACATTTCTATGAGAAAGAACTTCGTGGCGAGAAAGGCATGAAGATAATTGTTGTTGACGTCCATAACCGTGAGAAAGAGAGTTTTATGGATGGCCAGTTCGACACTCTTCCTGTCGCCGGTAAAGATATTGTTTTAGGCCTCGATGCTAATCTCCAGCAATATGGCGAGGCTCTTATGAGAAATAGGACGGGTTCTATCGTGGCTATCGAACCTGCTACAGGTCAGGTGCTCGCTATGGTGTCTAGCCCTGCGTATGACCCTAACGAACTCGTGGGCAGAGTGCGTGGAGAGAATTATAAAAGACTGTTGAACGACAGCCTTAAACCTCTCATCAATCGTGCTACAAGCGGCATCTATCCTCCTGGTTCTACATTTAAAATGGTTAACGGACTTATAGTTCTGCAAAGCGGCGTCGTTACGGCAAAGTCGGCTTATCCTTGTAATGGTAAAGAGAGTCAGCCAATACGTTGTACTCACTCGCATAATAGTCCGGTATCTCTTTATGATGCGATAGAAAACTCCTGCAACCCTTATTTCTGGGAGACGTTCAGGGATATGTTCACTTCTTCTCGTTATGCTTCTGCCAAAGAGGCTTATGCTTTCTGGTACGACCTCGTCATGAGCTTTGGGTTGGGAGCGACATTCAAGACTGATATCCCTTCTGAGGTGCCGGGTAATATACCTAAGAGCTCTTATTATGACAAACTTTATAGAGGCGTCTGGAATGCTCTTACAATCAGGTCGCTGAGTATCGGCCAAGGTGAGATTCTCGTCACTCCGTTGCAGCTCGCTAATATGGCAGCTGCTATCGGCAATGAGGGCTTCTATTATCCTCCTCATCTCATAAAATCGTTCAGCGACGGAAGCCCGATAGATTCTGCCATGACGACAAAGAAGGTCATCAATATCAAGAAGAGACATTTTAAAGATGTTAAGAAGGGAATGTGCCGCGTGTTTGAGGGCGACCATGGAACGGCTCGTATGTCGCGTATCGACAGCATATTGGTGGCTGGCAAGACCGGCACTGCCGAGAATCCTCATGGCGACGACCACTCCTTGTTCATGGGTTTCGCTCCGGCCGACAATCCTCAGATAGCGATTGCAGTTGTTGTGGAAAATGCAGGATTCGGCTCGCAATGGGCTGCTCCTATAGCAAGTCTAATGATAGAGAAATATCTTCGAGGTTATATAAAAGATACTAGAAAAGAAAAACGATTTTTAGAATAAAATGGCTAATGACAAACGACTAAAGGCGAAAGACTGTTGTCCGTTGACCGTAGTCAGTTGTCTGCCGAAGGCAAAAATATGACAACTAGAAACAACATAATAGGTAAGATTGACTGGTGGCTGCTCGCCATGTATGTGCTGCTTGTTTTCATCGGGGTGTCGGCTATCTATGCTGCTGCTTTCAATGAGGCGCATCCAAGCATCTTCGATATGTCGCAGCACTATGGCAAACAGTTTCTATTCGCCGGAGTAAGCATATTCCTAGGGTTGATAATCATGTTGATTGATGCTAAGTTCTTCAATGCCTTCGCTTATGTAATATATGGTATATCAATACTTTTCCTTTTATATGTCTTAGTGGGTGGAAGTACCATAGCCGGTTCTAAATCGTGGATTCAGTTCGGTGGTTTCTCGTTCCAGCCTTCTGAGTTCGCCAAGTTCGGAACGGCATTGGCTGTGGCTCATTATCTCGGTGGCATCAACACTGATTTCTCAAAACTGAAGACTCAGGCTATTGCATACGGACTTGTTCTTTTCCCTATGATGCTTGTCTTGATGCAGGGCGACGCTGGTTCGTCACTGGTCTTTCTCGTTTTTATCCTTGTCTTTTATCGCGAAGGAATGTCGGGCAAGATATTGATAATAGGTTTTGCAGCAATAGTGTTATTCCTTCTGACTCTTTATTTTTCAAAATGGTATGTCCTTATTGGCGTCGCTGTTGTCTTTGCAGCGTTAGTCTTCCTTATAGAAAGAACGAAGAGAAATATCTGGATGTTGATAGCGGCCTTTGTGGTCTCGGCGATGTTTATCTTTTCCGTTGACTTTTTCTTTTATAAGGTTCTGAAGCAACATCAGAGAACGCGTATCAATATTATATTAGGTATAGAAAAAGACATCTACGGTGTGGGATATAACTTGCACCAGTCGAAGATAGCTATCGGTTCTGGAGGTTTCTCTGGCAAAGGTTATCTGCAAGGAACTATGACGAAATACAACTTCGTTCCAGAGCAGCACACCGACTTTATTTTCTGTACGATAGGAGAGGAGTTTGGTTTCTTGGGCTCTCTGGTTCTTCTTTCGCTTTATCTGGCTTTGTTGGTGAGGATAATACTTCTGGCAGAAAGGCAGCGCTCACCGTTCAGCAGAATATACGGCTATGCCATAGCGTCGATAATATTTTTCCATCTGATGGTAAACATCGGAATGACAATAGGTCTGCTTCCTGTTATCGGAATCCCGTTGCCGTTCCTCAGTTACGGAGGCTCCAGCCTTCTTATGTTTAGTCTGATGTTTTTCGTCTTTCTGAAACAAGACGCGAATAGAATGAATATCCTTTAAAGACCCAAAGACATAAAGACCCAAAGACGCAAAGTGGTTCTCTGCGTCTTTGGGTCTCTGTGTCTCTATGTCTTTAAATGCCTAATGAGATTCCAAGTCCCATGGCAGTTTTTACCAGGTCGTTGTCCATTGTGACGAAGTTCATCTTTGCCACTGCGTCTTCCAATGGTACGGAGATGATGTTAGGATGACGATATGCCACCATCTTGCCATATTCTTGGTTGAGAACCATTTCGAATGCCTTGACGCCGAATTGTGATGCGAGCACTCTGTCGTATGCCACTGGCACGCCGCCTCTTTGGAGGTGACCTAATGTTGTCTCACGCATATCGTGTTTGAAACCTGCAGCTTTCATCTGTTCGATGAATTTCTGTCCGATGCCGCCGAGTTTCACGTTCTCGTAACCTACTTCTTTACTTACTTCAAAGACTTGTTGTCCGTCTTTAGGTTTTGCGCCTTCTGATATCACTACAACGGCGAATCCTCTGTCGTTGACGAATCTGCTTTCCAGTTTCTCTTTTACTTTCTCGATGTCGTAAGGGAATTCAGGGAGGAGACATACCTCTGCTCCGCCCGCGACGGCTGCGTTTAAAGCAATCCATCCGGCGTCGCGACCCATCACCTCTAATACAAAGACGCGGTTGTGGCTAGCCGCTGTCGTGACGAGTTTGTCGACCGACTCGGTGGCTATCTCGACAGCGGTCTGGAAACCGAAGGTGCTGTCGGTCATAGATAAGTCGTTGTCTATAGTCTTAGGTACTCCTATGATGTTTAATCCTTTGTCGAATAACTTTTTAGATATTCTCTGTGAGCCGTCGCCGCCGATATTGATGACACAGTCGATGCCCATATATTGGAGCTTTCTTATCATCTCATCAGAACGGTCAACAGTGGTCCATGTTCCGTCATTATTTTTTACTGGCCATGAGAACGGGCCGCCTTTGTTTGTTGTCTCTAAAATGGTGCCGCCTCTGAAGTGGATTCCTCTCACGCTTTCAGGAGTTAAACGAACTATCTCTGATGGTTCCCATAACACTCCGTTGAATGCTTGTATGCTGCCGAGTATTTCCCAGTCTTTCTCCTGTGAGGCTCTCTTCACGATGGCTCTTATCACGGCGTTCAGACCTGGACAGTCGCCGCCGCCTGTTAATACTAATGCACGTTTCATATTGATTGTTCTTTTATGTAGAGACGTCACCCCTGTGGCGTCTTAAAAACAGAGACGCACGGCTGTGCGTCTCTACATTATTTTATTTCAAATCTAATTTAATCTGTAATTCTTCAAGTTGAGCGTCGGCAATAGTCGATGGTGACTCTGTCATGACGTCGCGACCCATATTGTTCTTAGGGAATGCGATGAAGTCGCGGATGCTTTCTTGTCCGCCGAATAATGAGCAAAGTCTGTCGAAACCGAATGCCAGACCTGCGTGTGGTGGTGCTCCGTATTCGAAGGCGTTCATCAAGAAACCGAATTGTGCTTGTGCGCTTTCATCGGTGAAGCCTAAAGTGCGGAACATCTTGTTTTGTAAGTCACGGTTGAAGATACGAACAGAACCGCCGCCGATTTCAACGCCGTTCAATACGATGTCGTAAGCGTTAGCTCTGATTTCTGCCCATCTGCTTGGGTCTTCGTCCAAAAGATATTCGTCTTCTGGCTTAGGTGCTGTGAATGGGTGGTGTTTTGCGTAGTATCTTTGTGTCTCTTCGTCCCATTCCAAAAGTGGGAAGTCGATAACCCATAATGGCTTGTAGTCGTCTGGGTTACGAAGTCCGAGTTGGTTACCCATTTCAAGACGTAAGCAGTTCATCTGTTCTCTTGCTTCCATTGTCTTGCCGCATAAGATGAGCAACATGTCGCCTGCTTCTGCGCCGCAACGGTCCAACCATGTCTTCAAATCTTCTGGTGTGTAGAACTTATCTACTGATGACTTGATGCTGCCGTCTTCATTATATTTAACATAAACCAAACCTTTAGCGCCGACTTGTGGTCTCTTGACGAAGTCTGTCAATGCATCGATTTGTTTACGTGTGTATGATGCACAGCCTTTTGCATTGATAGCTACAACGATTTCTGAGTCGTCGAATACAGGGAAACCTTTGCCTTGTGCCAAGTCTGTCAACTCAACAAACTTCATGTCGAAGCGGATGTCTGGCTTGTCGCTGCCGTAATATTTCATAGCGTCGTGCCATGTCATACGTGGGAACTTGTCGAATTCTAATCCTTTGACTTTCTTGAAGAGATGTTTTGCCAAACCTTCGAATGTGTTCAAAACGTCTTCTTGTTCAACGAATGACATTTCACAGTCTATTTGTGTGAACTCTGGCTGACGGTCAGCACGAAGGTCTTCGTCACGGAAACAACGTACGATTTGGAAATATTTGTCGAAACCAGCGACCATCAATAATTGCTTGAATTGTTGTGGTGACTGTGGAAGAGCGTAGAATTCGCCTGGATTCATACGTGATGGAACGACGAAGTCGCGTGCTCCTTCTGGTGTCGATTTAATCAAACATGGTGTCTCGACTTCGATAAATCCTTGTTCTGACAAATAGCTTCTTGTCTCGATAGCTACGTTATGACGTAAGATAAGATTGTTCTTCAAAGGATTACGACGTAAGTCTAAGTAACGGTATTTCATACGGAGGTCGTCGCCGCCGTCTGATTTGTCTTCAATTGTGAAAGGAGGAGTCTTACTTGCATTCAAGATGTTCAACTCGTTGAGCTGTATCTCGATTTCTCCTGTTGGGATATTTGGATTCTTTGATTCTCTTTCGATTACTGTTCCTTTAGCTTGGATGACGAACTCACGTCCTAAAGTACGAGCTTTTTCCATCACCTCTGCTGAACTGACGCCTTCTTGAAGGAAGAGCTGTGTCAATCCGTATCTGTCGCGGATGTCAATCCATAAGAGAGTGCCTTTGTCACGGACGCGTTGCACCCAACCGCTTAAAACGACTTCTTTTCCTGCATCAGCAAGACGAAGTTCTCCACAAGTATGTGTTCTGTACATATTATATCTGTTTTATTTTTAAATCAAAATTGACCTACAAAAATAATGATTTTTATTTTTCTTTTATCACTTTCATACAACAATTTCTGCAATCGAAATCTAGTCTGAATCGGCCCTTTTCGTTGAAGAGATATAATGACTCTGCTGGCTTGCCTATCTCCTTGCAGCATATATTGTTAGCATAACGAACACAGTGTTTTGTCGTCATCACTACCAATTCCTCATTAGAACGTAATTTCTCCAAACCATCTTCGATGTCTGTAACGCCGTGCATCTCATAAAATTCCCTCGATTTCCTATTGATGACATTGCCGAGATATGTTAATTTATCTTTAGGATAAACCACGTTAGAAGCCACAGGGGTGACATTGTTAGACGCCACAGGGGTGACGTCTCTACATTCTCTTTCATTACGATGTTTCTCAATGAGATAAGATTTTAATTTCTCCACCAAATCCTTCTTCATCTCGCCTAAAACCGAAGCTCTAATAAAATAAGCTATTGGCTGTTGGCTGTTGGTCATTGGCTCTGACTTGTAGTCTTGTAGTCTTGTAGTCTTGTAGTCTTTAAAATCAACATCTATCTCTTCTACCGCAAATTCCGTATCTCCCCATTGTGATAACTTGCTTTTAATATTATCTAACGCCTTTTCTGTGTTAATCGCGACTTCTTTCTCTATTGAAATATTTGTTGTAATGTATTCACATTCTTCGTTATATAATTTCGCTGACAATGCAAATCCGTCTTCGGTGTCGGTAAATTTCAGACTGATTTTTTGTTTTCTGTTGCCATTGGATTTCTCGACTTCTTTCTGCCAAACTAAATCAGAATTTCTGAAAATCTTGCTTCCTTCAATCTTGAATCGCGTCGCCATAGAGATGTCGGTATTGCTCGTAATGGTTTGACGTTGAATTTGTCTATTCTTAGACGTGTCAATGTGTTTTATTGCAGGTGACATTGACGCGTCTCTACTGACAGCATTAACATTAAATCCCAAGAGATTGTTTTCTCTGTCTAAGAAACAAAGTCCGTCGCCGTTATGGAGTTCTTTTCCTGTCTTGATGGTGATGGATTTATTTTTGACTTTCTCTATCGTGCCGAGATATTCGCCCATTGATTTTGGAGAATAAGGAGCGTCGATATACTTTTGTCTTCCATGGATGAAATAGTCGGTGAAACCTCTTGAAAATGATTTCTCTGGTGCTGGATAGAAAGTAGGATTGCTTTCTCCACGTGAGCTTCTGCAGATGTCATCGCGTTTTGCAATGATTTCGTCTATCGTTTTTCTGTAATAAGCAGTGACGTTTTTGACATAATCGATGTCTTTCAGACGACCTTCAATTTTGAAAGAAGAGATACCAGCATCGATGAGTTCTTCTATGTTTTTAGAGTTATTCAAGTCTCTTAATGAAAGAAGATGTCTGTTGCTAATCAGGCGTTTACCATCTTTGTTCTCAAGATTCCAAGCGAGGCGGCAAGGTTGTGCGCAGGCTCCTCTGTTTGCAGAACGACCGCCGATGACGTGACTGAGATAACACTGTCCGCTGTATGAAACGCACAATGCGCCGTGGATGAAATATTCTAACGGGACTGTCGTCTTTGAGCGAATGTCTTTTATCTGTTCGATGCTGAGTTCGCGGGCGAGCACAACTTGCGAGAATCCTACGTCTTCCAAGAACTTTACTTTCTCGGCTTCGATGTTATGACACTGAGTAGAAGCGTGCAAAGCGATAGGAGGCATGTCCATATTCAATAGTGCCATATCTTGTACTATGAGCGCATCGACGCCTGCGTTCCAGCAGTCGTAAGCGAGCTTGCGAGCGTCTTCTAACTCGTTGTCGAACAACAAAGTGTTCATCGTGACATATACTTTTGCATCGAAGAGAGCTGCATGTTTGCACAGAGCTTCTATGTCTTCTATGCTGTTGCCTACTTTCTCACGCGCTCCGAAACTCGGACCGCCAATATATACAGCGTCGGCTCCATGGTTGATGGCAGCGATGCCAACTTCCAGATTCTTCGCCGGCGATAAAAGTTCTATCTTTTTCATAAGGAAATGTTTGTTGCAAAGATAAGAAAAGTCAACAAGACTACAAGACAACAAGTCAACAAGATTTTTAAGATTAAAAATCTGATTTGCTATATTGCTTTTTCCTTCTTAGTTTTTTACATTTGCAATGCGAAACATTATTTTTTATCATATGAAAAAGACACTGTTATATTTTGTGGCATTTTTTTTAACATTGTCACTATCGTCGTGCCATGCTGTTTGGGATATGGCGGTGGCACCTTTTGTGAAATATGATATGGAAGAGTCTGATATAAAATGGTCTAAATACTTTCCTGATTGTGACTATATTTCATGTAAAATCGATACTTCGCTTTACAATAGTTTTTTGTACGACGAACAATATTGTACAAATAGATGGAGACTGAGATATAAGACTTCGGCATCAATTATACAGACAATCATGTTTGACAAAAACACTCAGTGTGTAGGTGGATATGAACTTTGTTATGGAAATGCGAAAATGCTTGATGTTTACGAAGATGTCCCTATTTTTCAGAGAAACGTTTATAACGATACGATTTCCGAAGTCGTGAATTTTTACAATTATGTTGATTTGTTTGATGTTGATGAAAACAATAAAGATGAAATCATAAAAACACTTGACAACTATGACTATAATATTGTTGTGGTGTGGACTAGCTACGCCGCATATTATATGAAACGACATCTACGTCAAGTGAAAAAATACATAGAAGAATTTGGTGATGAATATAAATTCAGAGTCGTATATTTAGAGATATAAACAATCATAATCTAAAAAATATATTTTTAAACCATTGGTTATTATTTGTTTATAGAGATGTTTTTAAAATTGCAAGATGTAAGTTGCATTTTTTTTAAAAATTGTAAGATGGAGATTACAATTTTTAATTAAAGCTATATTAATAAATTGTAAATCAATGTAATGATATTCCGCTAAGTAATAATATTCTGCTAATTTGGACGCAATAAATCACATCCCTACAATGCTGACCGCTGATAGCTGATAGCTGACAGCTAAAAACATCTTTCAATTTTCAATTGAAAAAAACGCTTCCCACATCCACCAATTCTCCGTCGTATAATTCGATGAGGTTGAAATTATTATCTTTTAGGAATCTGTCTAATTCTTCTTTTTCTTTTAAATATTTAGTGCTGCCACAAACGATGAGATTGTTTTTCCAAACGCCGCAACATCCTGGGAAAAATCCATGGTCGTGACCTTCTAATTTTATCTGTCTTGGGTCGATGTAGAGAACGAACTTTTGTACAGACGTGTCAACGATGTCCTCTGTAAAAGTGTTTTCGTTTTGCTTTATAAATGACATCGTTGACGCGTCTCTACTCTGAACCTTGAACTTTGAACCCAGACTCTGTGTCTCTGTGTCTCTGTGTCTCTGCGTCTCTGCGTCTTCCAACTTGTAGTCTTGTAGTCTTGTAGTCTTGTAGTCTTCCATCGACGTTATAAAAGCATTCTCATTCAAAGCCAAAAGATTACACCTTGTATATCCTTGATTTACATGGATATGATTTTTATATAAAGACAAAATTGTGGAATCGGTGTGTTTTAAATTATGTATCAAAGTATCGCCGATTCCGACTGCATTATAAGGAACTGTCTCCGGATATTTTTTCCCGACTTCTTTCTTTCCTTCTGTCAGTTTTATTTTTCTTTTCTTCAACTCCTTGACTATTCTCTTCGGCGCGTTAGGCGCATAAATTAAACCGTCTTCTGTTTGAAAAAAGAAAATATCAGGGTGAGCGGATATTGATTTATAAGTTATTTCAGTAGGATTCAAGAATAAGACATCGCCTAATTTTTTAAGATTTTTTTTCGCTTCTTCAGGCATTCTTCCGTCTGCGATGATTGTCGGAAGTTCCTCTTTTGAAGTTATGGTAAAATCAAATTGACTCTGTGTCTCTGCGTCTCTGTGTCTCTGCGACTTAAATTCAACATTATCAAACCTTTCTGACAATAATTTCTTATTTCCGCCTTTCCATCCGATAGCATGATTTATCTGCGATTCAGGAACGTTGATGATTATGTTTTTACTTTCAGTTTTGATATTTTCAAATTTCTCTTTCCAGATATGACTGAAAACCATTTCAGCAAAATTCTTATGATAAGGACCTGCGACGTAAGCAGTGCTGTCTAATTCGTCGGAAGTATGAAGCCCTATTCTTAAAACTTTAACGTCATTTTCGGTGAAATAAGAATATAGTTTAGCGGAGCGTCTGACGGCATCTTCAATAGTGAGAGCCTGATATTCTCCTGAATTGTGCATTATTTCCAGTTCGGTGTCTTTCACTACTATGCAAGGGTAGATGCGTGTTTCTTTTGCGCCGAGTCTGACAATATCCTCTGCCGTCTGCATGTCTGTCGCCTCCGAACTAGAAGGCAGACCTATCATCATCTGTAGTCCTAATGTGATTCCTTCGGAAAGAATTATCTGTGACGCTTCAGCGATGTCTTCGAATGAATGTCCTCGTTTGCAATGCTTTAAGACTTCGTTATCGGTACTTTGAGCTCCGAGTTCTATGTTGAGCATGCCGAGATGCTTGATTTCTTTAACGCGTTGTTGCGTTATGTAATCGGGGCGGGTGCTACAACGAATACCATTAATTAATCCTTTGTCGAGATAAGGCTGCACTGCATCAAGATAGTCGTTCTGCATCTGGAGAGGAAGTCCGGTGAAGTTGCCGCCGAAAAAAGCGACTTCCACAAAGCGGTTCTCTTCTTTGAAAGAAGACAAATGACTGTCGATGATATGTTTGACGTCTTCTGCTTTAACGATATCGTTCAATCCTGTAATGCTGAATTGGTTGCAGTACACGCAGCGATAAGGGCAAGCGAGTTCGGGTAAAAATACTGGTATGTTGTAGTGTTTTGTCATACTGCAAAAATATTTCTTTTTTCATTATACGAATCTAATTATGCTGTCGTTTTTATTTGTAAAATGTTAATTATTTTTTATATAAATAGTTATGATTTTAATTCCAAATTTATTATTTTTGCGTAGCTAAATTTTTAATTTTAAAAGACTATGAAATTACACATTAAGAACTTAGTTATGATTGCGATGCTTGCACTTGTAACTATTGGAGGAACAACTAGTTGTGGAAGTAAAAAGAAATTGGCAAAAAAAGAATATGAGGCTAGGATAGAGCAAGCCAAGAAAGATTTGAATGCTATTATCAATGATGAAACACAATGGACTTTAGAACAACAAAAAGCTCGCGTTGATGAAATTGAGAAGGCAGATTTCCAAAATCCAGAAATTGACGAGTTGATTGTAAAGGCAAAAGAAAAATTAAACCGTAAAGCTGCTGAAGAAGCTCGTCTTGCGGAAGAAGAGCGATTACGTCTGTTGGAAGAACAGAATAAGATGAAACCAGTGACAACATTGCAAGATTATTTCGCTATCATAGCTGCTGCTCCTGATGCTGAGACTGCTAACGAAAAAATCGCTGAAGCTTTGAAGATGTTCGCATCACCTGATGTTCCAGTTTTGATTATCATCTATCATGTAGGCGATATCATTGATTATGATGCTCCTACAACAGCAGAGAGATATTTGAATTATATCAAAGACCAAAAGAAAGTTAATGTCGGTATTTATAATATCAAATACGACAACAACAATAAAATCACTGAGTTAGAATTAATTAAAAAATAAAGTGCCATGAAAAAGATATTATTGACATTATTATTCGGTATTTTCTTTATCGGTAATACTCAAGCGCAGGAATTAAGTCCAGAACGTAAGCAAGCTGTTGACAGTCTTGCTCTTGAAAAAGTTCGTGACCTTAGTAAATATATCAAAATCGTTGGTTCTAAAGAAACTCCTTGGAGTGAGGCTAACAGAGTTATCGACCGCGCTGAAGAACTCTTCGCTCCAGATGCTGAAATCGGCGTCTCTTCATTGACAACAAACGAAGTCATGTATTATAAGGTACGTCAATATCTTGAAAGATTGATGCGCCTCAACTACGACCGCGTCGAGATAGACTGGTATAAAATAGAATACGTCAGCGACTTGCAACGTCAGCCTGATGGAACTTATGTCGGTGTTATCACAGTGTTCCAGACATTTAAAGGCTACGATAAAGAAGGTCGTCTCATATATCAGGATACAACCAAAAAAGATATCACAGTCTATGTGAAACGTAAAGAGACCCAAATCGGTGGCCGTCTCATCGGATTCTGGGATGTCTTGTTGGGTGATATGAGAGTTAAAGAAACAACTCATTGATAGTTAAATAATTAAGTAGCTCTGATTCGTTCAGGGCTATTTTTTAATTTTTTTATAAAATAATTGTGATGAAGAATATTTTGCGTCTTTTGACTTTATTGGTATTGGTGGCTTTAATTAAAACAACTGATGCCCAGGTGTATAATAATCTAGGTGATGTGGAAACTGATGAAAGAGCCTTGTATACAATGACGAAACAGATGAGCCAGTTTATCAGTCGTTTTAATTATGAGGAAGACCAATATGGAAAAAAATTGAATCCCGACTCTCCTGACTATCGCGACAGACAAAAGCGTAAAAGTGTTTTGCCGCTGCTGTTCGATATGGAAAACCAGAGAACCAACGGCTCATTGCGCGACTTCTTCATCGCCGACCTCACAGAAACAAATTCTAATTACTTTGAATTCCTCGGCGGCAAATGGTATTCCGAGGTTTCTGCAACTTTCAAATGGAAAGGCGAAAGCGTCGATATCAGCATGATATTCGCTATCGAACAGGAAAACCTAGGCTCAAAATGGGTGCTGACAAATGTTTATTTTCCTGAGTTTAGCAAACTCTTCCCTAAAGGCGACATCGCTGAGCAGGAGAAGCATTTCCTCCATCCAATGAGCCATGAACTCGATTTCATGAATATTCATAAGGTGTTCAAAACTCCTGAATGCGTAGAATATTATGCGTCAGAATCTTATTCAACGGATTATCTTACCTTGTTCTTTTATGAGATAAAAAATGGTAACCTCGTCTTCGAAAAAGTTAATAGCGAGAAGTTTCATGTCTTCCAAATCGATAACTGGTATTTCGAAGTATCGTGGTTTAATAGAAGTGGATATAATACAGGCTGGTTAATATCAAATCTTATTTTCTTGAAAGATAATGAAAAAGAAGAACTTCTGAAATTCTATCAACCAAATCTCAATAAATAAAAAATGAAAAAAACAACAATATTCCTGATATTACTATTGTCAACATTATGCGTGAATGCGCAAGACTTGGCGTTTACCGAAGATGAAAAAGCGGAAAATGAAATCCAAATCCATCAAATGGTTAACTATCTTCAAGAGACGCTTAACTTTATCGGTGACCCTAGAGTGTCTGCACAGGAAAAGGATATCATCTTTAAAGAGAGTTATAATAAGATATTTAGAGATGAGAACGTTCAGGTTGAGGATGACCTCGATGAAAATCGTGGAACATCTATAAATAAGGATGTTCAGGCTTATCTTAAAGATATCGATTTCTTCTTCGATAATGTCAAGTTTCAATTTGAGATTCAGAATATTACACCTCAGTTGAATGAAATGGGTGAGCCTTTCTTTAAAGTGGAAATGGCTCGTAAAATAGCAGGCCGTAATATAATTGGCGATACTATAAATAACACCATAAAACGATTCCTCGAAATCAATATCGACCCATATAAAAAAGAACTTAAGATAGTAAGTTTCTATACAACAAAGCCTAACGCAAAAGACGAGTTGTTTACATGGTGGAATTCAATGTCAAAGCCATGGAAAGAATATCTTGGCAAAGATGTTTATGTCAACGACACAATATCAATGAGCCAAATCAATATGATTCTTGGCGACGCTTTCACAATCCTTGCAAAACGTCCTGTGCTTCTTCAAGATACATTCATGATTGTTGATAAGGATACTATGACAATGGATCGTATCGATGAGCTTTATGGACATAGACCTGATACTATCGTCTATATTGATGAGGTGGTTTCTCGTTGGGTAAACGACACTATCTATACATCGTTGACTCCTGTGTATGAGATACTTGCCCAGATAGCTAAAACAACTGAAGTCAATGTGTCAGGAAATAAGGATATAGAAAATCTGGATCCATTGGCAGAATTGTCGGAACTTCGTTCCCTCGATTGCTCAGGTACAAATGTACGTAATATAAATCCTATTCGTAACCTTAATAAAATAAGGGAATTAAATATCAGTGACACTTATATTACCGACATCTCTAATCTGAAATATGCTAACGTAGTTCAAGATTTTAAGGCAGATAATGTTAGAATAAATGATATTTCAGTAGTCGGATATTTTAAGGATCTTACATCTTTGTCTATTTCAAATACAGATGTTTATGATATTTCTGCCTTGGCAAGATGTTCTAACTTAAGCACATTGAACTTGTCGGGAACAAAGATGAGTGATATAACTCCTTTGAAGGACATTCTTAAACTTTATGATGTTAATGTCAGCAATACTTTATTGTCTGATGTGACATCTTTGCAAGGCTTGGTTAATCTTCATTTCCTGAATATAGAAAACACTCAAGTGTCTGATTTATCTTCACTTTCCAACTTGGACAGACTTAATGAAATCAATTTCTCCAATACTCCTGTGACAGATATCAATGTGTTGGGCAATATGCCTCATCTTACAAAAATATATTGCGACAATTCATTGGTTTCTAAGGAAATGGCTGATACATATAAGATGAATAATCCTAATGTTCTGGTGATAAATGAAAGTGAAGCGCTCTTGTCATGGTGGAACGAACTTCCTTCTTTCTGGAAAACTATTCTGAAAGATCATGCTAATACAAGCATTAACCCAACAAAAGAAGAGTTGCATGCAATTATCAACATCAGAAATCTTAGAGTGGATCATTATATGCAGGATGTATCGCCAATAAGTCGTCTGACAAACTTGGAATATCTCGATCTTTCTAACTCAAAGATTGATGATATATCTCCACTTTATGGATTACATAATCTTAAGTCGTTGAATATAAGCGGTACAATAGTTTCAGATTTGACTCCTTTGTCAAGTAATAAGAATCTTAGAGAGTTAAATATCGAAAATACTAATGTCGAATCTTTGAGCCCTCTTCATGAGATTAATGCCCTTACAAAAATCTATGCCGATGGATCAAGCGTATCAACGGAGGATGTCATTGAATTGAGAAAGATTCAACGACAGGCAGTAGTGATTTATCAGACTGATGACCTTCGTCTCTGGTGGGGAAATCTTGATGACACATGGCGCGAGATATTCAATAACCACTTCTTGTGTAACTCAAATCCTACAGCAGAACAGCTTCAGTCTATTATAAATTTGGAAGAAATAGTCATTGATGCTGATAATGTTGTTTACACTCTCGAGCCATTGACACAGATGGTTTTTCTTAAGAAGTTGGTGGTCAATAATAATCAGATTCAGGATTTGTCTCCATTATCAGATAAGCAATATCTGGAAATATTATCTGTAAGCGGTAATCCTGTGGATAATATTATGCCTCTATCTAATCTGTCAATGTTGAAGAATCTTAATATCGAGAATACTCCAGTCGCTGATTTGCATCCTATCGCAGGATTGAAGAATATCAAGGTACTTAATATTGCAGGAACATCAGTAAGCAATCTGAAACCTCTTGCCGGATTTGAGTCATTGGAGGATTTGTCAATAGTTAATACTGGCGTTAAGAGTGTTGTTACATTGGAAAATCTCTCATCATTGAAACACTTGAAGGCTTATAAGACAAAGATTAAGAATAAGCATATAGAACTTCTAAGGATGAAGAATCCTGATTTGAACATCATGTATTATTGATGTCATTCTTTAATCCATTCTCCTACAATGTCGTATGCAAGTTTTTGTATCGCGTTGAAGGAGAATGTACTGTCGTAATAATTAAGCGAATGCCTTTTTTCGAGATTCTCTGTGTAATCGGATAATTTATATGTCTGATGCAGACTGGTTCCGTTAACCCATTCATAATGTGTTATCGTTGGAACAATCTCAGCTTCTTCAATATAGACATAGTCCTTTACTTTGGATATTTTTATCTTAGCCATCCCGCCCAGGACTCTAGGTGTCGCTTTCTGTCCGGAAGTGTAATTGCCTAGTGAATAATAACATAATGATTTATTTCCATTGTCAGATCTAACCCATTCAATAGGCTGAAGCACATGTGGATGCGTGCCTATTATCAAGTCGGCGCCATATTCTGTCATTATTTTGGCTAATGCTTTTTGATGTTTGTTTGGTTGATACACATATTCCACACCCCAATGTGGAAATACTATTGTGAAATCCGCGATTTGTTCTGCCTTTTGTAAATCTTTTATGATTAAAGCGGTGTCAATTAAATTGACTAAATATGATTTGTCTTTTGGAAGTATGTGACCATTAAGTCCGTAGGTGTAGTTGAGAAGAGCGAACCTGATGCCGTTCTTTTCAACAATCTTAATGTCGTCTTTCTCTGCCTGACTTTCGTTAATGCCTAGATAAGTGATGCCTTTTTGTTTCTTCCAATAGTCGATGCAGTTTTCAATGCCTCTAACGCCAACATCTAAAGTGTGATTTGATGCTTGAAGGATGACGTCAAAGCCGGCTTCAATCATGGCATCGCCTAATTCATTAGGTGAGTTGAAATTAGGATAACCGTCGTAAGGCATAAAACTGCCGCCTAATATGGTTTCTTGGTTTATGATAGCAAGATCGGCTTCTTGAAAATCATTTTTCATGATATCAAAAAGCCGATTGAAATTGTATGTGCTGTCGTTGATTCTACCTGATTTTAAAACTGAATTGTGTATTAAGTTGTCGCCAACGGCAATGATACTTACAGTATTTTTTCTAGATTTATTTTTTGTAGAAATATTGATATTAGTAAAAACTATAAGACCTAAAATCAATAATGTAAATGATGCCTTCGACATAGTAAATCAGGTTTTATTTATCAATCGTCGTATGAGATGAGCTTGCCTTTTGAGTTGAACTCTAATTCTAGCTTGTTGCTGAGTTCTACTGTGATACGGTTAAATTCTCTTTCTACGTCAGTGATACATACATCCTTATGAATAGTGTTGACGTATTCTGTTATTTCATTTAAGATAAATCCTGTTGGGATACAGTTTTGTTTTCCGCTTACGTCTGTCCATTCGCCTTTTGCATTGAACTCTATTTCTGTTCCGTTTTCAAAACGAACTTTATAATCAACATCGGCAAATTCTTTGTCTGTCAATACATAACTGACTTGGTAATCGTTGAAATAGGTCTTGATGAATTCTTGTGATTTTGTTGGAAGCTGTTGGATGCTAGTAATTCCGTTTTGAGCAAATGCAGTTACACCTAATAATAAAATGACTGCTAAGGTTAAAATTTGTTTTTTCATCTTGATAAGTTTTAATTTAGTTTTATTAGTTTGATTTAATTCTTTAAAGTAACGTATTGAAATATTCAAATATTATACCACAATTTTATCTTTTTTGATAAAATTATTTTACCCAATGAATCTGATATTCAGTCTTTTGCCAATATTTGTTTGTTTTCTCTATATCATTTGTGAACCCTAGAAGGAATCCTCCTCCGCCAGCTCCGCATAATTTTATCTGGAATCCATCCTTATTGATGTCGAAAAAGAAAAATTCTTTAACATTTTCAGGAATGGTGTGTCCTAACATCTCGGTCTGCATCTTTGATAATAGAGATACATTGTTGAAAAATTCATTGTCATTTTTCTCAATCAATGATGAGATACAATTATTTACAAGAGGGACATATCTGTTGTTGAATTTCTCTAAATAAATATTGTCTTTTCTTCTTTCCTTAAAAATATTTACCAATGGAGCGGTCGGACTGGTTATCTTGGTGTCAATCAAAAAGATGTGGATGTCATCCGACATGAAGTCATTAGATAAAATCTGTTGTCCGTTGTCTGTTGTCCGTTGTCCATTCAAAACAAATGGTTTTCCGAAATAACATTGCAGTGGGTCGATGCCGGAGCTGCTGCAATGAAAATAATTCTCCATCGCAGCAAGAAATTCGATTAATCTGTCAGTCTCTTTTATCTCGATTAATTTGAATCTGTCGTAGATGGCTGCTACCAATGCGCCAGAGCTGCCAACACCATAGCCGGTAGGGATATTGGAGTCGAAGAACAATCCGGCGTTTAGCTCCATCTCCATCTTTTCTAAATCTAAAATCCTGAATCTGTCATCCTTACGGAGATAATCAAAATATTTTAAGAGATTTCTGTTCGACTCAACGCCGCTTTCACAAGGACGACTGATGACGGTGCTCCATTCGCCACACACTGAGTAATAAGGTATTAGCAAGGCGTTAGAGCCGAATATCATCGAATATTCGCCAAATAAAATGACTTTGCCGTTATATTTTCTGTTATCCATTACAGTCGTCAATCCATTTGTTGTTGAAACAATAGTTTTTCAAGACTTCTTCAATGAAGACATGAACTTGTTCGGAACATGAGTCAGGGTAGAGAAGATGTACATTAGGACCTGCGTCTAATGTGTAACATATTGGTAGACAAGTCTCTTTCCTGAATTCTAGAATCTTGTCGATGATATTTATCGTATTAGGTTCTTTCAAAGTGTAAGAAGGTGTGGAGGTCGCCATCAAGTCGTGGAGTTGGTTGGCTTCGCTTTCTGCTATTTTTATAAATCCTTCTAAATCACCTTGTTTAAGTATTGTTAATAAATCTTCAGTGTTTTTTCTTGCTGTAGCGTAACGGCTTTCAGCCATAGGATGGTCGTTCATCAAAGAATGACCTGCTCTGCTTGAGACGCTTTTCTCTTTTGAACTGACAATCAATATGCTGTCGTGATATGACTTGAAGACTGGATGAATAATATCGGCGATGGAAATTGCATATTCATCGGAGCTTTCTGCCAATGAAGGTGTCTTGCCCCATAAAGTCATGGTAGGATAAACGGAGCGAGCAGCGCTTCCTGATGCCAGTCTTGAAAGATATGATGCTTCCTGTAAGTTTATTTCTTTGTCTTTTATTCCTAACAGACAGAGTATCAATGCGCTCATAGATGATGCGCTTGATGCGATTCCTGATGAATGTGGAAATGAATTATAGCTTTCTATATTCAGATGAAGTCCGTTCAAGAAAGTGAAATGTTCTTTGTTTCCTTGTAAGAATTTCTCAATCTTGGCTTTAAACGCTTGATTTTCTTTTCCTTCAAAATAAAAATCCATTTCTATCTCATTAGGATTTTCACCTTTGGAATAAGTAACTTTAGTCTCTGTGTAACAGTTGTTTAAAGTAAAACTTATAGAAGGATTGTTAGGAAGCTGATTCCCATGTTTCCCCCAATATTTTACAATTGCTATATTGGATGGACTGCGTTTTATTATTTGGTTGTTATTCATCAAGTTCAAGGTTTAAATCGAATAATTTACAATACGATATCTTTATATTTAAGGACCACATTTAGGCCTTTGTTTTCAAAATAGTCTTTAGTTTTTTCGAAGTCCCATTCTGTCGCGGCCATGAAAAAGTCGCCGCCCCATGCTCCGAGTGATTTTATCTCACCTTCGAAATCGCTGAAATATTTCTTTAATCGTTTTTGTTCCAAACACTTCGACATTATTTCTTCGTGAATCTTGATGAAATAGCAGAAGTCTCTGAGTGTTTGTAAATCAGGTAAAATCTCACTTATCTTGGATATTGATTTCACTTCTTCCTCGAAATTTTTTTTCTTGTCGAGGAATGCTTTGACTTCATTAGATGAGTTTTGTTTGAGACCTCGATATATGAAATACAGATTGTCTTTGAAAGGCGGATTGAAATCGGTCTCCCTTACTATCGGTCCGTTGTCTGTTGTCTGTTGTCTGTTGACATTATAAAATATAGGGCCTTCGGCTTTTGCGCATGCGATGTCGTAGCCGGAACCTTTAAATGTTGAACTCAGTAGCTGATAAGGATTTACATTAGCCCATTCGGATATGTTACTGATTAATGTAGAACTAGAACCGAGTCCCCATTGCGGGTTGAAATCGAGGTGACACTGGAACCTATAGTCGTTATCTTCAGTGAAGATATTGTTGTTTAACAATTTAGCTTGTTTTAAGATATTAGACAGACGTTCTGCCTTTTCAATGTCGTCGCTGCTGACAATGCTGAAATCAGTTTTGTTTAAAACGGCAGAAAACCAATTCGTTTCCGAATCTGTCGTCTGTCGTCCGTTGTCTGTTGACTTTATATATGCATTCCAATAAATGAGATTCTCGTCTTTATCCAAAGTCTCGACATCCATGCTCTGACCAAATTTCAAAGGAAGAGCCAATGCCGTCGCTCCTTTCAAAACGAGATACTCACCCGTCAATAAGAATTTGCCATGAGATTTAAAGTTCATAGTTTAAAGTTCAAAGTTCAAAGTGAATGGAATTCCTAACTCCTAATTCTTCTCAAAAAGCTTTCAGCTTCAGAATAGGAGACGGTTTTGTCATTGAAATATTCTGTTGCTTGAGTCTTTTCTTTTTCTGATGCTCCGAGTTGATTGAGGATATTGGCGAGGTGCATTTTCATGTGACCTTGCTGTATTCCTTTTGTTGTCAGAGATTTGACAGCGGCGTAGTTGTTAGCTAGACCCATTGTTGCGGCAATCATCATCAGTTCTTTAGCGGAAGGATTGCCGAGCAGTTCCAGTGATTTCTTTGCCAATGGATGTAATGAAGTAAGTCCGCCTACTGTTCCTAAAGCGAGAGGCACGTCGAGGGTGAAACGGAATATATCGTCTTGAATCTCAGCGTAGGAGAGACTTCTGTACTGGCCGTCTCTTGCGGCGTAGGAGTGACCTGCTGCTTCGGTAGCTCTGAAGTCGTTGCCTGTTGCAATGACCACGGCGTCGATGCCGTTGTAGATGCCTTTGTTATGTGTTGTTGCGCGATAAGGGTCGATTCTAGCGATATCGACGGCTTTCTTGAATTTCTCTGCAAATGCTTTTCCGTCGAGGTTCTCGTCAACGCCGTCGAGTTGGTTTGTAGGGCATTCCACCCAAACCTTGACGCGGCATTCCGGTGTGTAGTTAGATAAGATACACATCACTATCTCAACATGTCTGTCTTTCTCTTCCAGGTTTTCTTGTCGGAGGAAGAAGTCCTGAAGTGTGCGTCCGAAGGTCTCGAGTATAGAGTTGATGAAGTTGGCTCCCATCGAGTCACAGGTGTTGAAAGTGACGAGGAACTGGTAATAATCGGCTATTTTATCTGTGTGGTCGATGAGTTCGATGTCGATGATGCCGCCTCCGCGTTTCGTCATTTTCTCTGTTATAGACGATGTGTTTTTCAGGAACTCCGCTTTTATCTCAGGCAGAAGCTCGTTCAAGATTTTCTTGTCGCCTTTCCAGCAGAAATGCACCTGGCCCACTTTCTTCACGTCGACAATCTCAGCGTGGAAACCGCCGCGCTCGCCCCAGAACTTGGCTGCTGCAGAAGCCGCTGCCACAACAGAGCTCTCTTCAATTACCATAGGCACTATATAAGTCTTACCATTTATGACGACGTTAGGAGAAACGCCGTAAGGCACGTGATAGTTGGAAATGGTATTCTCGCTGAACTCGTCAAATTGTTTCTGTTTATCCTTGTCCTGATACCAAAAACTTTTTAACAGACTGATAAATTCACTAGGATTTTCAATGTATTCAGCCACAGCTTTCAACTTATCTTCCTTAAGAAGCTTGGAAAATCCTTTCAATATGATGTCTCTTTTTCTTAATGGTGTACTTTCTTCCATAACAAATTAAATTGCACAAAAATAATAAATTATTACCTAGAAAAAGCGAAAAAAACATATCTTTGCCATCAAATTATTCACAAAATTTTATTTAAAATGAAAAAATTATTTACTCTTATCATTGCGATTTTTTTATGTATAAATGTTAAAGCTCAAACATCTCTGACAGAAGCAGTTGACTTCACTGTTACAGATTGTTACGGAGAAGAAATCAGACTTTTTGACATCTTGGACAGAGGTCAATATGTTCTCATCGATTTCTTTTTCATGAACTGCACTCCTTGTCAGACAGTGGCTCCTAAAGTCGTTGAAGCATACAAGGCTTTGGGCTGTAACCAACATGAGGTTTTCTTCATGGAAATTTCTCCTGTCGATAACAATGACGTATGCCAATGGTGGGCTGAACGTTATGAAGTGGAATATCCAACTATCGGTCAATTCGGTGGCGGCGGTGACGTCGACTATATCTACGGCATCTCTTCATATCCTACTTTTGTCCTCATCGCTCCTGACAGATCAATCGCTTTCCAAGACATCGACATCTACCCAATCCCAGATGCTCAGACAATCATCGATTACCTCGCTCCATTCGGCATCCAAGAACATAGCTGCGAAGACGCTCCAGAACTTAATCCATCAGTTGAAATAACTTTGGGCGAAGTGACAACAACAACAATAGAAGCTACTTTCACTCCAAACGACGACTGCGCATCATATCATCTCTTGTCAGACACACAGTCAAACATGGAAATGTGGACAAGTATGATGGGAGCATCTCTGGAAGAATTGATCGTTATGTGGGGTATCGAAAAGACTTCAGAATATACCCACACATGGGATGACTTCGTTCCAAATACGGAATATACAGTCTATGCTCTTCCTAAAGATGCAGACGGCAACTTCGGCGAGTTGGTAACGACAAAAGTCACAACAGAGCAATCTGGCGGAGCAGGCACTTCAGTCATCGACATCGTAGTTGAAGTTCTGACAAATACATCCGTTAAAACAACAGCAACACCTAACGCAGAGACAGCTGTATATCACTATGGCCTGATAGAGAAATCATATTTCGAAGAGATAGGCGAGGAAGCATTCGTACAATATTTGCGCGAAGAAGACCCATATCCATTGTATGAGGTTGACGTATGGGAATGGATAGAACTTACTCCAGAAACAGACTATTACGCAGTGGCTACAGGCCAGAACTCAGAAGGCGAATGGGGAGAGACAACGATAGTTCCATTCAGA
>JAZQZR010000009.1:0-275148 GCA_045634185.1 Bacteroidales bacterium | reverse complement strand
AGATTGTATATCAGCCATGTAGGCGAACAGATGCAAATGTTGTTCTTATAAAATAAACCAAGTTTTATGGAAAACATTTGCGAAAAAATGTATTTTGACTAAATGCTTAATTGACAGGTGTTTTATCTGTTTTCAATATGATTTTTGTGATAGATGAGCTTCGCAAATGTGTGTTTTCATGAAAAACAACAAATCATTTGCGAAGATTTCATTGAGAGGGTAGTTTGTTCTTTGACATAGTGCTTTGATTTTCATTGTTATGCATAAATGATGAGAAGATGTATTTTTCGCAAAAGTTGTTTGTAATTTAATTGTTAAAAACATTTGCGAAGATTTTTAAGAGTTTAAATGTTTGATTTATAGTATGATAGAAGTTTTGTTTTGTGTGTTTGTCAAAAACAGTAGAAATTCAGTATGGGGATTTGCGAAAATTATTTGTAAGAAAGTAAGTTGTTGTCGTTTATTTTGTTACTTTTGCGAGGAATTCTAGGGCGGAGATTATGTGCTTGATTAACAAGCTGAATTCAAATTCTACTGCGGAAGCGGTATTGAGACTCATTTGTAGGTACGGCGATTTCAACACCATCAACAGTTTGAATTCAAATTCTACTGCGGAAGCGGTATTGAGACTACTTTTTTTAAAGATTTGTTTAATTGATTAATTTGAATTCAAATTCTACTGCGGAAGCGGTATTGAGACCAACGGTCATAAATAATATCTCCTATTTTAAAATGAATTCAAATTCTACTGCGGAAGCGGTATTGAGACCTGAAAAGTCGGCTTTTTGTAATTCAATTTTTTATTTTAGAATTCAAATTCTACTGCGGAAGCGGTATTGAGACATTGTTTATATATTCAGGGTAATTTTCTTTTACGAATTCAAATTCTACTGCGGAAGCGGTATTGAGACTGTTATACTCACTATTATTAGTGCATCAATGCTAAGGGAATTCAAATTCTACTGCGGAAGCGGTATTGAGACATTAATGCTTCTTTATAAGCATTATATACTTTTAAGAGAATTCAAATTCTACTGCGGAAGCGGTATTGAGACGCATACGTTGCGAATTCGAAACAGTTATCTCCGGAGGAATTCAAAGTCTACTGCGGAAGCGGTATTGAGACAAAAGCGCTGGAAACCCCAACTCAAAACCAAGTAGGAATTCAAAGTCTACTGCGGAAGCGGTATTGAGACTTTATCTCTTGCTATCCAAAATTTCATATTAGTAAATGTGAATTCAAAGTCTACTGCGGAAGCGGTATTGAGACATTAGACCTCTATAATCAAAATGGTTTTTGTTAGAATTCAAATTCTACTGCGGAAGCGGTATTGAGACACTTTCTTTGGTGCACCTTTAAGAGTTTCTAATGAGAATTCAAAGTCTACTGCGGAAGCGGTATTGAGACATTTCCACTATTTTTTTATAAAACACCATAATGGTAGAATTCAAATTCTACTGCGGAAGCGGTATTGAGACAATTATTGGAGTGAAGCCTCATGTAAAGAAATCTTGAATTCAAATTCTACTGCGGAAGCGGTATTGAGACTTTAAGTTAGTACTTATTTTTATTTTCAGTAAATATAGAATTCAAATTCTACTGCGGAAGCGGTATTGAGACTCTGAGTCTATTTCAGGTCTATCAATATGCTTGTATTTTTGAATTCAAATTCTACTGCGGAAGCGGTATTGAGACTAGTCTATTGCATCTTGTTTGTTAATGAAGAAGAATTTAATATCTACTGTGGAAGCGGTATTGAGACGAAATAGTCCCATGATGGGACTATTAAAATCTCAAAAACTCAGAAACTCAGAACAGGAGTAAGACAGTTAAACTTGAATTCGAATCCTGCTATGGAAACCTGTGGTGTAAAAAAAAGTGAAGGCTTTATGCATTGAAACACAGCTGATGGCTCATAGCTCACAGCTCACAGCTAAATGTTTGCTGTGTCTTTAAAAAAGACGCGAAAATGTTTGCTTAAAAGAAGAATATTTCATTAACTTTGGAGTCAGTTAACAAACCAAGTGCATAAGATATAATTTATATGAATATTGTATTAACCCCTCGTCAACAACAGGTCCTCGACAGCATCAAAGACTTTATGAATAGTGATGCCTCGGTGTTCATTCTCCGAGGCTATGCCGGTACAGGTAAGACTACCATGGTCAAACAGATAGCTGATTTTATATCGCAGTATAGAGATGTGGCGTTGATGGCCCCTACGGGCAGAGCGGCGCGCGTTCTGGGTAAAAAGACTGGATATGATGCTACTACCATCCATAAGGCTATATATGCTAAGGCAGGATTAAAGGTTAAAAAGGTGAATGATATTGCTGATTCTGAATATAAGCTGATTTTCCCTATAAAAGAAGCTTCTGATAGTATAGTCGCTATAGTCGATGAGGCTTCAATGCTTGCCTCAACGAAGTCGGAACAGGAACTGTATCAATTCGGAACGGATAATCTGATGGACGATTTGCTTACTTTTACACGTCCTTCTTTTGGCGGAAAGATTATCTTTGTGGGTGACCCGGCTCAGCTGCCACCTGTCGGCGAATCTGATTCTCAGGCATTGAATCCTGAATTCTTTATCGCTAAAGGTCTGAAAGTGAAACAAGCGGTCTTGGATGAAGTCATGAGACAGACTGGCGATAGTGTCATCTTGAAAAACGCTATGCAGATACGCGGACTGCTGGAGTCTGAAAAACGTAACCGCTTGGTCTTTGACGAAAAAGTTGGCGATGTGGTGTCACTGCCTGATAACGAACTGCTCGACAGATATATGCAGGAAAGAAGGCTTTCGGGTAAGAATGATTGTGTTATCATTTGTTTTTCTAACCAATCAGCTTCTCAATATAACCGAGAAATACGTCAGGAGTTATATGGTGAGATGAATCCGGAATTGCGCGAAGGTGATGTTCTGATGGTCGTGCAGAACAATTATAATCTTGACAGAATGAACGGAGAGTTCGTCCCGGTCTTGTCTGTCGGACAGAAAGTCTCTCAGACTGCACCTGTCTATGTACAGGAAGGTGGTAAAAGAGTCAGGAAAAACATTACCTTGAATTTTCAGAATATTGTCGTTACAGATTCGTTGGGAGAATCTCGACCTTGTTTGATTCTATTGGATTTGTTATATAACGGCGCAGCGTCTTTGTCTATAGATGAATGTCGTGCATTGTATATAAACTTCTGCATGCGTAACCCTAATTTAAAACCAGGGTCGGAAGAGTTTTCTAACGCCATACAGGTGGACGAATATTATAACTGCCTCAAAGCTAAGTTCGGTTATGCCGTTACGGGTCATAAATGTCAGGGCGGCGAATGGGCTAAGGTGTTCGTAGACTATTACGGACGGACTGGATTGAGCGACGATTGTCTGCGATGGGCATATACCGCAACGACGAGAGCTAGAAAGACATTGTATTTTACCAACTTGCCTCACATAACGCCATTCTCTAAGTTTAGAATAGAACCAGTGCAGCCATGTTCCAGAATTAATGAGGAATGCAGAGTCCTCGCACAAGTGGAGCCTTCGCCTTATCATAAAGAATCTGATCCAGATTATCTTCATGCGAAATGCCGCTGCATAATGCAGAATATGGAATGGACGCCTTACAGCATCGATGGCGTAGTCAGCAGACCATGGCAGGAAATGTACCACATAAAGACTCCTGATGGCGTAGAACGTTATGACATACGATATAAGAAAGGCGGAATCTTCGTCAAAGCTGTTCCTCAATCTATAACAAAACATACCGACATGATTTTGTTAATGCTGAATGATGAACGTGCGATTCCTCTCGTCTTTGATTACAAACCTTCTAATGATGTTCATGAAAAACTATATAATCTGATTCGCTCGGCATGCGATGGTTTGAGCATACAAATTACAAATGTAGTGGAACATAAGGAAAATTATAATGTGATGTATTATTTCCGAACATCCAATACTATGTCGTGCATGAATATATATATAGATGACTCAGGCTTTGTCACATATGCTAAACCGATGTCTCTTATCGGATTGGAAGACAAAGAACTGATGCTACTTGTTGAAAGAATAAACAATCATTTTGATTAAAATGGCAACTATAAAAGATATTACCTCAATGTGTAAAGCCGGTCGGTTGACTGAAGCTTACGAATTGGCAAAAGCTGACTTTGATGACGCTCCTGATAACGTATGGGCGCATCGTGAAATGGGCTGGGCTTTGTATTATATGATAAAAGAAGATGTGGAAAGGAATGATAAACAGTCATTTTATACTCATCTGGAAGAATTGTCTCAGCTTAGTCTGCTGAATATGAAGGATGACGCTTTTATTTTCGATAGTCTCGTCTGGAAATTGGCAGAAATCGTCAAGCATATCCCTGCTGATAGAACGTACGAATTAGATCGTTTGTTTTCTTTGATTTCTGGATATGACTTTTCTCCGTCTGCTGGCTATTCTTATCTGCTTAAGCTGATGTTGGGTTTTGATACGTGGAGCCGTCTGGTAGAGTTTTTTGAATGGTGGAACATCGATAAGTTGATGCCAGAAGATTATCAGCCTTTTCAAATGGAAAATGGCAAAAGAATTATGGCATTGGCAGAACAAGCGTATATCGCATATTCTAAAGCTCTGTTGAAACTTAATAACAAGGATAGGATACGTGATTTTGTGCCTAAGATAGAAAAACTGATGGATGACTATCCAGAAATGATGTATCCTGGCTATTTCTGTGGCAAACTGCAAATTGCGATGGGCGCTGAGCGTGAAGAAGCCTTGAATATCGTAATGCCTTTCGTGAGAAAGAAAAAGACAGAGTTTTGGGTCTGGCAACTGCTCGCTGAAATATATAAGGATGATCAGGACGTTCAACTCGCTTGTCTGTTGCGCGCTGTACATTGTCGTACACAGGAGACCTTCCTTGGCAAGGTGCGTATGAAATTAGTGTCGGTATATGCGCAGAGACGAGATTACGCTCGTGCTAAATATCATCTGGATCTCATGATCAGCTGTTATCTGGAACAAGGCTGGCGTTTGCCTTATGAGGCACAGTCCTGGATGAGAGAAACTTGGGTAAATACCGTACTACAATCTGATGCCACAGACGGATTGAATTACCAACAATACACCGATGCTATATTGGCACGTGGAGCAAACCGGAGTATAGCCGTTGTTACTTATGTTGACATGACAAGGAAACGTGTTTTTCTTGTGTATGGCGAGAGGAAACGTGTCAATGTGCCGCTTTCTAATTTAGGAGTAAAGGTGAAGAATGGAACATTGCTCGAACTGCAATGGTTCCCTGGAAATGACGACAATATCCTTGTTGCTGCAGTAAAATTGGCTGATAAAGATGCTCTGGAAGGCATTTCCTACATCAGATCGATAAAAGGAAAAATATCTAGACTAGAAAATCAGGCATTTGCATTTGTCAATGGGGGAGATGTGCAATGTTACATAAAACCGGAGATAGTACAGAAACATAATGTACGCAATAACGATGAAGTGACAGCATTGGCCGCACTTGATTACAATAAAGGAAAAAATAGTTGGAACTGGACTTGTGTGTCTATAACAAAAAATAAACGATGAAAGAACTTACATATAACGAACGCATTGCAGTGATGCGCATTTTGAAAGATATAATTCTTGCTGACAACAGAATAGATGATAGAGAACAATTGTTGTTTACTGAAATAGCAAAGACATTAGACTTGGACGAATCGGCTCGTCATGATGTGGAAAAACTCAATTCCTTGTTGGCGTTGACAATTATCCATGACTTCAAACAAGAACAAAAAGAAGAATTTGCCAAGATGATGGGACAGATGATAGTTGTTGATAAAGATATCAATTACAATGAAGTAAGAATCTACAATGTAGTTAATGAATTCTGCAACATAAGAGTAGAATTTGAGATGGATAAATATCCCGAATACACTCGAAGTTGAGATGTTGCAGATCTCGCTCCTTGTTCTTAACAGTAACCACTGCCGCCTTGGAGAAATAGCGTTAAGAAATTAAAGACACATAGTCGCAGAGACACAAAGACACAAAGAAACTTTAAGACCCTGCGTCTTTGTGACTTTGCGTCTTTACTATACTAATTTCCCGTTAACTTGCCAAATAACCGCATAAAAGTTAAAAATAGTTAAAATTGTAAAAGCGAAGATTTTTCTTTATACTTTTGTGGAGTAACTTTAAACCAACAGATTTATGAAGAAGGATAACTCTATGAATTCATTAGAGAATGATAATCTTGTAGTTTCTAATGAAGATAAAAGGCTTCCTAATGGATATCCCGAATGGCAAAAAAGCATCGAGCAATTGATTGAAATATCAAAACTTCGTGCAGCAATAAATGTTAATGCCGATACATTAAAATTGTATTGGAATATTGGCAATAGTATATTGCAGAAGCAAAAAGAGAAAGGCTGGGGTAAAAAGGTTATCGAACAATTGTCAAAAGATTTAACTAATAGATTTCCTAATGACAGAGGATATTCCGTTCGTAACCTTGGCTATATGAAATATTTTGCTCAAGAATATCCTGATTTTCCAATTCTGCAAGTGCCACTTGCAAAATTAAAAGGACAAGCAATTCGGCAAGTCTCACTTGCCAAATTAGGAGATAAAGAACAGGAATTTGTGCAAGTGCCACTTGCACAGATTACATGGTATCATCATATTTCTTTACTTACAAAAGTAAAAGACAATATAGAACGCGCTTACTACATAACAGAAACGGCGCATAATGGATGGAGTAGAGATGTTATGATGATGCAGATTAATAATGGTTATATAAATGCCAAAGGTCATGCAATCAATAACTTCGAGAATGTGCTACCTTCACCTCAATCTGATTTGGCAAGATATATATTCAAAGATCCTTACAATTTCAGTTTCTTGGGAACAATGGCTTTGCAAAATGAATTGGATATAGAAAAGACGCTGACAAATAAGGTTACAGATTTTTTGTTGGAAATGGGACAAGGTTTTGCATACATAGGGCGACAATATCATATTTCCGTTGACGATGATGACTATTATATTGATATTCTTATGTATCATTTGAAACTGCATTGCTATGTTGTTGTTGAGTTGAAAGCCGTCGAGTTCAAACCTGAATTTATAAGTAAATTAAACTTTTATATCTCCGCTGTAGATGAATATGTGAAATCGCCAGAAGACAAACCAACGATAGGTTTGTTGTTGTGCCGTAATAAAAGTGCCAAAAAAGTAGAGTTCTCACTTAGAGGTGTCACACAGCCAATGGGAATAGCACAATATGATACAGAGAAATTGTTTTCTGATGTAGCGTCATCATTGCCTCAAATAGAAGATTTAGAAACAATACTAAGTGAGGAATAGATTTTTTTCAAACCTTAAACTTTAAACTGCTAACAACAAAATTCTTCCCGTTTTTGTCACTGGAATCTGAATCTAAAACAGAAAGTGAAGAAGTAACGACCTGCATTGATGGTCGCAATGTTGGGAAAAATATAAGACCAGTATCGGATTGATTATCACTTGTTGTGAATCGTAACTGCTCATTGCTTACATCTCACAGCGATCCCCTAAGCAAACTCCGTGTAAATTCTTGCGATAAGGAGCTAAGGATTTGAGGAGTTAAGTAAGATGGTAGAGACGCGTCAATGTTACCTAAAAAAATAAACACACATTGACACGTCTGATTTATTATGAATTGTTGTTTGAAGCTCGCGACTTGGAATTAGCAGCCTCCAATGCGTTAGGGATTGAAGCGGCATCCTTTACGGAGCGTAGCGGAGCAAAGATAGAGCGGAAAGCCCGACGGCTTGCCGGAACGCCCAAAGAAATTGATAAAGTAATATAATTAAAATATATAAAACATGTTGAAAATAATAAAAGTTTTGGGCATAACATGCCTTGTTGTACTAATGCTATACCTGTGGCTTGAAACAGGTTTTTCTGCGCAGCCTTTGCATGTGCTATTAACTACAACGGTTATATCTATGGCATTATATAGGATGCTTAAAAGAGAGAATCGTTGGTGTAGGATTGTTGTAGTTGGAATATTTATTATAGTTGGGATCTGGTATGTGTTTCATAATGATATACCAGGGCCTATGAAATGGTGGATGTGTGATAGACCTATTGATACGCCTTCTCAATGGTTGGATTGCTATCGTTTTTACTGGTGCGGAAACGTTATTTATACAACCTCTCTTATAGGTGGTGTAATTTCTTTTGCTCTTATATTCATTGTGAGGTTAATTAGTAAATTAAAGCACAAATGTAAAAGTAGAGTTAATAATGAAATGAGCGATGATGCGAAAGAAAATATGGATTGTAATAGAGAAAAATGAATTCGCCCCTCTTTTTAGCGAAGCCGGAAACAACTCTTTTACAATGAGTCCAAGTTTATATGCATATCAAATATGGAAAACATAACTCGGTCTTGATTAACGAAGGTAAATCCCTGCGATACGTGGAGTTAAATTTTATATGCTAATCCGTGGAAAAAAATATTTCCCGACATCACTTTTTCTCAAAAAAAATGCGTAGTTTTGAAAAGATGATTTCTCGATTTTATGTCGTTGAAAATCAGTCTCACGTTATCCATTATTTTTAAAAGTGTAGCTATGTTTTTGATATTCGACACAGAGACCACCGGTCTCCCGCTTGATAAGAATGCGCCCTTGACTAACTTCAACAACTGGCCGCGTATGGTGCAGCTGGCTTGGCAGATTCATGACGCTAATGGTAAGTTTGTCAAGGCTGAGAATCACATCATTAAGCCTGAGGGTTATATCATTCCTATCAACGCGTCAATGGTGCATGGCATCAGCACTGAACACGCTCTCAACGTGGGCGAGGACCTGAATCATGTGCTCGATATCTTCACAGAGACACTCAAAACTGTGAAATATGTCGTAGGTCATAATGTGGAATTCGACCTTAACGTGGTGGGCTGCGAATATCTCAGAACCAAAGGCGTCAACCCTCTGGAACAGAAGCTTATGGTTGATACCTGCACTGAAAAGACTGCTAACTTCTGTAAACTAGGCGGCGGTCCTGGCCGTAAGTTCAAGAAACCTAAACTCGCTGAGATTCACCAGCTGCTCTTCAACGAGGGCTTCGATATGGCGCACAACGCTTCTGCCGACGTGGAGGCTACAGCACGCGTCTTCCTCGAACTGATTCGTATCAAAGTGTTGGATAACAATGATATAATAGAGGATAACTCTTTCTTCGATAACTTCTACGCCGCTAATCCTGATGTCATCAAACCTGCTGGCATCAAGGTGGTTTCTAATGAGGCTGAGGAAGTTAAGCCTGAAGTTAAAGAGATAACAAGACAACAAGACAACAAGACAACAGCTTATACTCCGAATCATTTTACGCATCTTCACGTCCACTCGCATTTCTCAATATTGGACGGTATGTCGAAGGTGGGTGACCTTATCGACAAATGTACTAAAAACGGTATGTATTCCATGGCTCTTACCGACCATGGTAATATGTTTGGTATCAAGGAGTTTGCCGATTCTTCTAATAAATATAACGGTAAGATAAAGGATAAGATTAAGGAACAGGAGAAAATCCTTAAAGATGAGAAATCTACTGATGCTCAGAAAGATGACGCTGCTGTAGAGATTGACCTCCTCAAGAAAAAGATGTTCAAGCCTATCTTCGGCATGGAGGCTTACTGCGCTCCGGTGAGCATCGACAAACGTGATGGTCGCGCCGATAGGGGTTATCACCTTATTATTTTGGCGAAAAACAAGCAGGGTTACAAGAGCTTATGTAAATTGTCTTCAATAGCTTACGTTGATGGTTATTACTACAATCCTCGTATCGACCATTCGCTTCTTGAGCAATATCACGAAGGTCTTATCGTGACTTCGGCATGTCTCGGCGGCGAGCTTCCTCAGAAGATTATGAATGGCGACATCGAAGGTGCTGAGAAGTCGTTGCATTGGTTCAAGAATCTCTTTGGCGATGACTTCTATATTGAGCTTCAACGTCATAAGACTGACAAACCTAATGCTGATAAAACTACATTCGAACGTCAGCAGGAAGTGAATAGGGTGTTGATTGAATTAGCTAGAAAGACTAATACTAAAATCATAGCTACTAACGACGTTCACTTCGTGGAAGAGGAACATAGCGAGGCTCACGACCGCTTGATTTGTTTGAGCACGGGCCGTGACTTCGATGACCCTGACAGAATGCATTACACTAAGCAAGAGTGGCTTAAGAGTCCGCAGGAAATGGGCGAGGCTTTCGCTGACCTTCCTGAGGCTCTGGAAAATACAAAAGAAATCGTGGATAAGGTGGAGGCTTATTCCATCGACTCTGACCCGATTATGCCTGTCTTCGATATCCCAACTGACTTCGGCACAGAAGAACAATATCGTCAGAAGTTTACCGAAGAGGATTTATTCAACGAATTCACTCGCAACGAAGTCGGAGAGGTTGTGATGAGTCAGGAAGAAGCAGAGAAGAAAATCAAGAAGTTAGGTGGCTACGATAGATTGTATCGTATCAAGCTCGAGGCTGACTATCTCGCAAAATTGGCTTGGGAAGGCGCAGAGCGTCGTTATGGCAAGGAACTCACTGACGAACAGAGAGAACGTATTATATTCGAACTTCATATCATGAAGACCATGGGGTTCCCTGGTTACTTCTTGATTGTTCAGGATTATATCCGCGGAGCTCGTGAGGAACTGGGCGTTTCCGTTGGTCCTGGGCGTGGTTCTGCTGCTGGTTCTGTGGTGGCTTATTGCTTGAAAATCACTGATGTAGACCCTCTGAAATATGACCTTCTTTTTGAACGTTTCCTTAACCCTGACCGTATCTCACTTCCCGATATCGACGTCGACTTCGATGATGACGGCCGTGGAAAAGTTTTGGATTGGGTAACAAATAAATATGGTAAGGAAAAGGTAGCTCATATCATCACATACGGCACTATGGCGACGAAATCGTCTATCGCTGACGTGGGTCGTGTGCAGAAGGTGCCAATTCCTAAAGTGAATGAAATCAAGGCTTTCGTTCCTGATAAATTCCCTGATAGCATTAAAGATGAAAAAGGAAAAACACCAAAGGTAAATCTCAAGAACTGTTTCAAATATGTTCCAGAGATGAAGGAATTGGTGGAAGGCGATGATGAAAATATCTCATCAATGTTGACTTACGCTCAGCAGCTGGAAGAGACTAACCGTCAGATTGGTATCCATGCCTGCGGCGTTATCATCGGTGCTTCAGATTTGACGAATTACGCTCCTCTTTGTACGATCAAGGATAAGGATACAAAAGAGGACGTTCTCGTTACTCAATATGACGGTCACGTTGTTGAGACAGTCGGTCTTATCAAGATGGACTTCTTGGGTCTCAAGACTTTGACCCAGATTAAAGACGCTCTGGCTAACATCAAGAAAACCAGAGGTATTGATGTCGATATCGACAATATTCCAATCGACGACGAAGAGACATATAAATTATATAGTTCGGGTAACACCATCGGTACGTTCCAGTTCGAATCTCCTGGTATGCAGAAGTATCTGCGCGAACTGAAACCTACTGTCTTTGAAGACCTTATCGCTATGAATGCTTTGTATCGTCCAGGTCCTATGGATTACATCCCTACATTCATCGCGCGTAAGACTGGAAGAGAGCCAATCAGTTATCCGATTCCTATCATGGAGAAGTATCTCAAAGATACTTATGGTGTTACGGTTTACCAAGAGCAGGTCATGCTTTTGTCACGTCAGCTCGCAAGCTTCACACGTGGTGAGTCTGATACCTTGCGTAAGGCGATGGGTAAGAAGCTGATAGAAAAGATGAACGAACTGAAAGGCAAGTTCATGTCGCAAGGTCAGGCTAATGGTCACGACCCTGCAATCCTTGAAAATATATGGAAAGACTGGGAAAAATTCGCTTCTTATGCTTTCAACAAATCGCACGCTACTTGTTATTCTTGGGTTGCATATCAGACAGCATATCTCAAGGCACATTATCCTGCTGAGTTCATGGCTGCTGTTTTAAATAGCTGTATCAGAGATAGTAAGGAAGTCGTCTTCATGATTGAGGAATGTCGTCGCATGAAGATTGACGTGCTCGGACCTAATATCAATGAATCTGAATATAAGTTTACCGTTAATAAGAAAGGTCAGATTTGCTTCGGCATGGGAGCGGTGAAATCAGTTGGTGAGATTGTTATCCAAGCTATCACAGAAGAGAGAAACGCCAACGGTCCGTTCAAGGATTTCGCTGATTTCATTATGAGAGTCAATGGTAAAGGCGTCAACAGAAAGTCAATAGAAGCACTTGCTGGAGTCGGTGTCTTCGACAGTTTTGGCATGCATAGAGCGATGTTCTATTACATTCCAGAAGGCGACAAGACAACATTCGTAGAGAAAGCTATAAAATCGGTAGCCGCATATCTCGATAGAAAAAATAACGCTCAGTTCGACTTATTCGCTGACAGCACCGAAGATAACGACGATACATTTGTGATTCCATATCCAGAATGTGATTCTTGGTCCAAGATTAAGGAACTGGAGATGGAGAAAGAACTCGTTGGCTTTTATATGAGCGCTCACCCTCTGGATAGCTATAAAGAGACAATATCATATTTCTCTAACATCAAGATTGAAAGCATCAAAGACGCTCTCATCCAGAAAAATAAGGACATGGGACTGAAGTTTGCCGGACTTGTCACTTCGGCAGAGCGACTCACATCCAAGAAAGGTTCCGACTACGGCCGATTCAGAGTGGAAGACCAGACAGGCAGCTTCGAGTTCTCTTTGTTCGGTGAGAATTATTTGAAACTGCATCCGCTTCTTGTCGTGGGAACACCAGTATTGGTAAGCGGCGTGGTAAACAAGAGCTTCAGAGATGAGAACGCGATGGAATTCAGAGTCAATAATATACAACTTCTAGAGGCTATGATGGAAAACACCAATAGGGAAGTACGATTCACTATTTACACTGACGTTCTCGACAAGGAGAAAGCGCAAGAGTTTATCAAGATAATAAATGAACACAAAGGCAAACAACGTTATTCTGTGCATTTCGTTGACAGAGTAAACAATATGACATGCGCATTGCACCCTGTAAAAGGAAGTATCAACGCCTCGGAAGTCTTTGAATTGTTGAAGTATTCGGATTACGTGACATATCAGCTGTTGAAGTAACTTTTTTTTAATTGAAAACTGAAAATGGAAAATTGAAAATTGAAGAAGGAAAATGGGTTAAGTGAAGAACTTTAGAACTTTAGAATTCTAGAACTCTAGAAATTTCTAAATTTCTAAAATTCTAAAAAAGAGTCCCGTAAGGGACGATAGTTCCCAGGCAGGTATGAAGAGCGCAGCTCGGAATGCCTGCGATAAAGACCGGATATCAATCATAGTGCCGAAGGTACGACAGAAAAAATCATCCATGTTCTGTCGTTCCTTCGGAACTTTTTAGGTTGTTCAACGTTTCAAAGTTCAATGGCTCAATGGTTCAAAGCTCAACGGTTCAATGGTTCAAATAAAAATAATTCCTCATTCCTAACTTTAAAAAAAACTTTAGC
This sequence comes from Bacteroidales bacterium, assembly GCA_045634185.1. GTDB lineage: Bacteria > Bacteroidota > Bacteroidia > Bacteroidales > F082 > Limimorpha. The sequence continues at coordinate 261,590 of JAZQZR010000009.1, read as the reverse complement.
CATTAGCCATTAGCCATTAGCCTTTTTTATTATATTTGCAAAAATTATTTCAGTATTAACTTTTAAATAAATTATAATTATGGCAAATCACATTACAGACGCTACTTTCGAAGTAGAAGTATTACAAAGCGAAGTTCCAGTTATGGTTGATTTCGGCGCAGCATGGTGCGGCCCTTGCAACATGATCGCTCCTTATATGGATCAATTATCAGAAGAATATGCAGGCAAAGCTAAAGTTTTCAAAGCAGACATCGACGAATGCCAAGGCTTAGCAGCTAAATATCGTATCATGAACGTTCCTACAGTTCTTTATTTCAAAGGCGGTCAAGTAGTTGACAAAAACGTAGGCGGCGCAGCAAAACAAGTTTTCGAAGATAAATTGAAGAAATTAATCTAATCGATGCCGATTGAAATCAGCAATATAGCTCAGCTGGGAAGTCTGGAATTTCTGGCTCGTCAGATAGTGGAAGGCTTTATAACAGGTCTCCACAAGAGTCCCTTCCACGGCTTCTCAGTAGAGTTCGCTGAACATCGTCTTTACAATACAGGAGAACCCACTCGTAACATCGACTGGAAACTCTACGCAAGAACCGAGAAACTTTTTGTGAAACGCTACGAAGAAGAGACTAACCTTCGTTGCCAGATAGTCATCGACAAGAGTTCTAGCATGCACTTCCCGGTGCAGAACAAACTCGACTTCGAACATCCTAACAAATTATGGTATTCAGTATATAGCAGCGCAGCTCTCATCGAACTGATGCGACGCCAGCGTGATGCCGTAGGTCTTTCTACTTTCGACAACGACGTAACACTACATACTCCAGCTAAACTGTCGAGAGTACATTCTAATATGATTTACAGCGAACTGGATAAGCTCATGCTTCCTTACGAGAAGACAGAAAAATATTCTACCAACGCGACAGAATGTCTTCATAAGATAGCAGAGATGACGCATAAGAGAAGCCTCGTGATAATATTCAGCGATATGCTCGACAATATCGACAACTATCAAGATATGTTCGCTGCTCTTAAACATCTTCGTTATAACAAACATGAAGTCATCCTATTCCATGTGCATGACTCTAATCATGAACAAAAATTAGATTACGAAAACCGTCCTCATAAGTTCATCGATTTGGAAACAGGGGAGATGATAAAGCTAAATCCTGTCGAGATAAAGGAAAGATATGAAGAGATAATGACAGCCAAGAAAGAAGAGCTGCTGCGTCATTGTCATCAATATCAGATAGATTACGTTGAAGCTGACATCAACAAGTCTTATGACCAAGTGCTGACATCATATCTTATCAAGAGAAGCAGGTGATTTCAACTGATTTATTTAAACCAAATTACTTTTCAAATGTTTTAACATCTGAAAATGTCAGTTATGTTGAAACGTTTGTTTTTATTGATGATATTATTGTCGTCTCTGTCAAGTCTTCGTTCTGAAGAAGAAGAGACATTGTCGGTCGGTGTGACAAACAGTCCGCCCTTCATCATTATTGAAGATGATGAGATTACAGGACTGACGATAGACTTATGGAACGTAATTTCCGATTCATTAGACATTGATTATAGTTTTGTGAGAACAGACTATGAGAAAGTAGTTACAAACATTTCCGAAGGAGAAATAAATATTTCCATTGCACCTATGGCGATTAGTTCGTCACATGCCGACAGCACTTTCCTGACACAGCCGTTTTATATAACGTCTATGTGCGTTGCCGTTGAAAACCACGACGAATCCGGATTTGTTACTATAGTGAAGAATCTTTTTTCTATGGCTTTTTTAAAGACAATCGGATTATTGCTGTTCATCAACTTCTGCATTGGAACCTTGATATGGCTAGCAGAGAGAAAAAACAATCCTGCATTTGACAATAAAGTCAATGGTATCATCGATGGATTCTGGTGGTCGTGGGTGACGATGACGACAGTAGGTTATGGCGACAAATCACCGCTGACCAAGAACGGCAAGATATTAGCAACAATCTGGATGTTAGTAGCGATTCTGATTATTAGCGGATTTACTGCTACCATTTCTTCAGAACTCACAACGAAAAGATTACAGAACAATGTAAGCAACCTTCATGATTTGCATAAGATGAAAGTCGGTTGTCTGGAGGGGAGAAACACAGCCATTTACCTTGATTATAAACATATAAAACACAAGAAATTTATGTCGTTTGAAGAAGCCTTTGAAGCATTGGAAAGAGGAGAGATAAACGCCATAGTCGATGACGGCGCTACATTAAGCTATTATTTCAATAAGAAGGAAAAGAGTTTAACGAAGAAAATAACATTGATAGAACTGCCTAACAATAAGGAATACTATTGTTTCATGTCGTCGCAGCCATATTTAGTTAACAAGATAAATCCGTATCTGCTCAGTTTCCTGGAATCGGAAGAATGGAATAAATTGTTGAGGAAGTACGGACTTTCGGAGTGAAGACTACATGACTACATGACTACAAGACAACAAGTAGAGACGTACCAATTACACCATTAAAAACAAGCAATATGTAATTGATGCGTCTCTACAATTATAAATTATTTAAAATAAGCGCAAAGTAATAACAAAAATCTCTGTGAGAAAAAATAACTCCTAACTCATATTTTTTAAAACCTTGCCGTTATCGGAAAATTTTGTTATTTTTGTGCGTCTTTTTAATTATAAGTTTGCCGATATGAAATATTTGTCAGTAAAAGATTTCGCTTCTAAATATGGAGTTTCTGAAAGAACAATTCGTAATTATTGTGTTTCTGGTAAGATTGAAGGTGCGTTTTTGACGGGAAAGACGTGGAATATTCCAGAAGATGCAAGTATGCCTCAAAAAGGTAAACATTCAGTAAAGGAAACTCCTTTAGTTCATGCTCTTCGCTTTGAAAAAGAAAATAAAATCAAAGGCGGAATTTATCATAAGACACAAATAGAACTGACATATAACTCTAATCATATTGAAGGAAGCAGACTTTCACACGAACAGACTCGTTATATCTTTGAGACAAACACAATTGGCATAACGGAAGATGTTATTTCAGTTGATGATATAATTGAGACTGTCAACCATTTTAAATGTATAGATTATATTATAGATTGTGTCAACGAGAGACTTGATGAGCGGATTATAAAAGATTTACATAGAATGTTGAAGTATGGTACACAGGATTCTTCGCAATCGTGGTTTTCTGTTGGCGACTATAAAAAACTTCCTAATGAGGTCGGCGGTAATGAAACGACAAAACCAGAACTTGTCAGACAAGAAATGAAAGAATTGTTGAAACAATATAATTCAAAAAAAGAAAAGTCTCTCGATGATATACTAGATTTTCATTATCATTTTGAGCGTATTCATCCGTTTCAAGACGGCAATGGCAGGGTGGGGAGACTGATAATGTTCAAGGAATGTCTTGCAAATAAGATAGTCCCATTTGTAATTACTGATGATTTGAAATATTTCTATTACAGAGGATTAAGTCAGTGGGAATTGGTCAGAGGATATCTCCGTGACACTTGTCTCACGGCACAAGATAATTATAAGAAAATGTTGGAGTATTTTAAAGTCAACAAGTAAAGATGTAACAATTTCTAATTCATAAATGCCCCAGGGATGACGTCTCTACAATAATTTCTAATTCCTCATTTTTGTAGCAATCCTAGCAATGAAATCTCACTACTCTGCTCGAACCTGCGATATGTGGCAAACTTGACACCAGCTTTGCCGACATGCCTTCCTGCGCCAGATTAAGTTCCAAACGCCTTGCTATTAATCATGGAAATAACAAATAATAACAAAAAAAATCTCGCCTGAAATCCAGACGAGATTTTTTATTTCAAGACGTGTCAATGTTTGTTTATTTTCAAGGTAACATTAACGCGTCACTACAATTATGAATTATGAATTATTTCAAATAAGTATCCAGCCAGTTGAAGAATCTTCTTTGCCAGAGGATTCCGTTTTGTGCCTTGAGGACCCAGTGGTTTTCATCTGGGAAGTAAAGGAACTCTGCTGGTATGCCGCGCATAATCGCTGCATTATAAGCCTGCATTCCTTGTGTGAAGCAGATTCTGTAGTCCATGCCGCCATGGATGACCATGATAGGCGCTGTCCATTTGTCGACGAATTTATGTGGTGAGTTGGCGTATGACCATTGTACTACCGGATTGTCCTTGTCCCAATATGGTCCGCCGAGGTCCCAGTTTACGAACCACATCTCTTCTGTTTCAAGATATTGTGATTCAAAGTTGAACATACCGTCGTGTGCTATCAAAGCTTTGAAGCGTCCTTCGTGATGTCCTGCGAGCCAGAATATTGAGTAGCCGCCGAAGCTTGCGCCTGCTGCTCCAAGTCTGTCTTCATCAACGAATGGTTCTTTTGCAATAGCATCGATGGCTGAGAGATAGTCTTTCATACATTGTCCGCCGTAGTCGCCGCTGATGGCTTCACACCATTCCTGACCGAAGCCTGGTAAGCCTCTTCTGTTTGGAGCAACGATGATATAATCGTTAGCTGCCATCATCTGGAAGTTCCAGCGATATGACCAGAACTGACTTACTGCACTTTGTGGTCCGCCTTGGCAGAAGAGAACTGCAGGGTATTTCTTGTTCTTGTCGAAATGAGGAGGGTAGATGACCCATGTCAACATTCTCTTGCCGTCTGTTGTCTCAATCCAGCGTTCTTCAACATTGCCCATTGTAAGTTGTTTGAAGATGTTGTCGTTTACTCTTGTGAGTTGTGTCGCTTCACCGCTTTGTGGGTCGACGAGATATAACTCTGTTGCGTGTGACATCGACTGACGACCTGCGACCAATTTATCGCCTGCCCAAGCCAATGAGATGTAATTATGTTTGCCGTTTGTTATCTTTCTGATAGAACCTGTTGCGAGGCTCAAGGCGTAGATTTGTTCTGTTGCGTGAAGGTTGCTGATGAAGTAAATGCTTTGTCCGTCAGGAGCCCAGAGGAGATTTGTGGCATTTTGGTCGAAGCCTATTGAATAGTCTTTCTTTTCGCCTGTATTCAAATCCATCACGAAGAGACGTTGTTTGTCAGCTTCATATCCGTCGCGTTCCATGCTTTCCCAAGCAATTTTGTCGCCTTGTGGAGAGACAACGACATTCATGTCATAACCCATCATGCCTTCTGTGAGGTTAACACATTCGCCTGTTGGGATGTTGTATTTGTAAATGTCGGTGTTTGTAGAAGTTGCATATTCTTTACCGACTTTCTTTCTACAAGAATAAAGGATGTTTTGTCCGTCTTTTGTCCATGTCACTTGTTCGAGGCCGCCCCAAGGTCTGACAGGAGCTTCCCACATTTCACCTTCCATAATGTCTAAGGTATTCTTGCCGTTATCTGCTGTGATGAAGATGTGACCGTAAGTGTCAACCCATTGGTCCCAGTGACGATACATCAAGTCGTTGTTGATTCTTCCAGAAGAAAGCTGAAGGTCAGGGTAGATGTCTGCTACGTTATCTTTAAGTTTTACTTCTGCAGTATAAAGAAGCTGTGACTCATCAGGTGAATACTCGAAACCGCCGATGCCTCCTTCAACGAAAGACACTTGTTTTCTGCCGCTGCCGTCAGGATTCATTTCCCAGACCTGCATCTCGCCACTTGCAGCGCTCATAAACAAAATCTTAGAACCGTCATTATTCCATGTTGGACTGTATTCGCTCGCAAATGATTGAGTGAGACATTTGTTGTTGTTGCCGTCGATGTCGATGACATAGATGTCGGTCTTGCTTTTGTTTTCTTCAATAATAAAGTAGGTGAGGTTGTAAACTACTGACTTTCCATCAGGAGAGACGGCGTATTCTCCGAGACGATTCATCGACCACAACACTTCAGGAGTCATGATGTCTGATTCAAGAACGATGTCTTGTGGAGGTGTGTAAGTCGCTGCTTTTTCATTAGTTGGCTTGCCGCATGAAACCATAAACAAAGCAGCTAATGCAATGATAAAAAAGTTTTTTCTCATAATTATTTGTATTAAATTCATTTATGCTGATAATGCTTACAAAAATAATGATTAATTCTAAAAATCATATTCTTTTTATGTATAAAAAGCTCATATCTCATAGCTCTTTACTTACGTCAAAATCACAAAAAAAATCTTTGGCATTTTGTCTTTCGTCTTTAGCCTTTTCTTATCTTTGTAAAGTCTAAAATTAAGAAATCACATTAACTTAATAATTGAAAACAACATACTTATAATTATGAGCAGAAAATTATTTTTATCATTTATTTTTACATTGTTCTTATTGTCAGCTAACGCACAGCAACGTCTCACTTATCAAATCTATTCGCTCGGTTCTAACAACGGCGACACTACTTTCGTTGAACTGCAACGCTATGGTCAGCAGACTAAATTCCAAGATGTTAATACTTTCCAAGGTGATTTGATTCCTGGTATTTCAGAAGATATCACTTACGTGAATTATGAGACCGACAGCGCTTACTTTCAAATGAAATTTGCCGACGGCGATTCTTATTTCGCATCATTCCCTTTAAAATCTAATGTACAGTTTTCTGAAGAAGGCAACGAAAAAATAAACGGCTACGAATGTAAAAAATATCGTACAAGCATCAATTCCAATACTATTGACATTTGGATGACAGAATCTCTCGGCTATAACGCAATGCCGACAATAAGCAGAGGCGTGCTCAAAGGAGTCATGGTCCGTCAGCTTATCAACGGCAACAGAATGTTCGAATTGAGAGATATTAAAAAAGACAAAAAAATCAAAAAAGAAATTATGCCAGCTGATATGGGTCAGCGTGTCGCTCCAAGAGACATCGACAAAATCTCTAAAGACAAACTCATTATCAAGACTCCTATCTTCGACGAAGAACAGATTCATTTCGCTGAGATAGAGAAATTCACAGGTGAAATACCTTACGACACAGTAATTCATTTCGCATACGGAACATTGATTTTAAAGAGAGTTAACCTCGATACTCTTCCAGAACATTATTCATATTTCATTGAAGTTGAAGAACAGTCAAATGGCGACGCATACGACCGCTCAGGTTCTATATTCGTCATCCCAACAGATAGAGAATTAAGTTTAAAAGATGCTTTAATCGACAGCATTCAACTGCTTCATTCTTATACAGATAGAAGAGATATCACTTACAGAGCAATCAAGTTGGAAGACGATTTCCTTCCTGTTGTTGAACTCATGCGTTTCTTCACACCATTCGGTGTCAATCATTTCAACGACAGAGTCAAGATTGACGGTTTGGAATGGTCTGACGTGGCTTATTACAAACAAGAGGTCACAGATGTCGCCAAGCATCTCCGTGGCGATGTCTTAATCGGTGCTTTCATCAGCAATTACGATGGCGGCGGCCATAAATTAAGCATGGATATTCTTGCTTATCCAGGTTCATATTCTTGGGATTTAAGTTATAACGACGATTGGACATTACCTTTATTCAACACATGTAACGTGATGGAGATGGCAGGTCAGCATTATTGCCGCATGTTCAAGACCGACAGCCTCACTGTTGAATTTGAAATTCCTGAAAATGTCGAGAATCTGCATCTGAGATATATCAGCACAGGCCACGGAGGCTGGGGCGGTGGCGATGAGTTCAACCCAAAAGAAAACACAATCATCATCGATGGAGAGAAAGTGTTCACACATACACCATGGCGTTGCGACTGCGCTACATACAGAGAGATGAATCCAGTGTCTGGTAACTTCTGGAACGGACAATCATCTTCTGATTTGTCACGCTCAGGATGGTGTCCAGGAACAGCCACACAGCCTGTATATTTCGACTTAGGATTCATGAAGGCTGGAAAACATACAATCACAATAGCGATACCACAAGGCGATGATGAAGGCAGCAGCTTCAATCACTGGATGGTATCGGGAATTCTTATCGGGAACTTTAGAACTCTAGAATTCTAAAATTTTAGAATAGAGACGTCATTCCTGTGGCGTCTTTTAATCTAAAAAATAAACACACATTGATGTGTCTATTGGGTTAAATTATTATTTTTGTGAAAATAAATTTTGAATTTTGAAAATAGCTGTAAATACAAGATTGTTGCTTAAGGATAAGCTGGAAGGCATCGGCTGGGTGACTTATGAATGTCTGCGTCGTATGGTGCTGTCGCATCCTGAGGTGGAGTTTCATTTCATCTTCGACAGAGAACCTGATCCAAAGTTTATATTTGCCGACAATGTGAAGCCTGTAGTGCTTTTCCCACCAGCAAGACATCCTTTCTTATATATAGCATTCTTCGAGTTTGCAGTAACAAGATATCTTCGTAAGATAAAAGCTGATTTGTATCTTTCTCCTGATGCTTATCTCAGTTTAAGAAGCAAGACTAAACAGATTGCGGTATTCCACGACTTGAACTTCGAGCATTTCCCTCAGGATTTTCCAAAGATACATCTCTGGCATTACAAAAAGTTCTTCCCTAAATATGCAAAGAAAGCAGATAAAATCATAACTGTATCTGAGTTTTCAAAAAAAGACATCTGTGAATGCTATGGCGTAAATCCAGATAAGATATATGTTGCATATAATGGAGCGAATGAAATTTTCACTCCTGTAAATGAAGATGTTAAAGAAGAGATAAGAAATAAGTATTCAGATGGTAAACCTTATTTCATGTTTGTAGGTTCGCTGCATCCACGCAAGAATCTCGCTCGTCTTTTCACTTCGTTTGATTTATTTAAGAAAAGAAATAACAACGATATAAAACTCGTAATTGTCGGCAGCAAGAGATGGTGGACAGAACCGATTAAGAATGCATACGAAGCGATGACATTTAAAGACGACGTCATCTTCACAGGACGATTGTCGGCAGAAGAGCTGCATCTCGTTACAGCATCAGCATTGGCATCTGTGTATGTCTCTTATTTCGAAGGCTTTGGAATACCAATCGTAGAGGCTTTCAAATGCGACACTCCTGTCATCACCTCCAATGTGACGTCAATGCCGGAAGTGGCAGCTGACGCAGCATTGCTCGTCGACCCTTTCAAGGAAGAGTCAATAGCTGAAGCGATGGAGAAGATTTTGGATGAAGAAGTTCGCAACGATTTGATAGAGAAAGGAAGAATCAGACGACAGGACTTCTCATGGGACAAGGCGGCGGAGACTTGGTGGAGAGTTTGTAATTAGGAATTAGGAATTAGGAATGATTTGTAGAGACGCGTCAATGTTACCTTAAAAATAAACACTCATTGACACGTCTGTTAGAATAGATAATTTAATAATAATTTGGACAAAGACCGTTGACTGTTGTCTGTTGTCCGTTGACAAAATAAAAAAGTATGAATATCTTAGTATTAGGTTCAGGTGGCCGCGAGTATGCTTTTGCATGGAAACTCGCTCAAAGTGAATTAGTTGAAAAACTTTATATCGCTCCAGGTAATGCTGGCACAGATACGATAGGAGAGAATCTCGCTATCAACATCGCTGATTTCAATGTCGTAAAGGAAAACGTATTGAAACTTAATATTGAAATGGTCGTCGTAGGTCCAGAGCAGCCTCTCGTTGACGGCATCGTCGATTTCTTCAAAAATGATGAAGAGTTAAAAGACATTAAGATTATCGGTCCAGATCAAAAAGGCGCTCAACTTGAAGGCAGCAAAGCTTTCGCTAAGGCTTTCATGGAAAAATATAATGTCCCAACAGCGTCTTGTTTCACAGTGACATCTGCTAATCTCGAAGAAGGATTGCAATATCTCACAACACAAAAAGCTCCTTACGTACTTAAAGCCGACGGCCTTGCAGCAGGTAAGGGCGTTCTCATCATCGACTCATTGGAAGAAGCACAAAACGAATTGAAAGACATGCTTTCTGGCAAGTTCGGCTCAGCTTCTGCAAAAGTCGTTATCGAGACATTCTTGAAAGGTATTGAAGTATCTATGTTCATTTTGACAGATGGTGAACATTATGTTGTTCTTCCTGAAGCTAAAGACTACAAACGCATCGGTGACGGTGACACAGGCTTGAACACTGGCGGCATGGGTGCTGTTTCTCCAGTTCCTTTCGTGACACCTGAATTCGTTGAGAAAGTAGAAAACAGAATCATAAAACCAACAATAAAAGGTCTTAAAGAAGAGAATATCGACTATAAAGGATTTATCTTCATCGGCTTGATGAATGTTGACGGTGACCCATACGTTATTGAATATAACGTAAGAATGGGCGACCCTGAAACAGAAGGCGTCATGACTCGTATCGACTCCGACTTGGTAGCATTGCTCGACGCTTGCGCTCAAGGTAAGTTGAATGAAGTTGAATATCAGACATCAAAGAATACTTCTGTGACAGTTATGCTTGTCTCTGGCGGCTATCCTGAAGATTATAAAAAAGGCATGGTAATGACGGGATTCGAAGAACTGTCAGACTGTATCATCGCTCATGCCGGCACCAAGTTCAACGACAAAGGTGAGGTCGTTACATCAGGAGGTCGTGTCATCGCTGTGACAGCTCACGGAAAGAATATTGAGGAAGCTAGAGCCAAGGCTTATCAAAATGTAGAAAAGATTAAGTTCGAAGGCGTCAACTATCGTCACGACATCGGTCTCGATTTGATGAATCTCTAAGATAATGCTGAGTTTTTTTAAAAATAGTTACATCTCGCAACAGATAGTTGTTGTAGTAATAGCACTCGTGTTATGGCTGCCGGCTTTCATCACAAAGTCGGCATTCATTCCGAGTGAATTCCAGACGCCTTTATATAATATAATTGTATCGCTTTTAGACTTTTCGCCATTCTTGCTTAATGCGATGGCATTCTTTGTCTATCTGCTTTCAGTATTCCTCTTTAACTCAGTGCTTTCGGCAAACCGCCTCGTCTCAAAATACAGTACTATAGGGGCTTTTGCCTTCGTTATGATGATGTGCTGCTCGCCAGAACTGCATTCATGTTATCCTTTTATCTTCGCATGTCCATTCATCTTGATGGCTATGCATACCTTGTTCCTTATATATCAGACAGATGCGCCTGAGAATTATATGATGAATATAGGGTATTTCATAGGAATAGCATCTTTGTTCTATTATCCTTCGGTATTCTTGATCATATGGGTTTTGTTGTCGTTGCTGATATTTAGATTCAAAGGGTTAAGGTTGTTTATGATACCTATAGTAGGTTTTATGATAATCAATGCGTTGCTGCTAGGAATAAGTTTCATGTTTGGTAAATACAATCTGCTTATAGATTCATATTCTAACTTTTTCAGAAATATAGCTTTTACTGCAGAATTGACGTCTGTAAATAAGATATTATTGGCTGTCAGTGGAATCCTCTTTATAGTGTCCGTGTTAAGAATTGTCGGTAATCCTGGTTCTGACAAAGGAACAAACGTAAGGAAAAGGGTAGGTGTCTCGCTTTTATTAGCAGTTTTTGCTGTCATCATCTTCTTTATGCAGAAACCATTGATGAACAATGCGTTGATTTTTATGATGTTTGCTATGTTTTATGCAATGATATTGTCAGATATTAGAAAGTCGAAGATAGCCAATGTCATTATGTTCTTGTTTTTAATATTAGTAGTAGCAAACCAATATTTACCATTATTTGGCATAACGATATGAATCTTATATCACATTATACTGAAAATCTGATAGAAGCCGGCTGCGATGAAGCTGGTAGAGGTTGTCTGGCTGGTCCGGTAGTAGCTGCTGCTGTTATCCTGGACAGAAACAAAAATTATCCTATGTTGGATGATTCCAAGAAACTCACCGAGAAACAACGTAATAAGTTGAGAAGCGTGATAATGGAAGAAGCTCTGGCTTATGGAATAGGTATAGTGGATAACAAAGAAATAGATGAGATAAACATCTTGAATGCTTCTTTTCTTGCAATGCATCGTGCCATTGAACAATTAAAAGTGAAACCAGAATTTCTGCTCATCGACGGCAATCGCTTTAATCCGTATAAAGACCTTAAACATCAGTGTATCGTAGGTGGCGACGCCAAATATCAGGCGATAGCTGCAGCATCAATATTGGCCAAAACAACCAGGGATGCTATGATGGAAGAATATGACCTGCAATATCCAGTATATAACTGGAAGAAAAACAAAGGCTATCCAACTCTAGAACATAAAAACGCTGTGGCTGAATATGGCACAACGCCATTACATAGAATGACGTTTAATATGACAATTCAACTCAAGTTGTTCTAATAATTTTTTAATCCATAGTATGTTAAATAAGTATATATTTTTATTACATTTGTTGTGTATTATTAATATAAACAGAATGTACTATGAAAAAAATTTACTTAGCTGTTCTTTTTAGTCTGTTTTTAGGACTGACTTCTTTTTCACAAACAACATTATTATCAACAAGTTTTGAAGGTCCAGGATTTGATGAAGGCTGGACTATGGGCGTTTCGCAAGGCATCAATCTTGCTCCTCAAGACTATCCGGCTACCGGTCTTGATCCATGGGAAAAATGGGACATTACGGAAACGACATCATTCGGCTACGTCCACTCAGGCGACTCTGCAGCCTGGATTGGCGGAACTTTATATGATGTGCCAATACACGACTGGCTCATGACTCCGGTAATCTCTATACCTGCAGAAGGCGAGACCACCATGTACTACTGGCTGTGGTATCATTCTGAAGCAATGTATGTCAACAGATTCTACATCATGATCTATGATATGGGAAACGAGACCTGGGAACAAGGCTACCTCTTGGCTAATGAATTCAACTCGCCATATCATTACACTGAAGAATACAAATTCAATTTAGCAAAATGGAAAGGACGAGATATAAAGATCGCTTTTGTGAAAAACGGAACATATCAGATGGCTATGGATGACATCAGGGTTTTAACAAACAATCCTAATGCAATAAATGAAGAAAACGTTGCAGCGATGACCATTTATCCAAATCCTGCAAACGATATGGTAAAAATTAAGTTAGACAATAATTATTGCGACAATACATTAACTATTACCGATATCACAGGCAAGACAGTGATGGTTGAGACTGTTACAAGCGATGCCATTGAGGTAAATGTTAGCCATTTGAGCAGCGGACTCTATTTTGTTCAATATGGTGATAAATTCAGCAAGCTAGTTATAGAATGAGGAATAATTAAATAAGATAAATAAATAGGCCGTCTGATTTGATGTTAGACGGCCTTTGTTTTAATTATATTTTATATTATGGTTGTTAGAACGTAGTGTCTAATCAATAGTTGTCTCTTCTTGGTTCGAAGTATGCTTGTGGATGTACACATGCAGGACATGCTTTAGGAGCAGATTTGCCTTTGTGTACGTAACCGCAGTTTCGGCATTGCCATTCTATTTCTTCGTCGCGTTCAAATACTTGGCCAGTTTCAACGCGAGCAAGTAAGCGACGGTAACGTTGTTCATGGAAAGCTTCTACTTCTGAAATTTTTCTCCATGCTGTTGCTATTGCAGGGAAGCCTTCTTCGTCAGCGATGCGTGCGAATTCTGGATATAAGTCAACCCATTCTTCATTTTCGCCTTCTGCAGCTGCGCGTAAGTTTTCCATTGTGTCACCGATAACACCAGCAGGATAACATGCTGTGATTTCTACCATGCCGCCTTCTAAGAATTTGAAGAAGCGTTCTGCGTGTTCTTTTTCTTGTTCTGCTGTTTCTTCAAAGACAGCTGCTATTTGTTCGTAACCTTCTTTACGTGCTTTTGAAGCGAAGAATTTATAACGTGAACGTGCTTGAGATTCTCCTGCAAATGATTTCAAAAGATTTTTTTCTGTTTCTGTTCCTTTTACGCTTTTCATGATTTAATGTTTTTTAAGTTATGAATTATATATTTAACAAATTTTCTTTCAGAATGTTTTATAAGATGTGATTTTTTTTTAGAGTTCAACTTTCCAGAGTCCGTGCAGGTTGCAGTATTCATAAACTGCTGTAGCTTTTGCATCGCCGAGGCATACTTCAGCAACTGGTTCATCGTTCAAATTGATGCGAATGCCGCCTTTGTCAGTTTCAACATAGATGAATGCTATGTGATGTTCAGGAAGCATTGGATGATGCACACTGCCTACTTCAATTCTGAGGCGGTTGCCTTCCAGCTGTGTCACGACTGGAATATGTTTCTCGCCGCTTGCCTCAACAGTGTTAGGTATGAGTTCTTGCATCTTTTCGCCGCAGCATACTACTGGTACGTTTTTATCAACTATCTTTTCAATTACATTACCACAATGATTGCATTTATAAAATTTTGTTGCCATAATATTCAAGTTTTATTAAGTTTATATATTTTTTTTCGTGAGGTTTTCCCTCTTATTTACGATGCAAAGATATGGTAGTTTATTATACTGTGCAAACAGATAGTTTCGATACTATTATCGATTTTGTCGATTTTAAACAAAACTGTGATAAATTACCAAAATCACGTTATTGTTTTCTGCTTAAAATACCAAAATATTATGATATGTCATGTTCTGGACTTATAGTATTTTTGCATTGTCTAAAAAGATAATGAAGTCATCCCTTTTCTTCGTTATCATGCCATAATGACAAAAATGGTTTAATGTTTAATGAATTAAGTTTATTTACAACAATAGGCTGCCCTTCTCCAGGACAGCCTTTTGTTTATTAGGCTATTAGTCAACAAGACTGCAAGTTAATTCCTTAAATATTTAATCTAATGCCTCAATTTCCTTGACCAAATTGTCTATGAGTTTATTCTTCAGATCGTAAAGAGCGTCAGAGATGTCACATTTATAATAATGTGGGTTAATGAGACGTTTCTGTGTATCATCGAGGTGAGCGAGGTTTTCTTTGTAATATGCTTGCTTTTCTTGTATAGTTCTGTCGATATATGTTATCTCGCCATCTTTAACAATTTGTTGCTGTAAAGTACGGAATTCATATTTGCCTTCCTCAAAAGTCATCGACTTGAATCTGTCTCGTTCGTCGCGTAGTGTTATTGTCTTGCCAGCTTCTATGTCTTTTGACAAATCATCGCCGCGGAGACAGGTGACGTCAACCTTGAATTTACCGTTTTGTATTATTCTGTATGTGATTTGGAATCCTGGGTTGATGAGTTTTATTCTGTCTTCGGAGCGTTTCAAGACAGGAGCGTCGTCAATTTGGACAAGTTTGAAAACATTGCCGAAACAAGGATTATGTTTGCTTGTTGCGATTGCGTCGCCAACGCCGTAAGAGTCGACCTGGCATCCTTGACGTTCCAATTCTGTGATGAGATATTCGTCCAAGGCATTCGTTGCAAAAATCTTGCATTTCTTTAATCCGGCTTCGTCAAGCATTTCTCTGCATTTAACTGAGAGGTATGTCAAGTCACCGCTATCTAGTCTTATGCCGTATCCATAAGGGTAATTATCATCGATACCGTTTTCTTTGAATGCTTTTATTGCGTTTTTCACGCCGCATCTCAAAGTGTCGTAGGTGTCAATTAATAATATGAGGACTTCGGATTTATGAGTTTTGATATATGTGTCGAAAGCTTGGAATTCGCCTTTGATGCTGCAGCCAAATGATGTTACGTAGCTATGAGCCATCGTTCCTGTTGGTGGGAAACCGAATTTTGTTCCTGATATGATGTTTGAGCTGTTGGCACATCCACCGATGAAAGCAGCTTTGCCTCCATAGATAGCAGCCCAAGGGCCGTGGGCGCGGCGGCTTCCGAATTCGCTTACAGGCTTATTGGTGCTTCTTGTGACTCTAGATGCTTTGGTTGCAACAGCCATTTGATGGTTCATGATGCTAAGTAGGGGAGTCTCGAGCACTTGTCCTTCGATGACAGGGGCTTCTATTGTTATAATAGGTTGTGTCGGGAATGCTATTTCACCTTCGCGCATGGCGTAAACATTGCCGGTGAATTTCATCTTTGCGAAATATTGACGTACTTCTTTATATTCTTCGCCTGGAAGGAATTGTTCGAAAAAACTTTCGTCACCGCAGTTGAGACCTTTGATGACTTCCAATACTTCAGTTATTCCGCTAACGACAGCCCAGTTGTTTGTGTCAGGTGCCTTTCTGTAGAAGAGATTGAAAACGGCACGTTTGTCTTTCATTCCGCTGTCAAAGAATGACTTTCCCATTGTATATTGGTACTTGTCTGAACAATAAGAGATATTCAAATCCATAACAATGAATGTTTATAAACAAAGAGACTGACTTGATTAAGCCAGTCTCATTCAATTTTGTGATCCGGTTGGGATTCGAACCCAAGACCCACAGCTTAGAAGGCTGTTGCTCTATCCAGCTGAGCTACCGAACCATCGCTTTTGCGATTGCAAAGATACAAATTTTTATTTAAACGCCAATAAAAAAATGATATTTTTTAAAAAATAATTTATCGCGTTATAAATCAATGAGTAATGTTGTTTAAATATAGTAAACCACTTGCTGCGGCTTAGATTTTTTAACGTTTAGGGTGCTGCCTTGGAATATAGCTTCGTTCAATTCTACTACTGCAACGTAAGCTTCTGTGTCGTTTGGCATCTCAACAAAACCATAACATTTTGAACGATTAGTGTCTCTGTCCATAATGACCTTGGCTGAATCCACCTTGCCGAATTTACTAAAAAGAGCTGTCAAATCTTCTGCTCTGGTGTTGAATCCTAAATTAGCTACAAAAATCTTCATAAAAATTAAAATAGTTTGGTGTTAAAAAATAATTGCAGCGCAAATTTAAATATTTTATTAATATAATATTGTAATTTAATAAAAAAAAAGGGAGCTAGGCTCCCATTATTAGTAATTATAACATTATTCTATAATATTTAATATGATTTTTATAATATCAGTATTTTCAATTATGCCACTAAATTCATCTGCTCTTGGTCCGAAAGCGAAAAGCGGAACCAAAAGGGGTGAGTGGCTGCCTGTGGAAAACTTTAAACATGTTTCAGTATAACGTCCGTTTGGATCTATCATTGTTAAACCTCCGGTCTCATGGTCTGCCGTAACGATTACTAATGTATTGCCGTCTTTTTCGGCAAAATCCAATACTTTATTAATTGTATTGTCAAAATCATGCATTTCATTAACTAGATAAGTAGAATCAGAGTCGTGAGCGGCAAAGTCTATTTGAGAACCTTCAATCATAAGGAAGAATCCGTTCTCGCTTCTGTTGAGTGCATTAATGGCCATTATTGATGCTTCTGGGAGGAAGTTGCCGCGTGTAGGGTAGGATGGAAGATGATCATCAGAAGCTAAAATCATTATTTTATCATTTTTATTGATATTAATTAATGTGTCATAATAACTCCAACCTTCAGAAACCATTTTGTCGATAAGATTGATTCCGTCATTTCTTTCTGTAAAATGTTTTCTGCCTCCACCTATTAGTAAGTCAACTTTATCGCTTTGGGCAAAATCCATTGCAATTTCTTCATAGTTGTTTCTGTTTATATTTTTAGCAACAAATGAAGCCGGTGTGGCATGAGTGATATATGAGGTTGCGACAACGCCTGTTTTCATCCCTTTTTCAGAGAGCGTTTCTAAAACACTTGGAACGGGAATGCTGTCGGAATTCATTCCAATCATACCATTATTTGTCTTATGACCTGTTGCAATTGCAGTGCCTCCAGCTGCTGAATCTGTAATTTTGTGAGATTTTGAGTATGTTTTCACCAGTCCGGTGATAGGAAAACGCTCAAAAGAAGTAGGATTTTCCGATGTTAACATGGCTGCATACACCTGTGGAGTGCTCATTCCATCTCCAATCATCAGTATGATGTTTTTGGGTTTTTGACTGTAGTTTGGGTATGAAGAACTATCTTTTGTCAAACTGCATGAATATGATAATAAGATAGTTAAGATTGATAATGTTGATAGAAGAATGTATTTTTTCATAATGAGATTATTTATACGCAAAGTTATTTATTTCTTTATAAAAATGAAAAAAATAAAAAAAATAATTTTTTTTGAAAAAAGTGTTGGAGATATAAAAAAAAGATGTACATTTGCACTCGCAAAACCACGGAACACGGAGAGGTGGGTGAGTGGCTGAAACCAACAGTTTGCTAAACTGTCGTAGTCCCAAAGGCTACCGGGGGTTCGAATCCCCCCTTCTCCGCCGAGTTTATCGGGGCATAGCGCAGTCCGGCTAGCGCACCTGCTTTGGGAGCAGGGGGTCGCAGGTTCGAATCCTGCTACCCCGACAAATAAAAAAGAGTGAAGTGGTTTTGTAATCGGGGCATAGCGCAGTCCGGCTAGCGCACCTGCTTTGGGAGCAGGGGGTCCCAGGTTCGAATCCTGGTACCCCGACACAGAAAATCAAGGAGTTACAGCAAATGTGACTCCTTTTTTTGTTTGCATAAAATCATGGTTGAAATGGGGGTTTTTGCCCATTTGTTTCAACCAAGGTCTCAACCGATGTTTCAACCGTAATGTCATGGTGGTAAAACAAAGACCATAATTTCTGCAAAATGTCTAAAAAATGTCTGTTGTACAGTTGAAAAATGTCAGTTAAAACGTAAATGTTTCAACCAGGATTTCAACCAATGTTTCAACCGAAAAAGTCATGGTAAGTGCAACAGTTACAGTAATTTGCTACAAGTGGAAAACATTAGCAAATGGTGAAAATCCTTAAAATAAGCCTCCACCTTCATTGTACTATCCTGCGATTTTTGTCAATGCAACGCCCTTATCGCACTTGGTGTTGAGTATATGTTGTAAAAAACACTCAGAACATTGCTGCCATTTTCCTGATTTTGGCAAGACGCTCAAGAAAAGAAGAATCTTGTTTGATAATCTGAATATTATAATCCATTTGCATTCCTGTGAATATGTGTGCCGGTATTCCTAAAGCAGCTTCTATGAGCAATGCTATATCCGCTGAAATAGGTTTGCGGCAGTTTAAAATGTCGTTTATGTTTTTGTACGAAATGCCAATTTGTTCTGCGAATTTCTTTTGTGAGATACCTCTATAATCCAACTCTTCTTTTAACACTTCACCTGGATGGATTGGCTTTGAAGGTTCAAGTTTGTTGGCAGTCGTTCTAAAATCTGCAGATGTGTTTTTTGATTGAAGAATGAATTTCTCATCAGCATTCCTTTTCTCCAAAATTTTGCATTCGTAGATATATCCGTTATGCAAGCTCATCCATGTCTTAAATGGAATGCCAAGCTGCGACTCTAATCTCATAGCCAAATCTTCATTCAGGTTACGCTTGCCCTTTATAAATTCGTTAAGATGCGTTGCCTGCCAACCAATAGCCTGAGCAAAATCTTTTTGTTTTATACCACGCTCTTTCAATTCTTCGCACAGGATTTCTCCAGGATGAATTGCTCTGTTGGAAATTAATCTATTATTTGTTGCCATAATGAGTGCTGTCTATTTCTAAAAGTTCAACTTCAATTCCTTCATCTGTCTCTGTAAATAACAAACGTTCGAGCATTCCGTTCACAATACGTACAGAACTTTTGGCTTCTTTTTGATATTTCAGTTTTTCATAATGCAGAAAACTAAAATATTTAAGTTCTTCCGTAGATTCTACATCATACATTATAGAGACAGCTCTTTGATAACCTTTAACTAGCCTTATGTTTCTGCATATTTTCTTATATTTCCGATCTTCGGTTTTCCCGTTCTCATATAAATCAGACAAGGCTTTGTCTTTAAATGTTATTTTCATACAATAATGGTATTCGTTTCTCGGGAGCAAAGATAATAAAAATTACCAAATTTGGTAATTTTGTGCAAAATTTTTTCTGAAAAAATATTTTTCTTAACATATAGATATTATCTGAAAAACTTTTATACCTTTGCGAAGCAACTCCGCAGTGGAGTGCAAAGGTGTTATTCTGGATTAAATTAAATTAGATACTAAAATCATTCCCAAACCAACCTACATTTCCCGTAAGTTGGCTTTTATTTTATCTCCAAACAATATATTCAAACTTCAATAGTTATATTTCAAAAACAATTCATGTCTAACATCTTCTTTTACATAATTACAATAATCTTTGGTGCGTGCTGCGCTTTTATAACATTGCTATCTAAGATGTTTGGGTGGACATATACTGAAGCTTGTGTTTATATCAATCTGTACTTGCAATATGCAGTGCTGTTGTTGTCAACATTGTCTGTTATTTATGTTGCTGCAAAGAAGATGAGTCAAGGTTTTTCTAAACCTAGATTGCTGGTGCTAATAATGAGTGTTGTTTATAATGTTCCGTTCGTGTGGTTTGGTTCATGGTTGTATAACAGATACGGAAAAATCAATTGTGACGCAGCATTTCAACTTTGCAAAAACGACCTCTGGAAATTAGGCGAACATCTTGATTTGCCAACAAATATTCCTTGTTACAGCAAGGGCTGGACGGAATATTATGTGGTAAATATAATCATATTCATTGTCTTATATTTGCTTATCTTTTTTATAAATTGGGGCGTTAAAAAGTTAATTAAGAAATATTTGTAAAATTTATTATAAACGTAAACTAGAATATCATTATGAAAAAGTTCTTAATTGTTTTATGCTGTTTGTTTATTGCTGTTTTTGTAATAAAGCAGTTCATTCCTAATGATGTGCCTTCCGATATTTCTGAAATATATGATTATTGCAAGGATAATGGATATAGCACGGAATATTGTTTCTTAACGGATTTCTCAAAGCCATCTGGAATTAAAAGGTTTTATGTCTATAGTTTTAAAGAGAATAAAATCGTGGACAAAAGTCTATGCGCGCATGGTCTTGGTAAATGTGATAATGTTTTTGAGACTATTTATAAAACTTTTAAAACCACTTTCAAACCAACTTTCAGCAATGAAAATGGTAGTTGCTATTCCAGTTTAGGTAAATATAAAGTAGGAAGGTTAACGCCAATGTCTAAGCCTTATTTTAAAGAAGGATATTTTTTGTACGGTCTTGATTCTACAAATTCAAATGCTTATGGTAGAAGCATTCTTATACATAGAGGCAATTTAGGATTCGAGACATTTCCTTTGCCTTGTCTGCCTGTCAGCAAAGGTTGTTTCGCAGTATCAAATTCCATGATGGAACATATTGAAGTTATTAAGAAACAATCTGATAAACCGATTTTATTATACGCTTATAAATAAAATAAAGGGTTAAAATAAATTTGAAATGAAAAAGACATTCATAATATTAGGAATTGTTCTGCTATTATTAGTTTTGCCATTTGCACAAATGATTGCGGAGGCAATTACCGCTCAGACAGAACCTATAAATAATATAAGAGAAGGTGACGTGATTTTTCAGACATCGAAATCGCAGCAATCTTCATTGATACAAATAGCTACTCGGTCGAAAATAACGCATTGTGGAATTATAGTTATGAAAGATGGGAAGCCATATGTTCTTGAAACATTGAAAACATTAGTGCTTACTCCATTGGATGAATTTATCTCTCGAGGTGAAGACGGTAGGTATTGGTTAAAGCGTTCTGAAAAGGAAAACATTAAAATAAAATATGGAAATTATTTGGGCATTCCTTATGACTTGGCTTTTAAGTTTGATAATGCTAAATTTTATTGTTCAGAACTGATATACGATATATACAAAAATCAGTTAGGCATTGAATTGTGTGAGCCTAAAAAAGTGCAGGAATATCTGATTTTAGGTGGTGATAAACTGCCCAAAATAGAAGAAACAATGAAGAAACGAGGAATTGCCAAAGACCAATACGCAGTTGCTCCTGTAGATGTCTTCAAATCAAAACACTTGAAAAAAGTCAAATGATAGTTTGTCAAAAAATTAACATATGTCTGCGATAGGTGAGTACTTTTTACCATGTCTTCTTTATAGACTGGGGTGCTAAAAAGTTAATTAAGAAATATGTTTAAATTAAACTAAACTAATAAATTGCATTATGAAAAAACTCGTTTTAATAATTGTTATATCAATTATATCATTATTAGCAATAAATCAGATTTATTATTTGACTTCGTTGCAATTTGATTGTACTGAAAAAATCAAACAAGGCAAAGATTTGAATAAATATGAAATCTTCAGTGCAATGCAAACTCACACTTGTTTGTGGATGTTCGGATGGATTGTAGAGCCAAACACTGCAAATATGTGTTTTAACAAACAATTTCATATTTCAAGACCTTTTATTTCACATGAAATACCCGAAGATGATGAAGTTATAAAAAGAGCAAAACAACAACTTCTTTCTGGAGAAAAAGAAAAAGTTCGTTTAGCATGGAAACAATATACGTCTCCAGCATCAATTTGGTTTAATGGAAGTTATATAGAAATATTAGATAATCATGATTTTGCTGGTCCTTGTTTTTATTATACAGTATATGCTGATTATAAACCAGGAATTATAAAAATCAAAGGAATAACATTAAGTGAAACCGTATTCGATTATTTAGAAAATAAAAACATATTAGGTATTTATGAAACTAATCCGGTCGATGGGTTTACAAGAGAAGATCATAAACAATATTATAGAAATAAATAAACGTAAAATGAAAACGAAAATCATATTGTTAAGTGTTGCAGCCATTTTATTGATGGGAATAATTTTTAATTGTAATAATAGATTAATTAATACAGAAAAATATATTACTTACACATTAGAAGATATTGATTCTGAAGTGGTTTTATATAGGATTGATGTTAAAACGGAAGATTCAATTTAATTGGGCAGAAATTGATTATAAAATTAGAATTAGATATAATGACGTTAGTGTAAAAAAAATTTAGTGAAGATTTTTTAATCAATATAATTTTAGAAGAATTGCCAGTAAGACCAAAAGAAATACTTATATCATTTAATTCAAATGATTAAAATCTGATTCGTAACCTTTGAAGTAAAAACATGAAACGCTTATTGATAATCATCGGTTTAGTCATAATAGGTTTCATTTGTTGGCATATTAGCAATAAGGTGACCCGCTTCGATTTACCGGAAGGTGAGTTGAAATGGTCGTATATAAAACCTGAAAACGCAAGAATGTGTCTTCCTGCAGCTTTCACAGGATTGGATGGAAAAATTATGGGATCGTATAGATATGATGGAAAAAACTATCAATCTAACAGATATTATAGGAAAGTGTCCTTAAAAGGTGATAAGTTTTATATTAGTAGGAATTGGTTGAGCGATAATGGCTTCCAGCAACTGACATTAGTCTGTGATTCAAAACCGATGAAATTTTACGATTCACGCAGAACTATACGCAGGGCTTTGTGCAAAGATGAAAACGGAGCTTTTATATTACAATCTAATTATCCGATGACCATGTCTGCTTTTGCTGTAGAATGTGCTAAATGCTGTACAAATGCAGCTTATTTAGACATGGGAGAGTACGGATATGGTTATATCAAAAAGGGTCGTTTTGCAAGACCGCTTTATATCTGGGGATTCTTCAGTAGGCACAAACAAACTAATTGGATATATATAGAATAAATTTTAAGCAGATATCAATAATAACCTTATTCAAATATTATGTTAAAATACATTAAAATCACATCAATAGCAATTCTCTCAATAATTCTTATCGGTCTTCTCATTCCTCAAAACTTGAAGATGCCTGTCGTGGGAGCTGATAATAACAGCTATAATCATGAGACTTTCTGGTACGAAGGATGGGGAAGTTCCATCGTTCATAAAGGCATCGACGTCTTTGCAAAGAAAGGTACAAGCGTGCATTCTGCAACAAAAGGAATCGTGGTAGCCACTGCTGAATATGGCAAAGGCGGCAAGTTCGTTTTAGTGCTCGGACCGAAATGGAGAATCCATTATTATGCACATTTGGATGAAATAAAAACCAGACGTTTTGCTTTTGTCGACCAAAATACAGAGATTGGAACTGTCGGCAATACAGGAAACGCTGCAACAACTCCTGCGCATCTTCATTATGGAATAGGAACTTTGGTTCTGTATCCTTGGAGAATAGACAAAGCTCCGCTTGGATGGCAGAGGATGTTTTATCTGAATCCTATTGATTATTTAAAGTAGAAATGATGTGTTAGCAGCCTTTATGCGTTAGGGATTGGAGCGGCATCCTTTGCGAGCGCAGCGAGCAAAGATATAGCGGAAAGCCCGACGGCGCAGCCGGAACGCCCAAAGGCTGAGATATAAAAGAATTGGCTCACATCAAAAGGTGCTGTGTCTGTTGACAAAAAAATCCCGTAAAGAACAATTGTATCTCTACGGGATTTTATCTTGGAGTTAGAGTGATTTATTCCAAATATGTGTATCCGTACAATCCTGATCTGTAGTTAGATAAGAATTCTTTTCCTTCTTCAACGGTAATTTTGCCTTGTTTAACACAGCTGGTAACCCAAGACTCAACGGTTCTAACTAATTTCTTCGGACTGTATTGTACATATTCCAATACTTCAGCGACTGTCTCGCCATCGATGATTTGGTCGATGTAGTAACCTTTTTCGTCGACAGTGACGTGAACGGCATTAGTGTCGCCAAATAGGTTGTGCAAGTCGCCGAGGATTTCTTGATAAGCGCCAACCAAAAATACGCCGATATAATATGGGTCTTTGGAATTCATATTATGAACTGGCATTGTATGAGACTGGTTTCTGGTAGTAACATAAGAAGAGACCTTGCCGTCAGAGTCGCAAGTGACGTCTTGCAATGTTGCCATTCTTGTTGGTTGTTCTCCTAATCTATGAATTGGTATAATAGGGAATATCTGATCTATAGCCCAAGCATCTGGTAATGACTGGAACAATGAGAAGTTACAGAAATATTTATCTGCCAATAATTTAGGCAAGTTGTTAAAGTCTTCAGGTATACGCTTCAATTCTGAAGTCAACTGGTTGATTTCTCTTGCGATAGACCAGAACAATCTCTCCACCTTAGCTCTTGACTTGATATCTAAGAGTCCGAGGCTGAACAAGTCTAAGGCTTCTTCTCTGATTTGTTGTGCATCGTGCCATGTTTCGAGCATCGATGATTGTTTGTTTGTAAGCTTATCCCATGCCTCGTTAAGTTCGTGAATCAATTCGTGGTCATCTTCTAAGATTTCTTCATTCTCATCCCATTCTGGCAATGATGCTGTTTCAAGTACTTCGAAAATAAGAACTGAGTGATGCGCTGTCAAAGCACGGCCTGACTCTGTAATAACATTAGGATGAGGCAAGTCGTTTTTGTCGCAAGCATCTACGACAGAGAATATTACGTCGTTGACATATTCCTGGATGCTGTAGTTGACGCTACTTGCACTGCTTGAACGAGAACCGTCATAGTCGACGCCTAAACCGCCGCCGACGTCAACGAATTCGATGTTGAATCCCATTTTATGTAATTGAACGTAGAACTGTGCAGCTTCTTTCAAAGCGATCTTAATGCTTCTGATTTTAGTAACCTGGCTGCCAATATGATAGTGAACGAGACGTAAGCATTCCTTCATATTGTTTTTCTCGAGGTATTCAAGAGCTTCGAGCAATTCAGATGTAGTCAAACCGAATTTGCTGCCGTCGCCGCCAGATTCTTCCCATTTGCCGCTGCCTGAACTGGCCAATTTAATTCTCACACCAATGCTTGGAACGACTTTCAAACGTTTAGCAACGCGGGTGATGAGTTTTAACTCGTTGAGTTTCTCGACAACGATGATGATTGTTCTGCCCATTTTCTGAGCCAAAAGAGCTAACTCAATAAAGCTTTCGTCTTTATATCCATTACAGATAATCAATGAATTAGTATCTGTATTTGATGCAATGATGGCATGTAACTCTGGTTTAGAGCCAGCTTCCAAACCGATATTGAATTTCTTACCGTGGCTAACTATTTCATCCACTACAGGACGCATCTGGTTGACCTTGATTGGGAAGACGATGAAATTCTTTCCTTTGTATTCATATTCTTCAGCTGCTGACTTAAAACACGAATTGATGGTTTCAATACGAGTGTCGATGATGTCTGGGAAACGTATCAACATTGGAACTGAAACGTCACGAAGTTGTAATTCATCAACCAATTCGCGTAAATCTACAGAAGCACAACCTTCTCTTGGAGTTACGACAACATTTCCTTTATCGTTGATAGAGAAATAGTTGACACCCCAGTTGTTGATGTTGTAAAGTTCTGCTGAATCTTCAATGCGCCATTTTCTCATAATTCTGTTTACTTTTTTCGTTAAAAATAAATTCAATTACATGCTCATTATAAAATGAGATGCAAATCTAATAAAAAAAACACATAATTTTATATAAGAGAGAAAAATAATATTGACAGTGTCGCTTATTTGAACCTTATAGAAACTACATTGTTTAGCAATAAAATTAAAGTTATGAAATACAGTAAATTTATCATTGCAATTTTAAGTGCAATTTTTATTATTCCTCTGACATCCAATGCACAAGAGGAAATTATTATTAGAAAGGCTCACAGGCCTCATCATGCTGAATTGTTAATTATCAATAACGATTTGCCTCACGACAGTGCTTATGTCATAATTTTTGAAGAGAATGCTCCTGAACGATTCAATGCTCCTAAAACACCTTCGTTCGCTTTTATGAGCAAAAACCAGAAATATATGATGGGTATAGGCGGCTATGTAAAAGGAACTATGTCGATGGATTTTGACGGTGCTATCAATAATGCAGCGTATTTCACGACATCAGCTATTCCTATTAACCCGGAGCCAGGCAACGAAATGCTGATGCAATTCAATGCTAATCAAAGCAGTTTGTTCTATAACCTAGTTTCGCTTTCTGACAAAAAGACTAAATTTGGAGCTTATGTCAATATGAACTTCTCTGGCGCTGGTTATACTCCTGAAATCCAAGACGCATACATCACTTACGGTGACTTGCTTATCGGTAGGACGACCAGTCTTTTTACTGATGCAGCTGCTATTCCTCCAACTATAGATTCTGAAGGTCCCAACGGATTGACATACAAGACTAACGATGTTTTGAATTTTAGAAGTAGAATGGGAAAACATTTCAGCGCTGGTATAGGCTTGGAAATGCCATCAACAGACTTCACTGTATCTGACGAACAAAGAGTCACAAACCAATACGTTCCTGATATTCCGTCATATCTTCAATTCGCTTGGGGTGCTAATAATAGCAGTCATGTCAGATTGAGCAGTTTGATTCGAAACGTCAATTATAGAAACGTAACTCAGGACAGGAACGACTTTATTTCCACATATGCATGTCAACTCAGCGGTTTGGTGACAGTTAAACAAAAACTTGTTTTCTACTACCAGTTTGTTTATGGCAACGGTCTTACACCTTACATTCAAGATGTCAGTGGTTTAAAACTTGACTTTGTTCCTAGAATTGATAACACAAGAAAAGACAAAGATGAAGCTGGAAAATTAGAACAAGTGACATCAATGGCATATTATGCTGGTTTGCAATATAATTTCACGCCAAGAGCCTTTATGTCATGCACGTTCAGCCAAGTTGACATTGATTTGCCAGAATATTATGAAAACACAAACCTTTATAAAGAAGCATATTATCTGGCTACAAATTTCTTCTGGTATGCAAAGCCTAACGTACAATTCGGTGCAGAGTATCTATATGGCAAACGCATTGACCAAAACAATGACAGCGGTCACGCAAATAGGATACAACTAATGCTACAATATAACTTCTAATTTTACTGATTTTTTCATGGTTGGGCTGTTCTTTTGAGCAGCCTTTTTTTGTATGTTTGCAAAAAATATTCAACAATGAAATTAATCATAGATTGCGGTTCTACAAAGGCAGATTGGGTCATCATAAATGATAAAAACATTGTCATTTCTTTTCAGACAGAAGGCTTCAATCCTAATTATACAGATAGAAAATATATCTCAAGTATAATTTTAAATGAAGTAAGATATAATACATATACTCAAGGAATTACAAAGGTATTCTTTTATGGTTCAGGCTGCGGAAAAGAAGAGAACAGCTTAATGATTAAAGACATTTTAGAATCAGTGTTTATAAATGCTGACATTATTGTGACTCACGATATGTTAGCAGCCTGTCATGCCATTTTAGGCGATAAAAAAGGAATAGCATGTATATTGGGAACAGGTTCGAACTCATGTTTATATGACGGAATAGAAATCACTGAAAAATCTATTTCATTGGGATACGTTATTGGCGATGAAGGCAGCGCTAATCATATAGGAAGGAAAATTGTCCATGACTATTTCTATAAGATAATGCCAGAAGATTTATTGCTTAAATTTGAAAAAGAATACAACATAAACATATCTGATTTTATAGAAAATATTTATCATAAAAATCAGGTTTCCAAATATTTGGCTGAATTTTCAAAATTCGCATACGCCAATAAGGAACACGATTACATCAGGAATTTATGTTCAGAATGTTTCAATGAGTTTATAGAATATTTTATATTAAAGTTCAAGCCAACAGCTAATACAGAAATTGGATTTGTCGGCTCAATAGCATTTTATTTTCAAGACATGCTTTCAGAATGCCTTGAATGCAAAGGATTTAAAATAAGCAAGATTGTAAAAAATCCTATTGAAGGACTTATTTATTATCATTCTCAGAATTGATTGTAGATTTGATATAATTTATCATTTCTGGAATCTCTTCAATAGTAAACCATTGGTAATCATTATTCTTTCTTAACCAAGTCATTTGCCTTTTAGCATATTGACGTGTGTTTATCTTGATATGCTCAATTGCTTCATTAAGGCTTGCTTTTCCATCAAAATGCTCAAAGATTTCTTTGTAACCTACGGTGTTTAAGCTATTTAGATGACGTTTAGGATACATGGCCTTAGCCTCATCAAGAAGACCTTCAGAAACCATTTTCTCGACTCTTAGATTGATTCGTGATATAAGTTCGTTTCTGTCCCAAAGCAATGCGACTTTAATTATCTTAAAATCACGTACTTTTGCTGTGTTATTTCTGAATGATGAATAGGGAAGACCTGTCTGATAACAAACCTCCACAGCACGTTGAAGTCGTCTAGGATTATATTTATCGACCATATTGTAATATTCAGGGTCGAGGCGTTGTACTTCATTTTGAAGAGCGAATAATCCGCCTTCCTCATATAACTTATTGACTTTGTTTCTTGTCTCGTCGCTAATGTCAGGGATTGAGTCTAGTCCTTTGCATACAGCATCGATGAACAATCCGGAACCGCCTGTCAAGACTACGCTGTCGTGGTTTATGAAAAGTTTCTTTAACAAAGCAAGAACATCGTTTTCGTAATCAGCCACGTCGTATTTATCTTCGACATTGAGATTATGAATCATATGATGCTGGACTTCGGCTTGTTCTTCTTTAGTAGGCGCTGCTGTGCCAATGGGCAGCTCTCTATAAAACTGACGGCTATCAGCAGAGATGATCTCTGTGCCGAGGGCTTTTGCCACCTTGATGGCAGTAGCTGTTTTACCCGAGGCTGTAGGACCTGCTATTACAACGAGATATTTATCCATCATTTCTCAATCTTATTTGGAACAGGACCATTTGACTTGACTTCGACAGGCTCTGTAACTTCTTGTTTTACCGTCAATCCCAACTTGATGCCTTCGGCTTTCATGAATGCATATGCTTCCTGGAAATTATTTCCTATAATTCCGTCCAAAACAGCTTCTCGGATAGCTGTCTTAATGATGCCAACATTTCTTCCTTCAGTGATTCCGAATGTTGTCATAATGACTTCACCATTGACAGGTGGCTGCCAGTTCCTGAGGTGGTCTTTTTCTTCCAGTTCTTTGAGTTTCTTTCTAACTAATTGGAAGTTATTATGATACTTGTTTCTCTTTTCCTCATTTTTTGATGTGATGTCGGCATCGCATAATATCATCAAATCGTCAATATCATCGCCAGCATCAAAGAGCAAACGTCTTACTGCTGAATCGGTTACTTCTTCTTGCACCAAAGCAATAGGGCGGAGGTGAAGTGAAATAAGCTTCTGAACATATTTCATCTTTTCATTAAGAGGCAGTTTTAAAGCTGCAAAAATCTTAGGTGTCATTTTGGCACCTTTTGTCTCATGACCATGGAATGTCCAGCCAATTCCTTTGTCATATTTCTTGGTAAGAGGTTTTGCTATATCGTGAAGGACAGCTGCCCATCTCAACCATAGGTCGCCGCCTGCTTCTGCAACATTGTCAAGCACTTCCATTGTGTGATAAAAGTTGTCTTTGTGACCTCTTCCATCTTGAACGTCAACGCCTTTAAGTGCTGCAAGTTGAGGGAATATTATCTTCAACAAACCAGAAGCGTCAAGTAATTTGAATCCGATGCTTGGTTTTTTTGAAAGTAATATCTTGTTAAGCTCTTCGTTCACACGCTCCATTGAGATTATCTTGATTCTTTCAGCGTTTCTCTTTATAGAGTTGAACGACTCGTCTTCAATGTTAAAATGGAGCTGTGTGGCAAAACGAATCGCACGCATCATTCGTAATGGGTCGTCAGAATATGTGATATCAGGGTCTAATGGTGTGCGGATGATTTTGTTGTTTAAATCTTCTACACCATTGAATGGGTCTATCAATTCTCCGAAATTATCTTCGTTAAGACTGATGGCTAAAGCATTGATGGTGAAGTCTCTTCTGTTTTGGTCATCTTCCAAGGTTCCATCTTCAACCATTGGCTTTCTGCTAGATGGCTCATATGATTCTCTTCTTGCACCGACAAATTCTATCTCTTTATCTTTCATGCGAATCATAGCGGTGCCAAATCGTCCGTAATATTTGACTTCTTTCTTGGCATCAATAAAGCTTGCAGTTTTTCTTGCTAATTCAATTCCACTGCCAACTGTAACAACATCAATGTCATTAGATGGACGATTAAGTAAAATGTCGCGCACATAACCTCCGATAACGTATGATTCGTAGTTAAGTTCACGACTGGCCTTTGTTATAACCCTAAAAAATCTATTGTTTATATATTCTGACAAATTCTTCATAATCTGCAAAGGTAATAATTTTTCTCTTTTGAAAGAAAAGAAAAAGCGCACCATTTGATGCGCTTTATATCATTGATTTTAATTTGTTATTCTGTCAATATTCTTTCTCCAGCAGGGATTATGTTGACAATCATATCATCTTTTACATCATCATAGTCGATAACAATCTTTTCTCCGATGTTGATTTTTGTTTTGATGATTTCTTCTGCCAAAACGTCTTCAACATATTTCTGGATAGCACGTTTCAATGGTCTTGCGCCATATTGGTCATCCCAGCCTTTTTCAGCCACATAATCATGAGCTTTTTCTGTGAGTTCCAATGTGTATCCCATCTCTTCGATACGCTTATAGACTTTCTTTAACTCAACGTCGATAATTTTATGAATATCAGTTTTTTCCAATGAGTTGAAAATTAAAACATCATCAATACGATTGAGGAATTCTGGAGCAAAAGAACGCTTCAATGCATTTTCTATAACGCTGCGACTATATTCTTCCTTGCCGTCTTTTTTGGCTTGTGTTCCGAAGCCAACACCTTGTCCGAAGTCCTTCAACTGACGAGAACCGATATTTGATGTCATGATGATAATCGTGTTCTTGAAGTCAACTTTACGACCGAGACTGTCTGTTAGCTGGCCATCGTCAAGGACCTGGAGGAGAAGATGGAACACGTCAGGGTGTGCCTTTTCAATCTCGTCAAGGAGAACTATTGAATAAGGTTTACGACGCACTTTTTCTGTTAGCTGACCGCCTTCTTCATAACCGACATAACCAGGAGGCGCTCCTACCAAACGAGAGACGGCGAATTTTTCCATATATTCACTCATGTCGATTCTAATCAAGCTATCTTCAGAATCAAAGAGATATTTAGCTAAGACCTTAGCCAGATATGTCTTGCCAACACCTGTAGGTCCTAAGAAAATAAAACTTCCGATCGGTCTGTTTGGGTCTTTCAAGCCGGCTCTGTTACGACGGATTGCGCGGACAATCTTCTTGATAGCGTCATCTTGTCCAATGACAGAACCTTGCAATTCAGATTCCATATTCATAAGTTTGTCACTTTCGCTATGTGCTATTCTTTGTACAGGCACGCCTGTCATCATAGCAACAACTTCTGCAACATTCTCTTTAGTAACGACTTCACGATTAGAATTGCTGTTGGCTTCCCATTCTTTTTTCTCTGCCTCGAGTTTTTCCAGGATTGACAATTCTTCGCTGCGAAGTTCTCCAGCATCTTCAAACTTCTGTTCTGCGATAGCAACCTTCTTGAGTTCGCGAATCTCTTCCAATCTCTGCTCGTATTCAGTGATTTTAGAAGGTACGTTCATATTGCTGATATGAACTCTAGAACCAGCCTCATCCAAAGCGTCGATAGCTTTATCAGGAAGGCAGCGATCTGACATATAACGCTCTGTGAGTTTTACGCATGCCTCAATCGCTTCTGGCTCATATCTTACCAAGTGATGGTCTTCGTATTTATCCTTGATGTTATTCAAGATTTCTATTGTTTCTTCTGGTGTTGTTGGTTCAACCAAAACCTTTTGGAAACGACGTTCCAAAGCACCGTCTTTTTCAATATACTGGCGATATTCATCTAATGTTGTCGCTCCAATACATTGAAGTTCGCCACGAGCAAGAGCAGGTTTTAACATATTGCTTGCGTCGAGAGAACCGTTTGCATTGCCGGCGCCTACTATTGTATGAATTTCGTCAATGAAGAGAATGATATCAGGATTCTTTTCCAACTCGTTGAGTATGGATTTGATACGTTCTTCAAATTGTCCTCTGTATTTAGTTCCTGCAACAACAGAAGCGAGGTCGAGCATGATGACTCTTTTGTTATAAAGAGCGCGTGACACCTTGCGTTGTACGATACGAAGGGCGAGACCTTCGGCTATTGCAGACTTACCTACACCAGGTTCGCCAATCAAAACCGGATTGTTTTTCTTGCGACGGCTGAGAATTTGAGACACACGTTCCAATTCCTTCTCGCGGCCAACGATAGGGTCGAGGCGTTTTTCTTCTGCAGCACGTGTCAAATCACGGCCAAAATTGTCTAATACAGGAGTCTTAGATTTCACATTTGATTTATGTACAGGTTCTTTTGGCTTTACTTCTTCGATGTCATCATCGTCGAAAAGAGTATCTTTTGGCTCTTCAATTATATCGTTTTCCTTGAAAGGATTAGATTTAGCGATATCGCTGCCTTTCAGTTTGCTCTTGAAGATATCATAGTTTATTCCTTCGTATTCGAGTCGTTGTGAAACGATATTGTTATCATCATGAAGAATTGCAAGCATAAGATGTTCCGGATCTACGAACTCGCAGTTGAATTCTTTAGCGACGATATAAGTGAACTTCAAAGCTCTTTCTGTCTGTTTGGTAAGAGGGATATTGTCGGTGTTGTTCTTTTCGACAATATTAGACTTTATAGATGCAACTAATTTCTGTTTAAAAGCTTCAATATCTAGCTTCAATTCATCCAGGATATGTGTCACGCCATTATCCTTTCCATCAATAATACCTAAAAAAAGATGCTCCAAGCCTATGTATGAGTTTCCCAATTTCACAGCTTCCTCATGACTACGAAACATTATTTCACGAACTCTTGGAGAAAATTTTGCGTCCATATATTACTTTGCTATTATATTTACAAATCAATTTATGTTTATAACAAATGAATTACAATTTTGTCATACCTGACATTAAATTTTGTGCAAATATACAAACAAAATCCAAACCAATTTTTCATCTGTCAGCAAATAACATTTAGTCAAAAAAAAATTAGCAAAAAAATAATTTTGAAAGGGGAAAGCAAAAGGAAAAAACACTATCTTTGCTACTTAATTTAAAAGGAAAAATATCAAAATAATAAATAATGGAAGAACAATTAGGAGGAGAAAGAATAATTCCTATTAACATTGAGAATCACATGAAAACATCATACATCGACTATTCGATGTCTGTTATTGTTGCACGTGCTCTTCCAGATGTTAGAGATGGATTGAAACCTGTACACCGTCGTATATTATATGGCATGATGGATATGGGCTTGTTATCAAATCGTCCTTATAAGAAATCTGCCAAAGTTGTAGGTGAGGTTTTAGGTAAATATCACCCTCACGGCGATAGTTCTGTTTATGATGCTATGGTTCGTTTGGCTCAAGAATGGAACATGCGTTATCCTATGGTGGATGGACAAGGTAACTATGGTTCTATTGACGGTGACGGCGCAGCTGCTATGCGTTACACAGAAACCAGATTAAGAAAGATAGCTGAAGAAATGCTTATCGACTTGGATAAAGACACAGTCGATTTCCAAAATAACTATGACGATTCTGAGAAAGAACCTGTCGTGCTCCCAGCATTGATACCAAACCTCTTGGTTAATGGAGCTAGCGGTATCGCTGTAGGTATGGCAACAAACATGGCACCTCACAACTTGAGTGAAGTCATCGACGGTATCGTTGCTTATATCGATAATAAAGACATTACAATCAGTGAATTGATGCAATATATCAAGGCACCTGATTTCCCTACAGGCGGTATCATCTACGGTTATGAAGGCGTTAGAGACGCTTTTGAGACAGGTCACGGCCGTATCATCTTAAGAGCTGAAACAACAATCGAACAACACGGCAACCACGAAAGAATCATCGCTACATCAATACCTTATCAGACTAACAAGGCTGATATGATTAAAAAAACAGCCGACCTTATCAACGATAAGAAACTTGAAGGTATTTCAGATATCCGCGACGAATCCGACCGTAAAGGTATGCGCATCGTTTATGAATTAAAGAAAGATGCTGTATCAAGCGTTGTTCTTAACAAGTTGTTCCAAATGACAGGCTTGCAGAGTTCATATTCTGTAAACAATGTCGCTCTTGTTAATGGTCGTCCTTATACATTGAATTTAAAACAACTTATCCAATATTATGTAGAGCACCGTCACGAAGTAGTTATTCGTCGTACACAACACGACTTGAAAGAAGCTAAGAAACGAGCTCACATTTTGGAAGGTCTCGCAAGAGCAATAGATATCGTTGACCAAATCATCGCAACAATCCGCGCATGTAAAGGCGGTTCTTCAGAAGCAAAACAAGCTTTGATGGAACAATATGGATTCGATGACCCACAAGCAGCAGCAATCGTTGCTTATCGTCTCGGTCAGTTGGCAGGTCTGGAAATCAAGAAAATATTGGACGAATTAGAACAATTGCAAAAGTTGATTCAACATCTCCAAGAAATACTCGACAACGAAGACATGCAATTCGATATCATCAAGACTGAACTTCTTGCTATCAAAGAAAAATACGGCGATGAAAGAAAGACAACTATCGTTCATTCAGCTGACGACATCAGAATTGAAGACTTGATTTCTGACGACCCAGTTGTCGTTACAATTTCTCACCTTAATTATATTAAACGTACTAACCTCAGCGAATACAGAAGACAAAGCAGGGGAGGCAAAGGATCAAAAGGTTCCGACGCTCGTGATGAAGACTTCATCGAACACCTCTTCGTGGCAACAAACCACAATTATATGCTTTTCTTCACAGAAAAAGGCAAGTGTTTCTGGCTTAGAGTTTTCTCAATTCCTGAAGGCACAAAGACAAGCAAGGGTAGGGCAATCCAAAATCTCATCAACCTCGAACCTGGCGATAAAGTCAAGGCATTTATCAATGTCCCAACATTGAGTGATGAAGACTTCATTAATAATAACTATGTCATCATGGCAACCAAAAAAGGTATTATTAAGAAGACTACATTGGAGGCTTACTCACGCCCACGTCAAAATGGTATCATAGCCTTGACAGTTAAAGACGGTGACGAATTATTGTCAGTATGTCTTACAAACGGTCAACAAGAAATGTTAATGGCATTACGTTCCGGCCGTGCAATCCGTTTCAATGAAAGTACTGTAAGACCAATGGGAAGAAGCGCTTCTGGTGTTAAGGGCGTTACATTGGCTGACGAAGAAACAGATGAAGTAGTAGGCTTGATTTGCGTTGATCCAAATGGCTCTTCCGACATCTTGGTGGTTTCTGAAAAAGGTTACGGAAAACGTTCTGAATTAGACGAATATCGTATCACTAACAGAGGCGGTAAAGGTGTTAAGACTCTCAATATCACAGACAAAACCGGCGACTTGATTGCAATTAAAGACGTTGTTGACGGAGATGACCTTATGATTATCAACAAGTCAGGCATCTTGATCCGTATCGCTGTAGATACATTGAGAGTAATGGGCCGTGCAACTCAAGGCGTCCGCTTGATCAATTTACGAAATAATGATGAAATCGCTGCTGTTACAAAGGTAAGCGCTGACATCATTGAGACTGAAGACGAAATGTTAGAAGAGACAGAAATGACTGATAACGAACAAATCGTTGAAGGCATCGTAGAAGGACAAGAAACAGACGAAACAGTTGCAACAGAAGAAACAGATAATTCAGATGAATAAATAAAATCAATAATTAACATAAAAATTTAAAAAATGAAAAAAGTGACATTTTTAGTAGTTATGTTGGCTTTCTTAGCTAATGTATCTATGGCACAAAACAAAGAACGCGTTAACGCATTCAACTACAACAAAAATGCTCAAAGCTACATACAAACAGCAGAGCAACTTATGGTTCAAAACAGAACAGATAAGGCTGCAAAAGAAATGAACAATGCCAAAATCATGCTTGAAAGAGCAAAGACATCTATCGACTTAGCAGCAAATCACGATGAAACAAAAGCAGAAGCAAGAACATGGCACTACTATGCAGTTATTTATCTTAAAATAGCTACTTATCCAGAATTCGCTTCTTTAGACACAGAAGCTTTAGAAAAAACAGCTGCAGCTTTAAGAAAAATCATCGAATTAGATGAAACATATTTTAAACAAAATGCAGGTGAAATTTACACATACATTCAATCTGTAACAACAAACTACTTCAACCAAGGTGCTGTTGCTTACGAATCAGGCGATTATGTTAAAGCTATTGAAAGTTACATCAATGCTTATGAAACAATGGCTATAATCGGTCAAAAAGACAACGAAGCTTTGATGGTTGCTGCACAAATCGCTGTAATGGCCGGTGAAAACAACAAAGCTATTGAACTTTGCACAACATTATTAAACGATGGTTTCGAAACACCTCAAGTATATCAATATATGGCAATCGCTCAAGGTTCTTTAGAAAACAACGATGCTATGGTTGAATATTTACAAAAAGGTAGAGAAAAATTCCCAGAAGATGAAGCTCTTATCAATGAACAAATCAATGCTTACTTAAAATTAAAGAGAGAAGCTGAAATCATTGACCAAATCAGAGAAATGGCTGAAAAGAACACAACAAATTCAGTTTATTACTTCATTTTAGGTACAATCTACGGCAACCCAGAATCTGAATTATACAATGTTGACGAAGCTTTGAACTGCTATAACAAAGTTATCGAAATCAATCCAAACGATGAAAATGCTTACATCAACATCGCTGGTATTTATATCGACAAATCAAATGCTTTGAAACACGAAGCTGATGAATTGCCACTCAATGAAACAAAGAAATATGATGAAATGATGGCTCAAATTGACGAAGTAAGAAAACAAGCTTTACCATACGTTGAAAAAGCACACGAAATGTTGCCAGAAGATGAAGCTATCAAACAAATCCTCAAATCTTTATACGTAAACTTAAAGATGATGGACAAAGCTAAAGAATTAGAAGCAGCTCAATAATTTTAACTAAATAATAAATAAAGTCGTGGAGTGGATTATTCTTCACGACTTTATATTTTACAACTACTATTTAACATAATGTATATTATTTACCAAAAGGGGAAATGAATATATAATCGGGATTTAATTGTGTTCCAATGTATTAATACTTATTAATTTTAACATATCTTAATCTAATTTAACATAAGAGCTTCTAAAAGTTAATTATTGTTAAAAAGCAATTTTATTATCATTTAACATATGTTTCGTACAATATTTTTTGATAAATTTGCTGATGAGAATCAAAAAACACTTTTCTTTTTTAATTCTTTAGTAATCAATAATTAAATTATAGCGCGAAATGGAAATTCAAGGTAAAGTAGTTCGTTTAGGAAGTTTGACTGAAGGAACAAGTGCTCGCGGAGCATGGAGAAAACAAGAACTCATCATTGAAACAATTGAACAATATCCAAAACAAGTATGTTTGGTTTGCTGGGGCGACCGCGTTACTGAAGCTCAAAACTTCACACCTGGTCAAACAATCAAAGCTCAAATCAGCATCGAATCAAGAGAATTTAACGGCAAATGGTATACAGATGTCAGACCTTTCAGATTTGACTTGGATACACCTCAACAAATGCAGCAGCCAATGCAACAGCCAATGATGCAGCAACCTCAACAATTTGCAGCTCCATCATACGAGCAAAATAACATTCCTGTTACAGATTATTTCCAAACAGACAATGGCGACGATTTGCCATTCTAAAATGTTATGTGTATACTAGGATAACAAAAAAAGACGCTTTTAAGCGTCTTTTTTTATTCTTTAATAATTGACAAGATTTGTCCGGTATTTGTGTCGAAAGTCAATTTCATCTTGTTAATAGGAATCAAGCAAACACTGCCTAATTGACTAATCTTTAATCTGTTTTCTGTTATTTTCTTTTCTCCATGTAAAATCTGCATTGTTACATTAGCAGGATTTCTGTAGAATAATTTGTTTGTATATGTAACTGTCTCAATATCATCTTTACTTAATTTATTGATATTAGAACTTGCAGAGTTATCTATAAAATTAATTTTTATACTCTCCCCTGCCTTATTATTAAATCCTTCAGATTCAGAGAATTTACTTATTACAATAGAGTTCTTGCCTTCTTCTGGGATAATGTAAAATGTTTGTGTAAATATTTCAGAATTAGTTTTACCTAAAAACATACTTAAATATTCATTTTCCAAATCCTTGATTTGTTCTACCATATAGTTGATAGTATTTCCATAGTTAACTTCCTGATAACCTGTGATTAAATCAAAATGAGCCACTCTAAGTTTTTTGATTTCTTCAATAATAGTAAGTGCTATCTCTTGCTCCGTCATTTTATCATTAGATTCTTCATCATCTATATCTATGATTGGAATATAATAATAATCAGTATGTTGTTGACCACATGAGAGTTTATTCTCAATCATATCTGTATGAGATGTTTTTTCTGCTGGATTGACAATGTCTCCAAAAGAACTAATAACACCTTCTGAATTTAATTCCATATTCAAAGCAACACTTTCTTTGTTTTTGTCATCGGCACTTGTGATAATATGGAAAACCATATTTGGATCAGCTTCTGTCAAAGTGTTGATGTTTACACCTTTAATAGAATATGTTGTTCTGTTTTCTTTAATGTATTTGTCTGTATTTAACATTTCCTTTGCAAACGAATGATATTTGCCTTTAATGTCTTGTGTTTTTTCAATTGTGAAATCTACTTTGATAATGTTGCGTGGCAAATGATAGTAGAAACCATCAGTTTCTTTACTACTTACATTTTTTGCAAAATTTGTAATGTATTGCGCATTGGCATTTAACGTAAATACAACAAATAAAAGGGTTAAAAGTTTTTTCATTTTTATAATTTATTTAACAATTTCTTTTTTGCTAATTAACATAAGAGATACGAATGTTAACAATCCGTTGACAATCAATATTTCGAATCCGAACTGATATCCAAAGAATATTTCCTTTGAATAGAGATTTAAAATATAACTAATAATTGGTGAAGCTATTGCTACGATCGGAACATATTTATCATTTGGCTTTCTGTTTTTAACAAATAATCCGAATGAGTACAGTCCCAATAATGGTCCGTAGGTGTAACCTGCAATTTCAAAAATCTTATCTATAAGTGATTCATTATGGAATGGTCGGAACATTATGATGACGAGCAAATATAATAATGCAAAGCCGACATGAATGAATTTTCTATATCTGGTTTTTTGTTCTTCTGAAATTTTGTCATTTTTATCAAAATGAAGAAAATCAAAGCAAAATGTTGTGGTTAATGCTGTCAGTGTTCCGTCTGCGCTAGAATAACCTGCAGCGATTAAACCTATCATAAATACAATGCTTGTCAGTTTGTCGAGAGAGAACGCAACTGTCGGGAAGATTTTATCGTTTACCACTACTCCATTCGCGTTGGTTGGCAGTTGAAGTCCAGTCTCTTGAGCGTAATAGATCAATGCAGCGCCAAGTGACATAAATAAAATATTTACAACGACAAAGAAGAAACTTGAAGTAAGGACATTTTTCTGTGCGTCTCTCAACGATTTGCAGGTCAGGTTTTTCTGCATCATATCTTGGTCGAGGCCTGTCATAGTTATAGTTATGAATGCTCCGCTAAGTATTTGTTTTACAAAGAACTTGCTATGCGACCAATCTGTCTCAAATAATTTTGTATAACCTCTTTCTGATGAAATTGACATCAATTCAGCAAAAGAAATATTCAGGTTTTTAAGTATGATTACGACTGTCATCAACGCTGCTAGAATTAAGAAAGTCGTTTGTAATGTGTCGGTCCACACTACTGTCTTAATGCCGCCTTTAAACGTGTAAATTAATATTAACACAATGAATATTACGGCTGGGACCCAGAAAGGGATTCCCCATGCTTTAAAGACAAATTCATATAGTACGAAGACTACCAGATACATACGAATCGCTGAACCGACCAGACGCGATATTATAAACAATAATGCTCCAGTCTTCTCCGATGATTTACCGAATTTAATTTCCAGATATGAATATATAGAAGTTAGATTCAGCTTGTAATATAAAGGCAAAAGCAAGAATGCAATAACAGCATAACCAATGATATAACCCAAGACAATCCCAAAATACGTGAATTGCCCAGAATAAACGCCACCAGGAACCGACATGAATGTCACTCCTGACAACGACGCACCTATCATACCGTAAGCGACTACAAACCAAGGAGATTTTCTATTTCCAGTGAAAAATGTGCTGTTGCTGGTCTTTCTTGATGTCAGGTGTGCAACCAACAATATTAATAATGTATATGCAATAAATACTACCAGGATTAGATTTTCCATATTTATATCATTTTTGCGAAATCATAAAGAGAGTCATATCTTGAATCAGGATTGAGCTTCAATTCATTGTCTCCAATAAAAACAGTCTTCATTCCTGCATTCATTCCAAATTCTACGTCAGAATTCATATCACCTACCATAATTGATTTTGACAAATCTATTTCAGGAAAATCATTCTTGGCAAAATATGCCATTTGGGGACTCGGTTTACGGTAATTATCAACTACTGATTTCAATTGCGGGCAGAAATAAACCTTATCGATTTTTCCCCCATTATTTTCAATCTGTTGAATCATATATTCATGAACTCTTTCAACATCGTCAATTGTCATAATCCCTTTCCCTACACCTTGCTGATTTGTCACAACAATAATTCTCTTAAATTTATTTTTAAAAATTTTAAAAGCATCTATAACATTAGGCAGGAATTCAAACTCCTCGATTTTTGTCACATAACCGTCAATAATCCTAACATTAATGACGCCATCGCGATCCAAGAAAAGAGTCCAATCGTCGTTTATGATATTTTTCCAATCCATATTTATCTTGGGAAAATTGTTGATTCAATAATTTCACAAATTATATGTCCTATCATAATATGAGATTCCTGGATTCTTGGAGTGCAAGAACTTGGGACATTGAGCAATACGTCACATTTATCGAGCATTTTACCTCCGCTCTCCCCTGTCATTCCTATGACGAGCATATTTTTTTCTTTCGCTGTTTCAATAGCTTTCAAAATGTTGGAAGAATTGCCAGAGGTGCTTATTGCAACAAGTACATCACCTTGTCTTGCAGATGCTTCTATCATCCTTGAATAAACTGCGTCGTAAGAATAATCATTAGCCACAGCTGTAAGGTAACTAGTGTTCACATGCAATGCTTCTGCGTTGAGAGGTTTTCTGTCGTAATAAAATCGTCCACTTAATTCTGCAGCGATATGCTGTGCATCGGCAGCGCTTCCGCCGTTACCGCACAGATGTATCTTGCCTCCATTTTGCAATGATTTAATACATAATTCTGCTGCTTTTTCTATTCTTTTAAGGAAACCAACGTCGGCAAGAATATCTTCTTTTACCTTAATTGAATCTTTAATGACATTTTCGATGGACATATTACTTTTTTTTGCAAAAATAATAAAATTAAATCATAAAAATGCGGATATTTGCACGCATTATTCGAACGAATAAAATGTAGTTTTTAAACAAAATATTTTTTAAGACATGAAAGGAATTTATACAGTACTTTTGTTAATCATTTCAAACATCTTTATGACGTTTGCATGGTATGGTAATTTGAAGTTGTCAGAGATGAAAATCATGACCGACTGGCCTTTGATTCTGATAATCCTATGCAGTTGGGGATTGGCATTCTTCGAATATACATTTATGATACCAGCAAACAGAATTGGTTCTGAAATAAACGGCGGTCCTTTTTCGTTGGTACAACTTAAGGTTATCCAAGAAGTTATCTCATTGACAGTCTTTATGATTATCAGTGTGACAATTTTCAAAAACGAGACATTAAGATGGAATCACTTGATTGGATTCGGTTTTTTGGTTTTGGCTGTTTATTTTATTTTCAAAAAATAGTTAAAAACGCTTCTTTTATTAAAAAAAAGATATATCTTTGAAAAAAATAAAAAGTTAAGAGTTATGAAATTTTACGATATTGATTCTGTGTTTATTTCCGGAAAATATGCCGGTGAAACCCTAGCAGAGGTATTTGAAAAAGATCCTAAGTACATCAACTATTGTCAGGAAAACGATGACGATTTTTACGTATCGCCAGAAGTCATGAAAGAATTGAGAACATTGGCTCGCGATCACAGATTATTGACACAAGATTTAGACAAAATGTCTGATGATGAATTGGCAGAATTCATGGAAGAAATGAACGATATCGATGTTTTTGATGAAAACAATTTCGATGATGATTTTGATTGGGAAGCTGAAGACGATATCTTTGCGGAATTTGAAGACGAATACGATATCGAAGATGAAGATTACAACTTTGATGATTTCGAAGATCAGGTGTTTTAATAAACAAACCTTATAAAAAGAAAAGAGTCATAAATTTATGACTCTTTTTTTGTTTATATCTTTTCGGAGATTCCGTATTGTTTCTTATTCATAGAATTAGTCTGTATGAGTTCGGCCAGGAATCCTGTAAGGAAGAACTGACTTCCAATAATCATACATATCAAGGCAAGATAGAACAATGGTCTGTCGGTCATTCCGTATACTGAGTTAAATAATTTTTGGAACACGAGATATATTCCCATTATGAAACCTGCGAGGAACAATATTGTGCCAAGTCCTCCGAACAAGTGCATCGGACGTTTGCCGAATTTTGATATGAAAGTGATTGTAAGCAAGTCAAGGTAACCTCTTACGAATCTGTTCATGCCGAATTTTGTTGTTCCGAATTTTCTTTTTTGATGTTGAACTACTTTTTCTCCGATATGACCGAATCCTGCTGCTTTAGCTATTACAGGGATGTAGCGGTGCATCTCACCATAAACTTCAATATTTTTCACAACGTCGTTGCGATATGCTTTCAGACCGCAGTTGAAGTCGTTGAGTTTGATGCCAGTCATCATTCGAGTTGTAAAGTTGAAGAACTTAGAAGGTATATTCTTGGCAAATTTAGAGTCGTAGCGTTTTTTCTTCCATCCCGAAACGAGGTCGTATCCTTGGTTTTTAATCATATCGAAGAGGCCTGGTATTTCATCAGGGCTATCTTGAAGGTCGGCGTCCATTGTGATGACTACGTCGCCTTGTGCTATTTTGAAGCCTTCATTAAGAGCTGGAGACTTGCCATAGTTTCTTCTGAAACGAAGAGCTCTTATGTTTTCGTTATTCTTAGATAATTCCTTGATAATATGCCATGAAGAGTCTGTTGAACCATCATCAACGAAGATAATTTCGTATGAGAAGTTATTTTCGCTCATAACGCGTCTTATCCAAGACTCTAATTCTGGAAGTGATTCTTCTTCATTGAGAAGAGGTATGACGACTGAAATATCCATTATTCTTTTATTTTTCTTTTTGCAAAGATAGCAATAATCAGTGAGTAAAGTAAAGATAAAATGACATTAATTATTAGCATCGACAATGATATTGCTTTTGGCGACATCAGACGTTGCAAGGTTTCGGCATTGACATTATTGAAAAGGTCAATTCTTGATTCTATGACTGATGAA
Source organism: Bacteroidales bacterium (assembly GCA_045634185.1). GTDB lineage: Bacteria > Bacteroidota > Bacteroidia > Bacteroidales > F082 > Limimorpha. The sequence continues at coordinate 217,491 of JAZQZR010000009.1, read as the reverse complement.
TAAGCTAAATAAAGTGATATACTTAATATTATTGCTGAGAATAATCCGGTAAGGAATGACATTGAGAATGCTGCTCCATAGGTGAATTCTTTCCAGACGAATTTTTGTTTGAAGAAGAATGTCGTTATTGTTGAAGCTAACAGTGGTATGAGATATATGATTGAGAATACAAAAGAATGCTGCACATAGAAGAACCAATATAGTATGAAATAAATTGTTGATGACAAGATGCCTGACAAGAATCCTGCTGATAATATTGTGAGCCAATATTGTTTTGGTGTGTATGTAGGTTCTATGAGCATATATAGAGATAAAAAAGGGTAAGCTTGATATCGCACCGCTCAACCGTATACCCTTGCTACCTTCCGGTCCTGGGGGATTCTACAGGAGCTGGTCGTATAAGACTTACCCACTGCAAAAATACATTTTTTTTCTTTATTTCAAACATTTTTTCAAGAATTTTTCTTGAATGATTGAAACCTCAGATTTATAGCATTTTAGAATCAGAACGAACCTCTGAATCGCCTGAATCTGCATATGTTTTGGGGAATTTCATTAAAAAAACAACCACGAAATAGCACCAATCTCACACTAAATCGTTAGAGTTATTTTGTGCTATTTCGTGGTTGTTGTAGTTTTTTTATATTTGTTTCATCAGGTTAACCATTTCGATAGCGGTTGTAACAGCTTCAAAACCTTTGTTACCTGCTTTAGAGCCTGCTCTTTCGACAGCTTGTTCGATGTTGTCAGTTGTAAGAACGCCGAAGATGATTGGCACGCCAGTTTGCAAACCAGCAGCAGCGATTCCTTTAGTTGTCTCATTAGCAACCATATCGAAGTGAGGTGTAGCACCGCGGATAACAGCGCCTAAACAGATGACAGCGTCGTATTTCTTTGTCTCAGCTAATTTCTTAGCTACCAATGGAATTTCGAAAGCACCTGGAACCCAAGCCAAATCAATGTTTTTCTCATCGCCGCCATGACGTTTGAATGCGTCAACAGCGCCACCTAATAATTTATTTGTAATGATTTCGTTGAAACGTCCTGCTACGATAGCTATCTTCTGACCTTCAGCAATTAATTTTCCTTCTATGATATTCATTTTTATTTAGTTTAAAGTTTATTGTTTATAGTTTAGAGTAGTTGAAAGTGTAAAGTATTTTGTTGATAGTGTATCCCAAACTATACACTCTACACTCTCAACTTTACACTTTATTTTTTAGGCATTTCCTTAACGTGGAGCATATGGCCCATTTTCTTGTATTTGGTATAGAGATAGAAAGCGTCTTTTTCGTTGCATGTCATCTCTATTGGTTCGCGACCTACTATCTCAATTCCGTAAGCGTTCAATCCTGTTATCTTCATTGGGTTGTTTGTCATGACGGTTATCTTGGTAATGCCGAGATCTGACAAGATAGAAGCTCCAGTGCCGTAGTCTCTTAAGTCGGCTGCAAAACCTAAAGCGAGGTTAGCCTCAACGGTATCGAGACCTTCATCTTGAAGTTTGTATGCCTTTAATTTGTTAATCAAGCCGATACCTCTGCCCTCTTGTTTAAGATACAATATAACGCCTCTGCCTTTTTCTTCGATACGACGCATCGCTTCATGAAGCTGGTCGCCGCAGTCGCAGCGTAAAGAACCGAAAGCGTCGCCAGTGAGACATTCTGAGTGAACGCGGCATAAGACTGGTTCATCGCCAGTGACATCGCCCTTTACCAAAGCGACATGATGATCGCCAGTAACTTTGTCGATATAGCCATGAGCGATGAAGTTGCCGTATTTTGTTGGCATCTCAGCTTCTGTTACTTTCTCTACCAACGACTCTGTCTTTCTTCTATATTTGATCAAGTCGGAGATTGATGTTATCTTAAGATTATGTTCTTTAGCAAATTCGAGAAGTTCTGTTGTTCTCATCATTGTACCATCTTCACGCATGATTTCGCAGCAGAGACCACATTCTTTAAGACCTGCTATCTTCATGAAATCAACTGTTGCTTCAGTGTGGCCGTCGCGTTTGAACACGCCGCCTTCACGTGCTTCTAGTGGGAACATGTGACCAGGACGTCTGAAGTCTTCTGGTTTAGCGTTGTCTTCAACACATTTGATTGCTGTGATGGAACGTTCCACTGCAGAGATACCTGTTGTTGTTTCAACATGGTCGATGGAAACAGTGAAAGCTGTACAGTGATTATCGGTGTTTTCTGTCACCATCTGGTTGAGTTTAAGCTTGTGAGTAAGTTCTTTACTCATTGGCATACAAATCAATCCCTTTGCATAAGAAGCCATGAAGTTGACGTTTTCAACAGTTGCAAACTCAGCAGCGCAAATCAAATCGCCTTCGTTTTCTCTGTCAGGATCATCGACAACGATAATCATCTTACCGTTTCTGAGATCTTCGATAGCCTCTTCAATAGTGTTAAATCTGTTATCTTTTTCCATATCTATTTTTTAAATTATTATCAAAATCCGTTAGATTCTAAAAAATCCAAACTTATACCTTTATTATTAGTGTCAGAATTTGCATTATTTCGTGTTCCTGCAAACATTTTCTGTACATATTTTCCGATGACATCGTTTTCCAGATTGACAGTATCGCCTATCTTTTTGGATGTCAATGTTGTTTCACCTTGAGTATGTTCTATGATAGAAACTGAGAATGAAGTTGAATCGACGTCTGTCACTGTCAATGAAATTCCGTCGATAGCGATAGAACCTTTCTTTACAATAAGTTCTAATATGGACGGAGATGTAGAAAACGACATTCTTATCGCTTTGTCGTCGTTGTATTTTCTTATAATAGTTCCGACTCCATCGATATGACCTGAAACGATGTGACCGCCGAGACGTCCGTTCGCAGCGAGCGCTCTCTCGAGATTAACGGCGTCGTTGACTTTCAAGTTCTTGAAGTTTGTCATCATCATAGTCTCAGGCATCACGTCAACAGTGAAAGAACTCTCATTGAAAGTAGTAACTGTCAAACATATGCCATTAGTAGAAATGCTATCGCCTATATGCATATCCGACATTATCTTTTTAGCAGCAACTGTAAGCTTGATGCTGTTAGAATGTCTTTCAATCGATTTTATCTTTCCTATTTCTTCAATTATACCTGTAAACATAAATTAAAACCTCAAAAATTCAAAAACTGAAAATCTCAGAATTTTTCTGTTGACTTTATTTTACCTTTTATTAATATATCGTTTTCAATCTGTTCTATTTCGATTTTGTCGAATGTGATTGCGTCTTTCATCAACTCTATACCTTGTCCTCCTATAGGAGATTTAGAATGTTCACCGCCAATTATTTTAGGTGCTATGAAAGCATATACCTCATCGACGCAGCCTGCTTGCAGGAATGCAGCGTTAAGACATGACCCGCCTTCAAGCAATAGTGAATCAATGCCTTTATGTCCAAGCTTAGTCATCAAGTCGTTTATATCAACATGATTGTCTTTTTCATCACAAAGCAATGTCTCTACATTTAATGAATTAAGTTTCTCGATATTTTCCTGAGAAGCAGAATTGGTATGAGCTATTATAGTCTTATATTCATTGGCGGTTTTTACGATATTACTTTCCAATGATATAGAGGCTTTTGTATCGACAATGATTCTTATCGGCTGATGTATAGACTGTTGACTATTAGCTGTTGGCTGCTGAACATCTAGACGGCAGTTAAGCATCGGGTCATCGGATTTAACTGTTCCTATTCCAGCAACGATTCCCATCATTTCGGAGCGCAACTTATGAACCAATTTTCTTGATTTCTCGTTAGTAATCCATTTTGAATCACCTGTATAGGAAGCAATCTTACCGTCGAGTGTCATTGCTGTCTTAAGCAATACGTATGGACGTTTTGTCTTAATATATTTCAAGAAGACCTTATTTAAATCTTTTATCTTATCCTCTTCCACTCCTGTAATCACTTCTATTCCTGCGTTTTGAAGTATGGAAATGCCTTTTCCGCTAACGAGAGGATTAGGGTCGAGAAGACCTACGACGACTTTCTTTATACCTTTTTCTATAATGATTTCTGTGCATGGAGGTGTTTTTCCGTAATGGCAGCAAGGTTCAAGTGTAACATAAAGAGTAGCATCTTTACAATCGGAATTACAATTTGTTAACGCATTACGTTCAGCATGAAATCCGCCGTAATATTCATGATAACCTTCAGTTATGATGGTGTCGTTTTTAACGACGACACAACCCACCATCGGATTAGGGTTCACGAATCCAGCGCCACGTCGTGCTAGTTCGATGGCGCGTTGCATGTATTCGATATCTTGTTTTTTATATGACATAAAAAAATCCCTAAAATCATTAATTAGACTTCAGGGCAAAACAAAACACTTAGCACAATAAATCTTCTACCATCCGGACTATCACCGTCGGTTTCGGAATTTCACCGAATCAGTTCCTAAAGGAAGTCGCGGACTGTCACCGCCGGAAAGGAATTTCACCTTGCCCTGAAGATTGTTCTGCAAATATACATTATATTTTAATAGGCAAACATCTTTTGAACAAAAATTATTTTCATGTTGTTAATGCGAAAAACAAGATTATGAACACTAAAATTTTTCTCCTTATGTTAATTGCAAATATTTTTGCGCCGGCAAAGATCGACAATGAACCCGTTGCCATCGAGTTAAGCAAATATCTCGGCAAGTGGTACGAGATTGCTCGCTTCGACCACAGTTTCGAACGTGATATGCAGAATGTTACTGCAGAATACAAACTGCTTCCAAACGGTAACATTCAAGTTCTGAACTCTGGATACCGTGACGGCGTTTACCGTGTTACAGAAGGCAAGGCTAAGACAACCAGCACTCCTGGCTTGTTGAGAGTAGCATTCTTCATGAATTTCTATTCCGACTATAGAGTATTGATGATTGACAAAGATTATCAGTATGTTCTTGTCGGAAGCAGCTCTCCTAAATATCTTTGGATATTATCACGGACACCACATCTTGACGACGCGACATTACAAAAAATTATCGATGTCGCAGAACAAAAGGGCTACGACACCGATAAACTTATTTATGTGAAACAATGAATTTATAGACTTTTAACTAAGGCTGTTGGCTGTTGAACTTTGAACCATTTAACAACTTTCAATGAACTTTTGCATTTCTGATTCTTTTTGTTCAGCGCATTCAAACAATTTCCATTGCGCTTTGGTACGTACGAGATTATGCTCTGGATACTGAATCTTGTAATAGGTATCACCGTTTATATAATCCGCCAAGAATCTGACTGTCTGCATGTAAGGGAACAACTTTGCTGCATACGGCAGATTCTCTTTTTCTATAGGAAGAAGGAATGACTTTGTTCCTTCCAGATAGCCTTTAGCAAAAGCTTTGAAAATCTCCATATTGAAATCGACGCTTTCAAGGTTCTTGTCATCTTCAGCGCCAGTGTTAGCTGCAGAACGTAAGAAATCGCCGAAGTCGGAGAAGATAAAGCTTGGCATTACAGTATCCAAATCTATAACACATAACACATTACCTTCTTTATCGAAGAGCATGTTATTAACTTTAGTGTCGCAGTGACAGATACGTTTAGGCAGTTTGCCTTCGCGATTGAGACGCTCTCCAAGACACATCGCCTCTGCCCTTTTCTCAATTTCATCTATATAATATTGAACCTCTTTCACACGACCAACGGCATCTTTTTCAACAGCATCCTTAAGCTGATTCAAACGAAGTTCTATATTGTGGAAACTTGGGATTGTCTCACCTAAAGTCTCGTCAATATCAGACAACATTGACTGGAACTCACCGAAAGCTAGACCTGCAGTATAAGAATATTCAGGTGTGACTGATTGATAAGTATAAGAATCAGAGATAAACACCATGAGGCGCCAATATTTCTCGCCATCAAAATAGAATTTCTTGTCATCGTTGGTTCTGACAAAACGGAGCACTTTACGTTCTACGTCGTCAACATTACTTGCTTCAAGTTTCTTGCGGATATGGTTCGTCACCTTTTCAATATTGTCTTGAAGAAGTTCCACATCCTGGAAAATAGCGTTGTTGATACGTTGTAGCACATATTTAGGAGACTCCTCACCTTTTATATATACTTTGAAAGTGTCGTTGATAAGGCCTTCGCCCAGAGGTTTGACGTCGCTTATCTCATTTTCGACCTTGAATTTTAATACTATATCTTTCATAATTTAGATGTCAATATTTTTTGTAAAAATAAAAAATTAAACAACATAAAATTATCCGCAGAAAAATATTATTTTTGAAGCAATAAAAAAAATATTCCAACAATGAAGAAAAGACAATTATTTGTAATGTTAGCCCTCGTGCTAAGTATTTTTGTTTCAAGCTGTTCAACAGATGTTAAATCTGACGGCGCTTACACCATTGAAAATAATATGATTGTATTTCCTGAACCAGCAAGACTTGAAGGACAGAAAAGCGTGTTGCAACTTGCCGTTGACCCTATTCCTGTCGTTCGTATGGGATTCATCGGTCTTGGAATGCGTGGCGCTGATGCTGTAAATCGTATCTCTAACATTGAAGGTGTTGAGTTCAAGGCATTATGTGACTTATTGCCAGAGCGCGTTGAAGCTGTTCAAGACTGGGTCATCAAAGGAAAAGGACTTCCAGAATGTGCTGAATATAGCGGTGAAGAAGGATGGAAAGAACTCTGCGAACGCGATGATATCGACCTCGTTTATATCTGCACCGACTGGGTCAACCACGTCCCTATGGCTGTTTATGCTATGCAACATGGCAAACACGTCGCTGTTGAAGTTCCTGCAGCAACAAGCGTTGAAGAATGCTGGCAACTCGTTGATGTAGCAGAACAGACACAACGTCACTGTATGATGCTCGAGAACTGCTGCTACGACTTCTTCGAATTGACATGTCTCAACATGGCACAACAAGGTCTCTTCGGTGAAGTAATTCACGCTCAAGGCGCATACATCCACAACTTAGAACCATTCTGGAATGAATACCAAGGCAACTGGCGTTTGGACTTCAATCAAAAACATGCTGGCGACGTTTACGCAACACACGGTCTCGGACCAGTCTGTCAAGTTCTTGACATACACCGTGGCGATAAAATGGATTATCTCGTTTCATTGGCAACACCTTCTATCAACGGTTTGAAGATTGCTAAGGAAAAAATGGGTTCTGAAACATTTGCCAACGGCGATATGACTTCAACATTGATAAAGACAAACAGAGGCAAGACAATCTTAATCCAACATAATGTTTACACTCCACGTCCTTACGACAGATTGTATCAATTGACAGGTACAGAAGGTTTTGCTAACAAATATCCATATCAAGGATTTACATTGAAAGAAGAAAACGTTCCTTCAGATGTTATCCCTGACCACGAAGACTTAGACTCACACGGTTTCGTTCCTAACGACATCAGAGACTCATTGATGGTAGCATACAAACACCCTATCGCAAAAGACATCGAAGAGAAAGCTAAGAGAGTCGGCGGTCATGGTGGCATGGACTTCATCATGGATTATCGTTTGATTTACTGTTTGCAAAACGGTCTTCCTTTAGACCAAGACGTATATGACGCAGCAGAATGGTCATGTCTCGGTGAATTGACAGCTGCATCAATCGCAAACAATGGTATTCCTGTCAAGTTCCCTGACTTCACAAGAGGCGACTGGAACAAGGTAAAAGGTTATAAACACGCTGTAAAATAATTTAGGAGTTAGGAATTAGAAATTAGGAATTGATTGCCCTTAGCGTTAGGGATTGGAGCGGCATCCTTTTGAAGCGCAGCGGAAAAAGATATAGCGGAAAGCCCGACGGCGCAGCCGGAACGCCCAAAAGAAAAAGACTAATGGCTAAAGTCTGAAAATAAAAGAAAAACAAATCGTCAGCTGTTGACCGTTGTCTGTTGACTGTTGACACAAAATATTAACCAATAAAAATTAACAATTATGAATAAAAAATTTGCATGTCCTATTTGCGGTTATGTTCACGAAGGTGAAAACGCTCCAGAAACTTGTCCACAATGTAAACAAAAAGTTCAATGGAATGTACTTGAAGAAGGTGCAGCTTTGAACTTCGTTACAGAACACGTCATCGGTATCGCTAAAGGTACTGGCGAAGATATGATTAAAGACTTGAACGCACACTTCATGGGCGAAGCAACAGAAGTCGGTATGTACTTAGCAATGAGCCGTCAGGCTGACCGCGAAGGTTATCCAGAAATCGCTGAAGCTTTCAAACGTTATGCTTGGGAAGAAGCAGAACACTGCGCAAAATTCGCTGAATTGTTAGGCGACGTCGTTTGGGATACTAAGACAAACTTGGAAAAACGTATGCAAGCAGAATGCGGCGCATGTGAAGACAAAATGCGCATCGCACGTATCGCTAAAGAACGTAACTTAGACGCTATCCACGACACAGTACACGAAATGGCAAAAGACGAAGCACGTCACGGCAAAGGTTTCGAAGGCTTGTTCAACAGATACTTCAAGAAATAATTTGCAATTTATAATAAAAAAAAGCGACTCAATCGAGTCGCTTTTTTTATTACTTATTTTATTGTAATCTCATCTAACATAATCCAAGCATTTTCGCCTGCATAGTCGTGCCATTCTGGCAATGTCTTGTAGCTTTCTACATATACCTTGATGAATCTGACGCCTTTCACATTGATGTTAGCCTTTGCTTCTTCTCTGCGTTTTACGTCTTTAGCGTTATTATAAACAGGGTAATCTGCTATGACAGGATTTGTATAAGTGACACCGTCAGTAGAAACAGATACTTTTATACCTTTAGGCATCAGGACCCAGTCGTTAGGCTGAACACCGTAACCGATGAATAATTTATTGATGTCGGTTGGCATAGAAAGTTCGATAGTGAATTCTGCATCCTGACCGTTGAAACCGAGCCAGTCTTCACCCCAGTTTCCAGCAACACCTTTTCTTGCGTCCATCAAAGCTGTCTCATAATTCTTTGAATAGTTTTTATTTGGCTTTTCTACGAATTCAGTTCCTTTGATAATGAGACGTTCGTATGTTTCAGCCAAAGTGAATGATGACATCTTGTCTGCTGCGAATGCCTTAGCCTTGATAGTTGTTGTAGTATTGATGCTGAAAGGTTTTGTATATAACTTAGATTTCTGTGTTGGTTCGCTACCGTCTAAAGTATAATAAATCTTCGCATTAGCATCAGCACATGTCAATGTAACGTTCATCTTGCTGTCGAAGCGTTTCAAGTCAGTTGTGATGACAGGAGTTGCCACTTTGTTGAAATCGCCCAATACATTCTGTTTATACAATTTCTCTTCATTTTCTTTATTTAATGTATTGAAAGGACGTATTCTGATTGTGTATTCGTAGATGTCATCATTGATGAGATATTTCTCAAGTGAACCTGGTCCGCATGTCGCTGTTCCGATAGGAGCTTGTCTGTGGTCGATGTTGAATGTCCAGTAGTCGGCTGTTTCCATTTGGTTGATTCTCTCAGCAACAGAAAGGTTTTCGTCAGAATATTGATATATGCTGAAGTTGAACAACTCATCGCTTGTGACGAACAATCCTTGACCTTTAGCGTCTGACAATGCTACCCAACGTGTCTCGCTGTGGTTGCCGTTGTCTTGTGGTTCTTCATGCAATTCGAAGAATGATTCAGCCTTCTTTGTGAATACGTTTGTCTTGCCTGATGAGTTTCTGTCAGGATAGTTTTCAGTGTCTTTACCGAAGAACTTGACATTATCGAATTCTTTGTTGACGAGAATCTGTGTTCCAACTTTAGGCATTGTCTTAACGACTTCACTTGTCTGAATGTTGTTAGAAATGATAACATCTCCGTAACCGTTGATTTCGAATACCTGTTCTGTAGTGAGTACGTTTCCACCATTAGGATTGTTGAATTCAAGTACAACGACTACGGCAACTTTAGACTTGTTTATTCTTTGAGCTTTGATTGATTTTGGAACGATAGTCAAGTCATTGAGGTTAGCGTTCAACCATTTAGGAAGAGCGTTATGGTCAACGTCATCGTTGAGAGTTGGAGCGCGCCAGAAGTTAGGCTTGATAGGACCTGCCAACATTTCCATACCTTTATATACGAATGAAACAGGAAGACCTTGTTGTTTATTGATTACAAACATAAAATCATCATTCAAAACAACTACATTATCCTTGTTGTCATCAAGTTTAACTTCAGGAATATTAGTGAGTGACTCGCCAACTGGTGTGTCGATATTAAGTTTGAACACATCGTAAGCTATTTCTGTTCCAGCAGGTCTCATGACATTGCCGTTCTTTTCTTTGAAAGAGAATTCGATGAAATATTCTGTCTTAGCAAATCTGTCAGCATCATTACCATCCATTTTTGGTTTAGGGATAGAGATGTTAATTGTTTTAGATGCTTGTGGAGCAATATCCATGTCGAAAGTTTTGCTTTGCAATCTTGCTTTTTCATTGCTGTAGATAACGTAGCTGCATTCAAACTCGTTAAGTCTTCTGAAGAAGAAGTTGTTCTTGATTTCGAATATACCTTTATCTATATCGATAGGTGTTACGCTTATGTTTTGATAAACTTTCTTCACTTCATCAAGATGATGGTGAGGATGTCTGTCGCTAGTCACCAAACCGTTGACACAGAAGCTGTCGTCGTTGCCGATGCCTTCGAGAGCGCCGAGGTCGCCGCCAGCAGCATACCATCTTACGTTTTTAACAGTGTCATTTTGGATAAGACTTTGATCGCACCAGTCCCAGATACAACCGCCTTGCAATTGTTCATGTGAGTTGATGACGTCCCAATAGTCTTGCATACCGCCGCAGCTGTTACCCATAGCGTGAAGATATTCAACCATGATGAAAGGACGTCCGAGTGAATCCAATTCTTCTTCAACGAATTTTTCCAAATAGTTTTGACTTGCATACATAAGTCCGATGATGTCGGTGTTATAATCGTAGATAGAACGTTCGTTGATGACAGGACGTGTGTTGTCAAGTTTCTTCATCATATCGTATGATTCGTACATACAGATGCCGTTGCCGCATTCGTTACCCAATGACCAGATAATGATTGAAGGGTGATTCTTGTCTCTGCCGAACATATTGTTACATCTGTATTTGAAAGCACCTACCCAGCGTTCGTCTTTTGCCAAGCTAGCGTCGCCGTAACCTTGAGCGTGTGATTCGTTGTTAGCCTCGTCGATTACATACAAACCATATTTGTCGCATAATTCATACAAGTAAATATCGCATGGATAGTGTGAAGTACGGATGGTATTGATATTGTTTTTGAGCATGAGCTGAATATCTCTCTCCATTGTTGCGCGGCTAACATACTGACCAGTAATGCCATCATGTTCGTGACGGTTAACACCTTTGATAAGTACAGGTTTTCCGTTGACCATAAATTGTCCGTCTTTAATCTCTGATGTTCTGAAACCGACCTTTGAACCTACAACTTCAATAACTCTACCTTTTTTATCTTTCAAGCGTATTGTCATATCATAAAGAACAGGTTTTTCTGCTGACCATGCCTCTACTCTATCCAAAATCTTCTTGAAACGAATTGTTGAATGACCTTCTGACTTTTGTTGAGCGATGAGTTCTTTCTTAGAAAATTCTTCAACGTATAATTTGTTGACCTCGAATTTAGCGTTTTCGTTTTTATTGACCAATTCTACTTCAACAGTCAATTTTGAAGGAACTTTCTTTCCATAGTTGACATCAATCAATACTTCAAAGATACCTTTTGCATATTTTTCATCAAGACCTGCTTTTACGAAGAAATCATAAACGTTTGTCTTAGGTTTTGAATATAAAATAACATCGCGTGTGATACCACTCATGCGCCAGTAGTCTTGACATTCAAGGTATGAACCGTCTGAGAAACGGTAAGCCTCGACAGCCAAAGTATTTTCTCCGCCTTTGTTAAGATATGGAGTTATATCGAATTCAGCAGGAGTCTTTGAGTCTTCTGAATAACCAACGAACTTGCCGTTAATCCAGAGATAGAATGCTGATTTCACTGCACCGAAGTTGATGTAAACATTTCTTCCATCCCATTCAGCAGGAATATTGAAATTGTGTACATAACAACCTACAGGATTGTATTCTGTCGGAGCGTAAGGCTGGTTTGAAGGGAATTCGTTTTGTTGGTTGATATAGACAGGGATGCCGTAACCGTTTAATTCCCAGTTAGCAGGAACTGGAATAGTGTTCCATGATGAAACATCGTAACCTTCTGCATAGAAACCTTGTGGTTTGTCGGCAGGTTTCTCAACCCAATGGAATTTCCAGTTTCCGTTGATGCATTGATAATAAGGAGATTGTCTGTACTCAAGATTATTGATTCCGTTTTCATCTTGATAAGGAATCACATTGGTTCTAGGAGCGACTTTGTTGACCTGGTAAACAGATACGTCATTCCACCAATCTGCAATCTCCTGTGCCTTGACATTAAAGCATAATGCCATGACAACTAATAAGATAATTGATCTGATTTTCATAAGTGATTTTATTAATTATACATTTATTCCAAAATAAAAAAAACATTGCGAAGATACTTATTTTTTCCGTCTAAATCAAATTAATTACGATGAGATATTTAATATATTTTTTAGAAAGAAAAATATTATCTTTGCACATCAACTTTAAAAAAATGAAAAAAATTATTAAACTTTTTTTTGCTACAGCTGTTATTATCATAATGACAACATCATGCGAAAAAGCATGTATCTGCAGAAATGTTGACAATGGTTCATCTGATATTCTTTATGGCGTTTATTCAAAGAAGGACTGCGAAGCATATACCGAATATTATCAGACAGTTTATAACGTCGACAATGTTGACTGTTCTTACGAATGGAAATAAATATCATTAAGCTGAGTTATAATTTATGAACAAAGAAGAAGCAAAAGCCAGGATTTCCGAGTTAAGCAAGATTATCGAGAATCATAATTACAATTATTACATCTTAACTCAACCTACAATCAGCGACTATGATTTCGATATGCTTTTGAACGAGCTTATCGATCTTGAGAAGCAGTTTCCTGATCTTGTTCTCCCCGACTCTCCGACTCAGCGTGTCGGCGGCGACCTGACTAAAGAGTTCAAGACCGTGAAACATCGTTATCCGATGCTGTCATTGTCAAACTCATATAACATTGAAGAAGTCAAGGATTTCATTTCAAGAATCAAGAAGACCATCGAGGATGATGTAGAGTTCGTCTGTGAACTTAAATTCGATGGCGTTTCCATCAGTCTCACATACGAAAACGGTCTGTTTGTCAAAGCTGTGACTCGTGGCGACGGTACACAAGGCGATGATGTCACTACTAATATCAAGACGATACGCAGCATTCCACTTCGTCTTAAAGGCGATTATCCTGATTTCTTTGAGATGCGCGGCGAAGTCATCATGCCTCACAGCAGTTTCAACAGCATCAACGCAGAACGAGAGGACTTAGGACTGCAGCCTTTTGCTAATCCTAGAAATGCCGCAGCTGGGACGATAAAACTCCAGGATTCCAAGGAAGTGGCAAAACGTAAACTCGATCAATATTGTTACTTCATGATGATGGACGACGACAAGATGATTTTCAACACTCATTATGAGAGTCTTGCCGCTGCCAAACAATGGGGATTCAACGTGTCCAACTTCATGGCGATATGCAAGAACGTCGAAGATATCGAAGACTTCATCAACTATTGGGACGAGAAAAGAAAAGAACTCCCTTTCGACATCGATGGTATTGTAATAAAAGTCAACGACTTCAAGCAAAGAGATATTTTAGGATTTACCGCAAAATCGCCTCGTTGGGCAATAGCTTATAAATTCAAGGCTGAAGAGGCGCATACTAAACTATTGAGCGTCGATTTCCAAGTGGGACGCCACGGAACAATAACGCCGGTCGCCAACCTGGAGCCAGTGCAACTTGCTGGCACAATAGTGAAAAGAGCTACACTGCATAATGCCGACTTCATCGAACAGCTTGACCTTCATCACGAAGATATAGTAAGCGTCGAGAAAGGCGGTGAGATAATTCCTAAGATTACTGCTGTTGACCTTAAACTGAGAAAAGAAGACAGCAAGAAAATAACTTTCATAGAATATTGCCCTGAATGCGGAACAAAACTCGTTAAGGCAGAAGGTGAAACAGCATGGTATTGCCCTAACACTCTCGGTTGTCCACCTCAGATAAAAGGTCGAATAGAGCATTTCATAAGCCGTAAGGCGATGAACATTGAGAGTCTCGGTGAAGGCAAAGTGGAAGTGCTTTTCGATAATAATCTGATAAATGACTATTCCGATTTATATAGTCTCACCTACGACAAGATTTACGGCCTTGAGAAGATAATAGTTGTTGAAGATGAAACTAACCTTTTGCAGGAAAACGTTCGTAAGGTCAGTTTCAAAGAGAAAACCGCCAATAATATCCTGGAAGCTATCGAGAAGTCGAAGAGCGTTCCTTTTGCCAGGGTGCTTTTTGCCTTAGGAATAAAATATGTCGGCGAGACAACGGCGAAACTTATTGCCAAAGCGATGGGCTCCATAGATAATATCATCAATGCTAGTCTGGATGAACTTACCGACATTGAAGAGGTAGGCGGAAAGATAGCATTATCTATCAAAGACTTCTTCGCCGATGAACGTAATATCACTATCATCAATAAGTTAAAAGAAGCCGGACTTCAGTTCGAGCAAGAGAAAAAGGAAGTCAGCGAAAATCAGGTATTGTCAGGAATGAGCATCGTTGTCAGCGGCGTCTTCTCTACCATGAGTCGCGACGAGATAAAGCAACTCATCGAAGATCTTGGAGGAAAGAATGTCTCATCAATTTCAAAGAAGACAAGTTTCGTAGTGGCCGGTGACAAGATGGGACCTGAGAAGAGAAAGAAAGCAGAGAGTCTTGGGATAGAGATAAAAACCGAGGATGAGTTCTTGGCAATGATAGGAAACACGACTACCGACCACGAAACAACATCTGGACAACAAGGAGTACTAGAATTTGATTTTTAATCCACGATGATATACAATCCACTAAACTTCACGAACTTTACACGAAAGATTTAGTGACAGATTAGTGTTATTTCGTGGATGTTTTATTCTCCACTAAACTTCACGAATCTAACACGAAAGGTTTAGTGTAAATTAGTGTTATTTCGTGGATATATAAAGAAAGAGCAGCGACCGCTGCTCTTTCTTACTTTCTTATTGGATTTTTGGATTATTCCATTACTTCTTCAACTACTTCCATTTCAACAATAGTATCTGTTACTATTTCAACGTTTTCTGTGTTATATTTAGGAAGAGGTGATTTCAAATTGTCATTTAATGGAGCGAGCACGTTGAAAATCCATAATGCTGCAGCTACGACAGCTATTATCAATATAGAGATAATCCATTTAGCCCATGATGGCAATCCTTTTTTAGCATAAGGATCTTTAAGTTTCATCTTAGGATATTTAGCTATGTCAGTGAGTGTCTCACCGAATGGAATGCTAATCTTTGCAACAGCATTGACTGCCCAGTCATTGGCATTGAGGAGCGGAGCAATGTTTCTGCGGCGAAGCTTCATCCATGCCATCACCATTGCTGGTCCTGATATAAGCAACATGATACCTACGAATAACATTATTATTTGCCACCAGTTAAGTGCGAATAAACCTTTGAAGATACTTGCCAAAGCTGTACCTATCATACCGACAGCCATACCGATAGCAGCGAAGATACCAGCGAACTTAGCGATATCAAATGGTGGTGCAGCAACAGCAGCCTTTGCCTCTTCAGCCGTCTTGGTTGGAGCAGCGTTGATGTTGGCCGTTGCTTTAGCCATCATCTTATTGTCCTTATCAGCAGCGCTCTTGTTGATAAGATTTTCAATAGCTGTTGCCATTCTACGGTATGGTGACCAGAATGACTGTGAAATATTGATAGGATTATCGATTATCTTTGTCACAACAGCATCCCATTCAAGACCGCTGTTATCATAGTAGATACCGTTTTTACCTACAGCGAGTTCGCCGATATCGCCTACGGTAACAGCAGCAACTATTTGTAATTTGCCTGGTTTTGTTTTTGTAGTACAGTCGCAATAAACGAGATACATTCCGCTCTTTGCTGCTGCAGCGCTGTGTTTTCCTGCATCGTTTACCTTCATGCAGAATTTGCATGCTCTTTGGTCAATGATGAGAGTTCCTGATTGGAAGATAGCTTTTACTAACTTGTCTTTATCATAGAAATCGTGGAGTGTCACGAAGTTCTTGACTAGTCTATAGAAATCGCGGAAGATATGAAGGAACTTATCTACCAATTCGATGTTTTCAGCTTCTTCTTTCAATGCAACGTCTTGTGCAACCAAGTCTAACAATTCTGCTTTCTTGTTTTGTTCAAGGAACTTCTTGATATTGTCTAATCCAAGAGATTCTACATTAGCACCAGCCTTAGCTGCTTTCCATGAAGTGTAAGCTGAGAACTTGCCAGCGATAGCAGCCCAGTCGTCTTCTGAAAGTGTAGTCTTTCCTGTTTCTACTGCATTATTTTTAATTATATTAAAATATTTTGTCCACACTGGATTGATAGCTGCGTCAAGATTCAAATCTATGCTATCTGTTATATGTGTCAAAGGATATGTAGCAATCTCATCATTTTTGGTTGAAAGATTTTCTGCGCTGATGTCGTTGATACGAGAAGTCTGCACATCCAAAGAAGCTATACTTTGAGGGGAGAAAGCTGCCAGTTTTGAACGCATGAAGAAATCCTTCATCTTAGCATCTAATGCGTTATATGCTTCTATGACAGAATCTGTCTTGTCTCCAAATGGAGCTTCCACAGCGCTTTCTGTCCATGTTATATAATCGTTCAGACTTTTGTAGAATGCCTCTATCTGGTCGGCGTTAACGCCTTGAGCGCCGCTTCTGTCAGCGATGCCTCCTGTTGAAGCGACTGCAGCAGCGATTGTTGCTTTGAGGTCTGCATCATCGGAAGATGCCTCTGTGATGACTCCGTCGCCGTTGAAGCGTGTCTTAGCAAAAATAGCAGTGATGTCAGCAGTGTCTGACAATGAAATCATACTACCTTCTTTACCAAGATTTTCAAGGATTTGTTTTGCAGATTTGTATAATTTATTGCCATTAGCGTCTTCTGTGTTGATCTGGTTTATATCTATGGCAGAATCACCTTTTAATATAAGGTCTTTGTTTTTCAATAAAGATGTAACCCATTGTGATACACTAACGATGTCGTTGACACGTAATTTGCCGTCCCCGTCGCAGTCCATATATTTCAGACTCTTATCATCTATTTCCAAGCCGGTTGTAGGACATGACAGCACAGTCCACATTTTTGGGTCGAGTTCATTGAGATGAGCTAAATCTTCACCTGAATTGATCTTTACACGTGTGGAACCGCCTAGGTTGACATATTCCCACTTGTATTTTTTATCTTTGTTAATCAGTGCCATATAATTTAATTTTAATGATACGCAAATTTATAAAAAAGTTTATTAGTTTTACAAAACACAAACTCTACTAATTATAAAATTCTTAGGTCTTGTAAAATGGCATACTCGCACTCTCCTATTCCTGTAACGACAATCTTAACTGCTTTCACGGCTTGTTCAGGATTTACTTCTGCCTTGTAACCATCGAAATAATCATAAACGAACTCCTCACCTTGTATGAAGTTTTCACCATCGTAAGAATATTCAATTCTTGCATTAGGGAGACCGACGATTGCCAATCCGTAGTGTCCTGTTCCGACTAAAATCTTTTCACATTCAACAGGATTTTCAAATGTATATAAGAAATAATCACCTTTTTCAACAGGACGTGCCGTATTGCAGTATGTGTTCATATTATAATCAACCAAGACGTTGATGTCTTGTTCCATAGGGACGCTAGATGTAATTGTAGTCGCAGGTTTTTGATAATGATATAAGTCTATGTTTTGTGCGCCTCTTGCGATACTTGGACGTTCATTGTAGAATGTAACGAAACGGTAATTCTCTGGATTTTCTGTAACAATAGCATCTGTGTATTCAGCAGATTCTAAAGTTGGAGTTGTCTTATCGTCGGTGTAACGTATTGTCAAGAAATCGTATTCTTTTTCAGCGATGAGTTTACCGTCTTCGTATCTCACTGTTGGCGGAGCGACTCTGAACTCGAAGTTCATATTGTACAATCTTTCCAAATGACTGTCATATAATCTCTTCTTGAAATAATCGAGGTTTCTGTCTTCATATGCTGACCAGCCTATTTCTGAGAGAACCAATACTTTAGGGAAAAGCTGATAATGAGCGTAACCTGGAACCTGACCGCATTCTGTCCAGAGACCGCCTTGTGGACCGAGGACGAGTTTTTCCTCTTCTTCTGTCAACTCGAAATTACCGATTGGGTCGAAGGAATAAACAGTGTCTAATGGAATGATAGCTGCCCATTTAAGACCACGTTCATCAGGAGATTGTTTCATGTCAAAGTACATGTACTGAGACACTTGCATAACTGTAGGCTGACCAGCTTTTACAGATTTGATACCTCTTTCTGAGTTTTGCCAGACGTAAGGGATTGTTGTCTCAAGGAGATTTCCGCCATCAAGGATTTCGTCCCAACCTGCCATTGTCTTGCCATATTTTGCTAATATCTTTTCTATTCTTCTTACAAAATGATTTTGTAATTCAACGAGTTCTGTCATCTCTTTCTCTTTCATAAGATTTTGACAGACTTCGCAGTCGCGCCATGAGTTCATATTGACTTCATCAGCTCCGATATGATAAATCTTGCTTGGGAAAAGCTCTACCAATTCAGCGAAAATATTTTCTAACATTTCGTAATTCTCTTCGCGACCGACACACCAAACGTTGTTCGACTCACCTTGTACGCTAAGATGTTTAGAATCGATGTCGCAAACGATTTCAGGATATGTCACAGCGACAGCCTTGCTATGTCCAGGCAAATCAATCTCAGGAATGATGTTGATGTTTCTGTCGGCAGCATATTTCACGATGTCTTTGATTTCTTCTTGTGTATAGAAACCGCCGTTACGTTCGTTGCCAGAACCGTAAGCAGGCATAAGAAGTTCGTTAGCGCCTCTCCAAGCTCCTAATTCTGTGAGTTTTGGATATTGTGTAATCTCTATTCTCCAGCCTTGGTCATCAGCGAGATGCCAGTGGAAATTGTTGATTTTATAATGAGCTAATCCATTCAAGAGATGTTTGATGAAATCAACATCATAGAAAGTGCGAGAACAGTCTAACATAAGACCTCTGTATTTGAAACGAGGATTGTCGATGATATTCAATGAAGGAAACATAACGCCCGCGACTTTTACTGCATCTTCTGAATAAATGTCGTTAGGCATCATCTGAATCAAAGTCTGGATTCCGTAGAAAATACCAGCAGCATCGATAGCGTAAATGTCTATTTTATCAAGACTCACGCTCAAAAGATAAGCTTCTTTGTCGTTTACCAAACCTAAGTTTTCACATTCACTTGCATCTACGATATTGAGGCTAATGCTGTTAGACGCCACAGGGGTGACGTCTCTACAAATCTTAAGATTTGATTTGAAAATGTTTTTAAGATAAGATTGTAAAAACTCTGCATTAAATTTATTTGCTTCGTTTTCATAGACGATGACAGTCTCTTTGTTGATTTGGAAACCGTTATCATTCATACAAACGACCACTTCTTGTGGTACAGGAACGATGTCGAGATTAGCATCCACGACAGCTGCTTTCTTTTCCGCACATGACGAGAGCAATGCGAAAATTGCTGTTAATAAGAATAGTTTTTTCATTTTCTTTAGGCTATGGGCTGTAAGCTGTGAGCTGAGAGCCTTGGTTATTAATTTATTTAATTCTTTATATCTTTTCTAATTTAATCAGACGCATCAACGACACCTTGTCTATTTTCATCGGTGTCATTGACACGGCTTTACATTATTGGAAGCGATGAATCACGTCCTTACAACTCTTAATTCCTAATTATTTCACTTCCATTTTTCTTCAAGGAAATTTCTTTGATTGAGCCATCAGGCATTAATATATTATAGGTGCCTCCTATTTTAGATTTTATCTTGATTTTTTCGACCTCACCATTTTTCCAGTAGCAATCGACAACCGCACCGTTTTCAGCGCATAATCCTTTGAAGTGACCATCTTTCCATGCTGATGGCAATGCTGGCAATACTTCTATGAAACCATCGTGTGACTGAAGCAGCATCTCTGCGATGCCGGCAGTACCGCCGAAGTTACCGTCAATCTGGAATGGCGGATGTGCGCAGAAGAGATTTGGATAAGTGCCAGCTCCCACTCTGTCGCCGTTTATAGCTGGCTGCAGCAGGTTTTTAAGGAGTTTGTATGCTCTGTCGCCGTCATGGAGTCTCGCCCAGAAATTGATTTTCCATGCGCGTGACCATCCTGTTCCTTCATCGCCGCGACGTTCGAGCGACATCTTACATGCTTCGTACAACTCAGGTGTCTTGGATTTTGTTATCAATCTTCCAGGATGCAAACCGAAAAGATGAGACACATGGCGATGATGTATTTCTGGCTCGCCGTAATCCTTGAGCCATTCTTGGAGATAACCGTCTTTGCTTATCTGCATTGGAGGGAATTTTGTCAAGGCGGTTTTCAAAGTGTCGCTGAATCCCTTGGCGATGTTTAACAATTCTGCTGAAGCTATTACATTCTGATACAACTCTGTGATAATCTGTATGTCCATAGTCGGTCCCATACAAACGCTGGCTATTCTTCCATCAGGGAGATAGAATGAATTTTCAGGAGATGATGTAGGTGCTGTCACTAACCAAGAGTGTTCGTTTTCTTCAATCATGACGGAATTGAAGAACTTGGCAGCGCCTTTCATCACTGGATATATCTCTTTAAGATAATCGATGTCTTTTGTGAATAAATAATGTTGGTAGAGATGTTGGCAGAGCCATGCGCCTCCGGTATTGGTAGCGCCCCATGAAGGGTGTTCGCCTGGAGCTGTGAATCCCCATAAGTTACATATTGAGTGAGCGGTCCACCCGTCTGCGCCGTAGAATCCTTGTGCTGTCTCTTCTCCTGATTCCACTATGTCTTTGGTGAATTCGATGAGTGGTTTGTGCAATTCAGAAAGATTACAGGCCTCAGCAAGCCAGTGATTCATCTGAACATTAATATTAAGGTGATAGTCGCCGTTCCAAGGTGTTTGTATTGTATTTGCCCAAAGTCCTTGCAAGTTAGGAGGCAACAAATCTTCACGTGTGGAGGAAATCATGAGATAACGTCCGTATTGGAAATATAACTCAGCAAACTGAGGATCGTCTTCTTCTTGGAAATCAAAGAGTCTGTCGCTGATAGGATGATTCTCGGTTATGGCTTCGCCAAAATCAACTTCAACTCTGTTAAACAATTCCTGATATGTCTTGATATGTTTTTTTCTTAATGGAACGTAATTACGTGACTTAGCTTCATTCATCAGACTGTCTACAAAAGCAGTGTAGTCGTTGTTTTTGTAATTTGTTGCGGAAGAGAAGATGACTGTAAGTCTGTCTGCATTTCTCACAATGATTCTATTGTCTTTATATTCCACCTCACCACCAACGTTGTTCACTGTCACTTTTGAAAGATACTTCATTCCTTCATCGCCATTGCTGCCATCTTTAAGTTGGCCAAACATCACGATTGAATTGTCTTCTGTAAGATATTCAACGCATTCTTGTCTGTTTAAATTGATATCGACGGAAATCATTTTTGACTTGTCAGCGTCGAGACGAATCAGCGCGACATCAGCTTCACGTGATACGAAATATTCGCGATGGAATTTAGCTCTGTCTGTTTCAAATTCTGTTGTTGCTATAGCATTATTCAAATCGAGTTTTCTTATATATGAGCCGTCTTTGACTTTCACACCGTCATCATATATGTAATCTATATTGATGTTACCCAAAGTCTGGAAGCAGCCGAAGTTGGAGAGAGCGCCGTTGCCCCAATTCGAGCCTTTGTTGGAACATGTGAAAGTGTTATATACGAGTTCCTGAGCTTCATAATTCTTGTCTTCAAGCAGGAGACGCTGAATCTCAGGAAGCGCTTCCTTGGCTTTAGGATTGGAATAGTCGGCTACTTTTCCCGACCATAACGTTATATCGTTAAGGACAATGTTCTCCTTTTCTATTCCGCCATCAGGCATGATTCCTAGACGGCCATTGCCAAGCGGCAAAGTCTCTTCCCAACATGTGGCCGGCTCTTCAAAGAAAAAGTATAATTCCTTCTCTTTTTCAGCTTTTATTAACATCAGACACATCAAAATAGTGAGCGCCTTGAAAAAGTAATTAAGCCTTTTCCACTTGAAAATCATAAATATAATAACAATAATTAAAATTAACTTCATAGATCACTTTTTTCTTCAAAAATAATTATTTTTTTCATATTTTTGTGGATATTTTAAAGATTTTATACTATGGTTAATTTTAATTCTAAAGTCGAGCAATGTTTTTTAAGAGATTCCAAAATCCAAGACATTACGACTAAAGTTCCATATATCATTACCGACAGTGTGCCTAAACTTGGCGTTATGACAGCACTGCGTTTTTTAGAATGGGTTTCAGAAAATGAAGAAGGCGTAATCAGCCTTTCTTCAGACAAAATGTTCAAGAATTTCATTCACTACACTCATCATTTTCTCAACACTTGGGACGACAAAGAAACCAAGAAAGTTCTTGAAAAATATGGATTGTCTGACATCAAGAAGCCTAATCTTTCTGGACTTCAGTTCGTACAGATGGATGAGTTCTACCCTATCTCACCTAAACAGCACAACTCATTTTTCCATTATGTAAATGAAAACTATATCAACGGTTTCGGTCTCGACCCTGAACGTGCTTTGTTCATAAACTGCGATGATATAAAATTATACAACAACAGAACATTCAACGAAATCTTCCCTGATTTCAAAATAGATTTAAGCCTTCGTTACAGACAGGCTGAGAATGAAAGAGAAAGAATCCAGCAGCAATCACTTTTCATGATTGACGACTGGTGCTCCAGATACGAAGAAAAAATCAAGGCAAAAGGCGACATCGGATTCTTAGTCAGCACTTTAGGCTCTGATGGTCGTATCGCATTTAATATCAGCGGTACAAGCCAGCACTCCAACACAGAGTTGCGTCAGACCAATTTCGCGACACAGGCCGATGCAGCTTCATCATTAGGCGGTATTGAAGTCGCTAAGAATCGCCTCGTCATAACAATAGGCCTTGAGACAATAACAAGAAATCCTAATACTGTCGCCATCGTTTGTGCTGCAGGCGAATCTAACGCCACAACTATCAAGAATGCTCTTGAGTCAGAGATGACAACACAATATCCAGCGACTGTATTGCAACGACTGGAAAACTCACGTTTCTACCTCACAGAAGGCGCTGCATCATTGCTTAATGACAGCATAAATCATTATTACTTCAAAGAGGAATGGAACTTCCAAAAGACTGAAAAAGCGATACTTGCATTATGTAAGAAATTGAATCGATATGCTTCAAAACTTACATTGGAAGACTTACAAAACGACGAAGTCTGCCGCATGATTCCAAACCTCAGTCTAGAAACTGTAAAAGATGTCATCTCATCAGTCGAAACAAAATTATTCAGAGGTTCTACAACACAGACTAATAAAGTCATATATAATTCAGGCCCTCACCATGATGATATAATGCTTGGCATCATGCCATTAACAAACAGACAATTACGTCCAGCAAGCAACACTGTACACTTTGCTGTCATGACTTCTGGATATAATTCTGTCACCAACGGCTTCCTCTGTGACTCTATGAAAATGACTCTTGATTTCATAGAAAAAGATGAGATACAAATGGTTCACTATCCTGATTTCTTTGAAGAAGGATACAAACACAAATTCGACAAAGACATCTACCATTATCTCGACAATGTTGCAAGAAATGACCAATATCAAATGAACAGAGGCTTCTGCCATAGATTGCTACGCTGTTCGGTTTCAATATGGCAGTTCAAGAATCTTGAAGAATTAAAAGCTAAATATAAAGAAGTCATCGATGTCTTGGAAAGAAGCTACGACGGAGAAAAGAACACTCCTGACTTGCAACGTCTCAAAGGCATGATACGTGAATTTGAAGAGGAATTAGTTTGGGCATATAATGGCGTTCAAGTTAAGAACGTACATCACCTTCACCTCGGATTCTATCAGGACAGCGGCGTAAGCAAAGGTCCTAACATGGAACGTGATGTTATGCCTATCTTAAACCAATTCAGAGAGATACAACCTAATATTATAAGTGTTACTTTAGATCCAGAAGGCAGCGGTCCCGACACTCATTACAAGGTATTGCAAGCCACAGCAGCAGCCGTTGCAGAATGGAGCAAGGAAAAAGATTTGTCTGATTTGAGAATATATGGCTACCGCAATGTATGGTTCAAGTTCCACCCTGCAGATGTTAACATGTATGTCCCTGTATCATTGAATGCTCTTGCCGTTTTGGACAAATCATTTACAGCTAGTTACCTTAGTCAGGTCAAGGCTGAGTTCCCAAGTCCGTTCTATAATGGTCCGTTCAGCGACATCTCAAAAAGAACATGGATTAATCAGCTGCAAGACATCCAATTGATTTTAGGAAAAGATTATTTCTACGAACATCCTAGACCATTGATAAGGTCAACACACGGATTAGTCTTTATAAAAGATATGAATGTCGAAGAATTCATCGCCATCTCAGAAGATATGAGAAGACGTTCTGAAGAAGCGATATAAAAATTGAAAATCAGGTGCCTCAGGGCACCTTTTTTATTTATATATAAAGCAAAAAAGATCATTCATTTCTGAACGATCTTTTTCTATTATCTTATTGATTCGTGGCTTATTTATCAAGTTTTGCAATCAAATCAGGCAATGATTTCAATGTTGCTATTTCTCTCCATTTCTTTCTTACCTCAACGGCTGGAATGCCGAAGTAAGTCTGTCCTGGTTGAGTATCTTTATCAACGCCTGAATAAGCGAGCACTACTGTTCCTTCTGCTATGACGAGGTCTTTATTGACAGCCGACATTGACCAGATTGAAACATTATCTTTAACCACAGTAACACCGCCTACTGATGCATGAGCGCCGAGGAAGCAGTTCTTGCCAAGTTTTGCGTCGTGACCAATCTGAACAAAATTATCCATCTTGGTGCCTTTACCGACGATAGTATCGCTGGTTACACCTATATCGACGCAACAGCAAGCACCTATTTCAACATCGTCTTCTATGATGACTCTGCCACATGATTCAAATTTGACGAAACCGTCGGGACGACGTTGGAAGTAACAAGCGTCACCGCCTATCACACTGCCACTTTGAATAATGACATTGTCGCCAATTATAACGTGGTTATAAATTGTAACATTAGGATGAATGATACAATTCTTACCGATTTTAACTCTATCACCTACGAATGTTCCTGGTTCAATGATAGTGCCTTCACCAATCTCAGCTTTTGGACCAATCATCGCTGTTGCAGGTTCAAATCTGCGATACGACAATATAAGTTTGTTGAAAGCATCCAATGGATTATCGTGAACTATCAAAGCTTTACCTTCCGGGCATTCTACATCTTCTGTATTGATGATGATTGTTGTAGCCTTAGAGTTTAACGCCTTGCTATAGTATTTAGGATGATCGACGAAGGTAATGTCGCCTTCTTCCACCTCATGAATCTCGTTAAGACCAGATATCACGAAGTTAGGATCGCCGATCATCTTCTTTGCTCCGACGTAATCAGCAACACATTTAAGTGTTGTATGTGGATTGATTTTCATCTAAAAGATTATTATTTTACTCTTTCTGTGTATTCGCCTGTGCGAGTATCGATTCTGATCTTGTCACCTGTGTTGATGAATAATGGAACTCTGACTGAAGCGCCTGTTTCAACTGTAGCGTCTTTCATAGCGTTTGTTGCTGTGTTACCTTTTTCGCCTGGTTCTGTGTATGTAACTTCCAAAACAGTCTTGATAGGTAATTCAGCGTAGAGAACTGTTTCTGTTGATGTATCGAAAACAACTTCACAAACGTCACCTTCTTTAAGGAAATCAACACCTGTAATCAATTCGCCTAAGAGAGGAATTTGTTCATAATCTTCTTGGTTCATGAAGATAAAGTCTTCAGCTTCTTTATATAAGTATTGATATTGACGGCGTTCAACGCGTACGTCTTCTAATTTTTCGCTAATGTCGAAACGATGTTCTAATGTACGTCCGTCAACAATGCTCTTCAATGTTACACGCATGAATGTGTTACCTTTACCTGGTTTTACGTGTTGGAAATCAACGCAGAAATAAAGTTTTCCGTTGAAACGGATACATGTTCCTTTTTTAATGTCTTGTGAGTTAATCATAATTATCTAAATTTCTAATATTCAATTAATTAAATTATATTCTCTAAGTTATTTTCCTATTTGCGTACAAAATTACAAAAAAAAAGCATTTAAACAAGGTTTAAACGCCTAAATAATTACAATATCTTTCAATATATCTGCACCTGCAGCTTTGTTAAGATTTCTTAACAGAATAGATTTTGAATAAAGCAGTTCGTTTCTCAACGAATCGGCATCTACTTTCACGTAAAGTACATTTTTTACGATTCTCAAATCCAAAGTATGAGTAGAAATGAAATCACCTACGACAGAACGATACGATTCCAGAATCTTCATCTCCTCGAAACCGTTTTCTCTGTTATGATTCTTATAAAATGCTTTGATAAGCTCTGCTAATGTGTATCCGTCCTCATTCATTGTCAGAAGTAATTACGCCTTTATTAACATTAAAAATCTTGTGATTCACAATGGTGTTATCCATCAAGAACTTTATACGCTGTCTTTGTGTGTCGGTGATAAAGACCTGTCCGAAATGGTCGTTGCCAACGAGTTTAACAAGCTGGCTAACTCTATTGTCGTCGAGCTTGTCAAATATATCATCAAGCAATAAGATTGGTTTATGCCCAATCTTTTTATAATTAAAATCGAACTGTGCTAATTTTATGGCTACCACGAAGGATTTCTGCTGCCCCTGTGATGCAAATTGCTTCACGACATGATTGTCAATGAGAAATATCAAATCGTCCTTATGAATTCCTGTACTCGTATATGTACTATATCTGTCGTGATTGAGAGTTTCTGCCAACAGGTCCTGATATGGCTTTTCGTTAAGAGCCGAATTATATGTTATAGCGACCTGCTCATTTGTTCCAGAGACAATCTCGTAATATTTCTGGAAAACAGGAACAAACTCTTCCAAGAATGTCTTTCTTTTCTCGTTGATAGGAATAGCATTTTGAATGAGTTGCTGGTCCCATATCTCAAGCAATGTGCTGTCCCACATTCTGTTTTCAGAGAAAAACTTAAGCTGGCGATTTCTTTGCTGCAAGGCCTTATTATAATTCAAAAGACAATTGAGATAAGATGCGTCGAATTGAGAGATGACGCCGTCGATGAATTTGCGTCTCAATTCGCTGCCGCTGTTGATAAGGTCGCTGTCGTATGGCGAAATCATAACCAAAGGAATCTTTCCAATATGATCAGCAAGACGTTCGTATTCTTTCTTGTCGCATTTAAATGATTTCTTAGACGTTGACTTCTGCACACATGATATTGTATGCAGTTCATCGTTATCGAAATGAAAATCACCGTGAATAGCGAAGAAATCCTCGCCATGTCTGATGTTTTGCTTGTCTGTCAAAGTGAAATAACTTTTACAGAAAGCAAGATAATATATTGAATCCAAGATGTTTGTCTTGCCAGCAGCATTTAATCCCACAAAGCAGTTAATCTTTTCTGATAATGAAAGATCTGCAGACTGGCAATTTTTGAAATTGCTTAACTTTAACTCTTGAAGATACATTATTACTAAAATTTGAAGCTGTCTAAATTCGTCGTTATAGTAATGAAATTTGGCGAACCATGGATATGCATCTCAGAACGTGAGTAATTTATAGTGAATTTATAAACATTTATCCCAACGCCATATGAGAAGCCGACAGCACCTTTCTTAGTTGGACTCATCATATTTTTACGTAATCCGTAATTATATCCAGCACGTAAAACCAGATTCTTTCCTATATTCAATTCGCCCGCTACAATCATGTGTCTGAAGAAATTATCAGCAAATACGTCTATTTTGTTTTTTTCCTTCAATGTTCCAGTAATAGGATCGTAGTTGTTTTCCAAATCCAAAGGATCGTCGTAAATCAAGTCCCATTTTTGAAGATTGTCGTAAACGAATATGAATGTTAGAGGCAGATGTTCCAATCTCTTTGACGCTCCTATCAACATGCTGAACGGCAGTTTGTTTCTCCATGACTGATAGTTATTGGATAATTCTGAACCAATATTACGAGCAACTATTGAAAATACCCAATTGGAATTGTTGATATATGTTGCTGCGATATCAGTGGCAATAGCGAATGATGTATTGTTTTCGTGTTGAAGACCAGCAAATTTCAAGTTAGCGCCTATGCTTAACTGTTTGCTGAGATGACGTCCCCAGCCAATGTTTATCACATAATCAGACACTGAAAACATTGTGTTTTCCTGAATGCCTGTTTCATCACTATAATAGAAGTCGCCGTAATCGCCATATTGTATGGAGGCAACGAAACTTCCTATCTTTTCAAATGTCTTTCCGAATTGTATCGCTCCAAAGTTTATATCTTGGTAATAATCCACATAAGAAAGCGACAAGGATGTGTTCATCGCTGAGTTTATCAGTGATGGATTTGATGCAGCGGCCTGAATGTCAACACCCCAACTGCTAACCGGAAGTATTGTTCCGCCCAAGGCAGCCACTCTAGCCGAGCTTGTCATATTCAAAAAGTTATACGTACCATCTTTTTGTTGAGCGAAGACATTCGTCATCAACGACAAAAAGACTATTAGTATGTATAACTTTTTCCTCACGATTCTAAATTTTATTGGTAAACGAAAAATAATCTTAAATATTATTAAGATTCTAACAAACCGATACCTTTCTTAACAATGACGTTTTCTTGCAAGAGTTTCTTTGACATTCTGTCCAAGATACCATTGACGAAAATCTTGCTTTTAGGTGTACTGAAATATTTAGAAATCTCGATGTATTCGTTCATTGTAACCTTAACAGGGATGTATGGGAAACAGCAGAATTCTGTCAATGCCAACTTCAAGATAATCATATCCATAACGCAAACGCGGTCTTTTTCCCAGTTAGATGTGTTCTCACCAACCAACTTGCCGTATTCTTCATTATTCTTGATTACATCTCTGAATAACTTCTTAACGAATTCCTTATCTTCATTAACGATGTCTTTTTCTGTCTTGTAGATAGTTGGGAGTAAAGAACCTTCACCGAAGCTTTCCTTCATATCTGTGAAGAATTTAATCAACATAGATGTAACGAGATGATAATCATCAACAAAGAAAATGCTCTTTTCTTCATAAAAGTCTTGAAGAACTTCTAATTCAGAGAAATATTCTGTTAACATCTTAACGATAAACTTCTTGTCTTGAGAGAAGTTGCTGACAGGATCAGACATATAGTCTTTATATTCCTGAGTATTACGCATCATATTATAATAGTTTCTTATAATATCTTGATGGTCAGCCCAGTTAATCTTAAGAGCTTCTTCTTCTCTGCGAAGGTCTCTGTTGTTTTGCAATGCGTTAAGCACGCGATTTTCAACATAACGCATATTAGGATTCAAATCCTCTTGTGTTGGGAAGTTCTTGCGTTTGTTCTCTTCTATTCTATTCTCAGCAAAACGTTTTGTTTCAACGAGAAATGAAAGTTGCCATACAAACAACTCATGCATTTTGTCGATGCTTTCGAGCAAATGTGAAACACCTTTTTCTACGAAATCTTCACCTGATTCCAAATAAGCATAAACTGCTTGCAAAACTTTGACTCTTAAAAACCTTCTGTTTATCATATTATTTAACCTTTAATTGTTTACAAATATTAAGATTTTCTTAATGCTCTGAAAAAGAAATTTATGTCTTTCGACAATGAATAGTCTCTTGCATACATTAAGTTCAAATGCTCTTTTTCTTCTTCTGTCAATCCTATTCTGCTCATATTTGTCGATGGATCGAAGATGCCTTTTTTAATCTTTGGAAGTCTTGATTTATCACTATCATTAACATCGCAATATCCTATCCATGAATACTTTCCAAACAATACCTTAAAGCAACTCTTTAAGAAGTGGAATGGTTTGTTAATGAAGAAAACCAAGAAAATCCAGAGCACTATTCCTAACAAAGATGATGTCAAATCGAAGAGACGTTTCTTTCTTTTATTGGAATTTGTGCTTATGGTTTTGATGTCGATTGTATAAAGGTCGCCTCTTGTGTTGATGGAATTGCTACCTATAATCGAAAGAGTATCTTCTGGCGCGATTTTATAGTCGAGAGAAGAATGCCACTCTTCCATCTTATCGATAATCAACTGATGCGACATATCTTTTGAACAGAAAATGATTTCGTTAATCTTATAGATATCGATGATATCAGGAACCTGATGTAAGTTGCCTAGGAAATTTTCAGGTACATCCTTGTCATCAAACGGAGTTATCAAACCGACGAAATCAGGTTTGATAGAAGTGCTTTGGAGAAGATGTTCAACGCGTTGCGTTTCTTCTTCGCTACCTATCACGAGGAAACGTTTCTTGGCGTTCTTGCCATATTGGAAATTAGGACGTTTAAGCAGATAGCCCAACCATCTTGTTAGACTCATTTCTGCCGCAACCCAAATCATTCCCAACAAGATAAGAGCTCGAGAGAAACGAAGCTGCTCAGGGAGCAATGCGTATAAAACCAAGATGAGGAAACTTCCCACAAAGACTCCTCCAACTGCAGGAGCTATTTTGTATGGCTTATCATAACCACCCGAGAAATAGGAAGTCACAAGCCATATAAGCAAATATATTGGTAATATTATAGCGAACAATGTCAATGGATATGTGCCAGCTCCGTCATAGACCATCATATTTCCCCACAAATATCCAATCGCTGCGAGTCCGGAATATCCTAATACTGTATCTATAAGAGGCTGAACGGCTTTGCTGAAGAATTGTGATAGCAATGCAAGAAACGCCTTGAGATAAATCGCAATGTTAATGAAAGCTGAATAAGTCTTTGCGCCTTTTGTAGCGAAATGTTTTCTCACGAAAATTTCCATCGCCTTATAGAAAACGAGCACATAATTCACGCTGGTTTTCTTAGTACTTTCGCCTTTATAGTGGATGATTCTAGTCTTAGGGAAATAATAGTTCTTATATCCTGCGAGAATTATTCTGTAAGAAAGGTCGATGTCTTCTCCGTACATGAAGAATGTCTCATCAAGCAAACCGCACTTATCCAAAGTCTCGCGACGCATGAGCATAAATGCTCCAGACAGTATTTCCACTTCGTTAATTTCATCATTATTAAGATGTCCCAAATAATAACGAGCGAAACGTTTTGAACGAGGGAACAACTTGGCGAAACCGAACATCTTGTAGAAAGCAGTCATTGGAGTCGGAAGGCCGCGCTTTGATTCCGGGAGGAATCTGCCTTTGCCATCGACCATCTTGACGCCTAGACCGCCGGCATCGGGATGAGAATCCATAAATTCTATAGTCTTGGTAAATGTGTCATCTTCAACGACTGTATCAGGATTAAGCAGCAATACATATTCGCCTGTCGATATTCTAATTGCTTGATTATTAGCTCTACTGAATCCGACATTATCTTTATTGGCGATGACTTTTACTTCAGGAAATTTCTCGGCGAGCATTTTGATAGAACCGTCAACAGAATTATTGTCAACGACATACACTTCCGCATCAATGTTGGCAATGGCTTTTCTTACCGAGAAAAGACACTGCTCGAGGAAATGCTCGACATTATAATTTACTATGACTATAGATAATTTCATGAACCACTTTAAAGTTGCAAAAATAATGTTTTTTTGTCATGTTTTATTAACGTTGACATATTTTTTTATTGTTTAAAAAAAAGCGGAAAAGTTTTGGCAAAATTATCTTTAAAATCTTATTTTTGCATAAAAAAGAAATCAATGGAGAACAGGAGAAAATCGCTTCGTTTCGGACTGATGATTAACAGTTTAACTGTTGAACATTGGCAGTATGAAACCATCAAGCTATTGATGGATAACGGGATGAAACTATCTCTTATCATTCAAAATAACGACAACGCCCCTGCCCCATCATTTCTCAACAAGATAAAAGACTACCCTTTCAGAAGGATTTTGTTCAGGTTATGGAACCGATTCATCTTCAAACCAAGGAGCAAATATCCTGCTGACCTCACCGATTTGACTGCCGACATTCACACCATTTTCTGCAAACCCAAAATCAAAGGCATCTCGACATACTTTGAAGAGATTGACATTCAGGAAATAAGGAATCAAAATCTTGACTTCATCCTTCGATTCGGCTTCGACATCGTTAGAGGCGAGGTTTTAAACACAGCTAAATACGGAGTCTGGTCGTTCCATCATGACGACGAGCGCATCATTCGCGGCGGCCCTCCTGGATTCTGGGAGTTCATGAGAAAAATGCCAAGTAATGGCGTTATCTTACAACGACTTACAGACAGTCTCGACAAAGGCATAATCCTTAAAAGAATACAGTTCAAAACGATACTTCATAGTTATAAAGCACATCTTGACCAGTTGTACTTTGGAGGAGAGATATTACCTTTGCAGGTATGTAAAGAATTGATAAACACTGGTGTACTGAAAGAGGTGCCTTCAGAATCGGAAGCGCCTATAGTTTATCCTCCTAACAATTTCAAGATGATTCAATATTTTACGAGATCGTTTTGGAGAAGAGTAGCTTTTCATCTTAATGATTTATTCAGACAAGAAGATTGGAACGTCGGATATTGCGAAACTTCAATGGAGAATTTTATCAATAATACAGATAAAGATTCCCTTAATATTCAATGGTTTAAGAAACCTAGAAAGAACTGTTATTTCGCCGATCCATTCATCATAAAGACAAAAAAAGACACATATATCTTCTTTGAATGGTATTCATATCTGAGAGGAAAGGCCGACTTGGCTGTCGCATTGAAATCTGAAGGATTTAAGAAATATCATAAGTTAACGAATTTCAAGGAGCACCGCTCCTATCCTTATGTTTTTGAGTATGAAGATAATATCTATTGTCTTCCAGAAGCAAATGCAACCAAGCAAGTGACATTATATCGTTTCGATGAAGATAAATTAACATTAGAAAAGGATTCTGTTTTGCTGGAAGGCTTCCCTATTGTTGATGCGACATTGCATCATCATGATGGCAAATGGTTTATGTTCTTAGTAAACCAAAAGAATTCTCATACTCATCTGGAAATATATTATTCTGAAAATCTCAGAGGACCATATCAAGCTCACGACTTAAATCCGGTGATGATTGATTGCAGCAAGGCACGTCCTGCCGGAAAGATTTTCAGTTTTGAAGGCAAGACAATCCGCCCTTCCCAGAATTGCACCGAACATTATGGCCAATCGATAACATTAGAGGAAATAGATTTGCTGACAGAAAAGCAATTCAGGACAAAAGAATTCGGCCGCATTCTTCCAATAGAAAACTGCGATTATGACGAGGGAATTCATACCATAAACAGCGATGACGGCATTGTTGTTTTCGATGGAAAGAGGTTTGTCTTTACATTTTTTGGACTTAAACAACAACTTAAACAAAAGATACGTAAATAAATGATTAAGAAGATATTCGGAACATTCGGAACACGTCTTTTAAATGCGCTTGTAGGCTTTGTCACTTTATGGTTCGGAACCAATTTTCTTGGCAGAGAAGCATGGGGCATTGGAGCAACCGTTTTGGTAGATGTTTCACTTCTTCTCATCGCTGTAGAACTTCTCTCTGGCAGCGGTCTCATCTATTACACTCCAAGAAAATCATTCGTCACATTATTTAAGATTTCGTATGCATGGACTTTCATAATGCTTGCGCTTTTTGCAATGACATTCCTCGTGCTGCACTCGTATCTTCCGACGATCTATGAAGCCTTTATCCCTGACGGCTATGGAACACACATATTATTAATGGTGTTTCTATACAGCCTTCACAATTTCAACATGAACGTTCTTTTAGGAAAAGAAAGAGTCGGGATGCAGAATATATTGTTTATAATACAATTTATGACGCAGCTCATATCGATGATAATATACATTTTCGTATTTGAAATCCGTAATGCCAATGCTTTTGTATATTCGCTTATAACAGGATATATAATAGTCAACATCTGTGGATTTATTAGCATATTGCCTTATTTCAAAGACAACAGGCATGAAGCACTAATCCCGACTGCAAAGGAAATGTTCAATTTTGGAAGCATGATACAGCTTTCCACATTGGTAACAATGATTAACAGACGAATAAGCTATTTCGTCATCAAGAAGACTTTCGGTTTGGGAGAAGTAGGAGTTTACACTTCCGGAACTCAGGTTTCTGAAGCCACCAAATTGATTGGCAACAGCATAGCATTGGTACAGTTCTCCTCCATCAGCAATATGGACGACAAGAAGAAAGCCGCTGATCTTACAGTGACATTCTTGAAACTGGCAGTAATTTTAACAGCCTTATGTATGGTCGTAATCTGCTTGATTCCAAAGTCAATATATGCATGGATTTTCACGGAAGAATTCGCAGAAATTAAAGATGTATTGGTGTGTTTAAGTCCGGGAATGGTTTTCATGGCAGCCAATATGATTTTCAGTCACTATTTCTCAGGTGTCAATCTTCCTAAACATAACCTTTATGGTTCTTTAGTTGGATTGGTGGTGACAATAACATCGATATTCATTCTGATACCAAGATACGGGATAATTGGCGCTGGAGCATCTGTTTCATTAACTTATTTAGCGACAATCATTTATCAATGGAGAATATTTAAAAAAGAAACAAAAGTAAAAACAATACAACTGCTTCCGACGTTAAACGATTTTAAGACATTGGTTGTCAGTATCAAGTCTCAATTTTTTAGAAGTAATAATTAAAAACAATTAAGTTATGGGATTTTTATCACAAATCAATTTAGTAGAGATATTAAGTTCGTTCATCGTACTTTTTGTAATCATTGACGTAACAGGTTCAATACCAATTTTCTTAAGTCTCAAGAGCAGCGAGAAAAACATCAAGGCTGGTCAGGCATGCGGTATCGCCTTATTGATGTTTGTAGCTTTCTTCTATGCAGGCGACAGGCTTCTCGACTTGTTCAGCATCGACGTAGCATCGTTTGCTGTTGCAGGTTCGTTTGTAATCTTCATTTTGGCATTGGAAATGGTATTAGGCTTCGACATTATCAAATATGACAGCCAAGGTTCTAACGTATCTGTCGTTCCAGTAGCCTTCCCATTATTGGCAGGTCCTGGAGCATTGACAGCTTTATTATCCTTACGTGCCGATTACTCAGTGATTAACATTATGATTGGTCTCGTTTTAAATCTTATTTTGGCATTCATCGTCATTAGATTTGTAGGCAAGATTGAGAAATGGTTAGGAAAAGACATCATCTTTATTTTACGTAAATTCTTTGGCGTCATTTTGTTAGCATTGGCGGTTAAATTATTTGCAAGCAATTTGACAGTCGTTATTGCAGAACTTGCCAAATAATTTACATTGACATTTATCAATTAAACATTAGGATTAAGAATGAATAACACTTTGATAACCATAATTGGTTTTTCTATCATATTTATTATGACGACATTAGGTTCGTCGTTGGTTTTCTTTTTCAAGAAAGACATTTCCCAGAGTGTCAACTCAATGCTTTTGGGATTAGCCGGAGGCATTATGGTTGCCGCTTCAATATGGTCGTTGATAATACCTTCTATAGACATGTCGGAAGCCAGTTTCGGTAAGTTTGCCTGGTTTCCAGCAGCTACCAGCATTATAATAGGCGGATTGATTTTGGCTTTATTAGACAAGATTGTCCCACACATGCACAATGGCACGCATCAGGAAGAAGGACCACGCTCGCACTTCTCCAAGTCTATGAAGTTATTTTTCGCTGTCACATTGCACAACATACCAGAAGGTCTGGCAGTAGGATTTGCTTTTGGAGCAGCAGCAGTAGCAGGTGACACTGCTGCGTATATATCAGCATTAGGATTGGCAATAGGTATAGGCATCCAGAACTTTCCAGAAGGAGCTGCCATTTCCTTGCCGATGAAACAGGTGACGGGCAGCAGCAAGAAAGCCTTCCTCTTCGGTATGGGCAGCGGCGTGGTTGAACCATTGTCAGCAATTGTAGGATTTTTCCTTGCATCGCATCTCATTGTGTTACAGCCATGGCTCCTCGCCTTCTCTGCTGGCGCGATGTTGTTTGTCGTAGCAGAAGACTTAATTCCAGACGCCAATTTAAGCGAGAATCCACATACAGGAACATGGGGATTTATGATAGGCTTTATCATTATGATGATACTGGATGTAGCATTAGGATGATATATTTACAGAAAATTAACAAATAAAAAATAAATACAATTATGGAAAACTTCGGTGATAAATTAAAGGTCTTATTATTGCAATATCTTCGTCAGGAGAGTGTGGTAGGCGAACGCTTCCCTATCTGTCCTGATGTTGAAGACAAATGGCAGGAGATGCTAGAAGCCTATATGCCTGACGGCGTGAGAGAATATAACGAATATCCTATGGTATCACTAGGATGGATTATGTTTATCGGAATGGCTATGGCTAAATTCTGGGATATCGACTGGGAAAAATATGGTTCCTTGAAAACTTTGTCATTATACGAAGGCCTCCGCAAAAAACGCGGATTCGATGAGATGGATGAATATATACTCGAAGAAGTACTTGAGTTAGATGAAGAAGGATGCAAGAAAACAACCGACATAGTAGCTGAATGTGCTTGTATCACCAACACATTTTTACGTAACCAAAACATCGAACATGGAACAAAAGCAGCTGTAGAAGCCTATATTGAATGTCTGCACCAGATGTACCTTATGGGAATGGCTATGCAACTGAACGCCATGGGATATAAGATGCTTGGACTTAATTAAGAAATTTAGAACTCTAAAATTCTAGAACTTTAGAATATTTTCTAGAGTTCTAGAATTCTAAATTTATAGAGTTCTTAATATCCTCCGCCCAAGGCTTTATACAATTTAACCATAGTGATTTGCTTGTCACGATAGGCATTGCTCAGACTTATCTGCGCATCAAAGTAATTTCTCTGTGCGTCCAAAACGTCAAGATATCCAATGACACCATTAATATATTGAAGCTGCGCCAAATCCATCGTGACCTTCGCCGATTGTTCGAGCAACAATCTAGTCTCATATATCTCCTTCATCTTATCTAATTCCACCAACGCATTCATCACATCATAAAAGGCCGACAAGACAACTTTCTCATAATTATAACATTCCTGTTCATAGACAGCAATTTGTGCTTTGTATTTCGCTTTGTTTTTTCCAAAACTAAATACTGGAGACAACAGATTAGAACTGATGAAGAACATAGGCGATGACAACAACGTAGCGAATTCATCAGTCTCAAATCCCAAGTTAGAGGTCAATGCTATTCTTGGAAACATATTAGTGTAACTCACTCCTACTTTGGCATTTGCAGCAATAAGTTTCTGTTCCGCCATTCTCACGTCTGGTCTTCTTTCCAACAACTGTGATGGCAAACCAACAGGAATAGTATCAGGTAAAATAAGATTGTTTTGTATCTCAGTCCTCACCACTCTTCTAGGAAAACTTCCTGACAATGCGAGTATCTCATTTTCCTTCATAGCTATTTTCTTCTCTAAATCAGGTACCAAAGTAGCTTTCTTGGCATATTCAAGTTTTGCCTGTTGATATGATGTCTCACTTGTAAGTCCGCCTTCAAAACGTATCTTGGCAAGACGAACGCCTTCCTCTCTCGCCATAAGTGTCTGCTTTACAATAAGCAATTCATTATCTAAAGCTATAAGCTCAAAATAAATCTCAGCCACTTCTGCCACAAGACTCATCATCAAGGCGCGTTGACCTTCTATCGTCGACATATATTCCGCAATGGCGACATCGTTAGCCCATCGAAGGTTTCCCCATAAGTCCAACTCCCAACTGATGTTTGCCTTGACACCGTATTCGACATCGTGAGGCTTGCTGAAATCGCCTTGATAGTTCAGTTTCTCATCCTGGCCATAAGCACTGGCACCAATCTGAGGGAAAAAGTCGGAACGACTTATTTTCTTTCTCGCAGCCAACTCCTTAACCTTAGCAACAGCAACCTTCATATCTTTGTTGTTTTCCAAGGTGTAACTGATGAGATTCCTTAGGTTTGTATCAGCATAGACATCCCACCATTTCATATCTGCGAAGCATGTACTATCCTGAGTATAAACAAGAAACTCATTAGGCATATCTAGTTCCAACTTGGTATATTCCTTTCCTATCTTACATGAAGAAAGAAATAAAACCGACAATATTATAAGGATATACTTTTTCATGACACAGGCTTTTTAAATTTATTTTTGATTTTATATACCAAAACAAAGAAGAAAGGAACCATTATCACGCCGAATATAACTGCGCTTATCATTCCGAAGAACACTCCTGTTCCAATTGCCTGACGACTTGCCGAACCTGGACCGCTTGACAATACCAATGGTATCAGACCTAAGATGAACGCTAATGATGTCATCAAGATAGGACGGAATCTCTGACGTGTCGCCATGACTGCAGCTTTTACCACGTCTTCTCCTTTATCGACCATTTCCTTTGCGAACTCGACGATGAGGATAGCGTTTTTGGCTGCCAGACCCATCAGCATGACGAGACCAATCTGGAAATAGATGTCGTTTTCCAATCCACAGACCCATACGCCCAGATATGAACCTAGAGCAGCCACTGGCAACGACAGCAGCACAGCAATAGGCACAATCCAGCTTTCGTATAAAGCCGCGAGGAATAAGAATACGAAGACAAAAACCAATGCCAGAACGACGGCTATCTTGCCTCCAGCCTGCTTCTCTTGATAAGAGAGTCCGCTCCATTCAACCTCTATATTCTTAGGCAGATGTGTGTCAACTATCTCCTCCATTTTCTTCATCGCCTCACCTGTGCTATAACCTTGTGCCGCTTGCCCTCTGACGACAACGCTATTGAACATATTGAATCTGGTGATGCTTCCAGGACCTGTGGTGTATGAAGTGCTTCCCAATGAAGTGAGCGGAATCATAGTTCTATTGGCACCTCTTACGTAGAAAAGGTTGATATTGTTTTGCGACTGACGATAATCAGCCTCTGCCTGAATATAAACACGATACACTCTATTGAAAAGGTTGAAGTCATTGACATAAACGCTTCCGGTATAAGCCTTCATCGTAGAGAATATCTCCGCCATAGGTACGCCGGCAAGTTTAGCCTTGTCTCTGTCAACATCGAAGAATATCTGCGGTATATCTGATTTCAATGAAGTTGACAAACTGGACAATTCCTTACATTTTGAAGCATAATACATCAGTGAGTCAGTCGCTTGCACGAGGTTTTCAAATGTAGCATCTGAACGTGCTTCCAGCTGCATCTCGAAACCACCGGAAGAACCTAATCCAGGAATGACAGGAGGCAACGAGAGATAGACCTTAGCCTCTGGATATCTGGTGAATTCCTTTCTCACCTTATCCATTATCTCTTCTATGGTAGTGTCGTCTCTTTCTTCCCATGGCTTGAGAATAACTGTCAACTCCGTTGCCGACTGACTTGTTCCCACGCGACCGCTCGAACCCACAACACTCTGAACATAATCCACTTCATCGAGTGTCATGAGATAATCTATTGCTCTGTCGGCTACAACGCGTGAACGTTCCAATGTAGCATTTTCTGGCAACTCCAACTCCACCTTAAAGTAACCTTGATCTTCAACAGGAAGGAAACTTGTAGGTATCATCTTGTTAAGAGCAACTATTGAAATCAAGACCAATCCGAACCACAACAACATCCTCTTCGGATTCTTGACGATTTTCAAGATAGCATTACCATAATATTCTTCTCCTTTGTACAAGAACTTATTTATGTTTCTGAAGATGAAATTAGGTTTCTCGTCTGTCTTAGGTTTCAATATCAATGAACACATCACCGGACTTAATGTAAGAGCAACGACAGTGGAAATCAATACGGAAACGACAATCGTTATGGTGAATTGTCTGTATAGGATTCCTGTTATTCCTGCGAGGAAACTTACAGGCAAGAACACCGCTGCCAACACCAATGATGTTGCGATAAGCGGACTCACGAGTGTCTCCATCGCTTTCTTCGTCGCTTCGTATGGCGACAGATGTTCTCGTTCCATTATGCTTTCCACGTTCTCCACCACCACGATTGCGTCGTCAACCACAATACCGATTGCCAATACCAATCCTAATAATGTTAAAATATTTAAAGAAAAACCGAATATCAGCATGAAACCGAATGTTCCAATCAACGAAATCGGCACTGCTACCAACGGAATAACAGTAGCTCTCCAGCTTTGTAATGAAAGGAAAACAACAAGTATAACGAGTATCAACGCTTCGAACAATGTCTTATAAACCTCAGATATAGATTCTGAAATATATGTAGTCATATCAAAAGGAATCTCGTAACTCATTCCTTCAGGGAAGTTTTGGCTTATCTCCTCCATCATCGCCTTAACATTATTGGCGACTTCCACAGCGTTGGCGCCAGGCAGCATATATATACCCATGACAGCAGCGTTCTCGCCATTGATGCCACTTTCGGTATTATACGACTGTGCCTCTAACGATATTCTCGCCACGTCGCGCAATCGTATCAACGAACCGTCAGGGTTGGCACGCAACACTATTTCTTCAAACTGTCCTACTGTAGAAAGACGTCCTTGCGTCGTGATTGGTGTAGTCACGTCGATGCCAATCATAGGAGCCTTTCCGAATTCACCTGCTGCCGACTCTCTGTTCTGGTCTTTCAGACTATTCTGAAGGTCGGCAATCGTAAGGCCATAACTTGCCAATTTATCAGGCTGAACCCATATCTGCATAGCATAATAACGGCTGCCGACATTAGAGACTCTACCTACGCCCGGAACGCGTCTGATAAGATCTAACACATTGAGCGTAGCGAAGTTGCTAAGATATATCTCATCAAATTTAGGGTCTGATGAGGTGAGACATACCGTCATGAGCTGACTTGGTGACTGACGTTCGACATTGATGCCGTTTTGTACCACTTCTGCTGGCAATCGTGACTCGGCCAA
Source organism: Bacteroidales bacterium (assembly GCA_045634185.1). Classification (GTDB taxonomy): domain Bacteria; phylum Bacteroidota; class Bacteroidia; order Bacteroidales; family F082; genus Limimorpha. The sequence continues at coordinate 176,262 of JAZQZR010000009.1, read as the reverse complement.
TTTGATTCTGTTCTGGATATCTACAGCAGCCAATTCAGGGTCGGTGCCGATATCGAATGTGACAGTAGCGGAGAAACTTCCGGAGTTGGAGCTCGACGACTCCATATATATCATCCCTGGAGTTCCGTTGAGCTGCTGTTCGATAGGCGTCGCAACAGCCTGAGCTACAGTAAGAGCGCTCGCTCCTGGATATGTAGCGTTAATTTTCACCACAGGAGGCGTAATCTGCGGATATTGGTCTATCGGCAACATAGTCAGTCCAATAAAACCCAATATGACTATCAATATTGAAACGACTATGGAGAAGACAGGTCTATCTATAATAAATGAAACTTTCATAATAAACCTCCTTAGTTATTAATATAGAAATCCACCTTATCGCCTGGATTCAGTTTATGATAACCTTCAGTGACGATGAACTCTCCTGCGCTAAGTCCTCTCTCAACAACGACGTTATTGTTTATTTCCGGACCAATCTCAATGAAACGTCGCTCTACTGTAGCATCAGAACGAAGCACATAGATATAAGCTCCACCTTTTTCTATGTCAACAGATTTCAAAGGAACCACGTTGGCATTTTCTCTGACATCCAAAAGGAGTTTAACCTTAGTAAACTGTCCTGGCAACAATGCTCTGTCTGGATTTGTCATCTCTGCTCTTACCGAGAATGTTCCTGTTAGCTCATCCACCTGTGGAGCAGCGAAATCCACAAGTCCTTGATATGGATATATTGTGTTGTCTGCTAATGTTATAGTTACAAGAGGCTGCCATGAACGAGTGGTGTCTTTCTGTCCAAATTCGACGTTTCTTTCTTTTGATTTAAGATAATCCAATGCTGTCATGCTGAAGTCGATAAGCACGGTGTCCATTTTGATGATTGTCGCAAGATGTGATTTAGCAGAAGGACCTACCAAAGTACCGAGGTCAACCTCGCTTTCTGTGATATATCCTGATATCGGGGAGTTGACTGTGGTATAGCCGAGTTCCAATTCAGCCTGATACAAATCAGCTTCGCTCATGGATACGGAGGCTTTCGCTGTCTCATAAGCCGCTATGGCATTGTCCAGGTCAAGCTGACTCGCTGCGTTTTGTTCGTACAAAGGTTTGATTCTCTCCAAGTCACGTTCTGCCTTACGAGCTTGCGCCATGTCCTTGTTAAGTTGTGCCTTTGCCTTATCTACTCTCGCCTTATATCTGTCCTGGCTTATGATAAAAAGAAGTTGGTTTTTGTTTATGTATGTTCCTTCTTCGAAAAGCATATTCTCAAGATAACCTTCCACTCGTGCTCTTATCTCAACGAACTGCTGAGCTCTGATACGTCCTACGTATTCGCCGTAAATGGCAACATCTTCCTGCTTGACTTTTTCTACAGTGACAACAGGATATATTTCCTCTGGTTCTTTTCTATCTAAAAAATGTAAAACAACTGCCGTAGCAACAACAAGCAATATTGCAGTGATGATTAGTTTTCTGTGTTTAGTGATAAAATTTAGTTTCTCCATATAATTAATAATAAGTTAACAATGATGATTTACAAGCATTATACCAACGGAAATACTTACTGATATTTGACAATTTACGATTTCGAATTTATTATATATTCCACAATGTGTGTATATTTTCCACAACACATAAAAAAAGGACTAAAGAATTCTTTAGCCCTTTATCTTTAGACTTTAGTCTTTTAACTTTAGTCAATTTATCTTCTCATTTGTTGTTGCTGTTGTTTCTGCATTTCTTCCAATCTCTTTTGGAAATTAGATTTCTTCACAGGTTTTTTCTTAGCCATTTCAATTTTCTTGCGGAGTCTGTCTTCATTAATACTAATCTTGAAGATATACATTTGTAAGAATGTGAACAAGTTGACCAAGAGATAGTAGTAACTCAAACCAGCCGAGTAGCTATTGAAGATACCGAGGAACATAATTGGCATGAGATACATCATCAGCTTCATACCTGGCATTGCTTGGTTACCTTGTGTTTGTTCCATTTGCTTATTATTAATATATGTATAAAGCAATGTTGCAGCTGTCATCAATAATGTGAACAAACTTACGTGGTCGCCGTAGAATGGGATATTGAAAGGCAAATCCAAGATGCTGTCGTATGTTGACAAGTCGTCTGCCCACAAGAATGATTGCTGACGCAATTCGATACTTGATGGGAAGAAACGGAAGATAGCTATCAAGATAGGGAATTGTAATAACATTGGGAGACATCCTGACATTGGGCTTGCATCAGCCTTCTTATAAAGATCCATGATAGCTTGTTGTTTCTTCATGGCGTCTTCTTGTTTAGGATATTTCTCGTTGATAGCATCGATTTCAGGTTTCAAGACACGCATCTTAGCTGTTGACATATATGATTTGAAAGCGATAGGCATCAAACAGATTTTGATGATAAGAGTCAAAATCAAGATAACAACGCCGTAGCTCCAGCCGTAATGTCCTAACCAATTGAATACATTGATAACGATGTATTTGTTAATCCATGAAATGAGTTTACCTCCAAGAGGGATTTGTTCTTCAAGGCCTATACCATATTGTTTCAACACTTTGAAGCTGTTAGGTCCGAAGTAATATGACATTTCAATTTTATTGTCTTCATTCAAGCCATCGAAAGGAACGTCGATGATAGTGCTCATTGATTTTTGGTAACGTGAGTTAGATGGTCTTGACTTAGTATGCAATTCAACGAAAGCATCGTCGAAACTATCTTTAGATATGAGAGCGTAGCTGAAGAATTTCTGTTTGAAAGAAATCCATTTGATGCCTGTATCGAGTTCTTTTTCTTCATTAGGGACTTCTGTCTTTGAAAGAGCTTCTACGTCGTTGTTAGCATACATATAATATATAGTCTCGAAATTCAAGCGGTCGCTGGCTTTCTCTTGTTTAAGAACATCGACAGCCCAGTCCATTGTCATGAAACGTGTGTTAGCAGGAATTATACCTTTGAGATTGTTAGTAACGATGTCGAAGCCAACCATATATTGGTCTTTGTACATTGTATAACGGAATTCGAGGTATTTATCCATGCTCTTGTTACCTTCTGAGTCGGAGGCGTAAGCGCGTAATGAAACTATCAAAGAATCTTTAGTTCCAACATTGATGTTTTCGCCGCCTTCGTAGAGGTAACCGTTGATGTATGGTTCAAAATAAAGGTCGTAAGAATTGAGGCCTTTACCGTCGGCGATGAATTCGAGATTGAATCGTGATGTTTCATCATCAAAGCCTATTAAAGGAAGTGAGTCGAAGGTTTTGTAGTCTTTGAGTTCTACTGTCTTAACGAAAGCGCCTCGTGATGAGAGGTCAACTTTAAGCACTTCATTTTCGAGTACCCAAGTCTTGTCTTCGCCTTGTGAAGCTGTAGCGAATGAACCATATTGTGAGTAACGTTCTGTGAATGAAGCATCGTGTTTTTGTTCTTCTGATGTTGCATTCATTGCAGCCATTGCTTCAGCCATGCTGATAGAATCTTTCACGAAACGTTCTCTTTTAACTCTGTTGATAGAGTCCTGAATGTGACGTTGTTGTGCAAGTTCTTCTTTTGATGGTGTCATCCATACTGACCAACCAATCAACACTCCTAATATCAAGATGATACCAATAAGAGAATTTTTATCCATATATTTAACCTTAATTATTTAACGTGCAAAAGTAACATAAATATAATATTTACATTACTTTGCACATGTTTTTTCAATGATAAAATTTGACGTTTTATTGATTATTTTCCGCTATATTCGAGCATTGCTTTCACGAAACCGACGAACATAGGATGAGGTTTCGCCACTGTGCTCTTATATTCTGGATGATATTGTGATGCCACATACCATCTGTGACCTTCAACTTCAACCACTTCAACGAGGTTTGTATCAGGGTTGACGCCAGTTATCTTCATGCCGTGTTTCTTGAATTCTTCGATATAAGCGTTGTTGAATTCATAACGGTGACGGTGACGTTCTGAAATGAGAGTCTCGCCATATGCCTTATGAAGATTAGAGCCTTCTGTCACTTTACATGGATAAGCTCCGAGACGCATTGTTCCGCCCATGTTAGTAACGTTCTTTTGTTCTGCCATGATGTCGATGACTGGGTGTTTTGTATCGACGTCCATTTCGCGTGAATGAGCATCAGTATAACCGAGGACGTTTCTTGCGAATTCGATGACAGCGCATTGCATGCCGAGGCAGATACCCATGAAAGGAATATTATTGACGCGAGCATATTCTACTGCGTTGATTTTGCCTTCGACGCCTCTGCTACCGAAACCTGGAGCTACCAAGATACCATCTACGCCAGCGAGAATGTCTTTAGCGTTCTCTCTTGTGATTTCTTCACTATGGATGCTCTTGATATGAACTTTTGTCTCGTTAGCGACACCGCCATGAATCAAAGCCTCACGGATTGATTTATATGCGTCTTTCAACTCAACATATTTACCAACCAAAGCGACTGTGATTTCATGTTTTGGATTATGGAGACGTTGCAAGAACTGTTTCCAGTTTTCGATATCTGCATCACCTTCGTATTGTGTGTTAGTCTTTCTGAGAACTTCCTTGTCGAGACCTTCTTTCATCATCAATACTGGTACGTCGTAGATTGAATCGGCGTCGATGCATTCGATGACAGAAGTCTTTTCAACATTACAGAACAAAGCAATCTTAGATTTGATTGATTCTGAAAGATGTTTTTCACAGCGGCATACGATGATGTCTGGCTGAACACCTTGTTCTTGCAATGACTTAACAGAATGTTGAGTTGGTTTGGTTTTAAGTTCTTGTGCAGCTGAAAGGTAAGGAACGAGTGTAAGGTGGATGACCACTGAGTCTTGTCCCATTTCCCAGCGCATTTGACGGATAGCTTCTACGAATGGAAGAGATTCGATATCGCCTACTGTTCCGCCTATTTCTGTGATAACGAAATCATATTTGCCTGTATGACCGAGCAACTTAACACATCTCTTGATTTCATCTGTGATATGAGGAACTACCTGAACTGTTGATCCGAGGTATTCGCCTTTTCTTTCCTTATTAATTACGCTTTGGTAGATTCTACCTGTTGTAACGCTATTAGCCTGTGATGTTGATGTGTTAGAGAAACGTTCATAGTGACCAAGGTCGAGGTCTGTTTCAGCACCGTCTTCTGTTACATAACATTCGCCATGTTCATATGGGTTCAATGTACCTGGGTCGATGTTGATGTATGGGTCAAGTTTTTGAATAGTTACAGAAAATCCTCTGCCTTGCAATAACTTAGCTAATGATGAGGAAATAATTCCTTTACCTAAGGATGACGTAACGCCTCCGGTCACAAAAATGTATTTAGTCTTTTTCATTGAAAAAAGGGTTTTAAAAACAACGTAATATGATGACGCACGAACACGTCACTATGGTTTGCAAAAGTACAAAACTTTATTGAGAAATAAAAGAGTTTTTAATATTTATTTTTTATAAGATTGAGAGGTATTAGAGGGTTGAGAGGGACAGAGGAATTAGAGGTTTAAAAGAGATAGAGACTGAGTTTGATAAATTATAAGTTAAAGAAAAAAAAATCTCTAGAATTATGAAACTCTAGAGATTTTACTTGTAGTCTTGTTGTCTTGTAGTCTTGTTGACTTCAACAATCCAAATACATCTTAAGCAGGCTCTTGCTTGGATTTTGTTTCAACTTCTTAAGAGCCTTGTCCTTAATCTGTCTGACACGTTCTCTTGTAAGGTCAAGTCTGTATGCTATCTCTTCAAGAGTATAGCTGTGTGAAACGTCGATGCCGAAGTAGAGATTTATTATCTCACGTTCTTTGTCAGTGAGTATCGACATTGAACGATGGATTTCGGCGCTGTCGAGTTTACGGATTATGCTGTCGTCAGCAGATGACGCTCCGTCTGGGATTATAGTGTCTATCAATGACATGTCATCGTCTTCTCCAACAGGAGCGTCCATCGACACTTCCTTGGTATTCATGCGTAATGCCGCAATCACTTTATGTTCAGGAAGGTCGAGTTCCTCAGCTATTTCCTTCACAGTAGGCTGTCGGTGATACAATTGTTCGAGACGTGAAGAAGTCTTTTTTATCTTTGACAAAGAACCCACTTGGTTTAAAGGTAGCCGCACCATCCGTGACTGTTCCGCCACAGCTTGCAAGATTGACTGACGTATCCACCACACTGCGTATGATATGAATTTGAATCCTTTTGTCTCATCAAAACGTTGAGCAGCTTTAATCAGTCCCACATTACCTTCGTTAATCAGATCAGGCAAACTTATACCCTGATTCTGATACTGTTTCGCTACAGAAACCACGAATCTAAGATTCGCTCTCACCAGTCTCTCGAGCGCCTGCTCGTCACCTGCCCTTATCTTCTGCGCGAGGACCACTTCCTCTTCGGGAGAAATCAGTTCCTCTCTCGCAATGTCGGCAAGATACTTGTCGAGCGACGCCAACTCACGATTGGTGATTGATTTAGAAATTTTTAATTGCCTCATATTATTTATTACTACAATTTAAACAATGTTGTTACAGAAATGTTTTATTCGTCTTTAGACTTTTCAGTTTTTAAACCAAAGTCTTAGTTCAACAGTTATCTATAAAACTCAAAAGTGATGTTATAAGTACCTGTAGAATTGATGCCTTCTACGCGAATCTTGCCATTTCTGTCATTGCTTAAAGCTTTTTTGAGGTCATTTTCAGAGCTTACTTTCTGATAATTTACTGATAAAATAATAAAGTCGTCTGTTATTCCTTTTTGCTTGAATATTCCTTCTTTAACCTCAACTATTTTCAAACCATAGTTGATTCCGAGTTCGCTCTTCAACGACGATGGCAATGCCTGCGCTCTAACACCCAGCACTTCGTTATAGAAACTGTCGGTGTCTCTATGCATCTCTTCCGTTCCCTCCAGATTCTTAAGTGTCACTTCTTTCTCTATTATATTTCCATTACGTTGCAACTTCACCTTAACTTTGTCGCCAGGACGATACTGACCCACAACACCGATGAGTTGAGCATTTGAGTTTACTGTAATATTATTGATGCTTAATATGATGTCGTCATTCTTGATGCCAGCCGCCTTAGCTCCTCCGTTTTCATGCACATCTACAACATAAACGCCTGATGTCACTTCAATGCCTTTTGCTTCAGCGAGTTCTTCTGTGATTTCAGCTATAGTTACTCCGATATATGCTCTTTGCAATGCACCATATTGCAAGAAATCTTCCACCACTTTTTTAACGATATTAGAAGGTATTGCGAATGAATATCCCTCGTAGCTTCCGGTACGTGACGCTATTGCAGCATTGACACCTACAAGGTCACCATCCATATTAACCAATGCGCCGCCGCTGTTGCCTGGATTGATAGCTGCATCGGTCTGAATGAACGACTCTATGGTGCTGCCGTCACCTAAGATATTGATGTTACGTGCTTTCGCACTTACAATGCCAGCAGTCACCGTTGATGTAAGGTTGAAAGGATTACCGACAGCAAGGACCCACTCTCCCACTCTGACTTTATCAGAATCAGCGAAGGTGAGATATTCAAGGTCTTTTGCATCAACTTTAATCAAAGCCAAATCTGTACTTGGGTCGTTGCCTATTATCGTAGCTGTTCTCTTGTGCTTATCGTTGAAAGTCACTTCAATCTTGCTTGCTCCTTCAACAACGTGATTGTTTGTAACGATATAACCGTCAGGAGAAATAACAACTCCAGAGCCGTAGCCAACAGAAACATTATTGGGGACTTGCATCTGTCCTCCATAAAGTTGTTCAAGCAATGATCCGAAGAAATCGTAATAGCTATTGCCCTTTGAAACTATCTCAGTTCTGATGTGAACCACAGTATTGACTGTCTTTTCTGCTGCATCGACGAAACTTTCACCTTCGTCATTTGTCATAAATGATGCTCTTAACATAGGAGCCTGGCTTTCGTTCATTGAAGTCTGTCGCAACTCAGCATCTGCCAACGACTTTTTCATATCTCGTTGCGATAAATAAAGGTTGATTGTAAGTACGCTTAACGCAGCGAATAATACACTCAGTGTAACAAATAAGAATTTAGTTTTGTTTTTCATGTTTTAAAATTAGTTAGTTAACAAAATAATGATGTCATTCTTCATTTTTGCTTTTCCTCGGGCGACATCATCCCGAATCTTTCTAAGGGTAAAGATTCTTTATTCTATAATTGGTTTGTTTTTAAAAATTTACTACTTTTACGTTCAAAATTCCTGCCAAAACATTGCAGTTCTAAAACAAGAATATTTATATGAATATAACTGAAAATCATTACGTTAATTTCAGCAAGTTTCATGGTGCCGGCAACGATTTCATCATGATAAACGCAATAAAAAATGAAATAGTATTGTCGGAAAAATTAATATTTAAAATGTGTGACCGACGTACTGGAATCGGAGCCGACGGATTGATAATTTTGATGCATTCTGATAATCACGATTTTAGAATGAGATATTATAACTGCGACGGAAAAGAAAGCACTTTCTGTGGCAATGGAGGACGCTGCATCGCGGCTTTCGCCCATCAACAAGGCATAATAAAAAACGAGGCTACTTACGAAGCCGTCGACGGAATACATAAGGCTAAAGTCACTGAAACTTCTCCTAACGAATACCTTGTCGAACTGACAATGCGTGACATTTTGTCGTACAAACTCGACGACAACTCTCTTCTCATCGACACAGGTTCTCCGCATTATGTTAAAAAAGTCATGAATCTTGACAGCATGGACGTCAATGCCGAAGGTGCGAAAATACGTTACGACAAAGATATCTCTACCGATGGCGTCAACGTGGATTTCCTCTTAAACGACAACGGCAACATTCGTATCAGGACGTACGAGAGAGGCGTTGAGAACGAGACTCTGGCATGCGGAACTGGCGTAACAGCATCAGCTATGGCAGCCTCACTTTGGTATGGCGGCAATGATATCGACATTTACACACAGATTGCCAAACTCAACGTACGTTTTGACAAAGACGACAACACTTTTAAAAACGTAGTGTTGACAGGACCGGCAGCGCATGTTTTTGACGGAATGTTTATCTTTGCATAAAATTTTTATGATGTTTGCACAAAGCGATAATTTAATAATAAGAGCTGCCGAACCACAAGACGCTGCTCTCATATATCAGTGGGAAAATGATATGGAAATATGGCGAGTAAGCGAAACTTACGTGCCTTATTCAATGTATCAGATTGAGCAATTCCTGCTCGGCAACAACGACCTCTTCGCCAACCGACAGATGCGCTTTATCATCGAAAGAAAAGAAGACAACAAAGAAATAGGATGCATCGACATATATGACTTCGACCCTGTCCATTTCAGAGCCGGCATCGGAATATTATTACAGAAAGAATACAGAAAACTCGGATATGCAAGCGAGTCACTCGAACTTATGATAGACTATTGCTTCGACATACTCATGTTTAAACAGATATACTGCCTCATCGACGCTCTCAACACCGACAGCCTCAATCTTTTCAAAAAAGCAGGATTCGAACAATGCGGATATAGAAAAGAATGGATAAGAACACCGCAAGGATTCATCGATGAGATTGAATTTCAACTTATAAACCAAAATTTCTGATGGAGACAATAAGATCATATCACAACAAAAAAATCAATAAGATGAAGAAGATAAAACGTTATATGTTTCTGACACTTGCAGTCTTGGCCGTAATATCAGTCTTCGTATTTGTCAGAATGTATAAAGCCATTATCTTCCCTAACGTATCGACTCCTAATGAAGAAAAAATATCTCTGTATATTTATTCCGATGACGACTTCGAAGATGTGAAAGAAAAGCTCTATTCCGACAGCATCATAATAAATCAGAAATCATTCGAATGGCTCGCAAAAAAACTGGACTATCCTAAATATATCAAGTCGGGACATTATGTCATTTCCAATAATATGAACAACAACCGACTGCTGAATATGCTTCGTTCGGGAAGTCAGACTCCAGTCAAATTCACCTTTAATAATATAAGGACGATTGAGCAGTTTGCAGGACGCGTCGCCGAACAACTGGAGATGGATTCAGTTTCATTATTAAAAGCCGTTAAAGAAAGCAGCACACTCAAAGAAATGGGATTCGATGAAGAAAGTGCAGCTGCTTTATTCATACCAAACACTTACGAATTGTATTGGAACATCAATGCCGACGATTTCGTGGAAAAGATGACCAGCGAATACAACAGATTCTGGAACGAAGAACGCAGAAACAAAGCAAAGTCTCTTAATATGACTCCTATTGAAATAAGCATCCTTGCGTCTATCGTTGACAAGGAAACTACCAAAGTATCGGAGATGCCACGCATCGCAGGAGTATATATCAACAGACTAAAGAAAAACTGGTTGCTGCAAGCCGACCCTACCCTGGTGTTCGCTCTCGGCGACTTCGAGATAAAAAGAGTGCTGGACGCACATAAGGAGATAAAGTCGCCATATAATACATATAAACATATAGGACTTCCTCCAGGACCAATATGCATCCCATCTATCGCAGCAATCGATGCGGTATTAAACGCTGAAAATCACAAGTATTTCTACTTCTGCGCGAAGGACGACCTTTCAGGTTATCATGTATTTGCAAGAAACATGAGCGAACATAACAGAAACGCCGAGAAATACAGAAAGGCGTTGAATAAAATGAAAATTTGGAAATAACATTTATTAATTCATAATTTATAATTCATAATGCATAATTATAGATTCAAGGTTCAAGGTTCAAGGTTCAAAGTCTTATTGATTTTACTAGCTTTTTCATTGACTGCTTTATCACAGGAAAACGATTCGACAAGAAATGTCAAAAGAAACGTCAGCATCGTCATGGGAACTGAAGCGGCTTTGTACGCCGGTTCTATGAGCGGACTGTATTTCTTATGGTACGCCGGATATGAACAGTCGTCATTTCATCTTCTCAACGACAATGCAGAATGGCTGCAAATGGACAAGGCAGGCCATGCAACATCAGCTTATCATGTCGGACTCATTGGTTACGAAGCGCTACGACTCGCCGGATTAGATGAAAAGAAATCTCTTTTATATGGAGCGCCTTTGGGATTCATATTTCTTTCTACAGTGGAAATCTTCGACGGATTATCGGCAGGCTGGGGATTCTCTTGGGGTGACATGGCCGCTAATGCATTAGGAGCAGGATTATTCATGGGACAGCAGGCACTCTGGCACGAACAGAGAATCGCGATGAAATACTCATATCACAATACACAATTTCCGCAATACCGTCCTAATCTGCTCGGCAGCAACCTTCCCGAAAGAATGTTAAAAGACTATAACGGACAAACTATATGGCTGTCGTTCAACCTTAAGTCATTGTTTTTGGGCAAGGAATCAAAATTCCCATCGTGGATAAACCTGGCATTTGGATATAGTGCAGAAGGCATGACAGGCGGCTTCTCTAATGTAAATCAATATAATGGACAAGCAATACCAGAATTCACAAGAACACGACAATTCATCCTCTCACCAGACATCGACCTTACAAGAATACCAGTAGAGAACAAATTCCTGAAAACAACCTTAAAAGTGTTAAGTTTCATTAAGATTCCAATGCCAGCTATCATGCTCGACTCACAAGGCGACTTCAGCGCATACTGGTTATATTTTTAAAAACAAAACAAAAAAACTTTAGACTTTTAACTTTAGACTTTTGCCATTTTTTTTATCTTTGCAAAAATTTAAAATCATGAAGAAAGCATTCAGAATTATAACATTAGGTTTAGTATTATTTTTGGCTAGCTGCGGCAGCAACCCTGACAAATCAAGAAACTTATGCGACGAAGGCGTTGACTACCTATACGCTTCACAATTTGAAGAAGCAATAGAATATTTTGACCAAGCCATAAAATACAACCCAGAAAACCACGAAGCCTATTTCCATCGCGGATGCGCAAAATATAACATCTTCCAAAGAGAAGAGGCTTTGCAAGACTATCTCAAAACATTAGAGTTAAATCCTGAATATCTTCAAGCTTATTTCAATATAGGTTTATATTACAGAAGTATAAGCGACTACGATATGGCTTGCTATTATTTCAAAATAGCTGAAGCCAAAGGCAGACCTAATATGGAAGACTACACCAAACACTGCCGCTAATGTATAAGACTATAATTTGGGACTGGAACGGAACTCTGCTCAACGACTTAGAACTGTCATTGAGTTCTGTGAATATTTTATTGGAGGAAAGAAATCTTCCAAGACTTAGCGTTGAAAGATATAAGGATATTTTCGGCTTCCCCATTATTGATTATTATGTCAAAGCTGGCTTTGATTTTGAAAAAGAACCTTTTGAAATACCAGCAAAACAATACGTTAAATTATATGCTTCCGGAGCATCTGAATTGAAGCTTTTCCCAGATGTCGTTGAAACACTATCTTATCTGAAAGAAAACAACTATCAGCTGATAGTATTATCTGCAATGAAAGATGACAATCTTAAGCTAATGATTAACAACTTGAACATCACACATTTCTTTGACGGCATTTTTGGAATTATGGATAATTACGCCAGAGAAAAAGTCACGATTGGAAAACAAGTCATCGAAAAACTGAATTTGAATCCAGAAGAATGTGTGATGATTGGCGACTCACTCCACGACGCCGAAGTGGCAGAACAATGCGGTTTCGATTGTATTCTTTATAGCGGCGGACACGTATCAAGACGACGTCTGGAGACAAAAGGACGCAGAATAATAGAAAGACTCTCTGATATAAAGCAAATCTTACCTATTAATCTACACGTATAGAAACGTCTCTACACTCTTTTCTAATTACTTATAAAGAACTTGTAGTCTCGTTGTCTTGTAGTCTCATTAAATCTCAGAATAGACGTCAACAGAGAGAAGTCCTTCTTCCATATCGTAGGTCTTCCACTCTCCCACTTTCTGGTTATCAAGATATTTGCCTTCTTCTTTCACCACGCCGTTAGGATAATAAAAAGAGTAATCGCCGTTTAGTTTATCGTTTTGGTAATTGGCTTTTTCCATGATTCTTCCGTTGTCGTAATATCTGTTGCAGACACCGTTCTTCATACCGTTGACATATTCTATCTCTTCTATAACCATTTGTGTTATCGTAGAATATGCGACACTCTTTCCTATTATCATTCCGTTTTGATAATTCTCTGTCAGGATAAGAGCGCCTGTTTCCTCACTGAAATATTCCCATTTGTCGTGTTTCTTCTTGTCCTGGTATTTTCCTTTGGCAATGACTTTACCATTTGCAGCATACATCTCTGTCTCAGTGATATTTGATTTTTTCAAGTAATTGTTTTTTGCGATGAGAACACCTTCTTCTGAATAATATAGAAACTCGCCTATAGGTTCGTTATTTTTGAATTCTCCTGTATATCGTATTTTTCCATTATCATGAAAATCTATCCATTTGCCTTGTCTGCGGCCTTGATTATCAGTTTTGTTATAATCGCTTTGAGCGATGAGGTTTTCTGTTGAAAGACCAAATAATAATGTCAATGTTAAAGTCAACAATCCTAATATTTTTTTCATGATTTCATTTTTTTGCAAAGTTAAAAAGTTTTAAGAAATAACGTATCTTTGCGCCAAAATTGTAGGTTATGGCAGAATACTCTTCCATTTTATTGGAAAAAGCAGTCGATGAATTATCAAAGTTGCCTGGCATCGGAAAGAAGACAGCCTTGCGACTCGCCCTGCATTTGTTAGGCGAAGAGAAAATCAAGACGGAACAGTTATGCAAGTCGTTGAACGACATGAGAAACAACATCGTCTTATGCCGACGCTGCTATAACATAAGCGACGAGCCTTTATGCTCGATTTGCTCCAACCCCAAACGCGACGAAAACATCTTATGCGTCGTAGCCGACATGAGAGACGTACTCGCCATCGAGCGCACCTGCTCCTTCAACGGATTGTATCACGTACTCGGAGGCATCATCAACCCTATCGAAGGCATCTCGCCAAACGACTTAAGAATAAACGAACTTCTAGAGAGAACCAAGAAAGAAGAGATAACTGAAATAATCTTGGCATTGCCTGCCACTATTGAAGGCGACACCACCAACTATTATCTGTCAAGAGTGTTAAAAGATTTTAACGGAACGATAACGACTATCGCTAAGGGCATTTCCGTTGGCGATGCTCTGGAATACGCTGATGAAGTGACCTTGGGAAAATCTATCGCGAATAGAATTCCTTATAATAAAGGTTGAGAGGGGTTAGAGGGTTAAGAGGAACTTTTGACTTTTGTCTTTAGCCATTAAACTCTTCTATATCGAAGAGGTCGAGTTGGTTTTCTGTAAGATATAATTCTTTAGGCACTTCATACTCGTAATGAGAGATGAAGCGTTCTATGCTTTTCTTAATCAATTTGATTGGCGTAGTCTTTCTCGCCTTGCAATAATTTCTCAACGATTTATACTGACCGGATGTCAATTTAAAAGTCACCGCATGATATTTGTAATTCCTGCGGCGACTTTTTTTCTTATTTCTAGCAGATGACATAAACTTTCAGTTTTCAGTTTTAAATTTTCAATTTCTCATTGCTTCTTCTAACATAATCTGTGCAAGTCGTTCAGCCTCAGCTTCTGTCTTGCCTTCTGAATAAACTCTGATGATAGGTTCTGTATTTGATTTACGAAGATGCACCCAGCCTTCTTCGAAGTCTATTTTCACGCCATCAATGGTTGTGACTTTTTCATTTTTGAACTTGTCAGCTATTTTTTCCAATATCATATCTACATTTGTAGAAGCATCCAACTGAATCTTGTTCTTCGACATATAATATAATGGGAATTTAGACTTAAGTTCTGAGCATGTACATTGTGACTCACAGAGATATGTGAGGAAAAGACCGACTCCGACGAGAGCGTCACGGCCGTAATGCAATTCAGGATAGATGACGCCGCCATTTCCTTCACCTCCGATAACAGCATTTACTTCCTTCATTTTTTCTACCACATTGACTTCACCTACTGCTGCTGCGAAATATTCTGCACCAATTTGTTGTGTCACGTCACGCAAAGCACGTGTTGAAGAAAGGTTAGAAACAGTATTACCTTTTTTATGTTGCAAGATATATGAGGCTATTGTCACGAGAGTATATTCTTCACCGTACATCTCACCTTTTTCATCGATGAAAGCGAGACGATCAACGTCAGGGTCGACCACGATGCCGAAGTCAGCTCCGCTTTCTTTGACCTTGGCGCAAGTCTCTACTAAATGAGCTGCGAGAGGTTCTGGGTTATGAGCGAAATTGCCTGTCACTTCGCAGTTAAGTTCAATAATATCATTGACGCCCAACTTTCTGAGTAACATTGGAATTGCGATGCCACCTGTTGAGTTGACAGCATCTACCACGACTTTAAGATTTGCTTTTGCTATGACATCTTTCTTTACGAGAGGAAGTTTGCAGACCATATCTGCATGACGTTCAATCCAGTCGTTTTCTACAGAATAAGTTCCTATTTCATCGATATAAGAGAATTCATAATCATCGGCAGCTGCTTTTTCTAGTAGCCATTCTCCATCTTCTTTTGAGATAAATTCACCTTTGCTGTTCAGCAACTTAAGAGCGTTCCATTCTCTTGGGTTGTGACTTGCGGTAAGAATCACGCCGCCATCAGCTTTCATTTCCGTAACAGCAACCTCAACTGTTGGAGTTGTGCTTAATCCGATATCAATAACGTCGGCACCCATAGCTTGTAAGTTGCCGCACACCAACTGATTCACCATTGTTCCAGAGATACGTCCGTCACGACCGACTACGATACGAGGACGACTTACGCCAGAGCGACGAATCAAACAAATAAAAGAAGATGTAAGTTTAACAATATCAATAGGTGTAAGACCATTGTCAGCCTTGCCACCGATAGTTCCACGGAATCCGGAAATAGATTTAATTAAAGGCATATTCTATTTTATTTTTTTGCAAATATAAGGCAGTTTTTTTTAAATTTGCAAAAAAAAGATATGGGATTTGACGATGATAATTTCTTAGACGATTATGAGATTCAGGAATTGATAGAAAGATTTGAAAGTCAATTAGAAAACGATAGACTTTCATTTTTTGACGTCGATGAATTGAACATTATGATCGATTATTACATTCAGCATGATGACATTGAAAAAATCAACATCCTTGCTGACATGGCTATGAAGTATCATTCTGAAAGTCCTATTATTTATAGCATCATGGCTAAGAAATATCTCTCTGTACAAGATGCCAAAAACGCTTTGAAGTATCTGAGAGAAGAAGACAATAACACTGAAGACCCTGATTATTACGTCAATCTGGGTTATTGCCATGGCTTGCTTAACAACCACAAACAATCTATAGTCGCTTACAAAAGAGCCATCAAACTCCTAGGCAACAACGAAAACGTCACCGACATCTATGGTTCAATAGGAGGCGAATATATGCTGCTGAGAGATTACGAGAAAGCTCTTTATTATCTCAAGAAAGGTCTGACCGACAATATCGATTACGGCGAACAATATATGCAGATTATGAACTGCTACTTCTATCTGGAAAGAGGTTTCGAATGCGTTGACTTCCTTAACGCTGAGATTGACAAGAACCCTCACAGTCTGGAAGCCTGGATGGCATTGGGAAACTGTTACCTCAGACTCCATCTTTTAGAGAAAGCCATCGAACAATACGAGTTCGCATTAGCCATCGACCAACATTACGACAGAGGATATATCAATATCGCGACAATTAATAATGAACTTGACAAATATCAAGACACAATAGATATCATCGAAGAAGCCTTCAGAAACAAAGTCAGACAACCTATCCTGTATTGTCTTTATGGCGAAGCACTTGCAAAGACCGGCAACAAGCTGGAGGCTATCAACAACTTCAAGAAAGCAATAGAACTTGATGAGAATATAGCAGAAGCATACGCAGGATTAGGATTCGTTTTCTGCGAAGAAGAGAATCACAAATCAGCGATAAAGTTTCTGAAACGAGCCCACGAACTAGCTCCTTTCAACACCGACTATCTCTTCGTTCTCGTTGAAGAAAACAACAAGATGGGCAAATACAAGACCTCTCTCAAATATCTCAAGGAAATAGAGGAATTATATCCTTTCGATGTCAACCTGTACATCGCATTTATGGAAGTTTATATCATGCAAGACGACATTGACAATGCAGTGAAATACATTGAGAAAGGTTTGAACAAACTTGGTAAACAAGCTCCTTTGTTATATAGATTGGCGTTCATCAATTTCATACAAGAAGAAGAGCAGTTAGGATTGATGAATCTTGAAGAAGCATTGGAGATTGACACCGACGGCGTTCAGGAATTCATCGACTTCGACCCCAACTATATTTTGAACAACGAAAACATAGTAAACTTAATCAACGAATATAAAAACAAAAACAACAACCCATTCTGATATGAATCAATACATTGCAAACTTTTTTAAAGGACTTGGCGTAGGTTCTGCCAATGTCATCCCAGGAGTTTCTGGCGGAACAATAGCTTTGATAACAGGTATATTCGAACGCCTTATCAATGCGTTAAAATCCTGCAACCTTACCGCTATCAAACTGTTTTTCACAGGCAAGTTCAAAGAATTCGCCCAACACATCGACTTATGGTTCCTTGTGTCGGTAGGCTCCGGAGTCTTGGTAGCTATTCTCTCAATAGCAAGGCTATTCGAGTTCTTGTTCGCGGAATATCCTATTTATTTATGGTCATTCTTCTTCGGAATGATATTGGTATCAATATATTACGTAGGAATAACAATAGAGAAATTCAACTGGAAAGTATTGGTTTCCTTCGTAATAGGAACAGCCATCGCTTTATTAATCGCTTTCGGAACACCGGCAAAAGAAAACAGCAATTTCATTTATTTGATTATTTGCGGTGCTGTCGCAACTTGCAGCATGATATTACCAGGACTCTCTGGTTCTTTTGTCTTGGTCTTGATGGGTAATTATCAACTCATTATGATTGACGCAGTAAATGATTTAAACCTCCAGATTTTGCTTCCTGTCGTCATTGGCGGCGTTGTTGGCTTGCTCGCATTCTCACATCTCCTGTCATGGATATTCAAGAATTACAGAGACATAACTATCGCTGTCCTGACAGGTTTCATCTTAGGAAGCATGCCAATCATCTGGCCTTGGAAAAACGACGTCGTCACTTATTTCGGCAGCGAAGCTAAAGTAACAGGTTACGAATATTATTTGCCAGAATTAAACCTCGACTTCTCAATAGCATTAGTAATCATGCTCATAGGTGCTGCATTGATAGTACTTACAGAAAAGATGGCGAAGAAAGGCAATAATGGCTAAAGACAAAAGGCTAAAGGCTAAAGGATTTATATAGTGATATGGAAAGTTTTGATAAAATATATGGTTTGGTTGGAAAGAAGCTTGGACATTCTTTTTCAAAGGATTATTTCACAGAGAAGTTTCTGTTAAATAATCTTAACTATTCTTATCAAAATATTGAGATTCAAAATATTGAAGATATAATTCCATATATCAAAGAACATAAAAACTTGAAAGGCTTTAACGTCACTGTCCCATATAAAGAAGAAATCATTCCATTTCTTGATGATATTGACATAACAGCAAAGGAAGTCGGCGCAGTAAACACTGTAAAGATTTACGATGACGGAAGTCTGAAAGGATTTAATACTGATGTGGTTGGGTTTGAGAAGATTTTTGAAGAGACGCAAAGACACAGAGACGCAGAGACGCAGAGTTTTAATAATGCTTTGATTTTAGGCAGCGGCGGCGCGTCGAAAGCGGTTCAATATGTCTTAAAAAAGAAAGGTATTCCGTATAAGATTGTGAGCCGGAAATTAGGAATGAGGAATGAGGAATTAGGAATAAGTTATGATGAAGTTAATATTAAAGGTTTTGAACCTTATTCCATCATAATCAATGCGACGCCAGTGGGAATGTTTCCAAATGTTGACGAATGTTTAGAACTGCCCTACTTTACTGCAGACGAAAATAATGTCTTCATAGATTTAATTTACAATCCGGAGGAGACGCTATTTTTGAATAACGCACGTTTAAAAGGAGCTTCAACTTTCAACGGAATGACAATGTTGCACGAACAAGCGGAAGCTGCGTGGAACATTTGGAGAAATTTAGAACTCTAGAATTTTAGAACTTTAGAATTGAAAATAAATTAACTATAAACTTCTAACAAAACTATCAAATACTATTAACTATTAACTTTAAACTATTAACTTAAAAAAAATGGATTTCAGCAAACAGATAGCAACGGAATTTTCAGTGTCACTGACAGTTGCAGAAAATGTGATACGTCTTTTAAGTGAAGGATGCACAGTTCCTTTCATAGCTCGTTATCGTAAGGAGATGACCAACACCATGAATGAAGAGGTCGTGGCTGCCATTCAAAAACGT
Organism: Bacteroidales bacterium; assembly: GCA_045634185.1. Taxonomy (GTDB): domain Bacteria; phylum Bacteroidota; class Bacteroidia; order Bacteroidales; family F082; genus Limimorpha. The sequence continues at coordinate 156,857 of JAZQZR010000009.1, read as the reverse complement.
CTCGAACAACTCGAAGAGCTCGAAAAGAGAAAAGAGGCAGTCTTGAAGTCGATAGCAGAACAAGAGAAACTCACTCCAGAATTAGAAAACAGCATCAAGAATGCCAAGACGCTGCAAGACGTTGAAGACCTTTATCTTCCTTATAAGCCAAAACGCAAGACAAGAGCTGAGATAGCACGTCAGAAAGGTCTCGAGCCGCTCGCCAAGATTATCATGTCGCAAAACAGCGACGATGTTGAAGGACTCGCCGAGAAATACATCGACAAGGGAAAAGGCGTCGAGACCACAAAAGACGCTCTCAAGGGAGCCTGTGACATCATGGCAGAATGGATTTCCGAAAACATCAAAGGACGTAACAACATCCGCAAGATATACCATAAAGAAGGCGTCATCTCTTCCTCCGTCGTAAAAGGCAAAGAGGAAGAAGGCAAGACTTATCAGCAATATTTCGACTGGAAGGAATCTATTGCCGAGGCTCCGTCGCACCGATTATTGGCGATGTTCCGTGCCGAGGCTGAAGGAATGCTAAAAGTAAAACTGAAAATCAATGATGAAGAAGCACTTAAGACACTCGATAATATATTCATCAAAGCCGACAACTCCTCAACAGATTTAGTTCAAGACGCCATCGACGACGCCTGGAAACGTCTGCTGGAGCCTTCGTTAGAGACAGAAATTCGTGCTTTATACAAAGAGAAAGCTGATGAAATAGCTATTAAAGTTTTCGCCGAGAACCTTCGCCAGCTTCTCTTGGCAGCGCCTATAGGACAGAAACGCGTCCTCGCCCTCGACCCTGGATTCAGAACAGGTTGTAAAGTTGTAATACTCAATGAATATGGCGCTTTGTTACATAACGAGACCATCTTCCCTCACCCACCACAAAATGAAATCAGACAGGCGACTAACAAAATACGTTCGCTCGTCAATGCATATAAGATTGAAGTCATCGCCATAGGCAACGGCACTGCAGGACGTGAGACGGAAGACTTCATCCGCGGAATAAAATTCGACCGTGACATCATAGCCGTCATGGTTAACGAAAGCGGCGCTTCTATCTACTCCGCTTCCAAAGTGGCTCGCGACGAGTTTCCAGAATACGACATCACAGTGAGAGGCGCTGTAAGTATCGGACGCCGCCTTATGGACCCATTGGCAGAGTTGGTTAAGATTGATCCTAAATCTATCGGCGTTGGTCAATATCAACATGATGTGAATCAAAAGCTTCTGAATGAAGAACTCGGTCATGTCGTAGAAAGTTGCGTTAATGCTGTGGGCGTAGAACTCAATTCTGCCAGCGAACAACTGCTCTCATACGTAAGCGGCGTCGGTCCTCAGATTGCTAGTAACATAGTAAAATATCGTAACGAAAACGGTGGTTTCAAAAGCCGCAAGCAGCTTCTGAAAGTGCCTCGTTTGGGAGAAAAAGCATACGAACAATGCGCAGGTTTCTTGAGAATACACGATGCAGCACAACCATTAGACGCGAGCGCCGTACATCCTGAAAGCTACCATATAGTTGAGAAGATGGCAAAGAGACTCAATGTGGAAGTTCGAGATTTGATTGGAAACAAAGAACTTATAGCAAAGATAAATCCTAAAGACTTCATCGAAAACGACTTCGGTATCGAGACAATAAGCGATATCATCAGCGAGTTGGAAAAACCAGGCCGTGACCCGAGAAAGACATTTGAGTTCTTTGAATTCAACAAAAACATACGCAACATCAACGATTTGAAAGTCGGGATGCAATTGGTGGGCATCGTAACCAACATCACAGCCTTCGGATGCTTCGTCGATGTCGGTGTACATCAAGATGGACTCGTTCACATCAGCCAGATGTCAAACCAATTCATAAAGGACCCTAACGAAGTGGTGAAACTCAACCAGAAAGTGAAAGTCACAATAACAGAACTAGACATCGAGAGAAAGAGAATAAGCCTCAGCATGAAAATTAATGTAGCAAAATAATATAACGAACACATTAACGTTAAAATGATATGAAAAAGATTTTTACAATAATAATGATGTGTGCTTTTGCATTATTGTTCAATACAGAAGCAAAAGCACAGATAGTTAAAGGCGAAGGATTCATTGGATTCAACCTTTCGCAAGTCGATGGAGACCAGGTGTATGGATACAAGAATTTAGGATTGCATGGTGGCATCGGAGCCATTGTCCCTGTATATCAGAAAAACAACTTCAGCATTGACGCATCAATAGAAGTCGTTTTCAACCAAAAAGGCGCACATCAGAGAGCTACTTACAGCGACACCATCAATGAAACAATCTATAACGGTGCATACGATTTGAACTTGACATATCTTGAAGTTCCATTGATGGTTTATTTTACCGACAAACAAATCACTTCTTTTGGACTCGGAGTTTCTTATGGCAGACTTGTTGGTCTGAAAGAATTCGAACATGGCAGAGAGACAAACGTAAACTTAAATTATACAGGACCTGACAGATACAGACTCAGCGACTTCAGCATCCTTGCTGATTTAAAATTCAGAATATATGAGAGATTCAAGTTAGGAATAAGATATCAATATTCGATGGCTAAAATCAGAACAAGAGACTTCTATCTCATCAATGGAGAATATGACTGCAGAAGAGACCAATATAATAATGTCATTACAGCCAGATTGATATACGTATTCAACGAAGACAGAAGCCAATACATATACGACGAATACCAATTCACAGGCGACAATCCAAAGATACATCAAAAGGCTATCGACAAGAAGCTTAAGAAGTTAAGGAAACAAAGACTAAAAGCCGAAGAAAAAGCAGCAAAGAAAAGTGCTAAATAAAATTCTAGAATTCAAAAAAAGCGCGTCACTTCAAATTGACGCGCTTTTTACTTGTTGTCTTGTTGTCTTAAAAAAACGAAGTGATAATATCCTTAATCACTACAAAACCAACCACCAATGAATAGACTACCTTTAATAATGTGCCAGCTAAGAATCCCACGAAAGAGCCTATTGCTGAACGCCACGCCAAATTGTCGTCAACACCCGACATCTTCTCTCCTATGTATGCGCCAACAAATGGTCCAGCTAATATACCGATAAGTCCGAATGGTCCTATAACTATTCCTAAAATAGGCAATACCACAACTCCAACCACCAGTCCTATGGTGCTACCTGTCACGCCAGCTTTTGTACCGCCAAATTTCTTAGTACCCCATACTGGGACAAAATAATCTACTATTGTTATAACAGCGCATAATATACCATAAATAACCAATGCCTCACTTGAGTATGTTATGTCGGTAAAAAGATGCAATAAAATCATCGCCGCATAACTAATCGGTACGCCAGGAAGTCCAGGCACTACGTCACCGATGATTCCTACAATAATGAAAACAACTGCTAATAAATAGATTAGATATTCCATAACTTCAATTTTTAATACTACCTAATAATTTTTAACTTACTACACATTATTTTTTAACATACTACAAAGATACATTTTATTTCATATCGCTCAATTATTTTTCTACTTTTGCGAGACCAACAAACCATATTTTTGTATGAAACGTTTTTTTATCTCGGGCTTATTAGTCCTATCTTTATTCACAAACGTATATGCATGGGATATGCTGCAACCAAGCGGAGGAAAAACCAACTCTCTCGGCAAATGTTCCGTTGCATTAAATGATTTCTGGTCACTGTATAATAACCCTGCAGGATTTTCTTCATATAAAAATCTCAGCATTGGCATATCGTATGAAAGCCGTTTCCTTTTAAAGGAACTAGGATACAAAAACATCGGTGTTCTTTTGCCACTTAATATTGGCGTAATAGGCATATCCGCTTCTCGCTTCGGTTATGAACATTATAACGAAAACATAATTGGAATTGCATTAGCAAGAGATTTCGGTCCTAAACTTAAAATAGGATTGAAACTTGATTACATATATCTAAAATTTTCCGGAGATTACGACAATTTCTCCGCTCCCACTTTTGAATTAGGATTACAATATGAAATAAATGAGAATCTGAGTCTCGGGGCTTATCTTTTCAATCCCATCCATGTTAAGTTCAAAACTCCCATCAATTACAAAATTCCAATAGTCACGAGATTAGGATTCTCTTATTTCATTAAAGATAACTTCATGATAACAAGCGAAATAGAAGAAAACTTCGAAGATAACTTCTCCTATAGATTTGGCATTGAATACGAATATCACAAAAGCTTTTTCATAAGAAGCGGTTTCCAACTCAATCCTGAATTGTTCACATTCGGATTCGGATATATTTACAAATGGTGGATTATCGACATTGCAGGACAAATGAGTCAAGACTTGGGTTCATCTCTTAATTGCAGTCTCGTCTTCAAAATAAAAGACAAATGCAAAAAAGGAGGTGCATCATGAGAAAAACATTTCTAATTATTATACTTGCATTACCAATTCATTACGTTTATTGCCAGACCAGCAACGACTTGATAATTGAACATATAGCAAAAATGTCAGAAAGCAATGATGACGAGAATACAGACTATTCCGAAATTATAGAAGAATATTGGAATATCGTCGAGAATCCTGTAAATATCAATGGCGAAGAAATTGACCGACTCGTGGAATTCAAGTTCATAAGTGTTTTTCAATTAGAAAACATCAAAAACTACAAAAGAAACTATGGCGACTTCCAATTCATAGAAGAGCTTTATGAAGTAGATGGCATTGATAGAAAAAGCATTGAAGTCATAAAACCACTGATTTGTTTTGAAGATAAAAAAAACGACGATAAGATATCTTTGAACCAAATTATAAGACACGGAAAAAACAAAGTGTTTTTTGAAGTGAATCAATGCCTTAACAAAAAAGAAGGATATAAAGGAATTGACGATTCACTGCTTTATGCAAAACCTAATTCAATATATTTAGGCAGTCCACAAAAGTTATATTTACGATATAATTTTTCATACAAAGATAAAATTGAAGCAGGCATGGTTCTGGAAAAAGATCCAGGAGAATACCTATTCAGAAAAAATATAAACGATTCCATAAGGAGTATGTTAGGCAACAAATGTTACTCCGGATTCGATTATACCTCATTTCATTTCATAATTTTTAGTTTTGGTTTTTGCAAGGCCTTAGCCATTGGAGATTATAAAATCTCCTTTGGTCAGGGTCTTACAATGGGAAACGGAATGTCATTCGTGGCTAGAGGAGAAAGTCTTTTAAGAAGGAACAAGAAAATCAGCGCTAGCAAATCCGCTAATGAAGGGCATTATTTAAGAGGAATTGCCAGCACCTTAAAATACGATGACTTTGAGCTAAGCATTTTTTATTCCAACAAACTAACAGATGCCAATGTATTAACATACGATAGTCTTAACAATATGCCTCTGGAAATCACAAGTATGCAACAAAGCGGATTACATCGAACATACAATGAAATAATGGACAGAAAAGTCATCAGACAACAATTATATGGCGCTAATCTGAGTTATAAGATTTCCAATTTCCAGCTAGGTTACACAATACACAAAACCCATTTAAGCGCAGAATTAAACCCAGAAAACAATGTATATAATTTATTCTATTTCAGAGGACAAGATATTTTAAACCAAGGCCTTGACTTTTATTACATCTTGAAAAACATTGTTTTTTATGGAGAAGTTGCGATGAGCGACAACAAAGGTCTTGCCGGATTGATAGGCGGAACATTCCAAGCTGCAGGATATATAGACTTCACAATATTATATCGCAATTATGCAAAGAACTATCAATGTCTATATAGCAATGCATTTGCGGCAGGAAGCAACACAAGAAATGAAGAAGGTTTTTATTTCAGCAGCGCCTTTTCATTAGCTGCAAATTGGAGATTCATTAATAGTATAGATTTTTACTCTAACGATTTCTTCAAAAACACTTGCCATTCCCCTAGTCATGGTTACGAATTTGATTCACAATTAAACTACACACCTGAATCAAACACTTTGTTATTCATAGAATTCAGGAACAAACATAAGATGAATAACAGCACTTCAGCAGAATCTTTTCAAAGAGATTTAATCACAGAAAGGAACAATATGATAAGACTACATGCTTCATATCAAATAACAGATGATATAAGTCTAAAGAACAGAGTTGAATATCATTTCAATTATAAGGAAGATGACGAATACAATTCATATTTGATTTATCAAGATGTATTATATGCACCTAAAGACAAAACATACAACATAGCCATCAGATACGAGTTGTTCAATGCAGAAAGCGGCAGCGTCTATGCATACGAAAATGACGTTCTATATGCATTCGCTGTCGGGAGCCTGTCTGGCAAAGGCATTAGGACTTATTTTGTTGGAAAGATAAAAATATTAGAACAGATACAGTTTTCAGGGAAGATAGGATTTACTTTTTATGACGACAGAAACGAAATCGGAAGCGGATTAGAAAAGATTGGAAACAATTGGAAAAGCGATGGAAAATTACAAATTGTTTGGTCATTTTAGCATTATGTAATTTCAATAATGACGTTTGTAGAAAAATTTCATTCATAACACTTTATGCAAGCATTAATTCAAGAAAAAACCTTATCTTTGTAACATAATTTAAAACCATATTATTATGCAATATTCACAACAATCAGACAATCAAAACAACAATGATTTAAAGAAGTACACTCCTATTTTCGTAATAGTCGGCATCATTTTCCTATTGATAATGTTCTGGGGCCGCATCACTAAAACAATCCCTGCTGGTCATGGCGGCGTATTGTTCCGTTTATTCGGCGGCGGTGTTGACACATCAAAGACATACGAAGAAGGCTTCCATTTCATAGCACCATGGAACACGATGTACGTTTATGAGACACGTCAACAAGAGACATCAGAAGAGATGAGCGCATTGTCATCAAATGGTTTGGAAATCAAGATTGAATTCTCGACATGGTATCAGCCACGCTGGGAAGACTTAGGAACATTACACGCAAAGATAGGTACAGAATACCTCACAAGAATAGTCATCCCTGCGATGCGTTCTGCAGCAAGAAGCGTTGTAGGCCGTTACACACCAGAACAAATCTATTCCACCAAACGTGATGTAATCCAAGAAGAGATTTTCGAAGAAACAAAGAAACTTTTAGACGAGAAATACGTTCAATTAAATCAAGTCCTTATCCGTTCCGTCACCTTGCCTCCAACCATCAAATCTGCTATTGAAAGTAAGTTGAAACAAGAACAAGAAGCTCTTGAATACGAATTCAAACTTGAAAAAGCAGCCCAAGAAGCAGAGCGCCAACGTGTAGAAGCTGAAGGTAAAGCTGCTGCTAACAGCATCTTAAGCGCAAGTATCAACGACAAGATTCTCCGCGAGAAAGGCATTGAAGCAACTTTAAAACTTGCCGAATCTCCAAACTCTAAAGTGGTCATCATCGGCGGCAGCGACGGCATGCCAATCATCTTGGGCGACGTAAAATAAACTTCAGAACTCTGGAACTCTAAAACCTTAGAAATTCTAAATTTTTAGAGTTCCAGAATTCTAGATTTCTAAAAAGATTATGGCAAAAGAAAAAACACAAAACAAAATCCATATCAAAAACAAAAGAGTGTCTTTTGAATATTTTATCATAGACACTTATATGTCTGGAATCGTATTGACTGGCACAGAAATAAAAAGCATCCGCGAAGGCAAAGCCAGTCTGGCTGATTCTTACTGCGTATTTAAAAACGGAGAATTGTTTGTCGTAGGCATGCATATAGCAGAATATGCTATGGGAACATACAATAATCACGATCCTAAACGCGAGAGAAAGCTTCTTCTTACCAGAAGAGAGCTCAACAAACTGAAAACAAAATCAAACGAAAAAGGATTCACTATAGTTCCAACTGACTTGTTCATCAATGACAAAGGTCTGGCAAAAGTCAATATCGCATTGGCAAAAGGTAAACACTTCTACGACAAACGTGAAAACCTTAAAGACAAAGACAATAAAAAAGAAATAGAAAGAGCAAAATATACATACTGATATGAAAAAATTCAACTTAATATTTGCAGTAGCAATAGCTTTATTATTCTCATATAAAACTAATGCACAAAACAATACAGAATTAACACGACTACAAAAAAGCAATTCACAAGAAACTGTATCTTCTGAAAAAATCAATTGGATGACATTTGAAGAAGCTGTAAAACTAAATACAGAAAAACCTAAGAAAATCTTCATTGACGTCTATACAGAATGGTGCGGATGGTGCAAGAAAATGGACCAAACTACATTCTTGGACAAAGATGTAATCGCATATATGAACGAGAACTTCTATGCTGTTAAGTTTGATGCAGAACAAAGCGGAAGTGTCGAATTCATGGGTCATACTTTCATCAACCCTAATCCAATGGGAAGTAAAAAAGGAACTCATCAACTAGCATCTGCATTACTTCAAGGAAAAATGTCCTACCCTTCTTATGTATTTATGAACGAGGCTAATGTAGGCATAACAGTTTTACCTGGTTACGCTAACGCAGAACAATTATTAAATGCATTAAAATATATCGCCACCAATGCTTATCTTGACACACGATGGGACGATTTTTTAAAGCAGAACAATAATTAAATCAACCATACGTAATAATCAAAACATTACGAAATCACTATGCATAAATATATTTGGATTTTCATCTTAGGAGTTATATTAAGTTTCGCATCATGTAGAAAACCTGTCAACTTCAGTGACGACCAATCACTGAAAGTAGATTTTTCTTATGATACAATCACATTTGACACCGTTTTCACCTCTTTAGGCTCTTCGACACGTCATCTAATGGTATATAACAACAATGATGAAAATCTGAAAATCAGTTCGATACGCCTGCAAAACGGAAACCAATCACAATTCTCCATCAATGTTGATGGAGAAGCTGGTTACGATTTCTCCGACATCGAAATTTATGCAAAAGACAGTATTTACATTTTTGTAAAGGTAACAATAAATCCTAACGACCAAAATACGCCTTTCTTTGTTGAGGAGAAGCTATTATTCGAGACTAACGGCAACAAGCAAGAAGTCAGCCTGACAGCTTTCGGACAAAATGCCAACTATATAATTGCAGATCAACATATAAATGGATTCCCTGAATTCAAAATCATTGCTGACAGTCTTCAAGAGGTACACTGGACTTCAGAACGTCCTTATGTAGTTTATGGTTATGCATTAATAAACTCATACGGTACATTGGTCATTGAAGAAGGCACACAAGTTCATTTCCATAATGGCGGAGGACTCTGGGCATATAGCGAAGGTCAACTACGCGTTGAAGGAACTGCAGAAAATCCGGTTGTATTTCAAGGCGACAGACTTGAACTTGGATTTACCGACAATCCTGGACAATGGGACAGAATCTGGCTGATGGAAGCTCGTGAGGGATACGGGCACTCTATAAAGAACGCTATCATTAAAAACGGATTCATTGGAATTCAAGCACAACGTTTCTTGAAAGACAACAGAGCCCCATTATTCATTGAAAATACTATTATTGACAATCATACCGGCATGGGCATTTACGCTAATCTCTATAATATTAAAGCCGGTAATTTTGTAGTATCTAATTGCGGAAATTATGCTATAGCGTTAACAGGAGGCGGTGAATACATCTTCGAACAAGGAACAGTAGCCAACTTCTGGAATCAATCTACAAGAACAACTCCTTCATTGCTGTTCAATAATGTATATGCAAATCCTACAGATGGTTTCTCATACGCATACAACTTCTACTGCCAAATGAACAATTGTATCATGTATGGAAATCAGGATGATGAATTTGCCACAGACTTCTACCCTGGTCCTGATACAACATACTTCTTTAACAGCAGCTTATTGAAAACAAAGAGACAAAATTCGGAATCATTCACCAACTATACAAATTGCGTATTTAACAGAGACCCTAAATTTGTCAACAACCAATACAACTTCCATCTCGACACACTCTCCCCTGCTATTGGAATCGGAAATCCTTTCTATTCAGTGGGAGCGCTGCAATACGACTTAGACGGTGTTTCAAGAGAAAACGCTCCTGACGCTGGAGCATATCAATACGTTTACACTCCTAGCGAAGAATAACCGCAGTATAAACAGTTTCATTGCCTACCATATCTGACACGATAACTTTAATAACATTGTGTCCTGGTTTAAGACGATTATCAATCTGATACATCAGCAACTTGTTCTTTGCATCATAATCTGCCAGAACCCATTGGTCGTTGATATAAATTGCATACTTTGAAATACCAGTTCCCAAATCATCAATTTTCACCCTTAACGACCAATTTTCCGCCACTGAACCCTTATCCTTAAAATTCAAAGGTATAACAGAAGGTCTTATAGAATCCCTGGCAATAAAATATGTTCCTAACTTATTAGTCTTTGCTTCTATAAAATCATCAACTCTACTATTACCCAAGAATGATATATTATTTTTTTTGTCAATAGTAGCGACATAGATTAAGGTATCATCAATATATTCTTCATTGATTCTCAAACGTATCTTCATCTTTTTATGCATTGGTATCTCTTCAGTACCAAGACGATACGCAAAATCAGAATATATATTTTGCATTGTATCAATACGTGATGCCTTTAACGATACATTACGGTAAAATGCCAGCTCCGGAATTTGTGCTTCAAAACCATCTAGATAAACATCCCTAGATTCTCCATTAGTAATTCTATAATATGAACGAGGAAGAACACCTTTAGGTTCAAACTCAGGAAGTTCCGTACCAATCAAAGTGAAATTTAATTTGGATTTGTTTTTATTAAAGTCTCTAATCACAAACGACATCTCCACAGTATCACCTTGATTAACAGTTATAACGCCATTCCTTTTTTCATAAAGCTTCAATTTATTGAACTCATCTATTTCTGTTCTGATGAAACGTTCATTATTTTTAACATAATGAGAATAATCGATAAGACTATTGATATAACGAGTCTCGTCATAAGAATATTTGTCTGATATGATTTTATAAATCAATTCATTATCTGCATAAAGTTCAACACTATAAGCACCATTTTTATTATTTGCGCCATCAGCCTGATCAAACACATTTATGCCGAAAGCAATATCTCCACTGACTTCAATTACAGGATTATCAAGAGAATAGATATTATTTTCGCAGTTCACTTTGCAGTACATAGCAGAGTCAGCATTGTTTACTGAAGAATTATTTAAAGGATAAATCGCAAGTCCTTTGATTGTTGGTTTTCTAGTGTCTTTTATTTTCAAACCAAAATACAACGGATTTACAGGTTCTTGTGTTTTGGTATAACGTATTTCATAATGAAGATGCGGGCCTCCTGAACTGCCGCTATTACCTGTAAGTCCAAGGTAATCACCTCTTTTTATTGGAAACTGATGCTTTTCAAGAAATATAGTCTGCGCAAACGACTCATCTTCATATTGCTTGCTTTTCACAAAATCATTTATTTTCTTATTAAACTTGGAAAGATGAGCATAAACTGATGTAAAACCATCATTATGAGTAATATAGATAACTTTTCCATATCCATAAGGAGAAACGCCTATCCTACTCACATAGCCATCAGCAACAGCAAAAACCTCTTTACCTTCAACGCCCTGCGTCCTGATGTCGACACCAGCATGAAAGGCATTTGAACGTAATTCCGCAAATGTTGCAGAGAGAGAAACCGGTATATTTACAGGATTCGGATATTGTGGATATGTTTCATTTTGCGCGAAACTTACATAAGTCAATAATACAAAGTATATCAATAATTTAGCTTTCATAATTCTATTAATTTTTATAATTTTATTCATCTACAAAATTAAAAAATTATCAAGACCTAATTTAATAAACATCACACTTAATTTATTATCTTTGCATATAAATCTTAATTAATTTTATTTTATTAAATATGTTAAAAAACAAAGAAGTCGTAGCCTGGAAAATGATGCTTATCAGATTAGGTATCATACTGTTACTCCTGTCTTTCAGCAGGTGGCTTCTTTATATTTTTAATATTAATAGTTTTGAAGATTTAAGCATAAAGGAACTTGTAAGATTATATTTCATAGGTTTCAGATTCGACATATACACCCTGGTAATTTTCAACATACCTTTTATAATCGCCTATTCTATTCCATTGAGGATAAAATATAACAAGATATATAAAAAAATCATTGATTTCGTTTTTATTACGACCAACGCCATTGCTATTGGCTTAAATCTTATTGATGTGATTTATTTCAGATATCTTGACAGAAGGATGTGTTCCGAACTGTTTACATTTGTTAAAAATAAAGACGAAAACCAGTTCGGTCTTATATTCAGCTTCATAAGTGATTTCTGGTTCATGTTTGTAATATTTTTACTTTTATTATTCATCATCATAATATTAACTAAAAAAACAAGACTAAAACATACACATATCACAGACAAGAAATTATGGTATGCCAATCATTCTGTGTTTTTCATAATGATTTTAGGATTATCGGTGATAGGAATCAGAGGCGGATTTCAGTTAAAACCAATCAACTTACAGACAGCAACAGACTACACAATTCCTAAAAACACTCCATTAATTATTAACACTCCGTTCAGCATCTGCTTAAGCTCTACTTCATCAGCCTTAAATAAATTAGACTATTTTGATGACAATGAAATCGAATCACTTTACAGTCCAATTCATAAAAATCTGAAACACAATCGATTTATAAAAAACAGCAGTAATAAAAACAATGTAGTAATAATCATTCTTGAAAGCTTCGGTCAGGAAATGATTGGATTTTACAATAAAGATTTAAAGAATTCTCACACTCCATTTTTAGACTCTATATTGAGAGAAAGCCTTACATTTGACGGAATGTCAAACGGACGACGTTCAATTGAGGCGCTCCCTTCGATTCTTTGCGGACTACCATCATTAATGTCAACCGATTATCCCACATCGAGATACGCCATCAATAAAGTCGATGGTTTGGGCAATATCCTAAAGAAAAACGGTTATAGCACAGCATTTTTCCACGGAGGCAACAATGGCACTATGAGTTTCAATTCCACTTCAAGGTCAAGCGGCTTCGATGATTATTACGGAAGAAATGAATACAATAACGACTCCGACTTCGATGGCAGCTGGGGCATTTATGATGATAAGTTTCTACAATTCACAGCAAAAAAATTAAAAGAATACGAGAATCCTTTCGCTGCTGTAATATTTACTCTTTCATCACATCATCCGTATTCATTACCGAATGACTACATTACATCAGACACTACGAATAAAACTCCATTCGAAAAAACCGTCACTTATACCGACCATGCTTTGAAAGAATTTTTCAATACCATTTCCAAAGAAGACTGGTTCAAAAACACTGTTTTCATAATAACATCAGATCACGTAAACCCAGAACATAAATTCAACAGATATAAAACCACAAGAGGACTATATCAAATACCCCTCGCCTTCTATGCTCCTGAAATCATTGAAAATAAATCAGTTGATGAAATGGCACAACATATCGACATCGGAATTTCTTTGTTAAGCCTTTTAGACATCAACGATACAACTTTCAGTTTTGGAAGAAATGTTTTCGACAGCATACAAAATCCATTTTTCATGTGTTATAGTAATAACTCATATATATTCTCTGACGGAAAATATTTTATGCAGTCAGACGGCAATGATATAAAGAAAATATTTGACATTAAAAAAGATAAAACATTGAAGAACAATATATATAAAGGCGATAACAACAAATGGCATGAACTTGACAAAGAGCTCAAGTTAAGACTTCAACAATATAACAACAGAATGATTAACAACAAATTATACTACTGATGGCAAAGAAGAAAATAATTTTTATTGTTAATCCCATATCAGGGAACCACAACAAGAATAATTTTCCGATTCTTGTAGACAATTATATTGACAAAGACAAATTCGAATATGATATTGTTTTCACTGAACATGTCAATCACGCTACAGAGCTGACAATGAAGGCAATAGAAGATGGCTTTGAATATATTGCTGCTGTTGGCGGAGATGGAACGATTAACGAAATAGCAAAATGTTTGATTGGGAGAGAACAAGTGCTTGTCATCGTTCCTTTAGGTTCCGGCAATGGCTTGGCCCGCCATCTGGAGCTGCCACTCAAGACAGAACGCCTAATAACAGACGTAATCAATAACGGTGATGTTTTCAAAATGGACACTGCAACCATGAACGGCACTCCTTTTATAAGCATCGCTGGCATTGGTTTCGACGCTTTGATAGCCGATTATTTTGCAAAAGACGGCAACAGAGGTTTCATCACTTATGCTAAATTAGTTACAGAAGAATACCACAACTTCGTACCCAAAGAATACACCTTGATTTTGGACGACGAGAAAACTATCAAATGCAAACCATTCTTCGTAACTTTCGCCAATTCAAGTCAGTTCGGATACAATGCAGAAATTTCACCCAAAGCCAGCGTTCAAGATGGACTTTTGGATGTTTGCATATTCAAGAAACCTAATATCATAGAAGTCCCTATTGTTGCCACATATTTCATTGCCAAACAGATAGACAAAAGTAATTTTATAGAAATTCACAAAGCGAAAAAAATAAGCGTCATCAGAGAAATTGAAGATGTAGTTAACATAGACGGAGAAGCAATGCAGATGAGCAAAGACATCACCGTAGAAATCCACCCATTAAGCCTTAACATTTTACTAAACAAATAAAGTTATGTTCGAAAAATATATCACATTATTAACTAAATTATTTTCAAAAATAGGATTACCAGAAACCACATCTGCCAACATTTCTGAACTGATAAGTTTCGTCACCCTATTAGTTGCAGCTTTTGTTGTATTTCTTTTAATTAGATTGATTGTAGAAAAAACACTTAATAACTTTATAAAGAAAAGTCCGTCCAAAAGAGATGACATTTTAATCAAAAATAAAGTTTTCAGTAAAATATGTCTTATCATTCCAGCTTATATCATAAGATATTTCACAGCTGTTGCGATACCTTCATTTCCAACATTAAGTGCTGCAATTATTCTAATAACAAAGATTTACGAAGTTTTTGTATATAGTCGTGTAATTGATGCTATACTAACAACATTAAACGAAATTTACGACACTTATGAAATATCCAAAAGCAAGCCAATCAAAGGATTTATCCAAGTGTTGAAAACAATCGTTTACATCATCTGCTTTTTGTTAATAATTGCGATACTAACACAAAAACAATTATCTAACATATTGATAGGCCTGGGTACTTTATCAGCAGTCCTTATGTTAGTATTCAAAGATCCTATTTTAGGTTTTGTAGGAGGCATCCAATTAACCATCAACGACATGCTCCGCATTGGCGATTGGATTGTAATGGAAAAAAGCAAAGCTGACGGTGAAGTCCTGGAGATTGGACTAACAACGGTAAAAGTCCAAAACTGGGACAAGACTATCACAACCATTCCTACATATTCGTTGATTTCTGATTCATTTACAAACTGGAGAGGCATGGAGAATTCTGGAGGAAGACGTATAGCACGTTCTTTTGTCATTGATATTGACACTATTAAATTCTGCACTCCGGAAATGTTAGAGCGTTTCAAGAAATTCCAACTAGTAAGTCAATATATCATTGACAAGGAAAAAGAAATAGAAGAATACAATAAGGCTAACAATATAGACGACAGCAATTTAGTCAATGGAAGGAGACAAACCAACATCGGTATCTTCAGAGCATATTTAAATGCATATTTAGCAAACTGTCCATACATCAACAAAGATATGACATTCATGGTCAGACAGTTGTCACCAACCGAAAACGGAGTTCCTATTCAGATTTATGCGTTCAGTTCAAACAAAGCGTGGATATCTTACGAGAACATTCAGAGCGATATCTTCGACCATGTATTCGCTGTTGTCACCATGTTTGATTTGAAGATTTACCAGAAGCCATCAAGCAATAGTCTAGCAGCAACTTTTGAAGCTATGGAGTAATGAAGTGATGAAGTGATGAAGAATTTAAAAGGCCTCTACATCACTTCATCATTTATTTAGAAAGTCTTTCAATAAGAGAATCGCGATAGCTTGCGCCAATAGGAATTTTATTTCCAGCGACAGTAACATTCAGTTTATCAATATCCTCAATATGTTTAATTGAGACAATAAATGACTTATGTGTTCTGACGAATTTATCTTTAGGAAGAGTTTCCTCAAGGTTTTTCAGAGAATATAAAGCCGTAATACGTTTTGTTGTCGTATGGAATGTCACATATTCATGCTGGCCTTCAATAAACAAAAGATCTTCGTAATTCACTTTATATAATTTATAATCCGCTTTAACCAGGATATAATCATTGACTTGAACAGAATCTGATTGCTGGTCTGATACATTGTAACTTACAGCTTTGTTTATTGCCTGCATAAAACGAGCGTAATCAAATGGTTTCAGGAGATAATCTACCACACCTAATGCAAATGCATCAACTGCATATTCGGAATAAGCTGTTGTAAGAATTACTGCTGGTTTATTATTTATCATTTTCAGCATCTCCATTCCTGAAATATCTGGCATTTGAATATCCAACAGCAAGATGTCAATATTCTCATTCTTAAGTACTTCCATTGCTTTAGTAGCATTTGGGCAAGTATCGATAAGATTCAGATAATCTATTTTTGAAACATACTCTGACAAAAGTTTCCTTGCTAAAAACTCATCATCTACAATAAGAACATTATACTTCTTTTTCATTAAAAATATCTCCTATTTTAATTGTTACCACATACGAATTGTCTTCCTGTTTTACATTGAAAGAATAGTTATTACCATAATACAATTCCAATCTTTTCTTGACATTTGCCAGACCTATCCCAGCTTGTTTTTTCTTATTAGGATCCACCAAGGATGATGACATGCAATTCATCGAATTTCGAGCGATGAAAATCAAGTTGTTATTCTCCTGTATTATATAAAAATGGACATATCCATTAGGATCGTTATCCAACCTGCTGTGTTTGAAGCTATTTTCCACCAAAGGCTGCAGAATCATTGGTGGTATCTTGAAATTAGGATTCTTTATCTTCTTGTCAAAAATAATATTAGAATTATTTTCCATACTCATCATATGAAAGTCAATGTAAGCATCTATATATTTGACTTCTTTTTCAAGAGATATGAGGTCGACCTGGCAATCGACCATAACATAACGAAGCATGTCGGAAAGTTTAAGAACGCTTTGCGGAGCATTTTCATCTTTTATATACACAAGAGAATATATGTTATTCAACGCATTAAACAAAAAATGAGGCGTCATCTGTGATTTCAGGAAACGCAGTTCCATATCAAGTTTCTCACTCTTTATTTCATTCTTTATTCTCTGGCTTTCTTTCTCTGCGCGTTGCATGTCGGTGATAACCGAGATAGCAATCGTGATTATATAAATCAGCATACGTATTAGTAAAGGTATAAAGAAAGCCTTTGCTCCATCAGGCTGACGCATTTCAGCCAAGGAAATATGCTTGCTCATAATTGTCAACATAAAGGATTCCAGGTAAGTAGTTAATACAGACATAACTATAACCAGCAATATGTTGATAAGGTAAAAGAGAAAATTATTCCCTCTTTGCAGATACTTGACTATGTATCTCTTCTCGATGTAAGTTGTTATTAAAAGAAATGTTACTACTAGAAATGCATGTGCCAATGAAATAATCCAGTTTGCCCAGAAAGACAAGAAGAAAAACAGGAATACCATTCCCCATGCAACTATTGAACGTTTGTTTTCCTTGACTAATTCTATCAATTCCACTCCTTTCATCACGAAATTAATTTTTTGACAAAAATATAACAACTTAGATAGGTAGTGTAAAAAAATCAATCAAAAACAAACAATTTTCAATAAATATCAATATTTCTTTCCTATGAACAATCGTAAGAATGTCACCAATACCGTATAGATTTCAAGACGGCCTAACATCATAAGCATTGACATAACCCATTTTCCCATATTTGACAATTCTGAGAATGAAAGAGATGGGCCTGTGCTTCCCATTCCAGGGCCGCTATTGCCAAGTGCAGAGACACAGTTAAACATACTTTCTTGCACTGTACAACCGCTTAAAATCAGCATAAATACGCCTAACACGAAAAGCAACAAGAAAATAATCAAGAAGTTAATAACTCTTCTTGTCTTGTCTTCATCAATAACTTCATTGGAGACCTTTACTGTGAACAAAGCATTAGGGTGAAGAAGATGACGGAAAATATTGTTAATGGATTTTATGGAAATAACTTCACGAATGATTTTAATACCACCGCTGGTAGAACCGGCACATGCGCCGCTTGCCATCATAAAGAATGTAGGTACAAGGAAAAGGCTTCCCCATACATCATAATCGAAATTGGCAGCCTGATAACATGTTGATGTTATTATTGAACTTACATGGAACAATGATGTACGGAATCTATTTTCAAAACCTACAGGATATGATTCTGCGTTCGACACAACAGTTTCAACTTCAGGAGCATAGTAGAACAACAGCATTATTATTGCTGTCATTAGAACTACTGCTCCGAGATACCATCTCAGTTCCTCATTTTCACGGAACAATTTTCCTTGACCTGTAAAAAGAAAATAATACAAGGAGAAATTGACGCCTGAAGCCAACATGAAAACGGATGCCACATATTCTATATAAGGTGAATTATAATATCCCAAACTAGCCTGATGGGTGCTGAAACCACCACTCGACATTGTAGTGAGTCCATGACAAATAGCATCGAAGGTTCCCATTGGGCCGAGCCAATACATAAAGCTGCATAGCAACGTCAATATAAAATAGATACCCAAGAGTTTACGAGCTGTCATCATCATCTTAGGATGAAGTTTCTTGATACCGATTCCTGACATTTCAGCAGAGAACATCATGACCTTGTTAGAAGAACGATTCAAGGCAGGCATAATGGCTAAGAACAAAACGATGATACCTAAGCCACCCAACCATTGCATTATACTTCTCCAAAACAAGATGCCATGAGGTTGACTGTCAATATTATTCAAAACAGTAGAACCAGTAGTGGTAAAGCCAGACATAGCTTCAAAGAATGCGTCGGCCACAGTATTAACAGTTCCATTTAAAAGGAATGGCAACATTCCAAATAAAGCAAAGATTATCCATGTCGCCGTCACAATAAAGAATGAGTCTTTCGTTTCGAAGTTCTCTATATTATGTTTGCTAGTTTTTTTGTTACTTCTTCCTGCCGATATCAGGATAAAGCCTGATATTGCAGTAATTATCGTTGAAACGGTAAGAGCCAATACATCACCGTCACCACATTTATAAAAATAATACAAAGCGACCACTGAAGCCAACAACATAAATGCTGCTTCAAACAACAAAAAAAGACCTAAAATCCTTGCCTTCATATCTAATCACTTCATATTTTTTCCGTCGGTAAAAGTACGACTTTTTTTGTATCGCACTAACGTTTCAAACACTTTTTTAAGGCTAATATTTTTTAAGAAAAAATCCGGATTTTTTTCAGAAATATTTCAAACATTTTCATTAAAGGAAATGTTATTAATAATGACTAAAAACCTATGTTTTGCAAGGAATATTTAAGGTTCATTGAAGATGAAAAAAAATACATTGAAATGCTAATATTTTTTATTGAAATGTGCTTTTTTTATTGCAATTAATTCAATAATATTTCGTTCTTTTGCAAATTGAAAAAAGTCACATTTTTTGTATAAAACAAACTAAAAAAAATAATCATAAAATGTTTAAATTCAATCATTTATTATTAACAATCGTATTTTGTGCCTGCGGCATGATTTCTCACGCTCAGAACAAAATAACCCTAGATGAGGCAATAGAGATTGCATTATCAGAAAGCAATTCGATTAAAATTGCTGAAATGACAATCGAAAAAACCGGTTATGCAAAGAAAGGAGCCTATTCTGCATTGTATCCAAACATCAGTGCGAATGGAAGTTATCAAAGAACTTTGAAGAAACAGGTTATGGCGATGGAAATGGCAGGACAAGCCATGGAAATTGAAGTCGGTATGAGCAACAACGTATCAGCTGGCGTAACAGCAGCGATGCCTCTCATCAATGCACAACTTTGGCAAAGCTTGAAACTCTCAGCTTTAGACGTAGAGTTGGCTATCGAACAGGCACGTTCCTCTCGAATCTCAATGGTTTCACAAGTCAAGCAAGCATTCTATTCTGTTCTTTTAGCTAAAGAAGCATACAATGTTTACAAGGAAGTATATGACAACGCACTTAAGAACTTTGAAGACGTAGAGAAAAAATATAACGTAGGTAAAGCTTCTGAATTTGAATATTTAAGAGCAAAGGTGAATGTCAACAACGCAGAGCCTGAAGTGTTCAGCGCAGAAAACACAGTGACATTAGCGATATGGCAGCTCAAAGCCATCATGGGCATCGACCTCGCAACAGAACTCGACGTTGAAGGTTCTTTGTCAGATTATTCAAACGAACTGGTCGCTTCATTAACAAACGACACCATTAGTTTTGAAAACAACACCAACTTATTGCAACTTAAATTGCAAGATGAGATGTTGAACAGAACCATCAAAATGACCAAATTCCAATACATCCCTACCCTTTCAGCCCAGTTCTCATACAACTACATGGCTTTGGGCAACACATTCGACATGAACTGGAATCCATATTCTATGGTGGCATTAAGCCTTAACATCCCTATTTTCGATGGATTCTTAAAACGTAACAATATCAGACAATATCAAAAGACACAAGACATTTTAAGACTTAACATAGAAGACGTTGAACGTAATCTTAACATCGCTATGGAAAATTACCGCAACGAGATGAACACTAGTGTCAAGAGATATACAGCTGCTGAAACAACATTGGAAATGGCACAAAAAAGTTATGACATCTCTCAAAAGATGTACGAAGTCGGAAAGGCTACATTAGTAGAACTCAATGATGCTCAGTTAGCACTGACACAAGCTCAACTCACAATGAGCCAGGCTATTTTCCAATATATGACAAACAAAGCAGCCATAGAAGAACTTATGGGCGTTGACTACGTAAAAGAAGAAAACAATTAAACAAGAAATAATAAATACAAAATAAAATGAGACGTTTCAATTCAATTTTAATTCTTTCATCAGCATTGATAATGGCTTCATGCGGAGAAAAAGCAAGCAATCAACAAACAGTAACTGCAGTCGTTGAAGAAGCCCCAAAAGTAACAGTAACAAAAGTTTATGCTGAAAATGTTCCACAGTTAAGCACTTACCCAACAACTGTTGAAGCCGAAATCATCAACAACATCACTCCACAGTCAGCATCACGTATCAATAAGATTTATGTTGAGATTGGCGACCATGTCAAGGCAGGACAAACACTTGCAACAATGGATGCAATCAATCTGGAAAAATTAAGATTACAAATAAAGAACGACTCCATTGAATATGGACGTACCAAAGAATTATATGAAATAGGCGCTGTTTCTCAGGCAAATTACGAAGCTATGACATTGGCTTATGAAGTTTCTAAGAAGACATATTCCAACTTATTGGAAAACACAATCTTAAGAAGCCCTATCTCAGGTATAGTCACAGCTCGCAACTATGACGAAGGCGATATGTATGCTATGGCACAACCTCTTTTCGTAGTACAAAACATCACTCCTGTTAAGATGTTGGTCAACATCAGCGAAAACAATTATTCAAAAATCAAGAAAGGAATGGAAGTCGATATCGTTGCTGACGCATTCCCTGGCGAAACATTCAAAGGTAAAGTGAACTTGGTTTACCCAACAATCGATGCACGTTCACACACATTCCCTGTAGAAATCACCGTTGACAACAAAGACGAAAAATTACGTCCTGGCATGTTTACAAGAGTAACTGTCAATTACGGAACAAACTATCGCGTCGTTATTCCTGACAACGCTGTTCTTAAACAAGTCGGCGCAGATGAAAAATATGTTTATGTATTGAACGAAAACAATACAGTAAGCTATACTCCTGTTGTACTTGGCGTTAGAATGGGCGACAAATACGAAGTAATAAGCGGATTGGATGATGGCGCACAAATAGTGACATCAGGTCAAACAAGACTTAAAAACAACATTAAAGTTGATATCGTAAAATAAATAAAAAATGAGTTTATACAGAACATCAGTCAATAAACCTGTTACGATAGCACTTATTTTCATCACAGTAGCTATCTTAGGTGTATTTTCTCTCACGAGATTATCAACTAACCTCTTCCCTGACATGGGAGAAAATACTATTTTAGTTGTGACATCATATTCAGGCGCCAGCGCTGCCGACATTGAGACGAATGTCACAAAACCTTTAGAAAACGCACTTAACAGTGTTAGTAACCTCAAACACCTTTCATCAACATCAAAGGAAAACATATCAGTTATTTCATTAGAGTTTGAATACGGAATAGACATCAATGAAGCAACCAACGACGTACGCGACAAACTGGATATGGTGACGCAAGCTCTTCCTGATGCCGTCAGCATTCCTACTATATTCAAATTCAGCATGGAAGACATGCCTATCATGTTGATGTCTGCAACAGCAGAAGAAAGCCTTAATGGTCTCGACAAGATTTTGGACGACAAAGTAGCCACACCATTGGCACGTGTTAACGGCGTTGGTACCATCTCAGTATCAGGTGCACCAAAACGTGAAATCCAAGTTTATGTCGACCCTGATAAATTAGCTGCATACGGCATAACAGTAGAATCAATTTCATCTACACTTGCATACGAAAACCGCAACACTCCGGCAGGTACAATCGACATCGGTTCTAACACATATTCTGTTAGAATTGAAAAGGAATTCAAGTCTGCTGAAGAAATGCTCAATGTTATAGTTGGCTCTTACAACAACGCTCCTATATATTTGAAAGACGTTGCCACAGTAAACGACGGCGAACAAGAACGTCTTCAAAAAGTTTTCAGCAACGGACAACAAGGTGCGATGTTGACAATTCAAAAACAAACAGACGCCAATACAGTTCAGGTAATCAAAGGCATTAAGAAAGAACTTAAAAAGATAGAAAAAGACCTTCCTGCTGACGTTAAATTAAACATCATCATCGATGGTTCAACAAATATCATCGACACCATCAACTCTTTGAAAGATACTATCATGATTACTTTCTTGGTTGTTATGGCTGTCGTATTTATCTTCTTGGGAAGATGGAGAGCTACTGTCATCATCGTTCTCTCTATCCCTATCTCATTGGTCGCTTCTGTCATTTACCTCTTTGCAACAGGCAACACACTCAACATCATCTCTATGAGTGCCTTGACAATCGCTATCGGTATGGTCGTTGACGATGCCATCGTTGTTCTGGAAAACATCACATCCCATATCGACCGAGGCGCTAAACCAAAAGAAGCTGCCGTTCATGCAACACAAGAAGTTTCCATCTCTGTTATCGCTTCAACATTGACAATGCTTGCCGTATTCTTGCCTTTGACAATGGTTGACGGCATCATCGGTATCTTCTTCAAACAATTAGGTTGGATTGTAAGTATCATCATGATCGTTTCAACATCAGCAGCCTTGACACTCGTTCCTATGATGTGTTCAAGAATGTTGAAACAAAATCCAAGAACTCACAGATGGCATGCTGTATTATTTACACCTATCAACAAAGCCCTTGATGCTCTCAGCAATGGTTACGGACGTCTCATCTCATGGGCTGTAACTCATCGCAAGTCAGTGGTATTTATTGCATTGGTAATATTCGTTACTACAATAGCATTGACAGTTCCTAATATGAAGACAGAATTCCTTCCTTCAATGGACCAAGGACGTCTCTCTATTAGCATTGAACTCCCTGTTGGAACAGGTGAAAAAATCACTGGTCAATTAGCTAAAGAATTGCACGACAAATATAAGGCTGAAATACCAGAAATAAAGATGCTTAACTATAACTACGGCGTAGCTGATGAAGATAATGCTTTTGCATCAATGAATAACAATGGTACACACATCATCTCAATGAATGCAGACTTGGGAAGAAAGACCGAACGTAGCAGAAGCACACAAGAAATAGCAGAATATATACGTGAAGACCTCAGATCCAACCCTATCATCAAGAAATACAATGTCGGTACCGGTATGGGTATGGGTGGCGCAGCATCAGTAAAACTCGAGATTTACGGTTACGACTTCAACAATTCCGACAAGATTGCTAATGCATTAAAAGACAGCCTCATCTCTACACCACAATTCTCACAAGTTCTTGTTAGCCGCGACGAATATACACCTGAATATTATGTCGATTTCGACCGTGAGAAATTAAAACTCAACGGCATCGATATCACAACAGCATCTACTATGGTAAGAAACAGAATCAATGGTTCTATTATGACATTCTTCCGCGAAGATGGCGATGAATACAACATCCGTGTTCGTTACGCTCCTGAATTCCGTCAAAGCATCGATGACATTGAAAACATTGTATTATATGGCTCACAAGGACAAGCTATTAAATTGAAAGATGTTGCTCAAGTTGTCGAAGGCATGACACCTCCTAAAATTGAACGTAAGGACCGTGAACGTGTTGTAACCATCACAGGCATCATCTCAACAGGATATGCTTTGAGCGAAGGCGTTGCTGTTGCACAACATTTCATCGAAAAAGCTGAAATACCATCAGAATTCATGGTTAAAATTGCTGGTGACTACGAAAACCAACAAGAGTCATTCTCTGGCTTGTTCCTCTTGTTAATATTGATTGTCATTTTGGTTTATGTCGTTATGGCATCACAATTCGAGTCATTGCTCGACCCATTTGTCATTATGTTCTCAGTCCCATTCGCTATCACCGGCGTTCTCATCGGATTGGCTGTCACAGACATGGCATTAGGCGTTATGGCTTTAATCGGAATCTTAATCCTCGTTGGTATCGTTGTTAAGAATGGTATCGTTCTCATCGACTACGCCATCTTATGCCACGACAGAGGCATGGATATCAACACAGCTGTTGTAACTGCATCAAAACAACGTTTACGTCCAATCTTGATGACAACATTAACAACAGTTCTCGGTATGGTTCCTATGGCAATAGGCGCTGGCGAAGGTGCTGAAATGTGGAACGGTTTGGGTATCACTGTTGCATGGGGTCTCTCCATCTCAACTTTGATTACTCTTGTCCTCATCCCTTCACTCTACGCTGCTTTCGTTTCTAGAAGAGAAAGACGTCAAGCAAAAAAAGCTGCTCAAAAGGCATTAAAAGAACAAAATTAAAAAGCAATTATTATGACTGGAATATTCATAGCTTATAACCAAGCATACTACGAAGAGGTGATTGAATTGTTGGAAAAAAACTACAGCAAAGGATTTACCCGCTGGAACGAAATCAATGGCAGAGGCAGCCGCAGCGGAGAACCTCACATGGGTTCTCACACATGGCCAACATTCAACGACGCTATCCTGACATTCGTCGAAGATGAGTTCGTTGACAACATCTTAAACGACCTCCACCAACTCGACACCAAAACTGAAGAACTCGGACTGAGAGCCTTCAGCTGGAAAATAGATAAGACTATTTAAAATATGTAATAAAAAAGAGTTGCAAAATTTTGCAACTCTTTTTGTTTCTACAACAAAATAACGTATTTTTGTGTTGATGAAAAATCCTAATCGCAAATATGAAAGTCGAGTAAAGCAGAAAGCCGTGATAATCTATCTTATGGCATTCATGTTATGCGCTGGAATGATTTACTACATAGTAAACATGAAAAAATCCATTAACTTTCAAAAGGAAAACATCGACAAAAACGAACAGCTTCTCAATCTTACCAACAATTTAATAGAAAACATCAACAAAGCTCAATCATACTCTAACCTTTATATCTTCTCCGGAAAAGACATCCATCTCGACAATTTCAACATCTCCATTTCCAAGATATCTAAAATCAATGATTCTATAATCATTCATTGCAATGACAATATCAACAAAAGCACTATAAACGAAATAACTTCCCTACTAAACAAGAAAAAAAGTATAATCAAAAATATAAACAGCCAGTTTAAAACATTTAATCCTTATAACGAAATCTACTCCATTCTAAAGAACTATCAACCTAAAACAACAAACACTTCCGTAACCAAAACAACACACGACACCATCGTTTATAAAACCGAGAGAAAGAAATTCATCGAACGTCTCAGCGCCGTATTTTATCCCGACAAATCATTGGACAGCCTGGTTATGGTTTCCTCAACAACCATAGACACAATAAAAGACAAAGATGAAGAAACAGATAATCTTATAAACGAATTAGAGATATACTCTGAACAAGGAAGAAAAAAATATATCAAACAGATTGAGTCTATTGAAAGAAAATACAACAATCTTATTCTATCAGATCAAGAAATAACAAAAGAAATCTCTGACTTATTGATAGTACTTCATCAGCAGACATTAGAATCTGTCTTGAATGAGATAGAAAAAAGTGAAGTGCTTATTGACAAAAACATAAACATCTCTATTTTTATAGCCACTGCAGCTCTTTTGATAATACTTATTTTCATCTTCTTGATTTTCTATGATATAAAGAAAGTGGCAGCCGCAAGAAAAGCTACCGAAGAAGCCCAAAAAAGAACAGAAGAAATAATGGAAAGCAGACACAAACTGCTTCTTTCCGTCTCTCATGACGTAAAGGCTCCGCTATCATCAATCTTGGGTTATCTGGAACTTATGCAGATAGATTCAGAAAAAAATGATGAGAAACGTAAAATTTCTTCAATGAAAAATTCTGCAGAACATATCTTGTCTTTACTGACAAACCTTCTGAATTTCTCGCGTTTAGACCAAGGAAAAGAAACCGTCATATTATCCAAATTTAATATGGAGTCATTATGTGACGAACTCGTGGAAATGTTTACTCCTTTGGCTGAAAGCAAACAACTGTCGCTTATCTATCACAAAAAATTCAATGAAAAGAATCTGGTCAGGTCCGACGCCCTTAAAATAAAACAGATTTTAAGCAACATATTATCGAATGCTATAAAATACACTATAAAAGGCAATGTCACTTTTGAAGTAAGCACGAACAATAAGGAAATGATTTTCAATATCATTGACCAAGGCATTGGAATACCGCAAGACAAACTTGATGAGATATTCAAGCCATTCAGCCGTATTGATAATAACGAAAGCCTTATTGAAGGAAACGGATTTGGACTTTTCGTAGTCAAAGGCTTAATTGATTTATTGAACGGAACGATTGAAGTTAAGTCAGAACATGAAAAAGGCAGCCAATTCATGGTAAAGATTCCTGTTGAATATGTTCTCTTTAAAGAAGAAAATAAAGAAATCATTGATATTGAAGATTTAAAATCAAATAAGAAAAAGAACATCCTAGTCGTTGATGATGACAACACTTTATTGGCTGTTATAGACTCTATGTTGAACAAACTAGAGATTCGATGCGACATTTGCCATTCATCTGTTGAATTTGAAGAATATTGCAAAAACATCGACAAATATGACATTATTTTAACAGACAGAGAAATGGGTGCATTCAGCGGGCTAGATGTTTTAAGAAAAGTCAAAGAAATCAACAACGACAAGAAAGTTATTCTGATGACTGCACGTTCTGAATACAACAACGATGTCGCTGCAAGTAAAGGCTTCGACAACTATCTAAGAAAACCATTTTCAATCAAAGACTTAGCGCAAACATTAAATTCAGATGTCAATACAGAATCAAAGAAAAACAAGAGCTCAAAATTTAGTGCCGACTTCCCTGAATTATGTTCTATGTTCGACAACGATGATGATTCCATAACAAACATTTTAAAGATATTTGTAGAAACGACATCCGACAACTTAGTTGCCTTCAATGAAATTATCAGCGGCAACAATTTCAATGAAGCCGTAAATCTATGTCACAAGATGTGTCCTATGTTTGTTCAGCTTAATCAAAAAGAATCGTCGGAGTTCTTGTATAAGATGGATAAATTAAGAGGAAATGATGAGACATCATTCCCTGAATGGAAAGAAAAATCCATCGAATTCATGAATAATGTCGATGGATTTATATCTTATTTATCAGAAAGATACGATATAGAATAAACTACAACTCTATTCCATACAGATGCATCTTATTATATAAGGTTTTTCTGTCAATCTGCAGAAGTCTGGCAGCGACTGTCTTGTTGCCTCGCGCCTGATTCAAAGCAGCTACAATCTGTTCTTTTTCATTATTCTTATTCAAAGAGAAACCTCTGACTTCCTGATTTTCCTGAGCTAGATTTGCAGTTACATTTTGATTTTTCATTTGTCTCTGAAACTCAGGAAGATTATCTTTTCGCAAGACGTTATCTTTTGAGAACAAGACAGAACGACGTATCACATTTCTTAATTCACGAAGATTGCCCAGCCAATTCTGTTGTTTCAGGACATTGAGCGCATCATCAGAAATTGTGTCCACTTCTTTGCCGAGTTCGTCATTTGCCTGGTCTATAAAATGATAACAGAACTCCTCCAAATCTTCTATTCTCTCACGAAGAGGCGGAACATTAACAGAAAACTCATTTATACGATGATATAAATCCTGACGGAATCTGCCCTCCTCTATTGCTTTTTCCAAATCTTCGTTAGTAGCAGCTATGATTCTGACATCAACTTTAATATCAGTCGCAGAACCCACCGGACGTACCTTTTGTTCTTGCAAGGCTCTGAGAAGCTGTTTCTGCACCTCATAAGAAAGATTTCCAACCTCGTCAAGAAATACCGTACCACCATTGGCTTCTACAAAAACACCTGTTTTATCAGAGATGGCTGATGTAAAGGAACCTTTTTTATGGCCGAACAATTCAGAAGGAGCAAGTTCCATCGAGAGGCTGCCACAATCCACAGCGATAAATGGAGCCGACTTCCTATTACTGTTCTCATGAATCATACGAGCTATATATTCCTTGCCAGTGCCGCTTTCTCCTAAAATCAATACCGACATCTTTGTAGGCGCAACCAAATCAATATGAGAATAAAGACGTTGCATTATGGCACTTGTACCTTTAACGACTTTACGAGATTCATTTTTTTGTTTAGTCTTTGGTTTCTCCTCAGTTCTACTTTCAACAGCGGCAGGCTGAGACATTGCCAGCTCTATTTTCTGTTGCAACACTGTTGGATTTATTGGTTTCTGCAAATAGTCAAATGCTCCTAGTTTCATTGCAAGAACTGCAGTCTGGACATCAGAATAACTTGTCATAACAATGAAAGGCACCATGATTTTGTTTTCTCTCATCCATGTAAGCAATATTATACCATCGCCATCAGGAAGACGCAAATCACTAAGCACCAAGTCAAAAGATGTATTCTGAAATTCTTGTTTTGCCAATTCAACCTTTGAAACCCATGTCGCATCCCAAGAATTCTTGGTAAACCAGGTATTCAACATTGTTCCAAATGTCACATCATCTTCAACAATTAAAATACGTTTTTTCATACAATGAAACTCTCTTAAAGCATATGCAAATTTAAGGAATATTTCATAAAAAAGCTAAATGATTTTAAGGTATTTTTTTTAAAAAGAAAACCCGATTATCGGGCGACATCGGGCTTTACGTAATATTGAAAACGAGCAGAAAAATGTTTGGTACTTTAGCCAAACTTTAAAATAAACCAGATTTGTTCTGGATTTATTATTTATTTGGATATAATCTATGTGATGATTTGCTTGTACATACAAATGAACCAAAACCATACCATTACAGGACTACTATTTATATCTACTTGTATACAAATCACTTAAACAAAATACTGATACACTCAGCAAGCATCATTGTAGAAACTTGTGTGGAAATTTTCCACACTTTGTTTATATATACACACTTTGTGGAATTAATAAAAAAACAAAACCCCGACATCATTTGATATCGGGGTTTTGTTTTTAACTAGGCTGATATTATTTTACGATAGCAACCATGTATTTTGTTACGCTCCAGAATAATTCTGGGTTAGAGATTTCGATAACAACTTGATTTTCGTTATTTACGATTGTGTATGATTCAAGTGGGTGAGCTGAGAGAACTTTAACTTTTTTGCCTTCGAAAGCGATTGAGTTGAGTTCACGTTTGTCAGCTTGTGTGAAAGCTTCAGCTGGAACTTCTTGTCTCAAGATATATTTTGAAGTTAAAACGCCGTTTTCTTTCAAAGCTTTTTTAGTTGCGCCGATGTAGTAAACTTTGTTCATTTCGAGAACTTGGTCAGCGATTAAGCGGCTTTGTTCTTCGTTCTTAGCGTTAGCAACGTTAAGGTTTTCGTTTAAGTTGTTAACTTGAGTATTTAAACCTTCAATTTCTTGATTTTTTTGTGCGAGTTCTTCTTGCATTTGAGCAATTGTAGCTTCTTTTTCAGCTAATTGAGCTTGTAACTTTTTAATTGTGTTACGGAGGTATGCTCTATCTTTGTTTGATTTGTCTAAAACTGATGACAAAGAATCTAACTTAGCGCGATTCATAGCCATAGTTTCTTTAATTTGGATTAATTCTGAATTGAGTTGGTCTCTTCTTGAATTGCTTTCGTTTTTGATTAACATCATACCTTCAGCATCGCGGAGAGCTTGTAAGTTATTTTCAACGTCTGAGATAATACCGAGAGCAGCATTGTATTCTCTTTCAATGTTTTGGTTTTCAAGAACAACAGCTTCTTTTTCAGCCATTAATTGTTGATACTTCTTTGATTTTTCTACGCATGAGCTTAACATGAAAGCTACTAATGCAACTGATAAAATTGTTAAAGTTTTTTTCATTTTTATAAATTTTTTAAGTTAATAATTCATTTCAATTTCAAGTAATTTTGAATCT
The DNA here is from genome assembly GCA_045634185.1 of Bacteroidales bacterium. Classification (GTDB taxonomy): domain Bacteria; phylum Bacteroidota; class Bacteroidia; order Bacteroidales; family F082; genus Limimorpha. Next base: position 126,031 of record JAZQZR010000009.1, on the reverse strand, counting down.
AATTTCGTACCATATCGTAAAAAATCATCATAAATAATTCAATCGATTGATAATCACAATTAGATTTGGCAAATTTATGAATTTTTTTTCAATTACACAATATAGAAATGTAGATTTTTTCCACAAGTTTCTACATTTTATTTTGTGGAATATTTACCTCACTTCACATCCACTTCAATATGTCTTTTTTATTAAATTTGCGAAAAAGAAAACGAAATGAACCGCTCAATATTAAAACTAGCAATACCTAACATTATCAGCAACATAACCATTCCCCTACTTGGCCTGGTAGATATGATATTGATGGGGCATCTTGGTTCGGCATCATATATCGGGGCCATCGCTTTAGGAGGAACTATTTTCAGCGTGCTTTATTCTTTCTTCAGTTTTTTAAGAGCCGGCACAACTGGATTCACTGCACAAGCGCTTGGAGGCGGAGATAAAACAGAAACGATATACTCTCTTTATCGGTCTCTTTGCATTGGAATACCTATTATAATATTTATTCTACTTATGCAGGTTCCTATCGCTAAAATAAGCATTTTCCTGCTCGACGGCAGCGATGAAGTCAAGGCTCTTGCAATAAGTTATTTCTACATAAGAATATGGGCTGCTCCTGCCAACATAATGCTCTACTGCCTCAACGGATGGTTTGTGGGAATGCAGAACACAAAAACACCCATGTTCATTGCTATATTAATTAATGTGATGAATATCATTTTCAGCATATTCTTCGTATTGGTTCTAAAACAGAACGTCACAGGCGTCGCATTAGGAACAGTCATCGCCCAGTATTCGGGATTGACTCTCGCAATAATTCTTTTAATAAAAGACTACAAATCATATTTCATCAAAATCAAAAAAGAAACATTATTCGATTTCAATAAAATCAGACGTTTCTTTAAAGTCAACACCGACCTGATGATACGCAGCTTCCTTCTTATAATAAGCATAGCATTCTTCACAAACCAATCAGCCAAATTAGGAGACGACATATTGGCTGTCAATATGATTTTATTGCAATCATTTTATATCTTCTCCTATTTCACCGATGGCTTCGCTTACGCTGGAGAAGCTCTTGTTGGAAAATATATTGGTTCGAACGACAGAGACAAACTCGTCAAAGCAATCAGACTTTTACTTTTATGGGGACTTTCAATAAGCATTCCTTTCACAATACTTTACGCATCATTCCCTTCGACATTTGTCAGGATAATATCTGACAACCCTAATATTCTTACAGAAGTTGAACCATATTATATCTATATGATTGTCATTCCATTGATAACATTTGCCGCATTCATATGGGACGGAATATATATTGGAGCCACAGCTTCAAAAGCGATAAGAAACACCATGATAATAGCGACGATATTCATATTCTTTCCTTCGTGGTATCTGCTGACACCTAAGTTTGGCAACCACGGATTATGGATATCTTTCCTATGTTTTATGACAGCAAGAGGTGTTGCTATGACATTTATGGCAAAGAAAAATATCATTCAGGCAGTTAAAAATCAATAATATGCATATACTATCAAAATCTACATACATCAAAGGCGAGCAATGTCCGAAAGCTCTATACATGTATAAAAAGCATCCTTATCTGCGCGACAAGCTCAGCATCGAGCAAAGAGCAAGATTCAAAAGAGGAACAGACGTCGGCGTTCTTGCAAGAACATATTTTCCTGGCGGTGTCAATATGGCGCCTTCAAGCCCTTCCCTGTTCGGCAAAATGTTTGAGAAAACGATGCAAAACCTTAACGACCCTAATGTCAATGTGATGTACGAGGCTATCTTCATTCACAACGACACTCTCATCATGCTCGACATATTGGTAAGAGACGGCGACAAATGGCGCGCAATTGAAGTGAAGAGCTCTTTGTCGTTAAGCGATACTTATTACCACGACGCCGCTTTGCAACATTACGTTCTTAAAGGCTGCAACGTGCCAATCAGCGATATGCAGCTGATGTATGTAAACGGCGATTATGTAAGAAATGGCGACATTGACGTAAAACAACTTTTTGTATTTAAATCAGTCAAAGATTTCGCAGAACAACAGTTAGAATCTATCGAAAAGAAAGTCAACGAACTGAAAGCCGTAGTGAGCCTCAGCAACGCTCCAAGAATGGATATAGGAACTCAATGCTTCATTCCATACACATGCGAGTTCAGAGGCCATTGCTGGAAAAAAGTACCATCGGACAGTTTCCTTCATACGACATCATACGATGACAAAGAGCTTTTCTCATTATACAACAGCGGGATACAAGACAACAGAAGCTTCAAAAGATTAATCAATCCTTTGTCACTGGAAATGAATCAGGTTGACGCATTGGAACAAGACACCTTTTATATTAATTACAAGACATTCTACGATCTGGTCGGCAAGAGAACAGAATCTATCGCTTTTCTCAACCTGCTCTTTTACAAGCCTGCCGTTCCTATTTTAGACGGACATAAGCCTTATCAGGAAGTAGTGATAGCCTTTTCTATTTTATCTAATCAGGATGACGAAGTCATTGAATGGAACTGCCTCGACGATTATTCAAAAATGGAAGAAGGGTTAAGGATTCTGACAGAAGAACTGAAGCGTTACGAAAAAGTCATCTACTTCTCTGCTCAGAACATCAATTCATTAATGCACAGATACAGCATTATTGAATCAAAAGAAGTAAGCTTTAAAATCATCAATTTCAGAGACGTTTTAAAGAACTCCGACTTCTTCAACAAAAAGACAAAATATGACTTCTCCTTAAAGACAATATACGAAGAATTATTTCCGTCAGAAAGAATTTTCGAACACAGCAGAATCATACTTAACGCAACGAGCGACAGCGAGTTAGAAAGAATCATGGTAGGAAAAGACATGGAAGACGAGAACAGATTTCTTCAAAAAATGTATAATCGTCTGTTAAAATAATTCATTGATTTACAACGTAAAAAAAAATCAACAAAAAATATCGTCACCAGTTTAAAAAATCGTGATTTTTGTTGTAATTTTGAAGCATGAATAACGACAACACAAATTATAAAAAAGCAGCATTTGGCAGGACAAGAGCTGCCAGCATTCCAAGTGAAATTTTAGCCAATCAAGGACGCGTACCACCTCAAGCCATCGACTTGGAGGAAGTTGTTCTTGGTGCGATGATGCTTGAAAAGAACGCCGTCAACTCAGTCATCGACATGTTGACTCCAGACGTCTTTTACAAAGAAGCACATCAGAAGATTTTCACCGCCATAAAAGATTTATTCGGAAAATCAGAGCCTATCGATATCCTTACAGTAACCAATCAATTAAAAAGCTCTGGTAATCTAGATATTGTTGGCGGCCCTTATTATATTTCACAGTTGACAAATCGTGTCGTTAGTTCTGCTAACATTGAATATCACGCACGTATCATTTTACAGAAATACATTCAACGTCAATTGATTGTCATTTCCAGCGAGATTATCAAGGAAGCTTACGAAGACACTACCGACATTTTCGATTTGCTCGATAAAGCTGAAAACAAATTATTCCAAATCAGCGAAAACAATTTGAAAAGAAGCCACGACCAGATGCCTGACTTGGTCAGCATGGCTATCGCAGATATTGAAAACGCACGTAACGACAGCTCTAGTCTCCGTGGCGTTCCTTCCGGATATACAGAGTTAGACAGAATCACACAAGGATGGCAAAAGTCAGACCTTATCATCTTGGCAGCTCGTCCTAGTATGGGTAAGACAGCTTTCGCTTTGAACCTAGCACGTAACGCAGCTGTAGATTTCGACAAGCCAATAGCATTCTTCTCATTGGAAATGTCGTCAGTTCAGTTGGTTACACGTCTTATCTCCACAGAGACATCATTGACAGCCGACAAACTCAGAACCGGTAATCTTGAAGAATACGAATGGCAACAACTTAATACGATGGTCTCCCCTCTCGTCAATGCCAAAATTTTCATTGACGACACAGCACAGCTTTCAATCTTCGACTTAAGAGCGAAGTGCCGTCGTCTGAAACAACAGCATGACATTCAGATGATTTTCATCGACTATCTCCAGCTGATGACTGCCAAAGGCGAAAAAGGCGGAACTCGTGAACAAGAGATTAGTACTATCAGCCGTTCATTGAAGAGCCTCGCTAAAGAATTGAACGTTCCTGTTTTGGCACTTTCACAGCTGAGCCGTAGCGTTGAGTCACGTCCAGGTTCCAAGAAACCTATCCTTTCCGACTTGCGTGAATCAGGTGCTATCGAACAAGACGCCGACATGGTTTTATTCATCTATCGTCCAGAATACTACGGACTCACAGAAGAAGACGGCGAATCGACAAAAGGAAAGTCAATCATCAGCATTGCAAAACACCGTAACGGTAAGCTTGGTGATGTGACATTGAAGTTCATAGGTCAATATGCAAAATTCGAAGACGTTGTAGAATATAACAACGACCAAGGCAACAGTTTCAGTCCAAACAGCAACTTTGCTCCAAACAGCAACTTTGCTCCTGGAGGCAACATTATGCCAAGCAGCGGATTTGCACCTAACAATGGTTTTGACCAGATGCAAACGAGAGTCATTCCGTCAAAGATTAATGACGACTTTGCCGGAGCATAATAAAATAAAAAAGGTCACTTCAATGAAGCGACCTTTTTTCATTATTATATATCTCAATATATTATTCAGCGTAGATTCTTGTACCGCCGTTTTCATCTGACAATGTTGTTGCGTCTGTGATAACAGCTTCTTTACCTGTTGCCTCAACGAATTTGATAGCAGCGCGCATTTTAGGAGCCATGCTGCCTTCTGTGAACTGACCGTCAGCCAAATATTGTTTTGCTTGTGAGATAGAGATTCTGCCGAGAGCTTCTTGGTTTTCCTTCTTGAAGTTGATATATGCTTGAGGAACGTCTGTCAAGATGTAGAATTCGTCAGCATTAGCTTGGATAGCTGCCAATGATGAAGCGAGGTCTTTGTCGATAACAGCTTCAACGCCAGCAACGCAACCGTCTTTTTCAACAACAGGGATACCGCCACCACCAACAGTAACAACGATATGACCTGCATCTGTCAAAGTCTTAACCACTTCAATATTATTGATTTTAACTGGTTGTGGTGATGGAACCACTTTACGCCAGCCGCGACCTCTTGGGTCTTCGTGGAAGATAGCACCTGTTTGTGCAGCATAAGCGTCAGCTTCTTCCTTTGTATAATATGGACCTACAGGTTTTGTAGGATTCTTGAACATAGGGTCGTCTTTGTCAACAACAACTTGTGTCACTAAAGTAACAACATTTCTATCGATGTTTTCTTGAGCCAAAACTTTCTTGAATCCTAATTCGATAAGATAACCGATAGAGCCTTGTGTTTCAGAAACACAGAAATCCATTGGCATAGCTGGCAATTCAAAGTTCTTCAAACCAGCTTCATGTTGCAACATAACATTTCCAACTTGTGGACCATTGCCGTGACCGATAATCAAACGATGGCCTCTCTTGAGGAAATCTGTCAATGCTTGGCATGTTTCTGTTACATTTGCTATTTGTTCTTGATATGTACCTTTTTGATTGCTTCTTAACAAAGCGTTACCTCCAAGGGCTACAACTACTAATTTGCTCATTTTAAGTATGTTTTATAATTTATTTTACTTGTTAAAAAAAGAACGCAAATTTAACTATTTTTTCGATAAAAATCATATTTTTGCAAAATAATAGTTAACACAATGAAAAAGACAGTATATACATTAAGTTTATGTTTGGGAATTTTATGTTTTTCATGCGAAAGCAACCAAAATTCCAACAATGATGCACAAAAGAAATCATCAGAAAATAAAACAGTTAACGCCGCATCCAGAAAGATTGAGGTTACCAAAAGACCTGATACCATCATCGACGGCAAGCAAGTCTACAACTTCGGAAAAGTAGAAACACAAAAGAAAACACTCACACTTGACGAAGCGATAAATGAATTCAGACAAGGCGTCAATAACGCCAGCAGCTGCGACGAACTCATCAGAGCTTGTGCTAGATTCGACACAAGAATAAAACAATTAAGCAACAGCAACGTAAAGGTTAGCGAAGTTGAAAAGAGAGACGACGTAAGAGCTATCAGAAAACAATCTGAAGAGAAAAGCTTAAAATTATGTCAGACGCAACAGATTAGATAAAAGAAAATCCGGCTCTATCGAGTCGGATTTATTTTTTAAATGTTAATAATTAACATCATTATTTCTTCAAATATGTGACAGAATAACCAGCTTGTGAGAGTGTCAATTCTGTTTTGGTGAGTTTCTCAATCTTCATTGTGTCGGAGAATTCTCTTTTGACTGAGCCTAAGCTTCTGCCATTGAAAATCAACATGTCGCCATTCTTTTCCCATTTTGTAAATTCAATGAAACCCATATTCACTGATGTTGCCGAACCATCTTGGTTAAGTACAAAACCTTGTTCTTCAGTACCTCCTGTTGGCTCAATCCATCTTCCCACTGGCGATGGAGAACATGACATAAAACCTAATGTCATCAATACGAATGTAATACCTAATATCTTTTTCATAATTTAAAATTCCTTTTGCAAAACTACAAAAATTACGTACAATAAACGTCAGAATATTCTATAAATTTTATCCTGACAATTAAAAATCCAGATAGAATTCTTTCAAGAATTCCTTATATTCGTCTGTGTAAGAGTAATCTTTATTTCTTATTGTAAACAGCACTGTTTCAACACTTTCAACCTCATTCAAGACAAACTGCATATTGACTCTGTTAGGTTCTTTTCCTTCTATAGGAGAAATCAGGAATTCCTTCTGAAGATAGAATCCCAAGCTTTCAGCCTCCTTGATAAACAATCTCGATTCGTAAAAAGGAAGCACCAGAGCAAAGCGAGCGTCTTCTTTCATCATCTTCTTTGCCGCCACAAGCAAATCCTTAAAACTCAATGTCGAGACATGACGCGCCATCACTTTTTTCTCTTTGATAGGCTTGACGTCGCTGGCATAAAATGGCGGATTTGAAACTATCAAATCATATTTTTTTTCATTGTTTGCAGCGTAATCTCTTACGTCATTTTGTATTACGGAAAGTCTATCTGAGTAAACAGAGATACTGAAATTCAGGTTAGCCTCTTCGTATGAATCAGAATCAAGTTCAACAGCATCAACAGAACCCACGCCTTTCTGAGCCAGAATCAAAGGAATGATGCCGCTTCCTGTTCCAATATCCAAGGCATTGTCAGATGATGTCACGTCGACCCATTGTGCAAACAAGACAGCATCAGTTCCGACACGCATAGTGGAACGATGATGGAACATCCCGAATTTTTTAAAGAAAAAAGGACGGCAATCCATAAATCAATTATCTAAATACATATCAATCAAACCATTCGGAGCCTTGATATAAATCTTCTTCTCTTCTCTGTTAACGTCTTTCAAAATATCGTCGTGAATTGGAATCAGGATTTCTTTTCCATCTTTGATGATTTGAATTATCGACTGTGTAGGATATTCTATAATTTCATTGACGTTTCCTATTTCGCCTTTCTCTTCATCGACAACGAGATAGCCAACGACTTCATGAGAATAAAACTCATTGCCTTCTTTTTCAGGAAGAAGATCCAATGGCAAATAAGCCGACTTTCCTACAAACTGATTTGCTGCTTCCAAAGTCTTCAAATCCTGGAAAAGAACGAAAGCTTTATTGGAATGGTATGCGATATCTTCAATAAAATATGGTATAAGCTGTTCATTGACATCGAGCAAGAAGTAGTTCAACTCTTCTATGTCATCGAATTGTTCATTATCGATACGTAAAGTCACTTCGCCTTTAAGACCATGTGTCTTGACGATTTTACCTACATAAAAACATTTATCTTTTGTCATGTATATTTTTTTTGCAAATATAAAAAAAGTAGAGAGACAAAAATCCCTCTACTTCAGTAAAATCACAGATATTCACAAATTTATTTCAAGAAGACAGGTTTGAAAGTAAACATAAGATATGCCCAGTTGTTGCAAGCGTCTTTGTTGCCGCCTTTGATAGCTTGAAGTGTTTCAGAACCAATCATCTGACTATAGCCTAAGACGACATTTGAAGTCTTTGAAAGCTTATATGACATGGTCAAGTCAATTTCAGTGCCCAGATAAGATTCCATTTTTTCATCAACATTTCCGTCTTTAATCACATCGGCAGCTGTCAAGAATGCATGTCCTGTAAGATTGATTTCAAAATTTCTTCTTGAGTATTGCACTGATGCGAACAAGTCGTTAAGACCCACAGAATTAGCCCAATTACCATTAGCATTGAAATAATCCATAAAGCCATTAAACTTATGAGAAGTTCCGTAGAAGGGATTGAATGACTTGTTTTTGTATCCGTCAGGATTTTCAATCATGTCTTTTTGGTCGGTACCGGAAAGCAATTCCCAACCCAAGCCAGCATTCCAATCGTCTGTCATTTGATAATCAAGGCCTAGACCGACATAATATGCTGACAACTCTCTGTCTTTAGTATCTTTACCCATAGTGTAATAGCCAGATGCATGAACGCTCAAATCAGCTGGAGCATAGACAAGTCGTCCACCTATTGTCTGGTTGAAGATATTCTTCGACGCATCATGAGCGACGCCATTTTCTGTCACTTTGTAGTCGTATTGATAGCCATTGTTCAAGAACAAAAGACTAAGGTTAAGATTTTCAACGATGTCTGTATTCAACCAGATAAACTGCATCATCTTGTAGTTGTTCAATTTATAATATGTACCGCTGAGATGCTTTTCATTCTGGTTGAAGGCAGCACCGATGTCGATTCTTAACATACCATCATAACGCAAGAGTGCGACATCGTGACTTCTGCCTTGTTGTTCCCAGTTGGAGTTACCGAAAATTCTTTCATCGTCATAGACAAGCTCCTGACGGCCAAGTTTTAAAGAGAGTGATGGTGAAAGGAAATATTGACCCCAAGCTTGGTGAACGCTGACATTGTTAGATGTTGAAAAGAGTTGTGGCTGGCTGCCCCAGATAAATACGTCCTGCATTGATATTCCCATTTTCACTCTATCATGTGAATAATTGAAATTGACTCTTGTTCTTTGTGACGCAAATCCCGCAGGATCAGAGTCTTTGTCGGTCAAGGTAGAATATCCGTGAAGGTATTCCATACGAGGTCTTACTTCGCCGCTTAACGAAAATTGTGCGTAAGCATAGTCTCCAAGTACGCCCATAAATAAGGTCATTACGAGGATTTTCTTAAGTGATGTAAACTTTTTCATAATGTTGTTTTTTACAATTTGCTTGAAAAACATTTTGAAATAGTTATTGTTTAAATTTAACGAAAGATTAACATCTGGGCGTTCCGGCTCTGCCGTCGGGCTTTCCGCTATATCTTTGCTCGCTCCGCTCGCAAAGGATGCCGCTTCAATCCCTAACGCACCGGAGGCTATCTGTAATGAGACGCTGCATTTTTTTAAACAAAACACCAACTCTATTTGCTAAAAAAGTTGCATTTTTGTAAAATAAAACATTATTTAATATTATGAATTTACAGACTTTATATATCATTCTGCAACAGACACTTATCATCACAACACTTGTTATCGGCATGATGATGGTGATTGAATTTATCAATGTGAGAACCGGCGGCATTTGGTCGAAGAAACTACAGAAGTCGCCTTGGATACAGATTTTATTCGCTATCGTAATGGGCGTCATTCCTGGATGTCTCGGCACTTACACCGTTGTATCTCTCTACGTCCATAGAGTCGTCAACTTCCCTGCATTGATGGCAGCCCTGATATCAACAACCGGCGACGAATCGTTTTTCATGTTCTCGCTTTTCCCTGAGAAAGCCTTATATATCAATTTGATAATCATAGGCATCTCGATAGCAGTAGCAGTAGCTCTGCAACTTACGATGAAAAACAAATTCATAGGACTCAAAAACAAGGAGATGTCCTTCCCTATTCACGAAAACGAATCCTGCAGTCACGACCATCATCATCACCATAAACATCATAGCATCAAGTCTAACATAAAAAACATCAGTTTCGTAAGAGCTTTGCTCATCACTCTAAGTTTAGGAGTTTTGATTTTAGTGTTAAGCGGTGTCATCGATGGCTCACATCACCTTAATCTTTTAATGGGCGGACAAACGGAAGAAAGCGTCGTTCATTCTCTTGAAAGTCAACAAGACCACAAGACTACAAGACTACAAGATAGTGAAGAAGAACATCATCATTGCAATCACGACCATGATTTTCACACTCACAGTTCCGAGCTCAACAGCCAATGTCCAACAGCCGATGCTCATCACCATCATCACGATCATGGCGGTGAAGCAGACTGGATTCGTATAATTCTCATAGTATTATTTGTAGCAATATTGATAATCAACATTGTTGCAGAAGAACATTTTCTTGAAGAACACATGTGGCAGCATGTCATCAAGGTTCACCTTCCTAAGATATTCCTATGGACTTTCGGAGTTATATTATGCCTCACGATATTAAACAACTTCGTCAACATCCAAAATCTAATCGACTCTAAACCATTTATAGTCTTATTGATAGCAATCTTAATTGGTCTCATACCACAGTCAGGGCCACATTTGATATTCTTGATATTATTTGCAAACGGCGACTTGCCATTAGGAATATTCCTCGCCAACTGCATAGTACAAGACGGCCACGGAGCACTGCCATTATTAGCAGAATCAAGAAAAGCGTTTTTAGTTTCAAAAGCAATAAAAGTGGGATTAGCTATTGTTGTTGGAGTGATTGTTTAAGACGCAGAGACGCAAAGTCGCAGAGACACAGAGTTGTAGAGTCGTAAGTTAATGATTTTTAACTATTTATAGCATGATATTTGATTATATAAAGTAACATTAATAATTTAAATATCATGAGTAGATCTATAGAGAATTTGTACATTTGGCAGTTGTCAAGAAATACCGTCAATGACATTTACTATTTAATGAAAGATTGCAAGGACTACGGTTTTAAAGATCAAATACAAAGAGCCGCAATCAGTATCATGAATAACATAGCTGAGGGATTTGATTCAGGTTCTGATAAAAAATTCATTTCATACCTTAACATATCAAGAGGCAGCTGCTCAGAAGTAAACTCTATGCTTTATTTATGCGAAGATTTTAAAATATGTAATAAGGAAGAAAGAATATCTCTTCAAAATAAAATCAAAACAATTTCTTCTGGATGCATAAAGATGATTAAAAGCCTATCATAAAAAAAAGACGCAGAAACACTTTGCGTCTCTGTGTCTCTGCGTCTTTATGTCTTTATTAAAAGACCTGTATCATCAACAGCCCTACTCCTATTGCGACTATGGTTGCTACCAGTCCTGGCATCATGAAGGAGTGGTTAAGAATATATTTACCGATTTTTGTTGTGCCTGTTCTGTCGAAGTTGATTGCTGCGACCACTGTAGGATAATTAGGTATGAAGAAATATCCGTTTACCGCTGGGAACAACGCAATCAAAAGCATAGGGTTTAATCCGAGGGCGATGCCGAGAGGCATGATAGCGCGTACCGTAGCAGCCTGACTATAAAGGAGAATTGACATCACGAACAAAGCGACACCAAAGAGCCATGGCATCTCTGTCACAATGCCTTCGATAGAACCGGTGAGTTGTGCGATATTGCCATTGATAAATGTATCTCCCATCCAAGCGACACCGAAGATAGCGATGACAGCCTGCATACCGGCGGAGAAGACGCTGCCTTGTGCAGCCTTAGCTCCTGAAGTCTTGGTAACTAACAATATAACAGCAGCAGTAGTAAGCATCAATATCTCTATCAAAGATGGCATTCCTAATGTTCTTCCGTCGAAAGTAGGACGTAATGATGGAATAGAACCGAATAAAACGATGAGGATTGTCGCTGCTATGAAAAGAATCACTGACAACTTTGCACTGAAGAGGTTCTTGATATCATTCAATTCAACATGAGAGTTATCGAGTTCTCCGCTCTTAAGTCGTCTTTGATATTCAGGGTCATCGACGAGTTCCTTGCCTACTTTCATAGAAGCGAAGGCACCGACAATAACACCTATAAGTGTTGCTGGTATTGTTATCTTGAGTATGTCGAACAATGTGATATCGAAACCTGCGAGAAGTCCGAGCAGCGCTACTGTAGCAGCAGAGATAGGCGAAGCTGTGATAGCCTGCTGTGAGGCGATGACCGCAATGCCGAGTGGTCGTTCCGGACGAATCTTAGTCTCTCGCGCCACCTCCGCAATGACTGGCAAAACAGAATAAGCTACGTGACCAGTACCTGCCAAGAATGTAAAAGTATAAGTAACTAATGGAGCAAGCAATGTGACATTTTGAGGATGACGTCTTAATATTTTCTCAGCAATATTAACGAGAAAATCCAGACCGCCAGCCGCCTGCATAGCGCCAGCCGCCGAGATGACAGCAGCTATCATAAGCATTACATCAATAGGTGGCGTTGTCGGTTCCAAACCAAAGACAAAAGTCAAAATAGCGACTCCAAGTCCACCCATAACACCTAATCCGACACCTCCAATACGGGCTCCTACTATTATACAGATAAGGACAAATAATAATTGTATCAACATAAGTTCAATCTTAATTTTCAAATAAATAATTTCTATGCAAATTTATAAATAATTACTTAGCAAAACGATGTTTTCCATAACAAATATTCATACTTTTGCATATCAATAAATTAAACTTCTTATATGTTTATGAAAAAGTTAACAATTTTTATCATTATATGTTTTATCTTCTCAACATCAATTTTTGCTCAAACTAAAAATAACGAAAAACCATTCGTGATTCCTGAGTTAAAACATTGGGAAGGAAATTCTGGTGTATTCCAAATAACTTCTAAAACCAAGATTATCTTTCCTAAAGACAATCAGGAATTTGCAGAAATAGCACATCTGTTTTCTTGCGATTTTGAAAAGATGTTTGGAATAAAGCTCAAAACAAGTGACGGCAAATCATCAGAAGGCGATATTGTTTTCAACATAAACAAAGACAAGAACTTAAAATACGAAGAATACGAAATATGCATAAACGATAAAATAGAGATTAAAGCCAATTCACGTCGCGCTGCCATCTGGGCAACGCGTACCATTCTGCAAATAGCGGAACAGAACAATCAGTCGCTGCCGAAAGGAAGAATAACCGACTACCCCGACTACGAGATGCGCAGCTTTATGCTCGACTGCGGACGCAAATTCATACCGATATATTTTCTACATGAATATATCGACTTCATGGCTTATTATAAGATGAATACATTTCACATTCATCTCAACGACAATGGCTTCAAGCAATATTTCAATAACGACTGGGATAAGACACCATCCGGCTTCAGATTGGAGAGCGACTATTTTCCAGGACTCGCCTCTCGCGATGGTTATTATACCAAAGAAGAATTCATTGAATTGCAGAGACATGCAGAGAGACTAGGTGTTGAGATAATTCCAGAATTTGACGTACCAGCTCATTCTTTGGCATTCGTTCATTATCGTCCCGAACTCGGCAGCGAGGATTATGGCAAAGACCATCTAGACCTTTTCAAGGAAGAGACTTATAACTTCGTAGATTCTCTTTTCATGGAATATTTAAGCGGAGACGAACCTGTGTTTAGAGGCCCGCGTTTTCATGTCGGCACCGACGAATATTCCAATAAAGACAGCCTCGTGGTAGAGAAGTTCAGACACTTCACAGACCATTGCATCCGCGAAGCTGAGAAATACGGAAAGCAGGCTTGCGTTTGGGGAGCATTGACTCATGCCGAGGGTGCAACACCAGTGAAAGTAGATAATGTATTGATGTACGCCTGGTATAACGGATACGCCAACCCAAAGGAAATGATGGACTTAGGTTACGATTTGTTAAGCATTCCTGATGGATTGACATATATAGTTCCAGCAGCAGGATATTATTACGACTATCTCAACTGCGAGTATCTTTACAACAACTGGACACCAGCACAGATTGGGAATCAGAAGTTTGAAGAAAAGCATCCGCAAATCAAAGGAGGCTCTTTTGCTGTTTGGAACGACCACGCTGGCAACGGCATAAGTATCAAGGATATACATTATCGTGTATTCCCAGCGATGCAGACAATGGCGACAAAGATGTGGAGCGGAACTGACACAAAAACGCCTTACGACGAATTTAATAAGAAACGACAGAATCTCAGCGACGCTCCGGGACTGAACATAGCCGGTCGTTTTGATGGAAAAGCTAAATCATTGATAAAGATTGATTTGTTAAAACCTAATAAAAACATAGTGAAAGAGACAGGAATAAGGGAAATAGGATTTGAGTACAGCATTTCTTTCGACATTGACTATCAAGAAGAAAAGAAAGGAACAATATTATTCGAATCGAGAGATGCAGTCTTCTACCTCTCCGACCCTATCGAAGGAAAACTAGGCTTTGCAAGAGATTCTTATCTCAACACGTTCAACTTCAAGTTTTATCCTGAGGAAAAACTGCATATCACGATTTGCGGCGATAAAGAAGCGACATACCTTTATATTAATGGAGAATTAAAAGAGACACTCGACAAACAGACGCTGTTTCATAACGAAGGAAAAAGCAAGATGTATTACGTCAGGACATTGGTATTTCCATTAGAAAAAACAGGTGACTTCAGAAGCGAGATAAAAAATTTCAAGGTAAGGAATGAACGTTAATATTATTCATTTTTAACAAAAAGCGTAATCTTGCCGTTATCAGAATAATATCTTAAGTCGGAAAGAAATTCTTTATTTTCTTTAAGTTTCTTTTTAAGGATTTCATTTTCTATGATAAGATAATCATAATCGAAAGTGAGTCCATTCTTTACCATATCATGTTTGTCAAACATCGCAGTATAGCCTTTTCTATTCATCATAATGAAAGCAGCATTTTGAGGATAAGCGTAGAGCGTCAATATCTTAGCGTCATTAGAGATATTCAATGAATCCAAATATTGCTCTGAACCCTGATAATTCTTTATCGTTCTTTCTGAATCTGGCCCACGCCATATCGCCCTTCTTTTAACCTGCATTTCCTTAACATCTTTTAACATAAAAAATATTAAGAATGCCGCTCCCCAAAAAGCAATAATTCCTTGTTTATAATTTGATATCTCTGGCAATTTGTTAAGCAACAATATAAGCAACAATAATATAGGAAGGAAAAACGAATCAATGAAATAATAATCATGATTCTGGAATTGCTTAATCATTGCGATAAAGAAAATGATATTGCCGAGTATCATAATTCCGCAAAGCCACCATAATGAGAGAGTTGCAGTTTTTTCACTCGTTACTACATCGTTCTTTCTTCTGAAAAATTTATACATGCAGAAAGAAAGCAAAACAACAATAACAAAAGCAAAAATCCAATAATGGACATTTGTAAAATAATGATACAGCCAATTGTTTTTAGTCTTCGTAAATCTATAAACGAAATCATCCCAATTCTTTGCGGGAATCAATTCTCCTAAAAACAAGGTTCCGTTTTCCGCAGCGAGATGCTTGTTCCACAGATAATACAGCAATATTATCATAAAAGAAATTAACACCGGAAGTATTTTGTTAACAAACAATGTCTCTTTCTTTAATATTCTTAAGAACTCAAAACCAAGCAATGCGACATAGGCGACAGCAAAGGAAGAACGGACCAAAACCGAAAGCGTACAAAATACAATTGTTATTATAAACGACTTCTTTTCATTGTCATTCAGATATTTAAGATAATAATAAAATGCTATTATCATAAATGTCAATGCTGGAATACTAGGAATAAAACCATTGTAATAATAAGCATATATTGGAGAGGTCATCGCTACTGCTACGACAAATACAGATTTAATCCAGTCTTTGGTTATTATGAATGTTAATTTATATAAGAAAAACATTCCGATGAATGCGACTATCAGTGAGCACATCCTAAAAATCCATGGAGATGTATCACCACTGATTTTCATTATGATAGCTACGACATATTCAAGTATAGGAAAATCGACTGAGGTGATAGTCGTTTCATGAGGGACACTCCATTGGTGAGGAAATTGTTTGTTATAGATGAAAGTCTCGGGATGGAAAAAATCCAAATCATTATTAACGAAACCCAAAGCGATAGCATATCTGTCGGTCTGTGACCAAGCATGAATGAAAGAAGGGAATTCGTTCATATACGACCATTGAATAAACAGACCAGATAAGATTATAAATATCAATGCTATAATCCATCCTTTTCTATTTAGTTGTTCGTATTTCATAAGAGAATTTATTTAAATGCAAATTTATGAAAAATCATTCCAAAACTATCATGAACGTCACTTTTTCTTCAGTGTTTTTGGAGAGATGCAAAGAACCTCCATGAAGTCGTATTATTTGACGTGATATAGCCAATCCGATGCCAGAGCCATCTTGTTTGGTAGTGAAAAACGGAGTGAAGATATTTTCTGCCACCTCGTCAGGTATTCGTCCTGCATTATTTGAGACCTCTATTCTTATTCGCTCATCAGAATCTATCTGCGACTGTATCTCAATGACATAATCCTTTTGTTTCTCGTTAGCCTCGCATGATTCCACAGCGTTTTTCAAAAGATTAAGCATTACTTGCGCCAATTGTGTCCTATCGGCATAAAGCATTGTATCTTCAGGATTTATGTTAACTATAACATTTATATCACCAAGATTGGCAATAGCCAAGACATCTGAAATCAATTCTTTAAGATAGAAAGGCGACTTCTGCGGCATTGGCACACGCGTCACCTGACGGAATGAGTTGACGAATTTCATGAGACGCTCGCTTGTGCTGTGAATTATCTCAAGTCCCTCTCCTACTCTATCAGGATTTTCAATATTATCAATCAAGGTGTTGCTTATCGAAGTTATAGGAGCTAAAGAATTCATAATCTCGTGAGTGAGAATGCGCGTCAGTTTCTCCCACGACTCTGCCTCTTGATTATCAAGTTCTTTATTGATATTTCCTATAGTCACGACTCTAATATCCTTTTCCTTATATTTAATCTCAGCACAGCTTAAAAACAGATTGACGTCACCCATCTCAGTAGAATAACGCAGGCTCTTTTGTTCTGATGGCTTAATGTCATTTAAAATATCAAAAAGTTCATCCGACTGAGCTCGCAGATGTTCTATATGACTTATCCTCGGCAAAGAAAAGAATGCCAAGGCCTTAGAGTTAGCATGCATCACTGTTCCGTTCTTCATTAGAAGCATGATGCCGATATTGGCACATTCCATTATCAGCTCGAAGTTCTTGTCATCTTCACGCATGAGACGTTTCTTCTCGTCCATCACATCTTTGATTTGGTTGAGCGAATGATTCACGAAAGAATTTTCCGTGCTGTCAGGATTCTCGGAAAAACGAAAAGAATAATCGTCATTCTTCACAGCTTTGATGATAAAAGAAAGACGATTGATTATACCATTATAAACCGAGACTAATTTTACTATTGATATTATTAATAAAGGGATACAGACGAGCAACAATGCGAATTTCTTATATGTCACACATAAGCATGTTGCTGCACTCATCAATATCAAGAATATGATATATAATATGATACGTCTATATGAGATTCTGTTTTTTCTCATAGACCATAACGTTTTATCTTGTTGTAAAGAGTCTGGCGAGTGATGCCGAGTTTCTGCGCCACAAGCGAGAGATTGCCGTTGTTAGAGTTTATAGCTTCCGCTATCGTTCTGCGTTCGACATCTTCAAGAGTGGAACCGTTGTCTGATGACGACGATGATGATACAGATTGATAAAGACCGAGATGTTCAGGGTTAATGACATTATCATCGCACATGATGACGGCTTTTTCAATAGTATGCTGAAGTTCGCGGATATTGCCATCCCAACGATGATTCATCAGTCTGTCCTCTGCTGATTTTGAAATACTTATATTATCCTTTTTATATTTCTCAGAATAACGTTTCAGGAACATCTCTGTAAGAGGAATAATATCCTCTTTTCTGTTACGCAATGGCGGAATATTGATATGTATCGTATTGATTCTAAATAGTAAATCCTGACGAAACTCCGCTTTCTCTGCCATCTCGAACAAATTACGATTCGTTGCCGTTATGAGACGTATGTCGATGTTTATTGGGCTATTCGTTCCGAGACGAGTAATGTTTCTGTTTTGAAGAGCTGTTAGCAATTTAGCCTGAAGATGCAGCGGCATATTACCTATTTCGTCCATGAAGAGCGTCGAGTTGTTGGCAGCTTCCATCTTTCCCATCCTATCAGAATGAGCGTCGGTGAAAGCGCCTTTTTTATGACCGAAGAGCTCACTTTCGAAGAGCGTCTCAGGAATCGCGCCCATGTCGAGAGAAATCATCTCATTGTTACAACGTGAAGAAAGTCGGTGTATCTCACGAGCCAGCACCTCTTTACCAGTACCGTTCTCGCCGGTAATCATGATATTAGCGTCGGTGGCTGCCACACGCTCAACGATATTTTTGATACGCAGCATCTCCGGAGAGTTGCCCCAGAACATCTGAGATTCATCAGCAATGTCGTTAGGTTTAGAAGGTTTCTTTTTCTCACGGCCTTCGTTATAAGCGTTTTGCAACGTCTCGATAAGTTTCTCGTTGTTCCAAGGTTTCACTATGAAGTCGTAGGCACCGTCTTTCATAGCACGCACTGCGAGGTCGATGTCAGCGTAAGCGGTGAAGAGAACGACTTTGATTTTTGGAAATTTATTATTCACCTCATTAAGCCAAAAGATACCTTCGTTGCCAGTATTTATTCCAGCGTGGAAATTCATGTCGAGGAGAATCACGTCAGGCGATTCTGTCTGTATAGTAGATATGAGCGACTTAGGAGAATCGAGAGTTGTCACTTTCTCGAAATAGTTCTCCGTCAGCATCTTGACAGCCGACAAGATATTAGTGTTATCATCAACGATGAGGAGTTTACCTTTTTTGGACATAATGAGCAATTAATTTATAGTATATTTTTGCATACTATCTGACGCATCATCAATTGTTTGCAAGTTATATCCTCTTGATTTTGTAATTCCACGATTGATAAGCTGTTCAAAATCCTTTACAGATTTCTCATATTCCTTTATCGTATCTTTATCTTGTTGAGAAAAAGTATAATTATTCAATACATCTTTTATTCTATCTTCCATAATCACAGATACTTTCTTGTTTGTATAAAAATATTTAATCCATATTTATTAATCATATCTTTTGACAGATTATAATATCTACGTATTACTTTCCTTAATGTTTCCTTATTATATTAACGTAACGTTCCACCGCCATTGCACTACCCCCTGTAGTAGTCAAAACAACCATCAGAGAATCTCTTTTATCTGGACTATCAGCTAATTCCTCAATTATATCTAAAAAAACATTTTCATTTCCATCTATAATAGGACCAGAATAACATAAAACATCACTATTAGCAACATCTTCTAATTCTAATAGTGCATTAGAAATCATTTCCTTGAGAGCTTTATCCACTAAATTTTCCATTTTAATTTTGATTTTAGGGTTCTTTTACAAAAATAATAATTTGTATTTAAAACATATTTAAATTTGGTATATAATTACCTTTTATTTTATATGCTAATGCAAAAATATAATATCAAAAGACATTTGTCAAGAGAAAAATTCATAAAAGATTTTAACGTTTTCTATTAATGTCAACGGACAACTGACAACGGTTCAATTCGCAAGAGTATGAGACGCAGCAATTACATATTGTTTATTTTTTATGGTGTAATTGATACGTCTCTACGTCAGATCCTGAGACGTGTCAATGTGTGTTTATTTTTATTGGAATCATTGACGCGTCTCTACAACACCTCCACCGGATTTTCGTTCGCTGCTTTCCAGGAGCGTAACGACACTATCAAAACCGTGATTGTCATTATAAGCAAAAGCACGACAGGATAAATCCATAACGGCATGGTGATTCTGTTGGCAAACTGCTCTAACCAGCGTGAGGTGATATAGTACGCAACTGGCGCTGCCACAACGAAACACATTACTACTATCACAGCATATCTTCTGACAAGCATAATGATAAGATTTTCAGTTGTCGCACCATATACCTTGCGTATTCCTATCTCACGACGACGGTGCTGCGTCTCGAAAAGAACAATACCGAATATTCCCATAAGCGAGATGACTATAGCTATCAAAGCAAAGATGCCGATGAGAACAATCTGCTTCTTGACATCACCGTAGATACGTTTTATGTTTTCGTCAAGAATCTGTACGTCAGGCTCATACGCATTAGGCGCAACTTCTTTGACACATTTCTTCACATAATCGCATATAGCTTCAATATCAGCATTTTCATGCGTACGGAAATAGAAATTATTATAATTATCAGAACAATAATATGCTGAATTTACATGACCGTCTTTCAATGAGAGATTGTAAATATTATCAATAATTCCCTTTACTTCACAGCCTTCGTCAATGAAGTCACCTAATTTCAAGCCAACGCCTTTGTTCACATAAGAATTTATCAACACATCATTTATGTTTCTCAATCCTTCTCCATGAATTATAGGTATCCTAAAAAATTCAGGGAGGTTATGACGTACATACCATACGTTAATAAGATAAACGTCCTCACCTAAAATACGTCCGTTGATGCTGGAATAACTTCCGAAGAAGGAACTCAACGAAGCCGTCACTTCCTTAATCTGAGAATGAGATTCCAACTTCTGGATAAATGTCTCCCCTTGATGAGCCGGTATGTCTGCTGAGAATGAATATACGTTTTCCTTATCCACGCCAAGGTCATACCTTATCATATAACGATATTGAAGAAAGAAAACTGCCGTGACGATAATCAAAATCATGGAGACAACATATTGAATAGAGACAAGTCCCGAACGGAGGTATCTTCCTGATTTAGAATAAGCGAATCCGCCTTTGACAGCCAATGACGCATTGAACTTCGTGATATAAAAAGCTGGATAAACGGCTGACACAACAGCTATCGTCAATGCTATCAACGATACAATTATTATCGTCAGCATATTGTCGCTCAACGCCAAAGAGCATGTCACATAATTGGAGATGAAAGTATCTTGTATTGCGAATACTAAATACAACGCCAGCAGCAACGCTATCAGCACAAGACCAATAGCTTCGAAGATGAAATTCCAGCGCAGTGTTCTTTGGTCGGCTCCATACACCTTGCAGATGTTGACAGCCTTCATTCGCATTGGCACGAGAGCCATGAAGAAATTGACAAAGTTGATGAAGGCGACAATCACAATTACAAGGGCGATGGCTATCATCACTAAAGTCTGCGACATGCTGTTGCCACTAAACTCTGTCTCGAAATATAATTCATCGAAAGGAACAAGACGTATCGGAACTTTCATCATTTCATCTACGACGTATCCACTTTCATCTATCTCTTTGTTTAGCATTTCTTCTAAAGAAGCCTTCTCTTCATCAGTGCCAAAACGTTCTACATATTCACGTGTCTGTTCGAAGCACCATTCGGCATATCTCTTTTGCCACAAATCCACAAACTTCTCTTCAGACGACTCATCGCTAAGACGCACAATGACACGATAGTTCCAGTTGTTGTTGGTCATTCCATCCTTACGTTCATCATTTAAAAAGATGGGACGAGAAGAGAGAGAAGTGTTGTCGTCAAAATCTTCGAAGATTGCCACTACGGAAAAAGAATTCTCTGGTATTCCGCTATCCATTCTCTCACCGCCTTCGGTATAAATCAGCGAGCCTACTTCCACATTCATCATCTTGGCAGCAGATTCAGAGATGATGACAGCATTAGGCACATTGAAGTCCTGTATATTACCTGACAATATCTTAAAGTCAAAGACATCCGTTATTGAGAAATTACAATTTGTTATGCCGTAAGGAAACTTCTCGAAATCATGTCCGTTCACCTTGGCATATACCTTATCAGGGAAATAATAAGGTTTCATCGACGCCATCGCTTCCACCTCTGGCATGATGTCTGCCACCTCATAACATAAAGGATTAGGACAGTTCAGGCTCCACTCGTCGTTCCATTTCTGCAGAGCTGCCACGTAATATGTGCGATTAGAATCCTTGAGAGAATGATTATACGTCAGAGAATAAACAACCTGCGAGGCTATGACATAAAACGCCACAAAGGCGAAGGTCAGGCCCACGATATTCAGAAACGATGCCGCCTTATAACGTTTCAATGTCATCAAGAAGTTTTTTAATGCTATCTTCATTTATTTAGCTTTTTAATGTCAACGGACAACAGTCAACAGACAACAGACTTTGTCCTAGGTTAATAATTCATTTTTGTTTTCCTCTCGGGTAGAGACGCACGGCCGTGCGTCTTTACGTGAGATTTATTTTCAATTTTCCGTTTTCAATTTTTGCATTCATTCCATCGTAGAGACGCAAAATGTTGCGTCTCTACAACATTGCACCCACAGACGCAAAATATAGCGTCTCTACAATACCTCCACAGGGTTTTCGTTTGCTGCTTTCCAAAAACACAAAATATTTACTGCATAGATGATGAAAAGCACTAACATCACTCCGGCAAGAAAAATCCAAAATGACAGTGATGTAACTAAATTAGAATCAGTTCTTATCATCTCAAGATAATAACGTCCACCTATAACAGCCGCAACAACGCCTATTGTTATTGCAGGCAACACTACCAAAGAAATATTCAAACTCAGTTTTTTAATCACTTCAGACACCGTAGCGCCACAGACCTTACGAATCGCTATTTCTCTCCTCCTCGACTGCATCTCATTACCCAAATATCCAATCAGTCCAATCAACGAGATTATCAATGTCACCAGAGCTGCAATCAGAACTACATTACGCAAATGACGGAACTGATAATAGTTATCTTTCATTCTTTCATTGAATGTTACGAAACTATATTGCCAAGCTGAAGTGTAAAATTCATCAATTATATTTTTTATTGTCTTAATATTTTCAGCTGAAAAATCAGTCATCCTGATATTAAACTGAAATGTATTGACTCTGTTCTCGTCAAGATAAGCATGGAATGGATGTATCACTATAGGCTGCACCCATCCGCCTCCCATCTGATAATCAGCGACAACTCCAACTATTTCGTATGTGCCGTTATCACCTTTATAAAAGACCTTGCCTATAGGACTATCAGTAAAACCATGATATTCAACAAACGCCTCATTGACGAGCACCTTATTCGGAGCATCAGTAGCTGTATAATTACGGCCTTCAACGATTTTCATCTGCATCGTCGGGATATAATGCTCATCGGCTATCTCCCAGCGGCATGAGAAAAGCAGATTCCACTGAGAGTCATAGATTGGATTGCCAGAATAACCCCAGACAGGATAACCTAACGAAATACCGACATCTTCCACGCATGTCTGCTTCAAAAGTTCATCGCGTATCGCAAGCTGCGTCGCCGTTGTCCCAGGAATACAGACAGTCATAATCTTATCATATTTATAGCCATGATCTGCTGTCAAGACATATTCAGACTGGCGCATCGTAGTGCCAAGAAAAATCACTATAGCTGTTGTACAAGAAATCTGCACAAAAAGGAGCGTCTTCTTCCACCATTTACGATTCTCAAAACCACCACGAAAAGCATAATGCAACTTTACCGATGAAAATATTACAGCAGGAATCAAACCAGCCACAAGAAACGCAACGACACACACCACAGCAGGAATCCAAATCCTTTCCAATGCAAACAGCACTTTCACATCAAAAAACATCTCTGATATTTCTTTGCTTAAACACATTATTATCAAAATAGACAATAATATCGCAACGAATAAAATCAGCAATGTCTCAAAAATCAACATGTTAAATATATCGTTTCGTTTTGCGCCATTACATCTCAGCATCGCTATTGTCTTACTTCTTTGAGACAATGACGAAATCGTGAGCAAAACATAATTGAGACACGCTATCAGCATTGCAACAAAACCTATCGTTCCCAGCAAGATAGATGTCTGTTTTATATTAGTTTTAAAAAACATACTTTTATCTATAGGAATGAAACTGAAACTAAGCTGCCATTTATCAACATAGTATTTGTAGTCAGGATAACGTTTTACAAACTCATCCATCTGCGCCTCAACTTCAGCTATATCACATCCTTCACGCAATTTGAAATATGTAGGATAACGGTCGGAACCTGTCCAGTTATAATCTCCGTTACGATAATCGATAAAACAAAGCATATCAAACTGACCGATGGTGTTATTTACTGGAGGCGTTTTAAACACACCGCCAACGACATATTTGTTTTCATGCGTCGTTTCTATCATCTTTCCAAGAGGATCTTCTTTTCCAAATAATATGTCAGACAGTCTCTTAGAGATGAGTACTTCATTAGCTGCCCTACCCTCTTCCGACAACACACGACGAGCGTCACCGCTAATCATGCCGAAGTCAAGAACTTCAAAGAAATCCTGGTTAACATTCAACATTGACACGTCAATATTATTTCCATTATGATTTATCTGAAGGAGATTATCGACATAATGCGTTGCAGCCTCAATATGAGGAATGTCGTTTGCCATATTAGGTGCGAGTGGCATAACCATGTGATTGTTAACCCCATTCAAGCCGAACTGAGGCGAGATATTCCACACCTGATATATCCTCTCTTTATCTGGGAAAAAACTGTTATACGACAGCTTCAGTCCCACAAAAGAAATGATAACAAGAGCCACTATCAAGCCTAACGACAAAGAAATAATACGTGTCGCCGAGTTACCTCTGTTCTTCAGCAGATAGCGAATAGAGTAATTTAATGTGTTCATTTTATAGGTTTTTATCGTTTTTCATCACAGTCTGTTCTTCACATCTGTCACTATCTTGCCGTCGAAGAGGCAGATGGTTCTTGTTGCGAAGGCTGCATCGTGTTGTGAGTGTGTCACCATGATGATGGTGGTTCCTTCTTGGTTGAGTTCTTTAAGAAGGTTCATCACGTCTTGTCCGTTCTTAGAATCCAAGTTGCCCGTAGGTTCGTCGGCAAGGATGAGCTTAGGGTTCGACACCAAGGCTCTCGCTATCGCCACACGCTGCTGCTGTCCGCCTGAGAGCTGCTGTGGGAAATGCTCGCTACGGTGAGAGATATTCATCTTATCTAATATCTTGGCGACACGCTCCTTACGCTCCGACGACTTCACTCCCATATATATGAGAGGCAGCTCTACGTTCTCTGAGACCGTCAGCTCATCGATGAGGTTAAACGACTGGAACACAAAGCCGATGTTGCCCTTACGGAACATGGTCCTGTCTTTCTCCTTGAGACCGCCCACTTCCTGGCCAAGCAAGGAATATGAGCCTCCCGTAGGATTATCCAACAATCCCAAGATGTTCAACAATGTGGATTTGCCGCATCCCGAAGGACCCATGACTGCTACAAACTCACCTTCTTTAACTTCAAATGAAACGCCATTCAAGGCAATGGTTTCTATCTCCTCAGTGAAGAAACTCTTTCTTAAATTTTCGACTTTTAACATACCTTTTTACTTTTTAATGTCAACGGACAACAGTCAACAGACAACAGACTTTGTCCAATATTTTTTTATTCAATTTTTGTCATGCCAAATATATACCATAATTTTATATTATTAGTTATCAAGCATTTAAAATTCCATCTTTAAAATCAGTGTAAAAATAATAGACAGTTGATGTAAAACAAATAGACATTTTGTGTTAAATAACTTTATTTTACTTGAATTATAGAATGTGATGTTGTAATTTTGCAAAAGCAAATAAACTAAATCTATGGAACATCCGATAATTTCAAATTTTAATTGTTTTATAATTTAAAATTGTTATATTTGCAAATTAGGAATACAACTCCTAATTTGCAATTTAATATCTATATTATGTATCAAAGAGAACTACAAGATTTATTGATTGAATTAAACAAAAAATGGTCTGTTATTTCAGTAACAGGACCTCGTCAATCGGGAAAAACGACTTTATGCAAAATGGCATTCCCTGATTACGAATACATTAACTTGGAAAGATCAACAACAATAGCATTGGTAAAGCAAGACATTGAAGGATTTTTGTTGCAATATCCTAATGGATTGATTATTGATGAAGCTCAAAACCTACCTGAGTTATTTTCCGCATTACAAGTTGTAGTTGACGAAAATAAAAATTACAGATTTATTATAAGCGGAAGCAGTGATTTCCTACTAATGCAAAACATCTCGCAAACATTGGCTGGCAGAGTTGCCGTAACGAGGTTACTACCACTAAGTATAAGTGAATTAAAAGGAGACGCAAACATTGATACTAACACATTAATGTGGAAGGGATTCTATCCTGCAGTGTGGGGTGATGAAAAAAATCCTTGCGATGTATATGACAGTTATGTTTCGACATATTTACAAAGAGATGTACGACAAATACTTAATATAAAAGATCTTAGCTTGTTTCAAAAATTTTTGTCAATCGTAGCATCTAGAATTGGAAACGTATTTGTAGCATCTTCTATCGCATCTGAATTAGGAGTTGACTACAAAACAATACAGTCGTGGATGAGCATTTTAGAGACTTCATATACTGCATTCCTGCTTCAGCCATTTCATCGTAACATTAGAAAAAGACTTACAAAAACACCAAAGTTATATTTTTACGACATTGGTTTAGTATGTCATTTACTCGGCATTGAAAATGAGCAACATATTAAAAGCCACCCACTACGCGGTGCTATATTTGAGAATATGGTAGTATGTGAAATGTTAAAGAAAAGATACAATAAAGGTCTTAAAAGCAATCTGTATTTTTACAGAGATCAAACCGCTGAAGTCGATGTGATACAAGAAGAAGCCAACAAGATTAAAGCATTTGAAATAAAATCGGCAGAACGTTTTAACCAAGAATTTACTAAATCTCTGTCATACGTACAGAAATTACTCGGCGATGAAATATCTTCATCATACATAGTATATTCAGGTAATGAAGAAATGACTTTTAAAAATTTCACATTGATTAATTATCATAATATATAAATCATTCCTACGTCTTGAGACGTGTCAATGTTTATTTGTTTTTTGCAGGATACATTGACGCGTCTCTACCAAACATTCCTAATTCCAAACTCATAATTCCTAATTAAATCGCATCCACTGGGTTTTCGTTTGCTGCTTTCCATGAGCGGAGCGAGACTGTCACGACGGTTATTATCGTTATTATTAAAACTGCAACGACATAAACCCAGACGGACATTTCGGTGCGATATGCGAACTGCTGCATCCATCTGTCTATGATGTAATAACTTATCGGTATCGCAACAGCTGAGCATATAGCCACGATGTAGAGATATTTCTTGTTGAACATCTTGATGATGCCTGCCGACGACGCTCCGTGAATACGACGTATTCCTATCTCATGGCGCTTGTACTGCGTCTCAAACAACACCAAGCCAAAGACTCCGATGATGGAGATTAATATTGAAAGAAACGAGAATATCGTAACCAAAGTAGAAAGTTTATCTTCAATCTGATATTGTATCGCCAGCTCATCATCGAAGAATTTCAGTTCGTTTTGTTCTACAGACACATAGGGAGCGAACTCAGAGATAATGTCTTTTATATATTTACTAAGTTCCTTAAAATCAGCACCTGCTGTCACACGTATGTACGCATGATTTGGATGACGCCAACCATATTGTCCGAAGACGATAAATGCAAAAGGTTCTATACCATATTGTAGCGGTTGGAAATTAAAGTTCTCACAAATTCCTACGACAGGAGTAAGTTCATTGGTATGTGCTTTAATTTGCGTTTCCAAGTCGATGCCAAATCTGTCAGCAGCTTCTCTGTTGAAAATATAAGCACCAGTAAGTAAATGCTCATCAGACTGCATGAAGTCACGACCTTCTTCTATCTTGATTCCCATCATCTGCAAGAAATTCCATGAGACAGGATATGACATGAAATTAATAGTCTGACCCTTATAGTCTCTACCCCAACCCATATGTACGAAGTTGACGAACTCCCCGTCGCCATAAGTAACATCTATGATATTAGGATTTTGTTTGAGTCTGTCTGTCAGAGCGTCACGTTTAGTATAGTCCATTTCTATTGTTGTTCCAAGTGCAGAATGAGGCACTTCAATGGTATATAACATTTCCTTATCAAATCCCATCTCGTATTTAAGCATATGTTTGTGTTGTTTTTGGATGAATAAAGAACATATTATCAATGAGATGGAAATTACATATTGGATTCCGACTAAAGTATAACGCAAAACCTTTCCTGATTTTGAGGCATGGAATGAACCTTTCATTACCAATGCTGGATTGAATTTCGTGATATAAAAGGCTGGATACAGACTCACAATCGCAGCAAATGCCATCAGGAAAAGAATCATCGAAAGTGCCAACTCCCAGTTTTCTCTTAATGAAACAGAACAGGATATATATTCACTTAAAGGAGTTTGCGCAAAAGCAAAGACTAAAAACATCGCACCCAATATTGACAATAATATCAAACCCAATGTTTCAAACATAATGTTAAAACGTAATTTTGATGTCGGTGCTCCGAATACCTTGTAAGTGTTGATTGCTTTAATTCGTGTCGGTATCAATGCGAAGAAGAAATTGATGAAGTTAATGAAAGATATGATGAGAATAAGAAATGCTATCACCATCAAAGTACGAGTCGTTGAGCGACTTCCCTTAAAACCCGACGAACTAATATCTTCAGCAAAATAAAGTTCTGACAAAGGATTAAGACGAGGTGTGACACGTTCTATATACCATTGCATCTCTTCTTCAGAATAACCTACTTTTCTTAATGATTCATCAAATTGGCTTATCATTTTCTTCGTCACTTCATCTGGACTCATGCCATCTTTTAATCTTACATAGAAAGAATAACCCCAATTGCTATTTGGTGCTTCATCCTGAGGTTCCATACAAGCCCATCCTTCGCATACTGCAATATTACTCGGTTTCGGAAAGTTTTTAAATACGCCTACAATTTTATGAGTCTGATCTGTAGCGAGGCCACGACCCAAATTCAAGATATCACCGACTTTAAGACCGAATTTCTTTGCCACTTCTTCAGAGATGATAAAGTCACCTTCGGATAGGAAGTCATCCAAACCGCCTTCAACAAATTCAAAAGGAAATACTTCAAGACCTTCACGCTCAGCCTGCGACAACTTTATCCTGATATTATCGATGGTTTGATTACGTTTTATGGAATAATCGTATGGCAGATACTCTTCAGGGACAGGATAAGTTATTATGGTTCCTGCTGCTTCTATCTCAGGAACCGAACTACATAATTCATCAGGAGTCTGTCTGTTCCAATATTCTGACCATCTGCCTTCTTCATACCAATCTGGCAATTCCATTCTATAAATGTTTTCCGAATTTGGTATCACCTTGTTAAATGACAAGTCATGATTCACCTGAACCAAAATAAGATAAATTGCCGCAAATGCCACCGCCATGCCTACTACATTCAACAATGACGATATGGTATATCTGCGTAATAATGTGATGAAATTTTTGATGTACATACCTTTTTTTATTTTTGAGCCTTGAGCATCGAGCTACGAGCTATGGATTTGCCCACTGCTCACAGCTCATTGCACACTGCAATTTATAAATTTATTTAATTTTCAATTTCCCGTTTTCAATTTTCAATTCCTGAGACGTGTCAATGTTTGTTTATTTTTGCAGGATACATTGACGCGTCTCTACAAAACATTCACAATTCCTGAGACGTGTCAATGTTTATTTGTTTTTTGCAGGATACATTGACGAGTCTCTACCAAACATTCCTAATTAATCACCAGCACTTCATTATCTCCGTAATTGTCGTACGATGATGTTATCACTTTCTCTCCTGGATTGAGGCCTTCAAGCACTTCGTAATATTGAGGGTTCTGGCGTCCGATGCGTATCTCGCGTTTGTAGGCTTTCTCGCCGCTCTCGTCCACGACGTAAATCCATCTGCCGCCTGTCTTCTGGAAGAACGAACCTCTTGGTATTATCGCTGCTTCGGTAGGCTGTCCAAGTTGCAGATTTAAGTAATATGTCTGACCTCTGCGTATGTTTTCGGGCAGCTCATCACTGAAACGGAAGTCGGCTTTGAACTGTCCGTTACGCACCTCTGGATATACCTTCCTCAAGCTCATCTCAAACTTATTATCCTGACGTTCAAACGATGCTGTCAAGCCTGTCGTCACTCTGTCGATATAATGTTCGTCTATCTGAGCTTGCACCTTATAAGCCGACAAGTCGTTAATCTGTCCAATGTTCATTCCTTGCGATAGCGACTGTCCGAGTACAGCGTCTAACATGCCTACTTCTCCGTCGATAGGAGCCTTGACTTTGAGGTTATCGACACGTTCGCGGATGAGTTTCATATTAAGCTCCATCGACTTCAGACTTTCTTCCATCTGCTGCACCTGAGAGCTGCGATATAAAGAATCTTGCACCTGACGTTCCAGGATAAGAGTACGTTTATTCACAGCGAGCTGATAATTCTCCTCCGACTGAAGATATTCTTCCTTAGCGATGAGGTCGTTTTCATAAAGCTCCTTGTTTTGTTCGTATGTTCTTCTCAGACGGCTAACCTCCAAGTCGAGCTGCAGCTTCTCCTGGCGTAAAGAGAGACGCTCCTGTTCCATAGAGATGAGCGTGTTACGCAAGATATTCTGTTTCTCGGCGAGGTCTGCCTCCGACTGAAGAATCTGCATTGAGAGGGAATTGTTCGACATCTCCAATATGACATCGCCGCGTTTCACCTTGCTGCCTTCTTCATGGACGATACGCTCTACCACTCCCGATTCCAATGGCGTGAGCTGCACGGTGGTGATAGGCTGCACCGTTCCCGTAAGGCGCACATAGTCATTAAACTCTCCTCGCTCCACGGCAGCCACCGTCATAGTAGCCGCATTGACTCTCAGCGTACTCTTGTTATCACGCACAGCAAGCCACACTATAAATACCAACAATGCCGCTGCACCGAAATACGGCACGTTCTTCTTCTGAAACAATGCCTTCAATCCTTTTTTCTTTTCCAATTTGATGTCCATACTTTTTTATTTAGTTTAAAGTTTAGAGTTCTCAACTCTACACTTTTATTTAATTTTTAATTTTCAATTTTCCGTTTTTAATTTTCATTTTCTGAGACGCAGCAATTACATATTGTTTATTCTTTATGGTGTAATTGATACGTCTCTACGTCAATTTCTGAGACGCTTCAATGTGTGTTTATTTTCATAGGAATCATTGAAACGTATTTACCCTAATTAATTCAATCCCATTATAATATTCCACCATCTTATATTCTATAATGTATTGCAACTTCGAGCGCAGGCAGTCTGATTTAGCTTGTAATAACGTCGTTGATGCTGTCTGCAAATCTATTGCGGTGACAAGTCCTTTCTCGAACTTGGCAGCGATGCCGTCGTATGCAAGCTGTGCTGCCTCCACTTTCTTCTGTCCGAGAAGATATTGTTTTGCAAAGCCTTTCATCTGCTGATATGAAGTCGTCACCTCGCTTTCCACAGCATTACGTACCGCAATCTCGTCGAGTTCTGCATTACGCCATGCGTTACGAGCCTTATGCGTTGATGTCTTTATGCTTAATCCTGAAAAGATTGGGATGGAAAGTCCCACCTGAATATACGAACCGACGTTGTTTCTCAGCTGGTTCAGGAAAGCGTCATAAGCCGCCTGATTTTCCATATTGACGAAATAGCTGGTGTTATAACCTCCATAGAGATATAATGATGGGAAATAATTTCCTTTCATTCTTTTATATGCAAACTTAGCATATTCTGTATTCAATTTTGAAGAAATGATTTTATCGTTGTTATTAAGAGCATGATTCACTACATCTTCCACAGGTGTCAGCATGGAAACAAATTCGATGTCGATATTTTCGTCTATATTCAATTCTTCATCTTGAGGAAAATTCATAATCTCACGAAGACGAATCTCGGCGAGTGCGAGATTGTTCTGCTGTTCGGTAAGAAGATAATCGTAGTTAGCTTCCTGCGACTCCACCTCTGCCACGTCGGCTGCGCTCTTACGACCAATCTCATAAAGTTTCTTCGCTTCCTTGAGCATCTGACGAGAATCTTCAAGTTGCTGCTGAGCTATTTTCACAGTACCTATATAATATAATAGGTCGATGTAAGCCTGCATAGTCTGCATAGCAATTTCATCGCGAGAGATTTGCAGTTCGTGTGTGCCACGTTCGCGAGCCACCTTAGCAGCACGCACAGTGTTGACGCCTTGCAATCCTGCGAACAAAGGCATGGAACCTGATATTCCGTAAGAATTGCTAAAAGTAGATACGTTGGTGTAATTGTTAGTCTCCGGGTCGATGGAACGTCCGAAGTTAGTTGCACCAGAGACGCTAGCCGAGAACGAAGGAAAGAGAGATGCCACGGAAGAATTATAATCCTGTTTAGCATCGTCGAGGGCGTTTATTTTCTTTCCAACAGAAGTAGAATGTTCCACGGCGTATGCCATGCAGTCGTTCATGTTCATCAATGACGACTGCGCAGCAAGACCGAGTGTCAAAAAATTAGACACTAATAAAATGAAAATCGTTCTTATAATACTTTGGCTTTTAGCTGTTGGCTTTTGAACCTTATTATAATCAACATCTAACAAACTTGTTGTCTTGTTGTCATGGAGTCTTGTTGTCTTCATCCTCATTTCTTTAATCATTTACGTTTTTATAACGTGCCAAAGAAATGCCAAAATCAAGATTCGCTAATTATCAACGACTTAAAATTTCACTATTAAAATTTGGTGTAAAAAAATTAGACAGGTAGTGTAAAAAAATTAGGAATTAGGAGTTACCTAAAACAAACACACATTGACACGTCTGATTTATTAGGAATTATTGTTTTGTGTGAGCACCTTGGAGTTAGTAGCTCCCAATGCGTTAGGGATTGGAGCGGCATCCTTTGCGAGCGGAGCAAGCAAAGATATAGCGGAGCCGGAACGCCCCAAAAAAAGAATCCAATAGATTCAAAAAAAAAGATTGGAATCTCTCTCGAAATCCCAATCTTTATTGAGTTATAAAATTTATAGAGTTCTTATTCTGTTACAGGTCGGATTGAGCGTCCGAATGCTCTGTACAACCAGTTAAGTTCGTAATAATCTATGCCGAAGTGGAATCCGTATGCGAAGTTGACATAGTCGCCGCACATCTTGTAGCTGAAGTACATGCCGTACTCGCCCACCATTTTTATTTCATTGGCGATGAAGCATCCGGCTGCTGGCACGAAGATATGATTGCCGTTAGGACCTGTGATTTTATATCCGTTCATGCCATCTATTGTTGTCCATTCCCAGGTACATTCTGCCACTATTTCTTCAATTTCTTCTCTTGAAGGGAGACGCCATGTAGAGCCCCAGATAGCGCGTGCAGCGTCATATTGAGGGTTGCCGCCGATGTCTTCCATATATACGCCGTGTGTGAGGCTGTTTTCTTCAGTATATTCGTCTTTAGTTGTTATCTCGCCCCATGCGAAGTAGTCGCCGCATTCTGTTGGAGAAGTAGCGCCTATATTATAAGGAGCCCATCTTACGCTAAGACCCAAGTCAACATATTCAATGCCAGCGATAGTTCCATCGTCGGTTGTCTTGAATGTGGTGACGTCGCCGTATGCTGTGCCGGCGCTGTTTGTTGCGTAAGCTCTTACATAGAATCTTGTATTTTCATATAATCCTGTTATCTCGCTAGTGAAGACGCCAGTGCCTTCGCCTTCTGTTGTGAAGCCGAGGTTATCTTCGAGAGATGGCTCGAGATGAGTTGCCCAGCAGAGGCCTCTTGCTGTGACAGGAGCGCCGCCGTCTTTGGTAATATTACCGCCGCCTTGTGCTGTGGTGATTCCGACATTTGACACTGTTGATGTCACCACTGTTGGCAAGGAGCATGTAGTTGTGAAGCTGTATTCCTCACCGTAAGCTGTACCGACGCTGTTTGTAGCGTAAGCTCTGACATAGTAAGTTGTGTTTACAGTCAAGCCATTGATAATGCTGATGTATTCGCCTTCGCCAATACCGTCTGTTGTGAATGCGTCGTTTGTTGTTGGATTTGCAGAAGTGCTCCAGCATATACCTTTAGCAGTAACATCATCGCCGCCGTCGAATGTCACATTGCCGCCCGACTTAGCAGATGTTGTTGTGACATCTGTAGGTTCCACTGTTGTCACTTGTGGAAGTTCAATATGTTTAGCTGTTGTGAAGCTCTTTTGTTCACCGTAAGATGTACCTTGTTCGTTTGTTGCGTATGCTCTTACGTAATATGTTGTATTTGCAGCCAAGTCTGTGATATTGCTAACAAATTCACCTGTTCCTGTTCCGTCTGTTGTGTGGCTGCCTTCTGTTGTTGGCTCTTGCGACATGCTCCAGCAAACACCTCTTGCTGACACCTCGCCGCCGCCGTCTGATGTCACGTTGCCGCCTGTAACAGCAGTTGTCTCTGTGACTTCAGTAACAGATACTGTAACGACTGTAGGTTCAACTACAATATTTTCTTCTAATGTGGTGAAAGTGACTTCTTCGCCGTAAGCAGTTCCTTCGCTGTTTGTAGCGTAAGCTCTTACGTAATAAGTTGTATTTGGTGTCAATCCAGATAAATTAGATTGATATTCACCTGTTCCAGCTCCGTCTGTTGTATGTTCGCCATCGATTGTTGGTTCTTGTGATGTGCTATAACAAACGCCTCTTGCAGTGACTTCAGCTCCGCCATCTGATGTTACGTTACCGCCGGCTACTGCTGTTGTTTGAGAAACGCCAGCTATTTCTAAAGTTGTAACCATTGGTTTTACAACAACATTATCCTGCAATGTTGTGAAGCTTACCTCTTCGCCATAAGCAGTTCCTTCGCTGTTAGTTGCGTAAGCTCTTACGTAATAAGTTGTATTTTGTTCCAAGCCAGATAATTCTGATATAAATTCACCTGTGCCTGCACCGTTTTCTGTGTGTTCGCCATCGATGGTAGGCTCTTGTGATGTGCTCCAGCATACGCCTCTTGCCGTGACTTCAGCGCCGCCGTCGGCTGTAACATCGCCGCCTGCAACAGCAGATGTTGATGTGATGCTTGTAACCAATGATGTGTTAACTGAAGCGAGTCCTATTATTTCCTCTAATGTCATGAAACTGACTTGTTCACCGTAAGCAGTACCTTCGCTGTTTGTTGCATACGCTCTTACATAATAAGTTGTATTGCTCAGCAATTCTGTCATGGTGCTTGTAAACGAACCGAGTCCTGCGCCAGCGTTAGAATGTCCGTCAGCGATTGTAGGATTTTCGACAATGCTCCAGCAAATACCTCTTGCTGTAACCTCAGCCTTTCCGTCTTCTACGACTTCACCGCTTCCGACCGCAGCATTAGCTGATATTTCTGTAACAGAATGAGTTTTCACGACTGGCTCCTTAGGATTACATGACACCAAGAAAAGACCAATCAAAACTAAAAATAAAGATAATTTTCTCATAATGATTTTAATATTAAAATGTATTCAAATTAATTACAAAGATCAGAATAATAACAACTTATATATGTTTCATCAATATAATTTCAGATGTGCAAATGTAATAATATTTTATTACAAAATAAATTTATTTTTTTATAAATTCATTCAAAACTTTTTGACAAATGATTTGTTCTTTTTTAAAGAATTATTATTTTTGTACAGATAATTTTTTGACAAGATGAAAATAATACTATCAACCGACTTCAGCGAAGAAAACAAGGTTCTTCTTCCTTACGCTATCGATTTTTTAAAGAATTCAGGAGGTGAAATCATCATCTTCCATGCATATATGGACAATGTTTTTGTTGGAAGCAATTGTTATCCTGGCAATATGGATACCGACAATTATTTCACTACAGAACTTCTTGTTGAACTTGAAAGAAAGTCACAGCAGACGATGGTAGAGAAGACTGATTATCTCATCAATTTAATCAATGAAGAAGGATTAGACAACATAAAGGTACGCCCTGTACTTGTCAGCGGCGATCCTGAAGAAGAGTTGATAGAATTATCCAAAAAAGAAAATCCAGACCTTATATTAATGGGTATCCGCGGAAAAGGCGGAAAACGCTTCCTTGAAGGAAGTCTCGTCAAAAGCGTCATGACAAAATGCGATGTTCCTATGCTCTTCATACCTGAAGGCTACAGCTGGAGAAAGAGCAACGAAGTTGTATATGCAACAGATTTCAACGAATATGACATCGCTACAATTGACAGAATCTTCAATATCTTAAGACCTTACAAACCACACATTCACGTCATTCACTTTGTGGAAGACGCCGAAAGCCAGAAAGAAGCTATCAAGATGGAAGAACTTGAACAAGCATTTCTCGAGAAAGAATTTGAAGGTGAAATACATTTCCAACTCGTCAACACCAACAACGCGCCACAGGCTCTTAAGATATTCTGCGAACGCAACGACATAAGCCTCAGTTCGTTCATTGCATATCACAAAGGATTCTTCGACTTTATGTTCAAGGAGAAACTCGACAAAGACGATTTCCTTAATCTCAATATTCCGATGCTGACGTTTAAAGACGCAGAGTCTTAAAGTCGCAGAGTCGCAAAGTCGCAGAGTCGCAGAGTCTTTGAATCTCTGTGTCTTTGTGTCTCTGTGTCTCTGTGTCTTTGTGTCTCTGTGTCTTTGTGTCTTTTTAATGGAAAAATATCGCTCCTATATAGAATCTCGGTCCTGTAGGGAGATACAACTCGCTTTTGTTGAATCCGTTGAGGTAGTCGATTTTAAATGTGAGATGTAAAGCGTCGGTAAGAGCGTAATCACATCCGATGTATGGATCGATAGCAACAAATGCCGTCTTGTTGATTATCACGGTTCCTTCTGGATTCCAGTCGTGATTGTTGCCTTCGAAGATGAAGCAATCTGTCACAGTGCCGCCACCAACAGTCAAGCCGACGTATGGCATGAACTTACCGAATTCCCAATAGAAGTCATTTGTCAGACCAGCCCAGAAAGTCTTGATGTAACTACCTTCAACTAATTCTTTCTTAATTGACAATGTTGACACATAACCTTCTGTACCAATACGATAATGTTCTCCAAAATGGAATCTTATCGCTCCACCGATACCTTTCGTCACGCCTTTTGCCTTAAAATCAACGGGACTGATATTTTTAGAAACAAATCCAGCATGAAGCATCATTCCGCCGTCATAACCATTGAAGAACGTCTTTTCGTTTTGTGAAAAAACATTAAGACTTATAAATGTTAATACAATAAATAATATTCGTTTCATAAGATTAAAAATATTTACAAATACATTCCTATCACATTCCAAACAGCAATCATGTGGAACACATCACCTAAGATTACGAAGACATGAAACACCGAATGCATATATTTTGTTTTTTTAAAACTATAGAAAACAGCTCCTATGATATAAGCAAGTCCTTCTGCAACAATAAACAAAAGCACTTTTAAACCAACACTCTCATACAAAGGTTTTATAGCCACGAGAATAGACAGACCCATAAGTACATAACAAGCAGTTTTGAAGTAACTATGAGGCTTAATCTTTCTGAATGTCAGTATAGTTCCTAATATTGCACAAATCCAGATGAAAACAGTGACACCAATAGCCCAGTTTGTCGCACCATGATTGTACATAGCTATCAGTGTTATAGGAGTGTAACTGCCGGCAATATGCCAATATATGGCGGCATGGTCAAATTTTCTAAATAAAAGTCTGGAATTCTCTTTTCTTAACGGGCAGGAATGATATACGGAAGAAGCCACATAAGAACTGACGACGCCGAAGAAATAAATACACATACTGAACATCGACAATGCGCTTCCCGATTGTATGGACTTTTTAATGAAAACAGAACAAACTATGATGCTCATTATCGCACCAATGACATGAGAAATAGCATTAGCTTTCTCTTCAGAATGAGAATATCTGTTTATTGTCGAATTGTCATTACCCATAGCTTATAGTTTTACATCATAGAACAAAAAAAAGGAAGCGATTTTCTTCACTTCCTTTTTCTTCTGCGGAGAAAGAGGGATTCGAACCCCCGGTACATTGCTGTACAACGGTTTTCAAGACCGCCGCGATCGACCACTCTGCCATTTCTCCGCTGCAAAGATACAACTTTTTTATTCCGCGCAAGCATTTTTATAAAAATTTTTAATTTTATTTTAACTTATATAATATCAATTATTTACAAAACAATTTAATTGCATTTTCAAGAACAGAATACAATATTTCACGGCAAAGGTCATCAAAAAATATCACAAAAAGATTTAAAAAAGCATAAAATTGATGCAAAATTCAGCAATAATTTTCACGAATATCTAGTTGATTTTTTATTACTTTTGCAAAAAAAGCAAGAAATGAAAGAAATAAACCCAAAAGAAACCAAAAGAGCCTTCGCTTTTGAAATGTGGATGTCCTCCCCTATGCCAATGGTGACACTGACAAAAACATTCGATATAACTCATATTGTCAGAATTAGCAAGAAAAGAAACATGAAGCTGAATATGCTTCTCTGCTGGTGCATCGGCAAGACTGCAAGTCAGATGGAAGAGTTTTATCTATTGCCTGTAGAAGACAAAATGTTTGAATACGACAAACTCGCAAT
Organism: Bacteroidales bacterium; assembly: GCA_045634185.1. Classification (GTDB taxonomy): domain Bacteria; phylum Bacteroidota; class Bacteroidia; order Bacteroidales; family F082; genus Limimorpha. The sequence continues at coordinate 87,417 of JAZQZR010000009.1, read as the reverse complement.
CAATGTGATTGTAAACAATGTAAAAGGCGGCATCAATTCCTGCGACATCAATTACAACAATGATTTAAGTCAATTCAACAAAGATTATATTTCATTGACCAAGCAAGTTGCAGAATCATGCGAGAGCATTTTCAACGAAGACGCAATGATTGTAGGCACCTCAGCTGTAGTTGCGACAGAACTAGATTGTATCGTAAACCAATACACCGACAAATTCCTCAACCCGATGGTGATGTGGGGAAAATATCGCAAGAAATGGTTCAAAACAACATTGCCGATATCATTCCAGTTCCATCACGTACAGATGGACGGAGGCGACGCAGCAAGATTTTTAGAGCTGCTGCAAAAGGAAATCAATAATTTGAAGGTATAATTTATTGAAAAGTACATACATATCCCAAAAAGAATTATTTTTGTAATATGATTATGAATAACATAAAAATCAAACTATATCAAATATGAAAAAAAAACATTACTTTAACTTCATCAAGAAGGCAGCTATGACCTTAGCTTGCTTCTTATCTTTATCAGTCTTTGCACAGACAAATCCATGGGAATTGATTCGCCACCAACCTGCCACCAACGCATTTATCATTACAGAAAGCGGCAACATGCTTATCGCTGATTTTCTTCTAGAAAAGAACGGAGGCATATATATTTCCAACGACAAAGGCGTACAATGGAAAAAGACAGCCGTTGCTGATTACAATTACAACGTCTTTTTGGAAGGCAACGGATATATCTTCGCTGCTGGCGAAGGCGCTAACATAGCACGTTCATCCGATAACGGAGTCAATTGGGAATTACTCAGTTACGCTTCAGCCGTTGAAGATGTTCTCGGAGAAAACGTTCCATACGCTATATGCTACGCCATAACATATCATAACGACAAACTCTTTGTCGGCGACTTCTCTGGCGGCGGCATAGTATATTCAGAAGACAATGGAGAGACATGGAACAAGACCGACATTGCATCCATCACTTTCACTGTTAATGGAAAAGAAATGGTGGAAAACTTCTACAACCTTGTTTCATACAATGGCGAACTCTACGCATACGGCGTTTATTTCGTATTCAAATATTTGCCAGACAGCAATTCATGGGAAGTAGTACGCAACGACAGCAACTTCATGGCAGTATCCGCCATATATCAAGGTAAACTCTGTACAGGACGTTCCGTCATGAACGACGGAGAAAACATCCCTTTCATCGTGACATTTGATGAAAACGGAGAATGGGGAGAATTGCCACGTCCAGAAAACACTGTAGACAACAATATCAGAGCGATGTTTGCAACAGACGAACATCTTTTCGTAGGAATGCAGATGACAGGACTATATTATACAGATAACGCAGGCGAAGAATGGTATGCTTTAAACGAAGGTATTCCTTACTACACAGGTACTTACTTCACTCCTATGAAATTCCAAAGCGATGATGAATACATTTATCTCGCAGCATACGAGCCTCCATTTGCCACCACACAAAACAGCGGCATCTATCGTCTCTCTAAAAAAGACTTGCCAACATACGATGGAACAAACGACATCATAGAATCTGAAAACGCCATTTACAACGGCAAAACGCTTGTCTTTAGCGGAGAAATAGAAAATATCACAATCTGCGACATAAACGGACGCACATTGCCAGTGGAATTCTCAGGCAACAGTGCTGATATTGAAAACCTTGAACGAGGAGTATATATCTATTCAGCCATTGTCGATGGCAAGAAAACAACAGGCAAATTCGTGAAATAAAAAATAAAGAAATGAATAAAAAAAGGCGGACTTCATGATGAAGCCCGCTTTTTTTATATCATCATTATTTATAATATCAACTCAATCCTTCGATATTACCGTTAACGATATCAATATCTTTAGCTTGTGGATTTTTAGGCAATCCAGGCATACGCATAATATCGCCCATGATTACGACTATCATCTCAGCGCCATTATTGATGATTATATCGCGCACATTAAGGTCGAAGTCCTTGGCAACGCCGTAAGCTTTCGGGTCTGCCGAGAATGAATATTGAGTCTTTGCAATACATATAGGATAATGTGAGATTCCCAATGACTCAATCTGCTTCATTTTCTTGAGAGCTATCAGCGAATATGCGACACTCCTGGCGCCATATATTTGAGAAGTAACTTTCTCAATCTTAGTACGTATTGGATCATCGTTCTCATAGATGAACCTGAGAGGTTCTGACGGTGAATTCTCTATTGTCTCAACGACGAGTCTTGCGAGTTCTTCGCCACCCTTGCCGCCATCAGCAAAGACGTTGTTCATACTGAATCCGACTCCCAATTCTTTACAATGTTCTGCAACCAATGCAATCTCTTCGTCGGTATCGCTTTCGAATCTATTGAATGTTACAATAACCTTCTGGCCGAAGCGTTTCAGGTTTTCGATGTGTTTGTCGAGATTTGGAAGACCATTCTTCAAGCCTTCAATATTTGGTTCCTTGATTTTGTCTTCAGGGACGCCGCCGTGAAGCTTAAGGCTCTGCGCTGTAGCGACTACGACTGTAAGTTTTGGAGAGAGGCCAGCCTTACGACATTTGATATCAAAGAATTTTTCAGCTCCAAGGTCAGCGCCGAATCCTGCTTCAGTGATTACATAGTCGCCATAGCTGAGCGCCATTTTAGTAGCGATGACGGAATTACATCCGTGTGCGATATTAGCGAAAGGACCGCCATGAACAAATGCAGCGGTGTTTTCTGTAGTCTGTACCAGGTTAGGCTGTATAGCGTCTTTCAAAAGCACTGTTATCGCGCCAGCGATGCCGAGATCATTGACTGTCAATGGTTGGTCGTCGAATGTGTAACCAAGAAGTATATTACCGACACGACGTTTCAAATCGTCAAGGTCTTTTGACAGACACAAGATTGCCATTATTTCAGATGCAGGTGTGATGTCGAATCCGCTTTCTGTAGGGAGACCGTTGGCGGAACCGCCGAGGCCCGTGATAACGTTACGCAAGCTTCTGTCGTTGACGTCGAGCACACGTTTCCACTTAATCTCTTTTAAAGCAAGACCTGTTTTTCTATTATGATATATGTAATTGTCGAGCAGCGCAGTAATCATATTGTGCGCAGATGTTATTGCGTGGAAGTCGCCAGTGAAGTGGAGGTTAATATTCTCCATTGGCAGCACCTGGGAATAACCGCCGCCGGCTGCACCACCTTTCATACCGAAACATGGACCGAGTGATGGCTCACGTAGCGCTACAATCGCCTTTTTGCCGATTCTGTTAAGACCTAATGAGAGACCGATAGAAACGGTTGTCTTGCCAATACCTGCCTTTGTTGGAGTGATAGCAGTGACAAGGATAAGATTGCTTTTCTTTATTTTATCTTCGTCAATAAGAGTTAGTGGAAGTTTAGCGATGTATTTGCCATAATTGTTTATCTCGTCAGTTGGCACGCCAATAATACTTGCAATATCTTCGATTCTTTTAAGAGACGTTTCTCTTGCGATTTCAATATCAGATTTCATATTTTAAAATTGAGTTTAATTAATATTAGTTGTAATTAGTTATAAACACAAAAATACGAAAAAAAATGCATGCATGATAAAGAAAACCAAGTATTATAAAAAACAAAACTGCCGACTTATTGGTAATCAGCAGTTTTATCCTAAAAAAAATCTTGCGGAGAGAGAGGGATTCGAACCCTCGGACCGGTGAACCGGTCAACGGTTTTCGAGACCGCCCCATTCGACCACTCTGGCATCTCTCCTAATTTGAAGACAACAAGACTACAAGACAACAAGACAACAAGTTGTTAAGAACAATATTCTTTTGACTTTAGTCATTTGTCTTTAGTCTTTAAAGAACAAAAGCGACTTGTAAGTCGCTTAATCTCCGCGGAGAAAGAGGGATTCGAACCCCCGGTACATTGCTGTACAACGGTTTTCAAGACCGCCGCGATCGACCACTCTGCCATTTCTCCGCTGCAAAGATACAACTTTTTTTTATCGCGCAAGTATTTTTGAAAAAAAATTTATTTTTTCTTATTTTCACCAAATAAAAGCAGTATTTTTGCAATCGTAATATGAGGAGACTTTATAGAAATATCATTTTATTAACATTGATAATCACAACATTGAATATCACTTCGTGTAGTGATGTATCAAAGTCATATTGTGAAGAAATACTTAATTATACTTACACAGAAAATGATACATTAGTCGAGAGCAATATCTCTTTGGCTACCAAATGTTCCGAAAAATATCACAAAAACCCAGAATATCTTCAAAAAATATCTCAGATTTACTACTCAAATGCTATTTCCGACTACACTTCAGAAGATTTAATATCATCTGCAAAGAAACTATTCCTTGCCCTCGATTATATCAATGTGTATTTCTCAAAGATTGAAAGTATAAAATCATTCGACTATCAGTTCAGAGGCGAGATATATGAAAGAATCGCTGATATATACAAAGACATAAATTCATTAAAACCAGCAGCTGAACTTTACGACAAAGCTCTCGCCGACTTTGAGTCTTCCGGCAATAAAGAAAAAGTTTTGAACACTCTTATCAAAACCGGCAAACTTTATCAATACAATCAAATTCCCAATATAGCTATGATTTATTTCGAAATAGCAGAGGAATATGAAGAAATACCTTTAAACATATACAGAAAAATTATCGACAATAAGATTGTAACTCTATATGAATTAAACGATTATAAAAACGCCGATTCTATCTTCCAAAATCATTTCAACATAAAGGTACAAGACTATGACTTTCATTCCGCAATAGGAACAAAATACTTCTATGAGAGAAATTACGAAAAGGCTCTCCCCCACCTTTTATATTGTTTCGAAAACGGCAATCAACAGGAAAAGCTCTCCACATCAGAAAAACTCGCTGAAGCATATTTCAATATGAATGATCATGACAATGAAATATTCTACATACAGCATCAAGCAAAAAACAACTCCATAGAAATCAGAAGAACACCTCTGAAATTAGATCTGGAAAAGCTTTTCGACACACATTATAACATTGTCAACAATCAAAACAGAAAAGAATCCAATAATTACAATATTGTAATCATAGTCATCTTCGCTTTAGCAACAGCTTCCTTCATAATTCTTTATACACAAAACAAGAAGAAATACCAGGAAAAAATAAGAAAAGCAGAAGAAACAATCAACGACAATCACGAAAAGATTCAAAGTAAAGACAAGATAATAGACAACATATCTAAGAAGATTGAAGATTTAGAATCGACAAAAAGCAATGTCAATTTTGAAGAAGCATACAAGTCATTCTGTGAGAGTCATATCTACAAAAAGATAAAATCTCTTATGGAAGGTAGAATCATTCTTATAAAGAATATCCAGGAACATTCTAAGCTTGCCCTTTCAAACAACGACATCATTTCATTGGTAAAAACCTTCAACAAGCACTTCCCAAACACATTCTCATCTCTTAAAAAGGATTACGAAGGAATAACAAGTGGCGACACCAAATTCCTCATCCTAAGTTTCATGAACTTCAACGACATTGAAATTGCAGTCCTCCTCGGATTGACATATAGCGCATCTAACAAAAGAAGCAAGAAAATCAAAGATATTTTTAACATAAAAAGCGATTTAAGCGACTTTGTAGTACAATATACAAAATCGAAATTTTAGAGAAACTTTTTCAATATCTAGATAAGAAACAATAACTTACAAAAATTAAGTAAATAAATTTCTATAATTTAAACGTTAAAATTTATTGACAAAATTCAAAGTATAAGTATCTTTGCATCGAAATAAATTTTAACAAAATGAAGAGAATATTAACATTAGTTTTTGCGTGTTTATTTGCAACACAGATTATCGCACAAGAAAAAAATATCAACGCTTTTATTTCTTACGGTACCTTTAATATTACAGGTGAAGAATCAACACCTTATTTAGAAACCTACATCACTTTCGACTGCAACAGCCTGGTTTATGTAAAAAATGCAGACCAATATCAAGCAAGCATAAACTTGACAGTCATATTCAAACAAGGTGAGTCAATCAAGAATTATGACAAATACTCTGTAAACAGTCCAATAGTCAACGACACAGCTAATTTAAACGGTTTCTTCATGGATATTCAACGCTATTCATTAGCAAACGGCGAATATCAAATGGAAATAACAATTGAAGACGCCAACAACAAAAACGAAAGACCTTTTGCAGTTTCAGAAACTATCGTGGTTGACTATCCAGAAAACATCTGTTTTTCAAGCATCATTGCTCTTGAAGACTACAGACCAGCAACAGAAGTTACAGCAAACACCAAAAACGGATACGACATCATCCCTATGATTATGCCATACTATCCAGAATCAATCAGCAGACTTACTTTCTATGCTGAGATCTATAACACAAAGAAAATCTTAGGTGAAAACGAGAAATATCTTCTCAACACATACTTAAAGACTTTTGAAAGCAATACAAGAATAGACAGTTATTTCTTTACAAAAAGAATGAATGTTAAAGATACAGAAGTAGTTATCAACACCATGGATATCAGCAATCTTCCAACCGGCAACTACTACTTGGTTCTTGAAGCACGCGACAGAAACAACGAGATAGTTGGTTACAACCAATTCTTCTTCCAAAGAAGCAATTCAAATTACCAGATTGACAACAGCACATTGGCAAACATAGACCCAACAAAGATATTTTCAGGAAATATAGACAATATCGACACTATTAGAGAATACATAAGAACATTAGCTCCTATTTCATCTCAAATTGAGGTTGAATATGCCAACAATCTTATTAAGAGCAGTGACATCACTACAATGCAACAATATTTCTATGTTTTCTGGGCAAGCCGCAATGCTTTGTCACCACAAAATGAATGGGAAAACTATTACGTCCAAGTCAAACGTGTAAATGCATCTTTCACTGCATTAAAATTAAAAGGCTACCAAACAGACAGAGGACGCATATTCTTAAAATACGGCGCTCCTGACAGAATAGTCCAAAACCACAACGAACCAGGCGCATACCCATACGAAATATGGCACTACTACACATTAGCAAACCAGAGAAATAAAAAGTTCGTCTTCATGACACAAGATATTGTAACAAACGATTTCCAACTCATCCACTCAGATGCTATCGGCGAACTCAACAACTCACGCTGGACAAACGAAATCTACTCAAGAACATACAGCACTTACCAAGAGTATTACAATTCTGACGGATCAGTCAACCCTGACCTCTACTACGGCGACGACGCACAAGATTACTACGATAACCCAAGATAAAAAAGTAAATTCTTAACATACCACATATTTTATCTTATACCTCAATTAGACTCTCAGAAATGGGAGTCTTTTTTTTAAGACCACAAGACTACAAGACCACAAGACTACAAGACTACAAACTTGAGATTATAAAGTTTATACTATTAAATTATACTATTTTTATAATCTTGCTGTATCCTCGGTTTGTTGTTTTATTGTCTTTTTTACTATCTTTGCGTCCATGAAAAAAGTAGCGGTAGTCATATTAAATTATAACGGAAAGGATTTCTTGGAGAAGTTCCTTCCTATTGTCATTGAAAACAATGCCGATTTTGCTGAGATTATCGTTGCTGACAACAAATCTACCGATGACTCTGTAGATTTCATGAAGCAAAACTTCCCCAATATAAGATTGATTATTAACGACTTCAACGGAGGTTTTGCAACAGGATACAATATCGCATTACGACAAGTTCAAGCTGAATATTACGTATTGTTAAATTCAGACATTGAGGTTACACCAAACTGGATTGAACCCGTCATCGAATTGATGGAAAGCGATAAAAGCATAGCAGCTTGTCAACCGAAAATTTTGTCATATTACGAAAAGACAAAATTCGAATATGCAGGAGCTGCAGGCGGTTTTATTGATAAATACGGCTACCCATTCTGCCGCGGAAGAGTGTTCCAAGAACTTGAAACCGACAACGGACAATATAATGACGTAAAAGAAATATTCTGGGCAACAGGAGCCTGCATGTTTGTAAGAGCATCTCTATATCACGAACTTGGCGGTTTAGACGATGATTTCTTCGCCCATATGGAAGAAATAGACTTATGCTGGAGACTGAAAAACGCAGGATATAAAATAATGTATTGCCCTGACTCCAAAATATATCATATTGGTGGTGGCACATTACCAAAGTCATCTGCAAGAAAGACTTACCTCAACTTCAGAAACAACCTTTCTTTATTGATGAAAAACCTTCCAAAAGGCAAAGTCTTCGGAACAATATCCTACAGATTTTTCTTGGATTGGATTGCAGCATTTAAATTCCTCTGCGATGGCAGTTTCGCCGATTTCTTCGCTGTGACACGCGCACACTTCAGTTTTTTGCGACATCTCCCTTACTTAAAAAAGAAAAGAAGAAAACTCACTCAAAACAAAGTGTCGCAAATTTATCAGAAAAATATCGTTTTCAAGCACTTCTTAGAGAAGAAGAAATTATACAGCGAATTGGAAGAGAGAGATTTCTCGTAAAAAGATGCACCCCATTGCGTTAGGGATTGGAGCGGCATCCTTTGCGAGCGGAGCGGAAAAAGATATAGCGGAAAGCCCGACGGCGCAGCCGGAACGCCCAGATTAGCTGTCAGCCAGCAGCTAGCAGCTAGCTGCTGTCAGCATTCAGCTATCAGTTGTCAGTGTCTGAGTTCAGAGTTCAAAGTTCAAAAGCCTTAGTTCTTAGTTCCAATCAAAAACATCACAGCTTCCTCATAACCATTAAGTCCTTTTCCCACAACACTTTTCACACTTGCTTCAGCAGTATATGAATGATGACGATATTCTTCTCGTGAATAAATGTCGCTGATATGAACCTCAACGACTGGAGTTTCTATAGAACGAATCGCGTCAGCCAAAGCAATAGAAGTGTGACAATAAGCACCAGGATTGAAGACGACGCCGTCATAATTATCCCAAGCCTCATGTAATTTATCAATCAAAACTCCTTCATGATTAGATTGAAAATAATCTAATTGATGCTCTGGAAATTCTTGTTTCATTTTTTCAATATAATCAACCAATGAAACCGTTCCGTAAATTTCTGGTTCTCTTCTACCTATGAGATTCAAGTTAGGTCCATTTAATATTAAAATCTTCATCTTATTATTTTTTCTTGCAAACTTAAAAAAAAATATAATATCTTTGCTTCTACTTTCAATAGGGGTGCCTTTTTTACGAGAGTAAAATGAAATACAGGCTGAGATCACACCCTCTGAACCGGATACGGATAATGCCGAGACCGGGAAATGAGCAAAATCAAAAAAATTCCCTCCTATTGATTTAAAATTATTAACGACTTTAAATCAATTAGTTATGTTCAAAACATTAAAAACTTTAGTCTTGATTGCAGTCTTAATGCCACTGCAATTATTTGCACAATTCACTTTAAGCGGAAATGTGATAGACAAAGAAAACCACGAAGCTTTAATCGGAGCGCACATATCTTTAAAAGAATTAAACCTTATGACCGTCAGCGACGAGTCAGGCAACTTCAATTTTAAGAGTATCGAGAAAGGAACTTACACATTAGAAGCATCTTACATAGGTTTCAAAATTTATGAAACTACAATTAACATAACCAAAGACAGCAAAGTAAAAATCGCAATGACAGCAGATTCCATGATGGAAGATGAAATTATTGTGACAGCATCCCGTGTTGGAGAAAAGACGCCTCTCACCTATTCAGAGATAAATTCCAAAGAACTGATAAAGAGCAACCAAGGAGCAGACTTACCATTTCTTTTACAAAACACACCTTCTGTCATCGTCACTTCAGATGCCGGCGCCGGCGTGGGTTATACAAGCATGAGAGTTCGTGGCAGCGACCTCACAAGAATCAACGTCACATTAAACGGAGTTCCTATCAACGACGCAGAATCAAGTCTGGTTTATTTCGTTGATCTTCCTGATTTGGCTTCTTCTGTAGATAACATACAGATTCAGAGAGGCGTAGGGAATTCAAGTAATGGAGCAGCAGCATTCGGAGCTTCTATCAACATCAAAACCGATGAACAGACAACAGAGCCTTTCGCACGATTGAGCAGTTCTGCAGGTTCTTTTAACACATTGAAAAACACTTTGAATTTTTCTACCGGAAGAAACAGCAACGGCTTCAACGTCAACGGAAGAATCAGCAAGATAAATTCTAACGGATACATCGACAGAGCTTATTCAGATTTATTCTCATATCAACTTTCAGCTTCATGGTCTGATGAAAACGACTTCCTTAAATTTATGATTATGAACGGAAAAGAACAGACTTACCAAGCTTGGAACGGAACACCGAAAGACAGTCTCGCAACAAATCCCACCTTCAACCCTGCGGGAATGATGTACGACAAAGACGGTAATTTCATCGGTTATTACGAAAACGAAATCGACAAATACAATCAGACTTATTACCAATTACATTACGCCCATAGCTTTAACCAAAATTTGATTTTGACAGCATCGGCGTTTTTGACAACAGGAAAAGGTTATTACGAGAATTACAAAAACGACAAGAAACTTTCCAGTTACGGACTTCCTTCTTTTACTATCGGAGATAGTATTATTAGTAGAGTCAATTTAATACAACAGAAATGGTTAGACAACAAATTCTATGGTGTCAACATAAACTTAAATCAAAAGGTCGGAAGATTTGATATCAATTATGGTGGCAGCTGGAACAAATACGACGGCAATCATTACGGAATCATCAATTGGGCAGAATTTGCAGTTCCTTTGAACTACAGATGGTACGAAAACAAAGGCAAGAAGCAATACTATAATGTTTTTGTATCAAGTAATTATGAATTAAATTCATATCTTAATTTCTTTGCAGAGATACAATACAGACATATCAATTATGATTTGAACGGCATTCATGATGATTTGAACGACATCACGCAAAACCATATCTTCAATTTCTGGAATCCTAAAGGCGGTATTTTTTACACCATAAATGAAAATAACTCAGCATATTTTTCAGTGGCTTATTCTAACAGAGAACCAAACCGCGACATCTACACCGACGCTGATGAGATTCAAAGAGAGAATATCACACACGAAAAACTCATTGACTATGAATTAGGTTATTCATATAGAAATAGAAAAATCGCCTTGAACACCAACCTTTTCTATATGGATTACAGAGACCAATTAGTTTTGACTGGCGAGATTAACAATGTTGGAGCGACTATTATGACAAATGTAGATAAAAGCTACAGATTAGGTCTGGAAGGAAGTCTAGCTTATCAAGCAAATAAATATTTTGCATTGGATTTCAACTTCGCTTTAAGTCAGAATAAGATTTTGAATTTCGTTGATTTTGTTGATAATTACGATGCCGACTGGAATTATTTAGGACAGATTGAGAACAATCTAGGTACAACCGACATTTCATTTTCACCTAATGTCATTTCTGGTTTAAATTTGAAAGTAACTCCAGTAAAATATTTAGACATCGTATTGCAGGAGAAATATGTCGGACGACAATACATTGACAATACCTCTTCCCTTTCAAGGAGTCTGAATCCATATTTCGTAAGCAATGTCAATATCAATTATGAATGGAAGCAGTCGTTGTTTAAGACATTGAATTTCAATCTTTCGATAAACAATATCTTCAATAATAAATATTGCAGCAACGCTTGGGTTTACAAGGCACTTGTCGGCGGAACAGAATATATCGAAGACGGATATTTCCCACAAGCAGGAATCAACTTTATGTTTGGAGTTGTTGTGGAGATTTAGGGAGTTAGGAGTTGCAGAGACGTATCAATTACACCATAAAAAATAAACAATATGTAATTGCTGCGTCTTATTAGTTAGGAGTTTAGGGTTCTTAGTTCAAAAAGAAGAGAGACGCATCAAATTCTATGAATTATGATACGTCTCTACTTTTATTTAAATTTCTGAGACGCAGCAAAATTTTATGAATTTTGATACGTCTCTACATTTTAGCTCAATAATTTCTTTATTGCTCTCATTGCCTCACCAATGACGAACACTGGCAATGTTCCTAAGATTATGTACATCCAGTCTTTAGCGCTCATTGCAGCAACGTTGAACATCTCTCCGCCGAAACTTACGATGAGCAACTGACCTGCAACGATAACGAATAATGCGAGACCAAAACCAGCGATAACGTCTTTTCTGAACAAACCTCTGAAAGCAGAGCCTTCACTGTGGAATGCCTTAGCATTAAACAAGTTCCAGAATTGCAAGAATACAAATATCGTGAAGATGTATGTTTGTTCCAAAGCTGAGATACCTTGTGATGCCTTGAAGTTGAAATAATTCTTGAAATACTCAGCAAATGAGAAGTCAGCCAATGAAGTCACTTCAACATGTTTGAAATACTGGACGAGACCGAACATCAAGAAAACAAACAACAAACCGACGCCGAATATCTGCCACATCATTGGTTTTGTGATGATGTTAGCTTCTCTGCTACGAGGTTTCTCTTTCATCACCATTTCTGATGGAGGCAATGAAGCGAGAGCGAGAGCTGCGAATGTATCCATGATAAGGTTAACCCAAAGCATCTGTGTAACAGTAAGAACCATTTCTGTTCCGAGCAATGAGCCAAGCATAACGATGAGACATGCAGCCACGTTGATAGTCATTTGGAACACGACGAAGCGTTGTATGTTGATATACAAAGAACGTCCCCACATCACAGCGCGAGCGATACTATTGAATGAGTTATCGAGGATTGTGATGTCGGAGGCCTCTTTAGCCACTGTTGTACCATCGCCCATTGAGAGGCCGACTTGAGCGGCTTTCAATGCAGGAGCGTCGTTTGTACCGTCACCAGTAACAGCGACCACTTCGCCATCAGACTGAAGCAATCTTACAAGACGTTCCTTATCCATAGGACGTGCGCGTGACATAATCTTAATCTTATGCATTACAGAAAGAGCCTCTTCATCAGAAAGAGCTTCCCAGTCTTTACCAGTGATATGGTTAACGTCTTTAGAGTCAGTACCGAGCCACAAACCAAGCTGACGACCGATTTCGATAGCTGTACCAGGAGTGTCACCTGTAACGATTTTAACATCGATACCCGCAGACATACAATTTCTTACAGCTTCAGCTACATCGCCACGAATTGGGTCAGCGATAGCGACAACACCTAATAAAATAAAGTTTTCCGCTACGAGGTCATCAGTCTTTGGATCGAAGGATTGTTCGTTAGGATCGCCAACTTTATAAGCGAAAGCAAGAGTACGCATAGCTTTGCCTTGGTATTCAAGAAGCTGACGTTCAACATCTAAACGATAAGGAGTAATATCGACTTCACCTTCTGGTGTTGAAATTTTGTTACAATGTTTCAAAAGAATTTCAGGAGCTCCTTTAACATAGAATATCGGTTTTCCCATTGATGGAGATTCCACGATAGAAGCCATGAATTTATATTTCGTTGAGAAAGGCACTTGTTGATACATCTTAACGCCTTCTCTAACTTGCATATAGTCAACACCTTGTTTATTTAACCAAAGCAACAAAGCACCTTCTGTTGGATTACCGATAGCCTTGATTTTCTTTTCATCGCTGAAGTCGAGGAAAGCCGTTGTGTTAAGAGCGAGACTTTCTTTTATAAGATTACTGATTTCATTATCGCCTAATTGTTTTTCAGGGAGAGCGAGGAAACTCATATCATTGACGCTCATCTGATTTTGTGTCAATGTACCTGTTTTGTCTGTACAAATAACTGTTGCTGCGCCCATTGTCTCGCAAGCATGCATCTTTCTCACGAGATTGTTTGCTGTAAGCATACGTTTCATACTCAATGCGAGGCTGAGAGTGACACTCATTGGGAGACCTTCTGGAACGGAAACCACGATGATTGTAACAGCCATCATCAATGTATTGAGAAGATATTGTGCAAAACCAAGCCATTCGAATGTGAAATCGCTGCCTGTAAAATACATCACAAGACGCATCACAATAATTACAGAAGCGATAATATAACTTGCCACTGTAATAATTTTTCCGAGATGATCTAACTGATTATCAAGAGGTGTTTTTATGTTATTATCAATCTGAGAACCTTGATAAACCTTACCCCATTCAGTAGCGTCGCCGACTTTATCGACAATCATCACGCCGTGACCGTCAATCACCTTACTTCCGCGAAGGACATAATTTGAAGGATAAGTAGCGTCATGTTTAAAGTCTTTTGGGTCGATGGTTTTTGTCGCCATAGGCTCGCCAGTGAGGTCTGACTCATTGACTTGTAGTGAAAAAGCATCGATGAGTTCACCATCGGCAGGCACTTCATCGCCTGTTTCAATTATAACGATATCACCGACTACGATTTCCTTACGACCTATAACTGTGATATTGCCATTACGGACGACTTTAACCTCTTCATCATCACTGACTTTATTAAGGACTTCGAACTTCTTGTTTGCACTTACCTCAAACGCGAATCCAATACATGTTGCCAGCATAATCGCAACGAATATTCCTATTGGTTCGAACAGAACTGAAAGTCCTTCATCATGTGCGAAGAACTCATACAATGACACGCCGATTGACAATGCCAATGCTATCAATAAGATTCTGATTATAGGGTCTTTAAATTTTTGCAGGAACTGATGCCATAGGGATTCTTTCTCTGGCGGAGTCAAAACATTACTACCATGTTTTATACGACTTTCTTCTACTTGTTCGTTGGTTAAACCTTTGTGAATCATAATAATATTTTATTTATTTATGTTTTTTAATATTTTTATAAACTTATTTTTGTCCTTTTCTTTTGCAAAATTCAACATCTCACCAATGTTATCAATGCTTATTTCTTTTGTCACACTTGTAACATACATATTGTCAATAAGTTCAGTTTTAGACTGACAAATTGTTTTCATACCTTTAATAACTTTAGACGTAGAAACGAGCATCGTATCAATATAAAAATCCGAATATGCATCACTTTCCTCTGTCATACGAGCAATCGCTTTTGTGACCGCAACTTCCAACATTTTTGCCAGTTCGTTCTCAGCCTTTACATTAGCGATTTTTCTTGATTCATTTATTGCCTTCGCATGATTGTTATTTACAATTTGCTGACAACCAACTGCTGTATATCGATAATTTGCCTCATCAGACATATATTTCAAGCAGTCATTGCTTTGAGAATGAAGCCTGATCATCAACAGCGAAAACAATATGCAAATATATATTTTTTTCATTTTTCCTTTACATTCCAACTGGCGTAAAACTTATTATTTTTCAACGAAATGTTAACGAGAAGACAAGACACTTGTGTTTTCATAACCGAACGTATCATATCTTGACTTTTATCTTCATAATTTCCATTGATTTCGTTTGTAACCTGACGGTTCGTCGATTTTATCAAACTATTATTTGACTCGAAAACAGATATCGCCTGAAAGAAAGTATCGATATAACTGTTCCACAGACCATATTTGTTATCCGAGAACAACATATCATCGGTTACGATTCCATAATCTTCATAATAATAATCATAAGGTTTTATTTTGGTTTTCGACTTGTTATTATATGATAGTTTGCTTGTTGTTGTCTTATCAATTATAGAAACCCATTCCAATATGTTTATATCGTCATGAGACAGTATGTTTACCACTTGTTTTTCACCATATTCTGTTTTTCCGTTAATACTTTCAAAATAATACATAAAGGAAGATGACACAGAAATGGCATTATTTTGCTCCTCGTCATTTTCTATTTCAAGAAGCACTATCGTTTCATTATATTTGGTTCTATATTCTGCCTTCACATTATATGAATATCCTGATATTGACGAACTTAATTCCGCCATCCAATGTGATTTCTGATTATCGACAGAGTATGCTGCATTAGCGTTCATATAATACAGCTCATACAATGAAGATATTTCCACTTGCTGTGATATTGCATAAAATGCCAGAGCTCTTTTAACAGCTTGGTCGAAGGCCTTCTCACTATCTCTGTTCGGGTCAGATATTCCAAGGCACAGATAATTGCCATTATATAAAAAAGGAGATACAGAAGACTTATTATCTTCTGCATCTCCTTTAAAATCAAGAGATAATAATGTTAATATAACTAACAGTAATCTCAATTATTATAATTTGCTCATTTCTTCTTCAAATACTTGTTTGAATTTTTCGTATTCGAAGTCTGTTCTTAATTTTTCGTCATTTGAGATTTGGTTTGCCACTGCATCCAAAACAGTTTTACCTGTCAACTCTACGCATGCGAAGCAGATGATACCACCTTGTACAGATGTACTTGGCATTGTGCCTTCGCAGATGATTGGAGTACCTCTAAGGACTTGATTTACGACTGTACGAGCGAGACCTTGTGTACGTTGTTTAAATTCGCTATTGTCACCTGTGATGTATTCGCTTGTATAGTTGTCGATGACATTTTTCACAGTAGCTTCAACCATACTTGCCAACTCGGTGCGAGCGTTGTTAGCAGCCATTGAACGAGCTTGTTGCATTTGTCTGTCGCCACTAGCAACATGTTGACCTAAATAACGGAAGACTTCTGTTGAAGCTTTACATTCTGGGCAAGGGAAATTTGCAACATTTTTGTTTGAACCGCAAGAAGCCATCACTAATACCATAAGTGCTGCTCCTAATAATAAACTAATCTTTTTCATTGTTGATATTTTTTTTATTAATGCCTACTCTTTGCTTTTCGGCTTACGCATAATTATTATTTGTTTTATTTTTTACAGATTTATAAGCACTTTGTTAACTACTCTTTTTTTGCCGAAGTTGAATTTTATTTCAACGTAATTGTCATCTTGTTCGTAGCAATCGAAAGTATTGAAACCTATTTCTATAAGAGTGCCGTTATGTTTCTTGGTAAAATCTCTTGCACAGTTGCCTTTCAGCTGCGGCAATGATTTGGTTTTAAGAATTTTCTCATCATGTTTAAGTTGTATGACGAGTTTTCCATTAGCATTTTCCAGAACATCGATATAGATATTAGCGATGAGGTTTTCATAAAGAGAGATGTTGTTCTTTAACTTATTATATTTAGAAGCATCTTCTTCACCATACTCCTTAATCATTGACTTCATCTCATTGATATTTTCAAGCATAACATCAACGTTTTCTATCTCATCAAGAACATTTCTAAAGTTATCTATCTTATCATTGACAGCTTTTTCCTGTGCGTTATATTCTGCTATAAGCTCTTCCAATTCATAACTGGAGAAAGGATAAAGCATATAATAGTCATAGCTATATTCCTTTGTTTTTTTATTTTGATACTTTTCCCAATACACCTCAGCTTTTGTTATACTAAAACCTTGTAATGCAGGCAATTTAGCTATCTTAAGAGTTGTATTGTTCTTAACCTGCTCCAGATATTGTTCTTGGGTTTTGCCTTCAAGTTCAACGACCGTCCAATCAATATTCTTTTCTATCTCACCGACAACTTGAACCGCTATCGAAGAGGCTACCTGCGACATAAGGGATGACATAACATTGTTTTGCGCCTCTTCCAAAGTAGCTACTTTATTCGCCTGTATCAAAAAGGCTCCGAATGTATTACCATTAGTCAGCCAGCTCGGTTTATTCTTAGGACTTTGTTCAACGAGTTTATAGTCCTTTTGAGCAAAGCCTATCAAAGGCAAAACGGCTAATAACAATATAATTATACTCTTTTTCATATTTTATTCATTTATCCATGACACATCCGGAACTCCATTTCTAATGTTTTCACCAGATTTCTTTTGCTGTTCCTGTGAAATTCTACTCAAGATATTCAATGTGTTATCATAACATCCTGTGTTATCATCAATTTGAGGGATAGCATTTAATTCATTAAGAGCTTCATCGTACATCCCACAATCGATGTATGCGTTTATTGTCTTGACAACAGTTTCGCATTCTGTATTGTAATATTCGATTATTCTATTTTTTCCAATAGTAATCATTTTTTTCAGTTTAGGATCACGTGCCTTGATTGACTTCACAGCTTCAGTCACAGCCTTTCTTTCATTGTCGGCTACGCCTTTCTTGACGAGCGTTTCCTGCGACATCAAGAGTTTCTTGCTATTGTCAACGATAAACATTGTTATTTCAATTTCAGCCACATAATTTATTGGCGCCGTCGCTGTTGGCTCTATTGACAACACCGTTACAGATGGAATCAAAAGGAACTTGTTAGAATTATCAGTAGAACCTATTCCGTTAAGGGTGACGGCCTGGTTCAATCTATTATATAAAATTGACGACGCTTCATCGCTGATATTATCTGTTGAAGGATACAACACACGTATTGCCTGAGCTTCTGTCATATAGGAAACAGAAACAAGAAACAAAGCCAATAATAATGTTCTGATTTTTTTCATATTATTTCTCTCCTATTATAATCCAGACTTCACCGAGTCCGCGTTCATAAATCTTGCTTTCAATAAAGAAAGGTTCTTTCTTGAGGTAACTTCTCAATCCATTGACGAAACCGCGAGCGTCTAATGGCGACAATCTTCCGTTTCTTTCTCTATATAAAGGTATGCGTACCTGTTCGAACGACAAGCTTGTCGCAGTAGCGTTGGTACGTGTAGGTGCGTGGTTTACAGTATTATCTTCCATCCAGTATGAAATGATATCGGTAAGTTCGAGGTAGTCGTCTTCAAAATCGAATTCAGATTCGAAATCGACATCAGCGTTATCCCACACTTTAAGTTTGACCACTACTTCACGGCCGTTGTTAGCCATATCTTCAAAATGACTCATCAGCTGAGCGCAGAAAGAATCCATATAATTAAGGACTGCCTCTTCGAGAAGAAGATCTATCGGAGCCGATGTTGATGGAGAACCGACTCCAGAGTTAGCAGCAATCACCTTATTAGTATAAGCATCCAAGCCTCTCATATTGTATGTGATATAGCGCTGAGGGCCTTTTTGCATCACTGTGTAATCAAGGTCAATGATGATATCAGCCTTTGCTGTCCTAAGCACCTTATCAAGCATCGACTCAGTTATATAAGCGCCTGAAGAAGAGCTTTCGAGGAGACTCATCTCAACAGATTCCTGTTGAATCGACTTCATTGTCTGCTCAAGGTCTTTAAGAGGGAAGCCTCTCTCTGCCATTATCTTTGACAATTCAGAGATAACAAGTCGCAAGTCCTCTATGTTATCTTGTTTAAAAATATTAGCGATATCAGAGACTGTGTTTTTGGTTCCGTTTTCGTCAACCCATTCCGTAGTGTAGCCATGTCTTGCGCAATAGACATCAGAAGGCATAACCATGATTGTAGGCTTTTTGGCCTGAGCCATGGCAGCTACAGACAAAACCGCAAATACTATTGATAAAAATATTCTTTTCATAATCTACTATTTAAATTTCAAATTAAATAATTATACCAAACAACAAGTATAAAATATACTAAACACTTGCAAATGTAAAAACTATTTTTTAACAAAACAAATTTTTAAAGCAAAAAATAAATAAAAAAAGACGCCTTATAAAGACGTCTTGACGAAAGCAGATTTATATCAGCGTATCAATTAGTTATGGAAGCGGATATATTGTAGATGCGTTATCAGGAGAGACTATGTCGCCAGTGAAAGTCACCTGTCCTCCATCATTTGAATAAAATATTATTCTTCCCGTTCCATCAGCCTGAATATACATTTTAAAACTTACAGGTATCACGCCTGTCCATGTCCTGAAGGAGCCTGATATCACGAACGGTCCATTAGGGTCTGACATGTCAGGCATATAGGAAACCAATGTAGCTGGAGTGTTCGGAGTGTCCCACGACTGCCAGTTCCATCCAGGAAAGCCAGGGCTGCTATATCCAGGGCCGATACCCGGAACGCCAGGACCATACCACGCCAAAGGTGATGTTGCTGATGCAGGAGGCATATAGGAAGGTGGATTGTTAAACGCCATACTGATAGCTACCTTATCGCCTATGATAGCAAAATAATTCTGGAACGAAGAAACTGGCGATTCCTGTCCGAATGGACCGATAAAGGTGTTTGCCTCTAACACGAAAGTAGTGTCTTTCACCAACTTAAGCATTTCGGCACGCGACTGTGCCAATTCCGCTGCCTGACGCGCCCTTCTGACCTCGCGGCGCTGCATTCTCTCAGTCTTGGCGTTCTGCGCACAAAGAGCGCCTCCCAAGACCATCAGTAATGTCAATGTGAGAAATTTTGATTTCATAATTTGATGTTTTTCCCACTAAACACCAAATAATTGTTTTTTGTTCGATGAAAAAGAAATTCAGAATCTCAGAAACTCAGATTTTTCAAGAGACCTCTGTTGGCTGTCAGCTATCAGCTATCAGCTATCAGCTATCAGCTGTCGGCTATCGGCTGTCGGCTATCAGTAAAAAATACGTTGAGGCTAATAGCACATGGTGTTAAAAAAGAAAGTCGAAAACTTCAATTTCCGACTTTCAATTTTCAACTTATTTTACGTATTCTGTAACGTCTGTGTTTGGCTCAAGTTCAATTGGTTCTGTACCATATTTAAAGACAACCATTTTCTTGCCGCCTTTCAATGCGATTCTGTCGCCTTTAACCCAGAGCGCTGATGCTTCACGAAGTCCAACGACTTTCATATCTTGATTTACAGCTAGATATTCATTGATACGATCTTGACGTGTCTCGCCGCCGTGTTTAATCATCTTGTCGATTTCAGGATGAGGGTCGAGATAGTGAGGGTTGATTTGGAATGGAACCAAGTTCAATGTGTTGAACGATGCTGGCTGCACGATAGGCATATCGTTGGTTGTGCATAATGTTGGTGCTGCGATATTAGAACCTGCGCTCCATCCGATGTATGCTGTGCCTTTCTTAGCTGCTTCAGCGATAGCGTCCATAAGACCATATCTATGAAGTTCAGCGACGAGGTGGAATGTGTTGCCGCCACCAACAACGATACAAGCTGCTTCGTTAACGAGTTGAATCTTATCTTCCACTTCATGAACAGAAACGAAATTGCCAAGTCCTAACTTTTCTTCGAAAACTTTCTTGACTCTCGCTGTATATGCATCGTAGCTTTGTGGATAAGGATTGCCGTTGATATATACGCCTGCGAAAGGAACGAAAACGATTTTGCTGTCAGAAGTGAGATTATTTTTCTCGCAGAAAGACTCGAGTTGGCTCATTGCCCATGCCAAATATGTCTCTCCAAAATTTGTTGAGTTACTTATTAATAATAGATTCATTTTATTCATTTTTTGTTTTGCCAAAATTAAGCATTTTTTCTTAATCATTTCAATATTTTTCATATCTTTGAGACAATTATTTTTGCATAAATTCAAAATCACAATACTATGAAAATTAAATCATTTATAATCTGTTTGATAATTTTATCTATCAGCAATTTAATTAACGCTCAAAAGAAATATACATTACAATCACCTGACAAAAGGACTAATGTCAGCATTACCATCGGCAATGATTTTTTAAAATATTCGGTGACACAAGACGATGTTATCATCATCAACGACTCTCCTATCACGATGGAACTCAGCGACGGCAAAATCTTAGGAGCGAATCCTGTGGTAAGAAACTACGACAGCAAAACCGTCGACAAACTCATCAAAGCAGAATTCTACAAAAAAGAATATGTAGAAGATTACTACAATGAATTGACAATAAGATTCAAAGGAAGTTACAACGTAGAATTCAGAGCTTATAACGACGGCGTCGCATATCGTTTCTGCACCGTATTCCCAAAACCTATCACAATCGTGAGAGAAGGCGTTTCCTATAACTTCGAAGATGACTACACCGCTCACATCCCTTACGTAAACGAGAGAAGAAGCGAATTGGACTTCCTCCAAAAGCAATTCTTCAATTCATTTGAAAACACATATACAATAACTCCTATATCAAAGATGGAGCACGACAGAATCGCTTTCATGCCTGTTATGGTTTCCTTAAAAGACGGAAAGAAAGTCGTCATCACAGAATCTGATTTGGAAGATTATCCAGGAACATTCTTAAGAAAAAACAATGTCGGCAACAGTCTTGCCGGCATCCACGCTCCATATCCAAAGACAGAAGTTCAAGGTGGACATAATATGTTGCAATACGTTGTAAAAGAGAATGAAAACTTCATTGCCAGAGTTCAGGGAACACGCAGTTTTCCATGGAGATGCATGATAATATCTTCAGAAGACAAGGAATTGTTGAACAACGATATGGTTTACCGATTGGCATCGCCTTCACGCGTTGAAGACATAAGCTGGATCGTTCCAGGAAAAGTCGCTTGGGAATGGTGGAACGCATGGAACATCAAAGGCGTCGACTTCGAATCAGGAGTCAACAACGACACATATAAGCATTATATCGACTTCGCTTCTGAATATGGAATAGAATACGTCATTTTGGACGAAGGATGGGCAGTAAATAAAAAGGCTGACTTATTCGACGTGGTTCCAGAAATCGACATAATTGAATTAGTGGAATATGCCGAAAGCAAAGGTGTCGGCATCGTATTATGGGCAGGTTATGTCGCTATGGACCGCGACATGGAAGAGGTCTGCAAATATTATTCAGAAATTGGCGTCAAAGGTTTCAAAGTTGACTTCATGGACCGCGACGACCAGAAAGCTGTCAACTTCTACTACAGAATGGCTGAATATGCAGCAAAATATCATCTCATCGTCGATTTCCACGGAGCATACAAGCCAACAGGTCTGAACCGCACCTTCCCTAACGTCCTGAACTTCGAAGGCGTTTTCGGATTGGAACAAGTAAAATGGGGACAAGACATCGACTTAGTCACTTACGAAACAACGATACCTTTCATCAGAATGCTCGCCGGTCCGATGGACTACACACAAGGTGCGATGCATAACGCCAACAAAGACAACTACAGAGCAGTCTGGAGCGAGCCGATGAGTCAAGGCACACGATGCAGACAGCTTGCTGAATATGTGATTTTCGAGTCTCCTTTCAATATGCTTTGCGACTGCCCAAGCAACTATAGAGACGAAGAAGAATGCACCGACTTCATTGCCGACATCCCAACGATATGGGACGAGACAATAGCTTTGGACGGAAAAGTCGGAGAATACACAGTGATAGCACGTCGTTCAGGCGACAGATGGTATGTAGGCGGAATCACCAACTGGGAAGAGAGAGAAATTGAGATTGACTTATCTGAACTCGAACTGAAAAACACTCAAGCCATAGAGTTCAGAGACGGCGTCAATGCCAACAAAATAGCCAGCGATTATTCCAAAAACAACATCACTATAGAAAATAATATTTACAAAGCCCAAATGAAAAAAGGCGGAGGTTTCGTTCTTATTTTATAACATACTGTTACACAAGGACATAAACCTAAAAATTATTTCTATAAATTCGTTCATTGATTCAGTTTTTTTTTGCAATTTTGCACCTCAAAAAAATTGGATTTATGAGTGAACCGAAAGGTGCTTTACTTTTAGGAACAGAAAGCGTTGGAAAGTTATTGAAGAAGTATGCTACACCCGCCATCATCGCGATGACGGCTTCTTCATTATATAATATGATTGACAGCATTTTCATTGGACACGGCGTTGGTCCTTTGGCTATTTCAGGATTGGCCATCACCTTCCCTTTCATGAACTTGGGTGCTGCAATCGGAGCAATGGTGGGCGTTGGCGCGTCAACAGTGACAGCCATGGAACTCGGCAAGAAAAACTACAAGAAAAGCTGCCGCGCCTTAGCCAACACTGTTATGCTCAACGTGATTTTCGGAATCATATTCACAGTGGTTTGTCTCGCATTCCTGAAGCCTATATTATTCTTCTTCGGTGCCAGCGAGCAGACACTTCCATACGCATACGAATATATGCAGGTGATACTCGTAGGTAACATCATCACTCACCTATATCACGGATTGAATTCCGTATTAAGAGCTTCCGGCCATCCTAACGAAGCCATGATAGCGACGATAATAACGGTGCTGGCCAACATATTCCTAGACTGGCTCTTCATCTTCCCTCTTGGAATGGGAATACGCGGAGCGGCAATAGCGACTGTCATCGCTCAGACAATACCATTGATATATCTCTTCAAGATATTCTCCAACAAGAACGAACTGGTTCACTTCGACAAGGAAGACTTCGTCTTCGACATAAAAATCATCAAAGACATCTTAGCAATTGGTTTATCTCCATTCCTCTTAAACTCAATGCTTTGCGTCATCATCATCCTAATCAACACCGGATTGAAGAAATTCGGAGGCGACTTATCAGTAGGAGCTTACGGCATTGTCAACCGCGTGACATTCTTCTTCACGATGATAGTATTAGGCATCACCCAAGGCATGCAGCCAATTGTTAGTTACAACTACGGAGCTCGTCAATACGACAGAGTGACCGAAGCATTAAAGAAATCCATATTATTAGCATTCGTGACTTTATGTTTGGGCTGCATCATCGGCGAGCTCACACCTCGATTCACATGTTCGCTCTTCACCACAGACGAAGAGCTGCTGCAATATTCCATCGACGGCATGAGAATAGTGATGTGCACCTTCCCTATAATCGCATTGCCTATCGTTATTGGCAACTTCTTCCAAAGCATCGGCAAAGCCAAGAAATCAATATTGTTGTCATTGTCACGTCAGGTTCTGTTCCTCACACCTTTATTAATAATTTTGCCTAATATAATAGGCATCAAAGGCGTATGGTGGAGCATCCCTATTTCTGATGCAATCGCAACGATACTGTCGATTATTATGATTTATAGATACTTTAAATTTGATAGTAAATAAAAAAACTCAGAATCTCAGAATCAATACTCCACATTTTCCAAGAAAAGAGCGTGTGCTGGCATTGACGTTCCTGCTGAGCAGCGGTTTTTGTTTTCTATGACGCCTCGGAATTGTTCCAAGGTAAGTTTGCCCCTTCCTACTTCAAGCAAGGTCCCTACGACGGCGCGCACCATATTCCTTAAGAATCTGTCGGCTTTAATTTCAAATACTAACAAATCATTCTCTTCAAAGAAACGTGCTGCCATTATCTTGCAGTTGTTCGTCTTGACTTGAGTATGCAGTTTTGAGAAACTTGTGAAGTCGGTGTATTCGAACAATATATCGGCTGCTTTCTGCATCAGTTCCACATCGAGTTTGCCGTAGTAATAATAAGCATCTTGGGTATGAAAAGGATTTTTATTTAACGAGATATAATAATGATATGTCCTTGATGTAGCGTCGAAACGCGCATGAAGCTCGGAATCCACTTCCCAGCATTTATAGACCACTATATCTTCAGGCAAGAAAATATTGAGACGATGAACGAAAGACTCGCAGTCGGCGATGTTTTTCTCCGTATCGAAGTGAGCGTAGAAGTTACGGGCATGCACGCCGGTATCGGTGCGGCCGCATCCTGTTATGCCGACCTTCTCACCCAACTTCAAGCTGACACATTTCTCCAGTTCTTCCTGAACAGAGATAGCGTCAGGCTGAATCTGCCAACCATGATAACGAGTTCCATTATACGCCAGATGCAAAAAATACCTTTTCATAATTCATAATTCATAATGCACAATGCATAATTATATTTTGACACAAAAATAACAATAATATGCTTTGTGTTTTAAAAAAAATATATTTAACTTTGTAGCAATTAAATGCTATTTGCCGACAGCTGATAGCAATATTATTAACCAAATATTTATTGCCATGTCGATATATCTATTAGCGGATGACGTTTACGATTTTCCATCTGCGAACCTTGCCACTCCAGACGGCCTTCTTGCCATTGGAGGAGATTTATCGCCAGAGAGACTCATCATCGCTTATTCATCTGGAATTTTCCCTTGGTACAATGAAGACGAACCTATCTTATGGTGGTCGCTCGACCCTCGTATGGTGATGAAACCTACAGAACTGAAAATAACCAAGTCATTAAGGAAAACCATCGATTCCAACAAGTTCTCTTGTTCCATCGACACCAATTTCGACAAGGTCATAGAGATGTGTGCCAATGTAGAGAGGAAAGACCAGGACGGCACCTGGATATGCAGCGATATGATTGCTGCGTACAAGGAACTGCATCGTCTGGGCTTCGCGCATTCGGTAGAGACTTATTACGACAACGAATTAGTCGGCGGACTGTATGGCGTATCTATCGGCAGCGTCTTCTGCGGCGAGTCGATGTTCCACACCAGGACCGACGCCTCTAAGGTCGCGTTGAATCATCTTTGTGAATTTCTAATCAAGAACAACTTCGACATCATCGATGTGCAGCAGGACACTCCGCATTTCAGACTGATGGGAGCCTACACCATACCGAGGAAAGACTTCCTGAAACTGCTGAAAGGCTACGTCAAGCATCCTTCGCTGGTAGGTAACTGGGGTGACGGCAGCGCTACATGGAAACAAGTGGTGATTAGTTAGGAATTCAGGTGCACTACATTCACTAAATAACATCCACGAAACCTCACGAATTTTCACGAAATGTTTTTTCTGTGAAAAAACAACAACACTACATTACTACAACAACTTGTAGTCTTGTAGTCTTGTAGTCTTGTGGTCTTTTAAAAAAAAGACGCATCAATTACATATTATTTATTCTCATGGTGTAATTGACACGTCTCTACTTAATAATATTTTTTATTATTCGTCTTCTTCCTCTTCATCATCGAGGCTGTCGAGGTAATCTTCTTCCCAGTTGTCAGGGATGCCTTCAGCCCATTCTTCATCATAATAATCCTCGCCTACCAATTTCTTGTCTTCTTCGAAATCAATCTCAGCGCCTTTGAAGATTTGTCTCATTGCGAGAGCCGGCATCGGAAACATCTGTCCGCCGTCTCCTGCTGATATCGCGATACCTATCTGGTCTTCATCGAGCTCTCTCATCCAGCCGACGAACTCTTCAACATTCATACTTGTTACTGAATACTCTTCCCAGTCTTCGCTTATATTGCTGACAGCATCAGACTCTTTACTCCAAACAGGAATATATGAGTTTTCTTCACCATCTTCAACCATTGCGAAAAGTCCAGGTTTAGCTTCAAGCAACCATAAAGTATCATTTTCTCTTACTTCAGAAATAAAGTTTTTTAATAATTCCATCTTATTACTAGTTTAATGTTTAATACTATGTTAAAAATTCAGAATCTCAGAACCTCAGAATCTCAAAATTTTCTGAGTTTTTAAGATTCTGAATTTCTTAAATTCATCAAGAGATTTCATCCAGTTCCAGCCATCGAAGTTCTTTCTCATCGATGAGGTCTGTTATCTCTCCTATTCTATTACCTATTTTTTCAATTTCCTTATAATCGAGTTGTTGTTCCAGCTTTATCGTAAGCTCTTTCTTCTCGTTTTCAAGAGCTTCAATATCTTTTGCGAGTTGTTCGTACTCCTGCTGTTCTTTATAAGTTCTTTTCTTCTTACGTTCTGTCGCTGCTGGTCGTTCAGCGCGTGTCTCTTGTTTCTGGGCAGCAATTTCCCTTTTCTCTTCTTTAGTCTTATTTTCCAGATATTCGTGATATTGGGAATAGTTACCCATGAAACCTTTCACCTTGCCATCGCCTTCAAACACAAAGAGCTGGTCGACGGTCTCATCGAGGAAAAATCTGTCGTGGGAGACCACGAGCAGACAGCCTTTATAAGAACTGAGATAATCCTCCAGCTTCTGCAATGTCAATAAGTCGAGGTCGTTGGTAGGCTCGTCGAGGATAAGGAAGTTAGGGTTAGATACGAGTACCGTGAGAAGATAGAGACGACGTTTCTCACCGCCGCTCAGCAACGCAACCTGTTGACGATGCATGGAATAAGGGAACATAAAATGCGCCAGCAGCTGGTCGGCAGTATATGTCTTGTCCTTTCCGTAGTGAATCACCTCTGCTATATCTTTTATCGTCTCAATGACTGTCTTGCGCTCGTCGAACTTGATGCCTTTCTGTGTGTAGTAGCCATAAGCCACTGTCTGACCTGTCACTATTGTTCCCGAATCAGGAGACTCGTTGCCGGTAATCATATTAAGGAAAGTCGATTTTCCGATACCGTTTTTACCGATAATACCGATGCGTTCGCCTTTCTTGAAGATATATTCGAAGTCTTTAAGCACGACAGTATCGCCGTATGACTTCGACACTCTGTCCATCTCGAGAATCTTACCACCCAGACGCTGCATATCCGCACCGAATTGAAGTTCGCTGTTGTCGCGGCGTACTCTTGCCTTCTCTTGAAGGTCGTAGAAGGCGTCGATACGAGCCTTTGCCTTGCCAGTACGAGCCTGAGGTGTGCTGCGCATCCACTCGAGTTCATGTTTCAGAAGCTGACCTGCGCGTTCAGCAGCTATACGTTTGTTCTCCTCGCGTTCACGGCTTTTCCTCACATAATAATCGTAGTTGCCATTATGAGTGTACATCGTTCCTTGGTACAGTTCAAATATCTTATTACAAACCCTGTCAAGGAAATAACGGTCGTGAGTGACCATGAAGAGCGTCTTTGTCGATTGTGTGAGATATTTCTCGAGCCATTCTATCATGCCCATGTCTAGGTGGTTGGTAGGCTCATCGAGGAAGAGGATATCAGGGTCGTCTAGGAGCACGAGCGCTAGCGCGAGACGTTTCACCTGACCGCCTGACAGCGTTCCCACTTTCTGTGAGAGGTCTGTTATCTCGAAGGTGTAGAGGAGCTGTTTGAGACGCTGCTCATACGACCATGCCTGCAGGCCGTCCATCTGAGCGATAGCCTGTTCCAGTTCTTTCTTCGTCGCGACGTTATTATCATCGACATGATTCAGCAAGGCGTTCTCATAACGCTGAATGACCGCCATGATGTCGGTGTGACCAGTAGAGATGACCTCCTGTATCGTCAGTTCAGGTTCAAAATGAGGAAGCTGTTCAAGATAACCTATTCTTATATTCTCGTTGTAAGATATTGAGCCTTTGTCGCTTTCTTCCTTACCCACGAGTATCTTCATCATGGTTGACTTACCCGTGCCATTAGCAGCCACGAGAGCAGTCTTCTCCCCTTTCTCAATACCGAAACTTATATTTTCGAATAAAAGTTTGTCACTAAAAGCCTTTGAAATATTGTCAATAGAAATATAATTCATCGCGAAGAATTTTCGCAAAGATAAGACTTTTTTAATTAGGAATGAGGAATGAGAAATGAGGAATTATTTTTTGTTTGAAACTCAGAATCTCAGAACCTCAGAAGCACTTTGAAGCATAGTCCACGAAACCACACGAATCTTCACGAAATTGTTTTTTCTGTAAAAAAACATCACTGCATTACTAAAAAAACTTGTAGCCTTGTTGTCTTGTAGTCTTCTTTCCGGGCGTTCCGGCAAGCCGTCGGGCTTTCCGCTATATCTTTTTCCGCTGCGCTCCAAAAGGATGCCGCTCCAATCCCTAACGCTTTGGAGGCTACTAACTCCAAGGCGCTCACACAAAACAACAATTCCTAATAAATCAGACGTGTCAATGTGTGTTTATTTTTTAGGTAACATTGACGCGCCTCTACCATACCAAACTCCTCAATTCCTAATTTTAAAAACTTGTGGTCTTGTAGTCTTGTAGTCTTGTGGTCTTTTCCATATCTTTGCAGAACAAATTTCGACCATGAAAATCTGCTGGCAACTATTCGTAACATTCTTAAACATAGGCGCTTTCACATTAGGAGGAGGTTATGCCATGCTCGATATGATAGAGCGTGCCGTAGTGAAGAGGCGTCATTGGATAGAACACGACGAGTTCTGGGAATCCATTGCGGTCGTGCAGTCGCTTCCTGGAGTGTTCGCAGTCAACTGCGCGCTATATGTCGGATATAGAATCGGAAGCACCAAAGGAGCCATCGCTGCGTCATTGGGTGCGATGTTACCTTCAATAATAATCATGCTGCTCATCGCTATGTTCTTCACCGATTACAAAGACAACCCGACAGTAGAGAAGATATTCAGAGGCATAAGACCTTGCGTGGTAGCTCTGATATTATCGCCGGCAGTGAAGATGTGCATCTCTGCGAAAGTCAACTGGAAGACCGCCATCTTCCCTATAGGTACCGCCCTGCTGATATGGTGGTTCAAAATCTCACCAGCATATATTATTCTGTTTGCAATTATCACATGTCTCGCTCATTCATTATACATCTTCAGAAAACATTCCTAATTCCTAATTGAAAATGATATATTTACAATTATTCTTAGTTTACTTAAAGATTGGTCTTTTAGGCTTCGGCGGAGGTTACGCCATGCTTTCGATGATACAGTTTGAAGTCGTGGAGAAACATGGATGGATGACATTGAGCGAGTTCGCCGACGTCGTCGCCTTGTCGCAGATGACGCCAGGACCTATCTCCATCAACTGCGCCACATACGTAGGATATCAGGTAGGAGGAATATTCGGTTCACTGTTGGCATCATTGGCAATAGTGCTGCCCTCTTTAATCTTATTATATTTCGTCTTGAGGTTTTTATTCAAGAACAAGGATAACTTCATCGTCAAGACGACGTTGAAAAACCTGAAGCCGTTCATAGCGGGATTGATATTTGCGGCTGCATTGCTTATGATGAACTCAGCCAATTTCCCTGATGTAGGATTAGGAGAAAACAACATCAGCATCATAATATGCGCAGTATGTTTCATCTGCGTTTTCTTCTTCAAGGTCAACCCTATGATTCTGATTGCTATTTCTGGAGTTGCGGGAATCATATTCTTTTAGAAATTCAGAATCTCAGAAACTCAGAACCTCAAAATCATTGTAAGAATTAAAAAGTTCTTAGCTTAACAGCCAACAGCCTTAGTTCAAAAAAAAATTCCTCATTCCTAATTCCTCATTCCTATTTTTTTCTTACCTTTGCGTTTCACGAAATTTTATTGAAGCGATATGGAAAACAACGAGTTGGATTTTGTAAACATACCTGTATCAGAAGATTACAACGAAGAAAGTATCAAACACCTGGAGTGGAGCGAGCATATCAGGACTCGTCCTGGAATGTATATCGGCAAGGCTGGCGACGGTTCTGCTCACGATGACGGTATCTATATCCTTCTCAAAGAAATCATCGACAACTGCATCGACGAATACGTCATGGGATTCGGCAAGTCGATTGAAATCACCATCATCGACGGCACCGTTAAAGTCCGCGACTATGGCCGTGGCATCCCGCTCGGAAGTCTTAAAGACTGCGTTGGTAAGATGAACACCGGCGGCAAATACGACTCCAAGGTCTTCAAGAAATCTGTAGGTCTCAACGGCGTCGGTACTAAAGCTGTCAATGCTACTTCATCTCATTTCAGAGCACAAGCATATCGCGACGGCAAAACCAAATACGTAGAATATTCCAAAGGCAAACTCGTGACAGAATCTGAAATCATCGATACCGACCAGAAAAACGGTACCGAGATGATATTCACTCCTGACAAGGAAGTGTTCGGCAACTACCACTATATCATGGAGTATGTCGAGGAGATGATATGGAACTACGCCTTCCTCAACAGCGGCCTAACCCTTTATCTCAACGGTCAGAAATATCAGGCTAAAAACGGTCTCTACGACTTATTGCTTCGAAAGATTGGCGGCAAAGAAGAGATATGCGCCTACCCTATCGTACATATCAAAGAAGGCGACTTCGAATGTGCTTTCACTCACTCCAACCTGACTTCCAACGAAGAATATTTCTCCTTCGCCAATGGCCAGTACAACCCTCTAGGCGGTACTCATCTCAACGTATTCCGCGAAGCGATAGCCAAGACTATCAGAGAGTTCTATAATAAAGACTATGAAATTTCCGACATACGCTCTTCATTGGTTGCAGCGATAAGCATCAAAGTCATGAACCCTGAATATGAAGGACAGACCAAGACTAAGTTCAGCTCTACCTTCATGGAACCAGACGGCGTGACAATCCGCGCTTATATCACAGATATCATAAAACGTCAGTTCGACAAGTTCTTGCATATCAATTCAGAAGTGGCAGAAGCTCTTATGCGTAAGATTCTCCAAAACGAGAAGGAACGCAAGGGCATGGCTAACATCAAGAAACTCGCCAAGGAAAGCGCGAAAAAAGTCAGTCTCAACAACAAGAAACTCCGTGAATGCCGTATCCACTACAACACCAATCACGAGAAAAAACTAGAGACGACCTTATTCATCACTGAGGGTGACTCAGCATCCGGAAGCATCACAAAGAGCCGCGACGCTCAGACACAAGCAGTATTCAGCCTTAGAGGTAAACCTCTGAACTGCCTCGGCCTGACAAAGAAAGTCGTTTATGAAAACGAAGAGTTCAACTTATTGCAGGCAGCTCTCAACATCGACGAGTCAATAGAAAACTTAAGATATAACAATATCGTTATCGCAACCGATGCCGATGTCGACGGCATGCACATACGTCTTCTGCTGCTCATCTTCTTCCTCCAGTTCTACCCTGACGTGGTTCGCGACGGACACCTCTATATTTTACAGACACCGTTGTTCCGCGTAAGAAACAAGAAGAAGACTGTATATTGCTATACCGATGAAGAAAGAATAGAGGCCATCAAGAGCTTGGGAACAAATCCTGAAATCACACGATTCAAAGGTCTCGGTGAAATATCTCCAGACGAGTTCAGCCATTTCATCGGCCCTGGCATGAGACTGGAACCTATCATCCTACGCCACGACTCAAGCATCATGGAATTGCTGAAATTCTATATG
Organism: Bacteroidales bacterium; assembly: GCA_045634185.1. Taxonomy (GTDB): domain Bacteria; phylum Bacteroidota; class Bacteroidia; order Bacteroidales; family F082; genus Limimorpha. The sequence continues at coordinate 54,796 of JAZQZR010000009.1, read as the reverse complement.
GGAGGCAAAAACCCACCAGAGAGACAGAAATATATCATCGACAACTTAAGAATGGAAGATGATACAAACATCGATAAATTAGAGCTTATTGGATGATTTTATTAGAACTTTAGAAATTTAGAACTTTAGAATTTTAAGAATAAAAAAAACTCAGAAAGATTTTTCTGAGTTTTTATTTTCTGAAGTTTTGACTTTCTGAGATTCTGAGTTTTATTTAGTAAGTTTCCTAAATCTCGTTATAAACAATATCGCTGCCAACAAGATTCCAGCCATGAAACCGCCTACGATGCCTTCAGCGCCGAGACCGAGTTTGAAACCCAGGATATAACCTACTGGTATCTCCACCAAGATATAACATATCAAGGCGCAATACATAGGGAATTTCACGTCGGTGAGTCCGCGTAAAGCTCCAAGCATCGTCACCTGTGTTCCATCGATGACTTCAAAGAAAGCAACGACGACAAAGAGTCTAGCAGTTATTGCAACGACATCTTCATCAGAACTGAAAATTCTTGCCAAGTTCTCGCCGCCGAAAGCATACAACAAAGCGAAGAACACCATAATAGCTATGCCGAGATGCATCCCCGAATAAGCGTGATTCTTGATAGAAGCCAAGTCTTTTCTTCCCAAGTCATGAGAGACTAAAATCGTGGAAGCAGACGCCACGCCGTTGGCAATCATGAAAGAAAATCCTATCATAGTCTGCACTATCTGGTTAGCAGCCAGCGTCTTCTCTCCTAGCCATCCCATCATGATAGTCATGAATGTCAAAGAGAAAAGCTCGAGTGTGAGCTGCGTCGCAATAGGATAACCCACTTTAAGAACTTCTACCTGTTTCTTGAAAGAAAGATGCGTCGTCTTAAAATATGAGAGATAAACTCTGTATTCTTTTTTAATCAAGACGATAACGATAAACGCTATCGGCATCATGATTCTCGAGATGAGAGTAGCTACGCCTGCGCCGGTGACGCCGAGTTCAGGGAAGCCCATATAACCATAGATGAAACCGAAGTTAAGGAAGATATTCAGGATGTTACACCCTACCGTTATCAGCATGGAATAGAACGTATTGCCGAGACCTTCGAGCATCTGCTTGAAAGACATGAACAACATATATGGTATAAGGGAGAAGGCGACAGTATAATAATAGCCGTCTAAGATGCCTAGCACCGACTCCGGCTGTCCGAACAGACGCAGCATCGGGTTGATGGCTAAAAGTAGTCCGCACAAAACAATGCTTATCATAATGTTAAGTAACATCGAGTTTTGGAATAATATTCCCGACTGCTGATGTTCGTTTCTCGCATGATGCACCCCTACCAAAGGAGTGAGACCCATCGCGATGCCGAGACCAATCATAGTGATGTTGGTGATGATAGCACTTGAAAGCGATACTGCCGACAGTTCAACCGCACCGAGGCGACCTACCATAATGGTATCCATAACCTGTACCAGTTGCTGTCCCGCGAACGACAATATCACCGGGAACGCAATACGAAGATTTTCTATGTAATATCTTTTTTGAATCATACTTTTTTAAGTCAACAGACAACAGTCAACTGTCTTTGTCCACATTTTTTAATTCAACGGACTTTAGACTTTTGTCTTTAGTCAACAAAAAACGTCTTGTCGAACCTTAACTTTTGCATTTACAAAAGGACGTCGGTTCAGCAAGACGTGCGAGTGCAAAGATACGAAAAAAATCCTACCCTACCATATCATTTATGTCATAATAAAGAAGTCTTGTTATATTATCCGATTCTTCTTTTCTAAGATATTGGAAATCGTTGTTTTCATAAAAAGACAATGCAGCAGAATAAGCATCAACAGTTATGAAACGACAGCCTGTCTTGTTATCCACAAGAAAATACGATTTAATGAAATCAAGCAATATGGAACCTATTCCGTTTCCATGAAAATCCTCATCAACACCCAGTCGGCATATCTTAACTGCAGGATAGCTTCTGATACGTTTCTCATTCACAAAGCGATTACGTCTGAAACGATTAAATTCCGTTTTATCATTGAAATCTGTCAATGAAACTCTATCGTTAGCCAGACTGAAATAACCAATAATCTTCTTTGATTCTTTATGTTCGAAAATATAAGTTACCGCTAACAAGGCTTTTCTATACAAATCCGACTGATTCAAGATAAAGTCGTTCAAATCAGCATCGCCGCAATTGAACGACTTTACTCTCTCATCTTTTTGCAATCTTCGCACTTTATAAGCGCCAAAATCACCATTATGAAAATTAGTCATAAAATTATCCTTCAAAGATCTTCATTATCATTTCATAATTTCTGATACGTCTAGCCTTCTTTTCAGGATCTTCATAACGTTTTTCATTCATGCGCTCTTCAAATCTACGAGCGTCTTCTCCGTACAATATCGGAGTTTCTTTAATAGGACGTGCCATAACTTTCAGTTTTTAAAATTCATTGCAAAATTACATCCAAACTCATTAAAAGTCAAGAACTTTTTTCTTAAAAATTATTAAGAGAAAATGTGAATTTTAAACTAAGAATTTTCCATTTTAAGACGCATCAATAATACATTTTTATTTCATAGGTATATCAACACATCCCCACTAATTTTCAATTATGAATTATGAATTGATTTCTGGGCGTTCCGGCTATCGCCGTCGGGCTTTCCGCTATATCTTTGCTCGCTCCGCTCGCAAAGGATGCCGCTCCAATCCCTAACGCATTGGAGGCTACTAACACCTAGTCGCGAGCCTTGACCTAAATTTATATTCTCTCGCAAAGACGCAAAGACGCAAAGAAATTTAAAAATCTCTGCGAGACACTGCGTCTCTGCGAGAGAAATAACTCCTGATTCCAAACTAATTTCTTATTTTTGCAAAAAGTAAAAACATGATTATCGATTTCAAGAACATAGAGCAAAGCGTGATGTCGCAATTCAAGGGCGGCAACGGCGACACCATAGCGAAGATATTTTTCGACGGACAAAACAAGATTATGTTAGGACATCTCGACGTCGGATGCTCGATAGGTTATCACAAGCACGAGACTAACAGCGAGATTATCCTCATCACCTCAGGCGTCGCACGCTGCCTCTACGAAGATGGCGAAGAACGACTCACAGCAGGTGACTGCCACTACTGCCCCAAAGGTCACTCCCACAGTCTCATCAACGCCAGCGACAACGAAAGATTAGAGTTTTTCGCCGTTGTGGCAGAACAGTAATAAAAAAAAGCGCCACACTTCAATGCAGCGCTCTTTCTCAAAGTCGCAGAGTCTTAAAGTCTCAAAGTCACAGAGTCTCCAAGATACTTTACAACTCTGAGACTTTGCGTCTTTGCGTCTTTGCGTCTTTAATTAAACATCATCGCTCCGGGAACAATGCCGGCTTCAAATTTTGTCACGAAATTGCCGTTGGAGTCATAGCGCAAGACATCACCATTTTGAATGTAGTTCTTCACGTCTGTAAGATAAATGTCACCATCTTCTGAAACAGCTATAGTCGAAAATACTTTAGGACTGTCGTCTGTTGTCTGTTGACTGTTGACAAAAGGAGCTGCAGGAAGCGCAGTATCATCAACCGACATCTTATACAAATCCAAAGTGCCGAAGCCGCCGTTCAAGATATAGAGGTTCTCCCCTGTTTTGTCAATAGCCATTGATGATGGATAGTCGCCTTCCGCAAAGTCGAAGCGTTTCACCACTTCTCTTGTCTTTGGATTGATGCAGAACAAAGCAGGCTCACATGGTGGCATATATCCGCCGCTGCATAAAACCCAGATATTGTTGTTCTTATCCAAAACAATGCTATGTGGCTCAGCTGTAACCGACATCTCATCAACGAGTTTATCAGTAGCAATATCGACAAATTGTATAGTTGAATTCGATGTTCCTGGCTGATAATAATTAGACCAGTTTGTCACGATAACTTCATTGCCGACGCGCACCATCTTTTCTGTTGTATTGCCTGTTTCAACGAAACCTGTCTTCTGCATCGTCTCTGGATTGAAAATCCAAAGTCCGGTTGACTCTTGGTCTGAGAGATATGCCTTGTTTTTATCAATAAGCATGATATGACGTGGAGAAGTAAGACCGTCTAGTTTGGCCTCGTATTTCAAAGTCTTCTCATCTACTTTATAGACGTACTTACTGTTATTCACCACGATATACATTCCGTTTTCGTCAATCGCCATGGAGTTTGCCACGTCGCCGAGCGGAGCGAGATTAACCTTATAAAACAGATTGTTTTCCACAGTGTCAGCCTCAGGGTCATAGAATGTCAATGATGAATTGGCGTATGTGAATGTTCCTTCATTCAAGATAAACAATCCCTTAGCGATGTTTTTGTCTTCAGATTCAGTATTATCGCCTCCACATGAGACGAAAGCCATGATAATTCCTAATAATAAAATGTTAAAGAGTGTTTTTTTCATAATTTTTCTTTTTTTGTCAACGGACAACTGTCAACAGCCAGCAGTCCTTGGGTATGCACAATATCTATTGTCCGTTGTCTGTTGTCTGTTGACCATTATTATAATTTAAATTCTAAATAAACCTCATAACTGCGTCCTGGCATCGCGCGCCATAGTACAGTCTGATAATCGTTGTCTGTTAAATTGTTAATTCTAAATTCCAGTCTAAATTTATTCAATTGTTTTCCTAATGAAATGTGATGCAATGTGTAATAAGGCAGGTCGTAAGCAAAGAAGTCGTCGTCGTTCATACTCGTCGTTCTCTTGCCTGTAAATTCGAAGGTGTAATTCAGATTCCATGTCTTCCATCTTGCTTCTGCGAAAGCATTGGCGTGATGCTTTGGAATGTAAATCAATTGTTTGCCATCTGAATCGTATTGTTGTGCGTATTCGCTCTCGTCTGTTGTATGACTATAGACGTAATTTCCAGAAAGAGTGAAATTCCACAAGGCGTATCTGTAGTTAGCTTTAAGATGAAACTCTGCTCCTCGCGCCATCACTTCCGACACGTTCTTAGGCATCCAGTAACGATAAGTCGTCGGAACCCATTGTATCCAGTCTTTCACCTTAGAATAATAAAGACCCGTTCTTAAATCTAAATTGAAATTAAGATTTTCGTAAAGATAATTGATGTCGAAATCCACTGTCTTTCCGTTCTCGCCCTTAAGGTTTTCGTTGCCGCCTGGATTCCAGTACAAGTCATTCAATGTCGGATTTCTATAGTTATGACTATAACCTGCATTGATATTCAATCCTTTGACGAATGGCATTCTGTAAGTGAGTGTTGCTGTCGGGAAGAGACCTACAGATTTATCATCGACAATGTCGTTACGAAGCGTCATCCTTAAATCCAAATCCTTGTAAATCTTGCCATCGACGGCAGCATATAAAGAAAGGATATTTCGTTTTGGGGACGAGGTCGTGGACGAGTCATAATTCGATGATGTGACCTTCTCATTATCCCATTGCATTTTTGCATACAACTTCCAGTTTTTATACAAGTCATGCTGCAAGTCAATGATTTGCCTGAAGACATCCGACTTATTCAACGAGTGATTCTGCGTGACGGGATTTCCATTTGAAGTGTACGACTCCAAGAAATAAGTCTGCACCTCATGGAAATAAGACGACTTCACTTCCACCCTGCCCGAGTTCCAATAATATTTGTACGACAAGAAGTTACGCGAGAAATCATTATCAGCGTATTCTTTAGTGTTATTGAAGACGTTAGGCATTATCTGCGGATAGTTTCTGTGACTGAACTGATTCCACGAGACGAAAGTCATAAGCGAGTTCTTGAATCGCAACTGCATTTCAGGCATGAAACCGTAATCGACGAAATCGGCGTTTTTCTGTTTCATCTCCTGATGTGGTATCGTAGCGATGTTGTTATAAGTGAAATCGTTATCGCTTGAGTTACGATATGCTTTGACCCTGGCGATGAAATTCTTGGCAGAATAACCGACAGTGAGATAAGAGCCCCAAGTGTTGAAACTGCCGTAAGTCTGACGCACATCTAGTATCAGCCCTTCATTGAATTTCTGACTATTAGCGATGTTGACGACTCCGCCGAGGCCGCCGCTGTTGGCTGATGTCTTGCTACCCCATTGAAGCGAAATCTCGTCAGTGAAGAAGACAGGTATCATACTGAAATCCACCTCGCCCAGCGTTGGCGAATTAAGTTGGAAACCGTTCCAGAGAACTAAAGTATGACTCGATGTCGTTCCGCGGAAAGAAGCAGATGCCGTTCCACCCGGACCGTATGTCTTGATAAAGACGGGAGAATGTTGTATGAGCAGCTGCGATAGAGAGACTGTCTTAAGACGTTTTATCACCGCAGTGTCAATCTTACGTTCCATTGTCTTCTGCTGCACCTTATTATTAATATACGACGCGCTTATCTCGACATTCTCGAGCATAATAGTATCATTCTGCGCTAAAGCAGTGATGCTCAGCGCAAAGAAAATTGATAATATTATTAACAGACGACGAGTCATATCAGCTTTAGGCTATGAGCAATGAGTTGTGAGACTCTTTGCCATTAAGATTGCAGCTAAAATGTGGACAAAGTCTGTTGTCCGTTGTCCGTTGACATTTTTTAACATAATTTTAAGTTTTAGTTAATAAATAAGTTAATTAACGTAAAACTTTCCAGTAAGATTTGTCGATTTCCTTTTGCAGATATTTCGACCGACTCTTATCCCGAAAGTCTTTTTTTAAGTCGCAAAGTCACAGAGTCTGAAAGACTCAAAGTCATAAAGAATTTTACATCTTTGTGTCTTTGCGTCTTTGCGTCTTTAATAATAAACGGCAGGTCTTCTGACTTACTCCTTACGTTCGGCGTCTTCCCATCTTTTGGAGAAAAGAAAGTGACATAATGCCGAGCGCTGTTAGAGATCACAGCAGCGGGAACTGTCCGGGATTCACACCCGATTCCCTATTGAGTCCTTACGGACACCATTTATCGTTGGCAAAGATATAAAAAATTAGTAATGTGGAATTAGGAATGAGGAATTATTTTTTTGTTAGAATTTCAGAAGCTCCTAATCAATCATTCTTAAACAGATTATTAAACTCTTCTTCCTGTTTTTTCTGAAGTTCTTCTTCGTCGCTCTTGATATGTTCCTTGATTTTAAGACTTCCGAACTTCCACATCTTGAAGCAGAAGTAAATGAATCCTGCGACAAAGACAAGAGAAATGATTCCAGCGATAGTTTCGTTTATCACCAGAAACTTATCTATAAGCGCCGATGAAGCGAAGAGTATTGAGTCATAGATTCCATGTACAATGACGGGCGCAGCGATAACCATAATCTGGTTTTTCTGTCTATCTTTCTCGTCGAAAGAAGAGAGGGAATAATAATAACCCATGATCACGCCGAAGCAGAAATGTCCAGGCACAGCAGTCAGCGCTCTTGAAAATCCGACCTGCATATAAGAATCCAGGTTAGACACAAGATATGTGATATTCTCGAATGCAGCGAAACCCATTGAGACACATACAGCATAGACGATGCCGTCCATCTTCTCGTCGAAAAATTTATTGTTTTTAAGTATCTGTCTCAATATGTAAAGTTTGGCGAGCTCCTCTGGGATAGCAGCTCCGAAGAAAGAAATCCTCACAGCATCACCGATAGTACTGACTTCCTGTGAATAAAATCCCAATTCTTGCAAAGGCACCGATACCACAAATGAAAGAGGTATTGACAAAACGCCAAGCAGAAACGCTTTAACGATTTGTCCGACAGGCTCCGGTTGTATATTATCCTTACGATAGATATACAGCAAAAGAATCAAAACCGGGAGTAACGCTGTGATGATAATCATTTCTATTTCTCTAATTATAAAAAAAGAGACGCGTCAATGTCTGTTAATATTGCAGGTTTCATCGACACGTCACTACATTCATTCCTAACTCCTAATTATTCCATAAATTTCTTTCCAGCTTCGTATTCCTTCACCTTTCCTTTCACCTCGCCGTTCTTGTATGTGCATTCACTCTTGATGCTGCCGTCTTCATACAATTCATAAGCTGAACCATTTGCTGCATTTCCAGAAAACATCTTGACAGATTTAAGATATCCGCTTTCGTAATACACTTCCTGTGGTCCTTCAAATTGTCCATTTACATATGTGTACATCACCGCTTTAGGTCCTTGCATCTTGTCAGCATATGAATACCATACAGTAACGCCATGTTTCTTTCCTTCTTTATATTCTGACTCTTCCTGCATGAAACCGTTGTCGTAACAGATGACAGTACGACCATCAAGTTGTCCGTCTTTATATTCTTGTTTTTTCAAAAGACGACCGTTTCTACTCCACTCGCAGTAAGCTCCGTCAATCAAATCGTTCTTGTAATCTACCTTCTTAACAATATATCCATCTTTGTTAAACTCTAGGAAGAGACCATTTTTCTTTCCTTCTGTATATTGTATTATAAAATGTGGAAGTTCTGTGTTAGGGAAGTTCTCTACCCATGTGCCGGTCTTCATCCCGTTAAAGACCTCGCCGGTGAGATTTATCGTGCCTATGCTTTGTTCAAATTTGCCGTCGGCCTTGTCTGATGTCTTGACGTTATAAATCTGTTGAGCTGATACTGTCACCACAAACGACAGCATTATAAACAATGTAAGGAATGTCTTTTTCATGTTATCTTAATTTTTATCAACAAAAAAATTTCATAAAACAAGGGACGCGGCAAGCCACGTCCCTACTTGTTGTCTTATTGTCTTGTAGACTTAATATATTCATCAATGCCTTTAGCAGCTTTCTTACCTGCGCCCATAGCAAGGATTACTGTTGCTGCGCCGCTCACTGCGTCACCGCCAGCGAATACACCCTTGCGTGTTGTCTGCATTGTGACTTCGTCAGCTATCAAACATTTATGTCTGTTTGCTTCGAGACCTGCTGTTGTACTTAAAATCAATGGGTTTGGTGAAGTACCGAGTGACATGATAACCATATCGACATCGAGTACAAACTCAGAACCTGCTTTTTCCACTGGGCTTCTACGTCCTGAAGCGTCTGGTTCGCCGAGTTCCATCTCAACGCATGTCATGCCTTTTACCCAGCCGTTTTCGTCACCTAAAATTTCTTTAGGGTTTGTCAAGAGACGGAAGATAACGCCTTCTTCTTTAGCGTGATGCACTTCTTCAGCACGTGCAGGAAGTTCTTGTTCTGAACGACGATAAACGACGTAAACTTCTGCGCCGAGACGTAATGCTGTACGAGCAGCGTCCATTGCAACGTTACCGCCACCAACAACAGCTACCTTCTTACCTACGAAGTTTGGTGTTTCAAAACCTTCTTTATATGCGAATAACAAATTGTTTCTTGTAAGGAATTCGTTAGCTGAAACAACGCCGCAGAGGTTTTCACCTGGGATGTTCATGAACTTAGGAAGACCAGCGCCTGAACCGATGAATACTGCTTCGAAGTTTTCTTTTTCCATCAAATCGTCGATGGTTACAGTACGGCCGATGATAACGTCTTTTTCAAATGTAGCGCCGAGTTTCTTGAGGTTTTCTATTTCATGACGAACGACTGTTTCTTTTGGAAGACGGAATGAAGGGATGCCGTAAGACAAAACGCCGCCTAATTCGTGCAATGCTTCAAATACTGTCACGTCGTAACCCATCATGATGAGGTCTTTTGTACATGTGAGGCCTGCAGGACCGCTACCTACGACAGCTACTTTATGGCCGTTCTTTGCGCTTGGTTTTTCAAATTCCACCTTGTTTTCGCGTGCCCAGTCACCGACGAAACGTTCGAGTTTGCCGATAGCGATAGGCTCGAATTTCTTGCCCATGACGCATGAGCCTTCACATTGAGACTCTTGAGGACAAACGCGGCCGCATACTGATGGAAGAGCTGAGTTGCGGTTGATGACGCGTGCAGCTTCTTCGAAGTTACCTTCAGCGACGAATTTAACGAATTGTGGGATTTCAATATTTACAGGACAAGCCTTGACACATTGAGGGTTCTTGCAGTTCAAGCAGCGTTGTGCTTCTATGATAGCCTCTTCTGCATCGTAGCCGTAACATACTTCTTCAAAGTTTGTAGCTCTTACTTTTGGGTCTTGTTCGCGGACTGGAACGCGTTTCTTGTTGTCACGCATTTCTTCTACGATGCCGCCGACATGACATTGGTGTCCTTCTTCTTTTTCTTCTCTCTCGAGAATCTTATGTCCTTCTACATTATTATACATAGCCTGACGTTTCATCACGTTCTCGAAGTCGACTTGTGCACCGTCGAATTCAGGGCCGTCGACGCAGGTGAATTTTGTCTCACCGCCAACAGTGACACGGCAAGCGCCGCACATACCTGTACCGTCAACCATGATTGAGTTCAAACTTACTGTACATTTGATGCCGAGTTTTGTTGAGAGTTGTGAAACAAACTTCATCATGATGAGCGGACCGATAGCGATGACTTCGTCATATTGCTTGCCTTCATCGACAAGTCGCTGCAACATCTCTGTAACTAAGCCTTTATATGGTGATGAACCGTCGTCTGTTGTGACGTATAAGTTAGAAATAGCTTCGAGTTCCTTTTCATAAACGAGGAGACTTCTGGTTCTTGCGCCTACGATAACGTCAGCCTTTATGCCGTGTTCGTATAACCACTTGACTTGTGGATAAATTGGAGCGATACCAACACCGCCGCCAACGAATACATATCTCTTGCTTTTACGTTCTTCGTCTGTGAGATGAACGAATTCTGATGGTTTTCCTAAAGGACCTACAACGTCAGCGAATTCGTCGCCAACATTATATTCAGCCATCAATCTTGTTGACTTACCGATAGCTTTGAAAACTATGATGATTGTTCCTTTTTCTACATCGTAGTCACTAATTGTCAATGGAATACGTTCTGACTTTTCAGTCATCTTAACGATTAAGAACTGACCAGGCAAAGCAGATTTTGCCAAACGCGGAGCTTCTATCTCAAACAAAAAAGTATCTTGAGCCAACTCCTCTTTTCTAACTATAGTAAACATTACTAAATAATTATTTTAGATAAATTAATGCTAATGAATTTTAAAGATGCAAAGATAAGAAAAAGACTAAAGGCTAATGACTAAAGACTAAAGTTTTTTTTGAACTAAGACTTTTGGCTTTTGACCATTGACTTTTGAACTTTTTTAAAAACAACATACTACAGATTTTTTAATACATAACGAATTCCTTAGTTCCTTCCTTTGGGCGTTCCGCTTCGCGTCGGGCTTTCCGCTATATCTTTTTCCGCTTCGCTCCAAAAGGATGCCGCTCCAATCCCTAACGCATTGGCGGCGATTAAAACCAGAAAAAATCCCAGAAATCCATTAAATTCCAGAAATCCGTAGAGACGTCACCCCTGTGGCGTCTAAAGAGTCAGCGTCAGAGTTCTTAACATCTTTTAACATCAAATGTTAATTTTTAGTTAACATTTATTCACATATCATTTTTCCCTTCATTTTTATGGAAAAACATATTGACATCTCATTTCTTATAACATATCTTTGTCATACTAAAAACCATATATATTTATGAATAATATTAAAGATTTAATCTACACCGTAAGAGGTGTAAAAGTAATGCTTGATTCTGATTTGGCTCAGCTATACGACTACACAACAAAAGCTTTCAATCAGCAAGTAAAAAACAATATTGAAAAATTCGATAGCGATTTCAGATTTCAACTAATAAAAGAAGAATATCATGAAATTCTGAGGTCAAAAAATTTGACCTTAGAATTAGAAAATGATTTTTTGAGGTCAAAAAATTTGACCTCAAAAGACAAACGTGGTGGTCGACAATATCTTCCTTTCGTTTTCACAGAACAGGGTATATATATGCAAAACTTAAAATCAAACTTTATGAAAATTATTTTAAAAAAATCAAGGTTAAATCAAACACTTTTGTTAGATTTTTGTCTATCTTTGCAATATCAATTCAACCTATGAGAACAGTTGAATTGAAAAGGAAATTACAAAAATATGGATGCTATTTCCTTACGAATGGTAAAAATCATGAATGGTGGTATAGTCCGATAACAGATCAAAAATTTCAAGTTCCAAGACATGCCAGCGAAGACATCAGAACGCCTCTGAAAAAACAAATAAGCAAACAGTCTGGCGTCGATTTATAAAGACTTCAAATAAAAACTAAAAATATGAAAACTATAAAAGTAATCATTGAGCGCAACGACAACGGCAACTTTCAAGCCGTGCCACAAATGAATGAATCTATTGCTTTTTTTGGAATGGGCAAAACCGTTGCAGAAGCTATGGATGATCTTAATAATTCATATTTAGAAGCAAAGTCTTTAGAGACAAGCCTTCCTGACATGAATTTCGAATTTGAATATGACACCGCAAGTTTTCTACAAATGTTCAAAGGCAGAATGAATCTCGCTGACCTTCAATCTATAACAGGCATCAACAGAAAACAACTTAATCATTATGTAACTGGCTACAGAAAACCTTCACAGAAAACCGTACAACGTATCCAAGAAGGGATCAGGAAATACGCAGACGAATTGAGAAGCATAACTCTAGTTTAAAATGAGTGAACTGACACGAAGCATATTGCAACAATATTGGGGCTACCCTTCTTTCCGTCCGATGCAGGAAGACATCGTCGATTCCGTCATCGAAGGAAGAGACACCCTCGCTCTGCTACCGACTGGCGGCGGCAAGTCGATTTGTTTCCAGGTGCCGGCCATGACTATGGAAGGAATCTGCATCGTGATAACGCCGCTCATCTCTCTCATGAAAGACCAGGTCATGCATCTGAAAAAGATAGGCATCGCAGCAGCGGCCATATTCTCAGGAATGCATCACAACGAGATTGAGATAATATACAACCAAGCGGCATTCGGCATGCTTAAATTCCTCTACGTCTCTCCCGAACGTCTTATGACCGACGCCTTCATTGAGGCATTGAAGAAGATGAATGTCAACATGATTGCCGTCGATGAGTCGCACTGCATCTCTCAATGGGGTTATGACTTCAGGCCTCCTTATTTAAAGATAGCTGAGATAAGAAAATACGTCCCTCATGCTCCAGTGCTAGCCCTCACCGCAACAGCGACACCTCAAGTAGTGGAAGACATACAATATCGTATCGGTTTCAAGAAGAACAATGTGTTCCAGACAAGTTACGAACGCAAGAACGTGACATACAACGTCATTCACGAGGCCGACAAATTCGGACTTATGTATCGTCTGTTCAAGAAGATGGACAAAGGCAGCGGCATCGTTTATGTAAGAAGCCGCAAGCGCACCAAGATAATCGCCGACTGGCTGCAGTCTGTCGGGATAAGCGCGTCGTTCTATCATGCCGGACTCGACGCGAAACTACGCGATTACCGCCAGCAGCTATGGATGGACGGCAAGATAAAAGTCATCGTAGCCACCAACGCCTTCGGCATGGGCATCGACAAACCCGACGTGCGACTCGTCGTTCACATGGACCTACCCGACAGTCTCGAAGCTTATTTCCAAGAAGCCGGTCGTGCAGGACGCGACCTGCAACCTTCAGAGGCGTTCCTATTGGTATCAGACACCGACGTCAACAAACTGCAAGAAAACATACAGTCGTCATATCCTGATTTAAACAGGATTAAAACGATATACGACGCAATAGGCAATTATCTTCAGATTCCTATCGGAGCCGGTCTAGAGCAGAGATACGATTTCGACATCAACGATTTCGCTCAATGCTACAATCTTTCTTTACTGGAGGCATTCAACGCCATAAAGCTCATCGAAAGAGAAGGTTTTCTGATAACATCTGAAGCGCTTAACACTCCTACCAAAATACATATCAGAGCAAGCAGAGAGGACTTATATCGCTTTCAAATTGAATATAAGGAATTCGATACGATAATCAAATATTTGTTAAGGAATACGCCTGGAGTACTGTCCGATTTAGTAAACATAAGAGAGGAACAGATTTCCCAAAAGACAGGCATGCCGGTTGACAAGATAAGCCGTCAGCTCAGTCAGCTCGAGAGACTTAATTTCATGACTTATATACCACGCAGCGACAGACCTAACATACAGCTTTTGACGGAGAGAATGGACAGCAAACACTTCCATCTTTCTGATGAGGTATATAAAAACAGAAAAGACGATGCTGCAAAAAGAGCTCAGGCCGTCATTGATTTTGTTAATAATGACAAAGTGTGTAGAAGCGTTCAATTATTAAGATATTTTGGCGAAGACATCAAGAAGAGCTGCGACAAATGCGATGTCTGCTCATCGCAGAACAAGATGAACATAAACGAAAAAGAATACCAGGATATCAGCGAGAACATAATCCACGAATTAAGAGAAAGTGATTCCAATATTTATAATGTATTGAACAAAATAAATCAATACCACGAGGAGAAAGTCCTTAAAACAATAAGGATTATGATTGACAATAATATTATAAGACAAGACAGTGAAGGCAATTTAAAGTTATAGCAATAAAAAAACAAGGCGGTTTTAAACCGCCTTGTTCTCTGAAAGTCAAATTTTATAATTTTTCTATCAATTCAGCACCTGCTTTGAATTTAATCACATTCTTTTCTGGAATCATTATTTCTTCACCTGTGCGAGGGTTGCGACCTTTTCTTGCAGGATGTTTACTTGTTGAAAATGTACCGAATCCAACCAATGAGATGCGTTCACCATTGCGTAATGCTTCTGCAGATGCTTCCATAAATGCTTCAAGAGCCTTCTTTGCATCAACTTTTGTCATACCAGCCTTCTGTGCAATGACATTTACTAAATCTGCCTTATTCATATTGATTTAATTTAATAGGTTATATAATACAATAACTTAATCTTTCGCTCACAAATCTAACTAATAATTAATCAAAATCCAAATATTTTTTTAATAAAAATACATTCTATATCAATTATTTATTTCAAACTTTATATTCAAAATAAAGCAAATTTCTGAAAAGGCTAGTATTTATTAAGAGAGAGAAAAAAATCAATTATTATTTTAGAAAAAGAGAATTCTTAATCTATGACAAGAAAAAAATAAAATTAGGATAAAAAAAAGTGATTTTAATTGATAAAAATTCCCCGAATCGGTTTAGTTTTCATCAAAAAAAATCACAATTTTATCTAAAAAACCGAATTTTCAATTAACCTTCCAACTTCCATTAAGGCGAGCGCCTCTCAAGAAATCAGCTACCGGCATCGCCTTTTTGCCTGCCTGCTGTAATGTTATTATTGAAATATTATAATCTTTCAAAACAACCTTAAAATAAGATTTTCCATCTGTTACGACTTTATACAAATCATCATCACTGTTATTCTTTTCTTCCAGAGCGACTTCATAAATCTTAAAATCCATAGTCTCTCCTTCTTCTGAAACGAACTGTGTATGAGCTGCAGGATATGGCGACAGACCTCTGATGAAATCATATATAGATTTGGCGTCTTTTGTCCAGTCTATCTTACAGTCTTCCTTAAAGATTTTTGGCGCAGGCTTAAGTTGAAGATTGTCTCTCTCGATAATCATCTCCTGACTTTGTGACTGCACCCTGCCCTCTTCTATTATCTTTATAGTATCAACGACGACTTTATTGCCAAGAATCATCAGTTTATCGTGAAGAGTTCCTGCTGTCTCGTCAGCTTCGATAGTAACTTTCTCTTGAATGATGATTTCTCCGGTGTCAATCTCCTTATCCAAGAGGAATGTTGTAAGGCCAGTCTCAGTCTCTCCATTAATAATAGCGTGATTGATAGGAGCTGCGCCTCTATACTGAGGCAACAATGAAGCATGAAGATTGAATGTTCCTTTAGGAGGCATGCTCCACACCACTTCCGGCAACATTCTGAATGCCACAACGATGAACAAATCTGCATTATATGATGACAGTTCTTCCAAGAACTCAGGAGACTTCAGGCTCACTGGCTGCATAATAGGCAAGCCATATTTCAAGGCAGTCTCTTTAACATGAGAACTCTGTATCTTCTTACCTCTTCCTGCGGGTTTGTCAGGAACGGTGACAACTGCAGCCACTTCATAACCTGCTGCTATTATAGCTTCCAATTGCGACGACGCTATCTCAGGCGTACCAAAATATACTATCTTCATACTTTTTCTTATTTTTTGCAAAAATAAGAAAAAAGACTACAAGACCGCAAGACTACAAGACGACAAGTTTTTAAAATTAGGAATTAGGAGTTTGGAATTAGGAGTTTGGTATTGTAGAGACGCGTCAATGTTACCTAAAAAATAAACACACATTGACACGTCTGATTTATTAGGAATTGTTGTTTTGTGTGAGCGCCTTGGAGTTAGTAGCCCTCCAAAGCGTTAGGGATTGAAGCGGCATCCTTTTGGAGCGCAGCGGAAAAAGATATAGCGGAAAGCCCGACGGCAAAGCCGGAACGCCCAGAGAAAGTTTATAGTGTAGAGAATTACTATTTTCTCAATTCCTTTTTCAGATAATCCTTCTTAGCATATAAAAGGAAGAAGATCAAAGAAAGGATGCTTACTGCTGCCGACACCAAGAAGGCTGAGTTGTAGCCTCCGAGATGTTCTGCCACATAACCTCCGAAAATGATTCCCAGTCCGACTCCCAAGTCCCAGCTTGTCAATATTGTAGCGTTTGCCGTTCCTCTCTTGTCGTTGGTAGTCATCTTCAAGAACATTGTCTGCACTGCAGGATACATGCTTGCCTGACCGAATCCGATAACGACGGCAGAGATATAATATCCGTATAAGTTCTGCCACAAGGCGAACATCAGATATCCTATAGCGACGACAATCACTCCGTAAGTAGCGTTTCTAACTTCAAAGCCTTTACTCAGAGCCTGTACTCCGACAAAACGCGACAATATCAATCCGAAAGCAAAAAGCATGAAGAAGGTTCCCGTTCCAGTGGTTATATTCAGCACATCTTGGCTATAGATAGCAATATATGTTGAAAGGATTCCATACGACATTGCGATAAACGCGATGCAAACACCTTGGCTCCATCCTTCGAGCAAAAGGAATCTGTCGAGCGACATCTTCTTTTTTTCCATAATAGGCGGACGATATTTACAATCGACGAAGGTGTTTATAAGAAGTCCGAGCAATGCAACGACTAAAGATACGGTAAACAATATATTATAATTATTGAAATGATGATATAGCATAAGACTCAAAGACGGGCCTACAGCCATTGCGAAGTTGTTGCTAAGTCCCCAATAGCCGATGCCTTCGCCTCTTCTTTGAGAGGGAAGCACATCGATAGCGACAGTATTGCTCGACACCGATGTCAATCCGAAAGGCGCGCCGTGTAATGTTCTAACGACGGCAAAGAGAATTATGGAGCCGGTGATATAATACCCCAAGAAGAAAAGAGCGAAAGCAGCATAGCCGATAAGAAGCACTTTTTTTCGAGAGAATCTATCGACAATATAACCGCTGAAGAAACGTATAGCGAGAGCTGCCACGCTGTAACCGCTCAGCACGAGTCCAATCATAGCCTTGTCGGCATCGAAGACATCTCTGAGATAAAGAGGCAGCAGAGGCGTCACGAAATAGAAAGAGAAATACATCATAAAGTTGGCAACCCAGACTTTAAGATAATTACCTGTAAACAACTTAGGTCTAACTTCAATGTTTTCTTCTTGTTTCATTTCAATCTAAAAAAAACACCCGACTCTTTTGGAATCGGGTGCATATTTATTTTAACATAAACTTATTTCATTTCTGCTTGAGCTCTAGCGATATATTTTTCGATGCTGAAAGCTTCGTTGCTGTTTGGATATTCAGCTTTGATACGTTTGTATGTATCGATAGCTTTTTGGTAGTTGCCTGCCATTTCGTAAGCCATACCAGCTCTGAGCAAATAGAAAGGAGATGTGAATGTGTTTTCGTTAGCTGCTGCTTTTTCGTAAGATGCTGCTGCTTCAGCTACTTTGTCGAGTTCCATATAAGCATCGCCCATTGCGCCTGCTGCCAATGATGAAACCATAACATCTTTACCTTTGAATTCTTTGAGATAATTGATAGCGTTGTTGAAATCACCTGTGTTGAGGTAGCAAATACCTGCGTAATATTTTGCTAAGTTAGCTGTTTTTGTACCACCGAATTCGTTGATAACGTCAACAAAACCGAGATAATTACCATCACCGTTGAGAGCTGTGGTGAAATTATCGTTTTCGAAATACTGCTCAGCATGATAGATAGCTTCTTGAGCATTCTTTTCACGTGGTTCGAGATAATACTTTTTAACGCCGAAAACAGCGAGAACTGCAACTATCAATGCTACGAGCACGATTGTGATAGTCTTTTGATTCTTTTCAATAAAAAGTTCTGTGTTTGTTAAAGTTGTTTCAATAGATTCGAGGCGTTCGTCACCTTCATTCTTTACAATTTGTTTTGCCATATCTAATTCATTTTTTCGAACTGCAAATTTAGTTTTTTTATCTGAAAAATCAACAAAAAAATTAAATATATTTGCTTAATTATTTTTTAAAACAAATTTATATGAAAAAAGCATTGTTAACATTAACATTAATGTTCTTAATCTCTTCTTTTTCAATAATAAAAGCACAAGATGCAGAAGAGACTTCTTATAATCATGCAGAGAAATTCCTGCTTATTGAGACACAGAGCCTCAATATTCCTATGCTCAACAATGGCGCAAATATCGCCGGCAAGAAATTCAACGCGACAGATTTTCTGGAATTAATACAAATGCCGGATGCACAAAGAGCTGCTTACGAAAGAAAATTATACGACACTCCTAATTCTCCTGTCTGGTCAGAAAACACAGCCAATGAAGACGGACACATTAATATTATATATAACAAAAGCGAAAAGGAACAATATTCATATACTATACTCGCTGGATATTTAGAGAACACAGAATACCAAGAAGTCAAATTCAAAGCCACTTCCACTTCTGCATTCGACTTATACCTCGACGGAGAGAAAATCATCTCTAACAAAGAATTCTGCAAAGAAAACAACACAAAAGAAAAAAGCCTTAAACTTGAAATCGGCAAACACGACATCATCGTCAAGTCATTAAACAAAAATAACAGCGAATGCGATTGGAACTTCAAGTTAGAGTTCACAGGAGAAAATCCTGACGCATTAGCATGGAACACCGACCCTACTAAGAACATGGACTTATACACAGTCATGAACGGAATCCGTCTCACTGGAGCTTCAATTTCACCTTGCGGCAACTACGTCAAATATTCTTACAGAGAGACATTCCCTCCAAAAGGAAGTTCTTATTCTTGGTCTGAAATCATCGACTTAAGAAGTGACATCACTATCATCAACACCAAATATAATAATATAGGTGGCGTTTATTTCCATCCAAGCGAAGCTGCTGTATATTTCAGAAAGAATGACAACGGCAAGTCACAGGTTTATATGCAGAACCTTGAAAACGGCAAAGTCACACTCTTGATGGAAGCATCAAAAGATATGAATTCATATACTATCTCCAACGACGGCAACTTCATCATATACGGCATCAACATACAAGGTGAGAAAAGTCAAGACGGCGTCCATCGCCTCGACGGAATGGAAGACCGCTGGCCTTGGTGGCGTAACCAGACCGACCTCTACCACTACGACATCAACACAGGCTTACACTCACAACTCACAGCTGGAGAATTAAGCACTTCATTGCACGACATCAACAATGACGGCAGTAAAATCATCGTAAGTCAATCAGTTAGAGACTATACCACACGTCCTTATTCAAAGCAAATAACAATGGAAATCAATCTTACAGATTTCAGCATTGACACATTATGGACAGACTATTTCGGAGGTTCTGCATCATATTCTCCTGATGGAAAGCAGCTGTTGGTAACAGGCTCAGCAGCATTGTTCGACGGTGCTGGCAGAAACCTTCCTAAGAAAATGATTGCCAACGATTACGATACAGAAGCTTATATCTTCGACATCGAAACCAAGAAAGCAAACTGCATCAGCAAAGACTTCGACCCTAACATCGAGCAAGTCGTTTGGTGCAATCACGACAACAAAATATATTTTAAGGTTGAAGAGAAATCATACAACAACATCTACGTTTATGATATTAATAAAGGTGAATTTGAAGAGATAGAGACAGAACTCGACAACGTCTTCAGCATCAGCAAGTCACAGAACAGTCCGCTCATCGCTTATTACGGCAGCGGCATACAATCGCCAGAGAGAGGTTTCGTAGTCAATGTAGAAAACAACGAAATCGTTTCAAGCAGCAACCCAGAAGAAGAATTGTTCAAAGACTTGGAATTCGGAGAATATCACGACTACACTTTCAAGACTAAAGCAGGCAACATCGTTGACGGTTTCTATTATCTCCCAGCCGACTTCGACAGCAGCAAGAAATATCCTATGATTGTCTATTATTACGGAGGTACAAGTCCTACTGGCAGACAACTCAGAGGTCTTTATCCTAAGAATTACTTCGCAGCAAACGGTTATGTCGTTTATATCATAATACCATCAGGTTCTACAGGTTACGGCCAGGAGTTTGCAGCACGTCACGTCAACAACTGGGGTATCACCGTCGCTGACGAAATCATCGATGCTACCAAGAACTTCATCAAAAAACACGACTTCGTTGACGGAGAGCACGTCGGTTGCATGGGCGCATCATACGGCGGTTTCATGACTGAGTTATTGACAACACGCACCGACATTTTCGCAGCAGCAATCTCACACGCTGGTATCAGTTCCATCTCATCATACTGGGGCGAAGGATATTGGGGCTGGGGTTACAACACCGTAGCAGCAGCTGGAACATTCCCATGGGACAACCAGAAGATGTACGTTGGACAGAGCGCATTGTTCAACGCAGATAAAGTTAACACTCCTCTCCTGCTCTTACACGGAAGCGCTGACACCAACGTACCTGTTGGAGAAAGTATCCAACTTTACACAGCATTGAAACTTCTCGGCAAGGAATGTGAATTGGTTCAGATTGAAGGACAAGACCATCATATCGTCGATTACCAAAAACGCATCAAATGGCATAAGACCATCATGGCATGGTGGGAGAAACACCTCAAAGGCGACGACTCATGGTGGAATGAGATGTATGAATAAAAGACTACAAGACAACGAGACTACAAGACAACAAGTTTTTTAGAAACCCAGAATCTCAGAATCTCAAAACTACAGAATGTTTTGAGATTCTGAGATTTTTAGTTTTTATAGGAAACCTCCTTTATATGGACTTTGGGTATGAAATAAAAAAGGCTACCCGAAAGTAGCCTTTCCTTTAATTAAACTTATAATAAATAGGTATTGTGAATTGTGTTCTAACAACTTCACCTTTGTGTTGTCCTGGTGTCCACTTTGGCATCGAAGAAATAACTCTTAATGCTTCGGCATCACATTCTTTGTCAATGCCTCTCATGACTGCCGCATTAGTGATACTGCCGTCTTTCTCAACAACAAAAGTAACATATACTCTTCCTTCAATCTTGTTGGCTTTCGCTGATTGAGGATATTTGATGTTTTCTTGAATATATCTCATCATCTCATTTGGTCCGCCTGGATATTGTGGCATCACTTCAGCGACTCTGTGAATAGAGTCTTGACTTGCAACGACTTTCTGTGATGAAGAATTTTTATTTTTTCGTGTATGACGCTTGCCATCAATTAAATCAATGTCTATAGAACTAAATTTATCGGCAGGGATATAAATGGTTTTTTCTGTTACAGTATTATATCCTTCATAAAACGCTTTCAATTTATAACGACTAGCTGGAACAGATATAAATTCATATTTTCCGTTCTTGTCGGCTGTGGTGTTGTAGAATTCGTTTTCATCTTTTTCCAATATGACATTAGCGGCAAGTGGCTGTTTGGTTTCTGCATCATAGACAGTTCCTGCAAGGCTTCCTACTTTTTGTACCGAAGTCAGATTGGATTGTGTCTCTTCAGAATTATTTTCAATAACTTGAGCTACTTTTTTCTCCTCATTAGGTTTTGTGTTATCACATTGTGTGTTAAGCAAAATCAACAATGCAAATACCGGAAGAGTCAGTAACACCTTGATTACCGAACCCTTTACTTTCTGATTTTTCGTAATCATACTAATTCTTTTTTGGGTTAATAAAAAACTGAAATTATTAGCTCAATGCTTATTCATCAGAATTAAATTCGTTTAATAATTTGTTATCGTATTTATATAATACGGTCAACTGTTCAATTGCCATTTTATTCAAGTATAGAGCTCTTTCTGATTGAGATTTGCCAGTTTTTATCAATTCCGAATTCATGCTTTCCAAATTGATTAGTACTATCAATTGTTCTATTGAAGCATAATCTCTGATGTTGCCTTTTAAATCCGGATTTTCATCCTTCCACATTTTTGCGGTTTTACCGAACAATGCCACATTTAGAACATCTGCTTCATTGGCATATACAAAAGATGCAGCTTTGGCTTCAACGTTTTCAGGAATTAAATAACTTTTAACTGTATCAGTATGAATATGATAATTGATTTTTGCTAATTCTCTATTCAAATTCCATGTTATAGATTTATATTGACTTTCTTCCGATTTAAGTCGCTGATAATCTTTAATTATGTATAATTTAAACTCTGGCGATATCCAAGATGCAAATTCAAAAGCAATATCTTTATGAGCGAAAGTAGATGCATAACGTCCTTGCTTTGTCGTCATCCCTATTGCTGCTGTCACTTCAATCCATCGTTTAGGGGTTAGTACAAAACTATTCAATCCGGATTCTTTTTCAATTGCCTCGAATTCGAGGTAATTAAATTGTGTGTTATGCAGACTTTCCCATAGCCCTAGAAATCTTACCGTATTTCTGTTCCTCATCCAGTTTTGTATAACATACCCTGGATTCTCTTTTGTCTTATATTTAGCGATATCCGTTAATGAAATAAAATCACCCGATTGTTGACTTTGCAATTCAATCTTATAACCTACAGCTTCTAATTTTTTTGTTTTCATAAATTACTAGTTTTTTCTTCCACAAATTTACATTCTCAAAATTCCTTTGTCAAG
Organism: Bacteroidales bacterium; assembly: GCA_045634185.1. Classification (GTDB taxonomy): domain Bacteria; phylum Bacteroidota; class Bacteroidia; order Bacteroidales; family F082; genus Limimorpha. The sequence goes on along the minus strand of JAZQZR010000009.1, from coordinate 31,843 downwards.
AGAAAAAAATATAAAATATTTTAACGGTTTTTGTCAACAGACAACGGACAACAGACTTTGGGTATGCATTTTCTCTCGCAGTGACGCAGAGGAGCGCAAAGTTCATTATTCATTCTTGAGACGTGTCAATGTGTGTTTATTTTTATGGTTACATTGACGCGTCTCTACATTCATTCCTAATCAATTACAATCCTTTCAATATACGACTCAAAATGATTCAAGGTGTTTCTTTTCTTCGTGACAGCATAAAGATTCCCTTTATGAATGATTATCTTTTCTGTCATCCATTGGTTTGCATTTGCCACTGCACTTGTCTTTCCTGTGTTGACATCAATCTCATTTACCGCAGAACCAAATATCGTATAGAATTTTCCCAATGCTTTATCTTTATAAATCTTATGCTGCCAGAAGTCTTCCTTTGTTGGATAGGTAATTTCACATTCGTTGAGAATGTTCATACCTTCATCGTATATCAGAATCTTGCCGTTGAAATGATCGAAATAATATAAGGTGTCATCAATCACATCTAGATGATTATCCTTGGTATGATACCATGTATGTTTCACAAACACACCCCACTCTTCCGCTGACGGGAATCCACCACCGCACCAACTTTTAGGAAGTTGCTCAATATAAGCTTGATGCCATTTTTCTTCCTTTTTGATATTATGATAAGATTCTATATCGTTGCATATAAACATCATCTCTTTTTCCTTGGTTTCTTTTCCAATCCTGAAGAATTCAGAATAATATCCGTCAATCTTCAACTTATTGAAATAAATATATTTATCAGTAAAGAAAATAATATCATTCAACACCTTATTATAACGTTCTTTCTCCGCTGGGAACATAAGTTCGTATGAAGAATTCATTTTTACCACTTGATAAACAGAATCTGCTCCTATCAGCTGACAACTTTCCGTGCAATCGACAATGATTTCTTCCGGTTTTATATGATTAGGAATACTAATTGTATCAATTGGATCGAGCCATAAATCTTGAACTAAAATCCTGCATTCTTTTATGCTGTTACCTTTTCTTTGAAGTACGAAAACCTTATCGTCAAAAATCTCAAAGTCGAACATCACGTATTTAGGATCGCTGTAATGTCTAATTTTATCAGCGCTTACTCCTACTGCGTCAAGCATATACGTTGTTTTTTTCATCTTGAAGTTAAGATTTATCGTATCGCGATTGGGAACCACGCTTACCAAAGTGTCTTCATAACCGATACAGGAGAACAACAGTCCGACTTTATTTTCCATTTTAGGCAACATCATAATGAAATCGCCTTTATCGTCAGAACTCACGCCGAAGTTGGTATTGATAATTGTAATGTTTACATTCTTCTCTGCCACATTACCTTTGATTACAGAATAATCGCTTTGCGCGAAAGACATCATTCCGCAGAGGATAAGCGTTATTGTAAGTAGTAGTTTTTTCATGGTTTTATTTATTAAGTCAACAGACAACGGACAACAGACAACGGACTTTGGGTATGCTTTTTTGCTATGAGCTGTGAGATTTTTATTTTCCAAATCTATATCCTAATGTAATTGAAAACGTATTTAACCTGTCAGTATCAGCATTGTGTCTTTCTCCTGGATATATGTTGCTATTAAGTACAACTCCGCCTTTGATAGCATTTGTGAGCCCCATACTATAACAGATGTCGAATGTGAATCTGTAGATATCAACTCCAATATTTAACGCCGCTCCCAAGTTCATGAATCTGTAATTCCATTCTTGATACATGCTTTCTATAAAATCGTCGATATTGAAATGCACTATAGGACCTACATTAGCTCTCATGTTGAAATTGTTACGTCCTACAAATTGATAACCTAAATATATAGGCAATGCTATAGAATGGTTTATTGATACTACACCATTTAAATTAATAATGTTAACTGGATCGAACATAACGCTGCCATCATAAAGTTCAGAATAATTATACATCAGTTCTGGCTGGATGATAAAGTCTTTTATCATTATCCTGCCGAAAACTCCTAATGTGACATATCCTTTGGGGTAAAGCTTCAAATCACCTCTATTGATAGAGAGACTGTTTGCTTTATATCCCAACTTTGGTCCAAATGAAAAATCGGCTTGCGCATTCGATGTTACTGCCATCATTAGGAACAAACCAAGAAATAGAATTACTTTTTTCATATTTTTAAATTTTTAAAGATTAAATTTTCACTCAAAATTATCGAAAAGACCAAAATTAGTCAAGACAAAAAGCTATGCATTTTTATGCATATATAACTTTGCAATTCCACAAAGTATATAACATTGACAAATAGCAATTTATAATTATTTTGGATATAATTTTTCCATATTTTTCCATCAATTTTATTGTCATATTTTCATCTTTCAGATTTCAACAACTATAAAATCTACTCTCTCAACTCTACACTTTTCTTTATATGGGCGTTCCGGCTCCGCCGTCGGGCTTTCCGCTATATCTTTTTCCGCTGCGCTCCAAAAGGATGCCGCTTCAATCCCTAACGCATTGGGAGCTACTGACTCCGAGTCCCTACTCCTAATTAATAATACATTTCCTTATCCTATATATGTTACACCCTTTCATGGCTTTATTTCTCTCGCAGAGACGCAGAGGAACGCAGAGTGCATTTTTCATTCTTGAGACGTGTCAATGTGTGTTTATTTTTATGGTTACATCAACAGACTTTGGGTATGAAATAAAAAAGGCTGCCCTAAAGCAGCCTCTTCCATTAATTGAACTTATAAATAATAGGTATTGTAAACTGTGTTCTTACATTTTTACCGTCTTGTTGTCCTGGATTCCATTTTGGCATTGAGGAAACGACTCTTAATGCTTCTGCATCACATTCTTTATCAATGCCTCTCAAAACTGTAGCATTGGTGATACTGCCGTCTTTCTCTACAACAAAAGTAACAAACACTCTACCTTCAATCTTGTTATCCTTGGCCGATTGTGGATATTTTATGTTTTCTTGAAGATATTTCATCATCTCATTTGGTCCGCCTGGATATTCTGGCATCACTTCTGTAACTCTGTAAATGGAGTCTTGTAGAGTTGCTGCTTCTGTATCATAAACAGGCTGTTCAAGTATAGTCTCTGTTTCAGTGACAGTAGTCTGTTGTTTCTCCTCATTAGGTTTTGTGTTATCACATTGAGTGTTAAGCAAAATCAACAATGCAAACACTGGAAGAGTCAGTAACACCTTGATTACCGAACCCTTTACTTTTTGATTTTTCGTAATCATACTAATTCTTTTTTTGGTTAATAAAAAACTGAAATTATTAGCTATCGTGCTAAAGTCGTAAGCCGTGCACTGCTGTAACAATAGCATCATATAGTTCGATTTTTCGTCTTCATTCTTAATCGCTTCGCTGTCGGCAATGAATTCATGATTGCTCTTCAACTCGTTCTTAATCATTCTAATGAAAGGATTGAACCATTGGAAAGCAATCATTATTTCCATAAGAATGACATCAACGGAATGATGGTTCTTCACATGACTCATCTCGTGTTTTATAATCAATATATTAGCATTGCCTTCGACAGGCTCAGGCACCTCATTATCGGTCACTGAGCTTGTCGAAGTGCCGATAAAAACATTATTAAAGAATGAGAAAGGAACGTGACTTTCATTTGTATATATAAAATTAACATTATCAATTGTCTCAATCTTCTTCCCTGCTTTAATCTTATAAATTTTAAAGATATTATAAACGAATTTCATCAGGAAGAAAACCACACCTATTATATATATGTATGAAATTATATCTGTGAAGGATAATGTTTTTGCCTCAACTGGAGCTTCTATCATCGCGTCGCTGTAGAATATCACATCCATTTCTTGTTTAAATGAAAGCATTTCCTGAAACTGCTGTCCTTCAATGTTTATTCTGATGAAAGGAAGCGCGAAAGCGAAAATGGAAATCGTAAGCAAGACGATTCTGTTGAGCTGGAATCTGTTGCTGTTGCGGAATAATAGTTTGTAGGCGAAATACAAAACCATTGTCGCTACAAATGTCAATATCAAATTCGTTACCATAGTTATTTCTTTAAAGCTTTATCAATCATGTTTTTAAGTTCTTCCAATTGCTCTATCGTGAAGCTTTCCTTCTGTGTGAAAGCCGACACCAATTCGCTATATGAATTGTTAAAATAATTTTTCACTAATCCGATGAGCGTGTTATGTGAATAATCCGATTTTGAAATCAGAGGATAATATCTGTTTGCCTTGCAGAATGTCTCGTGCGATACGAATCCTTTTTTCTCTAATATTCTAACTATCGTAAGCACTGTGTTGTAAGCAGGTTTCGGTTCTGGAAAGTTAGCCATTATCTCATTCGCAAATCCGCTTTCAATCTTCCAAAGCACTTGCATCACTTGTTCTTCTGCCTTTGTGAGTTCTTTTATATTTTCCATTGAATTATTTTTTTAGAATTAACGATACAAATATATAATATGTTTTTTAATTATGCAACTAATTTTTTAGTTATAAAGAAAATTTTTTCTAAATAATTTATATCGTAAAAATTAAATCATTATAACTTGGCAAAAAGTATTATTTTTGTAAAGAATATCATTAAGGTCATAATGATATTTTTTTCATTTTTAAAAAAAGATTTAACTTCAAAATATAAACATATATGTCACCGAAAGACAGAGAGTTATACAATTTCTTAAAGCAATACACGACAGAAGAAAGACAGAAACGTTTTGAGGAAGTACTCGACTACAGAACACGTCACGTCACAGTGGTCTTGGAAGATATTTATCAATCACACAATGCGAGCGCAGTTTTGAGAAGCTGCGACATCAACGGAATTCAGGATATTCACGTCATTGAGAACCGCTGGGTTTATAACGTAAATCCAGATATCGTGGTCGGCAGTATCAAATGGCTCGACTTGAAGAAATATAACGAGCAAGATTTCAACACTCCAGAAGCTTTCGACAATCTACATAAAAAAGGTTACAAAATCGTAGCGACATGTCCTCACCAAAACGACTTCACACCTGAAGAATTGCCTTTAGACGAACCAGTCGCCATAGTATTCGGCACAGAGAAAACAGGTTTAAGTCAATATGCATTAGAAAATGCTGACATGTATGTAAAGATTCCAATGTTCGGTTTTACAGAGAGTTACAACATCAGCGTATCTGCTGCTCTTATGATGTACACCTTGACACAACGTCTGCATAACAGCAACATCGACTGGCATCTCACAGAAGAGGAAAAAGACGAATTGAGATTAGACTGGAGCAAGAAAAGCATCAGACGCTTCTGGGATTTCGAACAGAAATTCAAAGAGATGCACCCGGAATTTTATTAATTTAGGAATTAGGAATTAAACAGTAGAGACGTATCAATGTTTTGTGCATATAAACACACATTGATGCGTCTCTTTTTTAATTCTATAATTTTACGACTCTATAAACAAGTTCTTCTCCTGGACGAGCGAGTCGCATTCTGTCGCGTTGATTTTCTGATATTTCAAAATATAATCTGTCGGCATCAACTTTGAATCCTGCCTTTGTCAAGACTTCGGCATAATCACGTCCGAACTGACGCACATGGTCATACTGACCAAAAAGTCGTTGTCTTTCTTTTGGGTCAGTGATAGTAGGGTCTTCAAAAGTATCTACATTAGGATTTATAGGCACCATCAAGATTGCCCATCCGCCTGGTTTTAAGATTCTCTTTATTTCCGAAAATGCATTATCAACATTATCAACATGTTCCAAAACATGATTGCATATAACGACATCGTAAGTGTTATCAGGCAAATCTATTTTAGTCACGTCAAGATGCAAGTCAGCTATTGGAGAATCGAGGTCGGCAGTAGTATAGTCAAGATTTTTCAGACTCTTGAATTTCTTTAGGAAAGGCTGCTCAGGAGCAAAGTGCAGCACCTTTAACTCATCGGTAAAGAAACCTGTCTTTTCTTTCAAATACAACCAAAGAAGACGATGTCGTTCTAATGACAAACAACTAGGACACAATCTGTTATCCATCGCTTCACCATAGCCGTAAGGCAAGAACTTACGAAAATGCTTGCCGCAAACAGGACATTCCACTTTGTTTCCCCAATAAAATGGTCTTATCAAAATGCTGAACAAATAACTGAATTTTATCAGGACTTGTCGTGGAAATATTTTTGTCAAAAGCGATATCAGTTTCTTCATCATCATTATTTATTTAAGGTGTCGTTGTACAACTTCATTATCGTTGCTGTCATCTTCGACCATTCGTATTTTTTCTTTTCCTCTATGATATTATCTTCAAATGTCTCTTTTCTGTTGTTATCGTAAAAGTCACATATTGCGTCAGCAATTTTAGATGGATGAGGTTCAACGACATATCCCACTTTTCCATCTGGGACTATTTCACGCAATCCACCAACATCTGTAACAAGCATAGGTTTCTCAAAATGATATGCGACCTGAGTAACGCCGCTCTGCGTAGCCGATCTATATGGCTGCACGACCATATCTGCGAGATTGAAGAAATTCTTCACTTCCTCATCTGGAATATATTTGTCGCAAATGATGACTTTATCGTTAATTTTATAATCGTCAATCAGTTGAAGATAAGGTTCTTTCTTCTCATAGAACTCACCTGCCACTATAAGTTTGACTGGATAATTGTCGATACGCTCATCTCCCATCGCCTTAAGCAACAAATCGAGTCCTTTGTATTCACGTATCAATCCGAAGAAAAGAAGATAGTTATATCTGTCATCCAAATATAAACTACTCAACGCCAATGTTCTATCTTCTCTGTCACCATAATGGTCGTACAATGGATGAGGTGAGAATAGTTTTGGTTTTGATTTCTTGTCCAGTTTTGAGACGTCTTCCAAAACAGATTTTGAAAGAGCTACAAATGCGTCCATCGATTTCACGAAACGAGGTGAGAACAATATATCGAGAATCGATTTCTCATGTGGCAACATATTGTGAACCAAACCAATGCAACGCGTTGTCTTGTTCTTGGAAATTATCTTTGCCATTCTCGAATAACATGGAGCGAAGAACGACATCCAGTATGCGAACAAAACAATATCCGGTTTCTTATTACGAATTTCTTTTGCAGTCTTAATCCATGTCAAAGGATTGACAGAGTTAATCTTACGGAATATCTTAATATTTTCCGGAGCTGGTCCGTCAGAATATTGAGTTTTCCCGGGAAAGAGAAAGGCAGGATATTGCAAGGTAAATGTATATAGCTCAACATCGACATCTTCAGCAACGAATTCCGTCGCCAATCTGTCGGTGAAAGCCGCAATACCGCCTCTGTAAGGATGTGCTGGTCCTACTATTATAACTTTCATATAGTTTCTATATTAATTTTAACATTGATAAAAACTTATCAATAATGTCATTTACTTGTTTTGAAATCTTTGATTTATATATAATTACGATTCCAATTATTGAAAGAAGCGATGTTCTTACAACAGAATCCAATATCTTTCCAATCAATTCTACATCAAACATCAAAATCAGATGTTTTGACATATAAGTCTGTAACAACCAATCTATTGCAAACAAAGAAAGTATTATTATCACTGTATATAACTCTCTCATTGAAAGTGGCGACACCTTAATTTTCCAGTTGACAAATGTTAAAAGGAAAGCGTAATAAACGATATATGAAACCAACGAAGCAAGAGCAGCACCTTCCATTCCCCAGATAGGTATCAGTTTGATATTCATATAAATCGCCGTGACAGTCAGAATCACTGTGAATAAAAGCGAGTAATAATAATATTTCGAATAACTCAGGACCGTCGCTCCGACATTAAGAGAAGTGTTAATTATTTTAACGGCAGATAGAATCAAAACGACGAACTTAGCTTCATCATATACATTTCCGTTAGGTATCAAAGCATAGACGAGGTCAATGTTTATCCATATAAGGAAGAAGATAAACATTGAAGCCATAAACTGATGCAAGGAGACATTCTTTATCATATTATTGACTTCCAGCATATTATCATCTTTCATACCTTGCGATATATGCGGTCTGGATATAGCGGCGAGCGAACGATAAGGAATCTCCACTATGCTCGCGATATAAACTGCTATTGTGTTGATACCTGCAACGGCAAGACCGAGTTTTCCCGAGACAAAAAATGTATTCAACACTGGAATAAGGTTTCCCGCCAAGGAAGTCGCTATCAAGAACAATGTATAGAAGATGAAGTCTTTACGCAGCCATTTTGAGACATACGCTGGTTCTATTTTGAAAGAGACCTTTTTAAGCGAAAATAGATAAATGATATTCAACAATGTAGCTATTCCGTATGTAAGACAGAGACTTATCACCATACCATCAAGATTGATGATATCGAAGGCATAGAGAAGATAAACCACCAATGTCATGATTCGAATTCCCACTTCTCTTATGAACTTAGGTATGACGATTCGCATCAAAAGATTTGAATTAGTCTCAAACACAAGCAGATACGTCATAAAGAACGACATCGGTATCACAAAATAAATGTAATCGACGAAGAGTTCGGAATTTTGCGAGAAGTAGTTTTCTATCGGTTGTTTGAAGACGAAGAAAAGTATAGAGAAAATGATGAATCCCACGAATGGGATTATGACAGACCAACCGAAGAATCCGTGGTCGCGTTCTTTTTCATCTTTGAAATACGGATAATAACGCATTGCCGAGGTGCTCGTTCCAAGCTGAGCGAGCCCCGACAGAAGAATAGAGGCATCGACGAGGACGCGAGTAAGGCCCACCTCCTCTGTAGTAAGATATTTGGTCACAATGAAAAAGGTGGTGAAGAATCCAACTATCACCCCGAGATAATTCATTATTGAACCTTTAATACTCTGACGTACAACGACACCCATTTAAAGTTTAAAGTTTACAGTTTAGAGTTGTAGTTTATTTGATTTTATTCAAGATATTTTTAACAAATTTCTTTGTTGGGTAGTCGTTGTCGTTGAATACGTGATACAATTCCGACATGATTGGGAATGCGCTTATATCTATATGACTATCTTGCACTTTCTGATAGAAGACATCGACGGCGATACGGCCTTCGAGCACCACTTTTTCAGAGATGCCGCTGTTGAAGAATCCTTTGCCGATGAGAAGTCCGAGTGTTCTGTTACGGCTCATGTCGTTGAGAGCTGTGAGTGAGAAATCACCGAAACCGCAATAGTTGAACATTGTCAATTCCTGACCTCCGAAAGAAAGCATCAGCTTACGCATCTCATTGATTGACTTAGTAATGACCAAAGATCTGAGATTTGGAGAGTCGTAGTTAGCATCGAGCATTCCTATTACGATAGCGTAGATATTTTTCATAATACTAGCGAATTCAACGCCAAGCATATCGTTAGAGAAATCGAAATGGATATTGGTATTTTCAAAAATCTCAGCCACTTCATTGAAATAATCGCTGTTTTGAGAAGCGAGCGTGAAGCCTGTCTCCTGACGATTTATTATCTCGCGAGCGAAAGAAGGGCCTTTCATGGTAAGGATTGGATTTGGCATGAATTCCATCAGACATTCAGGGATGAGCCTGTCGTCCATGCCGAAGCCTTTTGCCAAATTGACAATTATCGCTTTAGGATTTATATATATCTTTTTTTCTTTAAGATAACCGACTACTGCTGTGGAAGGGATACCCATGAAGATTATTTCAGCATCCTTTAAAATCTCTATATCTGTTGTAGCCTTTATATTTCTTGACAATTTGACATTTGGGAAATATGCGATGTTAACTCTGTCATTATTAATTGAATCAACTACTTCTTGCTCGATAGAAAGCAATGTGACATCATAAACAGCTTTTCTTGCCAAAACATTACCTATTGCTGTTGAAATAGCGCCACTTCCTACAAAAACTATCTTTTTCATAATTATGTATTTATCAAAATTATTCTTACTTTTCTGCTCAACATCATCGGCTCTTTTATTTTTCGAATCATAAACCCAAAAACCAATGATTAATAATTTATTTTAAGCCAATAAATCAACTTACAAAGTTACTCATTTTAACTTAAAAATCAAGCATTCTTTTCATAATTATAATATAAAAATAAAAAAGGCAGCCCAAAATTATTGAGCAGCCTTATATTTGTTAACAAGTGATAACATTTAGACCAATGAGCATCTGATTTTTCTGCTTGTATCCGTGTCGCCATGGGTTATCTCAACCTTGATGAAATGTTCAGGCATAAGAGGGTCTATGAGTTCAGGCCATTCGAGAAGGCACAGACTTCCGCCATAGAAATAATCCTCGTAACCTATATCGAAAACCTCTTCCAGACTTTTAATTCTATAGAAATCAAAATGGAAGATAGAATCGAATGTTTCTGTCTGATACTCATTAACCAAAGCAAAAGTAGGGCTGTTAACCTCATCACTTACGCCAAGTTTCTGGCAAAGGTTTTTCACAAGAGTAGTCTTCCCTGCTCCCATCGTTCCATAAAAAGCGATGATATTTGATTTTTCACGCCAGTCCAAAAGCAAATCAGATACTTTTGACAATTCTTCAATATTGTTTATTTCAAATGTTATGTCTTGCATTGTTAATATTTATTTACTTTTCAAATAAGCCACTGGTATCAGCATCTCATTCATCGAGATGCCACCATGCTGGAATGTGTTTTTATAATAGTTAACGTAATAATTGTAATTGTTAGGATACGCAAAGAAATCGCTAGTACGAGCGAAAACGTATGACGTGCTGATATTAACCTTAGGCAAGAATATCTTCTCCGGATCACGTACTTCAAAGACTTCTTTCGCATTATATTTCAAGCTCTTGCCATATTTATAACGAAGGTTGGTATTGACATCTCTGTCGCCCAGAATCTTGACAGCTTCTTTAACCCAAACAGAGCCATGGTCGGTAGTGACAATCACGTTACATTTCTTCTGCGATATGAATTTCATAATATCGAAGAGCGAAGAATGTTCAAACCAAGAAAGCATCAATGAGCGGTATGCCTCTTCGTCTGCAGCAAGTTCCCTGATGATTTCCATCTCGGTACGAGCATGCGACAACATATCAACGAAATTATACACTATCACATTGAGTTTGTTCTGCATAAGATTAGACATCTGTTCTGCGAGTTTCTTTCCTGCAGCCAGGTTAAGCACCTTGTTGTATGAATATTTGATATTCTTACCATAACGACGTAACTGCTCTCCCAACAACTCGCCTTCATATTGATTCTTAGTGCCTTCATCTTCTTCATCGACCCAATATTTAGGGAAACGACGACGTATCTCAAGAGGCATCAATCCTGCAAATATGGAGTTACGTGCATACTGTGTCGTTGTAGGCAATATGCTATAATAGATATCATCGTTTTCTGTCCTGAAATACGGTTCGAGCAATGTCTGTATCGACTTCCATTGGTCATAGCGGAGATTATCTATCAAGATGAAAAACAATGGCTTGTCGCTTTCATCAAGACGAGGTATGACCTTATCTCTAATCAAAGTATGAGAGAGTGTTGGTTTATCTTCGCTGTTTGGTTGAATCCAATCTATATATCTCTTTTCGACATAACGACAGAACATATTGTCGGCTTCTTTTCTCTGCATAGAGAGAATCTCCTTGATGCCGTCGTCGTTAGACTTCTGCAGTTCCAAGTCCCATCGTGTAAGGCTTTTATAAACATCAATCCATTCGTTATAGTTGAGATTGTTATTTATCTCCATGCCTATCTTACGGAATTCCTGCTGATATTTGGATGTCGATTTCTCGTCTACGAGCTGTTTCTTTTCAAGGTTTCTTTTCAATGAAAGAAGAATCTGGTTTGGATTGACTGGTTTTATAAGATAATCGGCTATGTTGCTTCCGATTGCGTCTTCCATGATGCTTTCCTCTTCACTCTTGGTAATCATCACAATAGGAAGGTTTGGATATTCCACTTTGATTCTTTCAAGAGTCTCCACTCCAGAGATGCCTGGCATCTGCTCATCTAAAAAAACTATATCGAAATGACGTTCACGAACCAAGTCCAAGGCTTCACTGCCGTTGTTGGTCGTAACTACTTCATAACCTTTCTTTTCCAAGAATAAAATATGTGGTCTGAGGAGTTCTATCTCATCATCAGCCCAAAGAATACTTGTCTTCACCATAGTCATTTTTTCTGATTAACAAAAATACAATATTTTTTCTATAAAAAAGTAAAGATTATCTATTTCTTGCTGTTTTATTAAGTTCAACATTGTTTTTACAAATAACGGATTTCATTCTCAAATGTTATTCGAAGAAAAAAATATTTTTCCATAATCCGCATAACGATTAACTCCACGTATCTTCAGGTATCTTTCTTTCGTGAAAGTTTAGTGTCTTTTCGTGGATATGAATTTATCGACTCATATATTTTTCGTGAAAATTTCGTGTCTTTTCGTGGATATAAATTTATCTCCACGCATTTTCTCGTATCATTTCTTTCGTGAAAGTTTAGTGTTCTTTCGTGGATATGAATTTATCTCCACGTATTTCTCGTATCATTTCTTTCGTGAAAGTTTAGTGTTCTTTCGTGGAAGTTATATGTGGATATTTTATGTGGATTTTATATCGTCATAAGACTTTTTCCGATATTTCTCGTGATATCTCTTGCAAGCATCGATTCCATTCCCAGTTCCTGCGCAGCTATATCACCTGCATGTCCGTGGATATAGACTCCGAGCAAGGCTGCTTCTTGAGGCGTATATCTCTGAGCCAGAAGCGACAAGATAACACCTGTCAGCACATCGCCACTGCCAGCCGTCGCCATTCCAGGATTACCTGTCGAGTTAAAGAAACAGGTTCCGTTAGGGAATGTGATAGCAGTATGCGCACCTTTCTGCACGATTATTATATTATGTATAACAGACATTTTCCTCTGAAGTTCAAGACGTTCAAAAGAATTATTCGTCTTGCCAAAAAGTCTCTCAAACTCCTTAGGATGCGGCGTAAGAATAGTGTTGTCTGGCAAGAACGAAAGCCATGTAGGATTATCAGCAATTATATTAAGAGCATCTGCATCCAGCACCAGAGGCTGCGTCGCCTCCTGAATTATCTTCTTCAAAAATGTTACCGTTTCTTCATTTTTACCTATTCCCGGTCCTACACCGATTGCAGTATATGGAAGTATGTCATTTATTTCCGTGCAATGTGTGCTCAACTTATCTATGCTCGTCATCGCTTCTGGGAGATATACCTGCATTGGAAACAGCGCGTCTTTAGGAAGATGCGCCGTCAGCAGTCCGGCACCCGTTCTCATACACGCCTCAGCTGCGAGAAGAGCAGCGCCAGTCTTGCCCGAAGAACCCGCCACCAGCAAAGCATGCCCGTATGTGCCTTTATGCGAGAACTTAGTGCGCTTGCGAATTATTGGCTTCACCACATCTTCTGTCGTATAGAAATTCAATGTCTCGACATTGTCAATGAAATCCTTATGAAGATTTATATCAAGCACTTCCCACTTACCAATGAAAGCGTCATATTCTGGAAACATAAAAGCTAGTTTCGGAAATTGGAATGTCAGGGTGTAATCAACTTTGGCTATTGGCTGTTGACCATTGACCGTTGACTGCTGACTGCTGACTGCTGACCGCTGACCGCTGACCGCTGACTGCTGACCGCTGACCGCCATTAATCCAGATGGAATATCGATTGCTATTTTTATCGCGTTGGTTTTGTTAATATATTTTATCAGTTCCGCTGTGAATCCTTCTATCGGTCTATTTAAACCCGAACCAAAAATCGCGTCAATGATTATGTCGTTATCATAAATCTGAGGGAAGTCATCTTCAGAGAAGATGTCGTACATCGGGACTAATGACTCAGACGCCACAGGTGTGACGTCTCTACTTTCTTTCAGTCTGTCGAAATTTATCTCGCAGTCGCGGCTCATCTTGTCTGAATAACGGACAATAAAAACCTGCGGAATTATGCCGCTGAAATAAAGCATGCGAGCGAGAGCGAGACCGTCTCCCCCATTATTGCCGATTCCACAAAAAATTTTAACAGAGACTTCCTTGGTCTTGCAGCGTTTCATAAACCATTCATAAACCTTCGACGCCGCGCGCTCCATCAAGTCGACGGAATCAACAGGTTCGTTCTCAATTGTAAAAGCATCAGCTTCTCTTATCTTTTCAACAGGAAGTATCTTCATTTTTGTTGGATTTTCGTTTTTACAAAGATACATTTTAATTAGGAATTAGGAGTTAGGAATGAGGAATTATTTTTGAACTAAGAACTTTGAACTCTGACACTGATGGCTGACAGCTGACAACTGATAGCTAATGACGCGATAAATCACGTCCCTACAATTCCTCATACCCACAATTCCTAACTCCTAACTTCCAATTAAAAAAATCTTTAGCCTTTTGTCTTTAGTCTTTTGCCTTTTCTTATCTTTGCAACATGAAAAAGAAAATTAAACAACCTGAATTTTTAGAAGACGTCAGCATCATCGACGCTGGCGCAGAAGGCATGAGCGTTGCCAAACCTGACGACAAAGTAGTGTTTATCCCATTCGGTGCTCCTGGTGACATCGTTGACATACAAGTCTTTAAGAAAAAGAAAAAATGCTTCGAAGGCAAAATCCTTAACTTCAAGCAGATGTCTGACAAACGCGTGGAACCAGTGTGCCAACACTTCGGTCTCTGCGGCGGTTGCAAATGGCAGCACATCGACTATCAATGGCAGCTTCATTACAAACAAAAGCAAGTCAAAGACAACCTCGACAGAATCGCTAAAGTGGAATATCCAGAGATACTTCCTATCTTAGGTTCCGAGAAACAATATTTCTACCGTAACAAATTGGAATATAGTTTCTCAAACCGTAAATGGCTCATCGATGGCGCTCCTGCTGGCACCCACGACGAAGAAGCAGTAAAAGGCTTTGGATATCACCTCCCAGGATTGTTCGACAGAGTCATCGACATCGAGAAATGCTGGCTGCAACAAGAGCCTTCCAACGCAATCAGATTGTTTATCAAAGATTTCACCTTAGAACACAAGTTATCATATTATAACGTTCGTGCTCACGAAGGATTGATGCGTAACGTCGTCATCCGTTGCAACGGCAAAGGCGAATTTATGGTCATCGTCGTCATCAACGAAGAAAACGAACTCGTGAGAAACGTGATGATTCCTGAGATGCAAAAACGCTTCCCAGAAATCATTTCTATCATGTTGGTCATCAACAACAAATTCAACGACATCATCACCGACCTTCCTTTCGAAAACGTCTACGGAGAAGAATGTCTCATCGAGACAATGAAAGCTCCTCGCGAAGGTCACGATGACCTCAAATTCAGAGTCGGTCCTGTCTCTTTCTTCCAGACAAACGTTTATCAAGGCGAGAGACTTTACAAAGCTGCTTTCGATTTAGCAGACGTTAAAGGTGATGAACTCATGTACGACCTTTACACAGGAACAGGTACAATCGCCTTATATTTCGCTCGTTTCGTGAAAGAAGTCGTTGGCGTGGAATACGTAGAAGAAGCCATCGCTGACGCTAAAATCAACAGCGAGTTTAACAATATCAATAATGTGAAGTTCTACGCAGGCGATATGGCGAAAGTCTTCACCGACGAATTCATCGAAGCCAACGGTCGTCCTGACTTCGTAGTCACCGACCCACCACGTGCCGGCATGCACGACAAAGTCGTGGAACAGCTTCTCAAGATTCAACCTAAGAAGATTGTCTATATCAGCTGCAACCCAGCCACACAAGCCCGCGACCTTCAACTCCTCGACTCATTGTACGAAGTGAAAGCCGTTCAGCCAGTCGATATGTTCCCACATACACACCACGTTGAGAACATAGTTCTCTTAAAGTTGAAAGGTGAAAATTGATAATTAAAATTAGTAGAGACGCGTCAATGTTTCCTGCAACAAAACACATTGACACGTCTTTTTTTATAATTCCTGAAAAAGTTCTGAGTTCAATGTTCAAAGTTCAAGGTTCAAGAATCTACCTCATCGGATACATGGGTTCCGGCAAGACGTCGGCGCTGAAGCATCTTGCCAACAAGATGTCGTGGCAAAGCATTGACTTAGACAAACTCTTCGAAGAGAAATA
Organism: Bacteroidales bacterium; assembly: GCA_045634185.1. Lineage (GTDB taxonomy): Bacteria > Bacteroidota > Bacteroidia > Bacteroidales > F082 > Limimorpha. Next base: position 15,774 of record JAZQZR010000009.1, on the reverse strand, counting down.
TAAGATTTCCGTTCAGGATTTCTTTCATAAATATGACGAAGCCGCGTTTCGTAAGTTAGAATCGCAGCTTCTTAAAGATACAGTCAATTTAGAAAATGTCATCATCGCCACTGGCGGCGGCACTCCATGTTTCTTCGACAATATGGAATGGATGAACGCCAACGGAACGACGGTCTTCCTCAAAGTCGCTCCTATGACCGCTGTTCATCGTCTTATGCAGTCGAAAAAGAAAAGACCTCTCATCGAAGGAAAAAGCGAACAAGAGGTCATTGAATTCGTCAATAAACATTATGGTGACAGGATGAGATTCTACGAACAAGCACACATCACCGTTAAGGGAGAGAGTCTGGATGTAGAGGAGCTTGTTGGAAGACTACAAGACTACAAGACTACAAGACTACAAGTTGGAGGGTGAGATTATTCAACTATCTCATACTCCACTCCGAACCAGTCGTTGAGAGTATCTTCCACTTTCATCATTATTTCTGGAGTGATTTTGTCTTTAATCTTTTTATATACGAACATGACAGCAGCACCATCATCCAGGACGCCAAGCAATCTATACACTCTTCTTGGAATCAAGTCCATTGGCAAGACTGTATAAATCAATGCCGCATAAATAAGCGCCTTGTCTTTTGTAGGAGTATTAGCATCTCGCAACACATACCACAGTTGCAATAATGGCGTTGCCGCTGCACGTCCCACTTTGACAGCGTATGGACGCAACTTCTTGAATAATTTTTCCGTCTCCGCACGCCAATCAGTGTTTTTGATTCTTTCCAAAAGAGGGCTGAAATCCTTACCCATGATAAAATAAGCCAAGGCTGTAATGCAAATAATCGTTAACATAGTTTTAAGGTTTTTAACGTTTGTAAAGATAGAAAAAATCCGAATCATAATAATAATGACTCGGATTAAATCTATAATATGTGATTTTATCTCTCAAAACCTCTTAATCACCTCAACGAATTTCTCAATGTCGTCTTCTGTGGTGTCGAAGGAACAGACCCAGCGAACTACGTCATTATCTAAATCCCAGTCATAGAAGAAATAGTGTTTCTGCAGCTCAGTCCATATCTCGCGTGGCATCTGTACGAAAACGCCGTTCGACTGAACAGGATACATCACCTTGACAAATGGGATGCCTTTGACTTTTTCATAAAGAAGCTGCGCCATTTTATTGGAATGTTCAGCATTTCTTCTCCATAAATCGTCTTTGAAATATGCCTCAAACTGCGCCGCTATGAATCGCATTTTGCTACATAATTGCAAAGCTTGTTTTCTTCTGTATTTGAAACTTTGCGCAAGTGCAGGATTCAAGAATACTACCGCCTCTCCCATCATCAGTCCGTTTTTCGTTCCTCCAAAAGAAACAATGTCAACACCTAAGTCGGTCGTCATTTCTTTAAATGTACAACCGAGAGCGACAGCAGCATTAGCAATGCGAGCTCCGTCGATGTGAAGATACATATTATATTCGTGAGCCAAATCAACAAGCGCCTTTATCTCATCGAGGGTATACAATGTTCCCAACTCCGTCGACTGTGTGATTGTTATGGCTTTAGGCTGTGAATGATGTTCAAAGCCGAATCCATGCAACTGTGTCTTGACAAGTTCCGGTGTCAACTTGCCATCAGGTGTCGGGACAGTAAGAAGACGGCATCCGACAACTCTCTGAACAGAACCACATTCGTCAACATTAACGTGAGCTGATTCTGCACAAACCACAGCCTCATGCGAGCGGCACATCGCGTCAATGCACAATGTGTTTGCGCCTGTTCCGTTAAAAACAAAGAACACCGATGCCTGACAGCCAAAATGCTGTTTAAAAATCTCTTCTACCTTTACTGAATATTCATCGTCGCCATAAGCAAGTGCATGATCGACATTAGCTTCCGATATGGCCTTCAGAACCTCCGGAGAAATGCCGGAATGATTATCACTTCCAAAACCTCTTTTCATAATTCAATAGTTTAGAAAGCAAAGATATAAAAAAAGACAACAAGACCACAAGGCTACAAGACTACAAGTATTTTTTAGTTAAGAGTTCAGGAATTCAAGAATTCAGGGTTTAGGGATTAGAGGGGCAGAGGAATTAGAGGATTAGAGATATAAAGGTCAATGATAGCACCATGGAGTTAGTAGCCACCAATGCGTTAGGGATTGGAGCGGCATCCTTTTGGAGCGCAGCGGAAAAAGATATAGCGGAAAGCCCGACGGCGGAGCGAAGCGGAGACGGAACGCCCAATATAAAGTTTATAGTTGAGAGTTTATAGTTAATAGTAGTTGTATGGGTATAGTTTAAAGTTGAGAGTTTATAGTTTTTAGTTCAGAGTTCAAAGTTCAGAGTTCTTAGTTCCCAAGAGGCAACAAAGCACGCTCACTCCTAATCCGACGAAGATTCCATCGACAGGAAGTTTTAGGATTTGTGTTAAAATCAAGGCTGCTGTTCCTGCAATTATTGATATTATAATCCATTTATATTTGAATCTTTTTGGGAAGAACAAGGCTAATGTCAAAGGAATGAAGACCGCTGTGGAACGAAGTCCCATCGACAAGAATCCGAGGTCGTTAATGAACGAGCCTGAGAATGTGGCTGCTACGAACACCGACATCAACAATATTCCGACAATCGTAAGTCGCGATACTTTAAGATTTTTCGATGACTCTTTTATAGATGGATTTATCTTCATGAAGACATCACGTACAAGAATTGTCGAAGAACCGAGAGTCAGTCCCGAACCTCCGATTATGACTGTTATCAGCAATGTTCCGAGCACGATGCCTCCGAGAAATTCAGGCATGCAATGCGTTATGAAAAGCGGGAATGCCTGAGCTGTCGTCGCCATGACGCCGATGTTTTCCGGCAATGATTTTCCTGCTTCGACAATCAAATTCATTTCTTCCGCTGTTACGTAATGTCCTCGCATATAAAGACCTATAAGTACGCATGCTGCCCCGATAGGAATTGTCAATAAAGCCGACCACATCGCACCTTTACGAGCAGCGCTGTCGGTCTTGGCAGCCCATATACCTTGAGCGTAACTCTGTGTCGCCAAGACACCGAGTATCACGGAAAGTCCGGAACCGATATCCTTGGCAGCGCCACGTGCTAAAAGATTGTTATAACGTTCCGAGACGAATGTTGACACATCACTATGTGAAATCTTGAAAAAAGACATCATATTTTCAATCGCCGTCATGATTCCGTGGTAGCCGTCTGTCAATGAAAGCACTATAATTCCTCCGGCAAGAGACGAGATACATAATAATATCAGTTTTACGATTCCACCTAAACCTGCGCTCCACAATCCGCCGAAGACAACATATATCATCATAATCAGACAGGAAATTGCCGCTGCGAGATAAAACTTTATCGGGAATAATGTCATCAACAATGCTGAAGCAGAAAGTATCTGTGCCACAATGCTTACGAACATACCAAGCGAACATAATATGGAGCCCAGCACTTCCGCTTTCTTTCCATATTCTTTGGAGACGACTTCTAGCAATGTAGTGCTGTCGCTTCTTCTCAAAGGAATCACATATCCTATTGCAAGAGCTACACAGCCGAGAGCGGCGCCTAATGTAAACCACCAAGCAGAGATGCCGTAGGTGAAAGCGAGTTGAGCTGTTCCGACCGTCGACTGACCTCCTATCAAGGTTCCCATGATTGTTCCGCATACCACCCAGGTTCCGGCCTTGCCACCAGCACGAGAAAAATCATCGGCAGTCTTGACTTTTCTTGAAGATAAAATACCAACGACTTCTATCAAGACGATAGAGAGCACTATTCCTAATATGTGGTAAAAAGATATTGTCATTTAACAACTAAAAAAATTCTATTCTTCATCCACTAATCTTACACTAAAAACTTTCGTGACGTTTCGTGTCTTTTCGTGGATATTTTTTATCCACTAATCTCCACTAATCTTACACTAAACGCTTTCGTGACGTTTCGTGGATAAGATATTTTTTGTGGATAAAACGAAAAAAGGGTTTCGACTGAAACCCTTTATCTTGGTGACCCGCCTGAGGCTCGAACTCAGGACCCCCACATTAAAAGTGTGATGCTCTACCTACTGAGCTAGCGAGTCATCCTCGTTTTGTGAGTGCAAAGATACAACATTTTTTTATATCTCCAACAGTTTTTTTTCATTTTATAAAAATATAATATAATTTATTATAAATCATACATTAAACAAACTTTATCTCCTTCTTCCAGGCCTTCCAATCCGGCATTTCTGCTGTCATAAGCGCATAAAACTCCTTAGAATGATTGAAATGTACGAGATGACACAGCTCATGTAATATCACTTCTTTGATACATGGTTCTGGCAATTTTATGAGATGCAAGTTCAGGCTAATGCTTCCTTTTCGAGAACAACTGCCCCATCGTGTCTTCATCTTCCTTATAGAAAATGATTTTGGCGCCACATTATATTTTGCCATCTGTTTTATCAATGGAATTGCTATTTCCTGAAAAACCCGCTTCGCCTGTTCGAGATACCATCTGTCGAGAAGCGATTCGACAAGTTCTGATGATTTCGTCGAAATCACTATCATATCATCTTGAAAAACAACGGAATTTCTCATAGAAAGATTTACTTTTATAGGATATTGCTTTCCAAGAAAATAATGCAACTCACCATCTGAAAATGATTTTGTTTTTAAAGTATTTTCCTTTTTAGAATCGAGACGATTGAAAAGCCATCGCGAATGTTTTATAAGAAAAGGCTCAATTTCGCTTATGTTATATAATAAAGGTGTACGAATCTCCACACGACCATCAGGAAAGACATATAACGCCACCGTCTTTCTACGCGAACGTTTTATCTCGCAATTCACCGCACGACCTTTTATTATAAATGTTTTCATTTTTGGAGACAACGGTCAACAGACCTTTATGAGGTTAATGGCTAAAGACTAAAGACTAAAGGCTAAAGGCTAATGTCATTCTTGTCAGATTTGTGTTTATTAGTGGATATTATTTTTTCGTGTTAGATTAGTGTTTATTAGTGGATAATTTTTTCGTGTCTGATTAGCGTTTATTAGCGGATAATAAAGTCATTAGTAGAGATAAAAAAAGAGACGCTGTATTTTGCGTCTCTTGCTTGGTGACCCGCCTGAGGCTCGAACTCAGGACCCCCACATTAAAAGTGTGATGCTCTACCTACTGAGCTAGCGAGTCATCCTCTTGTTTGCGAGTGCAAAAGTACATATTTTTTCAATATCTCCAACATATTTTGGAAAATATTTTAAAAAAAAATTTTCAATCCAAAACGCCCTTACCCTCTCTAACAACAACTATTTCATTATCAGTACAATCAACGACAGTACTTTCCTCTTTATCACCATATCCGCCATCAATGACTATATCAACTTTATCAGAATATGCATCATTTATATCCTCAGGATCGGTCATAAAACCAGAAATTTCGTCATCATCAACGATAGAAGTCGTGATAATCGGGCATCCTAATTCACGAACGATATTAGTAATTATAGGTTGGTCAGGAATACGAATACCAATAGTTTTCTTATTATTCTTAAAAATCTTAGGCACATTATTGTTGGCTTCGAGGATAAAGGTAAACGGGCCAGGAAGATTACGCTTCAATAATTTGAACACATCATTATTAATAGGTTTCGTAAATTCAGAAAGCATGCTTAAATCGTGGAAAATAATCGAGAAGTTGGCTTTCTCTTTCTTAATTCCTTTAATACGTGCAATTCTATCGAGAGCTTTAGTGCTGTTGATGCTACAACCGATAGCATAAATAGTATCGGTAGGAAAAATGATTACGCCATCGTTTTCGAGGCATTCTATTATCATTTTAACATTACGAGGATTTGGATTTTCTGCGTGTAATTTCAGGAACATGATATTAAGATTTTAGTGTTGCAAAGATAATATTTTAAGGACAACAGTCAACAGACAACGGACAACAGTTTTATTTGTTTTTTTGACTCAAAGGACCGCATACCCAAAGTCTGTTGACTGTTGTCTGTAGTAGGTTGACTTTATTTAAAAAAGGTCTTGTTTAATTCAAATATTTTTTCTACTTTTGCACTCGTTTTTAAGTTCATTCCGAAGTTGATTTATAAAGTTATATATCAACAACTTAAAATAGAAATAAGTTTAACAATCCTTGATAATTTATCGGAATGGTTATTAAGTACAATTTAATATCATTATTATAATGAGCGAAAATCAAAACATCATCAACGAAAACGTTGTTGAAAAAGCAGTTAAAAGAGTAAAACCTACACCAGACGCTAACTTCGACTGGAATTGCGATCCTAAAAAAGATGACAACTACAAGTCAGAGGAACGCATGAAATTAGAGGCTATGTACGAAAAGACAATGAGCCAAATCGGTGATCACGAAGTTATCGAAGGTACAGTTGTTGCTAAAACTTCACGCGAAGTTGTTGTCAACATCGGATTCAAATCAGATGGTGTTATCCCTGTATCAGAATTCCGTCACAATCCTAACTTAAAAGTTGGTGACAAGATCGAAGTTTACGTTGAAAACCAAGAAGGCATCAATGGCCAATTAGTTTTATCACACAAGAAAGCTCGCATCTTGAAATCATGGGATCGCGTTAACGAAGCATTCGACAAACAAGAAATCGTACAAGGTTATGTTAAGAGCCGCACTAAAGGTGGCTTGATCGTTGATGTATTTGGCATCGAAGCATTCTTGCCAGGTTCACAAATCGACGTTAAACCTATCCGCGACTACGACGTATTCGTTGACAGCATCATGGAATTCAAAGTTGTTAAGATCAACCAAGAATACAAAAACGTTGTTGTTTCTCACAAAGCTCTTATCGAAGACGAAATCGAACAACAAAAGATGGAAATCATCGGTAAACTTGAAAAAGGTCAAGTTCTCGAAGGTATCGTTAAGAACATCACTTCATACGGCGTATTCATCGACTTAGGCGGTGTTGACGGTTTGATCCACATCACAGACCTTTCATGGGGCCGCATCAACCACCCAGAAGAAATCGTTAAACTCGACGAGCAAATCAAAGTTGTTATCCTCGACTTCGACGACAACAAAAAACGTATCGCTCTCGGCTTGAAACAACTCACTCCTCACCCATGGGACGCTTTAGATCCAAACCTCAATGTTGGTGACGAAGTAAGCGGTAAAGTTGTTGTTATTGCTGACTACGGCGCATTCATCGAAATCGCTCCTGGCGTAGAAGGTTTAATCCACGTTTCAGAAATGTCATGGTCACAACACTTACGCACAGCTCAAGACTTCTTGAAGATCGGCGACGACGTTCAAGCTAAAGTTTTGACATTAGACCGCGAAGAACGCAAAATGTCTTTGGGTATGAAACAACTCATTCCAGATCCATGGGCAAACATCAAAGAACGTTACGCTATCGGTTCAAAACAAACTGCTACAGTTCGTAACTTCACTAACTTCGGTATCTTCGTAGAAATCGAAGAAGGCGTTGATGGCTTAATCCACATCTCAGACCTCAGCTGGTCAAAGAAAATCAAACACCCAGCAGAATTCACAAAGATTGGTGACACTATCGAAGTTATCGTTCTCGACGTTGATGAAGAAAACCGCCGCCTCAGCTTAGGCCACAAACAACTTGAAGAAAACCCATGGGATGTATTCGAAAGCATCTTCACAATCGGTTCAATTCAACAAGGTACAATCATCAGCACAAGCGATAAAGGTGTTGTAGTTTCTTTACCTTACGGCGTTGAAGGTTTCTGTCCAAATCGTCACCTCAAGAAAGAAGACGGTTCAAATGCTAAGATGGACGAAACAATCGACTTCAAAGTTATCGAATTCTCAAAAGAAAACAAGAAGATCATCCTTTCTCACTCACGTATTTGGGAAGACAAAGTAGCTGTTGAACGCGAAGCTGAAACAGAAGTTAAAGAAAAAGCAGCTAAATCAACAAAACGCGCTGTTAAACAAATCAACGACAACGTTGAACGCACAACTTTAGGTGACTTAGACGTTTTCGCTGAATTGAAAGAAAACTTCGAAAAAGCTCAAAAAGAAGCTAAAGGTGAATAATTGAAAATCACTTTATAAATAAAAATCCTCCGAGAAATCGGAGGATTTTTTTGTTTGTCATTTATATATCTCTTCAAATTTAATCATCTTGACTTCACCATATTTCTCTAACGCCTTCATATCAACATTTTTCTTGTTGCCGGCAATCATGATGACTATTGGTCTGTTCTGTACCTTGTCTTGATAGAATCTCTCAATGTCGTCGTATGATGTTTCCTTGATAATGTTGGTTGTCTCAATTCTTGGGTCGTGGTCGTAACCTTCTTCAATCCATCTCATTACAGCCGACGGCATTCTGCGTGGAGGAATATAGTCGGCTGCTCTCGACATAATGAGCGCTTCTTTTGAAGTGTCGAATTTCTCCATCTTCTCCGGCATGTTGACGATAAGTTCTATGAATGCATCAACACCTTCGTTGGTCTTGTCGCTCTGTGTTCCGAGATATGCATATTGATAACCAGGATATCTGTCTTTGTAATCGTATGAATAATAAGAATAAGCAGTGTATCCTAATGAACGTAACTCTCTGATTTCCTGGAATACTACAGAATACATGTCGGTGCCGAAATATTTGTTGAAGACACTCGACAGTGCTTTCTCTTCTTTATTCAACTTCTCGCCTTGAACATATATTGTGATATTGCTTTGTCTGAATTTCTTGTTATGTGCGAAATAAACGACATTCTCATTTTGTTCTTGCGGGATGTTAACCTTACATTCAGCTTGGACAGCGTCGTTCTTGATGATATTGTGTGAGTTCAACATGGCAATGACATCTTTAGTGTCGATATTGCCATTGAACGAGATGTCGCCTCCATAATTGAATATTTCTTTAAATTCATTAAGGATGACATCGCCGCCACGTTTTGCCCATTTTTCAATATCCATCTTATTAAGATAGCCTGACTTTTCTCCATAAAGAACATAACTGTACAATGCGCTATTCCATGTGTCTGGTGAGTCTTTGACGGTTTTCTTGTTCATCTTGTCATTATCAATCATGATGGCGAGTTTGCTAGCATCATATTTTGCGTTATAAATCTTATCTTCGCATATTGCCAATATTTCATCGAGATTTTCATCAAAACCAGATATTACCAAAGTGCTGCTGCCATTGTTGACATTCATATACATATAGGCTCCTATCTTTTGAAGTTCGAGTTCTATCTCTTCGAAAGTCTTTGATTCTGTTCCGAGTAAAGTCCACAAGTCGCTTGCTCTTGAAAGTTCAGGATTGTCGATAGTTCCGTAGTTGTAGGTTATAGTAAGATTGAAAATATTGTTATATGGATTTTTTGATGAATACATTGTGAAAGCGTCGTTAGCTTTTTCAATGATGACATCTTTTCCAAATTCAATGATTTGTGGTTTCACCTCTTCCACTTCTTGAGCTTCAATCTGTTTCGCGAACTCCGATTTAAGTTCTGTGTTCTTCACTTCGACGGCTTTCCAGTTTGGTTTCTCAACCTTGTCTTTTTCAGGGAATCCCATCTTAGATCTTAATATTGTACGGTTCTCTGTGAAGTATTTGTTTGTCACAGCAATGACATCTTCTTTTGTGATGTTCTTAATCTTTTCTGTCTCTTCGATATAATCGTCGAATGTCATGCCTCTTCCTTCCAAATCCATGAAGATACTCGACAAGTTGTCGATGCCTTCTAAGCTGCGAAGTCTGTCTTGCAAGATAGTAGTCTTGGCTGCTTCGAGCAAATCATCGCTGAAGTTACCCGCTTTGATTTGATTGACAGCGTCAAAGATAATAGCTTCAGCTTCTTCGTGTGACTGTCCGAGGATTTTTGGTACATACAAGAAGATATTTGCACCATAATCTTCCAATGACAAAGGCATCATCATACCCAACATAATATCATGGTTAACCATAGCTTTGTCGATGAGACCTGTAGCGCCGTTGGTCAATAAGTAAGATATGATATTAAGAGCGAGGTTGTCTTCGTGAGAATTGTCTATACCTTTATATATTATTGCGCCAATTTTTATAGGAGTGAGTTTCACTTCTTTGACGACTTCTTTATCGAAAGCAGGAAGTTCAAACTCTGGGAACTCAGGAAGTTCTCTCTTTTCCCATACAGAGAATTTCTCTTCAATTAGAGGCTTGAGGTCTTCTGTTACAAAATCGCCGACCATAATGAGAGTCATATTGTTAGCTACGTAATAAGTATTGAAGAACTCGCGCATCTTAGATGTCTGAGGATTTTTAAGATGTTCGGTGAGACCTATCACAGGGCGTCCGTAAGGATGTTCGCCAAAGCATTCTTTAAGCATCAATTCTGCGAAGGCTGCTGTAGGTTCGTCGTTGTACATATTCTTTTCTTCATAAACAGTTTCGAGTTCGCTTTGGAAGAGACGGAATACCGGATTGCGGAAACGTTCCACATAAACATCCATCCATTTCTCAACCTGATTGGAAGGGAAACTGTTGAAATAGACTGTCATGTCGTAAGAAGTACCGGCGTTGAGACCTTCGCCGCCCATCTTGGTGAGAATCAAATCCACTTCGTTAGGAATAGCGTAGTCAGTAGAAGCGATTGACAATTCATTGATTTTCTGTTGAATTGCAGCGCGTTCTTCTGGCACGTTTGTCTCATGCAACTTATCATACATGATGTCGATGCTGTCTAAGAACACCTTTTCTTTTTCCCAGTCGGTGGTTCCAATTTTGTCGGTTCCCTTGAACATGATATGCTCAAAATAGTGAGCCATACCCGTTGCGTCTAAAGGGTCGTTCTTGCTACCTGCATGAACATAAACAGTACCATGAATTGTCGGTGCGGAATGGTCTTCACACAACACGACTTTCAAACCATTGTCGAGGTAAAACGTCTCGACTTTCAGATTTTCCTGAGCGTTAGCTGTCAAGAAACTAAACAAGACAGCAAACATTAACATTGATAAACGTTTCATTTTTTATACTTTTTTCGTTAAGATATCTAAGTCTCGTAGCTCATTGCTCAAAGCCTAATTTTCAACTTTCAATTTATTAATGATTTCAGAATAGTCTCCCAACTTTTCTGTTCTATAGACTGCTTTCTTGTCGGGTGAAATGAGATAATAACATTCCCACCAATTAACATCGATGGCATTGAATATTCCTTTGGCAGAATATGTGATGTCTTCGCTATGATGTTTCTTAGCATATTTCTCAATATATTCCATATTATTCGATTTATGTTCTATCGCCATAATCTTTATTCCTTCTTTTTCAAGAATCCTATAACCCAAAGAGTCTTTTTCTTTTGCGTATCGGTCGAGTTGTCGCATGGAATAATCGCTTGTTATGGTACAGAAATTCAACAGTACCCAACCTTCCTGCTCTCTTAATGTCGTGGTATCGTTGCTCAAATCAACCAATGGAAAATCGAGGAGTTTGTCGGTGACAATAGTGTCAAACGAATAATAAGGTTCGGAGTTAACGATATCATATTTCGAAAATTTTTCATACTCCTTATTGTCGAAATTAAATATGGAGTCGATATAAGATTGTCGATTTTCAAAACTGAAATCATAAAATGTGTAATAGACTTTCGACGAATATTGATAAATTTCGGTATATGCGCTATCCATGATGTTGGTGGCAGCATTGACATAAAAACGCACACGTCTTTCATTATTGTCAAATTTATAGACATTATAAAGTTCGCCGTCAATCTCGCGTTCCTCTATCTCGTTAAAAATCTGTGTCATATTCATGGATTCAGCAAAACTGATTGGATATATATAATAAGGTATGTCGATAAAAAATCGAGGAATGAAGCCATGTTTGCCAAGCGCATCATAATGTCTGCCAAAGTCGAATATGGTGTTTTCATATTTTATCAGCGAACCTTCCGGTTTTTCTATCTTCTTATAATAATCTTTATCAAGAAGATAGAACCATTCAATACTGTTTATATTGTAAAACAACGACGAATTCTTACCGTCATATTTTATTATGAGTTCAGATTCTTCTTCAAAGAGCAGACTATCGCCAGAATAATGGATGTCTTTATATTTAAAAGAAACCCATTTATGTTCATCGGCTAAGGTTTCCGCCTGTCTCTTGAATTTCACATAATTCCGCAAGGCATCTTTTATCGTTGTTTGAGCATTTGTTGTCATACATGAAAATAATACGACAAACATTAATATTGACATTCGTTTCATTTTAATTATTGTAAATTATTGATTGAATTATAAGTTTTTAAAAACTCGCCGTTTTCAAAATAATAGAAGCGAGAATAATTCTTTTTATCGTATTTGTTACCTAAGAGTTCTTTGTAGAAAATCTCACGTAGTTCTTGAGCAAGTTCCGTATTGTAATGTCTCTCGCTAATTGAAAGAAGCGGATTCCTAATGCTTTCAATTTGCGAAAATGCATCGGCATAATAGTCGATAACGACATATAGTTCAATACATTTTTCATCACAATAGGACTGTGTCAGACCTAAAGAAGTGCAATTTTCTGAAGAACAATGTGGCGACCATTGATAAATAACTGCTTTTTCATTTGTCTTCAGCAACTCTTTCATCTGATGCGCATTGATAGCATATATGCGATTGTCGTTTTTCATGCCGATTAACGAAATGCTGTCAGTAGTCCAGCATACATTGTTTTTCTGTTCATCCGTCAAATCTCTCATAAAATGAGTTTTACGTCCTATAACATGAACACAAATACACGACTGCATTATAAATGCCAACGCAATAAATAATGATAGTTTTTTCATAGGTCAATTATTCAATCTTAGTTTCTCAGTTTTCCATTAATTTCTTAACTTCTTCTATCGAGATTCCGAACATCTTCAGTTTCTTGACTATCTCAGGGAGTTCCTCTTCCATGAACTGTTTCTTCTGTTCTTCGAGGATTATTTCTTTTGCGTTCTCTCCAACGTTGAATCCGATGCCACGCTTGTTGATGATGATTTCTTTGCTCTGCAGCAACTCATACGAACGCATCACTGTATTAGGATTGACGCCGACTTCTATCGCCATTTCACGCACCGACATTATCTTGTCGCCAATCTTATATTTTCCGTTCAATATCATCTCGCAGATGTGAAGATAAATCTGCAAGTATATCGGTTGATGTGCCTTGAATTCCATAATCAATAAGTTTGTTTCTTGATTTTATAATATGTGAGATAAAGGAATACAGATGTTGATATGAATGACATATAGAATACAAAATGATATACATAATTTACAACTCCTTTGATATAATTCGTCATTTCTTCATCAGTCCAATCTGCATCGAAATTATATTCCAAGTTCATTACATATCTAACTACAAATATCGAAAATATTATTCCCAAAAGTGTTAGAATCCCAATGGTCTTACTGAGTTTACGTTTTTTGAAAAGCATATTGGTAAACATAAATACAGAAGTGAAGCCTAATATTTGTAACACTTTATAAATAAAATGATTTTTAGAAAGCATATAATCATATATTGAACGATTTAATTCTTCATCACCAAGAGATAGCATTTCTCTATATGATTCATAGTTTTTGCTAAAGAAATCGCTAATGATAAAACCTTCGTACGGATTGGTTCCTGGTTTCAATGCAAGAATTGTATCAATAAATAATGCTCCTATCAAATAAACAATAGGTGTAATTACGACACAATATAAAATCATGCTCAAAAATTTTTCCAAGGAAGAAGCCGGCGTCATAGCTAAAACAACTCCTTTTCTAGAGTCATTATAATTTTTATAAAGTCTTGATGGAACAATCATTAAAGACAACCACATCAAAATTGAAATTTTAGTATCACGATTGATTATTATACCTGTATCAAAAGTTTCCATTGAAATATAAGTCAGGAACCACAGGATAACAGGTAGTGCCCAAAGCACTATGAGAGTCCATCCAAAGTTTTGAAAATAACTCATGCCGTCGCGTCTCACGACATTGCCAAATCTTTTTATATTAAATGTATTATTCATAATGTTTATTTTTTTTAGGTCAACGGACAACAGTCAACAGACAACAGACCTTGTCCACAACTTTCAATTTTCAACTTTTACAGATTGCTCACAGCAAAGATTTCTCTAATTTTATTCTTATTATTTCTCACTGCGTTGAAGAGAGCTTCCACGTTCACTTTGCTTTCCATATCAAATTTGTTTGGAAGCACATTGATGTAACCGCCTGGAATCAACTCAGTATAAAGAGCGTCGTCAGATTTCTCGCTGCTATAATCGAAATAAAGTTTAGAAGAAATCTCCTCGAAAGTAGCGTTAAGCAGAACCTCGTCATGGTCTAAGATGACAATCGGGTCGATGAGATTTTCCACGTCATTCACCTGATGTGTGGAAATTATTATTGTAGGGACGTGGCTTGCCGCGTCTGTACTTGCCGCGTCTGTTCCGTGTTGCAGAATCACTTTTCTAAACAAAGCTTTTGATGGAATGTCGAGACCGTTAGTTGGTTCATCGAGAAGCAGATAATCTGTACGAAGCGAGAGCGCACATGCAAGAAGCGACTTTTTCTTCTGGCCATACGACATAGCATCGAATTTCTTTGTATAATCCACTTCGAGCTCTTTCATCAGATTCAAGAAATAAGAATGATCATAACGAGGATAAAAGACACCTAATTTATTAATGAAATATTCTGGCGTAGTATTTTCTGTTATGACTTCTTCCGGAAGGTAAAAAATATTCTGCAAAAAATAAGGATTTCTTTCTGAAGGAATAAAATCATCTACGGTACATGTTCCGTTATTTGGAAATTGAAGACCGCTAATGATTTTCAAGAGAGTTGTCTTACCAACGCCATTTTCGCCGAGAAGACCATAAACGTTGCCATCTTTAAATTCGAGGCTGATGTTTTTAAATACAGCTGATTTCTTGTAGCTGAAATCGAGATTTTTTAATGTTATCATATTTTATATTTTTTAGTCTACAGATATTGTCCATATTTTAGTTTAGGAAAATTTAAATTATAGTTCAAGTATAATCTTTCCAAACACTATTATTTAGAACTACCAAATAATATATTTTTTCTTTTGAAACATCTGATTGTGAATGCTATCGTTAAAACTATTAGCAAAATCAGATTAAAATAATTATGATTTCCGGCTTGCCATCTTTGAATCAATCCAATCCAAAGGAAAATTTGTAAACCATACATTATTATTATATGAATAATTTCTGCAACAGTATCAACTTTCCTATTTTTATCATCTTTTCTAAGATTCAATTTTTTTCTTCTTATCATGTATAGTCTTGTGAATAGATATACATGAAAAATTATTAGTAAAATTGTCATTGAAATAAAGTTGCCATTCATAATTACCTCCAATTTTTAATTAAATATAGTGTATTAGTTAACTAATACACTGCAAATATAGAGATAATTTTTTATATGTCAAGAGGAAATTTAAAAAATTTTATAAATTCTATAAACTCTGAAGTATGAACTATAATTATGCATTAAAATCCATTAGTCTTTTGTCTTTAGTCATTCTTTTTTTTGGGCGTCCCGGCCATGCCGTCGGGCTTTCCGCTGTATCTTTCTCCGCTTCACTGCGAAAGGATGCCGCTGCAATCCCTGACGCTTGGGAGGCTCATGAACTAAAGCTGTCGGCTATTGAATTGTTTTTGATGTGAGCTTTTTGGGGTTATATGCGGTCCTCAAAATTTACGCGTTGCTCTGCGTCTCTGCGAGAGAAGGTACATATAAACAGAAAAGCCCCAGCGCAATGCTGAGG
>JAZQZR010000008.1:0-130585 GCA_045634185.1 Bacteroidales bacterium | reverse complement strand
CATTCGTTCAAAGAACTTCGCTTCAACAACCTCTCCTCTTTTCCAGCGCCCCGTTCCCGTTGTTTTGCGAGTGCAAAGATACTGCTTTTTCCTTTCCCTCCAACACTTTTTTAAAATATTTTTCACTTATTTTCACTTTTTCCATTATCCCCTGAAACTTAGCGGCTTACAGACAGAGAAAAGGGAAATGCAGGCTGAAAAACGACGGAATCGACCCGGATTCGCTCTCCCAGAAGGCGGATCCGCGGGGAATTTCCAGCGGAAAATATCACAAAACACGACTTTTTCCAGAAAAAACGATGCGGCTCCTTGAATGCTTCTTCCACGAAACAACAATAATCCGGCCGCGAAACACTTATCCGCGTATCTGAGCTGAGTCCCTCTGCCCCTCTGCCCTCTGCCCCTATAGTCCTCCGTCCGCGAAAGGGCACGAATCGAACACGAAAGATTTGTCCACGAAAGGGCGCGAATCCGGCCGCGAAACGGTTATTTGGCAACAGATATTTACACCTTATTAATTAATAGAGGAAACATTGTGCCAGGAGCTCCCGCCGCGTTAGGGATTGCAGCGGCATCCTTTGGCGGTGACGGCGAAGACGAAGGCGGTGACGGCGGCGCCAAAGATACAGCGGAAAGCCCGACGGCTCTGCCGGAACGCACAAAAAAAAAAAATCATAAAACTTGCGAGACTTCCGCGAAACATCTGTCCACGAAAAGGCACGAATCGGACACGAAACATTGATCCACGAAAGGACACGAATCGGACACGAAACATTGATCCACGAAAGGACACGAATCCGGCACGAAAGGACACGAATCCGGCACGAAAGGACACGAATTCAACAAACTTTACATCAACTTCTTTATCAAATCGATTTTTTCGTATGGAGGATATTTCATTGCGAAATCGATTTTGTTAGATGACTTCAGCACTGCGCGTTTGTTGCTGAATGCTATAAAACTTTCCTGTGAGTGATATTTTCCCATGCCACTTTCCCCTACTCCGCCGAATGGCAGATGTTCATTCGCGACATGTAAAATAGTATCGTTGATACAAACACCGCCTGATGTTGTTTTATTCAAAAGGTCGAAAGCATTTTTATCATTTCCAAAATAATATAATGCCAATGGCTTTGGTCGATTGGAAATAAAATCCGACACCTTATTAATATTATCAAATTCTATGACAGGAAGAATCGGTCCGAAGATTTCCTGTTTCATCACATTCAAGGTCGGTTGGCTGTTGCCGGTTGGCTGTTGTCCTAAATCCAGAAGCGTAAATTGAATATACCTTTCTTCCGCATCGCAGTTTCCGCCATAGAGTATTTCTCCTTCATTGAGATATGATGTCAATCTTTGATAAGCTTTGTCGCTGATGATTCGGCAATAGCAATGAGATTGCCGCTGGTCTTCACCATAAAATTTCTTCACATAATAAATCATCTTCTGCAACAATTCATCTTTAACATCACGATGCACCATGAGATAATCAGGAGCGACGCAGGTCTGGCCAGCGTTTATCGTCTTTCCCCAGACTATTCTTCTCGCCGCGAATTCAAGATTACAATCTTTATCGACTATACACGGACTTTTACCGCCGAGTTCAAGAACAACTGGAGTAAGATTTTTCGATGCTGCTTCCATCACGACTCTACCCATATCCGGACTTCCGGTATAAAAGATCAAATCGAATTTTTGTGCCAGCAAAGCCTGATTGACATCTCTATGACCTTGAATCATCGTGATATATTCTTTATCAAAAGTCTCGTCAATAATCTTCTGCATCACTTCTGAAGTATATTGAGAATAAGGCGACGGCTTCATCACGGCGCAGCAACCAGAAGAAATCGCTCCTATTAAAGGTGCAAACATAAGTTGAAACGGATAGTTCCAAGGTGCAATAATCAAAGTTACGCCATATGGTTCATACATCACGAAACTCTTCGACGGCATCAGATACACAGGAGTCTTCACCTTCTTAGGCTTCGCCCATTTCTTAAGATTTTTTATGTGATTGTTAATTTCATTTAACACAATGTTAATCTCTGTTAAGAAAGCTTCTTCCTTACATTTATGAAGATCCCGCCACAAAGCATCATAAATATCGTCTGAATATTTTTCAACGGCATGTTTTAATTTCTTCAGTTGCTTCAGGCGAAAGTCAATAGATTTTGTTTCGTTTGACAGGAAATATTCTCTTTGCTTTTGAACTATATTATTTATTGATTCTATTGTATTCATATTATTTATGACTAATGACTAAAGGCGAATGACCAATGATGTTGTTCACATATATTAATATATACAAAAATAGAGAAAAAAAGTTTTATTTATATCATCCATAATGATTGATAATCTTCCTAACAAAAAAAGAAAGGACGATTGCATCCTTTCTTTTAATATTTAGATTTTATCTGCTTCTGTTTCTTCCTCTACGGCCAGAGTCTTTTCTATCTTTTCTTGAATCTTTTTTAGAGTCTTTTTTTGAATCTCTTCTAGATTCTTTTCTTGACTCTCTCTTGCCTTCAGTTTTATAGCTTCTGTCGCCGAACTTGTCGCGGTTCTTACGTTCCGGTCTGTCGTCGTCGAATTGTTTTTTTTCTTTTTTCTTCTTAGGTTTAGGATCTGTAGTTGTTATCTCCACGCGGATACCTTCTGTATTCTTTCTTTCATCAGCGAAACAATCAACGATAAATTGTGCTTGTTCTTGATCTACATCAACGAATGAGAAGTTTTCCATCATATCGATTCTACCGATACGTATGTTTTTGGTTCCTGTAACGTCATTGATTTTACCAATGATATTATTAGGTTTGATTTTATCTTTCTTGCCTTTGCTGAAGAAAAGACGTTGCAAGCCGCTATCATCGTAATCTTTCTTTTCACCTTTTGCCTTTTTCTCTTTCTTTTCAGGTTTAGAATCGTCGAAGTTAAGGTCTTTAGCGTCTTTATAATAATCGAGGAAACGGTTGAAGTTAAGAGCCACCACTCTAGTGATGAGTTCTTCAGGAGACATCCAACCTAACTTTCTGAAAACTATTGGGAGATAATCGGCGATGTCTTCGCGCATTATATCGACTTTTTCAAGACGGTCAACGTGATTGAAGAGTTGCTTTTCGCACACTTGTTTTGCCGAAGGCACCATTGCTCTCTCTATTGACTGACCGAGTTGTTTCTCGATTGCTTTAATCTTATGTTTTTCGCGTGAGTGGATAAGGCTCAAGCAAACGCCTGTCTTGTCTGCGCGACCTGTACGACCGCTTCTATGGATATATACAGCAGTTTCGTCAGGCAAATTATAATTGATAATATGTGTAAGATCGCTGACGTCGATACCGCGAGCTGCCACGTCGGTTGCAACCAAAATCTGGAGGTAACGTTGACGGAAGTGATTCATCACCAAATCACGTTGAGCTTGAGAAAGGTCACCATGCAATGAAGCTGCGTTATATCCGTCGTGGATGAGGTTGTCAGCAACTTCTTGAGTTTCGAGTTTTGTCCTACAGAAAACGATGCCATATATTGACGGAGTATAGTCGATGAAACGTTTCAATGCAAGATAGCGGTCATTAGCTCTAATCAAATAATGGATATGGCGAACGTTAGCCGTTCCAGAATTTTTTTGTCCGATAGATATTCTAACAGGATCCGTCATATAATGATTGAGAATTTTCTCGACTTCCACAGGCATTGTTGCAGAGAAAAGATGGATATTCTTTTCAGCAGGCATATATTCGAGAATAGCGTCGACATCTTCTTGGAAACCCATATCGAGCATTTCATCAGCTTCGTCGAGGACGATAGTTCTCACATTTGAGAAATCTATCTTATTACGACGAATCATATCTTCAAGACGACCAGGTGTTGCGACTATGATTTGAGGTTTCTTGGCTAAGTCTTTGAACTGATTTTCAATGCTTGCTCCTCCATAGACCGGCACCACTAGAATTTCAGGGATATATTTAGAGAAATTCTTAAGGTCTTTAGTAATTTGAACACAGAGTTCGCGAGTCGGGCAAAGCACCAAAGCCTGAACACAACGTTGAGTTGCATCGATATTTTGGAGCAAAGGAAGTCCGAATGCTGCTGTTTTACCGGTACCAGTCTGAGCGAGGCCAACCATGTCAGTTCTTTGAGACAATAGGACAGGCAATGTTTCCTGTTGGATTGGCATAGGTTCTTTGAATCCCAGCTCTTCAATAGCCCTCAGTATAGCCGGGTTCAAATTGTAATCTTGAAATTGAGACATAAAAATTCTGTCGATTAATTATTATTTAATGAATTGTTGCAAAGATAGCAAAAAAAGTCTACAAGACAACAGGACAACAAGACAACATGTTTTTTTCGTATGTTGTTAGACATAATTTTTGCTTATCTTTTTGTATCTTTGCACCTACTTAAAAATTACATAGATGACAAGAAAATTACCATCCTCATATTATAAATCATTATTCACACTAATAACAGTTCTATTTGTAACGACATTATTTTCATGTACTAAAAATAAAGACACTTTTATTGAGCCGGAAATCGTCAAGGCCTTGCCTGTAATTAATGTTGACAGCATTTTCATCAGTCTTGACGAAGAAATCATCAAGAAAAAAGCAGAGAGCATCGACAAGGTTTTCAGCAATCTAAGAAGAAAAGTAGGTTTTAACGGAACCGTTCTATATGCAGAACAAGGTCGTATCATATACAACAAAGCATGGGGATTCCGTAATCTCAGAAAAAGATGCGACAGCATTCAATCTGACGATATGTTCCAACTCAGTTCGGTATCGAAGATGTTCACTGCCGAAGCCATTATGATTTTAAAAAATGAAGGCAAGATAGACTACGATGTTGACATTCGAGAATATATCCCAGAATTTCCATATGAAGGCATCACCACACGTCTTCTTCTTAATCATCGTTCAGGTTTACCAAGATACGAAAGCATGGCCGACACCCATTGGCCCGACAGAAAGAAACCGTTCTTAAATGAAGACATGATTGAATATTATGTGAAATACCAACCAACGCCATACTTTAAGCCTGACAATGGATTCAATTACAGCAACGCCAACTATGCACTTTTAGCTTCCATCATAGAACGTGTCACAGGAACATCGTTCCCCGATTTCATGAAAGAAAAAATTTTCAATCCACTTGGCATGAACAATTCCTACATATATGAAATGCGTCCTGACACACTGGTATCAGCCTACCTGGAAAATGTAGTGCAAGGTTATTATATGGACAGACGTCGTCCTATGCAGGCTCCTAACGAATACCTCAACGGCGTTAAAGGCGATAAAATCATGATTTCCAACACAGAAGACATGTTCAAATTCTGGACAGCCGTCGATTATGGCTTACTCGTTCCAGATTCCATACAAGACGAAGCATTTAAACCCGGCAGTCCGAAGAGCAGAAAACGCAAAGACAATTATGGATTTGGATGGAGAATTCCAAGCAAATATCCAGGATGTTATTATCATTACGGTTGGTGGAAAGCATATCGTTCTTTCTTTATCAGAGATGATGTCAACGACAAAACCATTATTATCTTAACAAATACTAACAAAGGTCCGAACTCTGATCACTTTTGGAAGATTATAAATGACAAGAGCAATCCTATTCCACCTGCTTCCGTAAACATAACATATTGGGAAACCAAGATAGGTTCACGTTTTCCATACTCTTCTTACCGAGATCGCAAAGTTTCAGAATAAACGTTATTCTTTAACAAGGAGTTTGTAACCTATTCCATGGATGTTCTGCAATTCAACATTAGGGTCTTCTTTTAGAAGCTTTCTGATTTTTGTTATATATACATCCATATTACGAGCATTGAAATAATTCTCTTTACGCCATACTCTCTGTAATGCAAAAGAGCGTTCCACTACTCTATTCTTATATTCACAAAACAGAAAGAGTAAGTCCAATTCCCTAGCCGTCAGTTTTTTCTCAATGCCATTACGTATCAACACATGGCGAATACTATCAAAAGTATACGACCCTAATTGAAATACATGCTCATTTTTTGTCCGCAAGACCGTTCTTCTGCAAATCGCCTTGATTCTATCCAAAAGTTCATCCATACTGAACGGCTTGATAATATAATCATCGGCGCCCAACTCAAAACCACGCGACACATCGCTTCTCGACGATTTAGAAGTTAGAAAAACAAACGGCATTTCATTGTCACATTTCTTGATTTTATCTGCCAATGTAAATCCATCTATATAACGCAGACTTACACCAGATATCACGAAATCAAAAGCTTCATTCTCAAAACGCTCCCAAGCCTCTCTTCCATCAAGGCACAACACCGTAGGATATCCTTTTGTTGTTAAATACGACTTTAGAATATAACCTAAATTCTTATCGCCTTCTACTAATAAAATTTTTACAACTTTTCTCATAGGCCCTTATACACATATTCTTAACATTTGATTTATAACAATAATTTTCTCACCACTTAATCGCTTTTTTTAAACACTTTTTTATCTACATAATTTCAATTTTTGTTAATAATAAATTCATATTTGATCAAATATTTCTACAAATATAAGGAGCATAAATACTCATTTCCAAATAAAAGAGTGACTATTTATCGCGTTTTAACATTTTTTAACCTAATTTCTCAAAAAAATTAAGTTTTTTCTTAATAAAAATTAAGATTTGAGAAAAAATTGTGTATCTTTGCAGTGCGAATGATGACTATCATTCGTAAGGTTTCATAAATTTTGGTTTTTGGTTCTCGAGACCGTCCTTGCTCAAGGATGGTCTCTTTTTTTTATCTCTTCGATAGTTTTTTATGAAAATATGTTGTAACTTCGCAACATAATATAAATAATGGTTATCATGGTACAAATTAGCACTAACTTGAAGCATATTAAAGATTTCATCAGCGATGAACAGCTTCTTCATTTCAACAACAAAATAGAGGATACCTTTAATACTATATATAACAAATCAGGCGCTGGCAATGATTTTCTAGGTTGGACCACTCTTCCATCTGAAATGACAAAAGAGTTTATACTTGACATTAAAGAACAAGCAGAAATGCTTCGTAAAAAATCCGAAGTCTTCGTGGTTGTTGGAATAGGTGGCTCTTATCTCGGTGCCAGAGCTATAATAGAGGCTCTATCACATCAGTTCAGTGCTTTAATAAACAAACCAGGTAACACTCAAGTCATTTATGCCGGTCATAATATGAGTGAAGAATATATGGTTGAACTGCTCGAACTTCTCGACAACAAAGAATATTCTATGGCAGTCATTTCAAAGTCAGGTACAACAACAGAACCTGCAGTTGCCTTCCGTATCTTGAAGAATCATCTTGAAAACAAATACGGCAAAGAAGAAGCAAGAACTCGTATAGTTGCCATTACCGACAAAGAAAGAGGCGCTCTCAAGACTTTAGCAAACAACGAAGGATACAAGACTTACATCGTCCCTGACAATGTCGGCGGCCGTTATTCTGTATTGACTCCTGTCGGACTCCTCCCTATCGCAGTGGCTGGCATCGACATCGAACAACTCGTAGGAGGCGCTCTTGCAATGGAAAATTACTGCAAAGAAAATCAAAACTCTGATAACGTAGTAGCACAATATGCCGTAGCTCGTCAAGCATTGTATCACGACGGAAAGACAAACGAAATTCTAGTAAGCTATGAGCCTCGTCTCCAATATATTGCAGAATGGTGGAAACAACTTTACGGAGAAAGTGAAGGCAAAGACGGAAAAGGCATCTTCCCTGCTTCCGACATCTTCACCACCGACCTCCACTCAATGGGTCAATATATCCAAGATGGCTTGCGTAATTTATTCGAAACCATCATCTCAGTCGAAAGACCTACTAAAGAAATGAGAATACCTCTCGCCGATAACGACCTCGACCAACTCAACTACATCGCTGGCAAACGTCTATCAGAAGTGAACCGCACAGCTGAAACAGCAACCATCCTTGCTCACGTCGACGGCGGCGTGCCAAACATCGTAATTCAGATTCCAGAAATATCAGCTTCAACAATAGGTGAATTGATATACTTCTTCGAAATGGGCTGCGCATTGAGCGGCTATATGTTGGAAGTCAATCCTTTCGATCAACCTGGCGTTGAGGCTTACAAGAAAAACATGTTCGCTCTTCTCGGAAAACAAGGCTTCGAAGACAGAGCTGCAGCTCTTAAAGAAAGAATAAAATAATTCATAATTTTTAATATATTATAAAATTGAAAGACAAATATAACAACATCGAAATAATGGCGCCGGTCGGCTCTTACGAAGCATTATCGGCTGCCATTCAAGCCGGAGCAGGCTCTGTGTATTTTGGTATCGGACGTCTTAACATGCGTTCAAAATCTGCAAAAAATTTCACTCTCGACGACCTTCACAACATCGCTACAATCTGTAACGAACACAACGTAAAAAGTTATGTGACAATCAACACTGTTGTTTTTGACGAGGAACTTGATGAAATGCGACAACTCGTCGATGCAGTAAAATCTAATGGCATCTCTGCTATCATAGCATCCGACCAAAGCGTTATCCAATATGCTCGTCAAATAGGCGTCGAAGTTCATATGTCAACTCAATGCAACATCACCAATATCGAAGCTATTAAATATTATTCACAATTCGCTGACGTAATGGTGACAGCACGCGAGGTTTCTGTGAACCAAGTTAAAGCCATCACAAGAAAAATAGAAGAACAAAATATCAGAGGTCCAAAAGGCGAACTCATTCGTATTGAAGTATTCTGCCACGGCGCATTATGCATGGCAGTATCCGGAAAATGTTATCTCAGCCTCGACAACTTCAACACTTCCGCTAACAGAGGCGCTTGCGTACAGCCTTGCCGCCGCGGATATACAGTCCAAGACCGTGACAAAGAAATCACACTTAATATCGATAATGAATACATCATGTCTCCTAAAGACTTGTGTACACTTCCTTTCTTGGACAAACTGCTCGATGCTGGCGTGAAAATCTTGAAGATAGAAGGTCGTGGCCGCTCTCCAGAATATACAAAAGTAACTGTTGGCGTTTATAGCGAAGCTGTAGAAGCAATCAGAAACGGTGAGTTCACTGAAGAAAAAGTAGCAGCATGGACAGAACGTCTGCGCAGCGTCTACAACCGCGATTTCTGGGACGGTTATTATCTCGGAAGAAAGACTGGCGAATGGACTCAACGTTATGGCTCACAAGCCACAAAGACAAAAATATTCGTAGGTACCATCACCAACTTCTTCGGAAAAATCAATGTCGCTGAAATCAAGATGGAAACACAAGACCTTAAAGTCGGTGACGATATTATGATTATCGGCCCAACAACAGGCGTATATGAAGATACTCTGTCTGAAATTCGCGTCGACCTCAAAGCCGTTGAATCAACAGAAAAAGGCGAGTTGTGTTCTATACCTGTAAAAGACACTATCAGACGTGGCGACAAGGTTTACAAGGTAATTGACGCTTTAATATAATAAAGATGCAATTATTCAACTTACATACTCATAGTAATTTCTCCGACGGCAAAGCAAACGCAGAAGATGTCGT
This sequence comes from Bacteroidales bacterium, assembly GCA_045634185.1. Taxonomy (GTDB): domain Bacteria; phylum Bacteroidota; class Bacteroidia; order Bacteroidales; family F082; genus Limimorpha. The sequence continues at coordinate 121,042 of JAZQZR010000008.1, read as the reverse complement.
ATTAGAAGCCATCAATCAAGGATTGGAAGTATTAGGTTTCTCCGACCACTCTCCTGTCCCTTTCGAGAATTCTTTCGCCATCAAAAACGATGAAGTACAAAACTATATCACGACAATAAAATCTTTGAAAGAGAAATATCAGGATAAGATTGACATTTATTGCTCGATGGAAATGGACTTCATCCCAGGAATTGTAAAAGATTTCAAGAAGACCAAAGAAGAACTCGGACTCGATTATTTAATCGGATCCGTCCATCTCGTCGGTAATGACATCGAGAAATTATGGTTCATCGATGGCTCTAAAGTAGAGACCTACGACGAAGGCCTGAACAACTTCTACGGAGGCAATATCAAAAAAGGTGTTAAGACTTTCTTCTACCAATATAATGAAATGATTGAGACTGAAGAGTTCGACATCGTTGGTCATTTCGACAAGATAAAAATGCACAACCGCGACAGATATTTCCTTGAAGAAGACAAATGGTATCGCGACTTGCTGATGGAGACATTAACATTGATAAAAGAGAAATCGTTAATCGTAGAAGTCAACACCAGAGGCATCTACAAAAAACGCAGCACCGACTTTTATCCTGCCACTTGGGTCTTGCCTATCATGCGAGAAATGAACGTACCCGTAGTGATAAGTTCTGATGCGCACAAGCCAGAAGAACTTACATTATGTTTCAAAGAGGCTGAAGACGCACTGAAGGCTGCTGGATACAAAGAAACTATGTGCTTTAAAAACGGTGCCTTTATTAGCAAAGGCTTATAAAAAAAATCAGAAATTCAGAATCTCAAAACTTTTGAGGTTTTGAATTTCTGAGATTCTGAATTTCAAATTAAAAACCCCACCCTTACACGAAAGGCGGGGAAAAACAATATAAAGATTATGAAAAAAATTGCGTTATGAACATATACTTAACGCAATTTTTTTTCTAATATTATAAAAAATCTATTTTTTTCGTTTAAACAAAAACGGCATTGATTTAATATTTCTAACTTTACGTCTAACATTCTATTTCCGTCACTGTTTTATTTTGGGCGTTCCGGCTCCGCCGTCGGGCTTTCCGCTATATCTTTTTTCGCTCCGCTCCAAAAGGATGCCGCTCCAATCCCTAACGCGAAGACGCTACTGCCATAAAAAAGAAAAATTTGTCCCGTCAGTGTTATCTGACAAAACAAATTTATTCTTAATAAACAAGATTTGAAACTCGTTTTTGTAAAATGCTAAATCAAAGATTATTTTTTAGCACCTTCCATGACTAATTGACCTTTGTAATATAAGTCACCGTCAACGTAGTAAGCTCTGTGATAAACATGGATTGTACCAGTTTCTTTGCATACTGCTAATGTTGGAGCTTCTGCCTTGTAATGTGTTCTTCTCTTTGCGCCTCTTGTATGAGACTGTCTTCTCTTAGGATGTGCCATTTTACACTATTTTTTGTTGTTAATTAATTATCTTTTCTCTCTTTTAATTCTTCCAAACATTTCCAACGAGGGTCAATGTCATCGTTATCTGCAACTTGATTTGCTGCGTTTTCAAGATAATTGATAATATCTTGATTACATTCGCTGACATCTTCATGAACTCTGTGAATTGGCAACGACAAGATGATATATTCATAAATCAAAGATGAAATATCGAACTCTCCTTCTTCAGATGGAATAACGATGACATCATCAGATTCCTCTTCATATTCATGTCCATATTTCAAATATATCACAACCTCATTTTCTATTGGTTGCTCAAATTCATCATTGCATCTGTCACATGGGATAAACACACTGCCATCGAAATTAAATGTTAAAATAGACTCTCTTTCGTGCTTTTCAACATTCAAATTCACTTTTACACTGCCTTTTTGTACTTCAGAGAACTCAAAATTTTCAAAGAATTTATCATCGATTTCGAACTCAAAATCGTGGTAACCTATTGATAATCCTACTATTGGCAATATGTAATCGTTTCCCATCTTCATAATAATCCCTAAAATCGGGTTGCAAAGATAACAAAATTATTTCATTTTTTAAATGTTTTCTTTTTATTTTTTAAAGATTTAGAGGAGACAAAGGGATTATAGGGACTAGAGGAACAATCTCTATTTCCTCTACGCCCTCAATTCCTCTCAATCCTCTAAAACCTCTATCGCTTCTTGCAAGATCTCATCCAATGGTTCATATAATGGATAGAAAGCCTCATCACCGAAGACATTTCTTGCTACATACGCCTTGAACAATGGTTCTGAGAGTTCTCTCGCTTTCAGTTTATCAGCCTCTGTTCCTTTGATTTTCTTTTCTTCGGTGCGTCGCATCAGTTCTTCAAACATCGCATCGGTAAAGACAAAGTCATCAGCAAAAGCTTTCACATCACCATATTTCAAAATATCGTTGCGATGCATATCAGAATAATCGAAGGCATATTGGAACAAGATGCTATTGTTTGCCATCTTATTGAAGAAATAATGCGTGCTGTCGTTCTTCAATGGCACATAAATATCTGGCATGATACCACCGCCGCCATAAACGGTCTTGCCTCCAGGTGTCACATATTTCAAAGAATCAGCAAAATGAATGCTGTCAACGCTGAACATTTCTCCTGTAGTATAACGAGAATATTCTTCCAAGAGATATTCTTCTTTGCTTCCTTCAAAAGGTTTCTGTATGCAACGTCCTGTAGGAGTATAATATCGAGCAATAGTAAGACGAATTGCGCCGTTTTCACCAAGGTCGAACTGTTCTTGCACCAATCCTTTTCCAAAAGAACGACGTCCGATAATAGTTCCTCTATCATTATCCTGAAGCGCTCCTGCCACAATTTCGCTCGCACTTGCCGAGCCTTCGTTTATAAGCACGACAACCTCGCTGTCTTCCCACAATCCTTTATGACGGGAGAATATATAAGAACGATCACGATGTTCGCCTTCGGTATAAACTATCAACTTATTATCAGCAAGCATCTCATCTACAATGCCGACAGCCTCGCCGAGATAGCCTCCAGTGTTGTCTCTCAAATCGAGTATCAATTTCGTCATGCCTTCTGCCTTAAGCTTCTTTAACGCATTGACAAATTCTTTATGCGTAGTTTGAGAAAACTTGGTCAACTTGACAAAACCGATATTATCGTCAATCATATAAGCCACATCAACGCTATATGTAGGTATGACATCTCTTATGATAGTAAAGTCGAGCAAGTCGCTGATTCCATGCCTTTTTATCTTGACATCGACTTTGCTTTTCTTCGGACCTTTCAGAAGTCGCATCGCGTCTTTATTAGTGACTTTCGTTCCTGCCACCAAAGTGTCACCTACATAAACGATTCTGTCACCGGCAAGGATACCTACCTTCTCTGAAGGACCGCCTTTTATTGTATTTATAATTGTGATAGTGTCTTTTTCTATTCTGAACGACACGCCGATACCTTCGAAGCTGCCATGAAGATTATCGTTGACGTCGTCGAGGATTTCCGGTTTTATATATTCGCTATGCGGATCCATCGACTCAAGAACATGAGTGACAGCCTTGACCTGCAAGTCTTTCATATCAACAGTATCGACATACTCTTTATCGATAAGAGTAAACACGTCATTGATACAAGATAAATCTCCGTTATTTTTTTGATTATAAGCGGAAAAGCCATCGTTCGACTCTGCGATATGGAATCCCATCTTCACGCCGACTGCCAGGCAAGCAGCCACAATAATCGGCATTAAATATTTGTTTCTCATTTTATTCAGATTATATCAAGACAAATATCGTAAAAAAAAGAGACCCTAAGGTCCCTTTTTCTAAGCTTTTATTTTCTCATGAATTACATCATGCCTGGCATGCCGCCCATTTGAGGGTTCATTGCTGGCATTGGATTTTCTTCTTTATGGTTTGAGATAACGCATTCTGTTGTGAGGAGCATGCTTGCGATAGAAGCAGCGTTTTCCAAAGCGACTCTTGAAACCTTAACTGGGTCGATGACGCCTGTCTTCAAGAGGTTTTCGTATGTTTCTGTACGAGCGTTGAAACCGAAGTCGCCTTCACCTTCTCTTACTTTGTTAACAACGACTGAACCTTCCAGACCTGCGTTTTCAACGATTTGACGCAATGGTTCTTCCAAAGCGCGTTTGATGATAGCGATACCTGTTGTTTGGTCGTCGTTTTCACCTTTAAGGTTTTCTATTGAGCTGATAGCACGGATGAAGCCAACGCCGCCACCAGGGATGATACCTTCTTCGATAGCTGCTCTTGTTGCATTCAAAGCATCTTCAACGCGGTCTTTCTTTTCTTTCATTTCAACTTCGCTTGCTGCGCCAACATAAATAACAGCTACGCCGCCAGCGATCTTTGCCAAACGTTCTTGTAATTTTTCGCGGTCGTAGTCTGATGTTGTTGAAGCGATTTGAGCTTTGATTTGTGCTGCGCGTGCTTCGATGTTTTCTTTTGCACCTTGACCGTTAACGATTGTTGTATTGTCTTTTGTGACAGTGATTTTGTCAGCTGTACCGAGTTCTGCCAATGTAGCGTCTTCCAAACGGTAGCCTTTTTCTTCTGTGATGACAGTACCACCTGTCAAGATAGCGATGTCTTCCAACATTTCTTTTCTTCTGTCGCCGAAGCCTGGAGCTTTAACAGCAACGACTTTCAAAGAACCGCGCAAACGGTTAACAACTAATGTTGCCAATGCTTCGCTGTCGATGTCTTCTGCTATGATTAAGAGAGGACGACCTGTTTGTAATGATTTTTCGAGGATTGGGAGCAAGTCTTTCATGACAGAGATCTTCTTGTCGTAGATCAAGATGAAAGGATTTTCATATACTGCTTCCATTTTTTCTGTGTTGGTTACAAAGTAAGGAGAGATGTAACCGCGGTCGAATTGCATACCTTCAACGACGTCGACGTGTGTTTCGATACCTTTAGCGTCTTCAACAGTGATAACGCCTTCTTTCTTAACCTTAGCCATTGCTTCAGCGATAAGAGTACCGATTGTGTTATCGTTGTTAGCAGAAATACTTGCAACTTGTTGGATTTTTTCGATGCTGTCGCCTACTTGTTGTGATTGAGATTTCAATGATTCTACTACTGTAGCGACTGCTTTGTCGATACCTCTTTTGAGATCCATTGGATTAGCGCCTGCGATAACATTTTTCAAACCTGCTGCTACGATAGCTTGTGCCAATACTGTAGCTGTTGTTGTACCGTCGCCGGCGAGGTCATTAGTTTTAGAAGCTACTTCTTTAACTAATTGAGCGCCCATGTTTTCAACTGGGTCTTTTAATTCTATTTCTTTTGCTACTGAAACGCCGTCCTTTGTGATGTGAGGAGCGCCGTATGATTTTTCGATGATAACGTTACGGCCTTTAGGTCCGAGTGTAACTTTTACTGCATTTGATAAAGCGTCAACGCCTTTTTTTAAACCGTCACGAGCGTCGAGGTTGAATAATATGTCTTTTGCCATTTTATATACTTATTAATAATGTTTACTAATTTGGAAATTTTGTGAGATATCAGATGACTGCGATAACGTCATTTTCTCTCATAATCATATAATCTTTACCATCTAAATGGAATTCTGTACCTGCATATTTGCCATAAATGACTTGGTCGCCAACTTTCAATGTCATAGGATTGTCTTTTGTACCTGGACCAACTGCCACGACGATACCTCTTTGTGGTTTTTCTTTTGCTGTGTCAGGAATGATGATTCCGCTTGCTGTCTTTTGTTCTGCGAGAGCTGGTTCAATAACGACTCTGTCTGCCAATGGTTTAATTGATAATTGTGACATATTCTATAATTTTTTATTGTGTTATTTTCTTTTGATGCTTGATTTCAGTCAAAATGTTTGCCAAAAAATAAAACAAAAAAAAATGTCAGAAATAGTGACATTCTGACATTTTTTTAATTCTATACAATAGTTGTATTATTCAACTTCTGCAGCAGGCATCTGATAATCTGTAGGTGCCATTGTCTTTTCCAATTGTTGACGCATTTCTGTATCAACTTGAGTGCCTGTACTTACACCATTCTTTGGAATTGAAAAACTAGAAACAAGGCAAAGTAAAACTAAAACGATTGCCAATGTCCATGTAGCTTTTTCCAAGAAATCAGTAGTTTTGCGAACACCTAAAATTTGATTTGATGATGATAAGTTAGATACTAATCCACCACCTTTTGAATTCTGAACTAAAACAACCAACATCATCAAAAAACTGACGATCAGGATGAATACTGAAATTGCTACGTACATCTTATTAATTTATTTAATTGTTAAACTTATTTTTTGCTTTTTCAATTAATTTTGCAAAGTAAACACTTTTTTCTGGATTTTTCAAACTTAATTTTTGATATATTGAAATTGCTTTTTCCACATATCCCTGATTAAGATAAATCGTTGCTAATGTTTCACTTATAATATTTTCTTGGTCAACAACACTGGCTTGTGCAACCACAAATGGGTCGTAAAACTCTTGTTTCGGTCTAGAAATTTGAGGATTTTCTGCTATAAATTTATCAATAATTTCATTTTTTGATAGGCTTTTATCCTCTTTTTTACGTTCCTCTTTCTCTTGTTCCAATTCGACAATTCTCTGCTCGATAAGAGCCTTCAGCTCATCAAGTGATTTACGTTTCTCTTCCAGCAGCACCATCTCCTTCGACAATTCCTCCTGCGATTTCCTCAAGTCAATTTCTGGAATTACAATTGTCTTTTCAGGAATGATTTCTTCCTCATTTTGTACTGCCAGTTCATCAGGAAGATCGCATACTTGAGACTTTTCTTTCGCCTCTGACAAAAGATGACGTAAGGCGTTTCTGTCGGGCACCATTGCAGCAGCGAGTCTCAACTGACGATTCGATCTGCTGTCATCATTGAGTTCCAGTCCTGCTGACAAGAGCGCCTGTGCAATGGTAAAGTATGGATACGATTCAACAACAGCAGACAATGATTCCACATCTTCATCGCTGATATTGTGAATGTTATTTATCAAATCGTTAAATCTTGCCTTATCCATATCACCAATTTACAACAGCTTTATTAAAAATATCCTGACACAAATCCTCAACGATTGTCTCAACTAAAACATCTTGCACAGAACTTAAATCTTGTCCGCTAGGATAATCCTGATATTGGGAAAATCGTTGTTCAAAGTTTTTAGTCTCATCATATTTATTTGTAAACCTGACATTTACAGTAACAGTCAATCTATTCATCGCAGCAGTTTGATTACCAGTAATCGCTATTGGATTTGTCGTATATCCAGTTATCTCTCCTTCCAAAGCGAGGTCGCCGTTTTGAGCTACAGATTGCAATGTTGTCTGATTTACAAACATATCATTAAGAGCGTTTGTCAATGCAGTGCTCAACAGAGGATTAACGAGTTGCGCGTTATTAGGAAAATACTGCACCGATACAGTCTTAGCCTCAGCAGGAATTGATGCTCCTGAAAATGTATATATTCCGCAACTGTTTAAAAGACAACAAGACAATAAGACAACAAGGCAACAAGCTTTTTTTAAAAGTCGCATAGTCGCATAGTTACAAAGTCGCAAAGTAAAATGTCTTTGCGTCTCTGTGTCTTTGTGTCTTTGTGTCTTAATACTTCTCATCAAAGGTTGATTTGATATTCGTTAATCTTTCTGTATAATGTTCTTTCGCTGATGCCCAATTCTTTAGCAGCGTCTTTTCTCTTTCCTTTATGACGTTCTAATGCCTTGCAAATCAATTCTTTTTCTGTTTGAACCAAAGACAATGTTTCTGATTCTCTTACTACAGGCTTTTCCTCTTCGTCATTATCTTGAACATAAACAAAAGCGTCTTCTTCCTCTTCCATCGGTGATATGACAGTCGCATTGATTGGAGTGATATTCGTTGGTTCAGGAAGATGCTGTATTGCACCGTTGTTTCTTTGTTCCGATAATTCCTTAACAGTCTTACGCAGTTCGATGATATCGTTTTTCATATCAAACAACACCTTATATAATAAGTCGCGTTCAGATATTGTCTCTTCATCACGACCGCCTTTATACAAAGTCGGCAATGCTGTTACGTTATTATTAGGAAGATAATTCTTTAAAATATCAGGAGTTATTATTCTTTCATTTTCAATGATAGAAATTTGTTCTGTAATATTTTTCAGTTGTCTGATATTACCATCCCAACGATAATTTTCCATCATTATGAGAGCCTCTTGTGTCAGTTGAAGCGCTGGCATTCTGTATTTCTCTGCGCAATCTGCAGCGAACTTTCTGAACAACAATCTGATGTCTTCTTTACGTTCGCGTAATGATGGGATATGAATAGGCACAGTGTTGAGACGATAATAAAGGTCTTCTCTGAATTTGCCTTTTTCTATTGCCAAAGGAATATTGAGGTTGGTAGCTGCTACCACGCGGACGTCGGTCTTTTGCACTTTTGACGAGCCCACTTTGATGAATTCGCCGTTTTCCAACACTCTGAGGAGACGCGCTTGTGTTGCGAGGGGCATCTCTCCTACTTCATCAAGGAATATTGTTCCGCCATCGGCTTCTTCAAAATATCCCTTTCTTGTTTCATGAGCTCCTGTGAAAGAGCCTTTCTCATGACCGAACAACTCCGAGTCGATAGTTCCTTCTGGAATCGCTCCGCAGTTGATAGCGAAGTATTTCTTATGTTTTCTGGAACTATTCTGATGTATGATTTGCGGGAACACATCCTTACCTGTACCACTCTCACCGTTGATGAGAACCGTAAGGTCGGTTCCGGCAACTTGGACCGCAATCTCAATCGCACGATTGAGATGCGGGTCGTTACCTATTATTTTAAATCGTTGTTTTATTGATTGGATGTCCTGAATGTCCATTTTATCTTAAGGTTGCTTTTAATTGTTGTTCAATGGCAGACTGAATCTTTGTCATTGTCTTTTCAATAACCTTGTCAGTCAATGTCTTTTGAGTGTCAAGCAATATGAAACTCAAAGCATATTGTTTCTTGCCTTCCGGAATCTTGTCGCCGGTATAGATATCGAACAAACTGACAGATGTCAAGATTTTGTTTTCTGCTGCAAAAGCAACGTTTTTAACTTGTTCAAAGTTCACGTTCTTATCGAAAATTAATGCCAAGTCACGACGTACTGCTGGGAATTTTGGCAATGGTTCGTAACGAACTGCCTTAGCTTCTTTATTAGCTTTCAATAAGTTATCCCAATTCATTGTTGCGTGATAAACTTCTCTCTTCAAATCAAAGAGTTTCAATGTCTTTTGATTTATCTTACCGAGAGTACACAATTCCATTCCGTTGAGAGTGTATACCAATGAATATTCGTAATGTTTCACATGGCCTTCGCTCATCTCAATCTTATCGATATCGATGTTAAGCTTATTCAACACGCCCAAGACATATTTCTTAAGTTCGTAGAAGTCAACATTTTGTGGTTTGTTGCTCCATAATTCTTCTTTATCTTTACCTGTGATGAATAAGTCGAGGTTATAGATTTCTGAATATGGTGACAATGAAACGCCTTCTTGTTTCTTATCAGCGTCATAGAAGTAAGTGTTACCGAATTCGAAGAATTTAATGTCGAAAATCTTATGGTTATGGTTGTTTTCTATGCTCTTCAAACCTCCGAAAAGAAGTGATTGACGAAGAACGTTCAAGTCGGAACTTAATGGGTTTAATATTTTGACATTTCTATTTTCGTCGAAGCTGTCCATGTCTTTTGTGTATGACTCTTTTGTCAAAGAGTTGTTCATGATTTCATAGAAACCATTAGAAGCCAACATGATAGAAATGTTTCTCTTTAATTTTTCTGGATCTGGTTTAGCCACTACGTTAAGAGTAGCATTGATTTTTTCTGGGATAGTGATGTTGTCGTAACCGTAGATACGAAGTATTTCTTCAACCAAATCAGCAGGACGATAGACATCCACTTTGCATGTAGGAACGTCAACAACAACAGCTTCGTCGTTAAGTTCAACCACTTTGCAGTCTAAGTTCTTCAAGATATTGACAGCTATTTCCTTTTCAATTTCCTGACCAGCAATCTTATTGAGGTAAGCGAACTTAAGCTCTACGCGAACTGGTGTAAAGTCGCCATTGACGATATCTTTTACTTCTGATGATATTGTTCCGCCTGCCAATTCTTTAATCAACAATGCAGCGCGTTTCAATGCGTAGATTGTCATGTTAGGGTCGCAACCACGTTCAAAACGGAAGCTAGCATCTGTTTGCAATGCGTGATATTTTGAAGTCTTACGTACTGATGTTGGATTGAAGTAAGCGCTCTCAATGAAAACATTTGTTGTTTCTTCTGTAACGCCTGACTCTGCTCCGCCGAAAACGCCTGCTATGCACATTGGTTCTTCTGCGTTACAAATCATCAGGTTAGTGCTGCTGAGCTTACGTTCTACGCCATCCAATGTTACGAATGGAGTTCCTTCAGCGAGACATTTAACGACGACTTTCTTGCCTTTAATCTTATCAGCGTCGAAAGTGTGGAGAGGCTGACCTGTTTCCATCAAGACGTAGTTAGAGATGTCGACGATGTTGTTGATAGAGCGGAGACCTATAGCTTCCAATCTGTGTTTTAACCATTTTGGAGAAGGACCTACTTTCACGCCGCTAACAGTAACACCTGAGTAGCGAGGACAAGCCTTAGTATCTTCAACGACTATTTCAATTTCGTTGTCGTTGTTTTCAACTTTGAAATCTTCTACTGAAGGTATATTAAGATGATATTTATCTGTCTTTTCTTGATAATTGAGAGCTGCCACGAGGTCGCGGTTGACGCCGATGTGAGAAGTAGCGTCGGAACGGTTTGCTGTGAGACCGATTTCCAAAGTGACATCTTGTTCAACAGGGAAGTAGAATGATGCAGGTTTTCCTATTTCGTAATCTTCTGGAAGCACCATGATGCCATCGTGTGACTCGCCGATTCCGAGTTCGTCTTCAGCGCAAATCATACCTTCTGACACTTCGCCACGAATCTTGCCTTTCTTAATTGTGAAAGACTCGCCGTCTTTATGAAGTTCTGTGCCTATAGTAGCCACCAAGACTTTCTGGCCTTCTGCCACGTTAGGTGCACCGCAAACGATGTTAAGAGGTTCTTCTGCACCGACGTCAACTTTAGTGATGTGAAGGTGATCTGAATTAGGATGATCAACACAGTAGATAACCTTACCTACGACAACACCTTTCAATGCGCCTTTTATTGATTCATAAGGTGTTAAGTCTTCAACTTCGAGACCTGTTCCTGTTAATTTCTTTGCTATTTCTTCTGCTGACAATTCGCAGTTGATATACTGTCTGAGCCAATTATAAGATACTTTCATTGTAAAATCATGATTTAATGTGCAAAGATAACATTTTATGACAAAATGTCAGAGCTTTTTTGAAAAAAAAGTAAATTATAATTTTTGAAAATACAAGGTATTTTAATAACAAAAAAATCGTATCTTTGCAACCCTAAAAAAATGTAATTTTCACATTGACATGAACAACGAAGGTAACAAGGGCAAACGTACTCGTATTGCCACAAGAAAGACTGCCGGTGTACGCAGATTCAGTGAAGAAAGATTAGAGCAGTTTGAAAGAGAACAGGCTTTTCGCCGCGATGGCGATGAAGAAAGACCAAGAAAAAGCTTCAGACCAAGAAGAGACGACGACAGAAAAGGATCATTCGGTGGCAAGAAAGAGTCATTCGGTGGCAGAAAAGAGTCAGGTTTCGGCGGTGGCAGAGGCAAGAACTTTGGCGACAGACCTGTAAGAGAAAGAAGAGACGACCGCGATGAGAATCGTGGTTTCAGAGGTTCCGATGAACGCCGTCCTAAAAGAGGTTTCGGCGAAGATCGCGACAACAACGACAATGCATTCGGCAATCGTCGTAACGCAAGAGGCGCTGCTCGCAACGAGCGCAGCTTCGATAACAAAGGTCGTCGTGACGACAGACCAGAACGTAAAGGCAATAATGGCGAACGTCGTGGCGGCGGTGGCGGCTTCAAAAGAAGAGAAAAAGACCCACTCTACGACAGACCAAAAGCTACAGGACAAATCCGTCTTAACAAGTACCTCGCCGACTCAGGCATCTGCTCACGTCGCGAAGCTGACGACCTCATCCTCGCTGGCGCTGTCACAGTAAACGGCGTAGTAGTGACAGAACTCGGTACTAAAGTCAACACAACAGATAAGGTTGTTTACGGAGGCGAAACTCTTAACCGCGAAAAACTTCGCTACGTGCTCCTCAACAAACCTAAAGGCGTCATCACAACATCCGACGACCCATACGAACGTCATACCGTTATGGAACTCGTAGAAGGCGCTTGCCAAGAACGCATCTACCCTGTTGGAAGACTCGACAGAAACACAATTGGTCTGCTCCTCCTCACTAACGACGGCGACCTCGCTAAAACATTGACACACCCAAGTCATGAAGTGAAGAAACTTTATCACGCTACATTGGATAAGCCTCTCACTAAAAACGACTTGATGAAGATAAGAGAAGGCCTCGTACTTGAAGATGGCCCAATCGAAGTAGATGGCGTTGACTGGGTTGCAGACGACCCAACAAAACGTGAAGTAGGAATTGAAATCCACTCAGGACGTAACCATATCGTCAGACGTATCTTCGAAAGCCTCGGTTACGAAGTGGTGAAACTCGACAGAGTGATGTTCGCAGGTCTTACAAAACATATGCTTCCACGCGGACACTGGAGATTCCTCACACCATCAGAAATCAGCATTCTTAAAAGAATCAAATAAATAAAAAAAGGACAGCTTAAGGCTGTCCTTTTTTTGCTACAATATAAAAATCCACTAAACTGCACTAAATAACACGAAATTGTTTTTGAAAAAACTCCATCACTAACAAAAACTTCTGAATTTCTGAGTTTTTTGGGCGTTCCGGCAAGCCGTCGGGCTTTCCGCTATATCTTTGCTCGCATTTGTTTTCTCCTCGCTCAAAAAAATCTGGTGTCTGTTGTCCGTTGTCTGTTGTCCGAAAAAGCTCGCAAAGGATGCCGCTCCAATCCCTAACGCGGAGGGGACTCTGAACTAAGGCTGTTGGCTCAGGCACCAATTCCCGAAGTTCTGAGATTTTGAATTTCTGAGTTTCTAATCAAAAAACTTCTCTCAAGACTTCCAATGATTTTATCTCTCTGATATTTTCCGTATGCAGCTTATAATACATGACAAGAGCGTCGAGCAATTGACGACGGTCGGAATTCGTTAGTCGATATATTTTTTGAGAGTCATCGAGGGAACTGTTTCCTATGTGATAAAATTTCCTGCTCAGTTCTGGTTCTATCTGGTAGATGTCGTTTTGCGTTTTCTTGAAGTTGCCGTCCAGCAAGTCAAAACTGCTTCCTTCAGTATATGTGTCGAAGTTAGGACAGAATCCTAGATATCTGCTCAAGCCAAGAGCGAATTCTATAGGAAAATTAACATAATCTGAAATGGCATCATCAAGCCATAACATAGAGTTATAAACATAATCAAAGAGGAGCGTGTCGGTCTCGCTTTCGCTTATCGACTTAGAGAGCAACTCACTGATAAACATTATTATCGTCGCTTTCTTTATGTCGGTGGAAATAGTTTTGTAATAATGCGACAATGTCACTTCTTTGATAAAACCGAGGCTGCTGTTGCCAATTTCCGCCACTATGTCGAGGAGCGTCATATTCTGGAACAGGGCTGCTTTCATCTTCGACTTCTTGCCGAAGACGCCTTTCACCATAAACGATTGCACACCTTCTTCTTCGGTGAGCATCTTCACCACGAGACTGCTGTCGCCATATTTAATAGTCTGTAAGACAATGGCTCTCGTCTTGACTGTTATCTTCGCCATTACTTGACAAGTATTTTCGCAGCGAAAGTCTCCTTGCCAGTCTTGTCGCTGATGAATATGAGATAAACTCCCGGTGCCACTCTGCTGCCGTCGATGGTGGTTCGGTCCCATACCGCTTGTCCGCCTTCAGAATACAAATGTGTCACGAAGGAACCGTCGATAGTTGTTATCTTGACCAATGAATTTGGAACGAGATTCTTGATGCCGACAAGTCCATGATAGTCTTGTTCGACAGGATTAGGATAGACCACAACTTCCGAATTAGTTTTCTTTCCTTCAGTAGCTACACCCTTATAAGAGATGATGCCTTGGTCGGTAGCGAAGAATACATTACCTTCTTCGTCGATAGCGATACCTTGTACAGTGTTAGAGAGCAGCGGACTGTTGTCAACTGTAAAATGATGATATTCGGTCAATCCGTTATTAGAGATATAGAACACACCATTTTTTGTTCCGACCCATAAGTTATTGGCATCGTCGACAGCGATAGAAAGGACTGATTCACCAGAGAGGAGATAGTCGGCTTGTCCAGTGCCATCGTTACGAGGGACCAGAATCCTTGTAGCATCGAAGTTGACGCCTTGCTGGAAAATCTTTGACGTTGAATAGAACAGAGCTAGTCCGTCGTTGGTTCCAACCCACATCGAACCGTTCTTATCTACCGCCATACAGTTGGCCGATTCAGGGAGACCGCCTTGACCAGCATTTTTGTTTATCATTTTATATCTATCGTCTGTTGGATTGGTAGGAGTCTTATTATCGTTATAAACGATGAAATAACCGTCGCGGTTGAGAATCCATTTGTAATCGTTTTTATCAACGACGAGTTTGCTGATATCGTAACTGCCAATATTAAAAGAACACCATTCGTTCTTGCTTGTCATAACAGAGAGACGTTTGTCGGTTCCGCTGTTAGCAATCCAGAGATTATTTTTACTGTCGAAGTCGAGGCCAGTGATATAGACGTAGCCATAGCCAGCGAGTTCACCGAGAGAGCTATTAGTTGTATTATAAATATTTTTCAACTCATAGTTTTCAAACTCTAGCAGACCTTTATGGAATGAGCCCACATAAACCTTTGATTTGTTAGACGGATGCAAGGCGATGCACGACATATCGGATATCGTATCCAAAGCCTCTGTATTTGTTCTGTTTATGTTATTCCATTCATAATCGGTATAATAATAAATGCCTTCTGTTCTCCAGTTTTTGCCCCACACCTGACTGAATCCGCCCGATGCCACCCATATCTCATTGTCTCTTGCCTGGATATCGAACGACAGATGGCTGTAAGGGCCATTGAAAAGAATATTTTCCGAGGTCTTGTCGGGATACATTTTTATAAGACTATTAGATTTTTCACCAATCCAATACACGTCATTTTCGGAGTCATACACTGCATCAAAAGGTTCAATGCCAGTGAAATGATGAATCAAAGTATTCTTTTTGCTTACCACTCTCATTCCATATTGTTCAACATAGATAATCTTGTCGTCGGATGCTTTCATATCTCTTTTCAATGCATGAGAAGTAGTTGGGAAGTAATCCCATTTAACTCCGTTATATACGAAGAGAGTATCGCTATTGTATTTGTTTTCAGAGTAATTGGCGAGGAGTTTGCCGTTGAAGCTTTCAATTTCAGAATAATTGATATTATCATGAATCATTGCAGTATCGTGAGTCCACTGGGAGAAGTCTGCGAGATTGTTGCTGTTGCAATCAGCATAATAGACGCCATTGCTTGTAGCAGCGTAAAATTTGTTTTTATAGACGACCAAGTCATTGACAGAGACATAAGTGCCATTTTCACCGATGACGTAGGTGTCTTTTATCTCAAACTTTTTCATATCAACCACAACTATTCCGAATCCGCAGCAGACATAAGCCAGATCATCGATGAAATACACATCCTTAATTGTCTTATCTGCCAGTATGTTTTTGTTTTTGATATCGCTGATATTGATGACATTTCCATCTTTGTCAATCAGGTCGATATTAGCGTTGGAATAACCGACAAAGACGAGGCCTATACTATTGTTATATCTCATCACGCTGACGCCGAAGTCGGACAGGCCATTCACTTTTGACAATTTATTGATGGAATTATCGCCTGTGTTGTAATAGAATATTTCATATGGCGTTGCAGCGAATATTTTCTCGTTCACTTTTTCTACATTAATAACTTTCATTCCTGGAGCATGCGTTGTCCATTGATGAAGAGCAGTCTGTGCGAAGCTTGTAGTTACAGCCAAGAAAATCAGGCAGATAAAAGATATATATTTATTCAACATAATTTATATTTTAAAACACAAATTTATAACAAAAAAACAATTGTTTTATTGTTTTTTTACTGTCCATTTTGAAAAATCCACGGCAGCTTCCGACCGTCTTTCAATTTTATCTGGAAGCGAGCAAAAGAAGTCGATGTCTGTTACCTCTTCCACTTCATCTACGCTCATCGCATAGCTTGCCATTGGTTTACGTCCGCTTATGTTTTCATATACGAATCCGATGGTGTGTATCTCTCCATTTTCTTCTTGGAGCAAGACTTTAAAGAAAGCCTGCGGGACCACGACTTTGTTTTCTCCTATAGTATTTGAAGTGTCGTTTACTATCGGGCCGCAGACCACGAATATTCTTCCTTTTTGGGAAGCGAGGTCGCGCACTTGTTCTTCGAGGTCTTTCCAGACGCCTCCGTTCAGGTTAGGATTTTGCGGACAGATATTAGACAGATAGAACGACTCTTTCATCACTTGTTCGTCCCATTTCATGTCGGCAGCCGGCGCCATATGTCCTCTGTCGTAACCAGAATATTTGTAGTCGTCGGTGGTGGCAGTAGCATTTTGCGGCACCATAGGATCGGGCTTGAAACGGTCGTAACGAGGCACTTCGCCTTCAACTTCCCAATCGGTAAGTTCGTATGCGACCCAATTAGGAATCTTCCAATCATAGTTATAAGAAACAGTATAGCCTTTATGTGTTATTATTCTATTGCTTCTGCCATCATTAATAACTGGCAGCTCTACATTAGAAAGATTTATATTCTGAGCTAAAGTCGTTGTGATACAAAAGAATAACAATAATAAAAAGAAGGATATTTTCCTCATGATTCAATTTTTTCACAAAGGTAGAAAGAAATCGTTAATATTTTTTAACAATATGGTTTTGTTAATAAAAAACATCATTTTCAATGATTAAAATAATTATCTTTGCAGAAGAAAAACAGATTTTAAAAACTTAAAAAATATTAACATGAAGAAACTTATTTTAATTCGTCACGGAGAAAGTGAATGGAATAAATTGAATCTTTTTACAGGCTGGACAGATGTCGATTTAAGCCCTAAAGGTTTAGAAGAAGCTTTTGAAGCAGGTAAACTTTTGAAACAAGAAAACTACAAACCAGAATTGTGTTTCACATCATATTTAAAAAGAGCTGTCAAGACTTTAAACAACGTTCTCGATGCTATGAACATGGATTGGCTTCCTGTTCAAAAGAGCTGGAGATTAAATGAAAAGAGCTACGGCGCTATCCAAGGTTTAAACAAAGCCGACACAGCTGCTAAATACGGCGACGAACAAGTTTTAGTATGGCGTCGTTCTTTCGACGTTCAACCACCAGCATTGGAAATGAACGATCCTAAGAGCCCAAGAATGGATGCTCGCTACGCTGAACTTACAGACGAACAAATTCCTTTGACAGAATCATTGAAAGACACTATCGAACGTCTTATGCCTTACTATAACGACGTCATTTTGAAAGCTTTCGAAAACCACGACCAAGTAATGGTTGTAGCTCACGGCAATTCATTAAGAGGCATCGTTAAAGAACTTCGTGGCATGACAAACGAAGAAATCATCAAGTTCAACATCCCAACAGCCGTTCCTTACGTTTTCGAATTCGACGATAACATGAATCTTCAAAACCATTTCTTCCTCGGCGACCAAGAAGAAATCAAACGTAAAATGGAAAGCGTTGCTAACCAAGGCAAAGCTAAATAAATAGACAAAAATGAAGAATCGTTGGGTTATACCTGATGTTCATGGCCACATCGCCACTCTGAAGTCGATGGTGGAAGACCGTATCGCTCTGTCGAAGGACGACTCTCTGTATTTCCTCGGTGATTATATAGATAGAGGTCCCGACAGCAGAGGCGTGATAGATTATATCATAAATCTGCAAGACTCAGGTTATGATGTCAATTGCATCAGAGGCAACCACGAGGATTATTGTATCAGAGCATGGGAAGACGACCAGAAGAGATTCTTGTTCCGTAGTCCAATAGAAAAAGACTGGAGAAAAAACGGTGGCAACAGAACTCTGGAAAGCTTCGGCGCCAAACGTCCTCGCGACATAAGCAAGTTCTATATCGACTGGATGAAGAATACAAAACACTTCATCGAACTCGAAGATTATATCTTGGTACATGCCGGCTTGAACTTCAAAATAGATAATCCTTTCGAAGACACAAGAAGCATGATGTGGATAAGAGATTTTAGAGTGGATAAAAACAAAATCGCTGGAAAAAAAGTCATACACGGCCACGTGCCAGTGGAAATGACTCTCATCGATTTGTTCCGCAACAACAACTACGATTTCATATCCCTCGACAACGGAATCTACTACACTAACAAGGATGGTTTCGGCAACTTGCTGGCTTTCAACCTCGACACTAAGGAAATAATAATACAACCTAATATCGATTCTTGAAAACATGAATCCTTTCGTCAATATCCATACTCATCAAAATCATATTGATAACGAAGAATTCATTGAAATAAATAACATCGATGTTGACAATCACGTCAATGTCGATGTTACTTTTTTCTATAGCATAGGAATACATCCGTGGTATTGTCAACAGTCAACAGTCAACGGTCAACAGTTGGAGAATAAACTTGTCATTGAGACATCGCGATGTCTCGGCGACATGAACCTAAAGGCTATAGGTGAATGTGGCATCGATAGGGTTTGCAATGTCGACATTGAGATTCAGAAGGATGTATTCATGAAACAGATTGAGATATCGGAGCGACACAACAAACCTATGATAATTCATGCGGTGCGCTCTCATTCCGATATTCTGTCAATAAGAAAAGAAACAAAAGCCAAGATGCCTTGGATAATACACGGATTTCAAGGCAATAAACAAATCGTAACACAATATCTTCGTCATAACATATATCTGTCTCTTGGCGATGTCTTGTTTAAAAACGAGATTCGCGCCGCTGAACTTCTGAAATTCATTCCATCAGAAAGATTGTTTTTAGAGACAGATGATAGCGATAGAAGTATCGCTGAAGTTTATGAGAAAGCATCAGTTTTATCGGGACGCAGTTTGAATGATTTGAGAAGCGATATTTTTAATAACTTTGTAAAAATTTTTGGAAAGATATGAATTGGAATTCAAGGACACAGTTATTGGTTGGAGAAGAAGGCGTTAAGAAGTTGGCTTCGAGTCATGTTCTCGTCGTAGGATTAGGTGGCGTAGGCGCATACGCTGCTGAACAATTGGCGCGTGCCGGAATAGGAAAACTTACCATCATCGATTGCGACACCGTCAACATCACCAATAAAAACAGACAGCTGCTCGCCTTAGACAGCACCATCGGTCGTCCTAAGGTGGAAGTTATGGCAGAACGTATCCGCGACATCAACCCTGATGTTGAAGTGATTCCAATAAACCAATATCTCAAAGACCAGCCTATCATCGACCTGATGGAGCAGAAATTCGATTTCGTTGTCGATGCTATTGATACTCTCGCGCCAAAGGTGTTCCTTCTATATTACGCCGTACAGAACAAACAGAATATCGTCAGCTGTATGGGAGCAGGCGGCAAGTTCGACCCAACAAAAATAGAAATCGCCGACATCGCAAAGTCATATAACTGCCGTCTGGCATTCTACATAAGAAAAAGGCTGCATCGTCTAGGAATCCGCGAAGGAATAACAGTGGTGTTCTCACCTGAGAAAGTGGCGGAAAGCGCAGTATCTATCGAAGAACAGACAGAAAACAAAATAGCTACAGTAGGAACAATATCATACATGCCAGCTATATTCGGATGCTTCTGCGCATCACACGTTATCAATAGAATTTTAGAATTCTAAAAAAGTTATCCTGTAACTAAGAAAACCAAGTCGTCGTTTTCATCGACTTTCTCTTCTATGGTAGAGATGAAATAAGTGCGTCGTGTGGTTTTATCCAAGAGCGCATTGGCACTGTTGAAATCGCCGAGCTGACGATACATCTCAATGATATCAAGATTTGTTGCTTCATATTCCTCGTCATCTGGCGTGTATCTGTCTTTCAACAACTCCACCAATTTACTAAGGTTGTCAACATAATCTTGGTGATGTTGAAGGAATATATCTATGCCTTGAAGCAATCTTTTTCTGTTGCGCCACCACACTTTGAAACTCATCTCTTTCGAGGTAAAACGTTCTATATTGATTTGATATCTATTTCTAATCAAGTCATTATAAGCCCACCACATCATACGACGGAAATATATCTCCTGGTCTCTGTCGTAATCAGATTTAGCAAGGAAATTTTTATAATGATTGACGAGCGCCAATCGTCCTTCGTTGCTGCCGAAGTGAACGCCATAGAAACGCCAGCTGTTCCAAGTGTAGAAATGTTCTTGAGGTTTCGTTTTGGAGATATATGGCTCTTCATATTTCTCGACCCATGACCAATGATTGCATGCAGGACACACTATCATTTTCTGATGCTCAGTGATATAACCGTCATTCAAGACCTTGCCGTCAGAATATAAGATAGACTGGTTAATCATCGAAGTTATCAAGAGATGACCTTCCATCCAACATTTACATCTTGGGCATTGATAATAAAAGGTATCGAACTTTATCATGAGTCATTTTTTATTTTTGCAAATATAAATTATTTTCTTCCAAAGTCGGCAGGAATTTCACCCCATATTTCGGTTCTCCATTTATATATTGGCACGCGGAATGAATTTTCCTTAAGCCATCTCTCTGCCCATCGTATCACCTCAAAGAGAGGTTTGTTCTTATCGTTTTCAACTATCTTGGTCTTACATATTCCTTCCCTCACCCATTTCTGTGCGTTGACCGAGTCAGAATAAATAGGATATGCCAATTTGTTTTTCTTCTGCCATGCCAGACAATAAACTATCGCCAAGAATTCTCCTATGTTATTGGAGCCTTGTTCATATACAGGACTTTTGAAAAGATGAGTCTTGGTCTCAACGAAAACACCTTGAAACTCCATCTTGCCAGGATTGCCGGAACAAGCAGCGTCGACGGCGATGCTCTGACCTATAGGCCTCTGATTCTCCGGCATGCTCTCATAGGATTGCTGACCGCTGACTGCTGACTGCTGACAAGCCTCATAACCTGCCCTGAAAGCATTTTCGGCACTCATTCTGTCGGCGAATGATTTATATTGCGCGCCCTTGAAATTCTCTATCTGCATCTTGCAAGAATCCCAAGTGCTGAAGACACCGACTTCCCTACCCTTCCAAAC
Organism: Bacteroidales bacterium; assembly: GCA_045634185.1. Classification (GTDB taxonomy): domain Bacteria; phylum Bacteroidota; class Bacteroidia; order Bacteroidales; family F082; genus Limimorpha. The sequence goes on along the minus strand of JAZQZR010000008.1, from coordinate 99,737 downwards.
TACATAAAATTTATTACCCTTTGCCATTATATTATAATCAAAAACCTTATTGTTAATTAAAATCATCATCCGATACGACCCCAGTCGAAGTCATTAGCGAAACTCTTATTGAAGAACTCTTTCGTTATCTGATTCTCTGGATGCGACAATGTTGGGTCACTGTCCAACAGAAGATTTACCATTCTCCTGGTATGTCGGATAATAGGCTCGTCTTTCACGAAATCGCCTATTTTCATCTCTATCATTCCCGACTGCCGTGTGCCCTGAGTCTCTCCAGGACCTCTCAGTTGAAGGTCAGCTTCTGCAATCTCAAAGCCGTCGTTGGTGCGCACCATAGTCTCCATCCTTTTCTTGCCTTCGCCTGTAATCTTATGGTCGGTCACCAGTAGACAATACGACTGATCGGCGCCACGTCCCACTCTGCCTCTCAGCTGATGAAGCTGCGACAATCCGAATCTGTTGGCGTTTTCTATCACCATGACAGATGCATTAGGCACGTTGACTCCCACTTCTATCACCGTAGTCGCCACCATGATATGCGCCTGATGTTTAATGAAACGCTGCATCTCAAAATCTTTATCTTCTGCACTCATCTGTCCGTGTACCACACAAATCCGATATTGAGGTTCAGGAAAATCTCGCAGCAGCGACTCATAACCTTCTTGAAGATTTATCAAGTCCATCTTCTCCGACTCTTTGATGAGCGGATACACCACATAAATCTGACGGCCTTCCGCAATCTGTTTCTTCATGAAAGAAAGCACAGTGAGACGTTGTTCCTGATACAGATGTACAGTCTTGACAGGTTTTCTTCCAGGAGGCAGCTCATCTATTTTAGACACGTCGAGGTCGCCATATTGAGTCATGGCGAGTGTTCTTGGTATAGGTGTCGCCGTCATGACGAGAGTATGAGGAGGGAACTCTGTCTTCTCCCAGAAACGAGCGCGTTGAGCCACACCGAAGCGATGCTGTTCGTCAACGATGCAGAGTCCGAGGCTCTTGAATTTCACCGTCTCTTCTATCAGAGCGTGCGTACCTATTATGATATTGATATCGCCGTTTTCAAGTGCCGGCAAGATATTCTTTCGCTCTTTCTGCTTGGTGGAACCCGTGAGCAGAGCCACGGTCACCTTCATATCCCCGAGCATATTCTTTATAGTCTCGTAATGCTGCGTCGCGAGGATTTCTGTCGGAGCCATCAAGGCTGCCTGAAAGCCATTGTCGAGCGCGAGCAGCATCACCATAAGAGCTACTATAGTCTTGCCGCTACCTACGTCACCCTGAAGCAGGCGATTCATCTGGAATCCAGTCTTGAGGTCGCTGCGTATTTCCTTGATGACGCGTTTCTGCGCATTAGTAAGCGGGAACGGCAGATGTTCGTTATAGAATGTATTGAAATAATCGCCAACGTTATTAAAGACGACGCTTCTAGTATTTATCTTCCTTTCTTTTTTGTTAAGAAGAAGTCGAAGCTGGAAAAAGAAATGTTCCTCATACTTAAGACGAGTCGTCGCAAGATGGATATCGTTGCTGTTGTTAGGCAGATGCACCTTATAGAAGGCAGCCTTCCTCGAGAGAAGCTTGTCCTGAAAGATAAGCGATTTAGGCAGATTCTCAGGAATCATCTCCCAAGTCTGAAGCACCAGAGTCTTTATTATCTTGGCTATCTGCTTAGTTCCGAGGCCAGCGTTACGCAGTTTCTCCGTAGTGTTATAAACACCTTGGAGGCTCTCACCGACCACTCTGTCGTTAGGGTCATAATCCTCGATATCGGGATGAGTGAAAGAGAATCTGTTGTTGAAGACTGTCGCTTTGCCGAAGAGCAGATATTTCTTTCCAGGAGTGAATTTATTCTTTATCCATTTAAGTCCTTTAAACCAGACCAACTCTATCGAGCCCGTCTCATCGGTGAAAGTAGCGCTGATACGTGTCATACGAGGCTCGCCGTGAGTCTTCATATTGGAGATAGTACCAACGAGCTGATAATAGACGGTATCGTCATAAATCTGGTTTACCTTGTGTATTTTGCTGCGGTCGACATATCTGAAAGGGAAATATTCAAGCAGGTCCTGAAACGTGAAAATACCGAGTTCTTTATTAAGAAGCTCAGCACGTTTGGGACCCACGCCTTTCAGGAATTCTATTTTCGTTTGAAGAATATCGACCATTTTTCAAGGATAAATTTTGGTTTGTAAAAATAGTAAATAATTAGGAATTGGGAATTAGTAATTAGGAATTATTTTGAGTCTAAAGGCAAATGACGAAAGAATAACGGCAAAGGGTAAAAAACAAAAGGCAAAAGATATAAAATCTCTTGCCTTTAGTCATTAGACTTTAGACTTTAGCCAATTAATATTCCCAAAGTTGTTGTTCGTAATCTATGATAGATTGTTTGATACGTTCTGATTCATTGAGAGCTTCTACACCTTTAGCGTAGTCTTTAATGTTACGGTCGTAGATGTTTTCTTCTCTGTAGATATAGCTGTCGAACATACGTTTTACGAATACTTCATCATAGCTTAACTGAGTAGCTGAGTTTTGACGATTGAAGAAAGGAGACTTAGCCAACAATCTGCGTGTTGCATCATTGTAAGGAACCCAGAATAAAGGTTCTGTCACCATATTACCGTTGCCGTCGTCAGCCAATCTTACAGGGCAGATAGCGATGATGCGTACCATCATCTGTGATCTTTGTTTATCGAAATACCATATTTCCTTTACGCGGCAGCGAGTGACGTCTTCAGATTTAAGTTGTTCTTCATAAGCTATATCTTCCAACTCACCTGTATCGTCGTTTAATCTTTTTGTTGAACCTCTCAATGTGGTATTTTCGACGATTTTGCTATAAGAAATAGGGTTAATCAATTCGCCTGTTGAAGTGATTTCATCAGCATAAGCTACGATTTCACCTGATCTCAAACCATTCATGAGGATAGTGATGAGATTTTGCCAGTTTTGATGAGGCACTACAGGGAAATAGAATCCTTGATTCATTTTTTGGTTGAAGTCTATTTCGCGCCATATTGTCTTTTTCCACATAACGTCAGCCTCTCTGATAGAAGGGAGATGTATAGGCTCTTTCACGCCTGTTGCATTTTCAACAAATATTCCATCAACAAAAGATTGGTCTGTGATGTATTGTGCTGAAGCTTCTGACATACATAATGAGAAAAATCCCCAGAAACCGATTATTACAAATAATTTTTTCATATTTTTTTCGCTTAAGTTATTATTTAATTTCAACTACTATAGGTGAATCCAATAATCTTTCTTCTCCGTCAGAGCCTTTAACTCTAATGTTGGTGAAGTTAAGAGTCTGGCCACGACCTAATGCGTTGATATAGCTATTTACATCTGAATTGAACTTGCTACCATTAGCTGTTCCGCGTTTCAAGTTACCGCCTACAACTGTCATGAAATCGTAAGAAACGACAGTGTATTTATAACCTTCGAAGTCGAAGTCTTCCAATGGTACCATCAAGCCACCTGCTGCGAGAAGTTCTTGTTTGCTGAACAAGCCACTTGTCTTGCCACCGATTTTAGGTGTTGGAGCAGGGACACGTTTGATACGGAAGTCATAATTTCCGAGAACTATCTTCTTGCCGTCGATTGTTGTCGTTGCTGTAATAGTTGTAATATTATCTTTACCAGGCATTACGAGATATTCACCTGCTTTGGCACCTTTTTTAATTGTACCATTTGTTATATTCACTTGAATATTTTCGTTTGTCATTCCAGGTGCTGATATCGATATTGGGTTTTCGAGGCCTCTATACATAACATTCATCTTGGTTGGAGACACTGTTGCTGATGGAGGGGCAACTGTGAAAGATGAGTGGAATGGATAAGGTACTATCTCACCTGTTTCAGGGTCTTTCATTTCGATGATACCTGCGAAGTTTTGTTCGCCTTCCTGTTTGGTAGGAATCTTAATTGTAACGACGCCATTGACACTTGATACTGTTTGGATAGCATTAGAATTTGCCTTTGAGAAGTCGTTTATTCCTTTAGCGAATTTAGCGTCGAATTTTCTTTCTGTATCTGTACCAGCGATATAAATTTGAGCTTCATAATCCTGACCGCTTAAGACGTAAGTTGTCTTAGGGAATACTTTAGCTTCCAATTTATTGAATTTATAGTCGCTTGCGCCGATAGTCTTGAACAATACAGCTACAGCATCGAACTCAGCTGTTTGCACTTCAGCTATGATATTATTGATGATAGCGAATGCTGCTGGAGGTATGATATGATTGAAATGCTGTTCTTCCCAGCCAATCTCAACGCCAGAAGCGTCATAGTATTTCTCATCTGTTCTCAAGCCTATATGGCTATCATATTCCATATGAGTCTGTTCTTCAACAGTATTGATGATATACTGACGATATTCTGCAATTTTATTTTTTAATTCTGTAGCTTTACCATAAGTAATCATCATGCTAGTGACAGCATCATGTTTATCTTTTGATTTGAGGTTCTCAAAATTCAATTCGTGATATACACGTCTGTTTTTACTTGGGTCAGCTTTTTCTGGATGGAGAATAAGCACATCATCTTTTTTTTCAGGATTGAAAGCCTGTTCTTTAGTGATAACATTATTTTCCAATAACAACTGAAGCTTAACATCTGTTTCGATATAGTTGATTAACTCATCTGTCTTCACACGAATCTCTTGAGCCTTATTCCATAGATGAGCTGTTTTGGCTTTATCTTTTTCATATTGCATCTCAAAAGTCGAGTAGTAGTCATCCAACTTTCTCTCTATACTTGATATAGATGTTTCAATACCTTTGTTTACATTGTTGAATGAATCGATAACTTCTACCGATACGTTCAATGCTAACAAGGCAGTCAAAACAAGATACATCATAGAGATCATCTTTTGCCTTGGGGTTTCTTTTGCTCCTGCCATCTTTATACCTTATTGAGTTAATAATTCAGCTTACAAAAATTATCAGCCTTTAAAATTCATTGCAGAAAGCATACCGCCGTAAACCTTGTTAAGGTTTTCCATATTTTTTGACATCGATGCCATTTGAGCATTGATATTGTCGGTTGTTTTTACAGTAACATTAAGTTTTTCAATGTATGTTGACATTGCATTGCACAAATCATCGCTTTTTGTTACGACCTTTGCAGTCTTTTCAAGTTGTTCGTTGATAGTGCCTACTGATTTAGCTGCTTTATCCATAGCGTCAGCATAATTTTTTGTTGCAGCTACAGCATTGCTTATTTCAGCCATTTGTGAAGCGTTTTCGCTGAGTTTATTGATGCCAGCGCTTAATTTCTCTAATGTTTCACTGCTGATATTTACACCGCTTAACACATCAAGTTGACTTGCTGATTGTCTTGTTCTGTTTTCAGTGTTTTTATTATTTGGAGTGCTACCTTCTCCATGATACATAGCTCTCAATTCAGGATATACCAAACTCCAGTCTGGTTCTACGTGAGGTGGTTCAAATGATGATAATATAAAGATTAAAGCTTCAACGCCCAAACCTACAGCCAACATGATATTAGCTACCGGACCTGGCAACCAGTGTGTAAGTTTAAACAACGCACCAATAAGCACAACTGCAGCACCAAAGCCGTAAACGTAACCCATAATAACTTTAAACTTTCTACTTTCCATTTTTATTTCTTTTTTTATGTTATTCTTATATTTTACTCTATTATTTTATAAATCAATTATAAACTCTTGATGCTTTTGAAGGGTCATCACCTTTGTTACGTCCGAGATAAGGTTGGATACAACGGAAGCCGATGTAACATTTTGCAGTATCTTGGTATTCATAAGCACGTGTTGAAACTTCCAAGTAGTATGCAATATCCTTCCATGAACCGCCGCGGATAACTTTTCTCTTCATGATTTCAGGATCGTCAGCCTTAGCGTTGTATGTATAGTTAGGGTTCATATCCCAAGCGTAGTTATATGACACTGGGTCGTAAGCGCTGTTTGTCCATTCTGCCACGTTACCAGCCATATCATATAATCCCCAATCGTTTGATGGATAGTGAGCTACTATCAAGGTTCTCAATCCGCCGTCGGCTATATAGTTGCCACGTAATGGTTTGAAGTTAGCCAAGAAACAACCTTGTGCGGTACGTGTATAAGGTCCGCCCCATGGATATGGGTTAAGTTGGTTGCCGCCACGTGCTGCCCATTCCCATTCTGCTTCTGTTGGAAGACGGAATTCTGACAATGTTGTTTCGCCTTTTTGTGACTTAAGGTATCTATTCAATTTTTCTGTACGCCATACGCAGAATGCCTTAGCCTGGTTCCAGTTGACACCAACGACAGGATAGTTGTCGTAAGCCACATGCCAGAAGTATTTTTCAGTCAAAGGATCATTGAATGAATATGCATAATCGTGAATCCATGCCAATGTGTCTGGATAGACATTGATTTGTTCACTCTTGATATATACAGAACGGTCTGTCAAACCTTGTGGACGATTTGATAAACCAGCATTAGTATAATCGTATGATGTGCCTTCATTGAATTCTTTTCTTGCAGCTGCTTGGAGATCAATCCAGAAATATTGATATAACAAATCTCTTGTATCTATTTCTTTCTTGCCGAAGAAACGTTCATGTTCCGGGAGGAACATATCTTCCAAAGCGTCTCTGACATCTTGTTCTGAACTGTTCCATTCGATTTGGGTTTCCCAGTTGAGATATCCTGGGTCATATATCTCGCCTGTCTTAGGGTCTTCTGTGATACGGAAGCCTTCTATTCCTGCTTCTGCAAGTCTGTATCTTGCGATAGAGTCTCTAACCCAGTGAACAAATTCACGATATTCATTGTTTGTGATTTCGGTTTCATCCATGAAGAATGCAGATACTGAAATGGTTCTTGGTTGTACTGTATATCCTGATGTGATATCCTGTCCTCCTACACCCATTGTATAACTTCCCATTGGAACAAACACCATTCCGTATGGATCTGGGTGATAGAATTGTTTTGCTTTCTTTCTGACACCAACTAACTCACCTTGATTGGTGTTGCTACATCCTACTAAAGTTAAAACTACTAAACTTAATACCAGTAATCTTTTCATCTTTATTTCTTATTACTAATTTTCACTGCGAATTAAACTGCAAAAATAAAAAAATATTATTTATCTTTTTTTTATTTATCTTTTTTTTTATAAGTACCTGATACTGCGATATATTCTAGGCGACTTCTCTAAATTCATTTTGAACAGATAACTTACGCAAACTTCATGTGAGCCTTGCACTGCAATTCCCATTGTGTTCACATCATAAGAATATGAAATCTGTACATCCTTGAATTTAAATCCAACCATTGCTGCTATTGATTCTTGATATCTGTAATTGAGACCGAACCATACCTTTTCATTATAAAGCAACTTTGCTCCTGCATTGATTTGTGTTGAAGCTATATCACTCATCAAACATAATGAAGGAAGCAAAACAAAAACAGGATTATTGAATTGATATTCATAGCCTGCCATCAGATAGAATGTTCTGTCTCCCATAAAGCTTGCTGTTGTACCAGCATTTTCAACAAGCATCTTGCCTTTCGATTCGAAGAGGTTGGTGATAGACATACCTATGTAGAATGTTTCAGGCACTTGCCAGAACAGACCGAAGTTGGCATCCAAAAGCATATCGCTTTCTTCTCCTGCAGGAATGATAGGGTCGTTTTCAACATTAGGATGGAACTGACTAAAATCGACTGTACGATTCAACATATTGAAAGCCAAACCTATACCCAAGGTACCACCTCCAAGGTCCATGTGGAATGAATAACCCAAATTGACATTGATGTTATCTTCGTATGCTATCTGATCTTTCATAATAGACAATGTGGCTCCACCTTGCAATACCTTAACAGGCAAATCTCCTGAAAAGAGCATTGTCTTTGGTGAAACAGACACATCGTATGTATTGTCTTTAAATCCTGTCCATTGATCTCTGTAAATACCCATTATATTTACGCCTTCACTGAGACCACCGAAACCTGGATTGACGCTAGCATAAGAGTTACTGTAGTTTGTAAACATAGGTGCTTGCTGCGCCATCATTATTCCTGATACCGCAACAATTATTATGGTCAGTATGTATCTTAGCTTTTGCACTATATTATATATTATTGTATTTTAAACTTTATTTTTGTTAGTTTATTGTAGTTATTTTATTAATGCTTATATTTTTTATACCTTAATTAATAAGCACTACTTAAATAATCTCAGAATATCATTTCCATTTGCAAAAATCAACAAAGCTAATAACAAGAACAAGCCGATGCTTTGAGCTATTTCCATAAACTTATCACTTGGTTTTCTTCTTGTTATAATCTCATATAATAAAAAGAGAACGTGTCCTCCATCGAGTGCCGGTATAGGTAAGATATTCATGACAGCTAAGATTATAGACAAGAACGCTGTCAGTCTCCAGAATGCCACCCAATCGAAGGTTGATGGGAAGATATTTCCAATTGAAATGAAGCCGCCAAGACTTTCATAAGCTTTGTTGCTAGGATTGAATACGAGTTTCAGCTGTTTCCAATAGTCGCTCAACTCTTTTCCTGTCTTATTGAATCCTTCAGGAATGGCTTGGAAGAATGTATATTCCTGTTTCTTGTATTCTAACACCTGCATTGCATAAACACCTAGTTTTGCATCACTGGCAAGCTGTATCTCAAATGTTAATGTATCATTGTCACGTACAACTCCAATATTAACGTTCTGATTTGCATAATCTGACATTTCAGTCACGAACTCATTATAATAAGGAACATATTTATCATTGATGCTTATTATCTTATCACCTTTCTGCATTCCTGCTGCATAAGCAACAGAACCTGGGACAAATTCACCGATAACAAATGGCATGCGGGATGACATCAAGCGTGTATCGGCATTAACGATCTTTGCCACAGCGTCTTCAGGAAGTTCTACTCTTACCTTTTCACCATTTCTCTCAACTTCGATATATTCTGAGCCTTCGAGCAATAATTCCATCTGAATCTGCTTGAAGTCTTCTATATATTTGCCATTCACTGACAATATTTTATCACCATCTTCGAAGCCGAGCTCTCTAGCCAGCGCACTTGTTTGGATACCGTATTTGTTAACTTCTGATGTTGGGAGATACTGAGAACCTTGAGAGATAAGCAATCCAGTGAATATGATATAAGCTGTAATGACATTCATCAGTACGCCGCCCACCATCACGATGAGACGTTGCCATGCTGGTTTGCTTCTGAATTCCCATGGCTGGGCTGGTTTCTTCATTTGTTCAAGGTCCATCGACTCGTCTATCATACCTGCAATTTTGCAGTAGCCACCGAGAGGAATCCATCCGATACCAAATTCTGTAGTATCTTCATCGGTACGCCAGTCATCTGATGGCAAAGTGCTTAAGTCTATTGATTCGTAAGTGGTTTCTTTTTTGTTTGTCACAGGGTCGATACGTTCGTGTGTGATATATTTTTCAGGAACGTTCTTGCTGAAAAATGCGAAACGCCATTTGCCGTGAACTTTTTTACAGCGGAAGAGAGAGAAATTTGGATTGAAGAAAATATAGAATTTCTCGACTCTAGTCTTGAATATTCTTGCTGTTATAAAATGACCGAACTCATGCACTACCACTAAGATAGACAGTGCCAATATGAGTTGAACTACTTTTACCAAAATAACCATCGAATAAAATTTTTAATCTGCAAAGATAAATAAAAAACTAATTTATTGAGTTACTCTCGAAAGAAATATAATCTTCTGGATTCAAAGGCGTTCCATTGTACCACATTTCAAAATGAAGATGAGGTCCTGTTGAGATGCTTCCGCTGTTTCCATATAATGCTATAGGTTCGCCAGCACTAACAAAATCGCCGTCATCTTTCAGAAGAACAGCATTATGTTTATATATCGAGAGAAGATTTCCATTATGTTGTATTCCAATACAATAGCCATTATCAACAGTCCAATCTGAATACACTACTGTTCCATCAGCAGCTGCCTTGATTACGGAATTATTGTCAGCCACTATATCTACTCCGAAATGTTTTTCCTCTCTATTGAAACGGTTGGTGACTATACCCGTCATAGGGCTGAAGAAAGCAACAAGCTTATACTCTGATGGCATATCGCTTGCCATATCATTTTTGAACAGATTGTTTCTTGTTTCATTCTCATATTCAAGACGGAACAGACTATCCTCTTTTGACCTAATGTCGGTTATATTATTGAAGTTAGTGCTGCTTGATTTCGTCATAAGTGAGTTGACACTATCCGATTCAAAATCGTCTCCCATTATGATTTTCTTGATATTATTGATATACTGATCTTTTTGTTTGAATACCAACTCCATAGAATCAGCGCGATGTTCCATTTCATATACGCGTCGGTTAAGGCTGACATCAGTATAACCTGGGATATATTCTCGCAGAGGGGTAAAGGCAATGAGATATGTAACCAGAATTATCAGAAGCACTGAAGATGCAATCACTATGTTCAAGAGAGACAACAAAGTGAATTTGAAGTGAGCTTTCTCTTCATAAGTGTCGTAATTATAGACTACTATTCGATATTTCTTTCTTAATTTGCTTTCTTTTTCCTTTTTCTCTTTATCCATAAATCATTGTCAATTAGAGAGATTATATTTTTCTGGATGCTTAGCATTTATTCCTCTATAGAAACTCTCCATGAATTTCCAGTCTTCTTCATAATTTCCTGTAGGATAAAACATAGGTCCGAATCCGAGTTCTTTTTTCTTGAAGTCGAGGAATCCAAGAACGACAGGCACCTCAGCTTTTTCTGCAATATAATAGAATCCTTTTTTCCAGTTGCGCACCAGTTTTCTTGTTCCTTCTGGAGCTATGACGATATTAAGGCAGTCATATTTCTTGAACATCGCAGCGACCTGAGTCACTGTATTGTTGTTTCTGCTTCTATCGACAGGCAAACCTCCCATTTTTTCCAGCAGAGACTTCAAAATAGGGATATCGAAAAACTCTTTCTTAATGAGGAATTTGACATCCATATCAATAGAACAATACGCCAATCTTCCCAAGAGGAAATCGGCGATACTTGTATGAGGAGCCACAGTGATGACGCATTTTTTCACAGGGACAGAACCAACAATTTTCCATCCTAACATTTTTAAGGTTTTCTCACCTATCCATTTCCACATTCCCATAATCAAACATTTATATCTAACTTAAGTGATTCTTTTATGTCGAAAAGATTCGGATTGTCGTTAGCCATCTTTTCAAACTTCTGTTTATCAGTATATAAAACAACTTCCCTTGGTCGTTCCAAGAGGTCTTCTTTAAGCACGAATTGATTGTTATGCAGGGCCTTTTTGAGATATTCGTGGAGCGCCTGCATATTGTTAACGTCTTTCACCACGAGGATATTATCTATCTTGAAACGTATCTCCGACTTGCCGTTCATGACAGGCTCGCTGTTTTTTATACCAGCGACGAAGACCGGCGACACATTCTGATAGGAAACTACGAAGTCATTCCAGGCTTTGGTAAGTTGCTCTTGAGAAAAATCATCGTTCCACACTTCCTCGGCCACCTCCTGCTTTTTTGGCTCATCAGCCGTAATAGAAATAGTAGCAGCTCTATTAAGTCTACCCCTTACAACAGTTTGAGGTTGTTGAGCCTGTTGAACCTGTTGAGGCTGTTGAGGCTGTTGAGGTTGCTGCTGCACTTGAGGTGTTTGAGGCATCTGAGGTTGCTGCGGCACTTGAGCTTGTTGTCTTGTAGTCATGTAGTCTTGTTGACTTTGAACAGGCTGCTGCGGCATCTGAGGTGATTGCTGCACTTGAGCTTGTTGTCTTGTAGTCATGTAGTCTTGTTGACTCTGAACAGGCTGCTGCAGCATCTGAGGTGATTGCTGCGCCGGAGCCTGTGCGAAGCACATTTTCATCAGGCATATTTCGAGATGCAATCGTTTGTTGCTGCTGTTTCTGAAGCTAAGGTCACATTGATCTGCTAGGTCTAAAGATTTGAGGATGAAATATTGAGAACATTTCTGAGCCTGTTCAGAATATCTCATTTTAAGTTGACGGCTCACTTCCATCATATCGACGAGGCGAGAGTCTCTTCCAAGGAGCAGGTTTCTGAGATGGGTTGACAATCCTTGCACGAAATGCTGGATGTCGAATCCTTTTTCCACCACATCATTAAGCAACAGCAAGATAGAGTTGGTATCTTTTGCCAAGATATAATCTACCATTCTGAAATAATATTCGTAGTCAAGGACATTGAGATTATCGATAACATCTTTGTATGTTATGTTTCTTCCGGAGAAGCTCACCATCTGGTCGAAGATTGACAGAGAGTCACGGAGAGCTCCGTCGGCCTTTTGAGCTATGATATTCAAGGCTTCTTCTTCAGCTATGATATTCTCTTTCGCTGCTATGTTTTGCAGATGTTTGCAAATATCATCAACAGTGATTCTCTTGAAGTCAAATATCTGACAACGTGATAATATTGTCGGGATAATCTTATGTTTTTCTGTTGTAGCCAAGATGAATTTCGCATACGCAGGCGGCTCTTCCAAAGTCTTGAGGAAGGCATTGAAGGCAGCCTGAGAAAGCATGTGAACCTCATCGATGATATACACTTTATATCTTCCCACTTGAGGAGGTATTCTAACTTGGTCAACGAGATTACGGATGTCATCAACGGAGTTATTTGAGGCAGCGTCCAACTCATAAATATTGAACGAATTGGAATTGTTGAAACTTCTGCATGATTCACATTCGTCGCATGCCTCCATATCAGCTGTTGGATTCATACAGTTGATGGTCTTGGCCATAATTCTAGCACAGGTCGTTTTACCGACGCCTCTTGGTCCGCAGAACAAGAATGCTTGTGCTAACGTATTGGTTCTTATTGCATTTTGCAATGTTGAAGTGATGGCTTTCTGCCCAACAACGCTGTCGAATGTCACAGGTCTGTATTTCCTCGCTGATACAACAAAATTATCCATGATGCCATTTTTTAATTCAAGCCGTAAAATTACAAGTTTTCTTCGAGAGTTTTATACTTTTTTTTATAAAAAAAACACATTTATAACGCGTAATTATTTATTTTTGCATATTCGGATTTTATTATCGAAATAAAAGGCAAAAAATCGAGTTATATTCGTTGATTAGTTTTTAAAAAATATTAGAAAGTGTTGAATATCAGAAGAAACAAATTAAGAAATATTTTACTTGGAATATTGACAGTCATAGTGTTAACGTCATGTTCTACAAAGAAAAACAAGTGGAACAGAAGAGTTTACCACAATCTGACCAGTCATTATAATGTTTGGTGGAATGGCGACCAAAGCGTCAAAGAAGGCGAGAAAAGTTTAAAAGAAGCCGTAAAAGATGACTACACAGCCATTTTGCCAGTATTCAATTACGGAACCAAAGAAAATGCTTTGTCGCTCAACTCCAATATGGACAGAGCTATAGAAAAAGCTTCCATAAGCATTCAACGCCACTCTATGCGTTTCGGAGGCAAAGAATACGTCAACTGGATTGACGACTCATACCTCATCATGGCACAAGCCAACTTCTATAAACAAGAATATATCCCAGCACGACGCACATTCGACTACGTCGTTAATTCATACAAATACAACGACATAACACATACAGCAAATTTATGGCTTGCAAAAACATATATTGAGACAGAACAATATGCTAAAGCAGAAGCCATACTGCAGGCATTGATAGTAACGACATCTCAGACTCCTAAGATGCCTAAATATGTAAGAAACAACCTCGACTTAGTACTTGCCGATTTTCACATAAAACAAAAGCAATATGATAGCGCAGTCAAATATCTGAAGAGCGCATTATTGAAAAACCTTGACAAGCAAACACGTGTAAGAGCGATGTTTATCTTAGGTCAGATTTATGAGTATCAAAATGACAACAGAAGAGCTTCTGAACAATTTGAAGCAGTCATAAAGAAACATCCTAATTACGAGATGACATTCGAGGCACAGATGAATCTGGCCAAATGCCACAACTCCGGTGACACAGCCTCCATCATGAAGATGTTCTGGAAGATGCTCGACGACACCAAGAACACAGAATTTAAAGACAGAATATATTACGCTATGTCGGACGTCGCATTAAGAGAAAACAACGAGCCTCTTGGAATCAAATATCTCAGAAACTCTGTAGCGACAAGCAAAACTAACAACAGACAGAAAGTCAAGTCATCACTGAAGGTGGCAACGATGTTGTTCGACAACAAAGATTACGTGCTCTCTCAGGCATACTACGACACCGTTGTGATGACGATGGACAGAACATACCCAGAATACGACAGCCTTTTGAATCTCTCAGTCATACTTACCGATTTAGTCGAGAGCCTCACTGTGTACCAATTACAAGACAGTCTGTTACGTCTCGCCGATATGGATTCTGTCTCTAGAAACAAAATCATCGTTCAGGTAATTGAAGAATACAAGGCTGAACAAGAACGCATTCAGAAAGAGAAGGAGTTACAGGAGCAGATTGCTCTACTTGGCGGCAACGACAAAATAGCAACACCTGACATGTCGAGCAGCACAATGCCAGGTTCCACTCCAAGCTGGTATTTCTATAACCAGACTTCACTGACACGCGGCGCGACAGAATTTAGAAACAAATGGGGCAACAGACAACTGGAAGACTTCTGGTTCATCAAGAACAAACAAAGCATGATGTCGGAGGAAGAAGCTCAACAACAAGAACTTCTCGAATATTTCACCAAAGAAGAATTGGCTAATTTATCACAAGAAGACATTGAGAAACTTCTGGAAGAACGTAAAAGCGGAGCACCTGCCGACACTGCAAGATACCAGCCAACAGACATCGGATATTATTTGCAGCAGCTTCCATTTACACCAAAGCAAAAGGAAGAAGCCAACGAAATGATACTACAAGCCCTGAACAATATCGGATATATTTATTATGACAATCTTGAGGATTACAACAATTCTATAGATGCATACACAGAACTCAACGAGCGCTATCCGGAAAACGAACATGAATTGAGTTCATGGTATTACCTCTATAAAATGTATAATGAAAAGCAAGACAGAGAAAAAACCGAATATTACAAAAACTTGATTCTCAACAAATATCCAGATTCTAACCAAGCCAAGATTATCATCGACCCTGAATATTTCATCAAGGAACAGGAAAAAGGAATGGAGTCTGCTAATTTATATTCAAAGACATTCGAAGCATATAAGAAAGGTCAGTTCCAACGTGTTAGAATGAATGTTGAAAAAGCACGTGAATTATGTCCAGACGACACTCTATTGATGCCACGATTTGAATTCCTTGATGCAGTGTCTATCGGCCAACTTGAAGTCGTTGACTCTATGGCATATGCGCTCTATCGTCTTGTACAGAATTATCCAGAGAGCAGCATCAAGCCTCACGCTATGGAAGTTCTGTTGAAAGCCAATGAGATGTATAACTTAGGTCTTCCTGTTGAGAGCGCACGACAAAAAGAAAAAGAACCTGAGAAAGAATATCCTTACAGCTACAATCCTGACGAAGAATATTATGTCATGATTATATGTAACAGCAAGAGCGTTAGAGTCAATCCTTTGAAAGTACGTCTTAGCGACTTCAACAAGGAAAACTTCAGAATGCTGCAACTTGAAATAAAGAATGTATTGCTCAACAAGCAAGAAACAATCATAACTATTGAAGAATTTGAAAACAAAGCAAAGGCTGAAGACTACAAGACAGCCATGTTCTTGACCGACTATCTCTTCGGAGGCATCAACGAGGAACAATATAAGGTCATGCTGATTTCAAAGAAAAACTATCCAATATTCTATAACAATAAGAATATTGATGAATATTTAGAATTCTGGAATACAAAAGTGAAATAAAAATGTTAAAAAACAATAATATGAGTAGCAACGAAAGTCCTGCAAGAAACATTATAGGCAACGGCACTATAATAAAAGGAGAAATTGAATCAAACGGTGACATCCGCATTGATGGAAAAGTTATAGGATTATTAAAATCTAATGGCAAGATTGTCTTGGGACAAAATGGCGTTATCGAAGGTGATATTTTCTGCAAACACGCTGATTTGTCAGGCCGCGTTAATGGCACCATCCACGTAGATGAGCTTACATCATTAAAATCAACATCACGTATTGAAGGCGAACTTACAACAAAACAATTATATATAGAAATCGGCGCAATCTTCACTGGAAAATGCGAAATGGGCAAGATCGACGCGCCTAAGGTAGAAGTAAAGAAATAATGAAATCTGTCAAAAAAAGATTCTGTATATCATTACTTTGTCTCTTTGGAATATTATGGGGACTGAGCATGATGCTTAGTATCTACGTTCCTGAATATATTACGCCCCAATGGCACTATCTGCTGCTTCTTTTTGTTGTGGTAAGCGTGATAATGTTTAGGAAAGCCATAAATATGAGAGACAAGAATGACATCTACAAACTGACAAATTTCCATATGATAGCAACTATATTGAAACTTGTTGGTTACCTGGCTATCATTACAATTTATGTCATTAAAAACCCTGAAGACAAGATAGCATTTGTCGTCACATTTTTAACATATTATCTATGTTTCTCAGTTTTTGAGACATATATGTTAGTAAGAAATAAATAAGAGAAAAATGAATAACGAGATTATCGGCTACGAAAGGATTGACAAGTTTAATCCTGAAAAATTAGAGAAGTTGCAAGAACATTATGCAGCGATATTGGAATTGCTCGGCGAAGACATCACACGCGAAGGTTTGGAGAAGACACCTTTACGCGTTGCAAAATCGATGCAGTTTCTGACACAGGGCTACAGCATGGATCCTAAAGAGATTCTTCTTTCAGCCAAGTTTAAGGAAGACTATCGTCAGATGGTTGTGGTAAAGGATATTGAGTTATTCTCACTTTGTGAACATCATATGATTCCATTCATCGGCAAGGCTCACGTCGCTTATATTCCAAACGGCTATATCACAGGATTGAGCAAGATTGCACGCGTGGTGGAAGCTTATTCTAGAAGACTACAAGTTCAAGAACGTTTGACCACACAAATCAAAGAAGCCATCAACGACGCATTACATCCACTTGGCGTGGCAGTTGTCATAGAGGCACGCCATTTGTGTATGAGCATGCGTGGCGTTCAAAAGCAAAATTCTGTGACAACAACATCCGACTTCACAGGTGCCTTTGAGCGCAGCGAAACACGCGCTGAGTTCTTACAACTCATAGGTTCAAACTTACATTAATCGATAAACTAACAACTCTAATTATGATGAATCAATTTAACGGAAATTTCAATCCTGAAAGAACCATGACACAAGACATGACAAGATCTTTCGTGTCTAATGTATTCTTATGGATGTTTGCAGCTCTCGGCATAACAGCTGCTGCTGCATATTTATTCGGCACTAACGAAGCATTATTCAGTACTTTAATACAAGTCACACCAGAAGGAGTTGCCAAAACGAGCACACTCGGCTGGATAGTGACATTAGCTCCATTCATCATTGTGGTTACAATGAGTGCTAGGATGCACAAGATGTCTGTTCAAAATGCAGTGCTTTGCTACGTAATATACTCTATCCTTATGGGTATCAGCCTCAGTTTCATCTTCTGGGCATATACAACAGCATCTATCTTCAAGACCTTCATCATCGCAGCCGGAATGTTCGGCACAATGGCCATTGTAGGTTATACCACAAAAACAGATTTGACAAAATTCGGTTCCTTCCTATTTATGGCATTGATAGGAATCATCATAGCATCTTTGGTCAACTTCTTCATGCACAGCGCAAGATTGGATTACATCGTTAGTATAATAGGTGTTCTTATCTTCACAGGCCTCACTGCTTTCGACGTACAAAAAATCAAGCAAATAGGTGAAGCTGGCATCAACGACGGTGATGTTATGGCTAAGATAACAATTCAAGCAGCATTGACATTATACCTCGACTTCTTGAATCTGTTCTTGTATCTTCTCAGATTCTTCGGCAACTCAAGAGATTAAAAAACACAAACTATAAACTATAAACTATAAACTTTAAATGAAAGCATACGTATTTCCGGGTCAGGGTGCCCAGTTTGTTGGAATGGGAAAAGATCTTTACGACAAATTCCCTAAGGCTAAGGATATGTTCAAGAAAGCTAACGACATCCTCGGATTTTCTATCACTGACATAATGTTCGAAGGCACTGCCGACGATTTAAAACAGACAAAAGTTACACAACCTGCAATATTCCTTCACTCTGTCATTTTGGCAAAGATGTTAGGCGACACATTCAAACCTAATATGGTAGCAGGTCACTCATTAGGAGAATTTTCAGCATTAGTTGCTAACGGCACACTTCAGTTTGAAGACGGCTTACGTCTCGTTGCTGCACGTGCCAACGCTATGCAGGCTGCCTGCGAGGAAAATCCAGGAACAATGGCAGCTGTTTTAGGTCTAGAAGACGAACAGATAGAATCAATATGCAACTCTATTAAGGACGAAGTTGTTATAGCAGCTAACTATAACTGCAAAGGACAAGTTGTTGTCTCAGGCAGTCTCAAAGGCGTAGAAATGGCATGTCAACTTCTCAAAGAAGCCGGCGCCAAACGCGCTCTTCCTCTTCAGGTAGGCGGCGCATTCCACAGCCCTCTTATGGAACCAGCACGCGTGAAACTTGCTGAGGCAATACAAAACACCAAGTTCAGCAACGGCATCTGCCCTATCTATCAAAACGTAACAGGACAAGCTGTAAACTCTCCTGACATCATCAAGGCAAATCTTATCTCTCAGCTCACATCACCAGTACGCTGGACCCAGACAATGGGAAATATGATTGCTAACGGCCTTTCTGAAGTCGTTGAAGTTGGACCAGGAACAGTTTTACAAGGCTTATTCAAGAAAGCAGGAGTTGAATTGAAACTCTCCAGCGCAGAGATATAACAAACAAAAAAAAGAGATCGTATTGATCTCTTTTTTTATTCCATTTATTTTCTTCCTTTAAACTCAAAACCTAATTCTTCGACAGTCTTCTTTACTATTTCATCGTTAGGACTTCCTGTCACGACAGCTTCTTTCTTTCCTAAGATAACTTCAACATCTTCTACATTGTCTAAAGCTTTTATTGCTTTTTCAACTGAGTTTTTGCAATGATTGCACGACATTCCGTCGATACGATAAACAACCTGATTTTCGTTGACGGTTTCTTCTTTCTTGAAAAATTTTAACATAAATGCATTTATTAAAAGTAACACTAAAAATATTCCTGATACTATCTCGAACCATGAGGCGCTAACACCTCCATGCGATGCGCAATGTCCTGAAGATTCACATAATGATGTTATTGTAAACCATTCTCGTGGCAATAAATTATCCACGAACAGACCACAAATTATTGAACCAAAAATAATGGAACCCAGATAGAAAAGCAGCTGTTTCTTTCCTAATGATTTTCCTACTACCAACAAAGAAGCTACACTGACTCCAGGGCCTGCTATCAATAAAACCAAGGCAGCTCCTGGCGACAAACCCTTAAGCATCAAAGCTGCTGCAATAGGAATGCTGCCCGTTGAACAGACATACATAGGAACGGCTATCAATAATACTATCAACATTGTTACGATGGAAGGAAGATTCAAACTGGTGAAGAAAGAATCCGGCACCAATAATGTTATCAATGTTCCTATCATCAATCCTATGACAAGCCATTTGCCTATATTCTGCACCAAATCGATGAAGCTATATTTCAAGAACTTGACGAATCTGTTTCTTGCATTCTCCTTTGTCTCGCAAGAACAATTCTGGCGCACTACAATCTCATCTTTTGAGAACCATGTAGTGACGGCACCGCCTGCTATTGAAGTAAGCAATGCTGCTATTGGACGCACTATAGCGAAAGGAAGGCCCATCATAGAGTAAGTAGCGATGATGGAATCGACGCCTATCTGAGGAGTTGATATCATGAATGAAACAGTAGCGCCTCGTGAGGCACCGTCTTTTCTCAATGAGATGGCTGTAGGTATCACGCCGCATGAACACAAAGGAAGTGGCACTCCTATCAAGGCAGCCAACAATACCGATTTGAAATTCTCCTTCGCCAGATGTCGCTCAAAGAAATTGGCAGGCACAAAGACATGCAGAACTCCCGCCATCATAAAACCTAACAAAAGGTAAGGCGCCATCTGACATAACATATTGATGAAAGTCAACATAATATTCAATTCATTATTATATAAACAAGAGACATATCAATGGAAATTTGTTCAGATTGATATGTCTCTACAAAGATATTATTTTTTTATTTTACATTGTGAGCTTTTGCTGCAGCAACTGCAATCGCTACACGATTTATTGTCGTTGCCGCTTCTCAATTTCTTAACGACAGAGTAAATCGTATAAGCCACAGCAACACCTACTATTATGTATGCGATTATCGTTTGAGTCATTTTAGTAAGTTTGTGAAATTACAAGTTTCTTAGTTTTTAAAATAGTGAACCAATCTGATATACCAAGAATGATACAATCCAAGCCAGGCCTGTGTTGTAGAACAGAGTAAACAGAACTGCTTTCCATCCGGCTTCGCGTCTCACTGCTGCTATTGTTGCAAAGCATGGTGTTGAGAGCAGAACAAACAACATAAACCCGAATGCAACAAGAGGAGTAAACAACAACTCGCCTTTTCTTGGTCCGTCGGTCCATACCTGAGTTCTGACTTTATTAACGAGTTTTCCTTCTTCCTCTTCAGATGTCTGGAAAAGCACTGCGAGTGTTGACACGACTACTTCTTTAGCTGCTATACCTGTAGTAAGGCTGACGCCCATTCTCCAGTCGAAGCCACAAGGACGAACGAGAGGCTCGATGGCATGGCCGAAGCGTCCTATATAAGAATTTTCGTTCAATACAGCACCTTGTTCATATTGCAGCTGCTCGATGACAGCAGCTTTTTCTTCTGCATCAATATTGTCGTTTGCCTCAACAAGTTCAATCTCTTGAGCAATCATCTCAGCTTTTTCGCATGTCCTTGGGAAATATTCTAAAGCCCAGATGATAATAGATGCGACTAGGATTACAGTAGCCATCTTCTGTAGATACTGAACGCTCTTGTCCCACATGTGAATTAAAGTATTACGTGTAGTAGGAATACGATATGGAGGAAGTTCCATAACAAATTGTTCCGATAATCCTTTGAATGATGTCCTATTCAACAATAAAGCTGTCAATATCGCAAAGAGTATTCCTATTGCATAAACGCTCATCAGAATCAAGCCTTGATGTTTTTCAAAGAATGCCGCTACAAAAAGAAGATAGACAGGAAGGCGAGCAGAACACGACATAAATGGTGTTACTAAAATTGTGAGCATTCTGTCTTTTCTGTTTTCCAAAGTACGTGTCGCCATAATTGCTGGCACAGAACATCCGAATCCAATGATAAAAGGAATGAATGACTTGCCATGAAGTCCTATCTTATGCATCAGTCTGTCAATGATAAAAGCCGCACGAGCCATATATCCTGTATCTTCTAATATAGATATGAAGAAGAACAATATCAAGATGTTTGGCAAGAACACCAAAACGCCACCTACGCCAGCTATAATGCCGTCAACGATAAGGTCTTTTAAGACGCCATCATTCATCATTGAGCCAACCAATTCACCGAACCAAGATACGCCAGACTCAATCCATTCCTGAGGATAGGCGCCAAGTGTGAAAGTAGCTTGGAACATAAGCCATACGAAGAATATCAATATAGGGAAACCTAACCATTTATTAGTCAAGACTTCGTCAGCTTTATATGCATGATTTTTAATTTTCTTCGAACCTTTTTTATATGTCTCGTTCAATGCTCCTCTGATGAATGCGTAACGAGCGTTAGTAATTAATGTAGAAGCATCTTCATCGTAGGCTTTTTCCAGATTATGCGCTTTTATCTCAGCCTCGGCTATAATATCATTGCCGTTAGGAAGGATTCTAATCTCTTCAATAGTTGACTTCGATTTCTCCAATACATTGATAGCAATATATCGAGCCGGATAAATATTGATGATGTCTTTGTTAAGTTCTATCTTTTTCTTAATCGGGATGATAGCATCTTCAATATCACGGCCATAGTTGATATGTATATGTTTGTTGAGGTTTTTCTTTTCCTCATATACGTCAACTATTGTTTCCAGTACGTCAGTTATACCTACACCTTTCACTGCTGTTGTCGGCACTATAGGGAAGCCCAGCATCTTGCCTAGTGACTTATAATCAAAGACGTCACCTTTAGCTGTCATCTCATCATACATATTAAGAGCCATAACGAGACGCACGTTCATATCAATGAGTTGAGTAGTAAGAAATAGATTACGTTCCAGGTTAGAAGCATCTACGATGTTAAGCACTATGTCTGGATTGTTTTTTGTAAGATATTCTCTAACATAACGTTCTTCAGGAGAATATTCCGTTATTGAATAAGTACCTGGCAAATCAACAAGATTGATGGTATAACCTTTATGATAAAACGTTCCAATTTTAAAATCTACAGTTACACCTCCATAGTTACCGACTTTTTCATGCAAACCTGTAGCATGATTAAAGAATGATGTCTTTCCTGCATTAGGATTACCGACGAGAGCTACAGTGATATTATTGGTCTTTTCTTTTATGACATCGGAGATAACGTCTTCACTTACAGTGCCGTTATAATCGGAGGAATTCTTATCAACATCATCGATAGGCACCACTTCTATCTTATTAGCTTCACTTCTTCTAAGAGATATATGCGCCTGCATTACCTGATATTCAACAGGATCCATAAGAGGTGCGTTCTTGATGACTGTGACAATCTCACCTTTCACGAAGCCTAATTCCATAAGACGATGGCGCAATCCGCCATGACCATTGACTTTAACGATGACACACTTTGTGCCTGTCGCCATGTCTGCTAAAGTTGTGTAACTTATATTGTTGTTATTTTCCATAGTGTCTTTTAATAACGATAGCAAAAATATACATTATATATATAAGGAAGAGTATTATTTTTCAGGAAAACTAAAATTTTTATAATCCTATCGCAAATCTCAACATTCCAACCAAAGCATTATCAACCTGAAAATCCATTCCTGCTGGATTTACTATATATTGAATATCTGGTTTTATCACGAAGTTATCTGTCACTTGATATTGATAGAAAAGTTCTATGGCTGTTTCCGCTTTCTTATCTGCTAAAAATACTGATGTAAATGCCAATCCCATCATATCATTACTTTCCTTTGAGAAGACTCCTTCGAAATTAAAACCTGCAGCGAGATGGAAATAGTTGTCGCATTTTATACTTCCATTGGCATAACTGACTTGAGCGAAAGGTTTAAGGCTACGAGTTCCGTTGTTCCACACTTCTTGTTCAGCATTAGCATAAACGCCATATTTCTTCTCTGCAGTATGATAGAATGCTCCTAATTCGTATGTTCCGTTATCACTGAAATATTGGCCTTCACCAATGAATAATGCGCCTTCGTCCTTACTGAGTCCCCAGTTCAAATTATATAGATTATCATCCTCGAAAGAAGGAATCTCACCATCATAGACAGCTGCTTGAACATGCCAGTTGTCGTTGATATCATAATGAATCTCAGCGCCCAGACCTGTGAGAGGGAAGATAGCGACGCTCATATTAGAAGAAAGAGCAGGATGTATTCCGAAAGAACTATTGACATATTCACCGGCAGCATCGATAGATGCGAAGTTCTCGTTCATATCCTGAAGACCGATTTTAAAGCTGAATCTGCCTAATGACTGCTGTAAAGAAAAATGCTCCATGAAAGCATAGTTGCCTGCTTCTATATTGTTTGCAACTTGATAGTCGCCGATAAACATTTCTGTTGGGACGATGCCGTGGGTTGTTCCGCCACCTATATATAAAGAAGCGCCTTGCCATAAAGTGGCGTCCATTCCTATTTTAGCGTAGCCCAGATAACCACCGCCATTTTTTAAACCACCGATGTTATACAAGAAGTCGCCTGTATATTCAGCATTGAAATTTAATGATTTCTCTTGCGCATTAACATTATTGATTCCTAAAATGATTAAAATAATGAGTGATAGTAATGATGTTTTTTTCATAAATATAATTATTAAAGTTTATGATGCAAAAATATCATTTGTTAAAAAGATACTAACTCCCATCATTTAGTGAAAAATGTTAGAATTGATAACTATAAATGACTAAAGGCTAAAGACTAAAGACTAAAGACAAAAGGCTAAGGAGGGTAAAAGACCGTTAGTCATTCGCCATTTGTCATCAGTCTTTATTTTGCCACAACGATTCCTAACTCCTTATTAATTCTAATTCTAAGGTCGTCTAGTTTCTTTTTCTTATGAAGAAGTATCATCTGATCATCGATGTTTGCTGTCTCCATAAGCTGTTTTGTCACTTCGTTACGTTTTTCGTCAATAACCATATCCTTGAATCTCAACAATGTTGTTGACACCATTTTCGACAACACGTCCTCTTCTGTCTTAACTTTGATATCATGTTTGCCCCAGTTATCTAATTTATAAGGAGAAGAAAGGAGACTTGCTGCCATTTCTGCTATCTGCAGATTCTCGTTAGAAATAAAATATTGCTCTTTAGGAAGAATACCTTCATCCAGTGCCTTGTCGAATATATCAAACACTAGTTTATGCACATCGTCCTTAAAAAGAAGGTCGTCATTTTTAAGATCATCGATAATGAACGAAGCTACGCTGATTTTAAATACAACAGGATTGTTATTCTCGTCAAAGCCATCAATGTCAATTTCCTTATCGCCATACATCAGCAGCAGTTTCACCAATTCCTGTTCCTGATAAAATCCAATGGGCACAATATCAGTGTTTTGAATCTGCTGTTCAAATTTAACATCTTCTATTACAGCATCAGGAATATCTTGTGAAGGATTATTCTTTTTAATCTTGGCGCGAAGTATTTTATTAAGCTCGTTCATCAGCGACTGTTCTGGCATCTCCATCAGTCGGCTGCATTCTTTGATATAAGAAGCGCGATAGATAGCATCAGGAATCACAGCGATAGAACCTACTATATCTTTCAGCACCTCTGCCCTTTTTATAGGATCATTCTGTGCGTTTTTAAGAAGCAGTTGGGTCTTAAAGCTTATGAAGTCTTTTGCGTTATTGGCGATATAATCTCTGACTACTTCAATAGGATTATGTTGAACGAATGAATCCGGGTCTTCGTCAGGAGGAAGAACTACGATACGCACATTCATTCCTTCTTCAAGAATCATATCTGTTCCGCGTAATGCGGCATGGATACCAGCGTTATCGCCGTCATATAAAACAGTGATATTCTTGGTATAGCGACTGATAAGGCGAATCTGTTCTGTTGTCAGAGATGTTCCAGAACTTGCCACGGTATTTTCTATGCCAGCCTGATGCATACTAAGGACGTCGGCATAACCTTCCACGAGGATACAATTATCCAGACGGCTTATCTCGTTCTTGGCGAAATAGATACCATAGAGAGTCTGACTTTTGTTATATATTTCCGACTCTGGTGAGTTAAGATATTTCGCTTTGGTCTTATCGCCGCTGAGGATACGGGCACCGAAACCTATTACCTTACCTGTAAGATTATGTATAGGGAAGATAACACGTCCCTGATATTTATCATAAGTCCTTTCCTCATTGCCTGAAGCGAGACCTACTTTTAGAAGCAGTTCTTTAGAATATCCATTTTTTAATGCATATTGAACAAAGGCATCTTTTTGGTTAAGGCAATAACCCAATTGGAACTTGTCGATTATGGCATCACGAAAGCCACGTTCTCTGAAATATGACATTCCAACAGCGAGGCCTTCCTCATCATTTTTCATCGTTGATGAGAAATACTGCTGCGCAAAACTATTGACGTTGAACATTCTCTCACGTTCGTTCTGCGCCACCATCTCTTCAGGAGTCTGTTCCTTCTCTTCTATTATGATACCATATTTCTGAGCCAGGAAACGCAGAGCCTCAGGATATGAATAATGTTCGTGTTCCATAATGAAACGCACCGAGTCGCCGGCTTTGCCACATCCGAAACACTTAAAGATACCTTTTGACGGCGACACGATAAATGACGGCGTCTTTTCCTTATGGAAAGGGCACACTCCAATAAGGTTGGCGCCTCTTTTCTTAAGACTGACAAAATCACCGACGACCTCCTCAATACGGACGGTGTCGAGAATACTCATTATTGTGTCTTGTGGTATCATCTAAATCTATTATTAAAAACAATAACCCAAACGAATGCTGAAACTCAGTGCAATATCTGTATTCACACTATTAAAGAAATGCCACAGCTCGAAACCATGATGATAATAAGTCTCGGCAGGAGTTCCTGCTGCATAGCCGCCACCTACCCAGAAATCTGCAAGAAATCTCTTATGAACATATTGATAACCGAATGTTCCAATAAATGCTGTAGACTTCGCCATAGCACGCATACCGTCGACCTGACGATTATATGAATAATGTGAATAAATTATTTCCGGACGGAGATAAAATCCCATCAAAGATTTCTTCTGGTTCTCATTCATAAAGAACTTATGTCCATAACGCATGGTAAAACCTTTAGGATCATTATTGTATTTATCACGTCCCGCACCTATAAGACTCGTACATAATTCTCCGCTCTGGCGTATATTAGCGAAAGCACGCTCGTAAGAGATTTTTGTACTACCGCTTATCCACGACAAAAATGTTATTTTGAATGAATTACGATAATCTTTTTCAGGATATAATGCAGGCTGCTTAGCTTGCATACAATTCGATGCAAACAATAACACTACAAATAAAAGAATAGACTTTTTCATTTATAAAACCTTTCGCAAATAAATATCATTAAAATATTATCAGTAACTGCATTACTTCCGATAAATTATCTAAAGGTTAGCAAAATTAACATTTTTTACATTTTCTTTTAATGCAGCAGATAAATAAAAATTATCTTAATCAGATGATATAAAGCCCCCCTCACTTGAATATGAATTCAAGTGAAAACTTTATATTAAATCCTTGTTTACATAAAAAAAAATACCACTTTTCGCTCAAGGATAGGCATAATGCCTAAATACAAAATTATTAGGGGGTTTTACCAATGCAAAAATACAATTAGTATTTTTATAATCAAATAAAAAAATAAAATATTTATCAACTCAACATAACAACATATAACAAATACTAAATCAATATGTTAACAAAAACAAATTCTTTTATAAATCTGTATTTTATATACATTTCTTCAAAATAGAATATAATACATTCGATTTTTCAACAAGCGCTCACAAATTTTTCGACATTTTTTACAACTATACCGAGTCTTAATTCAAAGGCTTCTTCGGTTGCAAATCCGATGTGAGGCATGAGCATTGTGTTAGGCAAGTTCAATAAAGGATTGCTCTTGTCAAGAGGTGGTTCCTTATCGAACACATCAAGAGCCGCTCCTGAAATTCTACCGTTTCTCAACGCTTCTGCTATGTCATTTGTATTTATTATAGGACCTCTCGCCGCATTGATGATTATAGCGGATGGTTTCATCATATCTATTTCTTTTGCTGTAATGAAATTACGCGTCTCTTCATTGAGAGCAATATGCAATGTTATAATATCCGACTCTTTCAACAAAGTCTCTTTATCTACCAAAGTAACACCTTCTACATCTTTCGGCGTTCTGTTCCAGGCTATCACTTTACATCCAAATGCTTGAGCCAATTTTGCCGTTCTTTGTCCTATCGCTCCAAGTCCGATAATACCAACTGTTTTATTCGATATCTCTCTTCCTGGTGCCAATGACGGGCCTTCACAGTTTCTGGTAATCTTATCATTTTCTATCACATGACGATATAAGCCTATCATCATGCATATAGCTTCCTCAGCTACAGCTTCAGTTGAATAACCTGCCGCATTGTTTACTATGATACCTCTTTTCTCACATTCTTCTAAATCTATGTGATCTAAACCCGTGAATGCAATTGATAGCATTTTCAGGTTAGGACAAGCGTCGAAGAAATCTTTGCGTAACGGCATATTGCTTTCTATGACAATATCAGCGTCTGATGCTCTTTCTATATTTTTATCTGGACATCTGTCAGCATAAACAATTACTTCATGTCCTAATGATTTCAATAAGTCACATTCTTTTTCTATTCTTTCAACTGAAAGTCCCAATGGTTCTAAAAATACTATCTTCATTGCTTTTCATTTTAAACATCGTACAAATATAATCCAAAAAGTCCATATGCCGTTGAAACATCAATATTTTTTAACAAATCTATGAATCTGCTTGATCGTCATTACTTGTGCGGTCAATCATCATGAACTCATTCACTGTAATCTCAGTAAAATAGTTTTTCTTTCCATCTTTCTCATAAACTCGTGTTCGCAGCCTTCCTTCCAAAGCAATACGCTTTCCTTTTTTTATTAGTTTCTCTGCCTGCTCTGCAATTTTTCCCCACGCAACTATGTTATGCCAAGAAGTTGTCGGTTCCAACTCATGATTCTCATTATAAGAATAATCTTTTGTCGCCAGACTGAATCTTGCCACTTTACGATTTGCTACTGTTTTAATTTCCGGATCGGAGCCGGGACGTCCAATAAGTTGGACAGAATTTTCTAAGGTTCCCATATCTACTAATTTTTGACTTTAACGATGCAAAGATATACCCAGCATCAAAGATTAGTCGTATGAAAAACGGATAATTTTTTAATTAAAACATAATAACAAGATAATCAGATAAATATAAGGTTTCAGACTACATAAAAGGCTAATATTAAATCTAATATAAAATTAACAATCAGATTCTTTATATTGATTTACAACAACTTATACCACAAAAACTCAAATTATTAAAAATTAACACTTTATAATCTGATAATCAATAATATATACTCTAAAGCTTGTAGTCTTGTGGTCTTGTAGTCTCGTTGTCTTTAAAAAAGGAGATAGAAATAAAATAGTTGCCGATTTTATGTGTCTCAACATTAATACAAGGTATATTCAGGATGTTTTTTATTTCCTTCGTTATTCCTGTTCCGAGCATTTTAAAGACCGCTTCTTTCATTGTCCATAATCTATAGAAAGCTTCCGCCTGATTTTCAGAGTTCTGCAATTCGGTGAACTCATTTTCATTACATATATAATCGGCGAGACTTTCTTTATAAGCAGCTATCTCTTCGATGTCAATACCTATTTCTTTTTTTGATAACACACAGCAGACAGCAGTTTTACAATGACTTATATTAAAATACCATTCAGGATAATTTTTCAGGAACGGTTTTCCATGTTCATTATATGAAAATTCAGGCAGTTCTTTAAAAACACCTTCCTCCTGCAACGCCTTTATAAGTAAGAGATATGCCAATCCATTTTGCACTCTACCTTTTAAGTGCTTATATTGCAACATCTTATCCTTTCTCCATTCGGGGAAAAAAGAAGCACATTTTTCAATGAAATCTTCTTTAAAAACATCGATGTCGCTTACATAATAGATTTTCATTTCGCAAAAATAAGTTTTTTTCAACCATGCTACAAAATAATCTCGAACAATAGTATTATAATTTTGTTAAATATGAAAAAACAACAACTATGATAGAATTACCAAAATTACCCTACAAGAGAGATGCCCTAGAGCCTCACATTTCGCAAAGGACAATAGATTTTCATTATGGCCAGCACCATGCTGCTTATGTCAAGAATCTCAACAATTTAATAGAGAATTCCAAGTTTGAAAACATGTCGTTGGAAGACATTATTAGAAATAGTGAAGGGGCTATTTTCAACAATGCAGCTCAGGTTTGGAACCACACTTTCTATTGGCATTGCATGACGCCAGAAAAGGGCTGCCATCCCCAAGCGCTCCTCCTTAAAACCATAGAACGCGACTTCGGAAGCTTCGACAACTTCAAGCAGATGTTCATCAAACAGGCAGCTACACTCTTCGGCTCCGGCTGGCTTTGGCTTGTTGGTGACAAAGATGGAAAACTATCGCTACTGCAAACCAGCAATGCAGAAACACCTTTAACTAACAATGAATTACAGCCTCTGTTGGTGTGCGATGTATGGGAACATGCTTATTATCTTGACCAACAAAACCTCAGACTTGCATATCTTAATGAATTCTGGCAAATAATAAACTGGAAATTCGTAGAAAAGAAACTAGCAGAAATTTAAAAAAATGACAAGACACTTATTTAATAGGTGTCTTGTCATTTTATATTATTCCCATTTTAAATCACTATTTTATCAATTCAGCATAAGTTTTTATGTTTTAGATATTTTTAACATTGAAAACGCAATTTTTCATTCATTTTTTTCGAAAAATAAACTATCTTTGCATAGATTTTTCCAGAACAATTTTTACCATTTGATCTGAAACCTTAAAACTCTATTTTGACTTTTAACAACTATTTATAAATATTAAATTCGAAAAAAATGAAAAAAGCTTTACATTTAATGTTGGCATTGGCTCTTTTTGTATGCGGTTTCAACGTAAACGCTCAAAGAAACGCTAATCACAACGTAATGACATCAGTTGAAAAACAAGATGCTAAAAAAGAAACTCGCGCTCCTGAAGTAAGAGTAATGGATGTAAAAGGTACTGCTATCACAATCATTGATAGCAAATACCATTTCCCATACGACATTTCAGACAACAAACAACACGTAGCTATCCAAGCTTTCGGAGAATCAGAAAGTTACTATTGGTCAGAATCAACAGGCATGATTTACATCAATGGTACAGTCTTCGCAGTATCAGACGACGGTATCGTTTCAGGCTACTACACTAACGACCAAGGCGTTTCTGTTGCTGGCTTATGGTACTCAGACGTCAAAGAATGGCAATTCTTAGGCATGAACCCTGACTATCCAGAATTCTTCTTGGATATGGACAACCCAGACTATAACGGCGCATGGGCAATGTCAAACGACGGCCTTCATGTTGGCGTTATGCAATTCACAGCCGACTGGGAAACATCATCATACCTCTGGACTCCTAACGATGGTTATTCACAACTTCCTAACGGCACATCAACACAGACAAGACCTAACGGCATCAGCAGCGACGGTAGCGTTATCGTTGGCCACGGCACCGACGCAATCGGTTACTGGACAGCATGTTACTGGAAAGATGGAGAAATCTATAACATCGAAGACCTTTATGGTGAAGCAATGAACGCTTCTCCAAACGGAAGATACATCTGCGGTTACGTTGATGGCGTTGATGGCAATGCTTTCATTTATGACGTCAACAACAACGAATTGACACAAATTCCTAACACTCTTGAAGTTGGTACAGCTTTATCAGCAACATGCGTAACTGACAACGGCGACGCTTTCGGTTATTTGGCTGGCGGCTTCCCTCCAATGCCTGACATGAGAAGAGCTTTCGCTTACGTAGGCGGCGAAGTCATGTATTTCAACGATTATTTATTAGCTAACGGCGTTGGCGAAGCTGAATCATGGATTATTTACAGCATCAACAACGTAACAGCTGACGGAAGAACATTCATCGGCGCAGCTAATATCGACGGCCAAGATTGCTCTTTCATCATCACTCTTGAAGAATCATTATGCGATGGCCCAACAGACTTGACTTATTCAATTCCAGAAAACGACTATGACAACGTAATCCTCAACTGGGTAGCTCCTGCTGATCCTGTCGACGTAACATACGAAATCTATACTGGCTATTCAGCAACAGAACCAATCTACGCTGGCATCACAGAAACATCATTTGAAATTGAAGACTTAGAACCAGGTACATACACATTCTTAGTTAGAGCTAACTGGGGCGGCGAATGCTTGTCAAACGGTTCTAACACAGTAAAACCTACAATCTATCCTTGCGCTGCTGAAAACATGTGCGAACTTACCTTCACCATGATTGACGAATACGGCGACGGATGGAACAACGCTTACATCCAAATAGTTGGTACTTTAAGCGACATGGTTTATAAAGTTGAACTCAAACAAGGCGGCAGCATCGAAGAACCTGTAGTATTAGTTCTTCCATTATGCCACGACACTTATACCTTCACATGGGTTAAAGGCGAATGGGACGCAGAAATCGGTTTCTCAATTGCTTTGGAAGGTGAAGAAATTTATAAAGTTGACATGGCCGGCATCACTGACACTTTCGAATTGAACTTCTTAAACTACGAAGTTAACTGTGCAGCTGACGTTAATGAAATCACTACTGAAAACAATATCGACATCATGCCTAACCCAGCAAGCAACTATTTCAACATCGAAGGCGAAAACATCATTAACGTTGAAATATACAACGCTGTAGGTCAAGTTGTTGACATCATCAACGTAAACGGCAATAACGCACAAATCAACACAGAAAACTACAACAACGGCATCTACTTCCTAAGAGTTCTTACTTCAGACGCTAACGTAACAGTTAAAAAAGTTGTTGTTTCTAAATAATGTGTAATTGATTATAAATCAATAACAGAAAAGCGATCTCTATAGAGGTCGCTTTTTTTGTATAAACGCCATCTCCCATTAACTCGAAAATAGTATCTTTGTAAAAAATGATATTAACTAATAAAAAATCTAAAAAATGAGAAAAACATTACAACTAATCATTACGATGTCATTGTTTTTGTGCGCCTTTATTTCTAATGCACAAAACGACAACGCTCCTAAAGTGAAAGTCTCAAAAGAAAGAGGTGGCATCGTTATCCAACTCGACAATCAGTATCATTATCCTTACGATGTTTCCGATAACGGACAACATGTTGCAATCCAATCTTTTGATGAAGGCGTAAGTTTCTACTGGTCAGAAGCAACAGGTTTAATACAAATTGATGGATACGCTTTCGCCGTGTCAGATGACGGCATCATCGCTGGTTATTTCCTGGAACCAACATTAGGCGTTAATGCTGCAGGTTTATGGAGCCCAGAGACAAGAGAATGGACTTTCTTGGGCATGAACCCTGACTTCCCTAACACATTAGACCCATCTTTAATGGTAGATTACAGCAACGCATGGGGTATGACAAACGACGGTTCCACATTGCTCGTAATGCAGACCGACTCAAACTGGAACTCCCATTCTTATTTATGGTCAGAAGAAAATGGTTATGTGAGACTTAACACCAACAGCTATGTCTCTTCAAGAGCCAACACACTCAGCAACGACGCTTCCGTTGTCGTTGGTCATAGTGTTGCTAATATGGGCTGGCTGCCATGCTACTGGATTAACGGCGAATACAATGACTTTGGCGAAGACGTATTCGGAGAAGCATTGGGAGTTTCAAGCGAAGGCACTTATCTCTGCGGTTACTTAGACGGAGCAACACCTGCAGCTTTCACCTACGACGTTGTCAATGACGAATTTACACGAATCACTAATACTCTTAGTGAAGGCAACGCAATCTCAGCTACTTGCGTTAACAATTCAGGCGAAACATTCGGATACTACGCTATCTCTTTCCCTGCATTCCCTGATACAAGAAGAGCGTTCGCTTTCGTTGGCGGCGAATTAATCACATTCAACGATTACCTTTCAATGAACGGAATGGGCGAAACATCAGACTGGACAATTTATAGCGTAAACAGCGTGACAGCAGACGGCAAAATATTTTCTGCAGCTGTCAACATCAGCGGCGTCGATTATAGCATTATCATCATCATGGAAGATTCTGAATGCGAAGGCCCTGAAAACTTGTCATATACAATACCAGAAGAAGATTACAACAACGTGACATTGACATGGGAAGCTCCTGAAAATCCTGTTGATGTAACATACGAAATATATACAAGCTATACTGCCGACACTCCTTTATACGATGGCATAACAGAAACATCATTTGAAATTGAAGACTTGGAACCAGGACAATATAATTTTATCGTCAGAGCAAATTGGGGCGGCGAATGTTTGTCATCAGGTTCTAACAGCGTGAAAGTCTCTATCAACGCTTGCGCTGAAGAAGATATGTGCGAACTCCGTTTCGAATTATCCGACTCTTTCAACGACGGCTGGAACAATGCATACATCGAAATAATCAGCGAATCAACAGGCATAAAACATGAAGTCACATGCCCTTTAACAGAAGATGATGTTTATGAACAAATCTTAAAACTCTGCCCAGACAATTACCTATTCACTTGGGTCGCAGGTCAATACGACTATGAAATTTCCTTCAAAATCTATTTCAATGATGAGGTTATTTTCAGCGTAGAACGTGAAGGCATAGACGAAAACTTCGAACCATTATTCTTGGAATATGACATCAACTGCGGCACTTCAGTAAATGAAGTCACTACTGAAAACTACATCAACATCATGCCTAACCCAGCAAGCAACTATTTCAACATCGAAGGCGAAAACATCGTTAATGTTGAAATTTACAATGCTGTTGGTCAAGTTGTTGAAGTAATAAACGCAAACAGCAACAACGCACAAATCAATACAGAGAACTACAACAACGGCATCTACTTCGTAAGAGTTCTTACTTCAGACGCCAACGTAACAGTTAAAAAAGTCGTTGTCTCTAAATAATTAACATCAAAAAGTTATTTATTATTAACACTTTATAAAATTTATCAAGGTGATTCCTGCAATGGAGTCACCTTTTATTTTTAACACTTTTTAACATAGAGAAGTCGTATTATTTTCTTAATTTTGCAAAAGTCTTAACGACAATTATTTTGATTTGACTTTGATTATGATTAAGATAAACGATAAAATAAACGAATGCCTTCGTCCTTTTATAATAATGGCGATTTGCTATATATGTTCTATTTTCTCTATAAGATTGATAGACATTTTGTTTATAGGAGGAGTTTCTGAGATTAGCAGTTTCGCCGGTCTGATTTACGGCAATTTAACGAGCGCGTGTTTTGTAAGTCTTTGCGTTTTTGTCTTATATCTTATCATCTTTACCTTTTCAAAAAAGAGCGCTACTTTCACAGCAGCGCTAATATTCAGCATAATGTTTATCTTAGAATCAGGACTTATGATTTATCATAAATCAACAGGTATTCTGATGGGCAACGAATTGATAAGCCGACCTTTATGGGAAACATTATTCACAATAAAATCCGTCCTTAACATCTGGATTATCTTAGGCACAATAGCATTAATCATACTTTTTATATTCTTCTCGCTTAAATTGTCTAAGAAAAAATTAAGCACAATCTCGATATTCGTCACCTTATTATTAATGGTAGCATCTGCTCCTTTATTTTTCATAATAAAACCTGACCAAGATAAATATGTGGTCAATAAAATCTCTTACTGCATACATTCTTGTTTTATTGACAATGAAAATACCAACTTCAATACCAATAAGATAGAATACGACGAGAGCCAAATTGAAAGATACAAACAAATCTATCCCGACAGAAAAGTCTATGACTACAAATATCCTCTGGAAAGAAAAGATGACATAAAGAATGTATTAGGACCTTTCTTCGAAAAATCAAACAAGAAACCTAACATCGTTATAATTATCGTTGAGTCATTAGATTACGATTTATTTGGACAGAACAAATACGGATACACCTTCACTCCTTTCCTAGATTCATTGTCGAAACATTCTTTGTTGTGGACCAACTGCTTATCGACGACACCTCGCAGTTTCGGTGCCGTTCCAGCCATCACAGGCTCTGTGCCTCACGGATTTATGGGATTCCAATTCGGCGACATTCCTGAATACAACTCCTTGTTTAGTGTGTTGAAAAACAACAATTACTCAACAAATGCATTCTATGCCGGCGAATTCTCTTTCGATAAAGTCTACGATTATCTTGTGACTCAAAAAGCAGATTACCTATCGCCTTTCTATCAAGAATTTACCAAGAAAGAATCTAAAAAATTCGACTACACTTATTGGGGATGGCACGATAAAGTCATGTTTGACAAAAGCATGGATATTATTGAACAACGTGACAAGACAAAGTCCAACTTCGACTTGTTCATAACGATATCACAGCACGACAACAAACTGAAACTCAACAATAAAGAAGAAACAGATTTATATTATAATAAAGTCAGAGAAATAATTTCCACATTGCCAGAAAAAGAGCAGGCCAAGAAAAATGAAATAATAGGTTATCTGGCAGCGACTCTTTATGGAGATAAGTCAATTGAACATTTTATCAAAAGATATAATGAGTTTTATGACGATGGAAATACAATCTTCATCATCACAGGAGACCATAGCTTCAATTTAAATCCATACAACCCGTTAGACTCGTTTCATGTTCCTTTGATTATCTGGTCGCCGATGTTGAAAAAATCACAGCATTTTAAATCGGTGGTGTCTCATAACGACATAGTCCCAACATTAAATGCTTTGTTAAGAGACAATTACAACATGAGAACGCCAAACAAAATCCATTGGATGGGAGGCGAACTCGACACAATCAGCGAATTCCATTGCGACTTGAAGACCACTTTCCTAAGATATACCAGAAAAATCTTCGATTGTATCTATGGAGAATATTATTACCTGGATATGGACAACTGGCCAAGAGCTTATCTGGTGAAAGATGATTTAGAACTAGAAAGAGTCAACGACAAGGAATTAGTTGAAAAAATCGGGAAAGACTTTGAGACAATGGTTTACATCGACAATTATGCGTATTTAAACGACAGAGTCACAAAAGAACCGCTTTATCCGCAAAGCAAATTCAATGTCATAAAAGAATTTGTGATAGATTCAGCATATTGCGCTTCACATTCAGAAAAGCCAAGTGTAAAGAAACCTGTGAATACGAATATACTGTCAACAGAATTTAAAAACAGATGCAAGGAAATCAAGATTGTTGTGACCGCCGATGTGAAATATACAGGAGAAGTGACACAAAGCAAATTTATAAGTCTCTGCTTAGATTATGCTAACAATAAAAACTCTAAGATTTCACATTCAGATTATATCAGCAAGCTTCTGACAGTAAAAGACTACAAACCTAACCAATGGATGAAAATGGAGTTTATAAAAACTATATCTGTCAATGATTCTAATGAGAGTAAATTAGATATTTATCTAAAACCAACTCATACCGACAGTTATTGGAATCCAGAACATACCATTACGTTAAAAAACATTAACGTATCAATATTAGGTTCTTAATAAACATTAATAATCTATTGGTGTAGGATAATCGACGAGGACAGCCTTTACGCTTTTATTTCTGCAAATCTTCTGTGTAAACTCTACGTTTTCAGGAGTATATTTTTTAGGAGTATCCCAAAAGTGAATATTCTGTTCAGGGAAGGTGTCGCATAAAAGAGGAAACATTCTATATTCACAGCTTATCGCATCAGGTTGCAGATACTCGATTTGCGAGCGGATTTTCTGCATCAAGGAAGCCGTATCCAACTTCGACCAATAAATATTATCGACCCATAACATTGTAAAAAAGTCCTTCTTCTTTCCAATCATAAGAGCTTCAATGTCTCGGCTTTCGACAAACATGCGGTCTTTTATGTTATATCTTTTTGAGATAGTGTCTAAAACAACAAAAGCACCTTCCGCGTTTTCTGCAGTAAGATTCTTAAAGTCAACCCAAAACGCCATTTTGCTTGGTTCATCCAAATATGCGAACCATCTATCTAAATAAAATTTATGTACTGTATCTTTAATAGATCTTCCGATGAAGATATTATCTATCTCAGGTGAATATATCACATCGACTTCAAGTCCATCGAAGACGCCTTCGAGTTCTTTAGCAGTATGTTTGGAATAAACGCCGTGTTTCCATACTTTAGATTCAGGATAGTTGAAAGTCTTCTTTTTAGGTTGAGATTTTTCGCAAGAAACGAATGATAAAACAAGAATAAATATGACGAAAAACTTTTTCATTTCCTTATTGTTTTAAAATATAGATTTATGTTTAGCAAAGATAATTTATTTTAACAAAAATCAATACATTTGCATCACAAAAAGGTTTAGGCATAGTTTGAAAAATAAGGCTTAAAATGAACATTACAGAAAGATCCGGATTGATACTTGAAGGTGGAGGCATGAGAGGCGTCTTCACATGTGGCGTTTTAGATTGTTTCATGGATAAAGGCATACGATTCCCTTATTCTATTGGAGTTAGCGCCGGCGCATGCAACGGACTCTCATACATCTCAAATCAAAGAGGCAGAGCGAAATACAGTAACATCGATTTGCTCGAGAAATATAATTACATCGGGATAAAATACCTCTTGAAAAAAGGTAACATCATGGATTTTGATTTATTGTTTCACACTTTCCCAAATGAAATCTTGCCTTATGACTACGAGATGCTGGCCAATTGCAAGGAACGTTACGAGATGGTTACGACAAGCTGCCGCACAGGAAAAGCATGTTACTATGAAGAGAAGCACGATGCCAACAGAGTAATCGACATTGTGAAAGCATCGAGCAGTCTTCCTTTTGTCTGCCCTATTACATACGTTGACGGCGAGCCTATGTTAGACGGAGGCATAGCAGATTCCATCCCTATCTTAAGAGCGAGAGAGCTTGGCTACGACAACAATGTCGTTGTTTTGACACGCAACAAAGGTTACAGAAAGTCGGAAAAAGATATTAAGGCCGCATCATTGTTTTATAAGGAATTTCCTGCGATGCAAGAAGCCATTCGTCAGCGCAACAAGATTTACAACCAGCAAATCAGCATGATAGAAGAACTGGAGGCAGCTGGTGAGATAGTTGTCATCAGACCAGAGAGACCTATTGAAGTAGGACGAATG
Source organism: Bacteroidales bacterium (assembly GCA_045634185.1). GTDB lineage: Bacteria > Bacteroidota > Bacteroidia > Bacteroidales > F082 > Limimorpha. The sequence continues at coordinate 61,025 of JAZQZR010000008.1, read as the reverse complement.
GAGCGCGACACCAAGAAATTGCTGGCATTATACGAAGAAGGATACCAAATAGCAATGAGGAATGTGGAATGAGGAATTGACAATGATTGTAGAGACGCGTCAATGCCTACTTAGAAATAAACACACATTAACACGTCTTATAATTAGAAATTAAGATTGTTAAAAAACTTGTTGTCTTGTTGTCATGTAGTCTTGTGGACTTTTATTATCTTTGTACAAAATTATGATTATGAATTATTATCCTATAATAAAACTTCGCAAAGGCAAAGACGAGGCCGTTAAACGTTTCCATCCTTGGATTTTCTCAGGCGCTATTGAATCGGCAGCTGCTGATTTACAAGCTGGCGACATTGTGACTGTCGTTGACTCCAGAAACAATATTCTCGGAACAGGTTTCGCTGAAGCAGGTAATATCGCAGTGAAAGTATTATCTTTCGAAAACACAAAAATCGACAGATTCTTCTGGAAAGAACGTCTCGCCAAAGCCTTCGAACTTCGTAAATTGATGGGACTTACTGATAACGAACATACCAACTGCTATCGTCTCGTCCATTCTGAAGGTGATGAACTTCCTGGTTTGATAATCGACATTTATGGAAAGACTGCCGTCGTTCAGGCTCAGACTGAGGGCATGGCTCTCAATGTTAAAACTATCGCTGAAGTCTTGATGAATATTGATGGTTTGAATATCAATTCGGTCTATAACAAGAGCTCCGAGGCGATGCAGCGCATGGGCAAAGAGGCTGTGGAAGACGGTTATCTCATAGGTGAAAATTCTGATGACTTCGTATTGGAAAACGATTCTAAGTTCTTCGTTGACTGGGAAGGCGGTCAGAAGACTGGTTTCTTCCTCGACCAACGTTTCAACCGTGACTTAGTAAGACAACTCGCTAAAGGAAAGAACGTCCTTAATACATTCTGTTACACAGGAGGTTTTTCTGTCACAGCTCTTAAAGGCGGTGCCAATAAAGTCGTCTCCGTCGATTGTTCAAAAAAAGCTATTGAGGCTTGTGAAAAGAACATCGCTCTCAACGGATTCAGTGTAGAAAATAATCCAAGCGTCGCTGAAGATGCTAAGCTCTTCCTTCAGAATATGAAAAAAGGCGAGTTCGACCTTATCATCCTCGACCCACCAGCATTCGCCAAGAATCATAAGTCATTACATAGAGGTTTGCAAGGCTACAAATTCATCAATCTCGAAGCGATGAAGAAGATAAAAGAAGGCGGACTCTTGTTCACTTTCAGCTGCTCGCAAGCCGTCGATAAGGCGCAGTTCCAAAGCATCGTGATGGCAGCAGCTATCGAAGCAGGACGCAAGGCACAGATAATATTCCAACTCGACCAGCCAGACGACCATCCGGTAAATATTTATCATCCAGAAGGAGCTTACCTGAAAGGATTGGTGCTGAAGATTGATTAAAATAAAAGGTGATTTCTAATTAGAAGTCACCTTAATTTTTGTCTTAAATATGTGTTTATGAATTGAATTTTTCTATCATTTCCAAACTAAGGAAACTGATGTGATTGTGTTCGTTGAAAAACTCTTCTGGAATTTGATTCCCGTTTCTTAAACATTCTCTTACTCTTTCCGAATATTCAATAGGCAGAACCGTTACCGCCATATCTGAAGAATCGACATATTTGGATTCTATCTGTTCTTTGGTAGGCGTAATAACTTCTGCGACAACGAATTGTTCATTGCGGTGTTTTGTTTTTACGATGTCGCCAGCCTCAAAAGGATGTGGCAAATCAATATAAGCATCAATGAGATTTTGGATATTCTGCGGAATAGGATAATCCTCAAAATAGTATATATTATTGATACAATAGTTATCTTTATCTATTTCAAAACGACCTAATTCATTTTTAAGATTTTTGTCACTGACTTTATATTGTTTAGCGATAATCTTGTCATATTTTTCCAAGTCTTGCATTTTTCTAATATCGTCAGTGCAGGACAAACTATGCGAATACTTGCCAAGTACGGTTTCTTGTCCGTCTGATGAAATGCCAAATGCAACCAGTCTTCTGTTTTTTAAAAATGAATGTAACTCATCCCGAACACTATTAGTTTTCTCCCTTATATAAGAAAGCATAAGTCTCTCTTGCTCAGTAAGTATCGTTGTTTGATCTAAATCCCAATAAAACCATTTTCTAAGATATTCGGATTTTTCTGGAGACATCTCAACCAGATTGATCATATCTTTAGGAGAAAGCAATACGTCTTTTTCAAGCAAGTAATTACGTTCTGTTTCCGATTCTACAAAACTAATTGCACGACGAGAGAAAAGCCTTGTTGTTTCAATATCTGCAACACATTTATAGATAAGATTATTATTCTCATCGACAGAAAAATATGGGTTATCAGAGTCTATTATAATTTGAGGTTTATCATCTCTCTCATCTGGACCAACAAGGGAATCGTACCAGAAATCTTCAGCGATATATTTGGTCGTTGCAGGAAAGCGTATTTCTTCAAAAATATATCCGATAGAATAACTTCCAAGATGCTCAAATCCATGTGGGAATTCAATCACATCATTCTCATTTTCAAATTCAAAACAATTGTCATCTTCTATGGTTTTGAGTGCTGAAGGAAGTTTGTCAATTTTGCAATATCTGAAGCAGTATGCAGGAAATGTCTCGATTTTGTCAGAGACTTTAATGGAGTCTATATTGGAATAACAAAATGAGCCTTCACCAAGTTTTTCAACAGAATCTGGTATGGTTAATTCTTTCAAATTATCAACAAATTTAAAAGAATAATCGCCTATTTCCTTCAGACTATTGGGCAAATCGATTTTATTCATCTTGTCAAATGATATGAAAGCCCAATTGCCAATAATTTCTATTCCTTCAGGAACGATGACGTGTTTCGTTTCTGGATGATATATAAGCACTTTACCATCTAAAGTTGTCAGAATGCCGTTATTGTAAATGAATTTTGTACCGTATTTTCTATTTACAAGCATTTTAAGAATCATAGAAGATCTTTTTTCTTCCACATCATAAGGAGAGGAATAATCTTCATCAATATTTCCTTCGTTGTCAACCAAATGCAAATCTGTTATGTCAAATTCAACAGTTTGGAAATTTTTCGCTATGTCGTTAAAATCAAAAAGTAAATCACGAGAATGTTTATCATTAGATTCGTAAAAAACGTTGCCAACTAATACCATTTTCTCGCAATCACGATTGTTGTCAATCCATTCGGCGAGTGGCATTTTGCCATATTCAAAAACTGCAATTTTACTCATATTTCATTTTCTCAATAGTATTCGTCGTTGAAAACCCCTCGACTAATTCTATTGTCTCTACTTTACCACCTTTATTGATAACGATGTCGTAGCCGACGATGTCTTCTGCTTTGTAGTCTTTGCCTTTTACAAGTACGTCAGGCTGAACGCATTTGATTAAATTATAAGGAGTGTCTTCTTCAAAAAACATTATCGCATCGACGAATTCCAATGCTGCCAACACCACGGCGCGTGCTTTCTCATCATTGACTGGTCGCGATGGACCTTTGATTCTTTTTACGGAAGCGTCAGTGTTTAAACCTATTATCAACACATCGCCAAGGTCGGCTGCTTTGGAAAGATATTCCACATGACCACGATGTAAAATGTCGAAACATCCGTTTGAAAAGACTATCGTCTTTCCCTCCTCACGCCACAAATTCAACTTCTCCTCAAGAGATTTGTCATCTAAAATCTTATCGTAAATCTTTTCTAAATGCTTCATGTTAATCCTCCTTTTGCCTTTAGTCCTTAGTCTTTAGTCATTAATCGGTTTCCTTCTGTCAATGAAGAACATAATGACGTAAGAGATAACGCCTGTGATGAGATAGAATATCATCTGACTTGTGTGGTTTATTGTGACGAACGAAACGGCTGCTGCTTCTGAGATGCCGTAAAATCCGTTTAATAAAAGTATTCCGATGAAGTGATAAACTCCCATTCCTCCTGGAACCGGCGCCACAACTCCGAGTGTCGCCAATCCTAATAAAGTGATGGCTTCTGTCAATCCGAGATGCGATGTCTCAGGAAGCATATAAAATGGCAGCCACGTCATTACGACATAAAATCCCCATATTAATAATGTATAAAGTATAAACAGGCCTTTCTTCTCCATGGTGAAAATTGTCTTGATGCCATCTAGGAATCCGTTGCATATCGAGGCGATTTTCTTGTAGATTTTATTTTCTGTTATTATGCTTTTTTTCTTTTTGAAAATAAATATTACTACAGCGAGAAGCAATATCAATGTAGAGATTGAAACTACACCTAAAACGACATTGTTTTTTAACGTTTCTATCAAAGGATTAAGCCATGAAGTTATCAGACTTCCGAGCAGACTCCATTGAAAAAGAACGACTAATATCGCCATTGCGAAAAGAACAGCAAGGTCGAGGACGCGTTCTGAGATGACAGTTCCGAATGATTTGTCGAAAGGAATATTTTCTTTTTTTGTTAATGTTCCGCATCGTGTCACTTCGCCGAGTCGAGGGAAGACAGTATTGGCGAAATATGCTATCAAGACGGATTCGTAAGTGGTTGAAACTCTCGTTTTATAGCCGAGAGATTCTATCAAGATATTCCAGCGTAAAGCTCTGAAAAACAAAGAAATTCCCAGACATGCCAGACTTAGCAACATCCAGGAATATTTTGCAGTCTTGACATAATCCAAGACTTCAGAGAAATTTATCTTTCTAAAACAAAGCCAAAGAAGAAGGATTCCCAATAAAAGGAAAATGATATAAGTTAATGTATTGGAAATCTTCTTTTTCAATGCTTTTACTTTTTAATTATACTCTAATGCTGACAGCTGATAGCTGACAACTGATAGCTGATAGCTGATAGCTGACAGCTAAATCATATCTTATTATTCTCGTTAGGGAATACGATAGAAGGCTTGTGTTTTTTTGCCTCTTCGAAATCCATTGAGCAGTAAGAAACGATGATGACGAGGTCGCCGACGTTTACTTTATGAGCTGCTGCACCGTTGATTCCGATGACACCAGAACCGCGTTCGCCTTTGATAGCGTATGTGCAGAGACGTTCGCCATTAGTGATGTTATAAATGTCAACACGTTCGTTTTCAATGATGTTAGCTGCATCCAACAAATCTTCGTCTATAGTGATGCTGCCAATGTAATTAAGGTCGGCTTGTGTTACAGTAGCACGATGGATTTTTGATTTAAGAACTTCAATATTCATATTAAAAAATTCTAACGTTATCGATTAAGCGGACTGGACCGAGTTGAAGAGCTACGAAGATACGAGCATGTTCACATTCGTTCCAGTTATTTATAGATTGTAAATTTATTTCATCTGTTATCTCAACGTATTCAACGTCAAACTCTTTTATCTCTGCATATTTAGCGAGAGCATATTCTCTCATCTCTGCAGGTGACATTGAATTCTGTTTTGACACGGCATCATTAAGTGTTGCAAAGATTTTAGGAGCTATTGCGCGTTCTGTTTCGTTGAGGCGCACGTTACGAGAGCTCATGGCGAGTCCGTCGTTTTCTCTGATGATTGGACAAGGAACAATCTCAAGATTCATTTTAAGATTGTTAACCATTTTCTTGATGATTGCGAGTTGTTGGAAGTCTTTCTCTCCGAAGTAAGCCTTGTCAGGATTTACTATTTCAAATAACTTACGAACCACGATAGCCACGCCGTTGAAGTGACCTGGACGGCAAGCGCCTTCCATAACGCGTTCCAAATCGCCGAAGTCGTAGTGGTCTTCTACTTTTTCCGGATACATCTCTTCTACAGAAGGCATGAAGACAGCATCGCAGCCAGCATTCTTAAGTTTCTCGATATCGAGTTCCGGAGTGCGAGGATATTTCTCCAAATCTGTAGGATTGTTGAACTGAATTGGGTTGACAAACACGCTGCTGACGACGATATCGTTATCATTTTTAGCACGATTTATCAATGAAAGATGACCTTCGTGAAGCGCTCCCATAGTAGGAACGAAACCGACTTTAAGTCCGAGACTATGTTTTTCTTCTACAAAACGTTGAATATCAACGATAAAATTAAAAACTTCCATTTTTTAAAAATTCTCTTATGAAAATTACAAAAACGTGACAAAGGTAATTATTTTGGCAAAACAATAAATGTAAAATGAAAAAATTAATTATTTGCAAAAAATCATTATTTTTGCAGACGGAATTGGCTAAAGACAAAAGTCTAAAGTCTAAAGGCAATTCCTAATTACAAATTCCTAATTGGAACTGCCCCTATAGTTCAACGGATAGAACGAAAGTTTCCTAAACTTTAAATCTGGGTTCGATTCCCGGTGGGGGTACAAAAAAAAGTCTGCTAATCAATCGATTAGCAGACTTTTTTTAATTAATATCTCTTTATAATTTATAAGAGACCTTAAATCCATCATATTTTACTCTGCTAGAATTCAAATTGTTATAAGCAGAAAGTTTTACAATATATCCAGCAATCCCTGTGCCTAAACCTGCTACTGTGCACAAGAGCGCCGTGTCGAGTGATTCACAAAATGCTGCCATACTTGTAAAAACACTTCCCGCAATAATCAAAACATCGCCAGTCAATGCCTGACGGGAATATTTGTCCAAATAATAGTTGGTCTTGGCCAACTGCATGCTCATAGCTTCGTATTCAGAATACAAATTGTCATCACCCAATTTTGGATTTGCTTGTTGTACTTGTTGAACATTTTCTTTGCCAGCGTTTTCTTCACCTACAACAATATACTTGCTTTGAGACATACCTACATAAGAAATTCCTAATAAAAATAAAATTGCAAATAACTTTTTCATGACTTTAAGATTTTAGTTAAACATTCTAATATTTTCATCCACAAATATTACACTTATTCTTTACAAAAACAAGCATATATTTTATTTAAAAAATAAAAAACAGGGGGGGTAACTTATTGATTATTAAATTATTAAATCTCGCTCACTCCTATCGCACGACTGTTTTCATATAAACCATCTATTATTTACAATAAAATTTTAACAAAAAAATATCACAAAAAAGACTAAAGAACAAACTTTTGTCATTTGTCATTCGCCTTTTGCCAATTATACCCTTAAAGGTATAATCTTATCTTTTATTAATAATTTATACCCGAAAAGGTGTAATTGTTTTTTGATTATTTTTGTATTTTCAAATTCTACTTATTTAAATGCGCCTTATCACAACTCCGAAAATATTAAGAATGTTTTACCCTTCATTTCTCTGGGAAATGCCTAAGGGCGAAAAGAAACTTTACATCACCTTCGATGATGGTCCGCATCCTATAATAACTCCTCAAGTACTTGAAATATTAAAAAAATTTAACGCTAAAGCGACTTTCTTCTGCGTCGGTAATAATGTTAAAAAATATAAAGAAACATTCGAACTCATCAAGAAAGAAGGTCATTCCGTTGGAAGTCACACCTTTAATCACGAAAGAGGATGGAAAACAAAAACCAAAGATTACGTCAATTCCGTCAAAGAAGCTTACGAGTTGATACAATCGCCTTTGTTCCGTCCGCCTCATGGAAGAATTAAGTTTTCGCAAGTAAGAGCGCTTAATAAGAAATTCAGAATCTCAGAATCTCAGAATCTCAAAATCGTGGCTTGGACTGTGATTTCTTACGATTGGGATAAATCGTTAACTCCCGATGATTGTTTCAATAACGTGATAAAAAACGCCGATGACGGAAGTATAATTGTATTCCACGATAGCGAAAAAGCTGTCAACAATATGATTCCAGCATTGACCAAAGTCCTTGAATATTATACTGATAAAGGATATAGTTTTGAAAAATTAGGAATGAAGTAGAGACGTTTCAATGTTTCCATAAAATTAACACACATTGAAGCGTCTTGTCAATTAGAAATTATCAAAAAATTCTTTAGTCTTTACCCATTAGTCTTTAGCCTTTTTTTATCTTTGCATTTATGAAAAGAATATCTCAAAATATATTTAACATCTTGGCATTCATAATGATGCTAAGTTTTATCCGTTGTGCCAACGTAGTGTCACCTACTGGCGGTCCAAAAGACAAAGTCCCTCCTATTGTATTGTCGGCAGTTCCTGAGAATCAATCGACTAAGTTCGAGGGAAAAGAGATTGTCATCAATTTCGATGAATATGTGACGCTCAACAATCCAAACAGCAATATTCTTATTTCTCCTCCACTAGAAAAAAATCCTGATTATAAATTAAGCGGCAAGTCGCTGATTATAAAGTTTAAAGAGCCTTTAAGAAGCGAGACCACATACTCCATAAACTTCGGCGAATCAATAAAGGACCTTCACGAAGGGAATATCTTCAAGAACTATTCTTACGTCTTCTCCACAGGCGAAATCATCGACAGTCTCACTCTGGAAGGAAAACTGATTCAAGGCATCGACCATAAACCATCTGCCGATTATTACGTAATGCTTTATTGTAATGAAAATGACTCAGTTAGCATCGACTCACTTCCTAGAATAAGAAAGCCTTATTACCTTACCAAAAGCGACAAAGAAGGTAAATTTAAATTCTCAGGATTGAAAGACACCGAATATCTTGTCTTCGCTCTTAAAGATGAAAACTCCAATCTCAGATTCGATTTGCCTAATGAGAACATCGCATTTTTGGATAGTCTCGTGAAACCAATTCATAATTCACAATCCATAGTTCATAATGATTCTGTCAAACCAAAAGCCAAGAAAGCAGAATCTCTTGTATTATATTCATTTTTAGAAGAAGACACTATTCAGAAATTGCTTAAGAAAGAAATCGTGGAAGACGGACTGCTCCGCTTCGCTTTCAACCGTCCAGCGCATAATGTCAAGATAGAAGTGTTAGAATCATTGCCTGACACATTCAGCATATTCCCAACATATTCATCAAATTACGACACAATACTTTGGCATTTCACTCCTAACAAAGACAGCCTCTTTTTCGCAATAAATTACGATACATTAATTAACGACACCACTCTGATGAGTCTGAAACCTCGTAAGACAGCCGCAAGAAGAGGACAACAGGAAAACATTTCCAAATCATTGGAAATCAAGACTAACATCAGCGCAGGAAAATTAGTTCCGGAACAAGATTTAATCTTGAGTTTCAAAGAACCTGTCACCAATATCACAATGCGCGACACTTCATGGTTTATCGTTGATAAAGACACCATTATCAATGATTTACATTTCACAAAAATTGATTCATTCGGATTGAAATACAAACTCGACAAGACATTAGTCCCAGAGAAATCATACAAAATCATCGTTCCTGACTCTGTGTTTTACAGTTTCAAAGGCGTGACAAACGACACGACAGAAATCTCTTTCAAAGTGCCTGAAATTTCTCAATACGGCAATATTTTCGTCACGGTAGAAGTACCGGAAAACGTTCCTCAAATTATAGTAGAACTTCTAGATGAAAAAGACAAATTCGTTGCTAGACAAATAGTTAACGAAACAAAGAAGATAGGATTCGAATATCTCACTCCAAAGAAATACAAGCTTAAAGCCACCATCGACAAAGACGGCAACGGCAAATGGTCGCCAGGAAATTACGGCAAGAAGTTATTGCCTGAAGCAGTTTATTACCACAAAGACGTCTTCGATGTCAAGGCAAATTGGGACATCGATTTAGAAGAGACTTGGAGATTTTGAGATTCTGAGATTCATTCAAAGAGTGTAGTAAGTTCAAATTTCTCGCAGTCGAAGAGACCTTTATCGCCGAGTTTCAGTCTAGGTATTACGAGCAGCGACATAAATCCCAATGTCATGAAAGGGTCGTCGAGTGTTGAACCGAACTCTTTGGATAAAGAAACGAGCGCCTGATAATCAGCAGCTATTTTATGTCCGTCAATATTAGTCATAAGACCTGCCACCGGAAGCGGGATGCTGATATTGTTATCGTAGCTCCACGCTACCAGGCCTCCTTTAGCATTGATAATCATATTGGCAGCATTTGCCATCTCCTCATCGCTGCAACCAATCACAACGATATTATGGCTATCGTGAGCCACGCTTGAAGCAATAGCTCCTTTCTTCAAGCCGAAGTTCTTGATGAAACCCAAAGCGATTTTCTTCTTCTCATAACGATTGATGACAGCAATTTTCAAGATGTCGTTATCAACATCGCTGACCAAATTATCATTAACACTTTTTGGTCGGCCTACAAATTTCTCTGTCAGAAGCTCTCCGTTTATCACATTGATAATCTTCACATTCTTACCTTCATCATAAACCTTGAAATCATCGATACCAACATTTTCTGCCATGAAATTATTGATAAGTTCGACATCATTCTCAGGGATGAGTGACTTATTATTCTCTGCCACCAACTTGCCATCGATATAAGTCTTTAAAACATTGAAATCAATGAAGTTATCTACGACAACAAAGTCGGCTGGGTCGTTCTTTTGAAGCAATCCCACTTCTAGATTATAATGCTTTATTGGAGTTAATGTTGCGGCTTTTAATATATCTAAGATATTATATCCTAAAGAGATAGCCTTTTTAACCAGACGATTTATATGACCATTGACCAATTCGTGTGGGTGCATATCGTCGGAGCATAACATCACATTTTCGGGTGATTCCTCGATGAGGGGGATAAGAGCGTTGAAGTTCTTGGCAGCGCTGCCTTCGCGAATCTGTATCGTCATGCCGAGCGCCACTTTATCACGAGCCTCTTGGAGAGCAGAACATTCGTGGTCTGTTGCAATTCCCGATTTACAATATTTCACCAAATCATCGCCACTCAAGAGCGGAGCATGACCGTCTATTGGCTTGTTATGACGCTGGGCAGAATTTATTTTTGCAAGCACCTCATTATCATTGAAGATGACACCAGGATAATTCATCATCTCGCCGAGATATTTTATATCATCCATAGAAAGGAGTTCATCAACAGCCTTCGAATCCAGGATAGCGCCTGAAGTCTCGAATGATGTAGCCGGCACGCAGCTAGGCGCTCCGAAATAAAACTTCATCGGCGATTGTTTTCCTGTCGCTATCATATATTTAACGCCATCTATTCCAAGAACATTAGCAATCTCATGAGGGTCGCTCACTGTCGCAACGGTGCCATGTGTTACGGCAAGACGTGCAAACTCAGTAGGAACAAGCAAAGAGCTCTCGATGTGAATATGAGAATCGACAAAACCAGGCATAATAAGCTGATTGTTGTCGTTTTCTTCTTCTATAACATTGACAATCTTGCCGTTTTCTACAGAAACTGTTCCTTTGAAAATACGGGAGTTAACCACATCGACAATTTGTCCGCTTACTTGAAATACTGAATTTTCCATGTTAAAATATTTTATGAGCAAATTTACTATTTATAAATGAACATTTCAACGAATTGTTGTTTTTATTAATCAAAATAAATTTTGAAAACATGAACTCGATATATAATTTCAAGGCTGTTGCTTCAAACGGAAAAGTATTGAATTTCAGTCAATTTAAAGGAAAGGTAATGTTGATTGTTAATACTGCGAGCAAATGTGGTTTCACGCCTCAGTTTGCCGGTCTCGAAGAACTAAACCAAAAATACAAAGACAAAGGTCTCGTCATCATAGGGTTTCCTTGCAACCAGTTTGGCCAGCAGGATCCTGGCACCGATGACGAGATTCTAGACTTCTGCCATGTCAACTATGGCGTCACTTTCCAGATGATGAAGAAGATAGAGGTGAACGGAGAAAATGCCTCACCTATTTATACCTTTTTGAAAGAGAAGACGAAAAACATTCTAGGCGAGGACATCAAATGGAATTTCACCAAGTTCCTCATCTCAGCCGACGGCAAGAAAATCAAGCGTTACGCTCCTACCGTCAAACCGAGCAGACTTGAGAAAGAGATTGAAGAGATGGTAAAAGATGCTAAGCCGAAAGTACATACGGAAGAGCTTGTAGATCATAGTGTTTGATATTGACGAACATCGTATCGATAAGACGCATCACTTTTTCATCGGATTCGTCTTCGCCAATTCTGAACATCTTCAACAATTCCTCTTTTAAAATACAATTGTCACTACTGAGATTGTCGGCATAATCTCTGTCAATATCCATATAAACCATATCAGAAAATACTCCGACAAATATCTCAGTTCCTAGTTCAAGCAGCAACTTCTTAAGTTCATGCAATTTAAGACTCGAAACGGTGCGTCGTTCATTATCAGACAAATCGAATTCTATTTCTGGAAGTTTTCCTTTTCTTGAAATAAATTCTACATTCTTACCTGTGGCAAACAACATCTGCAATAACATCGGCCACAATGATTCATCACATTTTTTGTTTTTAGAATGATGATAATCAATAGGTTTAATAAATCTTAAATAATATTTATAAACCATCAGATTTTGATAAATGCTCAAATCGCTCTTATCAAATATTCTTAAAGAATTAAAAAAATCAACGGTCTGTTTATTCATCAAAAATTCATTAAACAACCACTCGTAACTTAATTTATCGCAATCATTACATTCAATACATTGAATATCAAAATCTTCAAATCCATCATCATTTTCTTCTTCTGAATTATCATCATCATTTTCATTTTTAATATCGAATAATGTCAGATTCTTCGTATCAATGTCTTTTTTCTTTTCTTCCGCATTATCGTCTAACGAATTTGAATCTTGTTTAACCTCGTCATAACTTTTTAACATAACTGGAGGAAGACCGGATTCAGAAGAAAGATTCCATACCAATGCACGGATATGCTCATAGAGACGACGAGGCACATCTTCCTCAACTATCCTATTAAATTCAGCTACAGTAGTGATGTCACCTTCAAAAACTACCAGTGCAGAATATTCGACTTCTACTTCAAAAAAAGTCTCTCTTTTACATTTGGCATCTATAGAAGCTTCAACATTGACAAAATACGATGAAGAAGAACGCATTCTTTTTACATAAGAATTCTTCATATCCACTTTAACCTCATCCACTTTCATATACGTAGGATCAGGCGTGTTATAAATCTCATATTGCAGTTGGCTTAAATAAGTTCTTACAGTCATAATAATAGATTTTATGTTTCATTAATAATTTGCGATAAAGTAATCCTTATTGATTTCCACCACTTTTCTATTTCTAGAATTCTTATTATCAATCATTTCATAATAGAAATTATTAAGTGCTTTCGACAAGATTGTCTTCACATTGCGAAAACCAAGTCCAGATTTATAAGCTTTTTCCGCCACCACACGCAAGGCATCATCAGAGAAACGGAGATCAATATTATTTTGATGGCAATAATCGATATGACTGTCGAGTATGTTATCTTTAGCAGTCTTCAAGATATCATAAATCACGTCGGTCGATAATGGATTCAAGGCGATCACATCACCAATTCTGCCCAGAAGTTCTGGCGTATAACCCCATTCCAGCAAATCATCTTGCACGACCAACTTCTGATAATTCACGTTGGCATTATTAGAATTGTTTGTAAATCCTATAGTTTTATTGACATTCAAACGTTTCTTAACAATTTCATCGATGCCATAGAAGGCGCCGTCGAAGATAATGAGAAAATTGTCGGTAGGCAACTCTGAATATTGACTATGATAACGTTTACCGGTTTCAACATTCAAAGGATGTTCCTTTTCGAACAAGCGCATGATGTCGCGAATCATATCCATATCGCTTACCATACCACCTCTTTTATTGACATCTAATCCGTAGTGCGTGATTTTATCAAATTCATGGAAAACCAAAACGGCGTATCTCAGTTTGAAAGGATCATCATATTTCTCCATTTCTTTCGACAGTATATCCGTCAGGTTCATTCCTTTCCATCCTGTAGGAGTAAGTTCGCTGGTGTTGATTCTTATGATAGGACATTGGCAAGCCTTAGCGAATATTCTCAGCATCTCACTCTTTCCGCATCCTGTCGGGCCCATGAGTATTGCCGGAGATTTGATGTGACTAGTGTACTTTTTCTTCATACTATCGTAATGATGGTAAAAAGTAACGGACAGTCTTTCTATCACATCATCTTGACCCTTAATGAATTGCTTCACATAATCAGCCATCAGTTTGGGACTATTAATGTCATCGATTTCTATTCTGACAGGACGTCTTTTAACCGGAGGAGTGTACAAGTCATCTTTAGAAAAACCGAATTTTGCTTGAAGATATTCAAAATCTTCTTCTGTTGGAGATGCGAAAACCTTCTTCCATTCTTTCGCCTTGTTTTTCATAATAACGGACATATCGTCGCCCATCTCCAGCGACTCTCTATAACAAGAGATTTCATAATCAGTCTTTGCCAGCAGTTTGCCAATAGTGATACTATCGTCATCCAGCATAACCAAATACTTGACAGCATGTTCGGTACTGATTCTAGGACATAAAAACAACCTAGCTGCAAGATTAGCAGCGTCATGCTCATTTTCACAATCGAGCGTAATTCCAAAATAAGTCTTTTTCATTTCTTTTTATGTTTATGTTATTTATAAATAATTCCGCTTTATCAAGGACAATATTTAAATAATATACGATATATTAATATACCAATTGTAAATTAGCACATAGAATCGTATTTTATATCGATTTAATTCTAAATCAATACAATACAACTTTAATACTAATACCCAATTATTTATAAAAATACACCGCGAAAAAAGCGGGCGACAAAGATAACACTTTTTTCAATAAGCAAATCATATCTTACAAAATATTATAAAATTATTTTCAAAAACTATTTTAATAATATTAACTTATTGATTTACTATATTATCAACAAAAAAAATTCCACAACGCTTGCTGTGGAATTTATGACTTGATGTTAAATATTTTTATTTTAGGTTAGCCTTTGAGAGCATCGGCGCCGCTGACAATCTCAACGAGTTCGTTGGTGATTGCCGATTGACGTGCTTTGTTATATGTGAGGTTAAGCTCTTTGAGGAGCTCAGTCGCATTGTCGGTTGCCTGCGTCATTGATATCATACGAGCGCCTTGTTCCGAAGCGAAGCTGTCGAGCAGAATCTTATAGACTTGCATTTTCAACGATTTAGGAACCATCTCATTATATATTTCCTCTCTGCCTGGCTGGAAGATATAATCTATCTCCATATCAGATGCAGTGTCGTTATCGGCAGGTTGCTGACTTACAATAGGCAGAAATTGTTCATGTACCATAATCTGCGTCGCTGCATTTTTAAACTGATTATAGACGAAGATGATACGGTCGTATTTCTTCTCTTCGAAATATCTCATCAGTTTTTCGGCCAATGCAGCAGCATTTTCGTAAGTCAGATTATCGAGGATAGCGTTCTCATTTCCTGTCACAGGATATTTCTTGAACTTCAGCGACTCCTCTACTTTAGAACCCACGCACAATATGTCGAGTTTTCCCTCATCCATCAGATTCTGATATTCTTCTTTGATAAGGTTTATCGTCTCGCGAATCACGTTGGCGTTAAACACTCCACAGAGGCCTTTATTAGAAGAAAGAGGAATAATCAGGACTCTGTCAAGCTCTCTGTTTTCAGCGAATACCGTCGACTTTTGTCCTCCAGTCGCGGAGCGTTCAAGTATCTCGGCGAACTTCTCAGCATACGGGCGCAATGCCATGATAGCGTTCTGCGACTTACGCAGTTTTGACGCTGCCACCATTTTCATAGCGCTCGTAATCTGTTTAGTAGAGTTGACAGACTCGATTCTCGTTCTGACTTCTTTTAGATTTGCCATAATGTTTATGCTTTAGAAATATGGTCACCGACTTCTTCAGCGACTTTTCTCAATACATTTGTTATCTCATCGTCGAACTCACCTTGTTTTATTCTTCCCATCACCTCAGGATATCCGTTGTTGAGTCGTGCGATGAAGCTTTTCTCGAACTCAGCCACTTTGTCGAGAGGGATATCTCTCATGAGGTTGTTGACGCCGCAATATATGATAGCCACTTCCTCTTCCACTTTCATCGGTGATGACTGAGGCTGGATGAGCATCTGCACGTTACGGCGGCCTTTGTCGAGCACTGCCTGTGTGGCGGCGTCGAGGTCGGAGCCGAATTTAGAGAAGGCTTCGAGTTCGCGGAACTGAGCCTGGTCTATTTTGAGAGTACCAGCGACTTTCTTCATTGATTTGATTTGAGCCTTGCCGCCCACACGTGATACGGAGATACCGACGTTGATAGCAGGGCGTACACCAGAGTTAAAGAGGTTCGTTTCGAGGAATATCTGTCCGTCGGTGATAGATATCACGTTAGTAGGGATATAAGCCGACACGTCGCCAGCCTGTGTCTCAATGATAGGGAGAGCAGTCAGAGAGCCGCCGCCTTTAACCTTATCTTTAAGGCTTTCTGGGAGGTCGTTCATATTCTTAGCGATGTCGTCCGACTTCACTATTTTAGCTGCGCGTTCGAGCAGACGTGAGTGAAGGTAGAACACGTCGCCAGGGTAAGCCTCGCGTCCAGGAGGACGGCGGAGCAACAACGACACTTCGCGGTAAGCCACAGCTTGTTTAGAGAGGTCGTCATAGACCACCAATGCTGGACGTCCGGTATCACGGAAATATTCGCCTATAGCTGCGCCAGCGAAAGGAGCATAATACTGCATGGCAGCAGTGTCGGATGCAGTAGCAGCCACAACGACGGTATAAGGCAACGCGCCATTATCTTCGAGAGTCTGCACGATATTGGCGATAGTAGAACCTTTCTGTCCTACTGCTACATATATACAATAGACAGGTTCTCCCCTGTCGTAGAATTCTTTCTGATTCAAGATGGTGTCGATGGCTATTGTCGTCTTGCCAGTCTGACGGTCGCCGATGATAAGCTCACGCTGTCCGCGTCCGATAGGAATCATGGCGTCGATGGCTTTGATACCAGTCTGCAGAGGCTCGCTGACAGGCTGACGGAAGATGACGCCAGGAGCCTTACGTTCCAATGGCATATTATAAGTCTCGCCTTTGATAGCGCCCTTGCCGTCGATAGGAGCGCCGAGAGTGTTGACGACGCGTCCGAGCATACCCTCGCCAACATTGATAGAAGCGATATGATGAGTACATTTCACAACATCGCCTTCTTTTATATCAGAAGCGTCGCTCAACAGAACAACACCCACATTATCTTGTTCAAGGTTTAAAACAATGCCTATGGCACCTGTCTTCTCAAACTCAACCAACTCGCCCGACTCGGCTTCTTCCATGCCATAAACACGAGCAACGCCATCACCAATCTGAAGCACAGAGCCTTTTGTATCCAATTCACTCTTGGTGTCGAAATTGGTCAGTTCTTGAAGCAATATGGCTGATATCTCAGCAGGTTTGATATTTTCCATCGTATATATTTTTCTTAATATCCTTTAACAAATAAATTATCTTCAGATACCGACTGTAAACGTCTCAATGTACTTTTTACACTCGCATCATATTCATAATCCTTATATCTGACAATAAAACCACCTATTATGTTTTTATCTATCTTCTTTTCAACTTTTATCGTATAGCTATCAGCTATCTTATGTCTCATTATATTGATAATTCTATTCGTTGTATGCTCATCCAAATCAACAGCCGCGGTCACTGTCACTACGGCTATCTTCTTATATTCAAGATACAATTCATAAAAGGCATCATATAAATCAGCAAGAATCTCGTCGCGGTCCTTATCAATAATGAGACGGAGCAAATCAACTGTTATCGATTGCGTTCTATCTTTGAATATTTCCGACAATATGTTTTGCTTGCTTTCTTTTGATATGAAAGGCTGATGTATCATGGTTCTCAGTTCTTCGTTACTATCAAAGGTGTTTTTTACCAGGCGTAAATCGTCATGACATCTGTCGACGATGTCATTCTGTTTTGCCAAGTCCATAAACGCTTTAGCGTAACGACGAGTTAAGATATCGAGTTTCATACGATTTATCAGTTTTTATTTTCTATATCATCAAGAAGCTTGTCAATATATGCAAGTTGTTCTTCGTCGGAGTCGAGTTGTTTTTGTAATATTTTCTCAGCCACTTTAATAGAAAATCCTGCAATCTGACTCTTAATCTCTGTCGCGGCTGCCATTTTATCATGCTCTATCATTTCCCTGGCACTTTCTATGATACGTTCTTTTTCCTCGTTGGCTTTTATCTTTGCCGACTCTATATACTTATCATGAATTTGTCGTGCCTCTTCAATAATCTTGTCTCTTTCTTCGCGTGCCTGAGCAAGGAGCAATTCGTTGTCCGCCTGCAATTTCTCCATCTCTTGATGAGTGCGTTCTGCTTTCTCAAGAGCGGTATTGATTTCTTCTTCGCGTTGTTTCAACATACCATTTATGACAGGGAAAGCGAATTTTGCCAATATAAAAAACACTATTCCGAATGCCAAAGTCATCCAAAACAACAGACCCAAATCAGGAGTGATTAATTCCATAATTTAAAGTTTAGAGTTTAAAGTTTAGAGTGTATAGTTTATAACTACTATACACTCTAAACTATACACTTAAATTAAGCGATACCTACCAACAAGCATACAACAACAGAAAACAGCGCAACACCTTCGATGAATGCTGCTGAGATAAGCATACTTGTTTGAGCCTTATCTGCTATTTCAGGTTGACGTGCTGATGATTCCAAAGCTGAACTAGCTATTCTGCTGATACCTAAGCCAGCGCCGAATGTTACGATACCTGCTGCCAATGCTGCACCCAATTTTGCTAATGGAGCCAAGTCGATAGCTGCTTGGACTACGTCTTGTAATAATACTAATAATGACATAACTTATAATTTTTTATGGTTTTTATTTTACTGATTTTAATTGTCAATGTCCCTCTTTCGCTGCTGCGCCGAAATAAAGCGCCGACAACAACGTAAATACGTATGCTTGAATAAAAGCCACCAGCAGTTCAAGGCAATCGACAAATACTGCGAGCAAGAGTGCTACCACCGAACCTGCCGCTCCTGCCATAGCGCTCATCTCTCCTAATATGAAAATCATGGCTATAAAGCCGAGCACTATGATATGGCCTGCTGTGATATTAGCGAAAAGACGTATCGCCAACACAAATGGTTTTATAAAACAACCCACCACTTCAATAACAGGCATCAGCGGCAAAGGAAACTTAAGCCACCATGGCACGCCTGGAGTATTGAAGATATCTTGATAATAATGTCTCTTTCC
The DNA here is from genome assembly GCA_045634185.1 of Bacteroidales bacterium. Classification (GTDB taxonomy): domain Bacteria; phylum Bacteroidota; class Bacteroidia; order Bacteroidales; family F082; genus Limimorpha. Next base: position 41,922 of record JAZQZR010000008.1, on the reverse strand, counting down.
TGTAAGATTTGTTATGAAAAATGTAAACAAAGCCAATACTGCTGTCACTGCTATGTTTCCTGTCACGTTGGCTCCGAATGGGAATACTGGGATAAGTCCCAATATATTGTTAAAAATTATAAAGAAAAACACCGTTAACAAATAAGGCAGATATTTCTCATAATTCTTGCCAATGTTAGGTTTTGCTATTTCATCTCTCACATAAATGACGAGAGGCTCGATGAGTGCCTGTATTCCTTTAGGTGCTTTGACGCCACGCTGACGGTAGCCTTTTGCGACAAGCAGAAATATTGTCACGAGAAGCGCACACGAAACAAACAGTCCGAATACTGTCTTAGTTATAGAAAAGTCGAGAGGTCGCGTAAGGGATTCATCGCTATTAACCTTTACCACTTTTCCTTCGTAGCTACCGGAATCGGGGATTTTAAATCTTACTTCTTCGCCGTATCTGTCAAGAGTGACATATTCATGTCCATGATGCAGATGTTTCGATGAAAACACATATAATTCACCATCGCTGAAAACTATTATCGGAAGGTTTATAGATATATGTTTGCCTTTCCATGTGCATATATGCCAATCGTACGAATCCATTATATGGTCGAGAATAAGCGCTCCTGCATCCAATTTCTCTTTCACTTCCTCTACGACTTCCGACTCGTGATTATGATTATCGACGGCAGCTATAGCATCATTCGACAATATGAATATGGCACATATCAATAATGAGACAGTTACAATCAGTTTCTGTATATTATAATTCAATATAGTTTCTTTTCCCATCTCAATTATACGCACTTAATTAGAACGCAAGTTTACAAAAAAAAACGATATTATTTATCAATGGTATTATTTTATTTTAAAAATTTTAGAATGTATTTTTTTGCTCACACTATATTCTTCTTTTTACATTCTAAAATAAAAAGAGAGTTCCCGAAATTCAGGAGCTCTCTTTAACTTTAGACCTTAGCCTTTCGACTTTAGTCTTTATACATTATTATATTAATCAGCCTCTTGCTGCTAAGAGTAAGTCTAACATCTTGATTGCTGATTCGCTGATGACTGAGCCAGGTCCGAAGATAGCTGCTGCGCCAGCGTCATATAAGTATTGATAATCTTGTGGAGGGATAACACCACCAACAACTACCATGATGTCAGGGCGACCTAATTTTTCAAGTTCTTCGATAACTTGAGGAACGAGAGTCTTGTGACCTGCTGCCAAACTTGAAACGCCGAGGATGTGAACGTCGTTTTCAACTGCTTGACGTGCTGATTCTGCTGGTGTTTGGAATAATGGTCCCATATCGACGTCGAAACCTATGTCGGCGTAACCTGTTGCTACGACTTTAGCGCCACGGTCGTGACCGTCTTGACCCATCTTAGCAATCATGATACGAGGACGGCGTCCTTCAACTTTAGCGAATTCGTCAGCTTTAGCGACTGCTTCTGCGAATTTAGCATCACCTTTTGTTTCCATAGAATAAACTCCTGAGATTGTACGAATAACTGCTTTATAACGTCCTGCTACTTTTTCGCAAGCCATAGAGATTTCGCCTAATGTTGCGCGGCATTTAGCTGCTTCAACTGCTAATTCTAACAAGTTGCCTTCGCCTGTTTCAGCTGCTTTAGTGATAGCTGCTAAGCAACGGTCAACGTCAGCTTGGTTACGTTTAGCGCGGAGGTCGTTGAGACGTTTGATTTGTGATTCGCGAACTGCAGTGTTGTCGACTTCGAGAGTTTCGATAGCGTCTTCATGTTCGAGACGGAACTTGTTGATACCAACGATGATTTCGCTGCCAGCGTCGATACGAGCTTGTTTGCGTGCTGCTGCTTCTTCGATACGCATCTTTGGAAGACCTGTCTCGATAGCTTTTGCCATACCGCCCATAGCTTCGATTTCCATGATGTGTTCCCAAGCTCTGTCGGCGATTTCTTTTGTTAATGATTCAATGTAATATGAACCTGCCCATGGGTCAACTACTCTACATACGTTAGTTTCTTCTTGGATGTAGATTTGAGTGTTACGAGCGATACGTGCTGAGAAGTCTGTAGGAAGAGCGATAGCTTCGTCCAAAGCATTGGTGTGCAATGATTGTGTGTGGCCGAGAGCTGCGCCCATAGCTTCGATACATGTACGAGCTACGTTGTTGAATGGGTCTTGTTCTGTCAATGACCAACCTGATGTTTGAGTGTGTGTACGGAGTGCCAATGACTTTTCGCTCTTAGGATTGAAAGTCTTGACGATCTTAGCCCATAACATACGAGCTGCACGCATCTTAGCGATTTCCATGAAGTGGTTCATACCTGAACACCAGAAGAATGAAAGACGTGGTGCGAAAGCGTCGATGTCGAGACCTGATTTAACACCTGTACGGAGATAATCCCAACCGTCAGCCAAAGTGTAAGCCAACTCGATGTCGCATGTAGCACCAGCTTCTTGCATATGGTAGCCAGAGATAGAGATTGAGTTGAACTTAGGCATCTTCTTAGATGTGAATTCGAAGATGTCGGCGATTATACGCATTGAGAACTCAGGTGGATAGATATATGTGTTACGAACCATGAATTCTTTCAAGATGTCGTTTTGGATTGTACCTTGAAGTTCTTCGTAGGTAGCGCCTTGTTCCAAAGCAGCGACGATGTAGAATGCTAATACTGGCAAAACAGCGCCGTTCATTGTCATAGACACTGACATCTTGTTGAGAGGAATCTGGTCGAATAAGACTTTCATGTCTTCTACTGAACAGATACTTACACCAGCTTTACCGACGTCACCCATAACGCGTTCGTGGTCGGCGTCATAGCCACGGTGTGTAGCAAGGTCGAAAGCAACTGACAAACCTTTTTGTCCAGCAGCGATGTTACGACGATAGAAAGCATTTGATTCTTCAGCTGTTGAGAAACCAGCATATTGACGGATTGTCCAAGGACGCATCACATACATTGTTGAGTATGGTCCGCGGAGGTAAGGAGCGATACCTGCTGCATAGTTGAGGTGTTCCATACCTTCGAGTTGTGCTGATGTATAAGCTGGACGTACGTTGATATGTTCAACAGTTTCCCATTCTGGTTTGATACCGTTTTTATTTTCCCATTCTTTTGGGTCTTCTGTCTGAGGTATAACGTTGATGTTTATATCTTTAAAATTTGGCTTCATCGTTTACTCCTTTCTTTATTTTGTTATACCTAATTTCTTTTGAAAATCTTGTAATGTCTCTAAAACGTTGCTCTTGACGTGGATGAAGTATTCCATACCAGCTGCTTTGAGTACGTCGGCTGTACCTTCTGGGTTACCTGCCAAAACGACGATAGCTTGGTCTTTAAGAGCTTCGTAGATCTTGAGAGCGTTGCCTTCGCCGTATTCTTCGTCTGAAGAGCAGATGACAACGATTTCAGGTTTAACTTCCTTAGCTGCTGCGATACCGTCTTCAACAGTCTTGAAACCAGCGTTGTCGACTACTTCGAAGCCAGCGCATGCGAAGAAGTTAGAAGCGAAGTTAGCTCTTGCCTTGAGCATTGCTAAGTTACCGTATGTCAACATCCATACAACAGGGCGTTTGTTGCTTTGGCTGTAAACGTCTGTTGCATAACGTAATTGTTCAAATTGTTGAGCAACGCGGTATGTAACGATTGTATCGATTTCTGCGTTTTCATCACGACGGCAGTTAGCTTCAAATACCCATGCTTCTGGATTTGACTTCATTGTCTCTGTGAAGTTAGGATATTGGTTTGTACCGAGGATGATTTCGCGGCGTGTTGCTACGTTGTTGAGGCGTTTTGTTGCGCTTTCCTTAACCATCTTTTGGATTGTGCCGTTACGCAATGCTGCGAGGTAACCGCCTTCTTCTTGAATTTGGAGGAATAAATTCCAAGCTGCCTTAACCAATGAGTCAGTGAGGTTTTCAATGTAATATGAACCTGCTGCTGGGTCAGCGACTTTGTCGAAGTGTGATTCTTCTTTCAAGATAAGTTGTTGGTTACGTGCGATACGTTCTGCGAATTCTGTTGTTGGTTCGTAAACCATGTCGAATGGAGTTACGCTGAATGAGTGAACGCCGCCGAGGATAGCTGACATAGAACCTGTTGTTGTACGTAACATATTTACGTATGAGTCATACAAGCTCATGTTGATTTGTGCGTTGAAAGCGTGGATGAGCATCTTGGCGTTTTCTTCTTTTGCGCCGAATGCCTTAGCGATGTTTGCCCACAATACTCTGTAAGCACGCATCTTAGCCATTTCCATGAAGTAGTTTTGACCTACTGCTACGTTGAAACGCATCTTTGGAAGGATAGCGTCGATTGTCATGTCTGTGTCGGTGAGTTTGTCTAAATATTCAGCACCAACTGCCAAAGCGAAAGCCATTTCTTGAACGATTGTTGCGCCGGCATTTGTGAAGACGTGAGCGTTAACGCCTATTGTTTGGAAACCTGGCATTTCAGCTTTTGACAAGATGTAAGCCTGTTCCATGTCTGTGCTTTCAGAGATGAACCATGTGCCACGACGGATGTAACGTGTCAATGGGTCATAATTCAAAGAACCGTGTAAGCCAGGGATTCTTGAAAGTTGTTCCAAAAGTGGTAAATGATATTTGTTATTGTAGAAGCTTAACTCGACTTCTTCAGCATTGATACCGTTGAGCAATGCAGATAATTCGAGGTCTGAATAAAGCTTGTCATATTCAAGACGGAATGTGATAGCGTTAGCGCCTCTCTTGAGAGCATCTAAAGCTTTTTCGTTAGCAGCTTTGCAGTCAGTAACGTTGATGTCTTGGCAGATGAGCCATTCGTTACCTTTTGTCTTGTTGCCACGAACGTAAGGGAACTGGTTAGGTTCTACGTTGTTCCATGCAATTGAATTAAGATTTTCAGCGCGGTAATAAGGTCTTACCGAAAAACCTTCAGCCGTTTTCCAAACTAATTTTTTGTCGTAATCGGCTCCTTTAAGGTCTTTTTGAATCACGGATTCCCATTGTTCGGTTGATACCGCTGGAAATTCCTCAAAAAGTTTCTTCTGGTTACTCATATTTTTATCTGTTAAAAATTATTGTTCTGTTAATTAGCTTTGCTATTTCAAAAAATACCAGCTATAAATTTTTCCCCACAAATATAAATCAAAATTCTTTATCCCAAACAAAAATACCTAATAAATATAAAACAAGTTTTTTGTTGTTGAAAAATTTAGATTTTTTAAAAAAAATTATAAACTTTGCGAGGAAATAACTAATAAATAGAATCACCTAAATTACTACTATGAAAAACAAATTGTTATTATTTTTTTTGGTATTTTCCAACATCGTTTTGTCTCAGGAAAATACCGACTTCGCGCCTGTTGGTGCTAAATGGCACTTTAACTATGCAGAGTCTATGCTTCCTTGGTATCAAGGTTTTCTGTTAATAGAATCTGTGTCGGACACCACAATAGATGACATCGATTACAGAAAGTTAGTTAAAACCATTTACGAGTATGACTATGAGAATAACGAAGTAGTGGAACCACTTGTTATCGGACATGAATTTATAACACAAGTGAATGATTCCGTATTAATTTATCGTGATGGCAAATTTAAGAAACTTTATGATTTTGGAGCAGAAATTGGCGACACTCTTTCAATTCCCGGCAGATCTGTATATAACGGAATTGAAATTGAACCATCAAAACAAAATGGCTATGCCGTGGTTGTTGGCAAAGGCACTACTGAAATTGACGGAGAATCATTAAAGTATATCGATTTGAAACAAATTACAGATAGTCCTTGGCAATTCTTGTGTTATGTCAATTATGGCAACGAGCATACTGTAAGAATATGTGAGAAAATCGGCAATATATCTGGTTATATGTTGCCTGAACCATTTGAAGCAATTAGTGGAATTGATATGGCTTGGGATGGCGGTGGAATACTACGCTGTTATTCTGATTTGGAAACATACATATCATTCGTAGATCAAGATTGTGATTATATGGTTGCAATAGAAGAAGCAACTTCCGATTTAATCAATTTATACCCCAATCCTACTGATGGCAACATAAATATCGAGATGACAAAAGATTATTATACCATTGATATTTATGACAGTTTTGGTAGAATGGTGTATTCATCTTCTGTTGAAGACTCTACCTTGTCCATTGATATTTCACATCATCCTTCAGGATTATACCTGATTGCAATCAAAAATGGCAGTGACAGACATTACATAAAAGTTGTGAAGAATTAGAAATCATAACAATTTATATTGAAAACTATCCATTCCGGATAGTTTTCTTTTTTTATGGATAAATATCTTAAATTATTTAGAAAAAATCAGTCATTTCTCAAATGAAAAATGATTATTTTTGTAAGTTCTAAAAGTAGTTTTTAATTTATATCATTATGAAAAAATATTTTTTGACTTTATTGCTTCTCGTTCCTTTCCTAGCGAAATCACAATCTTGTGAAGTATCAGGAAATCAAAATGGTATATGGGATTGCGACACAGTATTTGTCGTCGATAATGTAATCGTTCCTGAAGAAAGCAAACTCATAATCGCTGAAGGAACAAAAGTCATTTTCAAAGATTATTACAGCATCATCGTCAACGGTTCTTTCGAAGCCGTCGGTTGCGAAAACGACTCCATATATTTCACTGTTACAGACACAACAGGTTTCTATCGCTGGGATGCCGGCGACGGTGGTTGGAACGGCCTCGTTTTCCAAGATGTTAAAGATACATTAAGACTCGAATATTGTCATTTCTCTTACGGCAAGGCTGCCGAAGAAATGAGACGCGGCGGCGCAGTAAGAATATACAACACCGATTTCGTGGTAATCGACAACTGCACATTCTATTGCAACCACACTCGAGAAAAAGGCGGCGCTCTCTACGCAGAACATTCCGACCTCATGATTTCAAACTGCGAAGTAGATGCTAACTTCGCTCTCACCAACGACGGTTCTTACACACACGGCGCTGGTTTTCAGTTCCATAGATGCTCAGTAAAAATGGAAGATATGTATTTCCACGACAACACCTGCAACACATGTTATGGCGGTGGCGTCAACTTCGACAGTTGCAGCGTGGATGTCAACAAAGCGGTCTTTGAGGACAATTTCGCCGTGAACGCTGCCGGTATGGGAATACAACGCAGCAACGACTATGATGTAAGAGTTTCCAACTCATTGTTCAACAACAATATCGTCAAGCATTATGGCGGCGCTATGGCTATGGCCACAACATCTCCTCTGATTCAGAACGTGACAATGGCAAACAACTACTGCGTAGGCGCTGGCGGCGGTGCCATGCAGTTCTACGACGGAGCAAATCCTGTGTTCAAAAACTGCATCATCTGGGGCAACGACTGGTATGGCGAACATAACTCAATCACAGATGGTTCTCAAATATTCGTCTGGGGTGCCGACTGCGCTCCAGAGTTCTACAACACTCTCATCGAAGGCGGTATTAAAGAAATTCACGGAAATCAATATGTTGCGGTTTACGATTACCCAACAATGCTCGAGATAGACCCTCTCTTCATCGACACTGTCGCTCGTAACTTCCAACTGCAAGAAGACAGTCCAGCAATCAATAGAGGAACAATAGACACAACGGGCTTGATGATGCCAGCAACCGACCTCCTCGGTAATCCTAGAATCATCGACGACAGAGTCGATATGGGATGCTACGAATCAAGCGTGACTTACCTCAAGAAAATCAAGTCTCAAGACAATAATCTAAAGATATTCCCTAACCCTCTGACATCTAACAGCGTATGCAGCTTCGAGAATAAAACAGCTTCTCATGTCACACTGAAAGTGTCCGACATAAAAGGCGCACAGCTTTTTGTCAAAGACCTTGGAATATTGCCAGCAGGCACTAACGAGATTTCTCTTTCCGAATTGACTAATGTCTTAAAAAATAATAACATATATTTCATAAGCATTGAAACTCAAGGTAAAACATTAAAAGCTAAAATCGTTTATTAAAATTTATTATGAAAAATATATTCACAAACAAACAGTTCCTCGGAATACTCTTTGCGATTATCGCATTCGCACTCATAACTTTAGTTTACTTCACTCCTATTTTGGAAGGCAAGAGAATAAAACAACACGACATTGAGATGTACAAAGGTATGTCTCAAGAAATCAACGAATTCCGTGAAGAGACAGGCGAACAGTCATTATGGACCAACTCAATGTTCGGAGGTATGCCTGCATGGAACATCGGCGTTCAACAGAACAGCAACCTCATGACTTACGTACAGAAAATCATAGGTTTAGGATTCCCAAGTCCTATAATGTCGGTATTCATCAGCATGCTAGGTTTCTTCATTTTACTGCTTGTTTTAGATTGTAAAATATGGATTAGCTTCATCGGTGCATTGGCGTATGGTTTCACCTCATACCTCTTCATCGTCATGGGCGCCGGTCACAACTCAAAGGCTGTCGCAATGGCTTATATGGCTCCTGTAATAGCAGGTATAATAATGACTTACAAAGGAAAACACCTCTGGGGCGCAGTACTCACTGCCATTTCATTAGCACTCGAAATAAGAGCCGGTCACATCCAAATCACCTATTATTTATTTATGATAGTTCTGATTATGGTCATCGCTGAATTTATAGAGACAATAAAAACTAAAAAATATTTAGACTTCTTCAAGGCAAGCGGAATTCTTGCAGCAGTAGCGATTTTGGCTGTATTGACAAGTACAACAACGCTTTACGCCAACTACGAATTCGGTAAAGAGACAATGCGTGGCAAGCCTGTTCTCACAGAAAATGTTGAAAATCAGACACGTGGTCTCGACAGAGATTATATCACACAATGGAGCTACGGCATTGGAGAGACATGGAGTCTTATGATTCCTAACGTAAAAGGCGGCGCTTCTGCTTATATCGGCAACGACAATCCTGCATTGCAAAATGCCGACCCTCGTTTCCGCTCGACAATAGCTCAAAACAACGCTTATTGGGGCGACCAACCTGGAACAAGCGGACCGGTTTACGTAGGCGCTATAGTCTGTTTCTTCTTCGTACTCGGTCTTTTCGTAGTAAAAGGAAAAATAAAATGGGTATTACTCGCAGCCACAATACTCTCAATATTATTAAGTTGGGGTAAAAACTTCATGGGGTTCACCGACTTATTCCTCGATTATTTCCCATTATATAACAAATTCAGAGCTGTATCAATGACACTCGTAATCGCGGAAGTATGTATGCCAATTCTCGCATTCCTCGCCCTCGCTGAAGTAATGAGAAACCCTGAAATTATTAAGAAAAATATGTATTACTTATACGTATCTTTCGGAATGACAGCAGGTTTGTGTTTATTGTTCTATATCGTTCCTAACGTATTCTTCAACTTCCTCAGTCAAGGCGAAGCAGCGCAATTTGCACAATTGACAAATGGAAAAGACGGAGCTATTTATCAAATGCTCGTCAACGACATCGAAAACGTTCGTATGGCAATATTCAAGAAAGACGCGATAAGAAGTTTCCTCTTCATCACAGTCGCTGCTATAATATTGTTACTCAATATAAAAGGTAAATTAAAAGACAATGCTGTCTTTGCAATGCTCGCCGTTTTGGTTGTCATGGATATGTTCCCAATCAACAAACGTTATCTCAACAACGACAACTTCATCGATAGCCGTCGTTTCGAAAAACCTTTCGTGATGTCTGAAATAGACAAACAGATTTTACAAGATAACAGCTTGGATTACAGAGTGATGAATCTCATGACAAGCACCTTCAACGACGCAAGCACATCATATTTCCATAAATCAATAGGCGGTTACCACGGAGCAAAACTTCGTCGTTATCAAGATATTATAAACCATTATTTAGGAGGAAATAATGTTGGTAGCGATGGATTCTGGAACGTACTTAATATGTTGAATACAAAATATTTAATTTATCCTCAGGCTAACAACAGACCTATCGCTGCTCCAAATCCAGACGCTTTCGGCAATGCTTGGTTAGTATCTGACATTAAATGGGTTGCAACTCCAAACGAAGAAATCGCAGCTATTGAAAATACTAACGTAAAAACAACAGCAATCGTTAATGAAGAATTTAAAAACACAATAGGCGACTTCAATCCGACATCAGGTTTCGGAACAATACAACTGACTTCATACAAACCTAACGAATTGATTTACAACTTCAACTCTTCAAAAGACGAATTAGTTGTATTCTCTGAAATATGGACAAGCAAAGGATGGACAATGTGGATTGACGGAGAAGAAAGTCCATTGATTAGAGCTGACTATATCTTAAGAGCTGCTGTCATCCCAGCTGGTAATCATGAGATTATGATGCGTTATGAACCTAAGATTTGGAAAGTCGGCAACACAATTCAATTTGTTTCATCATTAATTTTAATCTTGGGATTATTCGCTGCAATATTCGTAACATATAGAAAATCAGAATCAAAACAATAATTATGCATTATGCATTAAGAATTATGAATTGATATGAGACGTCTGCTAATCATAACATATTATTGGCCACCATCTGGCGGTTCCGGCGTTCAACGTTGGTTGAAGATGTCGAAGTATCTGCCCGAAAATGGTTGGCAACCTGTTATTTACACAGCCGACGGAGCAGAATATCCAGTGGAAGATTTGTCGCTGATAAAAGACGTCGCTCCAGAAGCGGAGATTATAAGACGTCCAATCATCGAGCCTTATTCCTTCTATAAAAAGTTTTTAGGAATCAAGAAAGATGAGAAGATAAAGGCTGGCTTCATCAATGAAGGAAAGAAAAAATCTGCCTGGAAAGAAAACTTAAGCATCTGGTTAAGAGGCAATTTATTTATTCCTGATGCTCGTTGCTGGTGGGTACGACCTTCTGTAAGATTTCTTAAAAAATATTTGCAAGAAAATCCTGTCGATGCCATCATCTCAACAGGACCGCCTCACTCCATGCATCTCATCGCTAAGGAATTGCATAAGAAATTTAACATTCCTTGGGTCGCCGACTTCCGTGACCCTTGGACCGACATCGATTTCTTCAGTGAATTAAAATTAACAAAAAGAAGTCTTAAAAAACATCATAGACTTCAATATCAAGTCCTTACTGAAGCTAACAAAGTAGTGACTGTTGGATGGGACTGGGCAAAAGGTCTAGAAAGTCACGGCGCAAAAGATGTTGCAGTCATAACAAACGGTTACGACTTTAATATTGAAGAACTTAAGACAAAATCAGACTTGTCGGAGAACTTCACTATGTCGCATGTAGGTATTATCGGAGCAGCAAGAAACGCTACTAAATTCTGGGCAGCTCTCGGTGAACTTATAAATGACAATAACATTCCTGATTTCTCTAACTCATTAAAGATTAGACTGATAGGACAAGTTGACAATTCAGTCTTACTTTCTATAAAAGAAAATAATCTTGAAAATCACATAGATATAATTCCTTACATACCGCATGAAAAAGTGATAATTGAACAAAGCTCATCGCAGGTTTTGTTACTTTTTGTTAACAATTCACCTAATGCAAAAGGCATTCTCACGGGAAAAATATTCGAGTACATGGCTTCGGGACGTCCGATCTTGGCAATCGGTCCAAAAGACGGCGACACCGCCATAATTCTTGATGAGACAAAATCAGGATGCATCATCGACTTCGAAGATAAAGACGGAATGAAAGAGACAATTCTCGATTTATTCAATAAATATAAAGAGAATCAACTTATTACAAAAGAAAACGAAAGCGTTAAAAAATATTCACGCAGAGCTTTGGCAAAAGAATATGTTAATTTAATTGAGAGGATTTTGGAAAATGAACAACACTAAAATAATCATACAAGCACGCACAGGCTCTACACGACTGCCTCAGAAAATGATACTTCCTTTCTACGAAAATGAAGGAATCTTCTCGTTGTTACTCAAAAAATTAACATCTTCCTTTGACAAAAACGACATTATCCTCGCGACCTCTCTGAATGAAAACAACGACATCTTGGTTGAAATAGCGAAACATCATGGCGTAAACTATTACAGAGGTTCTGAAAACGATGTGCTTCAACGTTTTATCGACGCCGCCAAAGAATTTAATGCAGAAAATATCATCAGAGTCTGCGCCGACAATCCTTTCCTCGATGTCTTTTATATTGAATTGCTTATCGAAAAATTTGAAAAATTCAATTGCGATTATTTGTCATATATAACATCTGATGGCACTCCTTCAATAAAAACGCATTATGGATTCTGGGCAGAAGCAGTGAAACTCAGTGCTTTAGAAAAAGTAAAATCACTAACAGACGAGAATCTCTATCACGAACACGTCACAAATTTCATCTATGCAAATAGAGACATTTTCGACGTGAACTTCTTCGAAATAATTCCAGAGATAGATAGACATAAAGATATCAGACTTACCATCGATACTCAAGTAGATTTTGATATTCAAAAAGAGATTTATGCTAAACTGAACAATTATATTCCTAATTTTACATCTCTTAATGTCATTGATTTTCTTGAAGATAACACTCATTATTTAGAGATAATGAAAAACGAAATTTTAAAGAATCAGAAGTAATTATGAAAAACGGAACATATATAATCGGTGAAATAGGACAAAATCATAATGGTTCTGTCGATATTGCTAAACTCATTGTTGAGTTGATTTCACGACCTGTCAAGGAAGAATATTTCGGCATCGAATTGCAACCTATGAACGCCGTGAAAATGACAAAACGTGACCTCGCTCATGAATTGTCAGATTCACAGATGTCACGAGTTTACGACTCACCTAATTCATTTGGAAAGACATACGGCGAACATCGCGCTTTCCTTGAATTATCAGACGAACAACATTACGAGGTTTACAAATTCGCCAAAGAAAAAGGTCTCGATTTCGTTGAAACATTATGCGCTCCTTCATGCTTAAGCATAATGAAATACTTCACTCCTGATTATCTGAAAGTTGCGAGTCGCGACGTGACAAACATCCCTTTGTTGGAAGCACTTGCCGAGACAAAAATCCCTATCATCTTGTCAACAGGAATGGCAGGAAAAAAAGAACTCGATGAGGCATTGGAAGTGATTTGCAAACATCATAACGAGATTTCAATCTTGCATTGCGTCTCTCAATATCCTACTAATCCAAACAACCTGAATCTCAACACGATAAAATATCTTAAAAATAATTATCCACAATATAAGATAGGTTTCTCTGATCATACAATTGGAATTTCTGCACCGATAGCTGCAATCGCAATGGGCGCGGAAATCATTGAGAAACACGTCACTATCGACAGAAGAATGAAAGGCACCGACCAAGCAGGCTCTTTGGGTCCTGACGGCGTCAACCGCATGATACGCGATATCAGAATAACTGAAATGTCGATGGGTAAAGAAGAGATTTTCATCGAACCTGATGTCATGAGCAGCAAAATAAAACTTGAACGCTCCATCGCGACAAACCGCAACCTTAAAGTCGGTGACATTATTACAGAAAATGATATCCATCTTTTAAGTCCGGGCGATGGTTTTAAATGGTCTGAAAGACAATCAGTTATAGGTAAAAAAGTAAAAATCGAAATACCAAGGAACGAAATTATTTATCCTCAAAATCTAGAATAAATGAAGAAACCTAAATTAATATTAACAGATATCGACGGTGTCTGGACCGACGGCGGAATGTATTACGATCAGACTGGCAACGAATGGAAGAAATTCCACACTTACGACAGCGCCGGCGTTCTGTTCGCTCATCAGAATGAGATTCCTGTCGGAATAATAACAGGCGAAGACACTGAGATTGTCGCAAGAAGAGCTGCCAAACTCAAAGTCGATTATCTTTTTCAAGGTGTGAAGAACAAACTTGAAGTCGCTGAAAATATATGTAAAGAATTGAATATCACTTTAGAAGATGTAGCTTACATTGGCGACGACTTAGGCGATGTAGAACTTCTGAAAAAAGCAGGTATCTCTGCAACACCAAATTCCGCCCCTGAATACATAAAAAAATCAGCACAGATGGTGATGACTAAAAACGGCGGCGAAGGCGTATTTCGTGAATTCGTAGAAAAAATTTTAGGAATATGTTAAAGAAATTTATCATAGGAATATTCAAACCTAAATTTTTATTTAGATATATAGTCAAATCCAAGGCTAAAAGCTGCAAAGGCAGACTCTCTGTCAATGGATTTTCTACTGTTAACAACAATACGCACCTTGGTTATAACGTCAACTTTAACGGAATGAAAATCACAGGTAAAGGACGCTGCACCATAGGCGACAACTTCCATTCTGGAACAAATTGCCAAATAATGACCGATTACCACAATTACGATTGCGGAACAAAAATCCCATACGATAACACCGTGATTGTCAAAGACGTAACCATCGAAGACAATGTATGGCTCGGAAATAACGTAATCGTGCTTCCAGGAGTAACTATTGGCGAAGGCGCTGTTATTCAAGCAGGCAGCGTCGTGGTAAAAGACATTCCAGCATTGTCGGTCGCCGGTGGTCATCCTGCTAAAGCTTTTAAAATGAGAGATATAGAACATTATAATAAACTGAAAGACCAAAAACAATTTTTCTGATGAGATACAGCAAGCTTAATGTTTTAGAAATCAATGAAATATCTCGAATAGTAAAGGAAAAGCAACCTTCATTATTCAAGCAGATTTGCATATTCATCGGACAATTGTTTTATTATACATTTATTGTTCATTTTAAATATAAGTCGCTGCCTGTCAATTACAAAGGTTTGGTTTTCTTCGGCGTTTCTCTAAATAACCGTCGTTCGTTGGAACCTATAATTAATAAGGTAGAAAAAGATACATTTTTATATCTCAACAACCACGTCACCGACGTACACAAAAGACGCGCCTGGTGGCATAGTATCCCTTACATTTTTTCTTTAATAAGACTTTACAGAAAATCCAATAAAGAAGATAAATCACTTATTATCAAATATTTCACCCGACTTTGGACTACATATGGACTTTATAAAGTGGCAGGTGAAATGCTCGACAAATACAATGTCAAGGTCTTAGTTATGGCAAACGACCATAACGACATCAACAGATGTCTGCTTTTCAACGCATTAGAAAAAGGTATAAAGACAGTTTACGTTCAACATGCTTCGGTGAAAAAAGGTTTCCCTCGTCTCGATTTCTCCTACTCTTTCCTCGACGGACAAGAGTCGCTAGACAAATATCTTCATGCAGGAAAACCCAATGGCGAGGTCTACCTCTCTGGCGGCGTACGTTTCGATTTTCTTTACGATAAAATTGTGGAGAGAAATGAAGAAGTAAAGAAGATAGGCGTGGCAATCAATATGTTAGACGATTTTGAAAAAGTTAAAAGCCTTTGTCTTTTCCTGAAAGAAGAAGGATATGACGATTTGACACTTCGTCCTCATCCGCGTTATCAACATCTTGATTCTGAATGGTTAATAAAGAATAACATCGCCATTTCCAATCCTAAAGAAGAAAGTTCTTTCGATTTCATCGCAAACATCGACTTTATGATTTCCAACGAATCGGCGATTCACCTCGACGCATCCATAATGCATTGCCCTACCGTTCTTTACAATATGTCTAACAATAAGATTCTTGATGACTACAATTTCATTAAAAACAATTTGGTCAAACTGGCAGAAAACGGTAATGTTTTGTTAAATTTCATTAAGAATAAAAATGAAATTTTTCTTAACAAAGAAGTGCTGCAATACTATAATGCATCATCTTATTCACATTTGGAAGGAAAATTAGGCGAGACAATTGCAATGTTTTTAAACATGCTTTGTCAGAACAATGAAAATCAATTTGATACAAAATACGGATTTTTTAAGGATTCAGACTTTATTCATAAAATTGTTAATAAAAATTAACTTTTTTTACAACAGAAAAAAGTTAAACCCAAGAGTAATTAATATTAAATTTGCAAAATAACAATCAAACAGAAAAACTATGGTATTCAGCAGTAACATATTCTTGATATATTTTCTTCCAATCTTCTTGATTTTCTATTTCATCACACCAAAGAATTGGAGAAATGTAGTCCTTTTGTTATTCTCATTGGTATTCTACGCATACGGCGCTCCTGACTTTATATTGCTGCTAGTAGGTTCATGCGTTGCCAACTTCTACCTAGTCAAGCTGATGCATAATGCCAAAAATCAATTAAGCAAGAAATTATACTGCGCTGCTGCTATAGTGATAAGTCTAGGACTACTCGTATATTACAAGTATGCCAACTTCTTTGTAGAAAACATCAATCTATTACTTGAAGCCTTTGGTGCTCATACCATTACATTTGCAAAAGTATTACTTCCTATCGGTATCTCGTTCTTTACATTCCAGTCAATAACATATGTAATCGACACATACAGAGGCAACAACCAACCTATGGATCGTCTCCACGATTATGTCTTATACATCATGATGTTCCCTCAACTCATTGCTGGTCCTATTGTTAGATACTGCGACATTGAACAGGAAATCAGACATCGTAACTACGACTGGAACGAAGCGCTTCATGGATTCTATCGTTTTATTATAGGTCTCTCAAAGAAAGTTCTTATATCCGACGTCATTGGTATTCAAGTCGATAAAATGTTAGCAGGCGACATCGCTCTGATGGATTCAGGAACAGCCTGGATTACAATAATCGGCTACACAATGCAGCTTTACTTCGACTTCTCAGGTTATTCTGACATGGCGATAGGTCTCGGAAAAATCATGGGATTCCATTTCCCAGAGAACTTCGACAACCCATATAACTCAACGAGTATCACCGAGTTCTGGCGCAGATGGCACATGACTCTCGGCGCATTCATGCGTAACTATCTCTACATCCCTCTTGGAGGCAACAGATGCTCAAAATCAAGAATGTATTTCAACTTATGGATGGTTTTCCTCTTGTCAGGATTATGGCACGGAGCAGGATGGAACTTCTTGATATGGGGCGCATATCACGGATTCTGGCTCGTGGTTGAACGCATGGGCCTGAAGAAAGTTTATGACAAAATCGGTAAGGTACCAAGTGTGATAATCACCTTCGTATTGGCAGTGATAGGCTGGGTGTTCTTCAGACTCGAGACATTCCACGACGCTACTACACTCATCTCCAGAATGTTCGCTTTCGACTTCAACGCGATAGAGACTGTCTATGACAATCAGTTCTACACAACACTCATCGTCGCTCTCATATTCTCATTCATCTGTCTCTTCCCATTCGGAAAGAAGATTCAAAACTTCGTATTCTACGGCGATTACACCAAGACACAGCATATTATAGTCTGGATAATCGCAGTATTCTTGTTGTTATTCTGCTTAGGCGCATTTAACTCAGTAGGATTCAGTCCGTTCATCTACTTCAGATTCTAACACTTACTAAAATGAAGAACAACTTCCATAAAATATTATTCCTAGCAACGATATTGGTTTTTGTTGTCATCTTGGTGCAAACCCTCTGGCATCCAATCAATTTCAGGCCTTTGAAAGGCGTTACAGTAAAAGCTGAAATGCCGAGGCTGACATTCGAGTCATACAAAAACAATACTTTCCAAAAGAAATTCGACAAATATTCACAAGAGAATTTCGGTTTTAGAGAGTGGACCTTCCGTATGTACAACCAATATCTGTGGTCATGCTATCGCAAGATAAAAGCATTCATCGTTGTAGAAGGAAAAGAAGGTTATCTATATGAAAAAGAATTCGTTAGAGACCATTATGAAAGTCTTATGTACAATCATACCAACGACACAACCGTGATGAAGGAATTGTTTGAGACAGAAGCATTACGTCTATGGAAAGTGCAGGAACTTCTTAAAGAACATGATATTCATATCTTTGTGAATTTGATTCCAGGCAAAGACATCATATATCCTGAATATCTTCCTGAAAACACTTACACTCGTCCTGATGGCATCCACGCCTACGATTTCTACAAGCCAATGTTCGATAAGCTTGGCATCAATTACATTGACAATGTGACATATTTCAAAGAAATAAAAGACAAAGTAGATTATCCTCTGTTCCCAAAGACAGGAACCCACTGGACAAATATCGCTGCTACTCACGCCTTCGATTCTATCATAAGATATATGGAAGTATTGGGCAACAAGAACTTACTCAATGTAGAACTTAGTGAGAAATATATCGACGAGACAAGAAAACCAGACGACGACCTCGAACAGCTTCTTAATATCATCTTCAAGATAAAACCTAACGTCAATTATTACACTGACGTTACCATCATTCCTGATTCTACAGCCATAAAACCTAATTTAATCACAATAGGTGACTCCTATTTCTGGACTATCTCATACAACTTCCCATTGACAAAACTATTCAACGAATCTCCTTATTGGTATTATAACAGCACAATCTATTTCGACAAAGAAAACACATCGACAAAAGACATAGATTTCGCCAAGGAATTGATGGATGCCGATTATATCATGCTTAATTATTGTACAGTCCAGCTTTATGACCTAGCAAGCAAGTTCTTACCTAAAGCATTGGTTTACTTATGTTATGACGCTGAAGAAAGAGACAACAAAGTTGAAGAAATCATCAACAGCATGAGAAACGATGCAAACTGGTACGCATCACTTTCAGAGAAAGCCAAGAAACAAAAGATATCTGTTGAAGAAGCGATGAAAAACGACGCTACTTATATGGTTTACCAACAGCCAGAAACATGCTTCGACGATTTGAAAGGATACAAACTACCAACTTCTAGAAACGAATCCTTGCTGGATGTCAACAGACCTTTGACCTTTGACGAACAAGTCAATAAGGTTATGAGAGAGATTAAAGCTAACCCTGAATGGGACAACAGCATAAGAGAAAAAGCTGAGAGAAACGGAAAGACTTACGAGACTCAGTTAAGAAACGATGCCATCTGGATGGTAAAACAAAAGAATAAATAATCATGAAAAATAAATTCCACAAAATATTATTTATTTTAACAATTGCGGTTTTCACTTCTGTCTTGGTTCAAACCATCTGGCATCCTATCACTCTTAGGAGTATAAAGGGCGTTACAGATAAGGTTGAAATGCCTAAGTTAAATCTAAAAAATTATAGTGACGGCAGCTTCCAAAAAGATTTCGACAAATATCTCACTCAGAATTTCGGATTCAGAGAGTCAGCATTACGTCTTTATAATCAATATCTTTGGACTTGTTACAAAAAAGAGAATATAGATCATATTGTTCCAGGAAAAGACACATGGATTTTTTACAAACACCATATCGACGACTATTACGGACAAGAGATGTACAGATGGCAAAAGACTACCGAAGTTGCTGTCAATAGATACGAGAGAGAAATCAGGCTGATGAAAAAACTCAGAAGTATTCTGAAAGAACATGACATTGAGTTTCTTATGTTCATAGCTCCTGACAAGGCTTTCATCTATCCGGAATATCTCCCAGACCAAGAATTCGATACAACAACAATTAACGCTCGTAAATATTACGACAGACGTTTAAAAGAAGAAGGCTTCCCTAATATTGATTTGACAGAGATGTTTATCAAGATGAAAGACACTGTCGACTATCTGCTTATGCCTTCAAGAGGCGCACACTGGAACAACACCTGCGTCTATGGAATCGACACTCTGTTAAGAGTCATGGAAACTCTTAAAGGCGAAAAACTTGCAGAGTTCTCATACGGCGAAGCTATCCCTTCATATCGACATCTTAAAGCAGAATCAGATATTGAAGGATATATGAACCTTATGTGGCGCAGACCTATACCAAAAAAATTTAAAACAAAAGAAAGACAGTTTGAAATAGTAAAAGACTCTACTACAGTGATGCCTAACGTATTGTTCGTCGGCAACTCTTTCCTCTTCCAAGTATATGATTATATCCCTGTCAAAGAGTTATTCTCAAACATGGACCACTGGTATTATAATCATACTTCATACTCTGGATTTAATAGAATAAGCAAGAAAATAACCGAAATTGACAGACTGCAAACCATCTTAATGTCGGATTACGTCGTTTGGTTTGCCGACGGATGCCAGATTTATAAGACAAGTTACGGTTTCGTTGAAGACGCCATCGTACGACTTTGTATTGAAGACGACAGATATCAAGAGGTCAAAAATGCTGTCGCTGATAGCTTGTTTAAGGAAAAAGTAAAAATACTGACAAAGAGCGGCTCTGCTATCGACAGCGCCAGTCTTATGAACAAATCTCTAAGTCAAGCTATCGACAAAATCAATCTTGACCCTGAAAGATATTTCGTTGAACTCCAAGGCGATGAAGTGCCTACTTCAAGAAACAAAAGAGTCGCTAAGATTCTTGCTGGCAAACAAATCATGAAAGACCCAGAATGGTATGACAAGATAAAAGCTTACGCTGTCATGAATTATCTTAATACCGACGAAGCACTAAGTGTTGAGATTGAAAACATCAATGCTAACAAGCCTTTGATTCGCGATATGGAAATGACAGTTACTGATGTTGATCAATACAACTACCTTGTTGACAAAGTTGTAGAAGAGATAAAAGCCAATCCAAGCTTGATGGAAGATATAAAGATTAAAGCAGAAAAGCGAAACAAGACTTTCGAACAAGCCATCATCGATGATGCAAAATGGATTGTCAATAACAGACTTAAGAAAGCAGGTTTGAAAGTTGAGAAGAAAAAATAATCAATAATTTATCATGACAATCTCTTCATAAAATCAACTATTCTTTCGCATGCCAGGCCATCGCCGTATGGATTTACAGCATGACTCATTTTATTGTAACAACATTCGTCATCCAATAATTTTGACACCTCTCCTACTATCATTTCGTAGTCGGTGCCGACAAGTTTCACCGTTCCAGCATCGAGAGCTTCTGGACGTTCGGTGTTGTTACGCATAACGAGAACTGGTTTTCCAAGACTAGGAGCCTCTTCTTGAATGCCGCCACTGTCGGTCAATACAATATTAGCTTTCTCCATCAAGAAGACAAAGTTAAGATAATCGAGAGGTTCGATGAAGAATGTATTTGGCGAGAATTGGTTTTCGTGTGTTTTGTTTTTCACATCAATGCCAAAAATCTCAGATATAGGTTTTCTGACATTAGGATTGAGATGCATAGGATACACGAAGTCAACCTCAGGATATTTTATTGAAAGGTCGCGGATGGCACAGCAGATATTCTTGAAACCTTCGCCGAAGTTCTCACGACGATGTCCTGTGATAAGAACGAGTTTCTTCTGACGCTCAACGTCATAACCGTTATTTTTGATATTATTCTTTAATGTCTCAGCGAGAGCTGTGTCGTTCTTTATCTTATCGACAACCATAAAC
This sequence comes from Bacteroidales bacterium, assembly GCA_045634185.1. Lineage (GTDB taxonomy): Bacteria > Bacteroidota > Bacteroidia > Bacteroidales > F082 > Limimorpha. The sequence goes on along the minus strand of JAZQZR010000008.1, from coordinate 20,657 downwards.
AAAGCATCGATAACGGTGTTACCAGTAATGATAATATTCTTATCATCGACATTCTCTTTCAAGAGATTCTGACGGCTGAGTTCTGTTGGCGCGAAATGATAAGTAGCGATTCTTCCTGTCATTCGGCGGTTCATCTCTTCAGGCCATGGACTGTAAATGTCATTGGTTCTCAAGCCTGCTTCTATGTGAGCGACAGGAATCTGCTTATAGAAAGCAGCCAAAGCTGCTGCCATCGAAGTTGTGGTGTCGCCATGAACAAGGACGATGTCGGGATTCGATTCATTGAAAACATCTCGAAGTCCGAGCATAACACGTGATGTGACATCGTATAAATCCTGACCTTGTTTCATGATGTTAAGGTCGTAATCAGGTTTTATATCGAAGATATCGAGAACCTGGTCGAGCATCTCGCGATGTTGGGCGGTAACACATACTAAAGTTTGGAAATCAGTGTTATCCTGAAATTTCTTTACGAGCGGAGCCATCTTAATAGCTTCGGGACGTGTACCAAAAACCAACATTACCTTTTTCATATTGCGATATTTATTTGTTCATAATATTGCCACAGAAATCCAAGACGATGACGTCGTTTCTGTAGTTAAGTTCTGCGAACTCACGATGGTTGACGAGGAACACCACGATGTCGGCAGTGTCGTAAGCCACTTTATAGTCAGTGAGTTTGAAGAGATTGTTTTCTTTTACGTTAGGTTCCACAACCATGATATCTGGGTTGTTACAAGCCTGAATCACGTTAGTTGTTATTGACTTGGCAGGTGACTCTCTCAAATCGTCGATATTAGGTTTGAAAGCGAGACCCATCATCGCCACTTTTGGTTTGCGGTTGTTTTTAAGCTCGAACTCAAGCATGCAGTTCTTCACTTTCTCTGCACACCATAAAGCCTTGTAATTATTTATCTCTCTTGCTGTTGATATTATCTTCGATTCTTTTGGATAATCTGCTGTGATGAAATAAGGGTCGACAGCGATGCAGTGACCGCCGACTCCGCAGCCAGGACGAAGTATGTTGACTCTTGGATGTTTATTTGCCAAGTCGATGAGTTCCCAAACGTTGATGCCTGCCTTGTCGCAGATGATTGACAATTCGTTAGCGAAAGCTATCTGCACGTCGCGAGAAGAATTTTCTGTGAGTTTGCACATCTCGGCAGTGCGGCTGTTTGTTGGATGCAAATTTCCTTTAACAAATATTTGGTAAAACTCTTTCGCTTTCTCTGTCGATGCCTCGTTGACGCCGCCGATGACGCGGTCGTTGTTTTCGAGTTCGAATATCACGTTGCCAGGAAGCACGCGTTCTGGGCAGTAAGCGATGAAAATCTTGTCTTTAAGTTCTGGGCGTGTTTCATAAATCAGCGACATCATTTTCTCTGTCGTTCCAACAGGTGATGTCGATTCTATGACGAAGAGGTCGTTAGGTTTCAGGAGAGGCAGCACCATGCGAGTGGCTGCTTCCACGTAGGAGATGTCAGGTTCGTGGTCGCCTTTGAATGGAGTTGGAACGACGATGAAATAAGCGTCGCATTCCTGAGGTTCGGTGTAAGCCTTGAAATTACCGCTGGCTATGACATCTTGAAGAAGCTGTTCCATACCAGGTTCAATGATATGAAGCACACCTTTGTTAGTAGTCTCAACCACATTTTTGTTGATATCCACTCCAACCACATCGACGCCATGTTTAGCAGCGATTATCGCTGTCGGCAGACCGATGTAACCTAAACCCATGAAACAAGCTCTCATCTTACGAAATTTTATTTATCTGCAAAGATAAAAAAAAAGACTACAAGTCAACAAGACTACAAGACTACAAGTTTTTTTCTCTGGGCGTTCCGGCTCCGCTTCGCTCCGCCGTCGGGCTTTCCGCTATATCTTTTTCCGCTCCGCTCCAAAAGGATGCCGCTCCAATCCCTAACGCATTGGAGGCAGCCAACTCCAAGTCGATAGCCTTGACCTAAATTTATATTCTCTCGCAAAGACGCAAAGCAACGCAGAGAATTACTTTGCGATACTTTGCGCCTTTGCGAGAAACTTTCAACTCCTGAAATAGTTCCCAAGCAGGCATTCTGAAATTCCCTCTAATTCCTCTATCGTGCTTTCGCAGAAAAATTTTCTGAGATTTTGAGTTTCTGAGTTTCTTATTACTACAATATTTTTAAATTTGTAGTCCAAAGTATAAAGTTATGAAAGCATTAAAACAAATTTCAATCGCAGTTTTTATGATGACTATGTTAGTTAATTGCACAAATAACAAAAATGAAAAACCTGTCGTTTATATGACAAGCGACATCTCTCCAGAGGGTTTGGTAAAAGTATATGAGGCTCTTGGCGTTGAAGCTGAAGGCAGAGTGGCAGTCAAGATTTCAACAGGCGAACCTGGCGGCAAGAATTTCTTGAAACCTGAACTTATAAAAGACCTTGTTCAAAAAGTGAACGGAACATTAGTTGAATGTAACACAGCATACGCCGGAAAACGTAACACCAACGAAGCTCACTGGCAGACTTTTAAAGACCATGGTTTTATGGCAATCGCTCCTTGTGACCTCATGGACGAATTCGGCGAAAAGAAAATCCCTGTCAAAGACACAACTCATATCAAATATAATCTCGTCGGCGACCATATCGACAACTACGATTTTATGATTAACCTCGCTCACTTCAAAGGTCACGCTATGGGTGGCTTCGGCGGCGTTCTCAAAAATCAGTCTATCGGCGTCGCTTCTGCTAACGGCAAGGCTTATATCCATACTGCTGGAAAGACAGCCGACAAAAATCTTATCTGGAAAGAAAACAGAGACGTTCCTCAAGATCATTTCATCGAGGCAATGGCAGCATCAGCTCAGTCAGTTCACGATTATTTCAACGGAAAGATTCTTTATATCAACGTGATGAACAACCTCTCCGTCGATTGCGACTGCAACAACCATCCTGCTGACCCAGAAATGAAAGACGTCGGAATCCTTGCTTCTACCGACCCTGTCGCCCTCGACCAGGCTTGTGTCGACTTAGTATTTAATTATCCTTCACAAGAAGGTGACGACGCTAAGGCTCTGATAGAGAGAATCAACTCACGTCATGGCGTTCATATCATCGAACACGCAGCAGCAATAGGACTCGGATCGAGAGAATATGAATTGGTGAGGATTGATTGAAGACTAAAGACAAAGGACTAAAGAAAAAAGGCAAAGGGTTAAAGTGATTATGAAAATTACATTTAAATACTTGACATTGATTTTCTTAGTCTTTTTCACAACAAAGTCTGTTGTCTGTTGTCCGTTGTCTGTTGACAAAATAAAAAAGTCTGTTGAACGTCAGCTGAACGATTTTCCAAAATCGACTTTGCAGGATTTGTACAAAAGCTTCTTTCAAGACAGATTCGGTCCTGGACATCTTGTCAGCGACACTTCCAAGGCTGGAAATTATCTTCGTTACGAACTGAATCATTCGACAGAATTTCATAATAAATATTACGAGCCGACTGGATACGAATCTAATTATTACAGAGTCAATCTTTCTGTTATAAAAGAAAACAAAATATCGTATCAGGATTTTTTCGATGCTTTTTTAAGAAGTGTTGAGAAAGTTAATCTGAATGATATAGAGGAATGGAAGAGCGAATGGGCTGAGATAGAAGCTGTCATCATCTCAATGAATTTGAATCTTGAAAATTTTGAAGAAGATTTGGAGATGATACATTCAGTTTTGGAACGAGGTGAATATGCAGTCCATCACAGCGAGACTTACAATTCAGAATATCATCCGCATTATAGAATCATAGAGAAATCTATTTTTGAAAAAGAAATACTTCCTTTGATAGAGAAATAAAAAAAGACAGCTTTAAGGCTGTCTTTTTTGTATCGGGTAGGGGATTCGAACCCCTGTTTCGACAGTGAGAGTGTCGTTACCTGACCGACTAGTAGAACCCGACGTTTTTGCGCTGCAAAGATAAATATTTTTCTTTTTTTGAATTATATTACTTAATATTTTTTTAGAAAAAATTCTGTCTTCTCTCCTATTTCTTTATCTTTGCATAATATGAATTGGTTTAACACTATAATAGAAGACGGCAAGACGAAAGTCTTTGATCCTGTGAGGAAAATCTACTGCGCACTGACACCGGAAGAGAAGGTCAGGCAGATGACTCTCCATTATCTGGTGGAGAAGAGAAATATTCCCGCCGGACTCATCGCCGTGGAATATTCTATAAAAGTCAACACTTTGTCGAAGCGCTGCGACATCGTAATCTTCAACAGACAGGCTAAACCAATAATGATAGTGGAATGCAAAGCAGAAAGCGTACCTATCACACAGAAAGTCCTCGACCAAGCGATAAGATATTACTCCGGACTTAATGTCAATTATATTTTACTTACAAACGGCAAGACAATGTTCTGCTATCATATCGACATTGAAAACAATAAGATAGAAGCTCTAAGAGAGATTCCTGAGTTTTGAGTAATGGCTAAAGAATAAAAACTTTAGAAAATAATCAGGAATGCTATAACCATATGTATAAGCAACATTGCTGGAAGCCCTAAAAAGAACTTGGCATATTTTGTCTTATGCCTGAAAAGATACATAGCAGCAAGTCCGCCTGCTGCGCCACCTATTGCCGACATCAAAACGAGCGTTGATTCCTGAATCCTTGGTTTATTATTTTGTGCCAAATTCTTGTCAATCCAAAAGGTGACAAATGTAACAATGTTTATTGTAAAGAAATATAGTATTAAAAATCTCAACATATTATATTTATTTAAAAACTAGACCATTATCCGTTAGTCGTTAGTCATTAAAACAAGACTACAAGCTTGTTGTCCTGTAGTCTTGTTGTCTTGTAGTCTTAATTAAAACGATAAAATTGTTTCTTTGATAATTGCTATTGCTGCGCGCAATTCTTCTTCAGTGATTACTAAAGGTGGAGCGAAGCGGATGATATGCTGGTGTGTTGGTTTTGCCAATACGCCGTTTTCTTTCATCTTCATACAAACGTCCCAAGCTTCTTTGCCGTCTTTAGGTTTGATGATGACAGCATTGAGAAGACCTTTACCACGTACCAACTCAATCATCGGGCTGTCAATCTTTCTCATCTCTTCACGGAAGATATTGCCGAGATATTCTGCTCTCTCCATGAGTTTCTCGTCTTTAACGACTTGAAGAGCAGCCATACTTACCTTGGCAGCGATTGGGTTACCACCGAATGTTGAGCCGTGTTCGCCTGGCTTGATATTCATCATGATGTAATCGTCGGCCAAGACCGCTGATACTGGAACGACGCCACCACTCAAAGCCTTACCTAAGATAAGGATGTCTGGACGTACGTTTTCGTGGTCGCAGGCCAGCATCTTGCCTGTACGAGCGATACCGCTTTGTACTTCGTCGGCCATGAACAAGACATTGTATTTCTTACAGATGTCGTAGCATTTTTTAAGATAACCTTCATCTGGAACATAAACGCCTGCCTCACCCTGGATTGGTTCTAACAAGAAACCAGCGATTTTATGTCCGTGTTCTGCCAATACTGCCTCCAATGCGTCAGGGTCGTTGTAAGGGATACGGATGAAACCAGGTGTGAGCGGACCGTAATTGGCGTATGAGTCAGGGTCGTTGGACATGGTGATGATGGTGATTGTACGACCGTGGAAGTTGCCTTCGCAGCAGACTATCGTAACTTCATCATTTGGAATGCCTTTGCATACTGTACCCCAACGACGAGCCAGTTTAAGAGCTGTTTCGTCAGCTTCGGCGCCTGTGTTCATAGGGAGCACCTTGTCGTAACCGAAATATTCTGTGATATATTTTTCCCAAACACCGAGACAGTCATTATAGAATGCTCGAGAACTTAAGGTGAGATTTTGTGCTTGGTCGCACAATGCTTTTATGATTGCCGGATGGCAGTGTCCTTGGTTTACTGCTGAATAAGCTGATAAGAAATCGTAATATTCCTTGCCTTCAACGTCCCATACTTTGGCACCTTTACCTTTAGCCAAAACAACAGGAAGTGGATGGTAGTTATGAGCGCCGTATTTAGCCTCCAACTCCATTGCTAATTGTGAAGTCATTTTTTCCATGTTATTATAATTTTAGTTTGTGTTATTAATATCGTTTGAATCGGAATTCAAAAGTTACTCACAAAGATATGTTTTTTTTTATATAAACACAAGATTTTTGATTTATCTTTGTAGCAAAAGAAAATATTATGATTAAATCAATGACAGGCTATGGTAAAGCCGAACAAATATATTTGACAAAGAGAATCGTTGTTGAAGTCAAAACATTGAACTCCAAACAATTAGATTTATCTTTAAAGATGCCGCAAGAACTTCGTCCTCAAGAATTGGACTATCGTAACGAAATAGCCAATATTTTACAAAGAGGTAAAATCGATGTCTCCATCTCCGTGACCGACACCAATGTCGAACAAAACACTCACATCGAAAAAGAAGTCATTGCTTCTTACTTAAAACAAATCAAGGAAATCTCCGAAGAATATAATATTCCAGCTTCTGCCGACTTGGCGATGCTTCTTTTCAAGATGCCTGGAATTTTCGTGACACCAGAGCAAGAATACGACGAGACTTTCATCGAGAAAGTTAAAGAGACTTTAGTCGAAGCTTTGAGAATGACAGATGACTTCAGAAGACAAGAAGGCGAGATTCTCAAAATCGACTTGATGAAGAGAAAAAATCTCATCCTTGAATATCTCGGCGAAGTCGTTCCTTTTGAAAACAATCGTCATGAAAACATCAAGAATAAGTTAATCAAGAACTTAACTGAATTGACACAATCAGGCAAATATGACGAGAATCGTTTTGAACAAGAATTGATTTTCTATCTTGAGAAACTCGACATCACAGAAGAAAAGGTTCGTCTTGAAAAACACTGCTCCTATTTTGACGAGACCATCGATGAAGAAGGCGCTGGCAAGAAACTCGGCTTCATCTCACAAGAAATGGGCCGTGAAATCAACACTCTCGGTTCAAAAGCTAACGACGCTGACATCCAACGTCTTGTCGTTAAGATGAAAGACGAACTCGAAAAGATTAAAGAACAACTTTTCAATATCTTATAATATGAAAAAAAGACAAATCGGTCTATTCTTCGGTTCGTTCAATCCTATCCATAACGGGCATCTTATGCTCGCGAACTATATCGTGGAATATACCGATTTGGATTCTATCTGGTTCGTTGTCAGTCCTCAAAACCCATTCAAAGATAAAGACTCATTACTCGATGACAATCATCGCCTCGAAATGCTGAAGATGGCGATTCAAAATGACGAGCGCTTTGAGGTCTGCGACATCGAATTCGACATGCCAAAACCATCTTACACCATAGATACCTTAAACCGCCTCAGCGAGCTTCATCCAGACACCGAATTCCATCTTATATGCGGAATGGATAATCTCAACAAATTCAATAAGTGGAAAAACTATCAAGACATTCTCGACAACTATCACCTTATGGTCTACCCGAGAAAAAACTACGACGGAGGCGAATTATCAAATCATAAATCGGTGCAAATCATCAACGCTCCTGAGATTGAGATTTCTTCTACTTTCATAAGAAAGGCGATGACAGAGAATAAAGACCTACGTCATTTTATGCCGGAGAAATCTTATAAGTATATGATTGATATGGGTTTCTATAAAAATTAATATTTTTTCACATATCTAAAACTTTATCTGCTTCACTTTGTTTTCTGTTAAAATTGATAGCATGAAAACAACGAGCACTCTTGACGCACTTATGTTTCTCACCGAGGAACCTGACGAACACCTTTTTATTAATGTAGCAGATGCCATCGTCTCTTACGGTGAAAAAGCATTGCCTTCTCTGAAAGAGCAACTCAAGAAATCAAACAACGGTCTTCATCACCAACGACTTGAGACATTGATAGATATCATCGAGCGTAAAAACATCATTGAAAAACTTAAGACATGGCGCGAAAAACGTGAGTACGATTTGATGGAACCTTGTTTTATTTTGGCGAAACATAATTTCCCCAGTGCCGATTGGGCGTGGTACGGATTTCATATCATGATGATTATTGAACATGCGGAACAAGAGATGAATCAAGACCTTACGCCATTGCAACAAGTCAAGATACTCAATCATATCATCTATGACGTCCATAAATTCCATGGAGAGAACTTCGCCATAAACAATGCCGATTATTATTTCATCAACACACTTCTGGAAACGCATATCGGCAATCCACTTTCACTTGGAATGTTGTATTGCATCATTGCTGAACGACTTGACATCCCGATTTACGGCATCGACTTACCAAATCATTTCATACTCGCCTTCTGCAAAAAGACAGAACACTTTCCACAACTTGAAGACGTACTGTTTTATATAAATCCTTTCAACAGAGGTAATGTCTTGATGAAAAAAGATATACGCAACTATCTGAAAGAAATAGGCATACAACCCGAATTAAAACATTTCGAACCATCAAACAACACCATTATCATCAAGAAATTTCTCAAAGTTTTGAAAAATTTAACTAATGCATAATTAAAAAGAGACGCATCAATGTTTGCTTATTTAATAAGAAACATTGACACGTCTCTACTTATTGTCTTGTTGTCTTGTAGTCTTATTTAAGTTCTTTAAGACAATTTGCGATATTTGTTTCGATACGTTTCAAGATATCGTCTGATTCGTCAGCTTTTTCGAATTTCTTGCCTGTGACTTTTTCGTATAGTTCGATATAACGTTCTGAGATGCTGCCCACGATTTCTGGTGTCATTTCTGGAACTTGTTGTCCTTCTTGACCTTGGAATCCGTTTGCCATCAACCATTCGCGTACGAATTCTTTTGAAAGTTGTTTAACAGGAAGACCTTTTTCGAAGCATTCTTCGTATTCGTCGGCGATGAAATAACGTGATGAGTCAGGAGTATGGATTTCGTCCATGAGATAAATTTGATCGCCGATTTTACCGAATTCGTATTTTGTGTCAACGAGGATAAGTCCGTGTTTAGCAGCGATTTCGCTTCCGCGTTGGAACAATTTGTAAGTAATTTCTTCAATTTGTTTGTAGTCTTCTTCGCTGATAAGACCTTGACGGATAATTTCTTCGCGTGAGATGTCTTCATCGTGACCTTCATCAGCCTTTGTTGTTGGAGTGATGATAGGTTTTTCAAAACGTTGATGTTCTTTCATTCCGTCAGGAATTGCTACGCCGCAAATTGAACGCTGACCGCTTTTGTATGTACGCCATGAACTTCCAGTGAGGTAGCCACGGATAATCATTTCAACAGGGAAAGGTTTGCAAAGATGACCTACAGTCACCATTGGGTCTGGAGTAGCTATTTTCCAGTTAGGGACGATGTCTTTTGTCTCATCCAAGAACAAAGCAGCGATTTGGTTCAAAACCTGACCTTTGTAAGGAATACCTTCAGGAAGGATTACGTCAAATGCTGAGATACGGTCGCTAGCAACCATCACAAGATATTTATTATCAATAAAATATACGTCACGAACTTTACCGTGATATACTTTAGTTTGACCTTCGAAATTAAAATCTGTCTTTGTTAATGCTTTCATATTATTTATTTTTTATTGTTTATATTTCTGATTGTCAATAGAAACAGACATTAGTCCTTTTCTACATTATTATTATCTATATTGTCATTTTTCTCGGTTTTCACCTCTGTCTTGTCATCGTCTTCGTCATTGTCGTGATAATATTTTTTGTAAGCGTTTACAATGTCGGTGACGAGTTTATGTCTGACGACGTCTTTTTCACTGAGGAAGATGAAATCTATTCCCTTAACATCTTTTAACACTTCTATTGCCTGAGGCAAGCCAGAAGGCTGATTTTTAGGCAAGTCGATTTGGGTGATATCGCCGGTGATGACGAATTTAGCGGAGCGACCCATTCTGGTCAAGAACATCTTAAGTTGTGAACGCGTTGCATTTTGAGCTTCGTCGAGGATAACGAAAGCGTGGTCGAGCGTACGACCGCGCATGAAGGCGAGCGGAGCTATTTCGATGGTTCCGTCACCCATGAAAGCCTCCAGTTTAGACTGTGGCAACATATCGCGCAAGGCATCATAGAGAGGCTGCAAATATGGGTCGAGCTTCTCTTTCAAATCGCCAGGCAAGAAACCGAGGTTCTCCCCTGCTTCAACGGCTGGACGAGTCAGGATGATACGTCTCACCTCTTTGTTTTTCAATGCTCTAACAGCTAGGGCAACAGCTGTATAAGTCTTACCGGTACCCGCTGGGCCGATAGCGAAAATCATGTCTTTTTCTTCAGAAGACTTGACCATCAACTTCTGGTTGGCAGTCATAGCCTTTATTTGAAGACCATTACGTCCATAAACCAAGACATCGCTATCGTTAATATTTTTTATGAAATCAGATTCTCCGGCGCAAAGCATAATGTCTTCAATAACCTTAGAACTTATGTTGCCATAACGCTCCAGATGCAGAATCAATAAATTGAGGCGGTTGATGAAATATTCCACTTCATCGTCATTGCCGATAATCTTGATATAATCGCCACGAGCGATGACTTTTATTTTAGGGAATAAAGATTTTATCATTGTAAGATACTGATCATTAGCACCATACAAATCACTAGGATTAACGTTTTCTACTTGAACAATTTGTTCTGACATTATAATTTATCGTTGCTTAAAAATAATTACAAATATAATAGTTAAGAGAATAAGAATCGTAAAAATGTTGATAAAAATTTTTATTTAATATTTTTTTACTTTTTCTAAAAATGTATATTTGCAACTAATCATTCCGAAGTTTCAATAATATTATATCACAATGGCAATCATAACATTAACAAGCGACTGGGGTCTCTCCGACTACTATGTTCCTATTGTAAAAGGAGCAATATATTCCGCTTTGCCTAATGCTAACATTGTCGATATAACACACAACATAGAACCTTTCGATATCCGCTCGGCGGCTTTCATTGTAAAGAACTGTTATAAGAGTTTTCCGAAAGGCAGCATCCATATCTTAGCTATTGACACTGAAGAATCTAAAGAAAACCCTCATGTCCTATTAAAGGCCAATGACCATTATTTCATTGGAACCGACAACTCTATCTTCTCATTAATTATCGGGCAAGACAGCTATGAAGCAGTTATCATAGACACATTCCAAGATACTGGTTTCTATACCTTTAGCACCAGAGATCGTTTTGTCAAAGTAGCTGTCATGATTCATAACGGCGCTGCTTTATCCGATATCGGCAAACCATATAGAATAAAAGAGAAGATTGAATTGCAGCCGTCATATAGTGCCAATTCTATACATGGCCTGGTTAATCATATAGATTCATACGAGAACCTCATCACTAATATACCTAAACATCTTTTTGAAAAAGTAAGAGATGGCAGGAACTATACTATTAACATTAATAGCAGTAGTTATAAAATCTACAATATAACAGACAGCTATCAGGACAGTTATGAATCAGAAATACTTGCATTATTCGGGACTCATGGCTTCCTAGAAATCGCAATGTGCAGAGGCAAGGCTGCATCATTGCTAGGCATGGAACGCGATTCGGCTGTTGATATTTATTTTGAAGACGAAAAAACAGATCAAAAAGAAAACACTTTGTTTTAATTTATTAACAATTCCATATACAGTCGTCACCAATATCATACAAATAAGACGATATGTTAAAATTTATGTGTGAGTTTTTCTTAACAGATTTTTACATATCAACAAAATTCATCAAAATTCACAAATAATGCCATTAAAACAAAATAAAGCATTATTTTTTCGTTGTATATTTGCACTGCGAAGTCTGAGAGAAACTCAGAATTCAAGAATTTCAAAAACTCAAAATTTTAATAGTATGAGAAAGATATTTGTATTGACGATTTTATTTTCATTAATCGTTGTTTCTTGTCAAAATGACAAGACATATAAAAACAAGCTTCAGGTTCATCACGAACATCTTGACCCTCAAAAAATAATAATAAAAGATTATGCAAAAACGCTTTTCTCTCTCGACACCGCCAACTTTGCCGAGGAGATAAGAGACATTCAGAACGACTTCCTTGTTTTTCTGGAAGGCGACCTTAGTGATATAAGAGCCGTCAATTATATAAAAGGTTTTGCCACCGACACCTTCTGCATAAGAATCAACAATATGGTTGAAAAGAAATTCTCCAACACAGATAAATTGGCAAAAGAAATAAAGTCTGTATATCAGATATTTAACTATTATTATCCAAACATAAAACTTCCTGAAGAGACATATTTCTACGTATCAGGAATTGACTACAACACTCCGTCAATAATGACCTTACCTGACGGAATCCTGATTAGTACAGACATGTATCTTGAAAACGAAAACAGCATCTACGATTATGTCGGAATGCCTCGCTATCGCTCACTACGCTGCCATCCTTCATATATAACTCGTGACATAGCAGAATCGTTATACACAACATTTATTTATAAAAAACAATATCAGAAAGATGTCTTAACAGAAATGATAGATGCTGGGAAGAGACTGTATTTCATCGAAGCTCTTAACCCATCATTGCCCGACTCTATAATCATGGGATATTCATCCAAACAAATAAATTGGGTTGAACAATACGAAGGTGACATTTGGGCATCTATCATTGGTAACGATATGTTGTACGCCAAGAATGCAGAATTATTCCGCAACCTATTTGGAGACGGACCTTTCACTCAGGCTTTCTCAAACGAATCACCGGCGCGTCTCGGCGAATATATCGGCTTACAAATAATTCGTTCTTATATGACAAACAATGACGTGAGTTTGCAGGAAATGTTGAATAACGATGACATTCAGCAAATCTTCCAGTCATCGCAATACAAGCCAAGAAAAAGTTAAGCACTTTTCATAGCAGATGTCATTATCAACTGCTAATTATCATTACAAAACAAACCTAAAAACCAAAAATCATGTTAGTAAAAACCTTTGGAAGTGCCTTGAACGGCATTGAAGCCATTACTGTAACCATAGAAGTCAATATTGACAGAGGAGTACAGTTTTTCTTAGTCGGATTGCCAGACAGCGCCGTCAAGGAGAGTCAGCAGCGCATCGAAGCAGCACTGACCAACAACGATTTAAAATATCCCAAGAAGAAGGTCACCATCAATATGGCTCCGGCAGATATAAGAAAGGAGGGCTCGTCATACGATCTTCCCATCGCCATTGCCATATTAGCAGCATCGGAGCAGGTAAGCACCGAACTTCTTGACCAATATATCATTATGGGAGAGTTGTCCTTAGATGGCAGTCTCAATCCTATAAGAGGTGTTCTTCCTATTGCGATACGTGCGATGCAAGATGGTTTCAAAGGTTTGATATTACCATCAGCCAATGCACAGGAAGCTGCCGTTGTTGAAGACATTGATGTTTATGGCGTTGACAACATCATGGATGTCATATCATTTCTAAATGGTGCTTCCAATATAAAACCTATAGAAATATCAAAATACGACCAGAACATTGAAGACGTCTATGCCTTCGACTTTGCTGATGTCAAAGGACAGGAGAATATAAAGAGAGCGCTTGAGGTGTCGGCAGCTGGGTCACACAACGTCATTCTCATCGGCAGCCCCGGAAGCGGAAAGACAATGTTAGCCAAACGTCTCCCTACCATCATGCCACCAATGACGCTTAAAGAAGCACTAGAGACCACAAAGATACACTCTGTTGTCGGGCTGCTCGGAAACGGGTTGTCACTGTTGAAGTCGCGACCTTTCAGAAGTCCGCATCACACGACCTCATACGTCGGACTTGTTGGAGGCGGGGCATATCCTCAGCCAGGAGAAATTTCTCTGGCGCACAATGGAGTTTTATTTCTTGATGAGCTCCCAGAGTTTAAACGCAACGTCCTCGAGGTGCTGCGTCAGCCTATGGAAGACCGAGTAGTCACTATCGCAAGAGCTAAACAGACAATAGAGTTTCCTGCAAGTTTCATGCTCGTCGCCGCCATGAATCCTTGTCCCTGTGGTTATTATAACCATCCTACTCAAGAATGCACATGCCAGCCTGGCGCAGTAGAAAAATATCTTAACAGAATATCAGGGCCTCTGCTCGACAGGATAGACCTTCATATAGAAGTCGTCCCTGTTCCTTTTGAAGAACTGTCGAAGAAATCTGCAGGCGAAAAAAGCAGCGCTGTAAGAGCAAGAGTGACACGGGCACGACAAATACAGACCGAACGCTTTGCCGATATTCCCGGTATACACTCTAACTCACAGATGAATTCCAAAATGATACAGAAATATTGCTCGCTCAACGATGAATGCTCCAACCTTCTCAAAGGAGCTATGGACAGATTAAATCTTTCCGCACGTGCGTATGACAGGATTTTAAAAGTGGCCAGGACAATAGCCGACCTTGATAACTCACAGTATATCAAAGAAGAACATCTTGCAGAAGCAATACAATACAGAAGTCTTGACAGAGAAAACTGGGGAAAGTGATTTTAGAACTTTAGAATTTTAGAACTCTAGAACTTTAGAAGTTTAGGAGTTGTAAAGTTTAACAATTGGTTTCCAACATTAATTTCATTGGTTTGTTTTCTTATCAATAAAAAACAAAAAGCTATGAAAAAGACTATTTTATTAATCGGATTATTCATCCTTTCATTATCGACAATTTTGACAAGTTGCGACGATGATGATGAAAACGTAATTTTAACAAACAACGTCGTCACTATCGGTGATGCTATTTCGCCTATCACATCCGTCAGCACCAAAACTGAAAACGATGATACTTTTATCATCATCAACACTGATGCTTTGGAATTGATATTAGAATTCAACGGAAAACAAAGTATCCCAACAGGTTCTTTTGACATTACATTCAATGGGAACTACAATGGAGAAATAACCATGGTTTGGTCTGGTGTGGAATATATCATGACAGGAAACCTAGCCATATCATCTTCTAACGGCAGATACACATTGTCTGCTGCCGGCAACGCCTTCTCCGACTATTACACCTTCGTGCCTTTTAGCTTATACTATAACGGCAACATTAATTAAACTCTAGAATTTTAGAACTCTAGAATCTTAGAACTTTAGAATTTTAAAAAAACATTCTTGGGGTTGCAGCATTCCTGTAGAGCGGCGTCATTAAAAAAGAGTTCCTAAAATCCTGAATCATGGTCGCTGTGCTTGTCGAAGCGCCGGATATTGTGCCTTCGACAGGCTCAGGCACCGTACACAAAGTCTGTTGTCTGTTGACATTATAAAATATCGGGCTTTATATTTCTTTCTCCATAAACTCCTTATATTCTTTAAAACTTTCTTCTATTTTATTCATCTTTTTTAATCCATATCTCGACCCAAAGAATACAGGCAAGAGATATAATGGTAGTTTGGATATTGACCACAATAAAGATTCTCCCATTTCAATTTTAAAGAGAACAAGCCATATCGAAATCAATGGAAGAAATATCGCTGCTATAAAAATATATGCTCTTTTAATATATCTTTTATGTCTCATCAAACAATCTTCTCTTTCACACAAACTCAAAGTGACATCGGTAACTTTTTTTAAATTCTTTGTTCCAAAAAACACTTCCCACAGGCCCCAAATTAACGTCAATATCAGAATACACAACAGGAACATCTTATGCGGAATATCCGGTAATGAAATAACCAATATAAAAACTCCCAACAGAAATATCATACCAAAACCGCTAACATATTGAGCATCCGACACCACGGTCTTCACTTTATCCTTGACGGATTTTTCCAAAATATTCTGAGTTAATATTTTCTGGTTCGCAACTTCTTCCGAGAGCATCTTCCATTTATCTTTTAATTCTTCTAATTCCATGATATTTATTGATTTGAGAGTTTCCTTAGCTTTTCCTTGATTCTGTTAATCTTGACCGCCACATTGGCTTTAGATATTCCAACTATTGAGGCAATCTCTTCATAATCACGTTCCTCCAACCATAACAGAATAACAGCCTTTTCCAATTTATTCAATTTATTGATTAATGCATACAGCTCATCTATCTGCATTCTTTTTTCAATATTATTTTCAGAAATATTGACATCAATAAGCGGCACTCTATTAGCAATCTTTGATTTCTTTCTGACATGAGAAATACAAGTATTCAAGCTAATTCTATAAATGTATGTTGAAATCTTACT
Organism: Bacteroidales bacterium; assembly: GCA_045634185.1. GTDB lineage: Bacteria > Bacteroidota > Bacteroidia > Bacteroidales > F082 > Limimorpha. The sequence goes on along the minus strand of JAZQZR010000008.1, from coordinate 4,504 downwards.
TTCGCCTCTGAATGTAGGCAGGCTTCTCCACAACTGAATCAACACCTCCTGATAATAATCTTCAAGTTCATCTTTTTCGGCATATATATAGCAGACCTTAAAGATTACATCTTTATACTGAGACACCAATTCTACATATTCTTCTTTAAGATTCATTTCAAACTTTTTCTAATTTAGTCGCAAAGAAAATGAAAAAATTACAAAAGAAAAAAATAAAAATAAAAACAAAAAAAAGACCGCTCCAAAAAGCAGTCTTAGTTTCTGAATTCCTGAATTCCTTTTATTCTATAACAAGTTTCTCAACTTTGCCATTAACATCTACAAAGTAAACGCCTTTATCCAAGTCTTCAATATTGATTGTTGCGTTACTTATATCTTCTATTTTAATATTTTTCACACAACGGCCTGCCATGTCGAAGATGCTTACATTACAGCTTCCACTTGCTAATGATTTAATATTGATGACCGACGAAGCTGGATTTGGATAAATACCTAAACCTTCATCACTAACTTCAGCAATATTATCATCTATAACCATGTTATCTTCTATCTCAGCAATAAGTTCCTGAGCATCCATGATAGGCCATATATTATCAATAGTTATGCTTCTATCTGGAGCTATAAGCACGAATGTTGAAAATACTATCACTCCATAATCTTCGCATATTTCATGGGCGTCGTGGCCAACAGAAAGTCTGTTAATGACAGGGAAATCGACATCATATTCCATTCTCCAATTAGCGATGGTAAGACTGTCGTCGGAAGGAGCAACACCTACGAAATAAACATCGCCTTGGTTATCGCCGAAATGATGGTATGCTTGGGCGATATTAGGGTCGAAATAGGGTGATGTCTCAGCATCTGAGAAAAAGAAATAAAGCGCCACATTCTGTCCTCTGTCGAGGATGTCAAACAAATGCACCTCTGTTCCATAATCATCTATGGATTGGAAGTCAACAGCTTCTGTCAATGATGTTTGAGCCTTAATGCCAAAACTTAAAGACAATGCAAAAACAAATAGTAAAACTTTCTTCATAACTTAATTTTTATCTGGTTAAACATTTAAAAAAACTCAGAATCACAAAACTTCAGAAATTTTCTGAGTCTCTGAGTTTTTGAATTTCTTTTATTCTATAACGAGTTTCTCGACTTTACCATTAACATTTACAAAGTAAACGCCTTTGTTTAAGTCTTCGATGTTGATTGTTGTGTTGTCGGTAGCGTTAACTTCTTTCACGCAGCGTCCTGTCATGTCGAAGATTCTAACTTGAGCGTTGCCGTTCAATCTAACGTTGACTGTCGATTTAGCTGGGTTAGGCGTTATTGCGAACTTTATATCTTCAATTTCAATATATGACTCCATTTCGGTTCTGAATGGCACTATTGTCATCTCGCCCAAAATGCCGTCATTATTATAACCTATAGCAATAGCGTAACAGTCGGTTTGTGGTTCGAGTTCTTCCCAGACCCATTCATCCACTGCATACAATGGAAACTCATCATCGAGTAGCATCTCTATCACGCCCTCATCGCCAAGTTCTTCATATTCATAATCATAAAATATTCCATAGTGATATTCGCCAGTATGTTCATTAGGAGTAGCTTTGGTATAGACGCTTGTCTCACTTACCACCTCAACTTCCAATTCTATCACAGAAGGTCCCGCCACTGCAGTGGTTAAGATGTTAATCTTTTCAATCTCGCTATACGTACCTTCAAAGTTCTCTGGCAAGACATAAATGTTGTATGTAGTCTCTGGTTCCAGTCCGGTCCAAGTGTGAACGTAATAATCAGACTGTTCCATTCCTTGTTCAGCTATGATTTGTTCCAAAGGCAATTCCTGTTGTTCCAAAGTGTTGCCTTCTCCCAAGATAAAGTGATAAGCCTCACACACAAAGTTTGGAGTAAACTCGACAGTAGCAGTTGATGATGTGATATTAACAATTTCTGTAGATACCTCTGGGAGCACCGTGCTGCATTCGTGTTCTTCAATGCCGAATGGAGTAAGAGCGTCGATGATGTTTTCGACGTACATCACAGGATATATCTGCTGAAGCACAATCTCACGGTTAGGAGCTATCAGCACCACAGTAGGATAGATTGGTATCTCGTACATCTGGCAAATCTTATCGCCCGAATCGCCTTCTGATTCAGTATGTATTGTAGGGAACATTATGCCATATTCGTTGCACCATGCCCTTGCTTCAGCCTTATCGTCATAACGAGAGATTTGCATATAAAAGACGTCATGTTCGTTGCAGCCGAAATACTGATACGACTGTATCATTTTATTAACGTATGTCAAAGCGCCTGATGAAGTGCTGTAGAAAAACTCAATAAGGACATATTGTCCGCCATCCAATATCTCGAACAAATCGATATGTTCGCCATTGAGAGCTACTGAATTAAAGTTAACAGCTTCTGTCAAAGGTGTCTGAGCCTTCACGCTAAAGCTAAAAATCAATGCAAAAAGTACTGGTAAAATTCTCTTCATAAAAAACGTTTTTGATTTATTAACTTTATAAAAACTCAAAAACTCAGAATCTCAACAAATTCTGAGGTTCTGAGTTCTTGATATTTTGAGTTTTTTATTTATTATTCAACAACGAGTTTTTCAACTTTACCGTTGACGTTAACAAAGTAAACGCCTTTGTTTAAGTCTTCGATGTTGATTGTTGTGTTGTCTGTAGCGTTAACTTCTTTTACGCAGCGGCCTGTCATATCGAAGATTCTAACTTGAGCGTTGCCGTTTAAGTTAACGTTGACTGTTGATTTAGCTGGGTTAGGGCTAACTGTGAATTCGTCGCTTAATACTTCAACGACGCCGTCGCCGCCAACTGTAAATCTTACGTATGTTGGTTCGCCTAATTCTGCGTCAGCATTGTAGCCGATAGCATAGCAGAAATATTCAACACCTTCTTCAAAGTAAGCGATGTCTAATTGCCAGAAGTCGTTGCCGCAGACTGGATGTTGGTCGCGTAACAATTGGAAGATAGCATATTCTTCGCCCCATTCTTCGAATTTTTCAACTTTAACGAAAGCGTAGTGATATTCTGATGTTGCGCTATTTGGGAAAGCGTCAGCGATGATGAAACCTGGAACTTCAGCTACGTTAAGTTCGATAGCTGCTTCACCAGCTGTTGCATCACATTTTGTCTTAGCTGTTTCAACTTTAACTTGACCGAATTCACCTTCAGCATTTACAGGAAGAGCGTAGATGTTATATTCTGTTTCAGCTGTCAATTCTGTGAATGTGTGTGTGCCACCTGCTGTTAATGCTTGACCTTCTGCCTTGATTGTTTCTGCATCGAGTTCAGCTTCTGTGCTTGCTAAAACATAGTAAGAAGCGCATGATGCATTAGGTGTGAAGTTAACATCGATTTCGTATGATCCTTCTCTTTCAACTTCGAAAACGATAGCTGGAGCTTGAGCTTCGTCACAGTCGTGTTCTTCAATGCCAAATGGTGCAAGAGCGTCGATTACTGTTTGTGCTGAGCTAACTGGCCAAATGTCTTGAACAACGATTTGACGGTCTGGAGCGATGAGAATGATTGTTGGGTAAGCTGGAATTTGATACATATTGCAGATATCCTCACCTGAATTAGTACCACCACTAGTCTTGTAAATTGTTGGATATTCAATACCGTATGTTTCAATCCAATTATCGATGAAGTAGTAAGGTTCATTGTTGTGGTCAGATGGAGAAATTTCCATGAAGAAAACATCATGTTGGTTGCAACCTAATGCATAGTAAGCATCAACTACGTTAGGTGTTGCGCTTTGGCATGGTCCGCATGATGTGAAGAAGAAGTCAATCAAAACATATTGACCTCCATCAAGGATTTCAAACAAATTGATTTCATTGCCATGATGGTCGATTGTTGAGAAGTCAACGGCTTGTGTCAAAGGACATTGTGCCTTAACGCCAATGCTCAATACGAGAGCAAAGAATAATGTAAAAAGTTTTTTCATTTTAATAAATGTTAATGAATAAATGAATGTTAATGTATTTTCTGCAAAGTTAATTTATTTTCTTTTTAAATAAATATAAAAAATGTCAAACATCTAAATTTTATGTTGAAATAAAATTATTGGCTGTTGAGCTAAGTTCAAAGACCTTAATTCAACAGCCAATAGCCAAAGTTTATTTCACAACCAATTTCTTAACGCTGTTGTTGATGTTGATGAAATAAACGCCTTGGTTCAAATCTTCAATGTTTACTGTAGTTGCACCATCAATCTGTACTTCCTTAACGCAGCGTGATGTCATATCGAAAATCTTGGCTGTGCCTTCTACATCACTGACAATATTTATTGCCGAAGATGCTGGATTTGGATAGATGCTGAAGTGTGTCTTTACGAGTTCTTCACAACCTTCCACTTCTGTTCTGAATGGAACTATCGTTGTCTCTCCCCATTCGCCTTCTGAGTTCTGGCCTGTAGCCACTGCGTAATAGTCTGTTTCTGGAGTAAGTTCTATCCATTCCCATACGTCAACCTCATA
>JAZQZR010000007.1:0-10914 GCA_045634185.1 Bacteroidales bacterium | reverse complement strand
TGGAGCGGCATCCTTTTTCTGCGGAGGCGAAGACGGAGCGGAAAAAGATATAGCGGAAAGCCCGACGGCAGAGCCGGAACGCCCAAAGAAAGAAGACTACAAGTCAACAAGACTACATGGCTACAAGTTGTTGGGGTGATGTGGTTTTCACATAAAAAACATTTCGTGTAGTTTCGTGTGGTTTCGTGGATGGAGGATTTCAGGAATTGAGGAATTCAAGGTTTGAGGTAATATCATTACTGACTTCATTACTCCATTACTAAAAAAAGGTTCAACAGTCAAAGTCCTTCTGAGATTCTGAGATTCTGAATTTCTTGTATTTTAAAAAAAATTGTAACCTTGTAGTCTTGTGGTCTTGTAGTCTTTTTTTCTTATATTTGCATTTTGTAAAAATATAACAATATGAGAAGATTGATTTACAGCTTAATAATTGCATTATTCGTCTGCAATTATGCTTTTGCCCAAAATAGCATTATTGAAAAGGATTTACAAGAAGTCATGAATTTAAAAAGCGATGAACTGATTAGCATCAACATCGTTTTTAAAGCACAGATGGATACAGAAAAACTGAGAGAAAGAGTCGCTGATATAGACAATAAAACAGTAAAACGTGAAGCCACGATAAAAGAACTAAAGATGTTCTCCGAGAAAGCTCAGCAAGAAGTTCTTTCAATCATAAGAAGTGAAGAAAGAAACGGTAAATCATCACAAATAAAAAGTCACTGGCTTTCCAACTCAATCACTTGCAACGCAACAAAAGAAGTCATCGACATATTAGCACAAAGAGACGACATTTTCGTCATAGGTCTCAATGCTGATAAAAACGTTATTTTAGCTAATAGCGGTCAGCAGTCAGTGGTCAGCAGTCAGCCAGAAATCACGACTAACGTGGCACAAGTCAACGCTCCTGATGTTTGGGAGCAAGGTTACACCGGCGAGGGCGTCTTAGTCGCCATCATCGACTCAGGTGTCAACTACAATCACCCTGACTTAGCCGACCATCTCTGGGACGGCGGAGCAGAATATCCAAACCACGGATATAACTCATACGACGACAACATCGACCCTATGGACGGAACAGGACACGGAACTCACTGTGCCGGTACAATCTGCGGCGATGGAACAGGAGGCAAGCAGACAGGTGTCGCTCCAAACGCGACATTGATGTGCGTAAAAGCCATCAACAGCTCTGGCAATGCCAACGTCAACTCCATCGTCTCAGGCATGGAATTCGCCGTTGAACACGGAGCACAAGTCTTGAGCATGTCGTTAGGCATCGCCAACTCATCCATATCAGAAAGAACAATGATACGTCAGACATGCGTCAACACTTTGGAAGTAGGCGTCATAGCATCTGTTGCCTGCGGCAACGAAGGCGGTTCAGCAGCCAACCCTATCCCTAACAACGTACGCGTACCAGGCAGCTGCCCAGCACCATGGATTCACCCTGACCAACAAGTCAACGCTGGCGAGACATCATGCGTGGTATCGGTAGGCGCTGTAGCAAACAACAACACCGTCGCCGGCATGTCATCACGCGGTCCTGTCACATGGCAAGAGACATCTTTCGGCGACTATCCTTATAATCCAGGCATCGGCTTGATTCGCCCAGACATCTGCGCTCCTGGAGTAGATGTCGTTTCACTCGACAAAGACACCAACGGTTATACAAAGAAAACCGGAACATCAATGGCAGCTCCTTGCGTGGCAGGCGTAATGTGCCTTATGCTCTCAAAAGACAACACTTTGACACCAGAAGAGATAAGCATGATTCTCGAGACAACAGCTACTCAACTGAGTGAGACAAAAAATAATGACACCGGCTCTGGAAAAATCAACGCACTTGCAGCAGTGAACAACATCGACATGGGAGCGATAAAATACATCAGCTTCACCATCAACGATGAAAACGGCAACAATAACAACGTAATAAATCCTGGAGAAGAAATCATAATAGACCTCGTCGTTGACAACACCTCTTCAGAAAATTTCAGCGACGTCACAGCTGTGATGACATGCGAAAACGAATGGGTCAACATCACTAATGACAATATCGAGATTGACAATATCGGTACAACAGAATTCACATCGATAGACGGACAGTTACGCTTCACTATCGACGAAGACGCAGAGAGCAAGACACCGCTTCACTTTGACGTCGAGTTTTACAAAGGAAATGAGAAGATATCCAAATTAAGATTCTCCACAATAATTTACGACAACACCATAAGATATTCCTCATTCATCGTCATTAACGACGACAACGGCAACGGAACATTAGAAGCAGGCGAGACAGCAGATCTCGGCGTGACACTCATCAATACAGGAAATGAAATGGCCGTGGATTTGAGCGGCACTTTATCGAGCAGCAGCAACCTCATCACCATAAACGAAAACGAAGCCAACTTCAGCTGCATAGCTCCAGATGGCAACGCAACAGCTTATTTCAATGTCACATTAGCAAGCAACGCAGGCAGCAGCCTCGACATTCCTTTCGCTATAGAAGTAAAAGACAAATACAACAAAACAAATAACTTCAGCATGAACTACATAAGCACATGCGAAGTGGTGTTCAATCTTATCGACGAATTCGGCGACGGATGGAACGGAGCGAAGCTACTCGTACACTACAGCGACGGCTCCGAATCAGACACCTACACCATCACAAGCGGAACATCTGCAACATATACAAAGACATTGAACTCAGGCGTAAACGTCTCCTTAGAATGGAAGAAAGGCGGCGTCGATAATGAATGTATCTATTCAATAAACTACGCCAACGGCACTGAGATTTTCAGCGGAAAAGGTCGTCAGGACGGAGTCTTCTTCAACTGGATTTACGACTGCTCATGCCAAAACGCAATGTTCCAAAACGGCGAAGGAGTCAACAATTTCGAAATCATCAAACTGAATTATTCCGTCGAATTGAAATGGGAAGCTCCTGAGACACAAGAGCCTATTTATTACGAATTATACCGCGACAATATGCTCATCGAAGTGACAGCAGAACATTCATTCTTCGACGAAGACTTAAGCAGCGGAACATATTTCTATAACGTGAGACCTGTCTATGAAGGCAGCTACGGAGAACTCGTAGGCGATGTGGTCACTTTCAATGTCAACACAGTTGAAATCAACACAATAAACGCCGACATATATCCAAACCCATCTGACGACAGATTCGTTGTGAGATGCGAGAGAATGACAAACATAGTCGTCTTCAACATCATGGGAGAGAAAGTCATGGAAAGAGAAGTCAATGACGACTCATACGAAATCGACGGACTTGAAAGCGGAATATATTTCGTTAACATAGAAACAGAAAACGGCAGCGCTGTCAGAAAGATTGTTAAATATTAAAAAATATTAACATGAAGAATCCTATCAAGGCATTAGCAGGACAGACAGTGATATACGGTCTCGGAACAATCGTTCCGAGACTGCTTAATTATCTCCTTACACCTTTCTACGTAAGAGTCTTCGTCTCCGGCGAATACGGACAGATTTCAGAACTCTACGCCTGGATTGCCTTGTTTTTAGCGATATTGACATTCGGAATGGAGACGACTTTCTTCCGTTTCTCACAGAAAGAAAACAGCAGTAAAGTATTCAACAATGCAGAAAGCGTCGTCCTTCTCATCACATTCACCTTCCTCGTCTTATACGGCATTTTCTATAAGTCGTTCGCACAACTGATTCACTACGAATTTAATTCATATTACGTACTTCTCATTGGAATAATAGTAGCGATTGATGCAATAGCAGCTATTCCTTTCGCCATGCTGAGAAAAGAAGAGAAAGCAGGTCGTTTCAGTTTAATAAAAACCGTCAACGTTCTGTCGAACATACTTCTTAACATATTCTTCTTGGTCGTCATTCCAGAGAAATCTATGGCTATTGCAGAATGGATTTTCGGAGAACAGACATCACTGCTCATCTGGGTTTTCATCTCCAACATCTTGGCAAGTCTTATCAACCTTATCATGTTAACACCACAGCTTTCCAAGTTGAGATTAGGCTTCGACAGAGAACTTGTAAAATCGATGCTGAAATATTCTTTCCCGATTTTATTGATAAGCTTAGTCGGCATGGTCAACGAAGTAGCAGATAAGATTTTAATCAAATATCTCGTCACTATTCCTGAAGAGAGCGTCTTGGCAAGCATGAACATGACAGGGCAGGAGTACGCCATGCAACAACTCGGCATCTATTCTGCCAACTTCAAACTCGGCGTCCTCATGACCATCTTCATACAGATGTTCCGCTTCGCCTCTGAGCCGTTCTTCTTCGGCCACGCCAAAGACCGCAACGCACCTTCTTTATACGCTAAAGTAATGACATATTTCGTGATATTCTGCCTCCTCATATTCTTAGGCGTGATGTTCTATATGGATATATTACAACATTTCGTAGGAAGAAGCGGCAGCGACTACCGCGAAGGATTGGTCATCGTCCCGATAATATTAATCGCCAATATGCTTTACGGCATCGTCTTCAATCTCTCGATATGGTTCAAACTGTCGGACAAGACATATTACGGAACCATCATCGCGATAATAGGCTCTATCGTGACACTCACATGTTTCTTCGTCCTGATTCCAAGAATAGGATATCTGGGAGCTGCGATAGCACACCTCGCATGCTATATCGTCATGATGCTGGTGTCGTACTTCTGGGGACAGAAAAACTTCCCAATACCATATCAGATTGGAAGAATCGCAATTTATTGTGCGCTTGCCGCAATATTATATTTCATAAGCAGTTTATTTATTGACTTCAACATCATTTTGAAACTAAGTCTCAACACTATGATGATTCTGTTGTTTATGGCTGTTGTTGTCATTATGGAAAGAAAGAACCCACTTAAGATAGAATAACAATTAAAAAACAAAATAAAATGGAAGTAAAAATCATCAACAAATCAGACAATCAATTACCAGCATACGAAACAGTTAACTCAGCAGGCATGGACTTAAGAGCATATTTGCCAGAAGGTCCTATCGTTCTTAAACCGATGCAAAGAACATTAGTTCCAACAGGACTCTTCATGGAGATTCCAGAAGGCTATGAAGGACAGGTGAGACCACGCAGCGGCTTGGCTATCAAGAACGGCATCACAGTATTGAACACTCCAGGAACCATCGACGCCGACTACAGAGGCGAGGTTAAAATCATACTCATAAACTTATCAGACACCGACTTCACCATCAACAGCGGCGAGAGAGTAGCACAGATTGTATTCGCCAAATGCGAACAGATGGAAGTCGTCAATGTTGAGACATTAAGCGAGACAGAACGCGGAGCAGGCGGTTTCGGTCATACAGGAAAGTAATGGTTAAGGACTAATGGCAAAAGACTAATGAGAAGAATCTTATTCATAATATTATCATTGTTGTTGGCGGATTCCGTTGCATTGGCGCAGGATACTATACAGCCTAAGAAAAGTCTTGCCCAGAATGCCGAGTATTTCTCCAAAGGCATTGAATACAAGTACAACGAAGACTATGACGCCGCTATAGATTTCTTCGAGCTGGCTCTGACGGCTTTTCCTCAAGATCATGCAAGCATGTATGAACTCAGCGCTCTCTACATCCTTCAAGACAAGATTGACGAGGGATTCGAGATGATAAAGAAAGCCGTAGAACTCGACAGCACCAACAAATGGTATAAGATTCGTCTCGCCACTTATCACAAGCAGAACCGCGACTACGAGGCATTTATCAGCATTTATGACGAACTGCTCGAAGACGACCCTAACAACCTGGAATATCTCGAGGCTTACATCGACGCTCTGCTTCACATAGGCGACTATGAAAGAATGATAGAGAAACTCGATGTCTATGAAGAAAACATAGGCGTCAACGAATATATCTCCTTGCAGAAAATTGAGATTTACAATCTCTTGGAGAAAAAAGACGAGATTCTCAATGAGATAGAAAAACTCTCGGCGGCGTATCCTTACAACACACACTATATGGCGATGTTAGCAGAGGCTTACATGCAAAACGGCCGCAAAAAAGAAGCGTTCCCTTTATATCTCAAAGTTAAACAACTCGACCCGGGAAATCCATATATCAACATCTCATTGATGGAATATTATCAGGGTCAAGGCGATATCGACAAGGCTTTCGAAGAATTCATCTTATCGATAAAAAACAAGAACCTCGACTATAACACCAAAGCTCAGATTTATGAATATTGGTTCGAGGATAAAGACGGCAGCGAAAATACAGCAAAAGAAGCAGAACAAGCAGGAAGAGCTTTCATCGAGACACATCCTGACAAAGAGATAGGATATTACATCATTGGAACAGTGCATTTTAACAATGAAGTATTCGACAAAGCCCAGGAATATTACCTCGATGCCATCGCCAGAGACAGCAGCAATTTCATGTCGTGGTATCAGCTCATTTTCACCGACACCGAGCTTAATATGCCTCATACTTTATACAAACATACCAAGACCGCGATGCGTTTCTATCCTGAACAGCCTATCTTCTATCTCTTCAACGGACTATCACTCATCGACAAGAAAAAATACGAAGAAGCGATAAAAGTGTTTGAAAGAGGAAGAAAAATGTCGGCCGACAAGAAACTCACCGCTTCATTCGACACCTATGTCGCCGACATATACCACGAACTAGGCAATAAAGAAAAGATGTACGAATATTACGACAGAGTGCTCAGAAACGACCCAGAAAACCTTTATGTGCTTAACAACTACGCATACTTCCTCTCTGAAGAAGGGAAACGTCTGGACGAAGCTCTGAAGATGTCGGCTATAACAATAGAGAAAGAACCTAAAAACACCACATATCTCGACACTTACGCCTGGATTCTATATAAACTGGAACGCTACAAAGACGCGAAGAAATGGATGGAGAAAGTGCTGTCGTACGACAAATTACCTCAAGGCATCTACTATGAACATTACGGCGATATCCTATACAGATTAGGCGATACCGACAAAGCAGTACAAAACTGGAAGAAAGCCAAGAGACGCGGCAACACATCTGAATTCATAGACCAGAAAATAAAGGATGAGAAGATTTATGAATGATAAAGACTACAAGACTACAAGACTACAAGACTACAAGTTGAGGCTGCTGACATTTGTCTTTAGCCTTTTGTCTTTAGCCTTTTTTATAAGTTCTTGTTCTACAGAAAAACATTTAGGAAAATCTAATCTTAAGCCGTTGAGCGCTAATCATCTTATCAGAGAGATTGAAGACAATGAGTTTGATTTCGACAATCTTGAAGCTAAGTTCGACGTCAAATATAAGGACAAATATAACGGCAGCGTTGTCAGACTGAAAGGACAGCTGAGAATGCAGAACGACAGTGCGATATGGGTTTCTATATCTTTAAATTTAGGCGTCGAGCTTGCTCGTGTGATGATAACAGACGATTCGGTGAAATTCATCAACAGAACAGACAAAATTTATCACACAATAGGTACAAAAGCCTTTGACTCTATTCTTCTCAATCAGGACCCACCTATCGACAATCCGTTGCGATGGGTTCAGGATATTTTGACCGGAAACATCAATCTTGTTAAAGACGATAAATATCAGGTCCTGATAGAAAACGACAAATACAAAATGGCGACAAAGAACAAAAGACAGAAAGACATGATGTCGAACGACTGGAACATATTTGTTACGCCCGAGACTTTCAAGGTTAGCAGATATGAAATCATAAAAAATTTACCGACAGGCAGACCTGATAAAGAAGAATGGTATCGCTATTTAGAGATGGGACTCGATTATGATAATTTTAAAAATATAAACGGAAAACTGATTCCGTCAAAAATAACACTTGAAGGTGCATCATTTACAGGTAGCATAGAGATTGATTATACAGAAATCAAAATAGGGGAGAAGGTGGAGTTTCCGTTTAATGTTTCAAAAAAATACGATAGGGTTAATTTATGATAAATAATAAAAGTCAATGGCATTTGCTATGCAGATTCTGGATTGCTGTCATTTTTATCATGACGACATTTGCCGCTAACTGTCAATCCGTTGAGTCGCTGGGAGATAAAATACAGTCGATACAGAAGGACATCAAACTGGCAGAGAAACTGCTTAAAGAGACTTCCAAAGACAAAGAAGTGACTTTAAATCAAGTAGCTCTGATGCAGACACAGATAAATCAGCGCGAGAATCTTATAAAGACATACCAGAATCAGGTCAATCTTATAAACAAAGATATTCAGAAGAACAAGAATGAGATTACATCATTGAAGAAAGACCTCAGCTTGTACCAGAAGGAATATTCCAACTTAATAGTTATCAATTATAGAAACAAAGGCAAAGCCAATAATCTGCTTTTCGTTTTCTCTGCCGAAGATTTCAACCAGGCGATGAGAAGAATGCGTTACATACAAGAGCTCAACGACCTGATAAAGGATAAGATTGCAGAGATAGAATCCACTCAGAACAAGATTAACTCACAGCTCGACAAGAATGAAAAGCATAAGAAAGAGATAGAGAAAATCCTTGACGAGGAGAAGAAAGAGAGAGCTACCTTGGTCAAAGAACGCGACAAACTCAATAAAGACATCGCTTCTCTGAAGAAGAAAGAAAGCCAGATCAAGAAAGACATCAAGAAGAAAGAGAACGAGACCAAAGAACTCAAGAAACAGATTGACAAGATAATAGCGGAAGAGATTCGTAAAGCTAAAGAAAGAGAAGCAGCTGCCAAGAAAAACAACACCAGCTCTATCGACTACAATCTCTCTTCCAGTTTTGAGCAGAACAAAGGCAAGCTGCCATATCCAGTGGAGCAAGGCATCATCACTGGCAGATACGGACTGAACCAGCATCCTACGCAGAAAGACGTGAAGGTAAAGAATGACGGCGTCGACATAAGCACCACCAAAGGCTCCAAGGCGAGAGCTGTCTTCGAAGGCGTAGTATGCGGCAGCACCAGCCAAGGAGGCAACAACGTCATCCTGATACGCCACGGGCTTTATTTTACGCTTTATTCCAACCTTGAGAAGGTTTTCGTTAAGGTAGGCGATAAAGTGGCTACAGGACAAGAAATAGGCCGTATACACACCAATGTAAGCGACGGCAAGACCATATTACACTTCGAGATATGGCATGAGAACAGAACTACGGTAAATCCTTCTTTGTGGATTAGGAAGTAAAGTTTAGAGTTTAGAGTTAATAGTTTATAGTTAATGAGGAGAATTAAAGTTATTATAGCGTTTATTGCCTTTTTGATTTTAATATCGTCATGTTCGAGAGCATACGAGCCTATCAATGTTCAGAAAAGAAAAGGCAGATGCACTGAATGTTCCAGATTTTAAGACAAAAAAATAGGGAGCATTACGCTCCCCACTTGTAGTCTTGTTGACTTGTAGACTTGTTGTCTTATATAAATCAGTCACCTAATGTAGCTACCATAACAGCTTTGATAGTGTGCATACGGTTTTCTGCTTCGTCGAATACGATTGAGTTTTCTGATTCGAATACTTCTTCAGTAACTTCAACGCCATCGAGACCGAATTGTTTGTAAACGTCGCGGCCAACTTGTGTTTCTAAGTTGTGGTATGCTGGTAAGCAGTGCATGAATTTGCATTTTGGATTGCCAGTCATTCTCATCATTTCGCCGTTTACTTGGTAAGGTTTTAACAAGCTGATACGTTCTGCCCATACTTCAGCTGGTTCACCCATTGATACCCATACGTCTGTGTATAAGAAGTCACAACCTTTAACGCCTTCTTCAACGTTGTCAGTAACTGTAACAGTAGCGCCTGTTTCTTTAGCGATTTCTTGGCATGTTGCTACGAGTTCTGCATCTGGTTGTAATGATTTAGGAGCAACGATTCTAACGTCCATACCCATCTTAGCGCCACCAACCATCAAAGAGTTACCCATGTTGAAACGAGCGTCGCCAACGTAAGCGAAAGTAACTTTGTTTAAAGGTTTGTCTGTGTGTTCTGTCATTGTTAAGAAGTCAGCCAAGATTTGTGTTGGGTGGAATTCGTTTGTCAAACCGTTCCATACTGGTACGCCAGCGTATTTAGCTAATTCTTCAACTGTTGCTTGGTCGAAGCCACGATATTCGATACCGTCGTACATACGACCTAAAACGCGTGCTGTGTCAGCCATTGATTCTTTAACACCGATTTGTGAACCTGAAGGTCCTAAGTATGTTGCGTGAGCGCCTTGATCGTAAGCAGCAACTTCGAAAGCACAACGTGTACGTGTTGATGTCTTTTCGAAAATCAAAGCGATGTTCTTGCCTTTTAATCTTTGTTGTTCTGTACCTGCATATTTAGCGCGTTTGAGGTCGCGAGCTAAATCTAAAAAGTATTGAATTTCTTTTGGAGTGAAGTCTAACAACTTCAAAAAGCTTCTGTTTCTTAAGTTGAATGCCATAATTTATGTTTTTTATTGTTTGTTAATTCTATACTGCAAAAATATAAAAATAATTTAGAAAAAAATGCAGGTTGCAATTATTTAATGAATTTTGCTATACCTGCATTTTTATTATCAATGTAAATATCTTTTTCTAAACGACTTACATCTAAGATGTGGTTTATTTCACCACCAACTTCTTAATGCTATTGTTGATGTTGATGAAATAAACGCCTTGGTTCAAATCTTCAATATTTACAGTTGTATTAACGCCTTCTATCTGTACTTCCTTAACGCAGCGTGATGTCATATCGAAAATCTTTACCATGCCTTTTGCTTCACTGACAATAGTAATTGTTGAAGAAGCTGGATTTGGATAAATGCTGAAGTTTGTCTTTACTAATTCTTCACAACCTTCCACTTCTGTTCTGAATGGAACTATCGTTGTCTCTCCCCATTCGCCTTCTGAGTTCTGGCCTGTAGCCACTGCGTAATAGTCTGTTTCTGGAGTAAGTTCTATCCATTCCCATACGTCAACCTCATA
>JAZQZR010000006.1:0-3196 GCA_045634185.1 Bacteroidales bacterium | reverse complement strand
AAGGTCCATGCGAAGTCAGGACACCTGGGATTTTGCGCATCACTTTTTCGGGAAGTTATGGCTTGTATGCGGCCTTGTGAGTATCCCGTTCTCGCTTGTGCCAATGTGGTTCGTGGTAGATAAAAGCAAGGAAGTAATCGGAATGACGGGGCTGATAGTTGTGTGCCTTCAGGCGATACTACTGTTAATCCCGATCATCGTGACCGAAACGGCATTAAAGAAGAACTTTGACGAGTTCGGAAGACATCGGTAAATTCAGATTTATCTAACAGCCTTGACACAATTCAGCTGACAACCCCTTGAATTGAAACGAGTTGATGGATAGGATTTTGTAAACAATGTTTGCGATTCAAAGATTTATTACTACCGTTACATTGTTAGTTCCCGCCAAGCATCTTAACAATGCTCAAATAGGTGGGGCTTTTTATTTTATATAACTTATGGCCGCTTTTACAAAAGGATATCTTCTCCTTTTGACCAACTATAAAAACAGAGTAAAATTTAGTGCCATTTAATTAAAAATCAATACAAATATCAATAGATATGATTTTCGTAAATTTGACCAAAATAACACTTGATATAATACGATATCTATCTATATTTGTATAATCGTGTCATCTACAAGATTTTGAAATAATACGATATTTGTATAGACTTTTAACAGGTCTTGTTGGAATTTCAAACCTATCTTATTGACTATCTGCACATTACAAGATAGTGCATCGGGAAATAGAAAATAAGTCACCGACGAAGTCGGTAAATACGAAGAGGTCCGCTCGTTGAAAGCTTGCTTTCGTTAGAGCGGATCTCTTTGGATTTCCAGGGAGCGCAGCGACCGGACTTATTTTAGTTAGTAATACCGTGGTACATTTATATCTACTATGAAGAAAGTCTAGAGTTAATGAACCTATTGACATAGATTCTGTTTATATTGTAAAAATTTTAAATAGTTACAGTATGAATAACGAAGTAATTAAAGAGGAACTCACTATGAATGCTGTTCCCAAAGCAGTCAACTATCTAATAGAGGAGGTTGCAGAAATGCGTGCACTACTAGACAAGATGGAAAAACAACTTGGCCTTGGTGTAAATAAACATCGACCAATATTAATTGAAAGGGCTGCAGAAATTCTCCACATGAAGGTCGGAACAGTGCGCAGACTTGTAAACGAGAGAGAAATCCCCCACTATAAAAGAGATCATAATATATATTTCTTTGAAGATGAACTCATCAAATGGATCGAAGAGTCCAGAGTTAAAACTATTAATTATTCATCTTATCTAAGATAGTAATATGGAACTTACCAGAAAACAGATATACGATATGCTCTGGACAGACGGTGTCGGTAAAACAGAACAAGCACTTGGCTTAAAACATTTAGAATTAAAGGAAATCTGTGAAGCATTTGATATCCCACGTCCGTCAAGCGGATATTGGACATCATTGAAACTAGGAAAAGTAAGAGAAAAAACAGCATTGCCAACAAGCAAAGATGACTCAGTATTGATTAATACAAATGACTACATTAAAAAGAAGATACAGCGTGATAAACCTACTAAGGTTGAACCATTAAAAGATGCCAAGGGCAAATATAACACGCGGATATTACCACCAGAAGGAGGAGACATTAAACCACCATATAAAGTACCAGATGTTCTATATGCTAAAGACCCGCTCATTCTAGATACAATAGCCAAACTACGCGAGAGTCATTTTCGTGATACAAATCCTTGGAATGCCAAGAATCCATTCAAATGTAAAGTTGACAAGTGGCTTTCAATGCGGGTATCTAAAGAGCTGGAAGATCGCGCTATTCGCATATACGCAACTGTTATTAAAGCTGCTGAATCTAAAGGATATGAAGTAAAAATTGTAAAAGAAGGTAGTCAACACTACCAAGACTGCACAACATTCATTGTTATTCGCGGCCATAAAATTCAGACTTATTTAAGAGAAGCAACAAAACAAGGTGTTGCAATACTTAAATTCGAATGTGATGAATACGAGCGTCACTATGGTTCATCATACGATAGATGTGCAGCGCAGGACACAAAATACACGAAACTAGAAGACAAGATTGAACATATTATAAACGTTCTCGAAGAAATAGCTGACAATAGGGACGAAAGAGAACGACAACGGAAATTGGAAGAAGAACGCAAAAGGCAAGAGGAGGAGAGAAAACGTCTGGAAGAAGAGGAACGAAAGCGCTTACAGGCATTGAAGGATGCTGAACTTAAAAAAGTAAAGGAACTTATTTTTAAAGCAGATAGACTAAAGATTTCTAAGATTATTAGAGAATATATTGAGGAATTTAAACTTTACATGCAAGAACAAGGTATTTCAGATGAGATGACAATGGAAAACGAAATTGAATGGATGAAAAAGAAAGCTGATTTTATTGATCCTTTTGTGAACCTCCCTGATGATTTGTTGTCACAAGAAGACATAGAAAAAGTTCTTAATCCTGAAATTATTAAAACGAGCGAATCGAAGCCATCATACGGTTACTATCATTCTGAACCTCAATATTCATATTGGCAGATTAAAAACATGTGGCGAAAATGATTCGCGCTATTACTCCCTTGGTCTTTTAACACGGTACTTACAGGTGGAGCATTATATTATTTTTCGTATCTTTGAGACATGATTGACTTTGACTCATATATCAAGATGGGTGAGCCCGGCGGAAAGGAAAGAGCCGAGGCTTGGAAGACCGCTATTGGACTGCAGGCAGTTGATGGGCTCAAGACTTCTGAGTACCTGAATGAGACTGCAGCTAAGCATATTGAAGGAGATATTACCATCGATCAGGTGAAAGACTTGATTGACACCTATTACCAGTCAAAGACAGCCAGGACACCTGAGGATGACGACGTAGAGGAAGCAGACAAAGCTTCAGCAAACATCGCTCGTATCCTTAACGAACCGTCATTCACATTTTCGCTGCATGGCTTGACTTCAATCCACAAAAGAATCTTTACTGGAATATTCAAGCATGCCGGCGTCTTGCGTGACTACGAAATATCTAAGAAGGAATGGGTGTTGGATGGTGCATCTGTTTCATATGGATTTGCCTTTGAACTCCAAGGTGCTCTAGCACACGACATTCAAAGAGAGCGTGACTTCAACTATACAGGTATGGATATGTCGGAGATCGTCAAGCACATCGCTCAATTTACTTCTGACATCTGG
>JAZQZR010000005.1:0-25342 GCA_045634185.1 Bacteroidales bacterium | reverse complement strand
CCTTTTTTATAATAATAAACCAAACCGGTGAAATTTGTAACAGGTCTTTTCCGACCGGTTAAGAGTGTTTTATTGGTGTAATAGGTACTTTTCGACCCGTTGGCTGGAATAATGGATTATCTCGCATATAACAAAGAATCTCGATCAAGTAATATAAATTATCAGGTATAGAATGATCTCCTTTAAAAACGGCCTTAAAATGCGAATTAAAATAGATCCCGCTGATTACCGGATGTTTGTGTAAACCGGCTGGATAGTTCCTGTTTGAATTTCTTAACTACCTGATAATCACACCACATCATGTAACGCATTCTCCTATAAGATGTTAGGCCAGAAAAAAAGCACCTCTATATATTATAACTGGACGTGCTTTTTTTATAGGATAAGTTCCTCTAATAGACGCATTTACAGCAATTTCGTGGGTAATCGTGTGTAGACAAAAAAAAGGAGAACCGGGGAGATTCTCCTTTTAGTTATTTTTGGTTAATATTAGCAAGCAGCGTCGGCGGAATCAAGAGCAGCCTTGAAATATCCACCATTCTCGGGTACCACCTGAACGGCTGGTTCTCTACTCTGGCAAGTAAAGTTAACGTTCCAACCATTAAGATCGGTAAGTGCTGTACCGGATGCAGAGTTACCACCGGAAACGTATGCACCATTATCCTGGTTACCAACTAACCACATTTTGTCATTGTTATCAACTATGATCATTATAAGATCACCCTTAGCCATCTCAGCGATTACATTACGCAGGGCCTGTTCGTTTTTACCGAACACAGCAGTAACCACTTGTTCATAACCGAGAGTACCATTTTCTACGGAAACGTTGATGTTTTCCTGCCAGTTAGACGAATACTTGTTTGGTTGAAGCACGTACCACATAGCACCTTCTTCAAGGGTAATGTTAGTTACGGCACCATAAGTAGGACTATCTGAATCAGTGTCATATGTTAAAGGCCATACAACTTCAGTCACATCAGCGACGTAGAACTTTTTGATACCTCCAGCATTATCACGGCATCCCCTGCAGATTCCGCTTGTTAATGTCATACAACTCATAATACAAAAGATATTTTTTTTAATTAAGCCAAGGTGTAACCCTTAACTATGAACTCTGGGAAACGAACCTGTGTACCGATCTTCCACTGGATGTTTACACGGTATTCGTCGTTGTCGCGTGAGTACCACATATCGAACATTTCCTCGTCGTTCAACATGTCTGTACCAACTACCAAGTTAGAAGCAGTAGTGTAGATCAAAGCCTCACCAGTTGCTATAGTGTTGTTAGTCAATTCACTCAAACCTGCTGTTGCGATCAAACGAACGTTTGTACCGGGGATAGTAGTTACCCAACCACCATTCTTGTACTCGGTATTAGCGAGATTGAAGATGTTAGCAGCGCGGAGGGCGTTCATATAACCACTATAGAATGCGAATGAACAGAAAACCACACCTTCTTCGGAAGTAAGAACCTCAGTAGGAGCACCAGCCATAAGAGCTTCGAGTTTTGCGATGTAACCACTTGCTGAGTTAACCTGACTTGCACGATTTACAACCTTTGCTTCGTCGTTGATAAGTTTTACGAAACCATCAACTGTACCATCACCATCCCAAATGAAACGTTCGTTCCAAGCATTAACCCTATTGATGTAAGATTCTGCGAAGATCTGGGTGAATGGAATTTCCTTGTTGTTCTTCATGTAAGTACCAAGGTAAATCTGCTCAAGATCCTTTGGACAAAGAGTGTCATTAACAGCCTTTGGGTAAACACGAAGTTCGCGCTGTCCGAGTGCTACATCACCAGCAGGAGAGAAACCACAAGCTGCATCCTGTACTGTAATGTTGTTAGAAACTAAGTTAAGAGACATCGAATTCTTTACACCAGGTATAACTTCTACTATACTGGTTGTGATGCCTTCGGTTACTAATTTTGGAACAAGCCCGTCACGAAGTTGATCCAAATAATCAGTATCAATCATTGCCGATTTGTTAAATCCTTGATATGCCATAATTAGATTTGTTTATTTATTTCTTCTTTATTTATTCGTTAATTACTTTTTTGCTTCTTTACGGAGTTGTGCGATCCTTTCAGCTGCGGTCATCTTGTGTTCTACTGCGTTTTGCTGAACATGAACCGGCTGTGCCGTTGGGTTAGTCTTTGCAAACTGTTCAACCACTTCTTCACGCACTTCTTCTTTTATTTCTTCTTTTGCCTTGTTGTCGCGGTCAATTATTTCAGTAACCATCCTCTGCATTTCATCGAACTTGGTCTTCATATCTTCGAATTCCTTTTCGAGTTCTGCAATCCTTTCCTCTGCAGTTTTTTCGGTTGGTTTTTCTTCAACAACTTCCTCAACCTTTTCTTCTACTGTTTCAGCTGGTTTTTCTTCAACGGTTTCAACCTTTTCCTCAACAGTTTCCTCGGCGAGCTTTATTCCCAAAAGGGATCTGATCTTGTCTATTGCTTCTTTTGCCTTCATAACTTTAAAATTTCTTTTTCTATTGTATTGTATAAAAAATTGGCATTTTTTTAAAATCTCTACAAAAATTATTTCATTAAATGATGTGCCCTTAAAAAGGCTTTACTTTCTTCCCAACGTTCTGCCTGGTGTTGGCAATTATACATGTCCCAAAGCGATATGGAATTCCTATAAGCCTCGCGATGATGAGCATCGGCACCACCAACTGATGTTGCAACTACTGGTATGTTTTTTGCCCTGAGGATAACTGATAAAGGTTTTTCATCACAATGTGGAGAATACTTCCAAGCATCCTTTAATTCCGTAATCTTGTTTGCTATTCCCGGTTGTAACAAAACACCAGCACCAGACATTACATACATATGCAATTTACCAGCCAAAGACGTTGCGTTACTCTTTCTTGTGACACATCCACTAAAACCAAAGTCTCTTAATAAAAACGTGTTATGAGCTGCAACGCAATTAGGAGATAACTGCGAAGCGCGGAGGAGGGTTTCAAGCCAATCCAGTTTGTAAATCAAATCATCATCGGCAGTTGCAACGTAACAATCTGGAAAATCCCAAAAACCATTAAACTTCTTATGCGAGAGAGTATCTTCAACCAGGCGTATTTCACAATACTCCTCAAGTTCCGGGTATAGTAGGTTTTTGTCCTCATGTGCTA
Source organism: Bacteroidales bacterium (assembly GCA_045634185.1). Classification (GTDB taxonomy): domain Bacteria; phylum Bacteroidota; class Bacteroidia; order Bacteroidales; family F082; genus Limimorpha. The sequence goes on along the minus strand of JAZQZR010000005.1, from coordinate 22,198 downwards.
TGTATAGAACTATTTTATCCGGTTTGTAGGATTGTTCTTTCAATGATTGAAGGGTTGGGATGATATCTTTTATACGATGTTTATAACTTGTTAATGAAACGATTACCGGTGCATTTGGTTTTTTAAATTCTGGGAGTGAATATTGCTCCTTGCGATTAGCGTACATTTTTCTTGTTTGCATTGTCGTATTATTAGTTTATTTGTCTTTATTTTCCAAAATCAAATTCAATAGTACCATCGAACATCTTTGAAGCAGCCTCACCGGACCAACCATACTTCTCAGTAAGCAATGCCTGAGCGAATGTGGCTTTCATCTTTCCAGAAAGTACCAAAGATACGATTCTTTCTTCAAGCAGGTTTTTGATATCCGGATCATTTGCCTGCGTGGTTTGTAATAGACTATACGGTGGTTTAATCCCAAGCGATACCTTGTTTTCGTAAATAGTAAGAATCGAAACAACCTCCGGATTGATCAATAGGAATTCATAAACCCATTGTAACCAGGAGTTTATATCAGTAATTTGTTCGATGTCTAACTCCGGTATGTTATAGGCTGCAGATTTTGCCATTGTAAACGGGGCAGTATCGAATAATGTAGGGGAGTTCTTCAAAGACTCCTTGTACGCATTTTGCTGTGCCAATGTGGGTCTTCCACGGCCTTGCTTATGTAATCCTGTAACGTTAGGCATAATATTATTCTTTTTCTTCCCAGAGAGTGATCTCCCTGGCTATCAATGACGCGGTTAAGCCCATCGGGATACACCACCAAGAATACCCAAAGACCAGACCAAGTATCCAACCGGTGTGGAACGAAAGGCATGTAGTGCAACCAAAAAGGCTTTGAATCCATTTCCAACGGGGAAGGATCTTATGAAGCCATTCGAAAACATATTCGTTTACAATAGCGTTCGCTAATCCAACCCCGGCCAATATTAAAACTAAAACCATCATTTTTGTAATCTCATTTGTTCTTTGTCGTAATCCGCAACTTCTATTTGCATTGATAGGGTGTTCAAAAATTCTATCACGTTTAATTCTAAGATGTCACGTTTTTGCTGAACATTCCAGCCGCAAATTCTATATAGGACTAATTGCCAGCCCCATCTGGATGCAAGAGATTCATTTTCTTCATTATCTCCTTCATCTTTGGGTTTGTCGATGCCAAAGATCCTACCATAGCTTCTGCGTATTTGAGAAATTCCTCTGAAAAAAAAACTAAGGCTTGTTGTGCTGTCTCGGCATCAAGTTTTAAGAACTTTGCAGCTCGTTCTTTTACCTGTTTGATGTAATCACCTGGCCGTTCGTTCTCTTCGGTAAAGACAATCGCAAGCAATGTGGGAAGATTTGCTACAGCATCCTTTGAAAGAGTGTCGAAGTCTATGAATTCCTTTGTAGTTAATTCTTCAGCGGAGCGTCCAATATATTTCACACCATCGAGTGTAAATTCGGTTACCGGCGACTGGCTTGGTTGAGTTGAAAGCAATACTATGAGTGTGCTTGTTATCTCCAAAAAGTCACCAAGTGGAAGTTTCTCAACAGGAACATCTGTGAATACAGCAAGGATTTTTGCAAGGTCTTCGATTGAATTATTTATCTCACCAATCAATGAAAACTTTATAAGCTGTTCAACCGTTATTTCGGAGATTTTTTCTGGTATCGATATTACACTACCATCTGTTGTCTTAAATTCCTTCATATTGTAACACAATTTATTTATTATAATAATAACACACTTGTGTGAAATTTTAAAATCTCGAACGACTATTTGTTACATTCACGTTTCTTTGAGCCTCTGTGATGGCTGCTTCTGTGACTACCACTGGGATCGAAAGGATACCGGAGATTGTGTCCTGAACTATTCTTCGAACGGCTCCTTCGGATACGTTTGCACTTATCAGTGAATTGCTTGCTGGTGAGGCAGAAGATGAAATGTTATCAAATGCTACACCACCGGTTGATTCGTTCATTGCGCTTGCGAGAGCCCTAAAAGCAGGAACTGCCATTGCTTGTTTGTTCAATACAGCCTCACCACCTTCAAGTTCGTATAACTCACCACCTTCCGCATGTGAACGACCTTTGACGAATGCACCACGAGCTGCGTAACCACGTAAAGCCTTATTCATAGCCGTATTTGCTGCTGCTGTTTGAGCTGCACCGGTTGCTGCAATTAAAGCGGTTTGTATACCGGCTGCAATAGGGCCAGCAATAGGACCTAACTGACCAGCAGTAGACCATACTGACATAATACCTTTTGCTGTATCAATACCAATAGATGCTACCTGGGCTAAGAAGTTCATCCTTGCATATTTCTTCTTAATCCTTGCTTGTTCGGCTTCATTATCTTTAGCGTCTTCTAATTCAGCATCTTGTAAGGATGTTACGAGGTTGCTAAATTGGCCTGCAATCGAACCCATCAAGTCGATCTTACTCCTATAATCTTCCAACACAGCAAGGTTGTATTCGGATTGGACTTTTGCGTTTTCGAGTGCATATTTTTGGATTATCTGCGCCTTGGTTTGTTCCAGAAGTTCTGTGTTTTGAATTTCTCGTTCAGCTTCACTGATTTCCATATTGGCAAGTTGCATATTGAGTTCAAGTTGAGCCTTTAAACGCTCAGCCGACCCTTCTGCTGTACCATCACGGATAATTTCCAGACGAATCTTCTCAGCCTTTTTGAGAGCCTCCAAAGTTGCTTCTTCTTCAAGTCTCCTTGCCTCCTCATTCTCTTGTAATGCCTGCTCGTTGGCTTTTTGTCTCGCTATTGCTAACTGATCAAGGGCATCCGTTCTCAAACGGGTGATCTCTTCAACCTGCCGAGATTCCTCACCATAATATTTTATAGCCAAATCAAGAAGACGGTCATATTTGTCAGTTATCTGTTCTTCTTCGTCCTTTGGGTAAAGTACATCGTTAAGTTCCTCAAGTTCTTTCCTGGTTTCTTCAATACGTTTTGCGCGAGCCTTTTCTGCTTCTTCGAGTGCTTTAGCAGCGGCTTCTGTATTTTTCACCCAGTTATAACCCTTTTCGCGTTCTTCATTTATAGACTTCTCATAAGATCTTATCGTGGCCTGACCTGCCCAAAGTTTTTGCTGCGCTTCCTGGAAGGCAGTAGTTCCTGGAGAATAAACACCTTCATCAAGTTCTTTTTTAAGTTTTTCAACCGATGCGGAAGTTTCTTTGTACCATAATACAAGATTCTTGAGATCCCTGGCTTGTTCAGTGGTAAGGCTTCGGATATATTCTTTCGAAACACCCACGTAACTTGCAACGGCTTCAGTGGCATCCTCATAAAGCTGTCCAGAGCCATTATCAAGATTAGCCATCAACTTTGACAATTCTGCATTTTCCTCTCGGATTGATTGAACTGTTTTGACGTAATTGTCGTTTATCTCTTGTATCTTCTGCTTGCGCTCCTCTAATATCTCATTACCTCTTTCCTCTTCGTCGTTTGCGTCGGAGATGTATGAAATCAATGTAACAATTGCAGAAACGGCTGCAAGGATCCAACCTATAATAGGAACTGATTTGATTGCTGTACCAACGGCCTTCACTGCACCCTTTAAAGTAATTGCTCCGGTAGTTGCTGCTGCTTCACCGGTGGTATATGCACCCATAGCTACCGTACCAGTACCAAGTGCGGTTGTTTCCTTGCCTAATTCCTTAGTGCTTGCAGAGGTGGCCTTTGTACGCAATGCAGTCATCAATGCTGTATCCTTATTCAGGGCCTTAGCAATGTTCATCGCAACATTAGCAAGGTTCTGGGCTGCTTGTAATTTAACAAGTATCTTTTGAAGGTCCTCATTTTCACCACCACATAAAGCAGCTGCTTGGGTTAATCCGGAGAATATGTTTACACCAACGGAAAGACCTTCCATTGCGGCACGTTGTTTGAAAAAGTCGTCGGAGAGTATTCGGGCCTGTGCCGAAGTATCGGCCATAGCATCTGTGATCTTACCTAACTCCTGTGCTGCGGCTGCGTATTCTGCAGTGTTTTCCTTACCAGCAAGTTGGAGTTTGGTCATTTCGTCCTTTAATTCGCGAACCCTTTGACGGTAGTTAACGGTACTCTTCTCGGCCTGTGAGGAGTCCACGTTAATCTTTATGTTGATATCATTATTCTGTGCCATATTGATATTATTTATTTCTGGTTATGAAATGAGTAAAACCTCCGGAGTAGTCGTTAGAGTTAATCCGGAGGTTGGTAAATATTAGTTTATCGTATGTATCTTATCGGATCTACTTCAACCATATAGTCTATGTCAATCATTCGTGCGAAGTTGAAACCTTTACCAGTCGGTTCATAAATTGCCATGATTGATGCGAAGTAAGTTGAATAACCAGATGAACGATAACGTTTTAATGCTCGACCTGGGACATACAATACAGCTTCGTCGGAGATTCCTGCGAATGTGTCCGGGTAAATTGCAGGTGGATTAGTTGCGTAGATGGTTACCTCGGTGAGGTTTGTACAACCATTGAAAGCGTCTTCTGTGATCTCAGTGATAACACCAGGAAGTTCTATCGAAAGAAGATTTGTATCATTCTCAAATATTGTAGTTTCAAAAGTAGTTAATGCTGAATTTAAGTAAAGAGTGACTTCATAAGAAGAATAAGCTTCTGTTGTAGTAGTTGTGTTTGTGTAAGAAACTATTTGTGTAACTTGTGTGATTGATGAATATTCTTGACCTTCTACAGCAGTATCAAAATCAGACCAACTTACTATTTTTTGCTGCCATGCAGAGTCATACATTAAAGTCAAAGTTCCATCATTATATGTAACTAAATTTATCTCATTCCCTTTTACGGTTTCAATTACTTCAAACTCACCACTGTATGTATTATTTTCCCATCCTATACGTATAACACCTTGATATTGTATTCCACCAAATGATGATATAGAATATGAAACTTCCCTCCAGTGTTTAGTTATTGTTATTGTTTCACCTTTACCTTCAACAGTATTCTGTATAGTATCTGTGCAAGAATTTACCCATAAGTTATTCAGTATTTCTGTAGGGTCAATAGAGTAATTGAACTTTAAAATATCGTCGTATGTAGGTGTTTCTATTGTTGAGATTGAATCTACAGAATTTCCCCAATCAGAATTTATGTAAGATTGAAGTACAGTTTCGTGAACTTTAAGGATAGTATTTGAAGATATTGAATCAGTATCAATGATAGGGGGTTCAACTGCTAATGATGTTATAATCACACCAATATTGACATATAAACCATATGTTCCTATTTCATTAAGAGTTGAAGGAAGTGTTATTGAAGAAAGCGCGGCTTTATAATCAGACATATAAAATGCATAATCACCAATATATTCGAGATTATCTGGTAACAATACAGAGGTTAGGTGATCGCATGAGGTAAACGCACCACTGGTCCTGTTTATACCATCTTCAAGTAATGTTATCGAATAAGTATCAAATTCTATTGATACGATATTATCATCATTATAGAAAAGATTATTCGGAAATACAGTAACATCAGAGTTTACATAAAGTTCAACATTATATGAATCATAACGGGTTGTAGAAGAAGCAACATAACTACAAGTTGTGTTAGTTGTACTATCTGTATAGTCTGTGTTTTCAGTAGCTGTAGAGAAGTTTATAAATGCTCCTTGAACTGACTTTCCAGACTTAAAAGTCAATGTATCACTTTCAACATTATAAACAACATTAGAAACACTTGAGCCAGATACATCTTCATAATAAGGTGATTCTTCTGGAACTCCTTGCACATTTACTTCAACTTTGAACACACCTTCAACAGTACTTTTCCCTGTATTTATTGAAAATGTGATAGTTCTCCAATACCTTGTAATAAGTTCACCAACAGGTGTCACAGTATTTTGTGTGGTGTCTGTATTAGTAGTGATCCAAGAATCGCTCATCAGCGTAGTTGGGTCCACTAAATAATTAAACCTAATAATATTGTTTTGTGTTTCGCTCATAATTTATATTTGTTTATTTATTTATTTCTTCATTTGATTCATTAACGGTTACCTCTAACTCTCCCTTTTTGAGTGTCGCTTGTCGGCCGGACATTACAATATTATAGAAACTCAAAAGTGCTGGGAAAGCAAATAATTCTCCAACGGCTACAAATACGCTTGAATCGATGACCCCGTGTGGTGGGATGCAAAAACTTGCAATGATCAGTAGGATCGAGATCCCTTGGGCTACCACGAAAGATATCTTCCAAAAGCGGTCACCATTGTGAATGTATTGTTTCATTTGCTTTGCGCTCATTTCATATCTGTATTCTTTTTTCTATAATATTGTATCAATTAGTATTTATTTTTTTGATTATTTGTCTTTGGATTTTTTTTACAAAAAAGCCCAGCCGATGCCAGGCTTATAAACAAACGATGAAAACCTTCTTGTCAGTTTCTAAAGGTGTAACCAACGACCACCTTGCTCAAGTCCTTATATCGAGCACTTAGATAGTATTCAATGGTTACTACACAAGGGGATTCTTTAGACTCCTGTGATATTGAAAACTTCTCACGATCATCTGCCAAGTCGGTGGAAATCAAAATATTATCTGAGGTTGTGTAAATAATTGGCTCACCATAAATGTTAGTTTTCTCAATGCCCGGTGATGCAACCAATTTAATGTTTGTGTTCGGCATAAGCAATACGTTGCCAGTGTGTTCTGGTTGGATCCCTGCGCCTTTAAGTTCGTTACAATATGCGTCAAAGAATTCCTGTGAACAAAAGATGACTTGATTGTCCGCTTCTCTAAGTTCCTTTGGTGCATTAGGGAGTAAGAATCTTAATTTACTTATACATGATTGATTCTCAGCGAAAATCTCCGCAAAATTTGTAGCGGATGCACCGAGTTTCAATAAACCATCAAAGTGCTCGTTACCGGCCCAGAGGAGTTTTTCGTTGATGTGTTGTATCTTGTCAACGTAATCATTTGCAAGCAATTGTGTAAGTGATCCCTTCAGCTTACCCATCCGGCAATATTTTTCGAATGCATCTATTGTATGTGGGCACAATTCTTCCTCGACTGTTACTTGAAACACATCCGGCTCTCCGGTGGATACCGATACATGTTTTGCTGTTAGGCCATTGCATAAGGACTCTTTAAGCAACGCGTTTTTATTTTTCTTAGTATAGCGGTTATTTATCAGTTTCATATCCTGTTGTTTTTTTACAAAGATAGTAAAATTATTGTTTGAATTAAAGCCATTACAAAAAGCATTCCAAAGTCGAACGCGAAGATGACGTCTGCAAGGCTATATTTCTTTTCCATATCTGTAATTATTTTATTTTATTTTTTTATTCCAGATTTTATCCGGAGGAAGGTTAACTGAGCTCTCTACTGCTTCTATTACCTTCTTGTCTCCTTCTTCTTTTGATAAACTTAAAATTTCACCGGTGCGTACCTGGCGATTGATCTCGTTGCATGCTGCTGTGGTTGCGGCGAACCATTCATTTACGTTCATAACTATTTTGTTTTTTTTTATCGGTTTCTAATTCTACGTTTCTAATTATATAATAACACACCTCAGTCGATTTTGTAACATCCCTGTAAAAACGTTAACTACCTGATAATCACATGACATCATGTAACGTATTCTTCTACAAAGCGTTAGGCCAGAAAAAAAGCACCTCCAGTTATAATATATAGAGGTGCTTTTTTTTTAGGATAAATCCGTCTATTAGAGAACTTTATAGCACTTTTTGTTCGTCTTGAACATTCCGAGCTGTTTCTGGCTCAAACCCTGTGCTTTTAACCAGGCATCTGCTTCGCCTTTTGAATCGAAAGAATGCTCTTCTTCATTGAATACAACAACAACTGCTTTTTTAGGGCTACTTGATTTACCTCCGCGGGAACCTGCTTTAGATTTTTCGGCGAGGTACTCATTGAATAACTTATCGAAGTCACATTCGATTGATCTAAACCAACCGGACAGGTCTTTACCAATGAACCCATATTTTTCACGGATGCTTTCAAGTTTCTTGATCCTTGCAGATAACTCGGAACAGTACCATTTATCCTGCTTGTTTGCCTGCATAAGAATACCATTGAGCATTCCCTGGTGTGTTCTCCAATCTTCATCATTCATTGAACCTACCAACAAGATATCACGAACGTTATTTAATATCGTATCTACAAGAAGTTCACCCTTGCTGGATGCTATAATCCCTTTAATCCATTCTTTATCAATAACTTCATAATCCCACAAAATCTTGCTTACTGAACGGTTCCAAGCGACGTAATAAGGATTATCACTATCTTCACCGCGCTCGTTGTTAAGGAAATCGGCTTTCCAGGAGTTTGATATTTTTCTCTTGATCTTCAACTGCAATGTACCTTTGAAATCGTCATCGTCTTTGAATTCTTCGATGTAAACATAACCGGTGCGTAGGATTTGTTCCTTTGCTACTGACCACTGACCGTTTGCCTGCACGTATTCTTCAACGTAATTCCAAGCATTTACAACCATTTCATCGGTTAATTCTACTGTGTAGGAGATTTCATCGGATGATATACCTGCGTTGTAAAGATCGTTAGCCTTCTCAGCGAGTTCCTTTACGGAGTGCTTTTCGGATTGTTCGGTGTTCTTGATAAACAATACAACATCAACCTGCTTAGCATTCCTAAAACGGCCAATAGACTGGATTATTTCGGAGTATAATGTCTCACCGGGTATGAACTCCATCAAGACTAAGATCCTCTCTGTATTCCTAAAATTTAAGCCGTTATAAGCGATTCCTGTTAACAAGGTGATCTTCTTATTCAGCATCTCTTCGTTTTTGATTCTCTTGAATTCTGGAGTTTCCTGTGTGCTACTACGAATGTAATCAACATCGGTGCTGTATCCATCAACCACGAGGTTTTCATAGATCTTTTTCATGCTACGGTTATCGAAAACAGCGATCTTATCATATCTACCGGAGAGCATATGGTATTTTATCAACCTTTTCTGCTTCAAAGGAATATCGGATTGAGTGTATACTGCTGATAAGCGGATAGGATTCTCACGACGTTTATAGAATTCAATGCTGTGGAGGTTCAACTCATCAACTTCACCTGTTGGTGTTGCAGAGAAAGAGATAATTTGTATTTGTTCGTTCTTCAATATCTCCATTAACTTGATAGAAGACTGACGGAATGTTCTTTCCTGGAAAAGGGTGTGGCTTTCATCGATAATCACTACCCTGCCGGTAAGATCATATTTCACTGCCTGGTCTGGAATCATAACTACTGGAGCATCCTTTGTGTAAGCGTTTCCTGATGATGTTGAAACTTCTACGAGGTTAGAATACAAAGCGTTTGTTGCGTTATAAGGAACAATCACTACTGCGTTCAATTCTTTTGCAAGGATGTTATTTATTAAATAGGTCTTTCCTGAACCGGTTGGTGCAGTTACTTCAATACGCTTATATGTTTTGAATGCTTTGATGATCTCATCCTTTACATCAGTCATCCAATTGATTTCTTCCTTGGTTTGTTCTGGTTGGTTGATCTTCATCTGTATTCCGAGTGTATCCATTAACCAGGACTTTACCTTTGGAAACTCACCATATTCGTTTGTACATGACTTGATGATTTCGTTAGCGTTAGCGAAGTACTTGTAAACAACTTCTTCAGCAGATTCACCGAACATGCTTTTCAATGTGGACATTAACTTCCAACGGAGGTCGTCACCACCTTCAAAACCTAATGATTGTGCGAAATCCTTATTAACGGTGATCTTTCCTGTTTGTTCTTCTCCGAAGGTGTAGTTAACATCGGATTTTGATATTTGCTTCCTTTGTACCTTCTTCTGGAACCAATTTAAACCGAGGGAAGTGATGTATGCTACTATCTCTTGGGTGTTCGTTGGAGCATCAGTTGGAACGATAACATTTTCGTTGAAAAAGATCTTATCTGCGGACATGTACAATGCTTGGAACCAGTTGGTGTTGTGTGAATCAACTGCACCAGGTATTGTAAAGTAATTCAATTCGGTTTGCCTTTCGCTCTTAGAAACGAGGTTAACGGCTGCTAAGAACTTGGTTGTGTATATTCTTGACCAGTATGTGTATTCTTCCTTATCGGTGAATGTATTATGCATCATTCCGACTGTGTGTAACTTACCGGAGAATGATTTTTGCATAAACAATACATCTGGACAGCAAAGGAATATTTCATTGGTGTGTTCAAATAACCAATCAACATCTACTTTGCTATCAATATCAACGAAATAAACATTGCTACCAGTGAAATTACCTTTAACACCGGAGTATGTGTGTATTCCGAATAATTGTGATTTATCTTTATTTTGATTTAAAACGGCTAACTGAGATAATTCTTCATTTGATATGTTTTTAAGGACTTCACCGTTTTTAGAAAAGTGCTTTGGATTAAATCCGATGGTTGTACTAATTGTATTCATCACTTAGAAACTTTATTTTTTTACCGAAACTTTTTAATTTTAAAGGGCGTGGTGGGTCATGACTCCCACCTGATAAGGAAAAGTTTCAAAACCTTATTGCCCTACACTATAATAATAAGCTACCCGTGTCGAATTTTTAACTTTGTGTTTTGTTTTTTTTTGTCTGTAAAAAAGTGGTTGGGAAAAACAATTTAACAAAAAACCCAACCACTCGTTATGCAACTTCTATTTATATAATAACACACATGTCTCGATTTTGTAACATTTTGCTGAAAATTTTTACCCGGCCCAGTAACCTGTTCGTTCATACCACCAATCCATAATGGCGAATGCCTTAGCATGTGGACAATATTCACCGTTTGTGGCACATTGATGACAGTAATCACCGGCGGTACATGACTTGAGGAGTTTTCTAACGATTATGCGAATCTTGCGGTTTGTTAACTTTTTCATAGCAGGAAATATTTTTTTTTACCACCCCAACGGGATTTACTGTTCGATTCTTCCAAATACAGCCATTATAAGGTCCCTTTCTCGTGATATTTGTATTTCATCCCAAGCAGCCAATGCTTTGGAATCCCATGTGTATTTGGGTGGGAGGAGTTCATTGGTGTCTATATCGAGCACATAACCAGCCAATAACTTCGGTTTGATGTCTTCTGGTATTTCGAACAATGCCGGCAGAGTTTCTTTGTTATATGCGCGATATTTGTGGTTTATCTCACCACAACTCATAATCATCTCAGCCGAGGTGTTGAAATTGTATACTGGGCGCAGGAGGTACAATCCTGGTTCGTAATCCAATGTATGAGCAACTGCAAGTTTCCTTATTGGTTCGGAAATGTCTTTTGCGAAATTAACAATCATCAGCACAGGTACTCTTGTGTCGAGGTATCTAAATGGAATTGGTTTAAGTGTCATATCTTTTTTAGTTTATTTATCCTTCTAATTCTATAATAACATCAACTCCATAAATTGTAACATCTCCCGTAAAAACACTAACTACCTGATAATCACACGACATCGTGTAACGTATTCTCCTACAATGTGTTATCCTATAAAAAAAGCACGTCCAGTTATAATATATAGAGGTGCTTTTTTTCTGGGATAAGTCCTTCTAACAGACGCATTTATCGCGGATCAGCCAACTTAATCGAAATAACCAAAGAAACGCTTCAAATCCGATAGGTACCTAATGACGAGATATGTATGACCGAGGGACTCAACTTTCATTTTAAACGCTATTTGATCCTTACTTAGCCGACCGGTTGGTGATTTGAATTCAACGAAGATCACCTGCTCGAGACCGATAATGATCAAATCACTCGCACCTGGTAGCATCCCGATACCTTTAAAATAATTTACTCTTCGATACGTGGCCTCGTTTGGTACCGCAAAACAAAAGAAATCATTTTCGCGAAGCCATTCAACCGCTTCCTTCTGGAGATCATACTCCGGATGATTGTGTTTTTTCTTAGATTTTTCCATACTTAATTGTGTCTAATATTCCTCGACGAGGTACCCGAGATGTGATAACTGCATGTTGGAGCATTGAGTCTATTGTAATTGCATATTGCTAACGACATTACCCGGTCATCGTGTATTGGATAACGTCCTCCATACTTTATAGAATGGCTCTTGGTCGAATATTCCGCTTCAAAATTATCAAGTTGCAACCTGAGTTCCTTATCATCCGGTATGTGTATAGCACCTTCATTGAAATCGTTTATAAGTTTCTCAACCGCATTTTGTTTTGATGTATTGCTTGTCAACCAAGGAGTTATACCGGTCGAACAACGTTGTACGGAGCATGCTTGTTGGAGCATTTCAAACACAGGGTCACCAACGCCATTGATTTCAACGTGAACGGTCTTAACTTGATACTCCTTCAAACATTTAACTACTTCATTGATAATATTGCTCCAAGTATTTTGTCTCCAGGTCCTCTGTAACACAACCGTATCACCGGACATTATTGTCAAAGCAGTCGAGTCATCTTGCCTACCTATATCCAAACCAGCAATACACACTCCACTTGGACGCCTTACTCCGGAATAAACGCAACGATCCACATTGGTAAACACGCTCAACGATCCGGATACAAATTCTGCCTCGTATTCGCTACGAAATATCTTATCCGGAAGCGTCTTTTTCGCGTCATCTATCTCACTTAGATTGGCTATTGGATTGTCCCTGTAAGTCGCGTGGTAGTACCGATACATTGGCCATTCAACTGACTCACCTCGCATGCACATATCGTAAAAATAATTCTTACCTCGTGGTGTAGAAAACAAGATAGCTCGCTTACCTGCTGTTGATAGTGTAGGACGTAACACTGCTTGGAAATCTTCTTCACGAATAAATGCAGCCTCATCTATAATCAAAGTATTTGCGGATAGACCACGAATAAAATCACATCTTTGATAACTACGAATATAAATCTCGGAGCCATTAACCAATATCAACGAATGTTCTACTGCATTTTTCTCTGCAACCAACGGGGACTTCTTGATCGCGCGTAGAATTTCATTGAAAACCTTTCCAGCCTGTTGGTGCGTCATACTAACAAACAACACCTTTGAATTTGGTTCGTTAATTGCATAGTACAGCAACAACTGTTTTAGCATAAACGACTTACCGAACTGCCTTGAACAATTAACCAAATGCCAAGCAACGGACTTTTGAACCACCGGAGTACCGGTGATTGCATTGACTATCTCTTGTTGTTTTGGAAATAACTTGGCTCCTATAAACTTCATATAACTTATTTTTCTTTATTATTTTAAACGATCTCTTCCCGGACGATGATTTATACACCCAAGAAAAGATCGCACCTAAAAACCTCGTTAAAATGTGTTTAATCCTGTTGGACAGTTACGACATATAACCGGTCTCGTGTGGGGTTCCTGGATTTGGTGTGTAACCTTTATAATCGATCTGCACCTCTCCGGTAACATCTTCATAATCGTAAACACCATCATTGATCTTTACATAGAAATATAAGAAACTACCCTTACTTTCGACCAGAAGAAGTTTTCTCCAGATATCGACGGGTACGTCATTGTACCTGTATACTGCACCATTTAGGAACTCTACATACAACTGTTCTTTTTCTGTATCATAACCAACGGCGTAGATATTGCTGGAGTTAACAAGATACATGTCGATCACTCCACCCTCTGCCAATTTAATCCTGCACGTTATCATTGTTTTCTTTCTCTTCTTTTTCTTCTTCTACTTCTACCACCGGTGGATTCATAATCTTTGATTGTTTGGTTAGGAAGCGTATTTTGCTTGTCAAACAAGTGCCACAACCTCTCCAACGGTCTGTTCTACCAGTATATTGTTGCCAAATCTTCCAAATTTGGATTGCAACGGAATACTCCACAAGACTGCGTTCTTGTTTAGACATAATTTCATCGAACTGCTTCAATAGTTCTAATTTACGATTTTTCTCGATTTCCTCCGGTGTTAACTTTCTTTTTGCGCCCATAAATTTTGCAATTTTTTTAATGATTTGTAATAACTATATTGTACTTTACTCTCTGGTATGCCATATTCTTTTGAGAGCTCCTTAAACGACTTTTGTTCAAGGTGTTTACGTTTAACCAATTCTTTTTCCCACCAGCAAATTTCGCTGACTGAATCTATCCAGGCAATAACCTTGTCAATATCAATAACCCCTTCACCGCTATCATCTGGAATATCTGGTAATTCATCAGTTACAAAACAACTTCTGGCCTTTGCATAAGGAGAAGTGTTTGAATTATAACTTCTCCAACTTGCTCTCAAAACATAGGCAATAATGTCGCGAGGTAGTTCCGTCTTCGAATACACTTCGGAAAGAACCTCCTGCAACACATCCTCGACCTTATCCCTTGGAATGTATTTCTTCAAGGTGGTCAACAAATATTTATAAGTCTTCTCGTCCATATTATAATAATAAACAATCTATACGGATTTTGTAAATTTGCAAAAGAAACCCCCTCGAGTGAGGGGGTGTCGTTATTTGATAACTACTGGATCGTCTTCAATACCAGGCTCGACTGGAGGAATATATTCATTTACCTGTGGCTTGTAAATACCATCGAGTACTTTGATAAGTTCTACTTCGCAAGGTGTTTTTTCATCTCTCCACTGCTTAATTTCGAGGATCCTCCAAAGATGATCATCAATCAATATGCTATCAGACAATTGCAGAGTTGCTATATCGAATGCAGTAAGGTAAGCGTTTGCCTTCATTATTCGAGCGTCTGGTGAAGTGAATTCGTCATATTGCTTTTTATAGAATGCTGAATAGAGGTCGTTATAAGTTGGAGCGGTACCTTTCGTATTCTGGTAATAATCCTCCGTACTACCCCAGTTCAGGTTTGCATCATCCACACCATAACCTTTGTTAAGTGTATCCGCGCAGAAGTAGTCGGTCATATTCTGGTAACTACCCGACCCAGACGAAAGCCTACTTTGAAGTTTCAATGTGTAGTTTGAAGTTTCAGTGTTTTGCTGCATGTAATTCCTCCAAAGGAAGAACAAACCATCCGAGTATTCTTTTTTGGTGTCGACGCTGCCATTTTTGCTCAGTGTGAATACCTTCGGGCATTGAAGAACGTCGGTTGATGAATTTACAACACCACAAAGATAACCACCGGATTTCAAAGCAATTTCATTCTTCTCGTCTCCTGTACAATATGGTCCTTTAACTGTTCGATCACCATAAGGCATGATGTAAGTTGAATCATACTGTTCGTTGAAATAATCTTTGTTTTGTGTTTTGGTAAAGTTTTGAGTATTATACAGATAATCTTCGATACGCATGTATTCTACAATATTCCAGTCAATTTTCTTGGTCCAGTCTTTGATATTAGTTTGGTCCTTTTCGACTCTCGGTGCATAGAAACATTCATAAGGTTCAATTCGGAGGCATTTATCCGGGTAAATTCCACCAGTTTCGTAGTTTTTCTTACCGGAGACATCTTCAACATAAAGGTTAAACATCTTAACAAATTCGTTGAAGTATTCAAGTTTTGTAGTCTTTGGATTCAATATACAGTTTGGATAGAATGGGCTACCTTCATAGAAACCATCTTGCTGAGTTATTGAAATTATCGGGTCATTTTCAGAGTGTAATGAATGAACAGATATATTCTTAGGTGTAAGTATATGAGGAGTTAATTCGTTAGTAAAGAAAGCGTAAGATCTCATCCATTGCTGACCTGCTTCCCACCAGTAACTTCTATGCAGTTGTAAACCAATGTACAAGTAGATTTGGATGCTATCACCCGGCCTTAATGCAATATCTCCTGAGTATGAAATTGATTCGTTTCCAGAAAGATAAACATAACCATCACTTTGAACCGTGTATGTTGAAGGATAGTTGTCTCCACCATTGGCCAATGCTAATGTTGAACTATTTTTCATAATACGAACCTGCCAGTCATAAGTCATATTAACCGAGTTTTCGGAAGTACCTGTATACCAGGTTTGTGTGTATTCATTCCAAAACCTCATCCTTATATTGAATGGGAGGTTTATGTCAACCTTGTAAATACCATAAGAAGGTGCTTCAAATCTCCAGGAACTAAGTTCGGCTGAACTATCACCACCGTTAGTGATTCCATATTGAGTGTCGTCGAAATTACAAGTCCAAACATTGTTAGATCCATTCAAAACATAAAACCAATCCAAATCATAAGACACGTAATAATTGCTGCTTACGAGATTACAGTTTGAGTTTGCGTCTGTTTGGTAAACTGTGTTATACGATGGATTTAAAACGCGAATGTTGCTGTTATGTCTCATATATGGGTAAATCATTGAATAAACATCGTATTTACCGATAGTGTTCTTCCAACGATCGTCACCGGTTAGATAGTTGTTTCCATCATTACCCATCAGGAACTTGCTTGTATATTGGTAACCTGTATTGTTGACAATCCTGTTAAAAATACCCATAGCACCAAGGTAAGGTGTACATTCGTCAGTGTACCATAATTGACTTCCACCCGAGAATGCCTGGTTTGCTTTGTTAGTTTTATCGATCAATGTCAATGCCCAGTCTTCACCAGCGGTATCGTGCATTTGTAAACGACCGACGAAATCCGCTAAATTCATTTCTTCAGCGGGTGTGTTATATTCATCAAAGTTCAAATCCAAAGATGCATCCTCGTTACCAATTAGTGTAGATGTTCCAAGTTTATCAATAAATGTTTTAGTACCACCATAGAGATAGCCAACGTAGAATATGTACTTGCCTGAGTTTTGCTTAACCACCTTCTTGAGTCTAAATTGGCCCTGGAATGTTGTGAAGCATCCGTCAGTAAGGTATGCGTCATAATTCTTGCCGACTTCAAAACTACCACGATATACATCGATATCCGAATTCAAACCAAACAATTGAGCATTATTGTTGGTGTGTGGGATGTTGAAATCGAGGCTGTAACCGGATGATTTGCTACCGAACTCTCTTATATCGGTAAGTTTAAGTGTGATAGGGATTGATATGTCGTTAAACATATCAACCTCGTTCCACTTATCATTGACTTTAATGTACAAATGATTTTTCATTATTGCTTAATTGTATTTTTGTAATAAGATTCGGCGAACTCGAACCTATAATTAAATAATACATTGTTTCCGTATTGTTTTGTAATGTATGTCGAATCCGAAAGAACAACCGGTATGTATTCGATCGTTCCATTCTTGTAATGAAGGATGTATTGAATTGGTGACAAAAGCATATCCTTTATGTCCTCGTTTACTCCCGAGGTAACCCAGTCAGTGTTCAAAGTCCAAACAGATTCTCCAGTAACATTCACAACTGATCTCATTTTGGAAATCCTTTCCAAAGACGCCGGTTTGAGATCCTCTTTTGTGATATACTTGACGCTGGTACTTTCTGCAGCAGTTTCGTTGCATTGGATTATACCCCAAGAACCATCCTTGCTCTTATAAGTTACTGCAAAGTATTCGTCAACGTCGCATAGATGCATAATTACAGGTATGGTTATTATTTCATCGACATTGTTTAAAGCGGTTGCTGCCTGTGAAGCAAAGTAAAACGACATATAAACACAATCGTTCCAATCTGCAAAATCGCTACTCTTGTATGCCCAACCCTGTGCCGTTGAAGTTGAGACTTTCCCGGAGATATATGAAGAAGCACCCATTAAATACGTATAAGCCTTCTTTATCAACAATCCTTCACTGTTGTATCCACAAGCAACTGCATATAAGTTGTTATATGATTTACTTGAAGACATTGTTCCATTGAGGAAAGCGAACTTGTGATTCATACCCCTTGCGAAATGGTATGCGGATTGTTTTGCGAGTGTAGTAAGACGCATAGTGTTTGGAATTGCCTCAAATAGTATACCTTCTGTAACGCCGTGATATGCCATCGGGTGACCTTTATAAATTTGTGAATATGCACCAGAAGGAACCATAAAATTGAACTTGGCACCAAATCTGGTCAAGTATGCGGTATAGAATGCGTTTTCTTTTTCCCACTCAAAGTCTGCGGCGGCATCCCAAACGTAAATCGGGTTAGTCGTTGTTGTGTCAAAAGTTTGGCCGTTATAAAATTCAGTGACCGAAATATACAACTCGCAATAATCTGTTGGGTTTGACCAACCACCTCCACCAGACATTATCTCGGCTGCATTTGATTCAATAAATGAATTCACAATCTCTTGTAGATTCAAATCTATACTATTGCCGGTGATTGGATATCTCCTGAGTGTAACTACGGTCGTGCCGTTGATAACTACATCTATCAGGAAATAAAAACCACTGTTATTTGTTGCCGTACTTGATATTGTAAATTTCACACCATTTCCAGAAGGAATCCAGGATAATGGGCCGGCAGGTGTTGTTATTGATAATGCCATATTATAAATCAACGTTTATTTCTTTCATTGTCTTTAGATCGTCTTTCATTATTTCATTAGTAATCTCTTTAGTTTCAACCTCGGCAATTGTAGGAGCAAGTAAGTGAATCATTCTTTGTAATGGTTCGGTGAATGGTCTTGGCTTGATTCCTTCTTTACCAATCTTCTTTGCTATGGCGTATTCCTTACCTTCCAATGCATGTCTCCTACACCACTCAACCAATGCTTTCACCGGTGGTTGTTTTCCTGGTCGTCTTCCCCATTCAACCCATTTTGCCTCCGGAGGAAACTGAGTCTCTATTGTAATAATACTACGAGACTGCGTAACTTTTAAATTTAACTTAGAGATTAACCCTGAGGAATTTATCGGGGGAATAAGCTTACCGGAGAGTAGCTTTCGCATACCCTCCGTAGCTTTATTCGACAAGGCTAAACAAGTTTTATATAGTGTCTTATTGTCCATTATTCTTCATCTTTTAAAGGCATGTCACAAACGCTGTGTCCAAATGGGATCTCAACATTACAATCAAGTTGCCAACCAGCCACAAAATCATCCAACTGCTCCTCGAATGGTGTCAGAGTACAATTTTCGGATAAACTCCAAGAAGTGTCCGGGTCGCCAGTGAATTGTGCTATGAAATCTTTTGCAACTTCGAGCATATCGTTGTAAACATCCCTACAGTTGATTTTGTCTGCAATCAATACATCACAAAAGAACAAGGAGAACTGTAAAATGACGGATCCAGAGGTTGTAGTGGACATCCCTGGAACTATTACAACTGCCGGGTAGGTGTTTTCCTTTGCCTGGAAGTCGTAATTTTGAGAGTCAATAACCTGCTGAACATTCCTGTGCTGTGATAGAAATGTTTTGAATGCATTGATTATATCACGATATTGTATGTTCATATTGGTCCTTAGATTTTTATTCTACTTGATTTAAAATATCTATAATTTTACTTAACATTTCCTCATCTTCGGTCATCTCGGTGCTGAACAATCCATCGATTGAGAAACCACGAAGTTCACCAGACTTTACTCTTGCCCAGATGTCATCGTTTGGAACTTTTGCGGCCAACATCCAAGTACCTTTTGGGAGATTCATTCCAAGTGCGTGTGATTTGTCGAGCTCCGGATTCTCTACAATCCAACTTTCGGTGATGTACATATCGTCTACATCCTGTTCGTGTTGGAGGTTAAACGAGTGTGTTTTGCCATCTTTTAAGAATTCCTCCGAGATGTGGCGAACTGTATCTTCCGAGAAGAATACATAAAATGGTTCTCCGTCTTCAGTTACGCGTAAAATCTTCTTATTTGGGATCAAAGCAGGCCCACAAACAATTCGTTTTTCCTCATCCATTACGGAAAGTTGTATAGGATGTTCCTCTTTTGAGAATGCTATGAAGGTTTCCTCGATTGCTGGTGCTGTAACCAAAGCAACATTGTTCAAAGAACCTACATCAAACAATTCAACTACCGGTATTTCATTCATTGGTATCATATTATTTCCTATTTTATTTACGTTAACTATTTGATTACCAAGGCACATTCACGGTTCTCCAGTTGTATCCCATTATTCGAACACAAGGATTTACCGGATCCTCTAAAACCAACGAGGTGTGGTAAGGTGTCACGTCCGGGATTAACTCATCAATCTTCGATGCCGACATAAACTCAGGATAAAGTTGTATATTTGCTAACAGGTGCCTTGAAAGTCTGGTTGCAAAAAATTCTTTGTTGTTCTTTATCTGGTCCATCAGGAATTCCATTTCAGCAACTGTGGTTGTCGAACTTTCGGTTGAGAACTGGGTCGTGATGCCCTTATTAACAACCTTATAATGAATATATGGTATAGCACGAAGCAAAGCGTCGTAAAGTACTACCTTTGTGATGTGTTCGTCGAGCAGGGTTTTATATTTTTCATTAGCATCTAAACCAATTTCATCATCGTTTACCAGCTGCAAAATCTTCTTATATAATTTCGTACCAAGCAGCTCCTGCAAAGTTATTTCCTGCGCCTCCATAATGGCATTATGAAGCAGACTATCATCGACGTTATTATTGACGGGTGTGTAGTCCTTCAAATCTTGAGCGCTTATTAAAAATATTCTTTCCATTATTACTCTGTTTTTATTTCTTCTTCGATTACTTCTTCGATCGGATCCTTACCAATCATCTCACGAAGTTCGTTCTTTGTACAAATTTGTGTCAAAACATTTTCCGAGAACGTGAACTTAACCGGGATGTTCATAGTTGGTTCGAGAACCAATCCTTCATAACCCTTTGTGTATTGTATGATGTTGTTGAAAGTTTTTACGACTTCGTCCTGGATTGGTTTAATCACAGTATTGGTGAAGACCTCAAATGCTTCAAGTATTTCCTCACTGTTACTACCGAGTCCGTTGCCATCAGTCCTCAAACCAACAAGCAATGGTGAAGTTACCATATGACCTGCAAGTATCTGGTTCAAAACTGACTTTTCAAGTTGGATGAATTCGTCACCGAGATTGTCACCACCGAGTGTATCGATCTTAGGTGCTTTTTCTGGGGAATTAACAAAGTTCAACAGGAACTTGCCGGCGTTGTCGCTTCCAGTGTAAAGAGATTCAATTTGCCCTTTAATGCTTCTTTCTTCCTCTGGAGTTGGTACTCCATCCATAAAGGTAATGCATTTGCTTGGAGACATACCATTAAGAATGTGCGAAAGGTGGAAGTTTGAAATCTCAACATCAGTTGCTATGGCGTTTAATGCACCACAATAACTTGGGAGAGCGTAATAACTTGTACCAGGACGATATTCCTTACAGTAAAGAATTTGGCTACCTTTGCGTTTGTTTGGATTGAATGCAGGTATACTGTCATAATCCTTCAATGCAGTCTTGTACCAAACGTCACTGTAGAAGTATTCTTTCACAATACCAAAACGATCTTTCATACCACATCGGATTTTAGAAACATCGCAATGGTAAATTTCTGCTATGTGCTGCTCGTCTGCGTCCCAAATAACGTTCAACGCAAAAGCACCATAAAGAATATAGTCATATAAACACTTCTTATAGATGCTGTTAATCGTCTCGTATGGATTCGGGTGCTTCATCCAAGTGGTTGTCAAAATGTTCTTCGTCGAATCATCATATTCGAATCCGTGACCATATGCATAATTCAACTTATTTGTAACTATTGCACCGTGTAATGCCGAGCGGTCTGCGAGCATTTGTAGAAACTGTGGGAACAAATTGTCGTCACCATAACGCACAAAACTCTGGCCGTTGTACACCTTTTCGGAGAACACTGGGAGAGATATTTGCTGCATCTGTATCGGTACAACTCGCTGGTTAACGGTTCCAGTGGAATTAACCTTGGTAGGTTTTTGATTGGTTGATTTGCTCATAAGTTATTTTCTCTATTTTTTCTTCACGAATGTAAAATATTCCAGTTACTTCTTCCTCATCCGAATTTGCTACCGAGTAAATGTACTTTCCGGGAACCGCGTTGATGTGTGTTACTCCTTCAATTATCTCGCCGGTGTTCATTTCAATCTCTGAGTCAAAAACCAAAGTGTATAATCCAAAACGTTCACTTTCGGAGATATTGTGCAGAGGTATAACAAACTCAACGTTGGTGGACATCGAGGTTAATTGCATTTCTGATGCAGATGTAACTCCGTAGATATTCACAATTGTTTCGTTCTCTGTAATTGTAATCATATTCAATGCTTAGTTATTTCATAATATTGTATAAAATTTTGGATTATTTTGTGATTATTTTTCCTTTTTTATAATAATAAACCAAACCGGTGAAATTTGTAACAGGTCTTTTCCGACCGGTTAAGAGTGTTTTATTGGTGTAATAGGTACTTTTCGACCCGTTGGCTGGAATAATGGATTATCTCGCATATAACAAAGAATCT
>JAZQZR010000004.1:0-51447 GCA_045634185.1 Bacteroidales bacterium | reverse complement strand
TAAATTAACGTTACTATGCTTGCCATAAAAACCCTCCTAAGATTGTACTCTGTTTATGCTTATTTATTTTTTAGGATATTCCTTCTTTGTATCGGTTACACCGCAAATGTAGTCAAGACTTAAGTTATAATATTTTTATTTGTATATAAATCTTTTATATGTCGAAAGTTCTTGCTTGTATTTGTTAATATAATACTTTGCCATAGGCAGATTTTGTTCAAGATAGTTTCCGCATTCTTCTGCTTTGGCACCGGGAATTTCACCTGTGAAATCTATGATAAAATCGCACATATCTATAACAAGGTCATAAATATCCTCGGAATTAAGACGCCCGAACATAACGATATAACAACCTGTTCTACAACCCATTGGTCCAAAATAAACAACGTCGTCTTTTTTAGCGCTGTTGCGAAGGTAGGTAGCCGCTAAATGCTCAATCGTGTGAAGGGCGGGTGTATCTATAACAGGCTCACGGTTAGGGGCAGTAATTCGCATATCAAAGGTGGTTACATCACAACCGTTTTTAGCATCACGTCTTGAAACATACAAACCCGCTTCCAAATTCAAATGGTCTATTTTAAAACTTTCTATTCTTTCCATAATATCCTCACATATATTTATTGCCCCAATTATATCATTAAAGCCGCAAAAATGCAAAAGGTTTTTAAATTTTATAATTGCAAACCAAAAAGGACTTGAGGTAAAACCTCAAGTCCTTTAATTATGCATTGTGAATTATGCATTATGAATTGAATAAAGACTATGAAACAAACTAAAATTGTAGCTTCCATAAGTGACCTACGATGTGGGGTCGACTTTTTACGAGAATTATATAATGCCGGAGTTAACGTAATGAGAATCAACACCGCTCACGCCACTCCCGAAGGAATAAAAAAAGTAATCAGCAACATTAGAGAAGTCTCTAAATATCTCGCGATACTCATCGACACCAAAGGTCCGGAAATAAGAACGACTCCCGTTGAAGAGCATATCTACTTCCAGACCGGCGACAAAGTGAGAATATGCGGAAATACGGATGAAATAACAACAAAAGATTGCGTCAATGTTTCATACAAAAATATCGTTCACGACTTGAACATCGGCAATGACGTACTCTTCGATGACGGCGAACTTGCAATGAAAATCGTCGATAAAACCAACGACGCTCTTTATGCCGTAGTGCAAAACGACGGACGACTTGGTTCCAGAAAGAGCGTCAATGTTCCAGGTGTACATATCGAACTGCCGGCATTGACAGAAAAAGACAAGGCTAACATCAAACTCGCGATAGAAGAAGACATTGACTTCATCGCTCATTCTTTTGTCAGAAACAAGGAAGACATCAAGGCTGTTCAGGACATACTCGATGAATACGGCAGCGATATTAAAATCATTTCCAAGATTGAAAATCAAGAAGGCGTAGACAACATCGATGAAATAATCGAGGCGTCATATGGCATCATGATCGCTCGCGGCGACCTCGGCATAGAAGTGCCAATAGAACATATCCCTGGCATACAACGCAGAATCATACGTAAGTGCGTCATCGCCAACAAACCCGTCATCGTCGCGACACAAATGCTCCACACCATGATTAAAAACCCTCGTCCGACACGAGCTGAAGTGACCGACATCGCCAACGCCATTTATTATCGCACCGACGCTCTTATGCTCAGCGGAGAGACTGCATCAGGGAAATACCCTATTGAAGCTGTGAAGATTATGGCGTCGATAGCAGAGCAGGCAGAGAAAGACAAAATGCGCGAAAACGACATCGATATACCTTTGAAAGAAAACAGCAGCGTGACAGAGTTCCTCGCCAAAAACGCCATCAAAGCAACAGAACTGCTCGGAGTGAAAGGCATCATAACAGACGCCAACACCGGCAAGACAGCACGTAACCTCTCCGCTCACCGCGGACCTAATCCCGTAATAGCTCTCTGCTATAAAGAAAAAACGATGCGACTGCTTGCCTTAAGCTACGGAATAACTCCTATATATCAACAAGATAAGAAAGATTTACACGAACAATATACTACAGCATTGGAAGTGCTGCTCCAAAAAGGATTCGT
The DNA here is from genome assembly GCA_045634185.1 of Bacteroidales bacterium. Lineage (GTDB taxonomy): Bacteria > Bacteroidota > Bacteroidia > Bacteroidales > F082 > Limimorpha. The sequence continues at coordinate 49,375 of JAZQZR010000004.1, read as the reverse complement.
CAGCATAGATGACAAAATCGTTTATATCGGAGGCAGCTTCGGAGAAAAAAAAGGAACAACATTCCTGGAAATAAATAATGTGAAAGACTTGGTTTGAACGAAGAACTTTGAACTTTGAACTTATTATGGATAAATCCGTTGTCCGTTGACCGTTGTAATTAATATAAAAGTTATGGATAAAAAAGAATTAAGATCTCTAATAAAGACATTAAAGAAACAACATTCAAAAGAAGAACTTCATGAACAGTCGAAGCTGATTCTTAACAAGTTAGAAAATCATAAATCATTTATAGATGCTAAGATAGTGATGCTTTACAGCTCGCTTCCTGATGAAGTGCAGACTCACGACTTCTTGGAGAAATGGCGTAACGAGAAAAGGATAATACTTCCTACTGTTGTTGGCGACGACATCATTCCTGTGGAACTGAAGAAAGACACTGATTTTGCCATCGGCGATTTCAATATACTAGAACCTCAAAATGAAGAATATACAGGAGATTATGATTTAATCGTCGTTCCAGGTGTCGCCTTCGACAGAAGCGGAAACAGAATAGGACGCGGCAAAGGCTACTACGACAGATTTCTCTGCAAGCACCTCGATGTCACTCGCATCGGAATATGCTTCGACTTCCAGCTCGTGGATGAAGTCCCAACAGAAGACAACGATATCAGAATGAATGAGATAATTTCATTATAAGGCTAAGGGTTAAAGGCTAATGACTAAGGGTACTATCCTATCCCATTAGTCTTTAAACTTTAGACTTTGGTCATTAGCCGACAGAAACCCGAAGCTCCATCTTTGTCCTTTGAATGTCTTAGGGATATAGAGTTCTATCTTGTTAACACCTTTTTTCAAATTTATTTCAACAGGTTCGCGCATCCAGTAGAACTGTTCGTCGGTATATGGCAGTTCTTCTTCAGGACGATGCCATGTGTTATAATGGAATTTATATTTCTCCGCTTCATTCCAAATCTGCGAAGGGAAACATTCCACGCCATTGACCAAGAGTCTGCCTTCGTTTTCCCATTTTCCTTGAGGTCCGATACCTCCTGAAATTCTGTTAGAACGAGCTGCCGCCTCAAATCCGACCCACGCTTTTATCGTTTTATCTTCATCAGAATAAATTTCTGTTGTCGCCCAAGCCGGGGCAGTCTCACCTATATTAATATTGTTTTCTCTACAGAGATCATCGACGTCGACCGCTCCGCCTCTCGCCTCTAAATTAATAGTATCGGCAATTGTTATATTCCACAAAGTCTGTATGTTAGGATTCCATCTTACGTCATGATTCTGGAGCAGGTTCTCCTTATGATAAACCATCTTATCTTCAAAAGCGACGAGTTCATCGTAAGTGCCTTCTCCACCATTCCAGAAACGTTCGGCATAAACCATCATTCCGTTAATCATACCATTATGTAGCGCGATGCGAGTCTTGTCATCAACACGTACGTCATTCCAGAGGCACAAGATTCCGCCGAGAGCGTTTGTTGTGTCAGGGATATCCTGAGCGCATGCTTTATGAAGGAACACCTTGTTTGTGAAATAGATAGGATCGTAATAGTTAAGATAACCCATAAAAGAATCAAGATAACGACCTCCTTTTTTCGTGCTAGCCGCGTTGGAGCCAGCAGCGGTATTCCAGATTTGGCGTACCGTCGTTGAATCGGAAGGAAGGCCAGGATCCCATGCCACCGCAACACGATTATATTTCTTGCAAAGATTTTCAGTAAAAACCATAAAGCCTTTTGGATCAGCGATATAAACCTCATCAGAGCCTATATGAAGATAAGGACACATCGACACTGGAATTTCATTACAAAATTCCTCAATGCATTTCTCCAGCACCTTCATTCCTTCTTCAGAATCCATGCTGAAACCAAATGCGTTCCTGAAATAAGCGGAATGACCTGGCATATCAATCTCCGGCATCACAGTGATGCCACGTTCTTTGGCATAAGCTATCAGTTCACGAATCTCATCGTAAGTATAGAATTTACCGCAGTCACGACCCGGACGTTGATATTGAGGGTCATTGAGTTGAGGATAAACCTTACATTCTATACGCCATGCAGGATTGTCGGTAAGATGCCAATGGAAATAATTTATCTTATACAACGACATCAAGTCGATTGTCTCTTTAAGCATCTCTATAGTCTGGAAATTACGTCCCGTGTCATGCATAAAACCTCTGAAAGGATACTCCGACCAATCGTGAACTTCAACATCAGGGACGCGGCCTTCTTCATCTGCAAGTTGAGTCAAGGTCTGGCGAGCCCAAACCTCATTACCTTCAATATACACGCGACCTTTTTCTGTCTTGAGATAATACTCATCTTTATTTTGAGGATAAGTGAGATTATCGGATGATGCAGAAACGACAACATCTTCTATAACATAAAGTTTTGGATTCCTTACATTCATCTCCTTAGGTGTGGGAATGATATTCTCACCATCAAAAACACGTTTCTCATTACATGAAAGCAACGATACTGACAATAAAAACAAGGCTAATAATTTTCTCATAAAAATCTTTTTTGCAAATCTAATAAAAATGCAAACTAAGTTATAAACGAATCATAAAATATTGTACTTTTGCGCATCAAAAAAATAATACAATGAGTTTCAAAGAAATTATCAGCTATTTAGGAACAAAGAAGTTCTGGGTTGAATTGATTATCATGACATTAGGAATGATTGTAACAGCATGCGCTGTTTATTATTTCCTCGTACCAAGCAAACTTATCATCGGTACAATTTCAGGTCTTTCAATCGTTATCAGTGGTATTTGCGAAAAATTCTTCGGATTCCCACTCAATGTGTCAACTGTCATCTTTATAATCAATGCTATTCTTTTAGTATTGGCTTATATCTTGATTGACAAAGAATTTGGCATCAAGACTGTTTACACAGCTCTCATTTTAGGTCCAATGATTGGAGTTTTGGAAAAATGGTTCCCATACGAAAACTTCATCCAAAAAGGCGCCGAAATCCCATCAATCATGGGTGACCTCTGGCTCGACCTCTGCTGCTTCGTTATCATGTTAAGTTTAGCACAAGCAGTATTGTTCAAGATTAACGCGTCAACAGGCGGTCTTGACATCCTAGCAAAAATCGTTAACAAATATTTACACTTCGACATCGGAACATCAGTATCTGTTGCTGGTTGGGTTATCTGCTGCACAGCTTTCATGATCAACGACGCTCGTTTAGTTATCATCGGTTTAATAGGTACATGGATTAACGGTTTAGTTGTTGACTACTTCACAGCAAGTTTGAACAGAAAAAAGAAAGTTTGTATCATCTCTGCAGAATACAATCGTATCAAAGATTATATCATCAACGACTTGTCACGCGGCGTAACACTTTACAATGTTGAAGGCGGTTACACTGGCGAGAAAAAGACAGAACTCGTAGCTCTTTTAAGCACTGACGAATTCTCAGACTTGATGAAATACATCAACGACAACGAAATCAATGCTTTCATCACAGCTGGCAACGTAAGCGAAGTTTACGGTCTCTGGGGTGACAAGAACAGACTCAAAAATGCTAAAAAAAGCATGTAATAAAAAATAACAGTCATAAAAAAACTGCTTGAAGAATCTTCAAGCAGTTTTTTTATACACATAAGTTCTCATATCTTCCAGAACAACGCCAATTGCAATACGTCGTTAAACATACCATAACGACCGAAAAGTCTTCTCACATAAACCACATTACCATTATTATATTGTTCCTTGAAACTATTGCAAATGGAAGTCATTGAATCGACGGCACGCAATCCAATCTCAATATTATCTTTAACATTAACTCTGAAACCAACGACAGTATTGAGAACCACCTTTCTCCAAGGATTACTTGCTGGAACAGTAGCGCCTAAAATCTCCTGTCGGTAGTTAATCAAAAAATCGAAACTCAATCCAAATTCAAGTTTCAACCATGAAAGATTTATGTCATTTACATTTATCTTGTTAAGATTATAACTGAAGACCACCGGCAAATCGACATAATCCAACTTTATCAAGAAAGGATCGAAAGCAGGACGATTTTCAATGTCTGTGGAATACGAACCTTTCTGTATATATTTCAACTCCATCTGAACATCGAAGTCTTGCGTAAGTTGAAGTCCAGCAAAACCACCGCCGACAATACCGATTTTATTATATCCACCGCGAGCATCACCGCCAATTTGCGAAGCAGTTCCGCCTAGGATAAGTCCGCCATAGAAATTCTGAGCCATCATGCTTATACCAAAAGCAAAGGCAAAAACGACAAAAAGTAAAAGTTTTTTCATATTATTTTTCTCTGTTAATACAATAGTCAACTAATTTCTTCAATGATGCAAGAGCCTCAGAGTCTTCAATATCGCTCAGTTGCGACAATGCTTCGTCAATGAAAGAGTTCATCTTTTCTTTAGCATAATCGAGACAATGATTTTGCTCCACTTTATTTATTATTTCCAGACGAGCGTCAACCTCATCACTGTGATATTTTATTTTCCTTATGATACTTCTTCTTTCGCTATTGCTGCATGTCTTAAGAAGATGAATCAAAGGAAGAGTCATCTTATGTTCCTGAATATCATTACCTGCAGGTTTACCTGTCTTATTATCCAGCTGATAATCGAAGATGTCGTCTTTTATCTGGAACGCTATTCCCGCCAATGTTCCGAAACGTTTCATCTTCTCGACCTTATTCTCATCTGCGCCGACAGACAAAGCACCGACAGTACAGCAAGAGGCAATCAAAGAAGCTGTCTTTCTTTCAATAATATCATAATAATCCTCTTCTGTTATATCCATTCGTCTCGCCTTTTCCATCTGATAAATCTCGCCCTCGCTCATCGCCTTGACAGTCTCGGAGATACAATCCAGCATCTGATAATCTTTATTTTGAAGAGCGAGAAGCATACCCTTAGAAAGGAGATAATCGCCAACGAGGACAGAAATCTTATTTTTCCATAAAGCGTTAAGAGAGAACATGCCACGACGTTTGTCGGAATTATCCACCACATCATCATGAATCAAGGTGGCTGTGTGCAGCAATTCTATGAAAGCAGCGGCACGATAGGTATTTTCATTTATCTCACCATGACATTTCGCCGACAACAAAACGAACAAAGGTCTTACTTGCTTGCCTTTTTGTTTTAAGACATATTTCAAAATCCTATTAAGAAGAGGCATTGGAGATTTAAGACTATCTTCAAGAAAGACATTGAATTGCTTTAATTCAGGTTCTATCGTTTTTTTTATTGCGTCGAGAGTGTTCATCAGAGATTTATTTTTTACAAAGATAAGAAAATGGCTAAAGGCTAAAGACTAAAGGCAAAAGTTTTTTTAGTTAGGAATTAGTAATTAGGGATTAGGAGTTGCTAAGTCAATAGTCAGAGTTCAAAGTTCAAAGTTCTGAATTCAGAGTTCAGAAGCATTTTTTTAATAAATATCTTTTTTATTCAAAAAAATATCATACCTTTGAGAGTTCAAAAAAGCGTAGAGGAAAATCCAGCGCTTAGAAGTGTAATTTATTTAATATCAACAAAATAGATAAATCATGAAAAAAGACACTAAAGTTTTTAACTTGATTCGTAAAGAAAAACAACGCCAAATGCATGGTATTGAACTTATCGCTTCAGAAAACTTCGTAAGCGATCAAGTTATGAAAGCCATGGGTTCAGTAATGACAAACAAATATGCTGAAGGTTATCCTGGCAAACGTTACTATGGTGGTTGTCAAATAGTTGACCAAACAGAAGAAATCGCAATTGCAAGAGCATGCGAATTATTCAACGCAACATACGCTAACGTTCAACCACACTCTGGCGCACAAGCTAACATGGCAGTTATGTTAACTTGCTTACAACCAGGTGATACATTCATGGGTCTCGACCTTGCACACGGCGGTCACCTTTCACACGGTTCACCTGTCAACTCATCAGGTATCCTCTACAATCCAGTAGCATACCAAGTAAGCCCTGAAACAGGTCGCGTTGACTACGACAACATGGAAAAGGTAGCACTCGAGAAAAAACCTAAACTCATCATCGCTGGTGCTTCAGCATATTCACGTGACTGGGATTACAAACGCATGCGCGAAATCGCTGACAAAATCGGCGCTATCTTGATGGCAGACGTTTCACACCCTTCAGGTCTCATCGCACGCGGTATCCTCAACGACCCATTGGATTACTGTCACATCATCACAACAACAACACACAAGACACTCCGTGGTCCACGCGGCGGTATGATCTTGATGCGTGACGACTTCGAAAACCCATGGGGTTTAACAACACCTAAGGGCGAAGTTAAAATGATGTCAGCTCTCCTCAACAGCGCAGTATTCCCAGGCGTACAAGGCGGTCCACTCGAACACGTCATCGCAAGTAAGGCAGTTGCTTTCGGCGAAGCTCTCTCAGATGAATACTTCGAATACATCCTCCAAGTTAAGAAAAACGCTACAGTGATGGCTAAAGCTTTCACAGACAGAGGTTACAACATCATCTCAGGCGGTACAGACAACCACCTCATGCTCATCGACCTCCGTTCTAAATTCCCTGAAATCACAGGTAGAAAAGTTGAAGACATCCTCGTTCAAGCCGACATCACAGTCAACAAGAACATGGTTCCATTCGACAGCCGTTCTCCATTCCAAACTTCAGGTCTCCGCGTAGGTACTCCAGCTATCACAACACGTGGTCTCAAAGAAGAACACATGGAACCTATCGTTGAATTAATCGACGACGTAATCAGCAACATCGACAACGATGCTAAGATTACTGCAGTAAGAGAAAAAGTCAACGAAATGATGTCAGAATTCCCATTATTCGCTTGGTAATTTGAAGACGCAAAGACACAGAGTCACAAAGACTCAAAGAATATAAGTGAGGAGCGCTACTTTATAGTGGCGCTTCTTTTTTTAGGAATTCATGGTGAAGGTTCAACAGCTCTAAAAAAATCATTCCTAATTCCTAACTCCTAATTTCTAATTAAAAAAACTTTCGTCATTAGCCTTTAGCCATTCGTCTTTTTTATTATCTTTGCGTATTAATTTTTGAATTTGAATATGAAAGAAATAGTTTTAAGCGGTATCAGACCAACAGGCAATCTCCACCTCGGTAATTACTACGGAGCAGTACAGAATTTCCTCAAATTACAAGATAGTTATAATTGTTATTTTTTCATTGCTGACTATCACTCACTTACAACTCATCCTCATCCAGATGACTTGCACGGAAGAGTAAAACAAATCCTCGTGGAATACCTCGCAGCAGGTCTCGACCCTGAAAAAGCTACATTATATGTCCAAAGCGACGTGCCTGAAGTAGTTGAGTTATACCTCTTCTTAAATATGAACGCATACATCGGCGAGCTCGAACGCGTCACTACATTTAAGGAAAAAGTACGTAAGCAACCAGATAACGTCAACGCTGGTCTCCTCACCTACCCTACTCTCATGGCAGCCGACATATTGATTCATAAATCAAATTATATCCCTGTAGGAAAAGACCAAGAACAAAATCTTGAAAAAGCACGCGACTTCGCTGAAAGATTCAACCGCATCTACGGCATCGACTACTTCCCAGTGCCTCAAGGATTTAACTTCGGCAACGACCTCATCAAAGTGCCAGGTCTCGACGGCAGCGGCAAAATGGGCAAGTCGGAAGGCGAAGGCAACGCTATCTTCTTATGCGAAGACGACAAGTCAATCCGCAAGAAAGTGATGCGCGCCGTGACTGACAGCGGTCCTACAGAACCTAACCAAGTAAAACCAGAAGCAATACAAAACCTATTCAACCTCATGAAGATAGTATCAACACCTGATACAGTACAATTCTTCGACGACGCTTATAACAATATGACAATACGTTATGGCGACATGAAGAAACAACTTGCAGAAGACATCATCCAAGTCGTGACTCCATTCCGCGAACGTATCAACGAACTCTCAAGCAACGACGAATATATCAAGAAGGTAGCTCGCATGGGAGCAGAAAAAGCTCACGCAAGCGCAAGCAAGACAATCAAAGAGGTTAGAGAAATCATAGGATTTAGAAGTTTTTAAATGACTAATGGCTAATGTCTAATGACTAAAGTTTTTTAACAAATCCTTTTGACTTTTGCCTTTAGTCCTTAGCCTTTAAAACATATAAATATGGCGGAGAAGTTTGTAGTTTACGAAGACAAGGTAGAGACAGCGGTCTTGATTGCTGTTTGCACTCAAACACAGAACAGAGAAAAAACGGAAGAATATTTGGATGAACTCGCTTTCTTGATTGAGACAGCAGGCGGCGTGCCAGTAGCACGTTTCATCCAACCTCTCGACCATCCTAACAGCGTGACATACCTCGGAACAGGTAAACTCGAAGAGGTCAAGCAATATATCAAAGCCGAAAACATCACTATGGCTGTCTTCGACGATGAACTCACTCCTACTCAACTTCGTAACATCGAGAAAGAACTCGAATGTAAGATTTTAGACAGAACAAATCTTATCTTAGACATATTCGCCAAAAACGCAAGAACAGCACACGCCAAGACTCAGGTAGAACTCGCTCAGTATCAATATATGCTTCCTCGTTTGACCCACTTGTGGACTCACTTGGAGAGACAAAAAGGTGGTATCGGTCTGAGAGGTCCTGGTGAAAAGGAAATTGAAACCGACCGCCGTATCATACGCGACAAAATAACCAGTCTTAAAGAAAGACTCAAAGAAATAGATATGCAGAAGACTGTCCAACGTAAAAATAGAGGACAGCTTGTCAGAGTAGCGCTCGTAGGTTACACCAACGTAGGCAAGTCAACGATTATGAATCTGTTAAGCAAATCTGACGTATTTGCAGAAAACAAGCTCTTCGCAACATTGGAGACAACAGTTCGTAAGGTCGTGGTAGAAAACCTTCCTTTCCTTCTCTCCGACACAGTAGGTTTTATCAGAAAACTGCCACACCAACTCGTCGAGTCATTCAAATCAACTTTAGACGAGGTACGCGAATCAGACATTCTTCTTCATGTTGTTGACATCTCACATCCTGACTTCGAATCACAGATTGAAGTCGTTAACAAAACTCTCAACGAAATTGGCGCTGGCGACAAAAAGACTATCATGGTCTTCAACAAGATAGATGCTTATAGCTATGTCGAGAAAGAAGAAGACGATTTAACACCAGCAACAAAAATCAACTATTCACTTGAAGACTGGAAGAAGACATGGATGGCGAAAGGCAACTCATGCATATTCATCTCTGCTGTAGAAAAAGACAACTACCAGGAATTCAGAGACCTTTTGTACCAAGAGATAAAAGACATGCACGCCATCAGATACCCATACGACAACTTCTTATATTGATAATCATGTACATCGACACTCATTCACATATTTATGACGAGGCTTTCGACACCGACAGAGAATTGGTGTTTCAGAGAGCTCTTGAAGTCGGTGTCGAGATGGTGCTGCTTCCTAACACAGATGAAAGCACCATCAAACCTATGATGGACTTCTACGAGAGTCATCCCGACAACTGCAGAATGATGATGGGTCTTCATCCAGAAGGCGTCAAAGAAGACTACAAACGTCATCTTTCCGTAATAGAAAAAGAGATGGAAAGACAATGCTGGGTCGGCGTAGGAGAGATAGGCCTTGATTTATATTGGGACAAGACATTTGAAAAACAACAAGTTGAAGTCTTGACAGAACAATTACGCTGGGCAAAGCATCTGCATCTTCCAGTGTCATTGCACACTCGCGAGGCCTTCGACCTTATGTTTAAGGTGATGGAACATGAACAAGACGGGAACCTGAAAGGCGTCTTTCACTGTTTCAACGGAACAAAAGAACAAGCAGACATCGCCATCTCTTTGGGATTTCACCTCGGACTAGGCGGCGTCATCACATATAAAAACTGCGATGTAAAAAGTTTCTTGAACGAGATACCTTTAGACAAGATACTTCTGGAGACCGACGACCCATATCTGCCGCCGGTTCCTTACAGAGGAAAGAGAAACGAAATCGCTTATATGATTGAAGTAGCGAAGAAAATCGCAGAAGTAAAACAGATTGACATCAACGAAGTTGCGACAGCGACATCAAATAACGCAAGACAATTATTTAATCTATAACATAAAATTTCAGGTTATGTCAGGAGAAAAAATATCATTATTAATACTTTATACCGGCGGCACCATCGGCATGATGCAAGACCCTCAGACCGGCAGTTTGGTACCTTTTGACTTTGACAATCTTTACGACCATTTGCCTGTTTTGAGAAATCTGGATTATCAATTGGATTTCTATGCATTCGATAACCTTATCGACTCATCGAATATGACACCTGACTTCTGGGTCACTTTGGCAAAGAAAATCGAAAGCAATTACGAGAAATACGATGGATTCATCGTATTACATGGTTCTGACACAATGGCTTACACAGCTTCTGCTTTAAGTTTTATGTTAGAAAACCTTAACAAGCCGGTAGTTTTCACTGGTTCACAATTGCCAATGGGAATGGTGAGAAGCGACGGCAGAGAGAACATCATCGCTGCTATTGAAATAGCTGCTGCCAAAGATCAGGATACCGCTATGGTTCCAGAAGTGACAATTTTCTTCGAAAACCAACTTCTCAGAGGCAACAGAACAACAAAACACAATGCGGAACATTTCAACGCATTCGTCTCCGGCAACTACCCTTCACTCGCCGACGTCGGCGTTCGCATTAAATATAATAAGGAGTATATCATGAAGCCTAACTTCAAAAAGTTAAAACTTCATACAAAGCTCGATAACAATGTTGCTATCTTGAAGATATTCCCAGGCATAACAAAGGAATTCGTACATCATACATTAAACACTCCTAATTTAAAAGCACTGATTATCGAGACATACGGCTCGGGCAACGCACCAACAGCATCATGGTTCATCGACGGACTGAAAGAAGCCATCGACAAAGGTTTGATAGTATATAACGTAACACAATGCAAGTCCGGATCTGTAGAAATGGGCCGCTACGAAACAAGTCTCGACTTAAACAGAATAGGAGTATTGAGCGGACACGACATCACAACGGAATCTGCAATAGCTAAGCTGATGTATCTTTTAGGCGAAGGTTACAGTCCTGAAAAAACAAAAGAACTCTTACAGACACCTATAAGAGGAGAAATGACGATATAAAGGCCACAAGACCACGAGACTATAAGACTACAAGTTGGAAGATTATATTTATAATTCGTTTTTTTGAATATAATGGTATAAAAAAGAATGATTTTATTGGATAAAAAATTGATGATAAAATTATTTTAAGATAAAAAAATCAAAAAAACATTGATATAACTATAGTTAAGTCCACAATAAAAAATAAACATTGTTTTAAAATAATTTCATTTTTTAAAGAAAAAATATGTAACTTTGGTGCGAATTTTTTAAGGCTTGTAGAGGGAGAGATGTCCGAGTGGTTTAAGGAGCACGCCTGGAAAGTGTGTATACTCCAAAAGGGTATCGCGGGTTCGAATCCCGCTCTCTCCGCAGGAACTTAAAATTCAAGTTGTTAACAATAAAATTGAAATAAACTAAGTTAAATTAAAATAAGTAATCAATCAAAAAATTAAAAAGTAGTAATCAACATTTCCAATTATGAAAAAATTAATTGCTTTACTCACAATTGCTGGTTTTTTGACATTTGGAATCAGCAATTCAGTTCTTGCACAGCAAGATGAAAACGTTCCACAAACAGAGCAAGTAGCTACAGAAGAAGTTGCTACAGAAGAAGCTGCTCCAGCAGAAGAAGTAGTAACAACAGCTGCAATCGAAGAAGTTGAAGAAGAACCAACATTCCACGAAGTTCTTAAGAAACAATACATCGACGGTGGTTGGGGTTTCATGACACTCGTTCTCGTCTGTTTAATCCTCGGTTTAGCTCTCTGTATCGAAAGAATTATTTATTTAACATTAAGCACATCAAACACAAAGAAATTAGTTGCTGAATTAGAAGTTGCTTTGAACCAAGGCGGCATCGAAAAAGCTAAAGAACTCTGCCGTAACACACGCGGTCCAGTTGCAAGCATTTTCTACCAAGGTTTAATGCGTTACAACGACGGTCTTGATGAAGTAGAAAAATCAATGATTTCATACGGTTCAGTTATGAACGGTAACCTTTCAAGCGGCACAAGCTGGATTACATTATGTATCGCTTTAGGTCCTAACTTAGGTTTCTTCGGTACTGTTATCGGTATGGTTCAAGCTTTCGACTCTATCGCTGCAGCAGGTGACATCAGCCCTACTATCGTTGCTGGCGGTATGAAAGTTGCTTTGTTAACAACTGTTTTCGGTTTGATCACAGCTATGATCCTCCAAGTTGCTTACAACTTCATCCTCAACAAAATTGAAGGTATCTTAAATGACATGGAAGAAAGCACAATCACTTTCATGGACATCTTAAACGATTATTCAAAGAAAAACTAATTTTCGTTAACATCAAAAACAGTTAACAATGGACGATAAATTATTAAAGATATGTAAATACGGGCTTTGGGGGCTCATGGGCATTATCATTGTAATCCTTGGAATCTGCGTATTCAAAGGTCAAGCAAGTGCCGACCTCCAAATGTATATGACATACGCTCTCGTCATATTACTCGTTTTAGCTATACTCTTCTCTCCAATTTATGGAGTTATTGTTAATCCTGGTAGTGTAAAGAAAATACTTATCGCAATAGGTGCATTCGCAGTTGTAGCTTTAATAGCTTACTTAATCTCTCCAGGTGCAACATTAAGTCAAGAATATTTAGAATCAATGAATGTAACAGCAAGTGCAGAATCTATATGCGACTTCTTAATGATGTTCTTATACATTGTTCTTGGTGGAACATTCTTAGCAGCAATAGGCTCAGCAGTTTATAAACTCTTTAACTAATTAAGAATATGGCTAGACAAAAAAAGAAAGTACCGGATCTCAATGCAGGTTCAATGGCCGATATCTCTTTTTTGCTGTTGGTATTCTTCCTAGTTACTACAACTATGGATACAGACACAGGTATTACCCGTCGTCTTCCTCCACCAATTGAAAATCCAGAAATGGATGTCAAAGTTAAAGAAAGAAACATTATGAACGTTATGATTAACAAGTATGATAAATTGTTAGTCAACGGTAAACCAGGTGATATAACAACTTTAACTGAAATGACAAAAGAATTCATCACTCCAAAACCAAATGATGAATCAGCTCCTGAAGTCGAAGTAAAAGACATCGAACTCATCGGCAACGTCATGCTTAACAAAGGTGTGGTATCACTTAAAAACGACCGCGGTACATCATACCTCATGTATATCAGCGTTCAAAATGAATTGGCCAGAGCCTTTAATGAAATGAGAGATGAAATGTCTCTTAAACACTTCAATCAACATTATGAAGACTTGACAGATAAAGACAAGATTGACGCTATCAACAAAGCCGTCCCTGTCCGTATCTCAGAGGCTGAACCAGAAGAAATTAAATAACATAGGAGATTATTATTATGGCATCAAAATATAGATCAGACGAAGCTAAAGAAGTACCGGCAATGAGTACCGGTTCTATGCCTGACATTATCTTCATGTTGATATTCTTCTTTATGGTTACAACTTCCATGCGTGAAGTATCATTGAAGGTAAAAATGAAATTACCAGAAGCAACCGAAGTTCAAAAATTAGAAAAGAAATCTTTGGTTAGCTATATCTACATCGGACCTCCTACTAATGCTAAAACATACGGTACAGAATCACGTATCCAACTTAACGATCAATATTCAAGAGTTGACGACATCATCGCATTCATTGAAAGTGAACGTTTAGCACGTAGCGAAGCTGACCGCCCTCTCCTCACAACTTCATTGAAAGTTCATGAAGAAGTAAGAATGGGTCTCGTCACCGATGTTAAACAAGAACTCCGTAAATGCGGCGCCTTCCGTATCAACTACTCAACACGTAAAGGCGAAAAATAATAAGTTCTTAGTATGATAAAAAAAGACAGCATTTTGTGCTGTCTTTTTTTTTTGACTAAAGACAAATGGCGAAAGTCTAAAGGGTAAAAATGAATATTAATCAGTCCACTAACGCATTGCTCGCAAAGGATGCCGCAGTCAACGTACAACAGACTTTGTGCACAAGATTTTTCCAAATAAAAGACAAAAAAAATCGTGCACTAGTGACGCATAACCTCGGACTGTTGACTGTTGTCAGTTGACCGTTGACCTTAGCTGCCATTTCTGAGGTTCTAAAATTCAAAGATTCTTAAATTCTAAAAAAAAGAGTCCCGTATGGGACGATAGTTCCTAGGCAGGTATGAAGAGTGCAGCTCGGAATGCCTGCGATAAAGACCAGATAACAATCAGAGTGCCGAAGTTACGATAGAAAAATCAAATACGATTCTGTCGCACCTTCGGCGTTTTGATTTTTAAAAACATTGTTTTGCAGGGGTTCTTTTTTAAAGACGCCACATTTTAGAACTTTAGAATTCTAGAGTTCTAGAATTCTCCCCTGCGTTAGGGATTGGAGCGGCATCCTTTTGAAGCGCAGCGGAAAAAGATATAGCGGAAAGCCCGACGGCGCAGCGAAGCGGAGCCGGAACGCCCAAAGAAAGAAGACTACAAGTCAACAAGACTACATGACTACAAGTTGTTGGGATGATGTGGTTTTCACAGAAAAAACGTTTCGTGTGGTTTCGTGTGGTTTCGTGGATGGAGGATTTTAGGAATTCAGGAATTAGAGGTGCAGAGGGATTAGAGGATTTTTCACATCACTCCATCACTAAAAAAACTCAACAGCCAAAGTTCAAAGTTTAAAGCTCAAAAGCTAAAGTTCAGAGTTCAAAGTTCAGAGTTCAAAGTTCAACAGCCAAAGTTCATCTAAGGTTTTTAGATTCTGAATTTCTTATGTTTTAAAAGGGTTTAACGACCTTTGTTAATTTTTGGACTAATTATTTACTTTCTAACAAAAACAAAAAAAGAGCGGCTAAAAAGCCGCTCTTTTTGAATCATATTTCAGTGTTTATTATTTAACAACAACTTTTGATGTGTGGCTGTAACCGTTTGCTGAAACTGTGCAGAAGTAAACACCGCTGTTGAGGTCGTTGATTGAAACGCTGTTGTCACCTGTTGTTAAGTTTGTGTTAACAACTTTAACTGTTTGACCAGCTAAGTTTGTGAATGTAACTGTTGCGTCAGCGTCCATTGATGAGCTTACGAAGATATAATCTGAAGCTGGGTTTGGATATACGTTATAAACAACGTCTTTAGCTACGATTTCTGAAGCGCCGTCCCATGGGAGGTAATCTGTAGAGATTTTGAAGATGTAGCATTGGTTGTTTTCAGGTGATGATTGGCTAGCGCCTGAACCCCATGCTAAACCTGGAACGTTGTCAGCAACGTATGAGAACCAGAATTCGTTTTCTTTTGTTACGCTTGGAGCAGCGTTAACGAACATTGATTCATCAACCATGTGCATGAAATCATCGAATACGTGTTCTACAGCAACATGCCATGCTTCTTCGTCAGCAGCTTTGTATGACATGATTGTTGATCTGAAGTATGAAGCAGCGTTATAAAGTTCACGTTCTGTATCGATTGATGAATAAGCTAAAGCCAAGTTACCTGCTGGGTCAACTGAAAGAGCTGGGAAGCCTGAGAGTGAACCGTAGAATTGGTAGATATAGTCATCATTTTTGTAGATATTTTCTGCATTGAAGTCAGCGATATTTTCATAGAATGGTAACCAACCGCAGAAGTTTACAGAGTCCATTGAGTGGAATACGTATTCACCTGATGGATCTTGTTCGTAGTCAGGACCCCATAATTTTAAGTTTGTAAGAGCTGGTCTGTTGTCATTCCAGTAAACGATACCGTCGTTTGTACGACCTGTATAGTAGTAGAATGATGTACCGAGTTCGATGTGAGCGTAAGCTGCAACTGAGAATGCCAAGTGAACTGTTCCGTCAGGACCAACAGCAACTGTGCTGTGAACTGGTGTATAAGCTGGTTCGTCACCTTCAGCACCTGTGATAGTATTTTCGTCTGTTTCCCAGTCACCGAAGAATGGGTTTTCCCATGCTACGAGTCTTTCCCATGTTTGACCATTGTCAGTTGATTTCATAACGATAGCGTGACCGTAGAATACAGCTGTGTAAGCGATAGCAACTACATCACCGTTTGTAGCGATTGAATAATCGTCAGCGCTGTAGAGGTTGAGGTGTTCGTCTGTTTCAGCGAGTGGTGAGTAACCAACTTCCCAATTTTGACCGTCTGTTGAACGGCAGTAGAATTGAGCGTTTACCATTTCGTCTGCTGAAAGTGAGTGTTGAGCTGCACAAACAACGTGGATAATGTCGTTGTTAGGACCTGATGTAGCAACTCTTGGCCATGATAATGAGTATGGGTATTCTAAACCTTCTGGGTTTGGAATTGAATAAGGACCGTCCCATTGACCTTGACCAGCTTTTTCTCTGATCCAGTAGTTAAGACCGCTTGCGTGGTTAACGAGGATTTCACCTTCTGCACCGTAAGGAGCGATTGTTGGCCAACCTGTTCTCATGTCAGCACCTGTTGCGTTAGCTTCTTCACGTACTTCTGGCATATCACCCATGTTGCTGAAATCACCACCTGCGATGAAGTTGTAACCTGTACCACGGTCGCTAGCTGTCATGTTTTGTTCTCTTGACATTGTTGTAACGATAGCAACATCGCCATTAGCTCTTTGATACATACGGTTTGAAACGTGGCTGTTTGATTGTAAGTCGTAGTATGTTTCCATAGCAACACCTTCTTCGAAGTTTGCATATCTGTTAACGACTACGCTTGAGTTTGATTTTGAAGAGTTTTCAATAACACTACCTGTGTAGATGTCATTTCCAGCAGCAACTTTTGAAACTGTAGCTTTACCTGATACTGTTTCTTTTGCTGCACGGTTTTGTGCAAATGCACTAAATCCCATTACGAGACCTAATGAAAGTAAAAGAACTTTTTTCATTTTGATGTTATTTTAAGTTAATAATTAATTAAGTATTTTCTAAATACACTTCTATTCGAACTGCAAATATAATAATATTTCAAAAAAAAATACAAGAAATAAAATCTTTTTTCAAAAAAAAATCATTTTGCATTTATGGCAAATATAACTTGCATATTTCTAAATTATTAAGTAATTTTACCGATTATTTATTGAAAACGTATTTTACTTATTTATAATTGTTAAAAAGATGAAAAAAACTATCACCTTAATCGTTGCTTTTACATTCTTATTATTCTCATGTTCAACAACAAACAACGAGAAACAGGATTTGGCTCAATATGTTAATCCATTCATCGGAACAGGCGGTCACGGACATACTTATCCAGGCGCTGTAACTCCATTCGGCATGATACAAAACAGTCCGGATACTCGTATGGACTCATGGGACGGATGCTCTGGCTATCATATTTCAGACACAACAATACTCGGTTTCAGCCTTACTCACCTCACTGGCACTGGCTGCAACGACTACGGCGACTTCCGTTTCATGCCTATAACAGGAAATATCACCTTCAATTCTGACGAATACAGTTCATCATTCAGCCATGACAACGAAACAGCGAAAGCCGGTTATTATTCTGTTGTCCTCAACGACTATAATATTAAGGTGGAACTCACTTCTGGCGACCGCGCTGCTATGCAACGCTACACCTTCCCTCAAACCGACAATGCTCATCTCATCGTAGAATTACAAGAGTCTAACACATCAGCAGAGACTATCCACGAGTCATTCATCACCATTGAAAGCGACAACGCCATCAGCGGTTTCCGTCGCACCGGTCAATGGGCTGCCGACCAATACCTTTATTTCTACGCTGAATTCTCAGAACCTTTCACTGGATTCGGCATCTGCTCCGACAACAAAGAATATCCTAACTTGAAACATGCTGAAGGCAAAGACCTCCAAGCATGGCTCGACTTCGACGTTACAGACGGCGCTCCTATAACAATGCGCGTAGCTACTTCAGCCGTTGACGTTGAAGGTGCTAAGAAAAACCTCGCCGCCGAAATCAACGACTTCGACTTCGACGCTCTCGCTCAAAAAACATACAACTATTGGAACGACGAACTCAACCGCATTAATATTAATAGTACAAACGAAAAAGACAAGACTATCTTCTACACATCATTATATCACTGCTTCAGCGTGCCTAACCTCTACTCCGACGTTGACGGCCGTTATCGCGCTCACGATAAAAAGGTTTATCAAAGCGACGAGACTCGTTACACTGTATTCTCATTATGGGACACTTTCAGAACAGAACATCCTTTACTCAACCTCATCCAAAGAGAACGCAGCACAGATATCATCAACACCTTTATTAATAACTACGAAACAGGAGGTCTCCTTCCTGTTTGGGAACTCGCAGCAAACGAAACCAACTGCATGATAGGCATACATGCCCTCCCAGTAATAGCTGACGCTTACTTCTCCGGTTTGGAAGGCATCGATTATGAAAAAGCATTAGAAGCTATGGTCAAGAGCGCTCGCGAAGACCAATTCGGTCTCGGCTGCTACAAAGAATATGGATTCATCCCTTCTAACTGCGAAGGCGAATCTGTTTCTAAAACCCTCGAATATGCTTACGACGATTGGTGCATCGCAAAGATGGCTGAAGCAATGGGCAAACAAGAACTCGCTGATGAATTCTACCAAAGAGCTCAATATTATAAAAACCTCTACGACCCTTCAACAAAATTCTTCCGCGGAAAAAGAAACGGCTGCTTCGTAACTCCTTTCGACCCAACACAGGTCAACTTTATGTTAACAGAAGCTAACACATGGCAATACAACTTCTTCGTTCCTCAAGATATCAACACTCACATCGAAATGCTCGGCGGAGTTACTGCTTACGACAGAAAACTCAACGAACTTTTCAACTCATCTTCTGAAATGACAGGCCGCGTTCAATCCGACATCACCGGTCTTATCGGACAATATGCTCACGGCAATGAACCAAGCCATCACATGGCTTATCTTTACAATTATTTAGGAAAACCTACTAAAACACAAAAACTCGTCAATAAAATCATGAACGAGTTATATACAGACCAAGCTGATGGCTTATGCGGCAACGAAGACTGCGGCCAGATGTCTGCATGGTACGTAATGAGTGCAATGGGATTCTACCCTGTCACTCCAGCAAGCGGATACTATGTAATAGGCGTGCCTCATTTTGAAGAAATGACAATCAATCTCGAAAACGGAAAGACTTTCACAATAGTTGCCAACAACATCTCAAGAGAAAACAGATATATTGAATCTGTAAAACTCAACGGCAAATCATTAGACCGCAGCTACATATACTTCGACGAAGTCCACAACGGCGGCAAATTGGTCTTTGAAATGACAAACAAACGCAACTCAACATGGGCTACTGAAGCAGAAAACTGTCCTAAACAGAAGATAGAAAATCCTATCATCGTGACTGCACCTATTATTAATGTAGCATCTGATGTTTTCTTTGAAAAACTGAATGTAGAATTGAGCCACCTCGATGCTGACGCTAAGATTTATTACACCATCGATGGCAGCACACCAAACGAAAACAGCAATCTCTACACAGAGCCTTTCGACATTGACAGAAGCGCCGACGTGAAAGTCGTAGCAATAAAAGATGGCAAGAAGAGCAACGTCATCGAAGGCAACTTCAAGAGAATCGCTGCTGGAAGAACAATAAAAATCGAGAACAAATATAATTCACAATATGAAGCTGGCGGCGATATCGCGCTCATCGACTTCCAAAGAGGAAGCAACAACTTCAGAGTTGGAACATGGCAAGGCTATCATGGCGTCGACCTCATCGCTACAGTCGATTTAAGTGAAAAACAAGAACACAACAGACTCGCAGGCAGTTTCTTGCAAGACCAAAAATCATGGATCTTCATGCCAAAACAAGTCGAGTTCTTCATCTCCGACGACGGCAAGAACTTCAAGTCATTAGGCGTAGTAAAGAATACTATCTCACAAGAAACAGAAGAGCCTGTCATCAACGAATTCGCTATCGACAAGAATTTCACAGCTAGATATATCAAGATGGTCGCCAAGAAAATCGACGCTTGTCCAGACTGGCACGTCGGCGCAGGTGAACCTGGATGGATATTCTGCGATGAAATCATCATCGACTAAAGGAATAAAAAAAGGAGACTTTGAAAGTCTCCTTTTTTGTTACGCTTGCTGTAATATTTATAAAAGTATTTCGTCTCCGTTTTTATTGAGGAAGTTATATTGCATGATATGGAATGATTTAACTTCCTTAATATTTATCTTTCTATGATATCTCCATTGCCATTTCTTTCTTATAGAGAACAGACCTTTAGTAAGGTATGCATAGATGAAAGGATGAACTTGAACTGTGACATGATTTTCATTCTGATCCAAGAGCAAATATTTCAAGTTGTTTTCTATTTCATCTACAAATAATGATGAAGATTTAATTTTGCCTGAACCATCGCATGTAGGACATTTTTCCTGTACAGCGACCTCTGTTTCAGGTCTTACTCTTTGACGTGTTATTTGTATGAGACCGAATTTTGTAGCAGGCAAAATAGTATGTCTTGCTCTATCTTTCGACATTTCCTCTTTGAGTTTATTGTACAACTCTTTTCTATTGTTAGAATCGTGCATGTCGATGAAGTCAACTATGATAATGCCACCCATATCACGAAGGCGTAGCTGACGAGCTATCTCTTTTGCTGCTTCCAAATTAACAGACAAGGCGTTTTCTTCTTGAGAGTTTTCTTTATTGACACGCTGGCCGCTGTTCACGTCGATAACATGCATTGCTTCAGTGTGTTCAACAATGAGGTAAACACCATTTCTGATTGTGACTATTCTACCAAAGAGTCCAGCAATTTGTTTATTGACACCGAATTCGTCAAAGATATGTTCTTTGCTTTTATGGAATTTTACGATATCAAGCTTTTGTGGAGCTATGGTAAAAATAAAGCTTTTTATTTCTTCATAAAGATTAGCATCGTCGATATAAATACCGTTAAACGACTCATTAAGAATATCTCTCAGCACAACAGATGTTCGATCCAACTCGCTTACCAATTTTGCAGGGTTCTTGCATCCGTTTATCATATGTCTCATATTTTCCCATTTCTGGATGAGAGTCTTAAGGTCGGCGTCGAGTTCTTCCACTTTCTTTCCTTCTGCCACTGTGCGAACGATAACGCCAAAGTTGTTAGGCTTGATGCCTTGAATAAGGTGTTTAAGTCTTTTGCGTTCTTCGTTGCTTTTGATTTTTTGAGATACAGAGATACGGTTTGAGAACGGCACCAAGACGATATAGCGTCCTGCGAAAGAAATATCGGCTGTGATACGAGGGCCTTTCGTATTGATAGGTTCCTTAGCAATCTGCACTGGAATTCTGTCGCCAACGGAGATGAAGTCGGATATTTTTCCTGTCTTCTCAATATCTTTTTCCAACTCGAAAGATTCCATACTTGACTGTGTGATATTGCCATCTTCAGCCAATTTGGTGAATTTCTTGAGTGATTTAAGTTGTGGTCCGAGGTCCAGATAATGCAAGAATGCGTCTTTTCTGCTGCCGATATCGATGAATGCCGAATTCAACCCTGGGAGGATTTTCTTGACTCGACCGAGATAAACATCGCCTACCGAGATGCTGTTGTTTTTCTGTTCTTTATGAAATTCAACAAGCTGTTTGTCTTCCAACAAAACAATATTAACCTCTGAAACATCAGAACTGATGATGAGCTCTCTTGTGATTTGTGTAGTTTCGTCCATTCAGTTAAATATTTACAAAGGTTTTAAAATTATAAAAACATAACACAACACTGTGACTGACAATGCTGTGTTATGCGAATCAAAATAATCTTAGATTATTTCTTCTTATGTCTATCTTTTCTTAAACGTTTTTTACGTTTGTGTGTAGACATTTTGTGTCTTTTATGTTTTTTACCGTTTGGCATAACTAAAAATTTATTGATTTATTATTATTTTACTTCGTTTACAAAAGTCTTAGATGGCTTGAAAGCTGGAATATTGTGAGCTGGGATAACGATTGATTGATCGAGTTTAATATTTCTACCAACTTTTTCTTTTCTTTCTTTTCTGATAAAGCTACCAAAGCCTCTTAAATATACAGGTTCGCCTTTAGCAACAGCTTCTTTTACGACATCCATGAATGCTTCAACGACTACTTGTGTGCTTGATTTTTCAAGACCTGTTTTTTCAGCGATTTGAGCTACGATTTCTGCTTTTGTCATGTCTAATATTATTTTAAATGTTAATAATTTTTATTTTAGGGTGCAAAGGTAAGAACTTTTTTGATTATTAAGGCAAAAAAAAATATTTTTTTTACTAAAAAGCATTAAAAATGTGGCAAGTAGGACTTTTCAGACATTATTATCTATCGCTTTTTAACTAAATCTCAAAAATATTTTCCCAGATTCTGGTTTTATCCCAAAAAAATAATGTAATTTTGGTAAATATTTTTTAACATTTGTATCATGGCAAGTTTGAATAAAGTTATACTTATAGGTCGTCTCGGCAAAGATCCTGAGATTGTTTCATTTGACAACGGAAGCAAGAAAATGTCGGTTTCATTGGCAACAACAGAACGCTACCGCGACCGCAACGGCGAATGGATAGAGCAAACCGACTGGCACAACCTCGTTAGCTGGGGTAACATCGCCCTCGATTTGGCAGAAAAAAGACGTAATTATATAAAAGGTGATTTGATGTATGTGGAAGGAAGAATAAAGACACGCCAATACGTCGACAGCCAGAACATCACTCGCAGCATAACAGAAATTGTCGTCGACAAGATGATGAGCATGGGAAGCACACGCAGCGCCGTCAGCAATCAGCAAGCAGCGCCTAGCTATCAGCAGCCTGTTCAAAGCTATCAGCCGCTTCCTGAAATGCCAAACCCTGATTACGACGGAGACGATCTTCCATTTTAAAGACCACAAGACTACAAGACTACAGGACAACAAGTTTTATTTGTATGTAGTCTTGTAGTTTTTTTTATTATCTTTGCACTCGAAATTCTAAATCGTTTTATTTTGGAAATAGCTTCTATAGACCCTCTTATATGTCTGCTGACAACTACAACAGTAGATCCTTTTTTCATTGGCATTTCAGCTAAAGCTATCTTTTGTTTAATAATATTATGCGGACTTCTACTCTGCTCCGCGATGGCATCGTCAAGCGAGACGGCTTATTTCTCATTGCAGCCTAACGATATCAACGAACTCGAATCATCTTCGAAACGTAATGAACAATTGGTGCTCGAAATACGCCAAAAACCAAAAACTCTTCTCGTAACAATACTAATCGCCAACAACCTGGTCAACATCTCGATTACGATATTCTCAACCTACATCATGAACATGATGTTCAACCTTAGTGTAAACCCTATCGCAGCCTTTATACTCAATGTCGTCATCGTCACCTCATTAATATTATTAGTTGGCGAGATGATACCTAAGGTGTATGCTTCAAAGAAAGCCAAATCGATTGCAACAATGATGGCTCCTGTGCTAAAGGCGCTCATCGTAATATTCAAACCTTTAAGTAAAATATTCGTCTCTTCAACTTCATTCATCGACAAGAGACTGGTCAAAAAGACAGGCACCATCTCGCTCAGCGACCTTTCTACCGCTGTCGACATTACCACCGAAGACGGTTCCTCTCCTGAAGAAAAGAACATGCTGAAAGGCATCGCCACTTTCGGCGAAAAAGAGGTTAGCGACATCATGAGGCCTCGCGTCAATATGTTCTCATTATCGATGGAGACAACATTCGAGGAACTTATGCCGCAAATCATCGACAAAGGATTCTCCAGAATCCCAGTTTATGACAAAGACCTCGATGACGTTAAAGGCATGTTATATGTGAAAGACCTTCTCCCTCATCTCGAAGAAAGGGACTTCGCTTGGCAGGACCTCATCCGCCCTGTTTTCTTCGTACCCGAAAACAAAAAGATAAATGATTTGTTCCAAGACTTTAGAACAAAGAAAATACATATCGCCATCGTCGTTGACGAATACGGCGGAACATCAGGTCTCGTGACTTTGGAAGACATCGTAGAAGAAATCGTTGGCGACATCAGCGACGAGTTCGACAAAGAACCTGAAAACGAATATTACAAAAAAATTGACAACGAAACTTATGTCTTCAAAGCCCAGATAAGCATAGTCGACTTCTGCAAAGTATTTGAAATTGACGACGATTATTTTGAAGAGATTGAAGGCGAGTCAGACACCTTGGCAGGCATGATACTCGAAATAGAAGGACGCATCCCTGAAACAGGTTTCAAATGCAGCTACAACGACTTCTCATTCGAAATTGTTGAGGCCGACAAAAAACGTATCATTAAAATAAAAGTAACCCGCAAAAATGAAGAATAAAGACAAAAGACAAATGTCGAAAAACAAAAGCTCATGGGCCAAGACTTTCATGAGCAAAACTTTATTGTTAATCGTCATTTGTACTTTGTCAATTATTAATGGCACTTTATTTACTTCTTGCGACAACAAACAATATCAACCAAAACCAAAAGGATATTTCAGAATCGATTTCCCTGAAAAGGAATACGTCAGACTCGACACCATGAAACATTACAGTTTCGAGTATCCTGTCTATTCCAAGATAACTCCCGACTATCTCTCACCTCAAGAGAAAGAATGGGTCAATGTGGAGTTTCCATCACATAAAGGCACAATACACATCAGCTACAAAGCCGTCAACGACAACCTTGACATTTATTTAGAAGACTCATACACAATGATGTCGAAGCACATGTCGCGAGCAATGGGAATACGCGACAGCATCATTATCAATCCTGAAAGAGATGTTTACGGTCTGGTGTATTTCCTTGAAGGAGAAGGGGTCGCTTCATCATTACAATTCTATCTCACCGACAGCATCAACCACTTCTTGCGTGGTTCATTATATTTTAATGTAAAAACAAACAACGACTCGCTCGCTCCTGTCATCGACTTCATCACCGACGACGCCCGACATCTGATTGAAACCCTAGAATGGAAGTGAATTTTAGAACTTTAGAATTTTAGAACTTTAGAATTCTATAATTTCATTGTTAAAAAAGTCGTTTTTTTTCCTTTTTTCTTTTGTCTTAAAAAATTAAATTTTATCTTTGCCGAAATTTTTTTATTACACGCAACCCATGTAGACAATTAACTTATAGTATTCATTATCAAAGAAAGGGGGAAATCCATGATAGAAACATTAACAGTAGGCAGACTGAAATGGCATCATATTACAGACCCGACGGAAGAAGATTTCGTTGAATTGAGAGAGAAATTTCATTTTCACCCCCTCGATATTGAAGACTGTAGGTCGGTGAACCAACGTCCAAAAATAGACATCTATGACGATTATTATTTCGTCATTCTCCAATATCCAGACTTCGACAGACAAGATAAATTCATATTCCCAAAGGAAGTAAAACTCTTCTGGGGCCAGGATTATATCATCACTCTTGAGAGAAAACGCTGGCACGTAAGTCAACTCTTCAATGAATACAGCGAACGCGACGATGAGTCGTTGGTAAAGGAACTCGTAACATCCGATATTCTCCTCTATCGTATCATTGAGAAACTTATGAAAGAGTCATTGTATCTCTTGAAGAAAATCGGCTTTGAATTAGAGATGCTCAACAAGGAGCTCTTCGGCGACAAGCAGGTAAGAATCATCGAGAGAATCTCTGTGACAAGAAAGAATATCATCACAATCAATACAATCTTCAAGCCTCAGCTTAGAATGTTCCACAGCTTCGAGACTGGTCAAATCAGAGGTTTCGGCGACGTAGAGTTCATGGAAGACTACTGGGGTAACATTCTCGACTACTATCAAAAGGTATGGGATATGACCGAAGACCATGAAGATTTGATTGAAGGTCTCTCCAAGACTTTCGATTCGATGCAGACCAACAAGACTAACGAGATTATGAAGATGCTCACACTTCTTTCATCAATCATACTTCCTCTTACCTTTATCACAGGTCTCTTCGGAATGAATGTGATGTTCCCTTTCATAACATCAACAAAGGTAGCATTCTGGATTATCATCGGCGTGATGCTTGTAGTAAGCATAGCACTGATATATTTCTTCAAACACAGAAAATGGTGGATGTAAAAATACAGGACATAAAAAAAGAGGCAAATGCCTCTTTTTTTATTCTATTGTTTCAGCCACAGCTTCAGCGCGGGCAAGAGCCTTATGGATATGATCCAAGACGTTTTCTTCGCCTACCATATCAACGATACCAGCTTGCTTGATAGCATCGTGAACGCTTTGGTTAACGCCAGACAGAATAATAATCTTGCCTTCTTCTTGTGCGGCTTGGATAAATATCTCAAGGTTGTGGATACCGGTAGCATCAATAAATGTCACCTTACGCATTCTGATGATACGTATAACTTTGTCAGAGCGACGATGTGACAACTCTTCAAACTTATTAGCGATACCGAAGAAGAAAGGACCTTCAATTTCATAGACCTCTGTATGTTTTGGAACCATAAGTCTTTCGTCTTTTTCTCCGTCGTTGTGAACATCCAATTCATTTTGGATAACAGAGATGTTTGTACTTTCCATAACACGTTTGATAAACATAATAACAGCCAAAACCAAACCGATTTCTATAGCGATTGTAAGGTCGAAGATGACTGTGAGCAATAATGTTGTGAAAAGGACAGCGATGTCGCTTCTTGACTGCTTACACATAGAAACGATTGTTTTCCAACCGCTCATGTTATAAGAAACAACGATAAGAACACCTGCGAGACATGACATTGGGATGAGACCGACAAGACCGCCCAAGAACAAGAGAACTAACAATAACACCAAAGTATGAACGATACCAGCAACTGGAGTGCGGCCGCCATTGTTGATATTTGCCATTGTACGAGCAATAGCGCCTGTTGCAGGGATACCGCCGAAGAAAGGAACTACCACGTTAGCGATACCGTTACCGATAAGTTCTGTGTTAGAATTATGTCTGTCGCTGATAACACCATCGGCAACCATAGCTGAAAGCAATGACTCGATAGCGCCTAACATAGCGATTGTAAATGCTGAAGGAAGAACAGCTTGTGCTACAGAGAAGAATGTCTCACCTTCTGCCAATGTTGGGATTCTGAATGATGGGAGACCTGAAGGCAACTCATACAAATCGCCGATAGTCTTGATAGAGTCGATGCCTGCATATTTTTTCAACACCCATGTTAATGCAGTCATAATGATGATTGCCAACAATGATCCAGGAATCTTCTTTGAGATTTTTGGAGTGAAGACTATAACCAATATACTTAATACACCTATTAATAACGCCCACCAATTGACATTTGAAATATTTTGGAAGTAACATGCCCATTTGTCGATGAAGTTGGCTGGGACATTAGAGATTCCCAGACCGAAGAGGTCGTTCATCTGTGTCGAGAAAATGGTGATTGCGATACCTCCAGTGAAACCTACGATGATAGGATAAGGCATAAACTTGATGATGCTTCCGAGTTTAAAGACACCCATGAGGATTTGCATAACACCTGCCAAGATTGTTGCGATGATCAATCCTGTCAATCCGAACTGCTGGATGATACCATAAATGATAACGATGAATGCGCCTGTAGGACCACCAATCTGTACTTTAGAACCGCCTAATGCTGAGATGATGAAACCAGCCATGATAGCAGTCACGAGACCTTCAGTAGGACCTACGCCAGAAGCGATACCGAAAGCGATTGCCAAAGGAATTGCTACGATACCAACGATGATACCTGCCATTGCATCCTTAGCAAACAATTGTTTGTTGTAATCTTTTAATGTTGAAAACAAGCGTGGCTTAAAATCAACGGAAAATTTACGGCTTTTCTTAGCCTTTTTGTTAACTGTACCTGTTTCAGTCATGACTAAAAACTTTGGATAATAACGACTTATAAATAATTTTTAATAAATTTACGCTCTCTCGTTTTGGGGTGCAAAGGTAATAAAAAGAGACGCACAAATATGCGTCTCTCTCAGAAATATTTTCATGTGTTTTTAATATTCCATTTCACCGCCTTCGCCGCCTTCAAAACTTTCTCCACCGCCATTGCCTCCTGGCATTCTTCTCTTGTTTTGCTGCTGATTGATTCTGTAGTTGAAGTTGAGAGTCACAGATGTAGTGCTCCATGTGCTCTCGCTGTATTGCCAGAAGTTATCACCCCATGACTCGCCGCCATGCTGTCTGCTGCCGAATACGTCACGGATGTTAAGAGAGATGGTGCCTTGTTTGTTAAACACATCACGTGATGCTGCAAAATCGCACCAATAGTTGGCGTCGCGATAACCGAGAGGTTCTTCACGTGGTCCCATATATCTTCCAGTGATTTGGAAGTCGCATACATTCTTAACTCTGAACTTAGCAACGAGACGTGCAAATGTGTTATATGAGTCTGTCACATAATGTCTGCCGTTCCAATCGCCGACGGTGTTAGACTTGAAGAAGTTGATGCTGCCGTTCAAGTTCCACCATTTGAAGATGTCGAGAGAACCAACCAATTCGATACCATAATCATCACTGATACCGAAGTTTTCAGGACGACTGATAGAAACGTCGCCGACTACTGTAGTGAAATGACGAATCACATCTGTGCTGTGACGATAATATGTTGTGAAGTTGATATTACCCCTTTCCCAGAAACGAAGGTATGAAATTTCATAGCTGTCGGTATAGATTGGTCTTAAATCAGGGTTACCAGTTCTGATGTTACGGTCGTCGTTGAATGAGTTGAATGGAGCCATCTGACCGTACCATGGACGACGTATGCGGCGAGCATAACTTGCCTGAATCTGATCCACTTCTGTCAATGAATAATTGAGGTGACCTGTTGGGAATACGTCAAGATATTGTTGGTTGCTTCCATTGTTTGTTCCTCTAAGATAAGTATCGATGAGTGTAAATTCTGAACGCAAGCCTATCTGTCCTGAAAAACGTCCGAACTCTCTTCCGTAGCTACCATAAAGAGCAGCTACCTGTTGGTTGTAGTTGAAGTCGTGGGTATAGTCTTCAAGAACAGAATCGTTTTCTGTCACTCTCATATTATTATTTATCCATCTGCCTGTATATTTACCACCGAGTTCTACTACAGAAAGTCCGTAATGATGTACGAAATCTACCGTTGCCTGAAGGTTCTGTTGGTCTTCTACAGCTGATGTCGACTGATTGACACTCGCAAAAGGAATATTGGAATTCAAATCTTCTTCTGTCAAGAATTCTGCATCAACGATGTCGGACCATTCTGAATCCGTGTTTGAGAAATAACGAACAGAAGCCTTGAGTGAATTATCTTTTGTTCCAAAATATTTATCATATGAAAGAGTGAACTCACTCATTGGTCTGCTGTTGTACCAGTCTTCGGTACGTCTCGAATACTGATTCAATCCTTCAAATGGGAAACTGTCGTAATAAGTGACTGCAGGAGTATTATGTCCTTCCGACTGACGCATCATCGCACTGAAAGTAAGGATGTCGTTATCTGTGAAATAATAGTCGAATCCACCGCGAAGGTTATGACCTTGTCTATGACGGTTACGATAAGTGTATTGCTCTGTTATCATATAAGCATCATCGTGATTGCCTAATATAGGATCATAAGTTCCATCAAAATATTCAGTCTTGGTATAACCATCGCTGATATCGTCTCTGTAATTGAAGTTATAGTTGGCGAACACGTTGAATTTCTTGAATCTGTAGTTAAGACTTGCGCCGATACCGCTTTGGAAAGGGAAGTCTTTCTTGAAGAATCTCTCGCCCCATTGAACTGGGAAACCGCCTCTCACATCGACTGATGCGTTGAAGCCTTTACGTTTGTCTTTCTTAAGAACGATGTTGATGATACCTGCTGTACCTTCCGCATCGTAACGAACTGAAGGATTTGTAACCACTTCGATTCTCTCAATCATATCAGCTTGAAGACTGCGGAGAGCGTCTTGTGTGCTAACGCCTGCGAGTCCCGAAACCTTACCATCGACCAAAATCTGCACGCCGCTGTCACCACGAAGGCTGACATTACCCTCAACGTCAACATTCACAGAAGGGATATTGTCGAGAACTTCTATCGCATTACCCGCTGTGCTGCTAACGTCCTTGCCTACATTGAAAACACGCTTGTCGAGTGTCATCGTCATCGTACTTCTCTCAGCAACGACTTCCACCTCATCGAGCAAGGCTGAGTCTGTATGCATTATTATCCTTCCGAGAGAAATAATTTCTTTAGCATTTTTAACATTTACGTTGATGGTGTTTGTCTGATATCCCATAAACTGCACAAGAATATAATATTTTCCTGGCATTGCATTCAATGAGAACGCTCCTTCCATATCGGTGATTACACCTGTCACAAGCGTTGAATCTTGGGAATTAAAAAGACTGACGGTAGCATATTCAAGCGGACCGTCAGTCTCATTATCAACAACAACACCTTTTATTTCTGCACCATGAGGTGAATTGGCATCCAATTCTGATGCATTTATGTTAATAGAAAGTATCAAAGAAAATACAAATACAAATAATGCTGTTATTTTTTTCATATATGTAATTAAAGTATAGTTAATGATTTCGTTTTCAATGCTGCAAAATTAACAAAATTTATGCCACCAACAAAGTGCAAAAAGCACTTATTACTGACATATCAATAATTAGATTTGAAACGGAAAAAACTTAATTTAAAACCCCCAAATCAAAACTTCTAAAGTTCTAAAATTCTAGAGTTCTAAAATTATATTGGGTCGACGTCAATTTGAATTTTGACAGATTTGAATTCGTTGTTATGTTTGAAATTTTCTATGGTATCTTTGATGAAATCTTTGACCTTATTGGAATACAAGTCTTTATTAATCTTTATTATCATCTGTTTGATATAAAGATTCTTCACTCTTGACACCACAGGATATTCCGGACCGAGCACATTTTCTTTAAACGCATAACGAAACGCTCGTGCTAGTTCATCGGCCGCTTTGTTAAGTTTCACGTTGTCAACATCTTTCAATCTTATCAAGATAAGACGAGAATAAGGAGGATAGTTAAACTGACGTCGTACGGGCATCTGTTCTTCATAGAATCTCACGAAATCGTGCGACATCACGCTCTGAATCACCTGATGCTGCGGTTGATAAGTTTGAATTATGACCTTGCCTTTATCGCCTTTACGTCCTGCCCTGCCGCTAACCTGTTCCATCAGTTGAAAACTTCTCTCATAAGCTCTGAAGTCGGGGAACGTCAGCATATTGTCGGCATTAAGTATTCCGACCACTTTCACCGAATCGAAGTCGAGGCCTTTGGTAACCATCTGTGTTCCAACAAGAATATCGGTCTCTTTATTTTGGAATTGCTCAAGAATATATTGATAGCTGTTTTTTGTCCGCGTCGTATCAAGGTCGAGGCGAGCGCTGTTTGCTTCAGGGAAGACCACTTTCAAATCATCCTCGATACGTTCCGTGCCGAAGCCATGCATCTTCAAGTCGGTGCTCTTGCACGAAGGACATTCCGTAGGCACGCTAGTGGTATAACCGCAATAGTGGCACTTCAATATATTCTGATTTTTATGATAAGTAAGACTTACGTCGCAGTTGATGCACTGAGGGATATAGTTACAATGATCGCATTCTATTCTCAGGGAGAAGCCACGGCGGTTTTGGAACAAGATAACCTGGTTCTTCTCTTCGAGTGTCTTGTTCATGGTGTCGATAAGCACCTTGCCGAAGTTGGCCTGCATTGTCTTACGACGCGTTTCTATCCTCATGTCATCGACAATTATTTCCGGCATTTCCACTCCTCCGTAGCGTTCTGTTATAGTAACCAGATGATATTTATTCTGTTTGGCGTTATAATACGACTCGAACGACGGAGTAGCGGAACCCATGAGGAGGCGAGCGTGGAACATCTTAGACATCACGACTGCGAGGTCGCGAGCCGAATAACGAGGCGCAGGATCAATCTGCTTGAACGAGCCGTCATGTTCCTCATCGACTATTATCAATCCTAAATCACTGAAAGGCAAGAATATGGCCGAACGTGAACCAATGATAATCTGGTATTTTGAATTTTGTCTGTTGTCTGTTGACTGTTGACTTCTAAAATTCATCACCTGCTGCCATATCTCAACGCGTTCGTTGTTGTCGTAGCGTGAGTGATAAACGCCTACCTTATCACCGAAATATTTCTTTAATCTATTGATAATCTGCTCTGTCAAAGCAATTTCTGGAAGAAGATAAAGAACCTGCTTACCTTCATTTATTGCTTCTTGAATGAGTTTTATATAAATCTCCGTCTTGCCACTTGCAGTCACGCCATGTAGCAAAACAGGTTTTTCTTCTTCAAAACCTTTATGAATCTCATCGAATGCCTGCTGCTGTTTTTCGGTAAAGACGATGGTATCGACACTGGTGAGCGCCTTGAATTCCTTTAGACGACTGACTCTTTTCTGATATGTCTCGAAGATGCCTTTGTCAATCATCGCCGACATTATAGAACTTGATGCATTAGCTTTTTTCAGAAGTTCAGAAGCCAGCACTTCATTATCGGCGGAGCCACCTAGAACCATAAACGCCATCAACAGCTCAAGTTGTTTGTACGCTCTTTTCGAGAGGCTATCCATCAGCTCATGCATAGCAGCATCATCGCGATAAGCGTTGGAAAGTCGGACATAGCGTTCATATTTAGCCTTATATTTATGCTGAAGCTCTTCCTGCATCACGATGATTCTCTTTTCTATCATCGTCTTTATCAGCGGCATGACTTTCTTATAACCTATTATCTTACTCACCTCTGTTATAGTTAGCTGCGGCTGAATCTGCAGCGCTTCCACGATAAGGAATTCGTTATCGCTGAGAGTCCCGCTATCGAGCACGAAGTCTTCAGAAAGAGAAATCTTCGACTCGCTCGACAGTTTAAGGGCGGAAGGCAGCGCTGCCTGCATGACTTCTCCCAAATAACAAAGATAATACGATGAAATCCAGTTCCATAGTTTCAGCTGATTCTCATTAATAACCGGATTATCGTCGATAACATCGATGATATATTTTATATTGGTGCAATCGGGAACATTGCTGGAGAGAGAGATTATCAATCCCGACATTATCTTCGTCTTGCCAAATTGAACCACAGCACGCTGACCGACACGCGCTCTCTCGTTGAGTTCAAAAGGGATACGATAGGTATAAGCGCCTGGTATCGGCAATGGCAATAATATCTCCGCAAATAAAGTGACTCTCTCCTCTGCCATATTAATTAATGTGATAAAACGGTTTTAACTCCAATCAACTGATCGTAATTTTGTGTAGGGTCGAAGAGATACAAATATATTGTATATTCGTTTAATGTCTCCCAGAAATTGCCTGCTATAGGAGTGACATCGGCTTTTTCTTCGCCTCTTTCTTTCACTGCATAGATGTAGTCGTAGTAGCCTTGTTTAAGCAAGAGACTTGCTGCATATCCTCTACGTTCATAGTCGTAGGTCATCTTATTACTCTCATCGAATTTCCAGTCGGTTATAGCTCCCATGATATAAACATCTTGCGTTGTCATCACAGGTTCCCATTCCAGGAAGAATTCTACCATAACATAATCTCCTTCTATCGCAGCGACTCTGTCCTGACGCTCGAGATAAATAACCTTGCCTCCGAACAAATCATGGTCGCTGATATAAGCCTGAGTGTTACGTTTCTTGTTAGGATATAATTCAACGATATAATAATTTTTCGAAAGCTCAACAGTACGAGTCTGTTCCGGACGATTATCCAAATCGCTAGTGTTAAACCTGCGGAACTGGTTTCCAGAATGGAACACTGTCTTAGGGTTATTTTCGTATGAGATATAATCCGGATAGACATAAGTAGGTTTCACTCCCATCACCGCATTATCCCAGCGTCCGTTCTGCTGAATAGTGACATTGGAATATTGCGACGCCAAGGAATTAAACAAATCAGGATACGAGACAGTCATCTCTAGTTGCTGGTTGTTAGTTCCTAGACTAAGGTCGAAAGGATAACGAGGGATATTGACATTGAAAGTCGCTTTGTCATCGACAATCATGAAACGACGTGTGAAATAGATATTTTCTGGTGTAAGTTCGTTCTCAAAAACTACGAGAAGATAATTGCCAGAAATTTTAGGAATCATGTTTTCTGTCGGAAAGACGAGGTCGAAATGCACATAATCGACCATTGTGTTAAGCGAGAAAGAATAATTCTCTATGTCGTCAGATTCAAATCCTTCAAGATATTCTATCTGCTGAATGTCTGACTGCTGCGTCCAGTCATTATTACAATGTATAAAGGTATAATACATATAAGGAGCGTCGTTGGAAAACACATCAAACTGAAGATGCAGCATTCCCATCATATCGTTGAGATAGATAATTGGCTTGGCGAGAGAATCCATAGTAGGATGGAACAGAACGGTCTGAACCTTTTCGTTATAGTTTTTGTCGGAATAAGATTGCAGCTGCTGTGCGTTAGCTGTTGTTATCATGACTAAAGACAAAAAGCTAAAGACTAAAGATTTTAGCCAATGTCCGTTGTCTGTTGTCTGTTGTCTGTTGACTTTATTATTCATTGTTGTTTGTTTTTTTCAAAAATAACACTTTTTCAATTCATAATGCATAATGCATAATAATAACGAGAAATTATAAGAATTGTTTTAACTAAAAGGATGCAGGAAATTCCTCCACCCAAACGCCATATTCACCATATTTAGATGTCTTCACTTCTCCTTTTTCATCCAGATAAATAAAATACGCCTCAATACCAATACTTGGAATTGGACTAACAATTTCTATTGCTTTTTCCAATCCCACCACCATACAAATCGAGGCGAGACAGTCAGCCCAGGCGGTGTTTTCCGCAATAATCGTCGCGCTCAGCAACTTGTTTTCCGCAGGATATCCTGTTTTAGGATTCAAACTGTGAGAATAGCGTTTGCCGCCACGTTCCACATATTTTCTGTAATTGCCCGAAGTCACTATGCTTCTGTTATCCAACTCAACGATTTCCTGCACTATTCTCTCAGATTCTTTGTTATCTGCAGGTTTTTCTATTCCGACCTTCCAGAGTTCGCCATTAGGTTTGCGTCCTCTTGCTAGAATCTCGCCGCCCACATCAACCAGGAAATCATCAACATTTTTTAAAAGAAGGAAATCGCTAATCATATCAGTGGTGTAGCCTTGAGCCACAGCGTTGAAATCTAATGTCATATTAGGATTTTCTTTTATGACTTTACCGTTTTCAATCTTAATCTTACGATAATCGACGAGTTGTTTTAAAGAATCTACTATTTCTGGTGTCATCTCCATTCCTTCTTTAAAATGAAATCCCCAAGCCTGGACGAGAGGTCCGATTGTCGGGTCAAAATATCCGTCAGAGAGTTCAGCAGCTTTCATCGCATAGTTGAAGTTATCGATAAAAATCTTATTCAAAACCACAGTAGTGTCGTTACGATTCACCCTTCTTATGACAGAATTCTCGTCCCACAAAGACAATGTGCTTTCTATCTCTTTAAAGATGGAATCGAAGTCATGACTGAAGTCACGATTCTGCTCATCGAAATATGTTATTGAATAATACGAACCTTGCGTAATTCCCATAAACTGCTGTTTCTTGACATTGTCACAGCTAAACAAGAAACAGCAAGATAATAATGTATAAAATAATTTTCTCATCAGAATTTAATCTCTCTTATCAACAGTCCTGGATAAAGGTTTCTTCCGTTTGTCACTTTGAATGTCGTTCCGCCGAGGTCAGAGTTTGGCGCACCATCTTCCAATGCCATATAGCGGTTATCCCATATCATATTCTTAACAGGCTTTATCTCTCCTACTTTTTTGTATTTTGTCGTTCCATCTTCCGACTCAATTTTCTCTAGCACTTCGTATCTAGATTTTTCTGAGACGCCTTCCTTAAGTCCTATTTTTGCGATGACATTGCCGTCATCATCTATTTCATAAATAGGCTCTTTAATCTTAAATTCCTCATAGTTTTTCTGCAGTTTCACAACGCATTCATCCATGGTACGATAGACGACAATCTTGATAAGCTGCGACAAATCATATTTACCGACCAAGACAGTCTCGCCGCACACCACCTCTTGAGTTCCTATGTAAGACAACTGATAGTCGGCATTTTGCCATGACAAGAACTTAGCCTCGTCATAATATAAAGAATCGAGATAATAGTTTTCGTAGAAATATTCATTATCGGCATCTTGCCAGTTCAATCTGTAGAGGTGAGTCTGTATTTTCACGCGGAATCCTTCGAAGTCATCTACGATATCGGCTGTGCTTTTTGACAAATCGTTAATGCTTCTTCCCAAATCATTGTATGATTTATCGCCTGAGTTCTGGGCAGCAGATTCCATCACGGCGCCCATGATTTCTCCGAAAACGCGGAATCCTTCTGCCACTTTCTTGTTTCTCTCGCCTTTGTCGATATAAACCACATCATGGACCAAGACGAATGTATTGCCGATGAGGTCGGTGCCAGAATCCATCAATATCGACTTGCCGAGTTTTGCCAGTTCAGAAGTCTCAATCTGTTCTGTGGTAGCGCCTTCGAGGCCTCTGCGATAAATGAGATTCATATCGCAATAGCCTGTAGTTTCATTTCTGTTGAACCATTTTGCCACCAAATCATTAGCGATGTCGCCGCTGAAGACATAATTGTCTATGAGTTTTTTCTTGGCATATTTCTTTCCTTTCGTTGTAACAACATCTATTTCCAGAGAGTGGTCGTTAAACTTGTCACTTTGAGGGCGAGCGTAATAAGTGCTCAGAATTTCCTCTGCATATTTCTGGTCTTTATGAGAAATAAGAATATTATGCCACGAGCTACGATGATATGTGGCGTTCATATTGGTTCTTTTCTTACTGCCGAAAACAGTTTGCTGTATTGTATCTTGTGCCAAGCTTGTCAGGGAAACGAGCAGCAACAAAACTAAAGTATATATTCTTTTCATAATCAGAAGAGATAATCAAGAGGTTTGATGATATTGTTATCTATTAAATATTTGCGGAGTTCGTCTTTGTTCACCGACAATGTCACACTGATTTTATAGTCTTTTGAACCTTGTAACTTGACGATATTCTTCGAGCTATTGACGACAGAGTTGATGAAGTTGTTGTACAGTTTCTGTTCGAAGAAATTATTAAGAGCCTCTTCATTACCTTCTACGCGTGTGTCTTTATTCATGAGGGCAGGCTGGTTGATAGAGCCGTTGCCAGCAGGTATTCCGCTATATATGACGCAGTGCACTGCATCTTTTTTAAGGCCATCGAGATAAACTCTCTCGTCTGTCGTTCTGAAATAATCGGTCACTTTGATAAGATAAGTTCCATCGATGCCAACGCCCATTGTCTCGACATCATATTCCTTAACTGTTGTAGACATTTTCTTTGATGATGAACAGGATGCTAAAAACACCGTCAGCACCAACGACAAATAAAGCAAAATCTTTCTCATAATCTAATAATTTTATCAAACAAAAGTATGGAGTATAATTTAAAATGTCAAGTAAAAAAAAGTGCTTCAAGAAAATTTTCCCGAAGCACTTTTTGTATTGATATTATGCCTTATGATACGTATCAGTGAGTATGTGATTCGTCATCGGCATGGTCTTTTCTTTTACAGCTTCCATCGCCTTTGCCGCCGCAAGTACATTTTGCGTCAGGGTCTAAGGAGTGGGCGCATTTACGTTCAAACTGTCCGTCTTTTTTCACGAACATCTTGATTCCGATACCGACGAATACGACAATCATAATAACCAATGCCGGAATCAATATCAAAAAGAAAGTTTCCATGATTTTATCTGTTTCTATTAGTCAGCGATGATGAGATAATAGTTTTTCTTTCCTTTTTGAACGAGAATATATTTATCGTTGAGTAAATGCTCTTTGTTTATGACGTCTGTTTCAGTAACTTTTTCTTTATTGATAGAAACGCCGTTGCCTTGTAACATCTTACGAGCTTCACCTTTTGAAGAGAACACTTCTGTCTGTGTGAGGAAATCAACGATTGGCATTCCAGCTTCCAATGAAGACTTAGCGACATGAGCTTGAGGAACGCCGTCCAAGATGCTCAACAATGTTGCTTCATCGAATTTGTGGAGAGCTTCTGATGTTCCTTTTCCGAAGAGTATTTGTGTTGCTTCTTCTGCTATTTCGAGATCTTCTTTTGAGTGAACCATTGTAGTGATTTCACGAGCGAGTGTACGTTGAAGTTCACGGAGATGTGGTTCTG
Source organism: Bacteroidales bacterium (assembly GCA_045634185.1). GTDB lineage: Bacteria > Bacteroidota > Bacteroidia > Bacteroidales > F082 > Limimorpha. Next base: position 11,084 of record JAZQZR010000004.1, on the reverse strand, counting down.
CTTCATGACGTTTGATGAGGTCGTCTATTTCTTCTTTGCTTAACAATGTGAAGATTTTGATGTATTTAGCTGCGTCATCGTCTGAGCAGTTCATCCAGAATTGATAGAATGCGTATGGAGATGTCTTAGCTGGATCGAGCCAGATGTTACCTTTTTCTGTCTTGCCGAACTTGCCGCCGTCAGCTTTAGTGATGAGAGGGCATGTAAGAGCGTAAGCTGTTTCGTCAGCACCGAGGCGACGACGAATCAATTCTGTACCTGTTGTGATATTACCCCATTGGTCAGAACCGCCGAGTTGGAGCTTACAATTTTTATTTTGGTATAAATACAAGAAGTCGTAGCCTTGAACGAGTTGGTAGCTGAACTCTGTGAATGACATACCTTCGCCTTCGCCGCTGAAACGTTTCTTAACGCTATCTTTAGCCATCATATAGTTAACAGTGATATGTTTACCGATGTCGCGGATGAAGTTAAGAAATGAATAGTTTCTCATCCAGTCGTAGTTGTTGACGAGTTCTGCTTTGTTTGGAGCGTCGCTTTCGAAGTCCAAGAACTTAGAAAGTTGCTTTTTGATGCACATTTGGTTATAGTTCAATATTTCATCTGTAAGCAAGACGCGTTCTGCTGATTTTCCTGATGGGTCGCCAATCATACCTGTTGCGCCGCCGAGGAGTGCGAGAGGCTTGTGGCCTGCACGTTGGAAATGGCGAAGCATCATGATACCACAGAGGTGTCCTATATGAAGAGAATCTGCGGTAGGGTCAATACCGAGATATCCTGTTGTCATTTCTTTTTCGAGTTGTTCTTCAGTGCCCGGAGTCATGCTGTGAAGCATACCGCGCCAGTACAATTCTTCTACAAAATTCTTTTTCATAGACGTAAAGTTTTAATTCATTTAGAAACGCAAAGATAATAAAAAATCCAAATGACATAAAGTAATACAAAAGTTTTTTACTATAAAGTGAGAGCCAAGCGCATACCGATGCCATAGCTGGTGCCACCTGGATGCAAGAAGTTACGAAGTGCGATGCGGCAGTATGTTGCAGCGCTGAGACAGCAGCCGCCACGGACGACGCGGTCAACGCCATTAGGACCTGTAGGATCTATCTGATGTTCACTGCTGTAATCGCCGAAAGCATCGGAACACCATTCCATGACATTACCGCTCATATCATAGATTCCCAATTCATTTGGGAGTTTGGTCATAACATCACTAGTTTTCTTGCCGTCAGCAGAATACCATGCGATTTCATCGATATTATCGCTGCCGCTGTATTTGTAACCTTGTGATTCATTGCCGCCTCGTGCAGCGAATTCCCATTCTGCCTCTGTTGGGAATCTGAAATTCAAGCCTGTCAGCTGATTGAGAGCATTGATAAAGTTTTGGCAGTCGTACCAAGTGGTTTGTTCCACCGGTCTTTGTCCGCCTTCGAAATGACTAGGATTGCTTCCCATTACGGCAGTCCAGAGTTCTTGTGTCACTTCTGCTTCTGCAATATAATAGTCGGAGAGTGTCACCTGATGCACAGGTGCTTCCCTGCTCCAGGCTTCTTCATCATAGTTAGGAGCATTAGGGTCATCTTTTTGAGCGCCCATATAAAAAGTACCGCTCTTAACTAATATCATATTAAATGTCACTCCGTTTACTGTAACATCCAATATTTCAGCTTCACCATTATCATCGCCACCATTATCATCGCCACCGTTGTCATCGCCACCGTTATCGTCTCCACCGTTATCATCGCCGCCATTGTCATCACCGCCATTATCGTCACCGCCGTTGTCATCGCCGCCGTTGTCATCACCACCATTATCGTCACCACCATTATCATCACCATCATTATCATCACCATCATTATCATCATCGTTATTGTCTTCTGCTAAGGTGACGAATCCCATTTTTTCTCCGTAAGAGACTCCAACGCTATTAACAGCATAAGACCTTACGTAATATGTAGTGCTAGGCAACAAATCTTGAAGTTGAGAAGTAAACTTTCCGATTCCGCTACCATCATTTGTTTTGTCGTCATCGACAGTAGGGTTTTGTGATGTGCTCCAGCAGACGCCGCTAGATGTCACTTCTGCTCCGCCATCGGCTGTCACCTCATATGATATTTTAACAGAATTGGCTGTGATTTCCGACAGTTCCTGAGTAACTACAGTAGGAAGTTCAGAATCTGGTTTACAACCGAATAAAAACAGACTAAGAAAAATCATTGTAAGAAAAGTTCTCTTCATAATTGTAAGAATTTAATGTTAATGTTTTCGTTTTTCGGATGCAAAGATAAAAAAAACTCAAAATATATTTTATGACAATCTCCATCAAACTGCAATTATGGAATTTGAGAAGTAATTAAGAGATTTTATAGGTAAAGTTTTTCCTATCTTTGCAGAAAAATAAAATCATGGTTTTCATTACAGGATGCACTGGATTGGTAGGCTCACATTTGACAGCTGAGTTGGTTAAAAGACAAATGACTAATGGCGAAAGTCAAAAGACTTTTTCAATAAAATTATTATGTCGCAAGAACAGCGATTTATCGTTGTTAAACAGAGTATTGAAACGCTATGGATTCAATGAGATTCCCAGCAACATAGAGTTCGTTTATGGCGATGTCACCGACTACGACATCCTAGAGGATGCCATGAAAAATGTTGACGAAGTGTATCACTGTGCCGCCGTCGTATCTTTCGACCCAAGCGACAGAAAGAATGTCATGACCATCAATGTGGAAGGAACCAAAAACATGGTCAATGCCGCTTTACACTGCGGAGTGAAGAAATTCTGCCACGTCAGTTCCATCGCCGCATTAGGACGCGCCCTTGAAGGCGAAGCCATCGACGAGGAATCACCATGGACACAATCCAAGAACAACAGTGTCTATTCCATCTCCAAGCACGAAGCTGAGATGGAGGTATGGAGAGGCATAGCTGAAGGTCTCAATGCTACGATTGTTAATCCTTCGCTCATCTTAGGAGCAGGTCGCTGGAACAGCAGCAGCTGCGAGTTGTTCACCACCATCGCCAAAGGATTCCCGTTCTACACCACCGGCGTCAACGGCTTCGTCGATGTGAAAGACGTGGTTCGTGCCATGATGACACTGATGGACAACAACAAGTTCGGGCAGCGCTACTGCCTCAACGGCGCTCTTATCTCATACCAAGAGCTCTTCAACCTCATGGCAGAAAACTTCGGTGTGAGAGCGCCTCATATCAAAGTGGGCAAGGCTCTCAGCGAGATAGCATGGCGTCTCTTCTGGATTATGGGAAAACTGCAAGGCAAGAAACCGCTCATCACCAAAGAGACGGCAAGAACAGCAACAAGGTTATACTCCTATTCTTCAGCCAAGATTATCAAAGAGTTAAACTTCCAGTTTACACCTATTGATAAAAGTATTAAATATATATGTGAAATATACCTCGACGAACACAATCGTTAAGGTTATTTTAATATCTTTGCATCTGTTAAAAATAATTAGCAATGGTATTCAGCAGCAACGTTTTTTTACTCTATTTCTTCCCTATTTTCCTAGCATTATATTTCATCACACCGAAGAAATTCCGTAATTACACTCTCCTTCTGGCTTCGTTCATATTCTATGCATACGGAGCTCCTGAGTTCGTGATTCAACTCATAGTGTCCAACATCGCCAACTTCTATTTGGTGAAATATATGCACCGGTCAGAGAAACCGCTCACCAAGAAAATACTATGCGGAATATCCATAGCCATCAGCATCGGACTTCTCTTCTACTACAAATACGGCAACTTCACCATGCAGAACTTCAACTTCATCGCTGGTCTCTTCGGCCGCGAACCTGTTGAATGGATGCAGATTCTGCTCCCTATCGGAATATCGTTCTTCTCATTCCAAAGCGTCACCTACACCCTCGACACTTACCGCGGCATCAACGAACCGATGAAACGCCTCAGCGATTATATGTTGTATATCACCATGTTCCCTCAACTTGTCGCAGGCCCTATCATACGTTACTGCGACATCGCCGACCAAATCAGAGAACGTGAATCACTGATGACCGACCGCCTTCACGGCTTCTACCGTTTCGTGTTAGGTCTCTCGAAGAAAATATTAATAGCCGACGTGATAGGTTTCCAAGTTGATAAGATTCTTGGTCCTTCCAACTACGACATACTCACTTCCGCTCAGCTCAGCGACATCGCAAGCAAGATTGCCAACCTCGACTCAACGACAGCATGGATAGTGATACTCGCTTTCACCTTCCAGATTTATTTCGACTTCTCCGGTTATTCCGACATGGCGATAGGCTTGGGAAGAATGCTCGGATTCCGCTTCCCGGAAAACTTCGACAACCCTTACGTCTCGACATCAATATCAGAATTCTGGCGCAGATGGCATCAGACCTTCAGCGTCTTCATCAAGAATTATCTTTACTTCCCACTGGGCGGCAGCCGCGTCAAGACTGAAGCAAGAAAATATTTTAACCTCTGGTTCTGCTTCCTCGTCTCCGGATTGTGGCACGGCGCTGCATGGAACTTCGTGATATACGGCGCACTGCAAGGCATCTTCATCTGTGCCGACAAACTCTTCCTCGTCAAATGGATGAGCAAACTAGGAAGAATACCTTCCGTAATAATAACATTCGCTATCGTCGTCCTGACACGATGCTTCTTCCGTATCGAGAGAATCGACTTGTCGTGGCTCTTCATCAAACGTCTGTTCGCCTTCGACTTCGTGCCTTTCCACTTCTCCGACAACCCTCACTTCTATACTACAATGCTCATCGCAGCATTCTTCTCATTCATCACCCTCAGCAAATTCGGATTGAGATGGCAGGAGAAAGTATATTTCACAGAATACAACAACAAGCAGCATATCATAGCTTTCGTATTATCATTATTCGGATTCATCTTCTGCTTAGGCGCTCTTAACGCAACAGGATTCAGCCCATTCATTTATTTCAGATTCTAATGAAAGACAAAAGAATACATATAATACTCTTCGCAATATTATTGACGTTTCTCTGGCTGCCTCTGCTCCAAGAGCAATTTGATATTATCAACATCAAACCTCTCAAAGGCTTTACAGAAAAGACAGAAAAACCTGAGCTGACATACAAGTCATATTCCGAAGGAAAATACCAGGCGCAACTGGAGAAATATGTATCGGAAAACTTCGGATTCAGAGAAGATGTCATCCGTATTTATAATCAATATGTATGGTCGTTATTCCACAAGACTTACATAAAATTCCTCGTGCCTGGAGAAGACAACTGGCTTTATTACTTCGGCGCTGTCAAAGATTATTACGGCACTGAACAATACAGCGCATTCAGCACTGCCGAGAAAGCAAAAGATTATTTCGACAAAAGCACTATGATGATGTGCCAGATAAGAAACATCCTAAAAGACTACGGCATTGAGTTTCTTTCTTTCATGGCACCAAGCAAGGTTTACGTATATCCTGAATTCCTTCCAGAAAGAGAAAAAGACACTACCACTGTCAACTCAATGGAATATTATTCTAAGGCGCTCGCAGACATGAATTTCCCTAACATCGAGATGACAAGCTGGTACAGAAACATGAGAGACACCTTCGATTATCCGGTCTTCCCTATGATGGACAATCACTGGCAGTTCACAGCTGTCTATGGTTTCGACTCTCTATTCAGATTTATGAATAGTCTCAACGACTTCGGAATCCCTAAGATAAAATACGGCGAGCCTAAACCTTACGAACTTAAACGACAAAGCGACGAAGCTTCTCTTAATCTTCTTTTCCCTGTAAGAAACAAAAACATCGACTATAAACTCGACGTAGAAGTAGAATGTGACGAAAACTGCAACAAACCTAAGGTCTTATTCGTTGGAGACTCTTTCATATGGGCGCTGCACGAACAACTTCCATGGAGAGACATTCTGGAAGATGTTGAAGTATGGTTTTATGAAGACGACGTCTTCAAAGGATTCGACTTAGTTCATTCCAAAAGAAAAGACGTCAATATCCTGAGAAGCATCATGCGCGCCGACTATGTCGTGTTCTATTCATCAGGTCACCAATGGTATAAAGCCACTTACGACTTTGCAGAACAAGCGCTCCTAGCTTTATGTGTGTCCGACAGCCTCATGGAAAGCGAGACTCAAAGGATAGCCGACAGTCTTAACATATCAAAAGAAAAGGCAAGAAAGAAAATACTCAGCGAGCCTTATCTCGTAAAAGGAATAGAAAACATCGAGAAACCGCTGATTCGTAACACAGAGAAAATCATGATGGCACAAACCATCAACACTATAGAAGAAGACAAGAATTGGGTGGAAGCTCTTAAGATACAAGCCTCTATTCAAGGCAAGACCATAGATAAGATTTACGACATAGAAGCTCACAATATCTTAAACGGCAAGCCTTTGCTCCGCGACTTCACCGACGTGAACGATGAAACTATCTTCAATGCTAAAGTCAATAATCTCGTGAAGAAATGGAGAGGCGACGTAACTATGGTGGATTACCTCGAGAAAAAAGCGAAAGACAAGAACAAAGACTTCGAGACTGTCATCTATGAAGATGCCAGATGGGTCATAAGACAAGAACAAAACAAGCAGAAATAAACTGATGAAGAAATACATATACCACATATTGTTTGGAATATTGATGCTTTTCCTCTTCCTCCCTATGATTCAGGAAAAAGTCAAGCTTAACGTCAGGCCGCTTTATGGCGTGACTTACAAGACCGAATTCCCGAAACTCGAGATGGAGACTTTCAACAATGGCAAATATCAGTCACAACTTGAGAAATACATCGCTGAAAACTTCGGATTCAGGGAGATTGCAATACGTTGGTACAACCAATATGTATGGACTTTCTTCAACAAGACTTACAACAAATCTTTCGTAAGAGGCAAAGACAACTGGTTCTATTACTTCGAAGGCATCCGCGACTATAAAGGCAACGAGTTCCAAGGTGTCTTCAAGACTAAAGAAAAAGCGATAGAATGTTACGAGAAAAACATCGCCATGATGTGCCAGCTTCGTGAGATATTGAAAGAATACGGCATCGAGTTCATGACATTCATGGCTCCCGACAAACCTTTCATCTATCCTGAATATCTCCCCGACACAAGCCAATGGAGAAAACCGCTGAGAGCGTTCGAATATTACGACCAACGTTTCACTGAACTCAGCTTCCCTAATATTGAAATGACAAAATGGTTCACCGCAATGCGCGACACCCTGTCACATCCTGTGATGCACACCGTCGACAGTCACTGGGGCATCAGCTCTGTTTACGGATGCGACTCTTTATTCAGATATCTCAACAGTCTTAACGACTTCGGCATGCCTCAGGTGAAATACGGTTATGCTCGACAGACCGACAAGAAACCTACATGGGACGAGAAAGTGCTTAACTTGATGTTCCCTATCATAAAGAAAAACTATAACTACGAACTCGACATCACCGTCGACACCGTCAACAAAAAGAAACCTCGCATCTTATTCGTCGGCGACTCTTTCATCTGGTCGATAACAAAAGAAATGCCTTTGGAAGAAATGCTCAGCGACATAGAAATCTGGTATTACAACTCCACCGTACACAACGGTTTCAATCTTAAACAGACAAAAAAAGAAAACATCAACAGTCTCGTCAGCATATTGAAAAGCGACTATGTCGTCTTCTATTCATGCGGACATCAATGGCATAAGGCATCATTCGACTTCTTGGAAGAGACATTGGCAGACTTCGGAGCTACCGACAGCACTACAAACCACGACAGAGAGAAAGTCAAAAAAACATTGATGAGAATTGAGATTGAAAAAGACAAGGAATGGTCAGAAAAGATAAGATCATATTCCATAACAAACGACATCACTCTTGACGAAGCATACGACATTGAAGTTGACAACATGCTCAACAACGACACTTTGATTAAAGAGGCAGCAGTTCTTGACGAAGAAGCGCTCTTCAACTACGACGTGGAGCAGCTCGTCAAAGAATGGAGAAACAACCCTAAGATGATGGAATACCTAAAAGAAAAGGCTGCCAAGAAAGGCAAGCCTCTAGAAGACGTCATCCTCGGCGACGCCAAATGGGTCGTAAAGCAAAGGAAGAAATAAATCACCTTAAAACCAACGAAACTTTAATCCTAATTTGATTCCTATTATTGGAGAGAACACATAATCTTCACGAAAATCAATAGAACAATCATACGAAATCGGATAGTTCAAATATGGTTCAATATGCATTGCTAGCATTTTGTTCAGTTTGTATTCCACTTCTAATCCTAGATCTATAATATATGCATCAAAACCACCTTTGTACTTCAACTCCTCTTTTCCATTCAACGTCCTTCTTGACATCACCCTATATGCAACATTTAATCCAGCACAGCCTCCGACAGACAATCTATCATTTATAAGATATTGATATCCGATATTGATAAGGTAATTGTTAATAATATTATTCCAATATGCTCCTGAATCAGAATGATAATTTAAGCAACTTCTCCCCACACCAAATTCAAACAACAAGAAACCATTTCTTTGGTACAGTTCAACGCCCAACAATCCTTCCACTCCCAATGGCAATTCCATATCATAATTATCGAACAGTTCTTGATTAATATGGCAGTTTGTCAAACCATTGACTTTCGCTATATAAGTAACACATGGATTATAAGAGTCAACATCTTCATTCTGCGCAAAAGAATTCAACGAAACAAGTGACAACAAAATAATAATCGCTGTTTTCATAATTAATTTATTTTATCAATATCTTTTCATATTTAACCATGTCATAAGAAATTAGTTCTATTACATAGAGTCCTTTTTTTCTTATAAAATCAATTGTATACAACTGATCTTTAGGGTTATCTATACAATTTATTAAATTTCCATATATATCAAAAATATTAATATGTTTATATATTGTAGTACAGCCGGATAAATCAATACAAAAATAATCATTACTAGGATTCGGATAGATATTTAATACATCATCAGTATTGAGAACATTATTTTTTGTGCTATCACTTTTTACTGAAAGAAAATTATCATGACCTCTATTTTTGTCTGTTTCCATATAATCATTATTAATCACAGAATCACTATTTTTTGTATTAGATTCATCACCAATTAAATTGGAAGGCATAGTCGCGTAAAAAAAAGAACCTTCTTTTGCTTCAAAACCATTATTCAATACAATATTATTACAAGCAAACAGTACCAGAGTCTCATTATCTGACACAATAACATTTGAATCACCTGCTACGCTTATTGTATTTCCTGTATAATAGTTATCTTTGGATGCATAATAACTATCAATAAAAATATCTCTGCTTGGATTATTTTTTTTATACACTCTTACATAATCAATATCCAATGATGCTGGTAAAATCATTTGCTCATTTGAAGAATTATCTCCAAAATCAGAGTTTTTATGAGGAATTGCTAAATTTAGTATTAAAGATTGTGGATTTTCTGGGAACAAAAGATAATCAATATAAAAATGTTCATTATCAGTGCTATAATAATTATTTACATTTATATTAACATTGTATATATCATAATATTTATATACAACACGTTTTATAATTCCGTCTACTCTAAATATCAATATAAATTCATCCCATTCAAGTGAAAAGATATGATAATCATCAGCAAATGAATTGGTGTATTTTGAATTATCTGGACAATATTCATGTCCTCCATCATCATACCATTTATGTAATGTCGTCAAATAAACATCTTGTTTATTTGATGCAAACTCAAAAATATCAATTTCCTCACCATTTCCAAATAACCAAAATGCAGGCCAAAACCCATATCCATTGGGGATTTTACATTTTACTTCAAACAAACCATATTTAAAATTCGACTTGGTTTGTATCCAGCCAGAAGTATATTCAAAAAACTTAGATGTAACATCAGCACCTTCATCATTAAAACACCAAACGTCATAAAAACCAGGTTGTCTTTGCGCTGTAAGTTTCAACAATCCATTTTCTAGAATAACATTTTCATCTAAATAATATTGCAACTCATCATCACCATGTTCTCTATTCCACCCATAAATACATGTAAACCATTTATTTCTATCTATCGAAGCATCATTAAAATCATCTTCAAAAACAAGTTCCCAATCACCATGTTCATAGTTAAAATATTGACCAAACGAACATTTAAAAGGGTTTGAAAACAAATCACAATTATCTTTTTTAGATTGCGCTTTGACAAAATAATTTATTGACAAGGATAAAAGAAAAAAACACACAACTTTCTTCATAACATAGTCCTTTCTTTAAGTTCATCAATTTGTTTCTGCAAATCTATGATATAAAGTGTTAGTTCTTCTATTTTTTCTAATAATTTTGTATTCATCTCTCCTAAATCAACTTCGCCTTGTTCGCCAACATCTTTTGCAGATTGAATTCCAGGAAGATGCTTGTTTTTCTCAACATAATTTTTCAAGTCGTTTAATTCCATTAATTCATACTCTGGAGAAAATACATAGTCCGGCCAATATTCTGAACCAACATTAACCCTTACACTCTTTGCTAAAATATTTCCATTGACTGCTAATTTTGCTTGTGGATTGTTGGTTCCAATACCGACATTACCATTGTCTTTTAAAAAAAGCACGTAATTGTTAACATTGGCGTTTGAGGTTGCTGGTTGCCAGAAGTTCAAACCATAAATTCCATCCTGACTTAAATACTCGATACCCCATTTGCCGTGAGGTGAATTGTTTGTAGCATTACTGCCAAATAATATAGAGCCATTTATTGATCCTGGAGCTTTGGTTGATGTTCTTGAAATTAGAATATTGCCATCAACAATGTGTAGTTTTTGTTTTGGCATATCTGTTCCTACACCTATATTGCCTAATGTATCCATCACCATTCTAAACACGTTGTTTGTATAGAAATACACCGGATATGCATTCTTTGTACCAAATATATAATCTGTAGCTGTTGATACTGTATTGCCGCGTGTACTCCAATTAGTTTGAAGTGTAACAACATCTCCAGGAGGAACATCTGGAATTTGTATATCTTGTGGAGTAATTTGTGCAATAACATTAATAGATGTCATTATTACAAACGATAGAAGG
>JAZQZR010000003.1:0-153534 GCA_045634185.1 Bacteroidales bacterium | reverse complement strand
ATATAGTTTTCCAATTCATCAAGACTCATCAACTTATATTCTGAAGAGAATACATAGTCTGGCCAATATGTCGATACGACACTTACTCTTATGCTCCTTGCCAAGATGTCGCCATTAACAGCTAATTTTGCTTGTGGATTGGAAGTTCCGATACCAACATTGCCATTGTCTTTCAAGAAAAGCACAAAATTATTGACATTGGTATTGGAGGTTGTTGGTTGCCAGAAGTTCAAACCATAAATTCCATCTTGACTTAAATACTCAATACCCCATTTGCCGTGAGGTGAATTATTAGTTATATTGCTGCCAAAGAGTATGGATCCATTTGTTGAACCTGGCGCTTTACTTGATGTTCTTGATACTAAGATGTTGCCATCAACAATATGAAGTTTCTGGCGTGGTTGGAGAGTTCCGATACCTATATTACCCAATGTATCCATCATCATTCTGGAAACATTGTTTGTATAGAAATAAATAGGAAAAGCATTCTTTGTTCCGAATATAGAGTTGGTTGCACCAGTTACCATATTACCCTGAGTGCTCCAATTTGTTTGAAGTGTGACTACATCTCCTGGAGGCACATCTGGAATTTGTATGCCTTGTGGAGTAATTTGTGCAATAATACTAACAGATGTCATCATTACAAATGATAGAAGAATAAATATTTTTTTCATTGTTTTCATAATTTTAAAATTTTAATTGTTAATAAATTTAATTTTTCAGTTTTCAATTTTCCACTCTAAAGTATCCATAATACTGCTCGCCATTGCTTAATGTGATGTCCATTCTGTAATAGCCGGCATCATTAATAAAGAATGTGGCATAATCTGGTGTTGAGAAGACATTCTCTCTGTCGATGTAAACACCATTGGAATCCTTAACAACAATGTGAGCTATTCCCACATTTTCGTTAAAGGTGATAGTTAAAGTGTTTCCGGTAATGTCTGCGGAGATGGATTCGGAACGAAATTCTGAAGCATTAGCTGTGGCAGAATGAATAGAATGCACAACTAATTTTTCTTTGCTTTGTTTTGCCTCTGCATTACATATTGATAATGCAAATAGGACAATAACAATTAATTTCTTCATGATTTGATGTGTTTTAATAAGTTTTTAAATATTTTTGTTACAAAAGTATATCGTTTATACTTATATGAATCAAAAACTTATATCACAAAAAATAAAGAAATAAACTATTGATAATCTTGTATTTATTAAATTATATTATATAAATTAACACTGGATTTTATTCCTAAAATAGAGTAAATTTTATTAATTCTACTCCAAATGGTGTTATATGTTTTACCTAATAATACTGCAATGGTTGGCTCACTAATGTTAAGCATCAAAAGACATATACAATATAAATCTTCTTTTTTTTAATCGAGGATATTTATTTGAAATTTTTTGAATATAATTATTCATATATATATCAGCATCGTTAAGTAACATTGACAATTCTTCATCTGATAATTGCTTAAGATTATTTATTTTTAAATTCAGTTTTTTCAGATTCTCTACATCTGATAATATTTTTTTGCAGTTATCACAATTGCGATAGTCTTTTATGTTGTTTTTTGTATTTTTTTGATGGTTATAAGTCATTTTTCTTAACTCTTCGTTTCGAGCAAGCAGATTTTTATTAACAATAGAAATATCTTCAATGGCTTTTTCCTTAATTACAATTTCATTTTTCTTTTTCAAAAGCTCTTTTCTATATTTATAAATAGCCATAAGAATAAGTAAAATAATTATAAATGAAACTATCAATGAATTTACTATGTGTGATTTTTCTTCATTTATACTATCCAGCCTACTTTTCTCTTCAATATATTTACTGTAAATCTTTGATACATCAACATTTCTATTACTATTTTGAGTAAAATAAAAAATGGATATACTATCATAATAATTTTTACAATCCTTAGCATTAAGTATTTCATAAATATTACTCAAATAATTTGACGAAGTAAGAAGTGTATTAACATTAGAACTATTCATCGATAACTTTAAATAAATTATGGCTGAATCATATATACAGTCTTCGTAATACATTTCTCCTAAAATACCATAATAGGAGCTTCTTGCATCATAATTTTCAATTAGATTAAGATTATTTTCTATTAGAAAATATGCGCTATCTTTTTCTCCTTTGTCATACATAATTCGAGCTATACATTTATCAATATCCAACTTATTAATTATATTGGGACTTGCTTTTAATGATAAATCATAATAGTATAATGCACTGTCTGGAATATTTGATAGATGGTACGAATTCCCTATAAATTTTGAAATTTGAGCAATAGATTCATTGTTTTCCAATATTTCAACATAATCTAATGCTTTGTGATACATTGTTATCGCTATATCGCAATAGTTTTCATCGTAAAACAATCTTCCCAATCTTGTATATATCAACGCCACAAACCTTATCTTTTCATAATCCTCGTCAGAGTCGCAAAGACGCAGAGTCGCAGAGTCGCAGAGTGCTTTTTCATCGTTTCTTTGTTTCTTCAAAACTTTGCGTCTTTGTGTCTTTGTGTCTCTGAGACTTTTAATAATGTCATCGTCTTCCATTATCTCCAAGGCTATGAGATAATGCTCGCAAGCACCAACAATGTCATCCTTTTCCGTGAGGCCTACAGCATGGTAGTAGTGCGCTTTAGCAGCTGTCAGCTGTCGGCTTTCAGCTATCAGTCTGTTTTCATCGTCAGCTTCTTTACCAAAAAATCTCCATCGCCGACCGCTGATAGCTGACCGCTGATAGCTATCAAAAAATCTCCAACGCTGACCGCTGATAGCTGACGGCTGATAGCTATCAAAAAACTCCATCGCTGCTTTAACTTCATCGAAATTATATTGTGGAAGGTAGTTTTTAAAAAGAGAATCGGCTTTACGAATTTGGGATTCGTAATAAGACGCAGAGTCGCAAAGTCGCAAAGTCGCAGAGTCTTTACTTTGCGTCTTTGCGTCATTGAGTCTTTGCGTCTTTCCCTCGGTCACTAAGCCGAAGGCTAATAATATAAAAACCACAAGTATTCTCATAGTTGCAAAGATAGGAAAAAATCACAAAAAAAAGGACGTGATTTTTTCATCACGTCCCTTAATTTTCAGTTGTCAATTTTCAACTTTCAATTGTCAATTTTCAACTAAAAAAAGAGCTGCCTTTCATTAAAAGCAGCTCCTATAACTTTAGACTTTAGACTTTAGTCTTTCGTCATTATTATTCATAAATGTTTCTGATTGAAACACCGTTATTAAAGTTTTCGATACCTTGTTTCAAGAAGTTAACGAAAGCGTCTTTATCCAAATCGTAAGCGCGTGGGTCAACTAAAAGCTCACCATTGTGGCCCATGAGGCAGTAGTAAGGTTGAGCGTTAGTGTTGAACTTAGAGATTTGGAAGTCAGCGTTAACGCGGCCGATAGATTTCTTTTCTTTACCGTCAGCGCCGATGATCCATTCACTTTCTGGAAGTTTTGTCTTGTCGTCAACGTAGAGAGCTACGATAACATAGTCGTTACGTAACATTTCGAGGACGCGTGGATCGCTCCAAACGTTAGCTTCCATTTCGCGGCAGTTAACACAGCCGTGACCTGTGAAGTCGATGTAGATAGGTTTGTTTTGAGCCTTTGCGCAAGCTAATGCTTGTTCGTATACATAGTAACCTTTGAGACCGTGAGGCAAGTGGAAGATGTCAGCGTATTTAGGTTCTTCACATAAAACTGTTGATGTAGCTTTCTTTTCTACTTGTTCTGTTTGAACTGAAAGGTTAGACATTTTAGCGTCAACGTAGTTGATAACCTTTGTAGCGTTTTCTTGGTTGATTCTGTTAAGGTCGAAGTCCATTGTTTGTTGTGGTGGCAAGTAACCTGACAAAGCTTTGAGAGGAGCACCCCACATACCAGGAATCATATAAACTACGAATGTGAAAACGATGATACAAAGGATAAGACGGAATACTGATAAGTGGTGTACGTCTGAGTCGTGTGAGAATTTGATTTTTCCTAAGAGGTAGAGACCTAACAATGAGAAACATACAATCCAGATAGCGAGGTAAACTTCGCGGTCGAGGAGACCCCAGTGGTATGTTTGGTCAGCAACGCTTAAGAATTTGAAACCGAGAGCGATTTCAACGAAACCGAGAACAACTTTAACTGAGTTGAGCCAGCCGCCGCTCTTTGGCATATTTTGTAATAATGATGGGAACAATGCGCATAAAGCAAATGGAAGACCGAATGCCATAGCGAATACCATCATAGTGATGATAGGAGTCCAAACTTCACCTGATGTTGATTTGATAAGAACTGTACCAACGATAGGGCCTGTACAAGCGAATGATACGAGAACGAGTGTCAAAGCCATGAAGAACACGCCGCCGAGGCCGCTGCTGCTGCTTTGTTTGCTATCGCTCTTGTTAACCCATGAACTTGGCAATTGGATTTCGAAAGCTCCGAAGAATGAAGCTGCGAATACCATGAATACTACGAAGAACAAGATGTTTGTTACCCATGATGTTGAAATCCAGTTGAAGATGTCAGCTGTAACGCTGTCACCACCGAAGATCCAAGTAATCATGATGATAGCTGCGATTGGGAGAGTATAAAGAGCTACGATGAAAACGTAGTACATGATAGCCTTGAAACGACCTACAGCCTTGCTTTCGCTACCGTGCAAGAAGAATGACACTGTCATAGGAATCATTGGGAATACGCATGGAGTCATAAGAGCTGCAAAACCCCAGATGATAGCTTCGATGATTAAGCCTAAGAGACCTTCACCGCCAGCTGATGCTTCTTCTTCAGCTTCTTTAATAACTGCTGGTTCACCAAGTTGAACTTCAAATTCATATTCAAGTTGAATACAGCTTTCTTTGCAAGTTTGACCTGTGATGATACCAGATACTGTTGCAGCATCCTCAACTAATTTAACTCTTTGTGTGAAAACAGCTTCATGTTCAAAGAAATGTTCATCGATTTCAAAAATGTCGCTGTAATGAACTATAGCTTTTGGTTCTTGCACGCCACCGATGCGTTCAATGCCGAGAGTGTCGATAAACTCGAAATAGAGAGGCATTGGTCCGCCGAATGGAGTGTTTTGTGAATAAAGATGCCAACCATCTTCAATTTCTGCTTTGAATACGATGTTGTATTCATTCTTGTTTAATTTCTCTGTTTCTACAGTCCATTGTACTGGTTCAAGGATTTGTGCTTTAGCAACAAAAGGAACCAACATGAC
The DNA here is from genome assembly GCA_045634185.1 of Bacteroidales bacterium. Classification (GTDB taxonomy): domain Bacteria; phylum Bacteroidota; class Bacteroidia; order Bacteroidales; family F082; genus Limimorpha. The sequence continues at coordinate 148,295 of JAZQZR010000003.1, read as the reverse complement.
TAAGAAAGTAATGAGTCTTAAAAACTTTTTCATGATTAGTTTGTTGATTTATTATAATTTAATTGATTTTTTCTCCTCAATAAAAAAGTGTGCAAATTTAAGAAAAATATTTAATGTTCTAAATCACACTGAAAAATAACTTTGGTTGAGTCAAGAATTTTAACTTTATCGTTGATTCTATAGCCTACAACCCACAAAATCAGTCCGTTGGCATCTTCCATAATCCACACATTACGTTTCTGATATGCAGAGAAGCCTAAGTCGTTGAAAAAATCGCTCAGCAATTTGGAGCCTTTCATGCCCAAAGGACGAAACTTATCACCATTTCTCCAATGACGGAGCTTCAAAGGAAACGCAATCTTATCCATGTCGAACTGAGCCGCAACAGAAGAATCTTTTATCAGTTGGAAATTCCCATCTTTGTTATAAGAATTTAGTCGCAGAGACATAGAGTCGCAGAGACACAGAGTCGCAGAGTCGCAGAGTCGTAGAGTCGCAGAGTCATCGTCACTTTGCGTCTTTGCGTCTTCAAGTCTTTGCATCTCTATAACAATTTCCTCCTCTTCTCCCCTTTCTTCAAAAATCTCTATCTTATCTTTTTGTACCGACGCTTGTAGTCTTGTAGTCTTGTAGTCTTGTGGTCTTATACTGTCGTTATAAAACATCACTCCCGACTTCCCGTTTTTCATCGCTTCAAACATCGACTCAGCCTGATCGAAATTAAAGCCGTATCTCCTCACCCATTCGAAAAGCAGCTGCTTCCCGTTCTCATTTTCTATAAAATTCTTGACATCGATACTTCTGTAATCGCCATCGACGAATTCTATTGCAGACAATTTCTCATCGATGAGACTTCTGTACAAGTCATTTTCAGAAGAGAGACAATTGATAGAGAAGTTAAGACTCTGACGAGCGTTGTTCTTCATCTCGTCAAAAACAGGGATTATATTATGACGTATTTTGTTTCTGAGATAAACTGTCTCCTGGTTAGTATAATCTTCAACCCATTGAATACCGTTTTCTTTTGCAAAGTTTTCTATTTCGTTTCTGTTAGACCAAAGCAAAGGTCTTATGTAGAAATCGTTTTGCGGTTTCATGCCTTTGAGGCCATTGATACCAGAACCGCGCAGTAAGTTGATGAAGAATGTCTCAATCTGGTCGTCGCCATGATGAGCAAGAGCCACCTTATTGAAATTATGAGTTTCCTTTAACTCTTTGAACCAAGAGTAACGCAGTTCTCGGGCAGCCATCTCGATGGAGAGAGAATTCTCTTTAGCATAAGACTCCGTATCGAAATGTTTTATATAAATAGGTATATTATTTTCCTTGGCAAATTCTGTCACAAACTTCTCATCACGATTAGAATCCTCTCCACGCAGATGGAAGTTACAATGAGCGAAAGCGAGTTGGCTGTTGGCTATTGGCTCATCTTGTAGTCTTGTAGTCTTGTAGTCTTGTAGTCTTAATAAAAGAAGTTTCGCCAGCACCATAGAATCCACGCCGCCGCTGAGTGCCAGCAGTACTCTGTCATCCTTTTCGATGAGATTATGTTTCTCGACAAAACTCTTAAATTCTTTTAACATATTTTATCTGCCCATGAAATAAACAATAAGGAAACCAATGCTCAATCCGATAGCGCCACAAAGGAAATACATCAACAATTTCTTTGGAGTGAGACCTTCGTCTTCTAGAATCTCATCTATTTTCTTCTTCACGACATCGCCTACTATGACGCTTTCATATTCTTCTGGAAGAGAAAACTCAGACTCCTCAAATGTCATGTTACAATCCTTGACAGGCTGCGGTCTCTTTTCAAAATTATAATCCAAGACGTAATTATCTTCGAGGATAAAACGAACTGCTGTCGGCTGTTGACTGTTGTCCGTTGTCTGTTGACCGATTACCATCGCACGTTTTCCTTCGTTTTGTTTCAAAAGTATTTCTGTATCGTCGATTGTTATATAAGCCGTTGTCTGTTGACCGTTGACTGTTGTCTCAAAATAAAGGACGAGAAGCGAGACAGCCATCGAACTTAAATCTTCGTGTAGTTCAATGATGATATCGCCATCAGGCAATTGGTAAATCTTAAACTCCACATCAGGAGCGAAAGAGTTAGGATATAATTTAATCCAGTCTCTCAATAAGTCTTTGACTTCTTTAGCCGTGAGCTGTGAGCTATGAGCTGTGAGCACTTCGACAGGCTCAGTGACCACACACTGACCGCTGACCGCTGACTGCTGACTGCTAATTCTGATATAATCCATAAATTATTTTTTGGTTTTATTTCTTCTTTTATCGACGGAGAATCCGAAACCGCCAATTTTCTCTCCTATCGAATAATATTTTCCGTGAGAGTAAGTAATGAGGTCAGCTTGATTGAGTCGGAATTGTCCTGTACTAGGGTCGAAGAATTTTGTATCTCCGTTTACAGCAACGACATTAGCGATGAACATATCATGAGAGCCAAGTTCTTTCACTTCCACCACCTGGCATTCGATATTAAGCGGCGACTCAGCGATGAGAGGCGCTTTTACAATCTGAGCTTGTTCAGGAGTAAGATGCATCTCCTTGAATTTATTGTAGTTGCGACCAGAACGCACGCCACACCAGTCGGTTGCCTTAGCAAGTTCCTCTGTTGTAACATTGATGACGAACTCTTTAGTACGTGATATTATCTCATGAGAGTGACGTTCTTTACGAATCGACACATAACACATTGGAGGGTTGGTGCAGATGGTACCAGTCCATGCTGCAGTCATGATATTATAGTTTTCGGGACTATCGCCGCAGCTTACCATTACAGCAGGCAACGGATATATCATAGTACCCGGCTTGAATGACATTTTCATTTTTATATTTTTTGCAAAAATAACAAAAAGCTAAAGATTTTTTATCAGACATCAAAAAAAAGACGCACGTCTGTGCGTCTTCCCTTGTTGTCTTGTTGTCTTCTAAGATCAAACTGTCAAGATGTCTTTAACTTTCAACTCACAGAGTTCATCGATTTTCTTAACGTATTTATCTGTAAGTTCTTGTATTTTTTCTGTAACCATTTTAACTTCGTCTTCTGAAACGCCTTCGTCTTTAAGTTTCTTAGCGTCATCGTTAGCATTACGACGGATGTTACGGATACCTACCTTTGTTTCTTCAGCGACTGTCTTTGAGCGTTTAGCAAGGTCTTTACGACGTTCTTCTGTCAATGGAGGAACGAGGATGCGCAAGAACTCGCCTTCGTTTTTAGGGTTGAAACCCAAGTTAGCTGCCAAGATAGCTTTTTCAATAGCTTGAAGTGAACTTTTATCGAAAGGTTGAACGATGATTTGACGTGGGTCTGGTGTACCGATGTTAGATGTTTGTTCAATAGGAACGATTGTTCCATAATATTCTACCTTAACACCTTGTAACATTGCAGGACTTGCCTTACCTGCTCTGATTTTCTGAAACTCGTTTTCCATGTGTTTCATGGTGTTTTCCATAGTTTCAGTTGCTTCATCTAAAATAAATTGAGATTCGTCTGTCATATTAAATTCATTTTACAGCACAAAAATAAAAATTTTTCTTTTATATCTATATTATTTTGTCACCAAAGTTCCAATTTCTTCTCCGTTGAGAACTTTTAACAGATTGCCTTTAGTGTTCATATCGAAGACATACATAGGCATATTGTTTTCTTTACATAATGTAAATGCTGTCAAATCCATGACTTTGAGGTTTTTGCTGTAAGCCTCATCGTATGTTATATGTTCGAATTTTGTTGCTGTAGGATCTTTTTCAGGGTCAGCTGTGTAGATGCCATCGACGCGTGTTCCTTTTAAGATGATGTCGGCTCTAACTTCAACGGCTCTCAATGCTGATGCTGTGTCTGTTGTAAAGAATGGATTGCCTGAACCGCCTCCTATGATGACCACATTACCTTCTTCCAACAATTTTATCGCTTTAGCGCTGCTCATTGAATCAGCGATACGGTCGATGAAAACGCCTGACAACAAAGCTGTTTTAACGCCTTTCGACTGTAATGTTGACTGAAGAGCCATACTGTTGATAACTGTTGCCAGCATTCCCATATAATCGCCTTGTATTCTGTCCATGCCTTTGCTTGCGCCTTGCAATCCGCGGAAAATATTACCGCCACCAATAACGATTGCTATCTGTGCTTGTTTTGATGCTTCTGCTATTTCTTCTGCATAGTCGTTAAGACGTTCTGGGTCGATGCCATATTGTTGATTTCCCATCAAGGCTTCGCCGCTTAATTTCAAAAGTACTCTTGTGTATTTCATATCTTATATTTGTTAAACTTATTCAAAACCAATATCCTACATTAAAGAAACCGACCAAACCGGAACATCTATTAGAACCTGTCAGACTTATTTCTATAGGTCCAGCCATTGTCTTCATTCCTAATGTCAAACCGCAGCCCAAAACGAAGCTGTCATCGGCGAACCAAATATCGTAATTATTTGCGACATATCCGCCATTAAAATTAATTATACCATAAATATTTTTATAAAAATTGCACTGCCACGACATTTTCCCAATAGCAATATGATTGCCATACAGTTGCGTAAACTTCAATCCATCGAAAGATATTATGTTATCGAAATATTTCATGTGTGACTGTCCGCCTAGGAAGAACTGATAACTGAGCGGCGGTTCATTCTCTCCAATCGAGGTTCCCAATGTCGCTCCCAATTTCAAGGAGTTCTTCTCTCCCATCGCAATGGCTCCATCGAGGTCACATCTCACCACAAAGGAGTTGCGCATACGCGAGCCATCTTCCAGTTCTACGACAGGCATGATATATTTCCCATTGACATTCAACTTCCATCCTCGTGATGCGAAAGTAGGAGAATCTTCATTGTCGATATGATAATTCAAATATGCATAAGAAATAAAATCATAATTATCAGCATCAACAATATGGATGAGATTATCTCTAAGATGAACATAGTTGGCCACGATTCCCGCTCTCAACTGACGCTCAAGATTTGGCATAAACTCCATAAACAAATCCATCTTATTATCCTGGACGCTATATGAGTTGTTTATCACCTTGTCGTCATACTGATTCATGAAAAGACTTATCACAGAAAAATCCATTCCATATTTGAATTTCTGCGACACATTAGAATGAAATCTAAGTTTGAAATACGGGTCCTCTGCAATGTTGATATCAGCCGACAACGTTGAACGTTTCGGGAAGTTCAAGACGTTCTTCAAAGTTATGTTCGTCAATATTCCAATACCATAATCGGTGTCATAATGCGCTGCTATCGAAACTGTTTCCACTTCTTTTTCTTTGCAATGCAAGACCAAGTTGACGCCTTTTGCAGCAGGTTTGAATTCATACCATATATTATTATAATAACCGGTGGCGTAAATTCTCATTATCGATGTCTCAATATCTTTGAGAGTCATTGTCGCAGGATAATTCTTGGCGAATGACTTTCTGACGAAGCTTGAATTATTCTCGCTGACGCCTTCTATTTTAAGAGAAACCACATAGACAGTGTCGAGAGGTTTCACATCTGGGCGTTCTATCTTATAATCGCTGATATTCTTTATAGAATCTGCGAGTCTCTTTAGCTGAGGCAGTTTCTCACGTGCTGCTTGTTCTCCCAATGCAATGATGGTGTCATAATAATTGAAATCCATCATTCCGTATTTGACGAGTTCAGGTTTGATATAAATATCGACATTTTCTTTTGCTCTGGTATAAGCATCAATATCAGTCATGGCAATCATCTGGTCCAATATTATCGCCATGGAGTTCAATTCTTCTTTTTTATGGAAGTTACGCTGCACATCGACACCTATTATGATATCGAGGCCTTTTTCGCGCACATTAGGAACCGGGAAATTATTTCTAAGTCCGCCATCTACAAGCAGACGTCCATCTACTTCCACAGGAGCGAAATAAAAAGGAATCGACATAGAAGCTCTTATGGAGCGTTGCAGATTACCTTTTGTCATTTCGTATGCTTCGGCACTTTCTATATCTGTTGCCACGCATAAAAAAGGCACCGGCAACTCATTATAGTTTCTGATTTTATAAACGGGTGAAGTTAGACGCGCCAGAAGAAGATTTATCATCTCGCCATCATAAATCGACGACTTCATCTGTATTTTTTTACCTCTGAAAGGAAAAGTCGCGAGATAATGACGGTCGAGCATCTTATCATCGATAGATATATATTTCTGAGGTATGGCATCCGACATTATCGCGTCCCAGTTCTGATTACAAACGAGTTCCATCATCATTTCCGGGGAATAGCCTATGGCGTAAAGACCGCCTATAATGCTGCCCATACTCGTTCCCGCGATGTAATCTATCGGCAGTCCGGACTCTTCAATGACTTTTAGAGCGCCTATGTGAGCGAAGCCCTTTGCTCCGCCACCACTCAACACAAGCCCTACTGTCGGCCGCGACAGTGAATCTGTTTTTTGCTGAGCCGTTATGTTATGGCAAAAGACAAATGCCAAAAGGCAAAAGACGAAAACTTTAACCCTCGAACTTCTTCTGTTGACCATTGACTGTTGACTGTTTACCATAACTTTAAACTTTAAATCATCCAGTTTACCTTACAAAGTTATAATAATTTTGTTGAATGGTAGGAAAAAAAATAAGAGGGAACCACCGTTTTTCACAGCAGTTCCCTTATCTTTAGACATTTGTCTTTAGTCTTTCGTCTTTATTCAATTACTCTTCTCTTCCGTGACAGTTCTTATATTTCTTGCCGCTGCCACATGGACAAGGGTCGTTTCTTCCGACTTTCTTCTCAACATGAATTGGCTGTGTCACTTGACGTTCTTGTGTGTTACTGTGTGACTGTGCCAACAAGTCGGTACGTTGTTCTTGCAACTTGCTTCTGTCAATTGCTCTTGCTCTTTGTTCTCTTACCTGATTGTTGTCTTGCATTGGGACATCGGCACGCATCAAGAACGAGATAACATCAGTATTGATTTTCTGAATCATTTGTTTGAACAAATTGAACGACTCGAACTTATAAATCAAGAGAGGATCTTTTTGTTCATAATGAGCGTTTTGTACAGAATGTTTCAACTCATCCAATTCACGGAGGTGTTCTTTCCATGATTCGTCGATGAGACCCAATGTGACAAATTTCTCAACCGCCAATGTTATCTCTTTAGCTCCGTTTTCAACAGCTTTCTTGAGATTAACAACGACATTCATGCTCTTTCTGCCATCTGTAAATGGGATAAGAATATTTTCGTATTGTGTGTTTTTTTGAACATTTTCAATTACAGGCAATGTCTTTTCACCGATGATACGTGTCTTGTTATTATAGACATCCAATGCTTTGTCGAATAATTTATCAGCCAAGACATTCAATTTAGCGCGTCTGAACTCATCTTCTTCGAAAGGAAGGTCCATACCCATTGTTGAAAGAACTTCCAATTTAAGTCCATAGTAATCACTGCTTTCTTGGAATCTCTCTATCAATGATTCGCCTAAGTCATACATCATATTATTGATGTCTATTGAAAGACGTTCTCCGAACAAAGCATGGCGTCTCTTTTCATAGATTGCCTCACGTTGTGAGTTCATAACGTCATCGTATTCAAGGAGGTGTTTACGTGTTCCGAAGTGGTTTTCTTCAACTTTCTTCTGAGCCTTTTCAATTTGTTTTGTAATCATTGAATGTTGAATAACCTCGCCTTCCTGCAGACCGAGTCTATCCATGAGAGGAGCGATACGGTCTGAACCGAACATACGCATGAGGTCATCTTCAAGTGACACGAAGAATTGTGAACTACCGTTGTCGCCTTGACGACCAGAACGACCGCGCAACTGACGGTCAACACGACGTGACTCGTGACGTTCTGTACCAATGATAGCGAGACCGCCGGCTTCCTTGACGCCAGGTCCCAACTTGATGTCAGTACCACGACCAGCCATGTTAGTTGCGATAGTTACTGTTCCAGCCTGACCAGCGTCTTTAACGACCTGTGCTTCCTTAGCGTGCAACTTAGCATTCAAAACATTATGTTTGATGCCTTTACGTGTAAGCATACGAGAAAGAAGTTCTGAAACATCAACAGATGTTGTACCGACAAGAACAGGGCGTCCTTCTTCGACGAACTCTTGAATCTTATCGATGACAGCATTATATTTTTCACGTTTTGTCTTGTAAATCAAATCTTCGGCGTCGATACGAGCGATAGGTTTGTTTGTTGGGATTACAACGACATCCAATTTATAGATATCCCAGAACTCGCCTGCTTCAGTCTCAGCGGTACCAGTCATACCAGCAAGTTTGTGGTACATACGGAAGTAGTTCTGCAAAGTGATTGTCGCGTAAGTCTGTGTAGCTGCTTCAACGTGAACGTTTTCCTTAGCCTCAACAGCTTGGTGCAAGCCATCTGACCAACGACGTCCTTCCATGATACGACCTGTTTGCTCATCAACGATTTTAATCTTGTTATCCATGATAACGTAATCAACGTCTTTTTCAAACAAGGTGTAAGCCTTAAGAAGTTGTTGTACAGTGTGTAAACGTTCCGATTTCTCTGAGAAGTTACGTAATAATTCTGACTTCTTCATCACTTTTTCATCATCAGAGAGTCCGCTGCGTTCGAGTTCAGCTATTTCGCTACCGACGTCAGGCAAGATGAAGAATGAAGAGTCGTTGTAAGCTTTTGTAAGTTCGTCGATACCTTTTTCAGTAAGGTCGACGCTATGTAATTTTTCATCGATAACGAAATAAAGTTCATCGTCGATGATATGCATATTCTTTTGTTGTTCTTGGAGATAGAAACCTTCTGTCTTCTGCATCAAAGCTTTCATACCTTCTTCGCTCAAGAACTTAATCAAGGCGTTATTTTTAGGAAGGCCTCTGTAGGCGCGGAACAATTGGTTTGCGCCGTGGTTTTTCTGTTCTTGTGTAGCGTTAGGGTCTGTTAATATTTTTTTAGCTTCAGCGAGACATAATGTCACGAGGCGTTTCTGTGCTTCATAAAGTTTCACTACGTCAGGTTTCAAGACATCGAATTCCTGATGGTCGCCGCGTGGTGTTGGTCCTGATATAATTAAAGGTGTACGAGCGTCGTCAATCAAAACAGAGTCAACCTCGTCGACGATGGCGAAGTGATGCTTGCGTTGTACCAGTTCTTCTGGATGACCTGTCATGTTATCACGCAAGTAGTCGAAACCGAATTCGTTGTTTGTACCATAAGTGATATCAGCGAGATATGCGTTACGACGTGCCTGAGAGTTAGGTTCGTGCTTGTCGATGCAATCCACTGTCAAACCGAGGAACTCATAGATTGTTCCCATCCACTCGGAGTCACGTTTTGCAAGGTAGTCGTTAACAGTGACGACGTGAACGCCACGACCTGCGAGAGCGTTGAGATAAACAGGGAAAGTAGCGACCAAAGTCTTACCTTCACCGGTTGCCATTTCAGCAATCTTGCCTTGATGCAGAACTGTACCGCCGAGAATCTGTACGTTATAAGGAACCATGTCCCAAGTAACGGTATTACCTCCAGCAATCCAGCTGTTGTTGTAATATACCTTATCGCCTTCTATGTTGATGTGATCGAATTTCGCTGCGAGTTCGCGGTCTAATTCAGTGGCTGTAGCTTCCACTACTTCATTTTCCTTGAAACGTTTAGCTGTTTCTTTCAAGACTGCGAAAGCCTCTGGCATAATTGTGTTGAGGGCTTCTTCTATCTTTTCAAGCTGTTGTTTCTCAAGCTTGTCAACTTGTTCGAAAATCTCGTTTTTCTTTTCAAGGTCGAGATCGTCATTTTCGGCTTTCAGTTTAAGTTCTTGGATACGAGCTTCATCTTCAGCAATATAATTATTTACATATTCTTTAAATTCAACTGTCTTATGACGAAGCGCATCAATATCTAAATTTTTAATCTTTTCGTAAGCTTCTAATGTTTTATCCAAAATCGGCTGCAAGGCTTTATTATCACGCATTGCTTTGTTACCGAATAATTTAGCAAAAAATCCCATATATTTATTTTTAATTATTTTTCAAATTTCTCTATTCCTAATTCCTAATTTATCAAATGTCGTGCAAAAATAACTATTTTTTATAATATTTATATAATCTCCTGACATGAAAATCCAGATATTGTTCTGGAGAAGGTGCAGGCGACATTCCTATCTTTCCATTTGTGCCGATAATCACATAATCAGGGAAAGTCCTAACATGATATTTTTCAAGAAGAAGTATCTCATTCTCAAGATTTAGCAGCTTCCACTTGTAATTTTTCTCTTCAAATAATTTTTCAAAATCATTATAACTTTCTTTTGTCGCAATTGTGACAACTTGTATCGTATCCTGCCACTGATTCGAAAAATCCTTTAACAATTCAAACTGATAATCTGTCATGGACGAAACTTTATTGACAAACTGAACAAGAAGCATATTATCTTTATAATCAGTCAGATTCACAATATTACCATTTACATCTTTCAATGAAAAATCAGGAGCTTCTGAATTAAAGGAAAGTCTGTCAATCTGTTTCAGAATATCATTCACAACATTCTTATTTTTCTGATTCTTAGTATTTTGAGCAATACTTTTCAATTTCTCAAGAATAACTATTCTGTCATCTTGAAACTCATAAAACATTCTTTTAAGATTATATGCGACAATCAGTTCCGCAAGATTTTGATTTTCTGCCAAAAAGACATCTTTTCCTTTCAGATAAGTCATAAACTTGTCATAATCACCATAAAGCATATGTCTCATTTCCGAAGCATTGAACAAATTTGACGACAGATAATTTGCAAATAATTCATGGAAAAGACTCATATACGCCGGATTGGAGTATAGAATTTCATGCTTATTAAAATTTTGATTTACAACCTTTTTACCATTATCATTATTGACAACCATCTGAATTGCCGCCTTGCGATAACGTATATTATCCTTAACGAAATCAGATTTTATTTCAGGGATAATCTTTTTAATAGTAACATCAAGAGTATCAAGGAGAGAAAGTCTGCGATTTCTATACAGCTGGTTGAAATTATTATAAATGAAATCATCGATAATCATATTAGAAACATGATATTGGCTGTACAATTCATCATCATTGATGTTAATAATTTTTAAGGAAGGATTTTCACGTTCGAAATAAGAGACATCATCCTTTTGTTCAGGAATTGAAATTTCCAATTCATAGGTAGCGTCAGGCTTTACAAGCAAATCGACACGTTCAAGATTCACAGCGATTTGCGCCATCGTCACATCACTTATTTCTGCTTCAATCAAAAAATCACCTTTGTCATCAGATTTGGTTTCAGAGACAAGTGTCTGCTCATACGTAAGCATATCGTCATAAGTCAGCAGACGAACGAGAGCGTTAGGCACATTGGCATTTCCTTTTATCTTAACATTTTGAGAGACAGCAATATTAGATATAAGAAGCAATAATATCAGCGCTAATATCGATTTCTTTTTCATATTTTTATTTAGAAGAATTTATCACATCATCGCAAATCACAGAAGGCACGAACTCCACTATTGAAGCGTTGTGTTTCAACAAGTCACGGACGACCGTTGACGACACGCAGCGCAGATTCGGTTCGGTCAGGAAAAACACTGTCTCAACATCCGGATTTAATTTCTTGTTAGCCTCTGCTATCGTTGTTTCATATTCCAAATCGACGGAACCACGAAGTCCCCTTATAATATAACCAGCACCCACTTCCTTGCAGAAATCTACGGTAAGGCCTTCGTAACATGCTACTTTAACTTTCGGACAATCAGCGAAGGCATCTGTTATCCATTGCATTCTCTGCTCCAGAGTGTATGCATTTTTCTTCATTATGTTATAACCTATCGCAACGATTATCTCATCGAAAATAGGCATCGCCTTTAATACAATATTCTCATGACCTTTTGTAATAGGGTCGAATGAACCTGAGAAAACAGCTTTTTTCATTTCTTTTATTTTTTAAAGTCAACAGACAACGGTCAACATACAACAGTTATTATTCATAATTCTATTAAACATTCCATCTTTAGTCTTTAGCCTTTAGTCATTAGTCTTTAGACATCAAAATCGACAATATTTCATTCTCCAAAGACAATCGAATAGATGAATATGTTTTTTGTAAAAATTCGTTAACGTTATCTTTGTTTAGCAAATACACTTTTGAGATACCTTCTTCTTCCTGAGGTTTTGGTCGAAATTCATCTTCCGACTTCATCAGGAACCAGGAAGTCTTTTTAAGAGTCCATTGGTTATTAAGAAGATAACAATGGAACGTTGAAGGAAGCTGTTTTATTATGGAGAGATTTGACAGAGCCGTTTCTTCACGAACTTCGCGCAGAGCAGCCTCATCTGGCGACTCATTTTTTTCTATATGACCTTTCGGCAAATCTGGTATTCCGTTCCTTTCTATGGCCGCGATGCCGTTATTTATAAGAACCAATCCGCCAGCAGCTGGAGCAAAACGAAATATTTTTTTAATAACAGCAGCTAATATATCATTTTCCACATCATTTATCTCGAGATTTTCATCGCCCTCATCAAGCCATTTTTTTACCATATCAAACGTATTCTCAAACACTTGAGTCGAATATACGCTATCGTTTATATCAGCATCTAATGATTGTTCAAAAAAATTTCTGCACACTAGCGTCTTATTATTGCAAAAAAGTCTATACATTTGCCAAAAATTTAAAGGTTAATTTTATGAACGAACAAGAAACATCAATGGCTCTTGCCAGTTTTCTTTTGCAAATTAAAGCAATTAAATTGAATCCTGCAAATCCTTTTACATGGGCATCAGGATTAAAAAGTCCTATCTATTGCGACAATCGCGTGACATTGTCATATCCACAAGTTAGGACATTCATCCGTGAGGGTTTTGTGAAGATGTGTTTAGACAAATTCGGCAAACCGGATGTAATAGCCGGCGTCGCTACAGGTGGTATTCCTCAAGGAGCTTTGGTAGCACAAGAGTTAGGATTACCTTTCGTATATGTACGTTCCGAGAAAAAGTCACACGGCATGAACAACCAAATTGAAGGTGTCATCAACAGCGGACAATCAGTCGTCATCATCGAAGACTTGGTATCAACAGGAAAATCAAGTTTGAACGCTGTTGAAGCATTACGCGAAAAAGGCGCCGTCATCAAAGGCATGCTCGCTATCTTCACTTACGGAATGGAAGTTGCAACAGAGAACTTCAAAAACAACAAATGTGAGTTATTCACATTGACAAACTACAACGCATTGATTCAAAAAGCAGCTGAAGAAAGCTACATCAGAGAAGACGATTTAGCTTCTTTATTAGAGTGGAAAAACAATCCACAAGCTTGGAGCGATGCTAGAATGTAATTTTAAGACTACAAGTCAACAAGACTACAAGACTACATGTAGAGACGTCACCCTTGTGGCGTCTCTTTTTTAAATATCAAAAAACACATTATACCATGATATTCAAAAGCAACTGGGCAAACAACAAACGTTCTGAAAAAGAACTATTCGAATATATTGGCAATATGAACAACATTCCTTCTGTCTTGCCAGAACAAGTCGTCGATATAACTGCCGACTACGACAATCTGGCTTTCACCATACAAGGAATGGGAAAGGTAGCGCTTCGCGTGAGCAAAAGAGAAGCAAACAAATTCATACAGTTAGTGCCAGAAGGAAAAGTGCCATTTCAATTCTCATTGAATATTCATATCGAAAACGAAGAATCCAACTCAACTTCAAAATGCTACTTTGAGATAGACGCACAACTCAATCCACTGATGCAGATGATGGCGTCACGTCCACTGCAGAATCTGGTGAATATGATGGCTGAGAAAGCAGAAACAATTTAACAAGAAATTCAGAACCTCAGAATAATTTTTGAGATTCTGAGGTTCTGACATTCCGAGTTTCAAACAAAAGAAATTTCTTTCAAATCACAAACGACTTCACGGTCGTTTTTTTCTTTTAAGATGAGACGACCAAACTGGTCGTAACCGACAATCATCATTTCTTTAACACAACCTTCGTGCTGATATAAAGCCCATTGTTTGTATCGATAGAGACGACTGGTATAGAGTGCAGAGTTAAAATCTGTACAACGGCTGTTGGCTGTTGACTGCTGACTGTTGTCCTTTATACTGATAGCTGACAGCTGACGGCTGACAGCTAAAAGTATCTCTTCCAAATCATAATCCTTTCCTGTTATCATCTTCATCGATATTGGATTGGGAAGTTTTTCACTGAAAGATTCTTGGTTGACGTTAAGTCCGATGCCGATGATGGAAGTTCCCATCATTATTCCCTTTATCTCGTTTTTAATTAAGACACCTGCTATTTTCTTGTTTTTGAAATAAATATCGTTAGGCCATTTTATGAAAAGATGTTCTTCTGAAAGATAATTTTTCAAGACATTTATCATAGCGATGGAGACCATCTGAGTAAGAAGAAACTGATTTTCTGCTTTAAGGAAACCCATGTCGAGAGCGATGCTGAAAAGAAGATTCTTTCCCGACTCACTTTCCCAGACGTTAGTCCCCTGCCCTTTCCCTGAAGACTGAAATTCAGTAACAACGACATTATCAACAATGTCAGCACCTTCTTCAAGAAGATTTTGAAGATATTTATTAGTAGAGTCTATATTTTTAAAACGAGTTATTTTCATGCGACAAAGATACACTTTTTAATCAGGAATTAGGAGTCAGGAATTAGGAATGATGGTAATTTCTTGTTCTTAATTTTTCATTTCTCATTTTAAAAAAAACTTGTTGTGTTGTTGACTTGTTGTCTTGTTGACTTTTTTATTATCTTTGCACAAATTAAAATTTATTAAAATCATGAGAGTTAGACACGAGTCAGATAATCCTGAATTTGTAGTTTCAGCCGTTGTTGAAGCTATGCAAGAACTTAAAGCAAAAGACGTTGTTTCATTAGACTTAAGAGATATTCATTCAGCTGTGACAGACTATTTCGTCATCTGCCACGCACAGTCAAAGACACAGGTTTCAGCTATCGCTGACAAGATTCTCGATGACCTTCGCGACAACCACAAAGTGAAGCCTTATCACTACGAAGGATTTGAAAACGCGGAATGGATTTTGATAGACTACATCGACGTAGTAGTTCATGTCTTCTTAGATTCCAAACGCGAATTTTTCAATTTAGAGTCATTATGGGCTGACGCTGAACGGACTTCTTACGAAGACTAAGTTTAACGTATAAAACAACTAATTAAATGGAGAATAACAATTCATTTGGAAATTTTTCAAACAACAACAAAAACGACAACAAACCAAAAAAGAAATTTAACTTCTTCTGGATTTATGGAATTTTAGCTCTTATCTTTATCGGTTCAACTGTATTCAGCGGAGTAAAATCTACTGAAGAAATCGACAAAGGTAAATTGATCACCTTACTCAAAGACAAAGACGTAGAGAAAATCAACCTCGTCAATGGCGAAATCGCTGAGATTTATCTTAACAGTAATGGTCTCAACAAATATTTTCCAGAAGATAAATCTGGAAGTTTCAAAACAATGCCAGACTATACGCTTCGTATAGCTTCGGCAGAGCGTTTTGAACAAGACCTTGAGAATGCACAGGAAGGTTTTGAAAATCCCATCTATTCTACCGTAGTAAAACGTCACAACTGGGGTGTTGAGATATTCTCATGGATATTCCCGCTCATCTTGATAATAGGATTCTGGTTCTTGATAATCAGAACGATGGGTCGCAATGGTGGCGGTGGCAATGGCGGTGTATTTAATATTGGCAAATCACAAGCCAAATTATACGACAATGCTTCTGATGTTAAGGTGACATTTAAAGACGTAGCAGGTCTTGAAGAAGCAAAGGAAGAAGTCATGGAAGTCGTTGACTTTTTGAAGAATCCTAAACGCTACACAAGATTAGGCGGTAAAATACCAAAAGGTGTTTTGTTAGTAGGCCCTCCTGGTACAGGTAAGACATTATTAGCCAAGTCAGTAGCTGGAGAAGCAAACGTTCCATTCTTCAGCATCTCAGGTTCCGACTTCGTTGAGATGTTCGTGGGTGTCGGTGCATCACGTGTTAGAGACTTGTTCAAACAAGCTAAAGAAAAATCACCAAGTATTATATTTATCGATGAGATTGACGCTATCGGTCGCGCTCGTGGCAAGAGTCCTATGAGCGGCGGCAATGACGAAAGAGAAAGCACTCTCAACCAACTCCTTACAGAGATGGACGGTTTCGGAACAAACTCAGGCGTCATCGTTATAGCAGCTACCAACCGTGCTGACATACTCGACAAAGCTCTTATGCGTGCCGGACGTTTCGACCGTCAGATTTATGTCGAACTTCCAGACCTCATCGGACGTAAGGAAATATTTGAAGTACACATGCGTAAGCTCAAGTTAGCCGACGATGTCAACATCGAATTCATGGCAAAACAGACACCTGGATTTTCAGGAGCCGACATCGCCAACGTATGTAATGAAGCAGCACTCATCGCAGCACGTCGTAACAAGGAATCTATTGAAAAACAAGACTTCCTCGATGCCATCGACCGTATCGTAGGCGGATTGGAAAAGAAAAATAAAGTCATCACCGACTCTGAAAAGAAAGTGATAGCATTCCATGAAGCAGGACATGCCACAACAAGCTGGCTCCTCGAATTCGCTCATCCACTCGTAAAAGTCACTATAGTGCCACGCGGCAAAGCCTTAGGCGCTGCATGGTATCTCCCTAACGAGAGACAAATCACAACCAAAGAGCAGATGTATCATGAAATGATAGCTACACTCGGAGGTCGTGCTGCAGAACAAATCATATTCGGCCGCATCTCAACAGGCGCTCTCAGCGACTTGGAAAAAGTAACTAAACAAGCAATGGCAATGGTAGCTTACTACGGCCTTGACGAAAAGATTGGCAACAGAAGCTATTATGACTCAACAGGTCAGCAAGATTACTCATTGACAAAGCCATTCAGCGAAAAGACTGCAGAGATAATCGACGAACAAGTAAGCAAACTCATCGAAAGCGCTTATCAAGAAGCTCTCAGAATATTGAGCGAAAACGTTGAAGGATTGAAACAACTCGCCAACAAACTCATCGACAAGGAAGTCGTATTCGGCGATGACCTCGAGATGATTTTCGGCAAACGCCCTTGGGTTAAAGAAGAGATTGACTTCCCTAAGAAGAGTCAACAGTCGTCTGACAGCGATGTTGAAAACAATGACAATGTGTCAGAGGAAACAACAGCAGAAGACAATAATTCTGACAATAACAATTAATAAATTTTAACAGCAATGAATTTTCCTTTCGGCGGATATAAAGATTGTACCAGCAAAGAGCAAATTCTTGCTAAGGTAAGAAGTGCCATCTTGGAGAAAGACGAGAAACATTTCTCCACAATAAATCTTCAAGATGACACCTGGATACCTTTCAAGGAAGAAGACGGCGAAGAATTCACTTTCATCGAACGTTTCAAAGAAAACGGCGGCATCTTTATGTATTTCGAAAAAATGGAACAATTCAAAGAAGCAATGAAGCAATTCACTGAAGAGAACAACTGGATTCCATTGCTTACCACAAGTCCAAAAATCAAAGAGATATTTTCTGATACCGACATAGAAATATCCGACGACTACAGAAGCCCTGAGCGCAAGAAAAACGTCAGCATCATCGACTGCGAATGTATGATAGCGCAGACAGGCAGCATCATGGTATCGGACAACACAGCAGGTTCAAGAGCGGCATACTCTTTCGCCGACACCTTACTCATCGTCGGACATCCATCACAGATTGTAGCCAAGATGAAAGACGCTTTCTGGCTCATGAAGGAGAAATACTGCGACGACCAGCCAGCCGGTGTGACGATAATAAGCGGAGCCAGCCGCAGCACCGACATAGAGAACCAGCTCGTCATAGGAGCCTTCGGATGCAAACAAGTAGCACTTTTTTTGGTGGAAGAATAAATTAGAAACTCAGAATTTCAGAACCTCAAAAATTTTCTGATGTTCTGAAATTCTGAATTTCTGAGATTCAAAATAGTGCCGAAAGTACGACAGAAAAAATCAATCACGATTCTGTCACACTTTCGGCGCTTTGATTTTTTTTAACATTGTTTTGCAGGAATTCTTTTCTTTAAAGACGCCACGGGGTGACGTCTCTACAGGAATGCTGCAACCCTAAGGATGTTTCTTTAAAATTCTAAAGATTCTCGCAATGGCGCAAAGTATCGCAAAGTAATTCTCTGCGTTGCTCTGCGTCTTTGCGAGAGATAAAAAAGCGCTTCAACAAGTTCGGTAGGTCTTGCTCATGGCTTGCGGCTCGATGCTCATCGCCACCTTGCGTTAGGGATTGGAGCGGCATCCTTTTGAAGCGCAGCGGAAAAAGATATAGCGGAAAGCCCGACGGCGGAGCTGGAAGCGAAGCCGGAACGCCCAAAGAAAGAAGACTACAAGTCAACAAGACTACATGACTACAAGTTGTTGGGGTGATGTGGTTTTCAACAGAAAAAACATTTCGTGTAGTTTCGTGTGGTTTCGTGGATGGAGGATTTCAGGAATTGAGGAATTCAAGGTTTGAGGTAATATCATTACTGACTTCATTACTCCATTACTAAAAAAGTTCAACAGCCAAAGCTCAAAGTTCAAAGTTCAACAGCCAAAGTTCTTCTGAGATTCTGAATTTCTTGTATTTAAAATAGGTATAATAGACAAAATAAAAAAAGAGAGACGCAGCAAAATTCAAAGAATTTTGATACGTCTCTACTTGTAGTCTTGTGGTCTTGTGGTCTTGTTGACTTTTTTCTTATCTTTGCGCCTTTATTTATTTATAAATCTATTATGAGAAAATTAGTCTTTACCTTAATGATTGTTTTGTCATTTTGCGGTTTAGGTTTCGCTCAAAATGTCATCGAACCTGAATTACAAAATGCAATTAACCAAAAAGGCGATGAGATGATAAGCGTCAACATCATCTTGAAATCGCAGATGGATTCAGAAAAATTAAAAGCTTGCGCAGCGAAAGCAACCGACAAACACGTCAGACGCAACATTATGATTGACGAGCTTAAGCTCTTCTCTGAAAAAGAACAACAAGAAATCATGTCTATCCTCCACGCTGAGGCAAAGAGCAACAGAGTTGCCGACATCAAAGGTCACTGGATGACAAACTACATCAACTGTACAACAACACGCGATGTCATTTATCTTCTTGCTCAACATCCTGATGTAATGATGATTGGCTACAATCAAGAGAAATATCTCCTTTGGGACGAGAAAGCCGAAGCTGTTGAAATGTCAAGAGACATAGTCATTGAAAACGTCACTATGGTCAATGCCGACGACGTTTGGGCTATGGGTTACACAGGCGATGGCGTTTTGGTAGCTGTCATCGACACTGGCGTCAACTACAACCACGTTGACGTTGCCGACCACTTATGGGACGGCGGCGCTGAGTTCCCTCACCACGGCTACAACACATATTACAACAACAACGACCCTATGGACAAATTCGGTCATGGTTCACACTGCGCTGGTACCGTCTGCGGTGACGGCACATCAGGCACCAAGACCGGCATGGCACCTAATGCCACTCTCATGTGCGTCAAGGCTCTCAGCGACGAAGGCGCAGGAACAGTTGACCATATCAACAATGGTATGGAATGGGCTATTGAACATCAAGCTGATGTCTTGAGTTTGTCATTAGGCATTCCAAATTCAACAACAACAGAAAGAACAATCTTACGTCGCACATGTGTCAACGCCTTGAGCCTCGGCATCGTAGCAGCTATAGCAGCAGGTAATGAAGGCAATATGCAATGGCAAGCTCCTATTCCAAACAACGTACGCGTTCCAGGCAGCTGTCCTCCACCTTGGTTACACCCTGACCAAGCCGACGTCAACCCAGGTGAGTTGTCATGTACAGTTTCTGTCGGCGCAGTCAATTACAACGATATCGCAGCAGCATTCAGTTCAAACGGTCCTGTAACATGGCAAGAGACAGAATTCGCAGACTATGCATACAACCCAGGCATCGGCCTCATCCGTCCTGACGTATGCGCTCCAGGCGAAGGCATCGTATCACTCGACCACTGCACCAATAACGGTCACATCGGAATGAGCGGAACATCAATGGCAGCACCATGCGTAGCTGGTATCATGGCTCTTATGTTAGAAAAGAAAGCCGACCTCACCCCTGCTGAGATTTGTATGATATTAGAGACAACAGGCGTGAAACTCACAGATAAGAAAAGCAACGTCACAGGCTCATCACGCGTCGATGCATTGGCAGCTATCGAAGCTATCGACAATGGCAACTTCCTTTATGTAAGCCATAGAATCAACGACGATGAATACGGCAACGCCAACGCTAACATCAACGCGATGGAACAAGCTAACCTCGATGTCACTTTCACCAATAACTCAGAAGAGTCATACAGCAACGTAAAAGCTGTCTTAAGAACCAACAATATCTTGGTAAGAGTTGACGACTCTATCGCAGAAGTCAACAACATTGGTGCTAACGAGACAATCTCTATCGTTGACGAATTCACTTTCACCGTTGACGTAACAGCATCATGCAGAACATTATTGGCATTCGATGTTTGTTTCTACGACTCCAACGACGAATTCATCTCTTCAGTGAGAGTCCCTGTTTTTGTAAGCAGCACCGACACACAAATATCATCTATCATTATTGAAAACGATGACAACGGCAACGGCATACTTGAAGAAGGCGAGACAGCAGACTTCGGTGTTGTGCTCAACAATATGGGCAATGAGTTGGAAGTAGCTTTCGACGCCACATTATTATGCGAAGACAGCGACATCACCATCAACACTAGCGAGGCACGCTTCAACTCTATCGGCAGCGAGTCATCAGCAGTAGCATTCTTCAACGTCACATTATCAGGAAACGTAAGCGACGTATTCAGCATCCCATTCATCTTGAATATTGAAAACGAGTTCATGACAAAAGAATTAGAGTTCTCATATTCCAACGCTTGCAACATCATCTTCGAACTTAAAGACGACTACGGCGACGGATGGGACGGAGCAGCTCTCATAGTTAAATACAGCGACGGAACACCAGATGACGCTTTCACAGTATCTAACGGAACATCAAAGACATACACCAGACAAATAGGCACTGGCGTCGAGGTATCACTCGAATGGGTCAAGGGCTCATGGGACTTAGAATGCAGCTTCATCATCAAGAGAGAAAACGGCGCTGAGATATACAGAAACGGCGGTTCATTAAGCAACGGATTCCTCTACTCATGGGTAAACGACTGCTCTATCATCAATGCAAGCTACGAGATGTGCGAACCTGTACAAAACCTCGTCAACAACACAGAGGCTGATGCCAACGTCAATATCTCATGGGAAGCACCATCCAACGGCGAAGCTATCGCTTACGAAATCTACCGCGACTCAAGATATATGGCAACAACAGAAGAGCTCTCATTCACAGACGAGACAGCCATAGGCAGAAGCATTTACACCTACAGCGTAAGACCTGTATATGAAGAATGCTTCGGAACATTCGAGAATATCGAGGTGTCATATTTCGACGGCGTATGCGAAGAACTTATCAACGTTAATGTTTCAATCTATCCAAACCCATCAAACAGCGACTTCAACATCGTATGTGAAAACATGACAAGAGTAAAAGTCTATAACGTCATGGGTGCGATGATTTCCGACGAACAAGTCAGCAGCAGCAGCAGATATGTTGTAAGCGGACTCGAATCAGGAATCTACTTCATCAACATAGAGACAAACGACGGCAACGTAACACGTAAGGTTGTGAGATTCTAAAGACTACAAGTCAACAAGACCACAAGACTACAAGCATAGGGGCTGCTCATAATAATGGGCAGTCCTTTTTTTGTATCTCGTTGTCTTTCTTTTGGGCGTTCCGGCGAAGCCGTCGGGCTTTCCGCTATATCTTTGCTCGCTACGCTCGCAAAGGATGCCGCTCCAATCCCTAACGCATTGGAGGCTACTAACACCAAGGCGCGAACTTTAAAAATAATTCTTAATAAATCATACGTGTCAATGTGTGTTTATTTTTTAGGTAACATTGACGCGTCTCTACTCATTCCTAATTATATTTGAATTTGATTAAGAAGATATCATATAGGTCAAGGTAGTATAATTAAATCTCACCTCTTCACCTCCACCAAGCTTTCTCCAAAGAATGTGGAAAGCATCGCTAATGTACGAAGCGTGAAGTTGTGCTGTCCGCTCAACCATTTGGTAACTTCACTGGGACGCTTGCCAAGGGCTTCTGCAAACTCTTTCTTCGACAAACCTTTTTCCGTTATCAGACTTTCAAGGCGTTCTGCAATAGCAAATGACAGATCCACTTCCGCTTTTATCTCAGCAGAAACATCTGAAAGCATCTCCTTAAAAGCATTATTTATCGTTTTCATATATTAAAAATTTTGTCTGTCTCTATAGTATTTTCCGTTATTACCACAGATCCATCTTTTTCACCATCCTTAAGAAGTTTCTCAAAATTTTGAAGCGTAATCACATATCCTTTTAACACATCATCTTCATTGTATGTTCGAGTTGTCTTCGCACCACCATTACCCAAAATAAGTATCTTATCAGACAATCTCAAACAATAAAGACAAAGTTTTGACTGTATAACAGGCAATGCACAAACCCCATCACTATATTTACCTTCAGGACGGAACAAACGTTCTAATGCTCCTTTATCTGCTATCTTATCTATCAATGCTACAATACGCATCAAATCATTATCGTATTCTACATCATTTTTAAACTTAGCATAGAAACGTTCAAACTCACTCTTATCTTCGGACATAAACTGAATTGTATATAATGTACAATTCTCCCCTTCATTTACCAACAACAATTCCATCTCACTCATAACTTCAAACTTTTTCTCTACAAAGATAATAATAATATTTCACTTATAAGTAAAATTTATATTTTTTTGAAATATTTTTTTTACGCTTAAAATCTTCCAACCTAACAAGTCTCAAAACAAAAAAAATCCGCTACCTCTCAGTAACGGATTCTTTTATTTATTGGACGCAGCAAGCCACGTCCCTACTTGTTGACTTGTAGTCTTATTCAATATCCCATGTGCTGCCGCTGTTCAATAAGTCGTCAACACATTTGATGCTTGATTTTGCTGTTTCGTTTTCGATAACGCCGTCCAAGCATTGGTTGTATGTTGGAGCGTCGACGTTACGGATAACACCGATTGCTACTGGGAACTCAGGTGGTGCCATATGTGCCAACATCATGTGAATACCTGTTGTTGGTTCTTTTTCATCGTGTACCAAGATATCTGCTTCTGTAACACCGTTTTCACCGATTGTAGCTACTTCAAGACGATTGCCTTTAAGAATGATACCTTTGTCGCGGTTCTTACCGAAAATCAATGGTTTGCCGTGGATACATTTGACTTGCATATCGTCACGTACTTCCTTAGCTGTGATGTTTTCGTGGATACCGTTTGAGAAGATCATACAGTTTTGAAGTACTTCAACAACTGAGAGACCGTCGTGGTTCTTAGCTTGGTGGCAGATGTCTGTGAGTTCTGCTGTGTTGACGTCAACGCCACGAGCGAAGAATTTACCGCCAGCGCCGATTACGAGTTCACCAACGTTGAATGGATCTTCGTATGTTCCTTGTGGAGATGTCTTTGTGACAGTGCCACGGAATGTACATGGTGAGAACTGACCTTTTGTCAAGCCGTAGATACGGTTGTTAAAAAGAAGGAGGTTCATGTCGATGTTACGACGTACGGCGTGGATGAAGTGGTTACCACCGATAGCTGTACAGTCGCCGTCACCTGTGATGACCCATACGGAGAGGTTTGGGTTAGCAAGTTTCACGCCTGTAGCGATAGCTGCTGCACGGCCGTGGATGCTATGGAATCCGTATGTGTTCATATAATATGGGAAGCGTGAAGAACAACCGATACCTGAAACAACGACGATATCTTCTTTTTTCTTTCCTAATTTTGGAAATACGTCTTCAACTGCTTTCAAGATTGCATGGTCGCCACAACCTGGGCACCATTTAACTATTTGATCGCTTACGAAATCTTCTTTTGTAAGATTAACAACCTGATTGTTATTCATATTTTCCATAGTAATTTCTTATTTTAAAAGGTCATTAAACTTATTTTCTAATTCGGCTGTCAAGAATGGCAAGCCTTGTACCTTATTATATTGTTCGTAGATATGTCCAGGGTGTTTCATGCGTAAGTAGTTAGCAAATTGACCTCTGTTCATTTCACAAACGACGATCTTCTTATGACCGCTCAACACTTGTTCTGTGTTCTTTGGAAGTGGAGAGATGTGACGGAAGTGAGCGTGTGCTACAGACTTGCCTTCAGCTAACATCTTTTCAACTACTGAAAGAACAACGCCGTAAGTGCCGCCCCAGCTTACTACGAGAAGGTCAGCGTTAGGGTCGCCGATGATTTCTTGTTCTGGGATGTAGTTTGCTACGCGGTTAACTTTTTCTTCACGGAGCTCTGTCATGAGTTCGTGGTTTCTTGGGTCGTGAGAAACGTTACCTTTGCCGTTTTCTTTTTCGAGACCACCGATGCGGTGACGTAAGCCTTCTGTTCCAGGGATAGCCCATTCGCGGCGTAATTTTTCTTCGTCACGGCGATATGGTTGATATTCTGGGTCGTTAGCCTTAGCGATTGGAGGAACGATTGCTGGAAGGTCAGCAACTCTTGGGATACGGAAGATTTCTGTACCGTTGCCGAGAGCACCGTCTGTCAATAAGATAACAGGTGTCATGTGTTCCAATGCGAGTTTACAAGCTTCGAATGCTGAGTAGAAGCAGTCGACTGAGCTCTTAGCTGCCAATACGATGAGAGGAGCGTCGCCGTTACGGCCGAATAAAGCTTGTGTCAAGTCGCTTTGTTCTGTCTTAGTAGGAAGACCTGTTGAAGGACCGCCACGTTGTACGTCGATGACGACGAGTGGAAGTTCTGTCATGACTGCGAGGCCGAGGGCTTCTGATTTAAGAGAGAGACCTGGACCTGAAGTTGTTGTCACTGATAAGCAGCCAGCGAATGATGCGCCGATTGATGATGTGATACCAGCGATTTCGTCTTCAGCTTGATAAGCCTTAACTTTTAAGTCTTTATGTTTTGTGAGTTCAACCAAGATGTCTGTAGCAGGAGTGATAGGATAAGAACCTACGAATAATTGGCGACCTGAGCGTTCGCTAGCTGCCATAAGACCCCATGCTGTAGCGACGTTACCAGAGATGTCGCGATATTTTCCTTTAGGAAGTTCAGCTGGTTGAATACGATATGTGTTAGCAAAGATTTCGAGAGTGTCAGCATAGCTGTAACCAGCAGCGACAACAGTCTTGTTTGCTTCAATAACCTGAGGTTTGTTTTTGAATTTTGTTTCGAAATAATGGTTAAGCTGAGTAATGTCGCGGTTGAAGAGGTACATCACGATACCGAGAGCGAACATATTCTTTGACTTAAGCATTGATTTTCTATCCATTCCGAAGTCTTTCAAAGCTTCCAATGTAAGTGATGAGATAGGAGCCTTGATAACTTTGTATTGGCTGAGAGTATCATCTGTTGTTGGGTCAGCTGCATAACCTGCCTTTTCAAGAGATTTGTCAGTCAATGAATCGACGTCGAAAATAATTGTTGTACCTGGTTTCAACCAACGCATGTTAGCTTTGATAGAAGCTGGGTTCATTGCGACTAACACATCACAGAGGTCACCTGTTGTGTGTACTGGTTTGTGTCCGAAGTGTACTTGGAATCCAGAAACGCCAGATACTGTTCCTTGTGGAGGACGAATTTCAGCTGGATAATCAGGGAATGTAGCGAAATCGTTACCGGCGAATGCTGTTGAGTCTGAGAACAAATTACCAGTCAACTGCATACCGTCTCCAGAGTCACCCGCAAAGCGGATAACAACTTGTTCGAGTTCTACAACTTTTGATATTTTTGTCATAGCGAAACTATATTAATGTTGTATTAATTTTGATTAAGCAAATTTTCTGCAAATGTAGTTATTTATTGTTATCAAGAGACAAAAAAATGAATAAAAAAAATAAAGAAAAGTTTTTTCAATTTTTTTGAGCTACATACCGATTATCTTTATATCTTTGCAGCAAATTCAAAATTAAATTAAAATAATTATGGCTTACAAAATTTTAGACAATTGTGTAGCATGCGGTACTTGCATCGACGAGTGCCCAGTAGGTGCTATTTCTGAAGGCGACATCTATGTAATTGACGCTGATTCATGTGTTGGTTGTGGTTCATGTGCAGGTGCATGTCCAAACGATGCTATCGTCGAAGATTAAGAATTAAAATTTTATTCGTTAAAAGGGAAAAAAAGCTCGGCAGAATTCTGTCGAGCTTTTTTTTTATTTTTTAGGTCAACGGACAACGGACTACAGTCAACAGACTTCTTCCACTGATGGCTGACAGCTGATAGCTGAAGCTGACAGCTAAGCCTCCTTCTCTGCTTCGTCTATATTCTCCTTAATCTGATTCATCACTTTATCCAATGCCATCAAGTCTTCTTCTTTGATGTCTTTCAAAACATTTCTCATCATGCCGATGGCGACTTCCGTGGTTCTTGCCTTCAGCTTCATTCCTTCTTCTGAAACAACTATATTGTTGACTCTTCTGTCGGTCTTGTTGACCTGACGATAGACGAGACCTTTCTTTTCCAACGAGTCGATGAATTTTGTCACCGAATTCTTGTCTTTCTGAATTATGTCGGCAATGGCTTGCTGCGACATCACTTCAGCGTCCCACAAAATATCCATCACAAGATATTGTTCTGGTGTGAGATTGATATCGTTACGGCTGAGTTCTTTGGCAAAATATTTTATCAAAGAACAATTGACAATGTTAATGTAAACAGCAATCTTTTTTATTAAAAGCATATCGTTTTATTTTTTAAGTGGACTATTGGGTTCGTTAGACATCATCCGGTATTCTACCCTATCTGTCACTCTTGGCAGGTTTCTGCTAGCAAAAAGCGTCGCTTTGCCAAGCGGTGTCAGCACCATCTGAGTTCTTCTACGTGCAATGCCTCGCGCCAAAATTCGTGCCACTCTTTCTGCCGACATCATTTTTTCTTCATTACGCGGCGTCTTACCTTGCGGACTGCCATCTGCCGTCAAGGCGACATTACGAATATTGGAGGTCGTAAAGCCCGGAGCAAAGACCATGACATGCAATCCGTCATATAAATGCTCGATGCGCAAGGTCTCTAAAAATCCTCGCACCGCGAACTTTGAAGCGGAATATGCGGTGCGCGCCGGAAGCCCGACATAACCTGCCGTAGAGATTACTCCAACGACAGTTCCCTTACTTTCAAGAAGATACGGCAAGGCGTATTTAGTGCAATATACCGTTCCCCAGAAATTGGTGTCCATCAGCGAACGCATAACATTTAAATCTAAATCCTTAAATACCGCCCTCATAGAGATTCCTGCATTATTCACAAGAATATCAATCTTGCCAAATGTTTCAATTGTCTTTTCAACAAGTTTTTTACAATCTTCTTCTTTGGTAACGTCAGTTTTTATACACAAAAACTGTTGACTGTTGACCGTTGACTGTTGACCTAATTCTTCTGCTATTTTTTCTAACTTGTCGATAGAACGTGCGGCGAGCACGACTTTCGCTCCTAGAGATGCAAAATTACGAACAGAAGCCAACCCGATTCCCGAGCTGGCTCCTGTTACTATAATGACTTTGTCTTTATAAAAATTTGTCATACTAATAATGTGTTTACCAGATTGCCATATTCGGCATTTCGTCAGAGTCGTACTTACCTTCAGCAAGTTTTCTCTTGACATCGGCAAACGCATTCAATGTGTAGTTGACATCTTCCAATGTGTGTGCTGCGGTCGGGATGATTCTGAAGATAATCATACCTCTTGGGATAACCGGATATGTAACGATAGAACAGAAAATCTTGTAATTTGTTCTAAGGTCTTTCGCGATTTGTGCAGCTTGTTCTTCATTGCCTGGCAAGAAGATTGGTGTTACGCATGCTTCAGCTGGTCCGATTTCGAAACCTAAGTTACGGAATCCGTCTTGCAAAGCGCGTGTAACAGTCCATAATTTCTTACGTAACTCATCGCCTTCTGCGCTTCTGATGATTTCAAGACGTTTCAAGCAGCCTTCAACGATTGGCATTGGCAATGACTTGGCGTACATCTGTGAACGCATGTTATAACGTAGATAATCAATAACATATTTAGGACCTGCGACAAAACCGCCGATGATAGCCATTGACTTAGCATAAGCACCAATGTAAAGGTCGATTTCATCCATAACGCCGAAATGTTCTGATGTACCGCGACCTGTTGGACCCATGACGCCGAAACCATGAGCGTCATCGATGAGGATACGGAATTGATATTTTTTCTTCAACTCA
The DNA here is from genome assembly GCA_045634185.1 of Bacteroidales bacterium. Classification (GTDB taxonomy): domain Bacteria; phylum Bacteroidota; class Bacteroidia; order Bacteroidales; family F082; genus Limimorpha. The sequence goes on along the minus strand of JAZQZR010000003.1, from coordinate 119,903 downwards.
ACGATTTGATCCAAGATACCGAGAGCACCTGTCATGCCGAAGACACCTTCAGTGATGAGCAAGATGCCGCCGCCTGTCTTAGCAACGATTTCTGTTGCACGTTTAAGAGCGTTTTCGCAACTTACTATATCGTTGTGTTTAAAGTGGAATGATTGTCCGAGGTGGAGACGTTTACCGTCGATGAGACAAGCGTGAGCTTCAGAGTCGAAGACGATGACGTCGTGGCGTGTTGTCAAAGCGTCGATTGTAGAGACGATGCCTTGGTAGCCGAAGTTAAATTCGTAAGCAGCTTCTTTTCTTTCAAAGTCAGCGAGTTCTTGTTCAAGACGTTCGTGGAGGCGAGTGTTGCCGCTCATCATACGAGCGCCCATTGGATATGCCATGCCCCATTTTGCAGCAGCTTCTGCGTCAACCTTTCTGATTTCTGGATGATTAGCCAATCCGAGGTAGTTGTTCAAACTCCAGTTCAAGACGTCAACGCCGTTGAAACGCATGTGAGGTCCCAACTCACCTTCTAATCTTGGGAAAACGAAATAACCGTGTGCACGGTCTCTGTATTGACCTATAGGACCGCCAGAGTCCTTTGCTATTCTTTCAAAAATTTCCATTTTAATATCAGTTAAATTAGATTTATTTTTCAGTTGTGCAAAAATAGTAAATATATTTACTTTACCAAATTGATTTAATAAAATATTTTATCATTTTTTCAGATATTTTTAAAAATTGTTATATTTTTGCGACTCAAATTGACATCGGCAAAGACATAATGGACAATGACTGTTGTCCGTTGTCTGTTGTCCGTTGTCTGAAAAGTAAAAATATGATAAACTTCAAAGACAAATACGCACTAGTCACAGGAGCGAGTTCTGGAATAGGAGCTGCAATAGCCAAGCAACTTTCGAAAGAAGGCTGTAACTTGTTCCTGACAGGTGTCGACAAAAACCGATTAGCAGAAACCAAGAAAACGTGTGAGGCTTCAGGCGTTAAAGTCTTCGCTAAAGAAAGTAACTTCGAAGAATATTCAAGCATAGACGATTTTGTTCAATTCGTAAAATCGTATAACACCAATATCGACCTTTTTGTTTTAAACGCTGGCATCTCACAAAGAGCAAAAGCATTGGAGACAGATTTCGAGACCGACAAAAAAATAATGCAAATCAATTACTGGAGTGCGGTATATCTCATCAAACAATTCAAAGAAGAGATTCTCAAATCGAAACACACCAGCATTTCCGTCACGACATCTCTCGCCGGATTATTTGGTTTCCCATTAAGGACATCATATTGCTCATCAAAACACGCTCTCTTCGGTTTCTTTGAATCGATGGATTTGGAATACGACAATGTGAGCGTAACCTTCCTCATTCCAGGAAGAATCAACACCAACATCAGCAAGAGCGCGCTTCTTGGCGACGGACAACGTTACGACAAGATGGATCCAGGTCAGGCTAATGGCCTCGATGTTGACAAAGCAGCGAAGGTCGCAGTCAAGGCAATCAAGAAAAAGAAACATAGAAAACTCATTGGAAAATACGAACTATTAATGGCACATATTAATAGGTATTTCCCACGTCTGTATTACATACTTTCAAAACATATTTCACCAACTTAAAATTTTAAAACAATGAAAGAAAAAATCATATGCGGCATTCAACAAGTCGGCGTCGGCGTTGAAAATTTATTAGAGCCATGGAAATGGTATAACAAAGTGATGGGGTTCGAGATGAAAATCTTCGACGATGAAGGCGTTGCAGAAAGAATGCTTCCATACACAGGCGGCAAGCCACAACCACGACGCGCAGTCTTGGCATTCAACCCTCGCGGCGGCGGCGGATTCGAAGTGTGGCAGCCTAAAGGCAGAAAGGTAAAACATCCGGAACGTCCTCTCCTACTCGGCGACTACGGCATCGACATCTGCAAGATTAAAGCCAAAGAAGTTGAGAAAGCCTACGCCAACCTTAAAAACAACGGAGCTACTATGCTCAGCGAGGTCTGCGTCTCTCCTTTCGGTTTCAAACATTTCTATTTCAAAGACCCTTGGAACAATATCTTTGAAGTGGAACAAAACGACTACGCATTCATCGATGACAACAAACTCAGCAACGGCGGCGTAAACGGTGTTGTCATAGGTGTTAAGGATATGGAAAAATCTATTGAATTCTACGGCAAGTTATTAGATTACGATACAATCGTCGGCGATGTAACAGGCACTTTCGACGAGTTGAAAAACATCAACGGCGGCAATGACGAGTTCCGTCGCGTGATGTTGAAACGATCCAAGCCAATACAAGGTCCTCTCTCTGATATGATGGGAGACTCACATATTGAATTAGTCAAGAATTTAAATTCAGAACCTATCAAGGTTTTAGAAAACAGATATTGGGGCGACCCAGGCTACATACACTTATGCTTCGATGTCCGTAATATGGAATGTATCAAGGAAGCTGCTGAGGCATTGGGACATCCTTTCGTCTGCGATGGTGGCCGCGACTTCGACATGGGCGATGCCAACGGACACTTCACTTACGTTGAAGACCCTAACGGCACTTTGATAGAATTCGTCGAGACTTTCAAGGTTCCTGTCATGAAGAAATTCGGCATTTATCTCAACTTAGGAAACAAAGACGACTACAAGCCACTTCCTAAAATCATGACAAAAGCCATGAGATTTAGCAAGATTAAACCGGAGAAGATTAAATAAGAATTCTAGAATTCTAGAACTTTAGAATTTTAGAACTTTAAAGGGTGCCTTCGACAAGCTCAGGCACCTTTTTTATTTCCACAAATCTTTATAAACCTCCACGTATCACAAGTATCTCACGGATTATTTCTGAGATTCTGAGTTTTTGAATTTCTTAGTTTTAAAAACAATAAAAACCTCCCTTCAACGTTTCCTCCAAAAAACTTGTAGTCCTGTGGTCTTGTAGTCTTAAAAAAATGAAACATCTTGTCATAATCGGAATAATCTTTTTAAGCTGTCTTTCATTGAAAGCTCAGAACAAATATCTCCCGATAAAAGGAAGCATCGTTTCTGCCGACAGCCTCTCTCCTATTCCCGACGCTCATATTTTAAGCGAGCTATCGCATTACGGAACGACATCTGATTATGAAGGAAAATATTCAATACAGACTAGAGAAATCGATACTTTAAGAATTAGTTGCATAGGTTTCGTAACTAAATTGATTCCTATTTATTACGATAGTGTTGACGTTAATAACTTCAACATCATTATGGAAAAAGACACCGTCATGCTTCAAGAGGTTGACATCTTTCCATATTTGGACAACCACACTGTAGAGGAAATCATCAGCAAAATCCCAATTGTATTACCCAAGCAAGTTTTATATGAAGATGACATTGATGTCAACATACAGAATTATTACTACCACAAAACCAAAGATTTCCCTAAAGTCAAAGGATTTCCATTTATATTATATAATCCTATTAAAAAGGCATTCGACCGTTTCAACAAAAAGGAACGACTCAAGAGAAAATTAGAGAGAAACAGAAAGAAGTATTTGGAGTCAGAATAATGTATTAAAATTTCTTCTGAGGTTCTGAGATTCTGAATTTCTTGGCTTTAAATCGGCGAACTATTCTTAAAAGCTATTCCGGTAGTATCTTCATAAATGCCAGTCCGCAAGAATCCAATTATACTATCGACAATCTGCGTCAATGGATTTTCCACTTTCGCCATTCTTTTACCGTAATAAACATATTCATCAAGACAGACTTCATCATGCGGTTTGAAGGTGTTTCTTCTCATTTCACGTCTCACAACAACACTTAAATTATATTCGCAGTTAGCATTATGCATAATATATTGTTCTGCATTTGCCTGATGATTGGTAATTCTCAATGAAGCCTGTAAAAAAACATCATTTCCTGACAGTATTGTCACCAATCCATATTTACTAGCTCCAGGTGTATCCGGAATTCCTAAAGCTATTCTCAAATCTGTAATAAAACCCTGTGGATTTTTTATACCGACATATTTTTTTGCAATTTTCTGCAAATTAGTTATCGCCACCTCGACATTTATATTTATATTTGCGGAACCATTCGCTTGAGAAGGATTGTGAGATTGACTCCCCTTATGAAAGTTCAAGCGAGTGGTTTTTTTATTTTTATCTTCTCCCATAACAATCTGCATTTTAATACATTTTCTACCAACATCATCATTCCATGAAAACGCAACGTCTTCATACAAGAATGCACCTTACACCAATTAATCATAAATACAGAAAAATTCACCAGAAAAAAATGACATTTTCTGTTTCACAAATCATTTTCATTGGTTTTTGATTCTGCAAAATTAACACTTCGCTTTCGAATAAAAAAGTTAAAAATTGTTAATTTTATCTCCACGAATCCGTAAAGGCTCCACGTATCGCAAGTATCTGCACGTATCTTTCTTCTGAAATTCTGAATTTCTGAGATTTAAAAACAATAAAAACCTCCCTTCAACGTTTCCTCCAAAAAACTTGTAGTCTTGTAGTCCTGTGGTCTTGTAGTCTTAAAAAAATGAAACATCTTGTCATAATCGGAATAATCTTTTTAAGCTGTCTTTCATTGAAAGCACAGAACAAACATCTCCCGTTAAAAGGAAGCATCGTTTCTGCCGACAGCCTCTCTCCTATTCCCGATGCTCATATTTTAAGCGAGCTATCGCATTACGGAACGACATCCGATTATGAAGGAAAATTTTCAATACTGACCAGAAAAATAGACACTTTAAGAGTCAGTTGCATCGGCTTCGTCACAAAATATATTAACATAAATCACGACAGCATCAACGCTATTAACTTTATAATTTCTTTACAAAGAGACACTATCTTATTAAATGAAATCGACGTTAGTCCTTATTATAATTTCAGCACCGTTAAGGAAATCGTCCGCTCCGCTCCAATCGAAAAACCTTTTATCGTCAAAGGTGCCAACGAAAACATCGAATCTGTCTTATACCAAAAACCAAAGAAAATCCCAGATGACAAAGGAATTCTAAGTCCGGTTCAGACTTTATACAATCGTTTCAACAAAAAAGAACGACTTAAGAGAAAACTTGAAAGAAACAGAAAGAAGTATTTGGAGTCAGAATAATGTATTAAAATTTCTTCTGAAGTTCTGAGATTCTGAATTTCTTAGTTTAAAAAAACTTTGCGTTGCTCTGCTGTTATACGAGAATCCTCTAATACAAAAAAAGAGCCGCTTAAATTAAGCAGCTCTTCTCTTTAGTCTTTTGTCTTTAGCCTTTAGTCTAATTAAAGACCTAATTTAGCTTTAACGTCAGCTGTGATATCGATTGCGTTTTCACCGATGAAAACAACAACGCCAGCTGTTTTATCTAAAATATATGTGAAACCTTTTTCTTGGCCAACAGCATTAACAGCATTTTGAACTTTCTCGATGATTGGGTTCAACAATTCAACTTGTTTGCTTTGCATTGCCATTTCAGCGCTGGCTTGGAATTCTTGTATTCTTGTTTCGAGGTCAACTATTTCTTTTTCTTTTGATTGACGGATCAAGTTTGACATTGTAGCTTGGTTAGCTTGATAGTCTTGGAGTTTGTTTTGGTACTCAGCTGCCATTGCTTGTAATTCTGATTGTAATTCAGCAGCGTAAGCTTGAAGGTCTTGTTCTACCTTTGCTGTTTCAGGCATGATTTGCATGATTGAACCTGAATCAACGTGACCGATTTTTACTGATTGTGCATTAACGCCACAACTAACACCTATTGTTAATACAACAGCGAAAAATAATTTAACTAATTTTTTCATTTTTATAATTTTTTATTGTTCTAATTTTCTCGTGCAAAGATAATAATTTTAACTATTGTTTATATTAATAATTTTCCGTTTTCAGCATTCAATCATCAATTGTTTTTCTTTCTGTCTTCACGACGGACAGTCTGCATTACATTGCCTATTTCATCGAGGACGTCATCGCTGATGTCATTTTTCTCGTTGCAATAAAGCATTGTTGTTCCTGATGCTTTGTCAAAAACGAAAGCATAGTTTTTTAACTGAGCTAAAGTATTGATAGCGTTGTAAACTTTTTCTTGGATTGGCTGTATAAGTTCAGCTCTTTTTGTATACAATTCACCTTCTGGTCCGTAGTATTGCATTCTAAGGGCTTCAGCTTCCTGACGTTTTGCAGTGATAGCCTCTTTTTTCTTTCTCTTTTGGTCTTCTGAAAGAAGCACTGATTCAGCCTGATATTCTCTATCCATTTCTTGAGCTTCTTGGAAAAGCTGTGTAATCTCTTTTTCCCATTGTTTTGAAAGTTGGTTTATCTCTTCTTGAGCATCGCCATACTCAGGAATATTTTCCAAGATATAATCTGAATCAACATAAGCTATTTTTTGATTTTGCTGAGCACTAACTGTTGTCATTCCCAAGAACAACATAAATGCTAATAATAAAAGTGATCTTCTAGTTTTCATATTCTTAATATTTTAATTGTTATACATTATATATTCTTAATTGTTCATTATTCATTCCTAATTCCTAACTCCTAATTAGTCAATAGAGCCTCCGATTGAGAAGTGGAACTGGCTCTTGTTGCCGCCGCTAACACCTGGGATGTCGTCGAAACCATAACCCCAGTCAATACCGAGCATACCGAACATTGGCAAATAAATGCGGAGGCCGATACCAGCAGAACGATAAACATCAAATGGGTTGAAGTTTTCTACGCCGAACCAGTCGTTACCTGCTTCCAAGAAACCGAGCGCATAGATTGTTGCTGTCGGGTTAAGTGAAAGAGGATATCTCAACTCCATTGTATATTTGGCGAAGATGTTACCGCCGAAGTCTTCATCAATATAAAAATTAGGTGTAAGTCTGTTGTTTGCATAACCACGCATACCGATAATTTCTCTACCGTCGAAGTTGTAGTTCGAGAGGCCGTCACCACCGAGATAGAATCTTTGGAACGGAGTTATTCCAATATTATGGTTATAACAGCCGAGGAATCCGAAACGTACTCTTGTCATGAGAACGAGTTTGTCGTAAAGTTCGTTATACCATGCAAGTTTGAATTTCCATTTGTGGAATTCCACCCAGCGATACATATTATCTTCGCGTTCCGCTCTATTGTCTTCGCCTGGGAATAATTCATTATAATCTTTATTTGAGAATGCTGAATATGGAGGTGTCAATTCCAAAGAGAGCACCATTTCCGAACCATAACGAGGATAGATAGGCTGGCTTACTGAGTTACGTCCAATACTGATATTGTAACTTATAACATTGAAAAAGCCATTACCGGAACCAAAATTAAATATTGAAGCATAATTTTTCAACTTATATCTCATTAGGTTGATTCCGTGATATACTGTAAAATAATCATCAGGCCATGTCAAACGTTTGCCTAGACCGAAAGAAATACCTGTTGTCTTAAATGTTCCGTAATTTTCACTTGTTCTTTCGAATTGTGTTGCGAATGTTGAGTGATATATTGAAGCCGTGAATGAGTTAGGTTTCTTTCCTCCGAGCCATGGCTCTGTGAATGAAAGTCCGTAGTAAAGATACTGTGTACCATAAGTCTGCACTCTCAAAGAAAGTTTTTGACCGTCGCCGCCTGGTATTGGGTTCCAAGCGCCTTTCTTGAACATGTTTTTGAAAGAGAAGTTATTGAGTGTCAAACCGAGAGTAAGGATAAGACTGTTATAGCCCCAACCTGCCGACAATTCAATTTGGTCGGAAGATGTTTCTTCTACGACATATTCAATGTCGACGGTTCCGTCTGTTGGGTCTGGCTGAATATTTGGGTTTAAGGTTTCAGCGTTGAAATAGCCCAATGCTGCGAGTTCTCTTGTTGTTCTGATGACGTCGCTTCTGCTGAAAAGCTGTCCAGGCTTGGTGTACATCTCACGAACTACCACATGGTCGTTGGTCTTTGTGTTACCTTTGACAGACACTTTTCCGATTGTAGCCTGATCGCCTTCATACATTCTTATTTCCAAATCGATAGAATCATTTTCAACTCTAACTTCAACAGGGTCAACATTGAAGAAGAGATAACCATCATCCATATAAATTGAACTGATATCGTAGCCGCCTTCGTTATAAGTAAGGTTGGTTTGCAACAACTCCTTGTTATAAACATCACCTTTTTTAATTCCAAGTACTTTGTTAAGAAGAGTAGTATCGTATTTTGTATTACCGACCCAATTTATATCACGGAAATAATATTTGTTTCCTTCATCAAGTTTGATTAAGATGCCTATATTTTTATCATCGATTCTATATATGGAGTCGCCAATAATTCTAGCATCTCGATAACCGCTTTGATTATATTTTGATACGATATTATTCTTATCATCTTCGAAATTCTTTTCTATATACTTGGAGCCTTTGAAGATACGAGGACGATAATTGTCAAAGAAATAATTTGTCAATCTTGTAAAACCTTCTTTAGGTTTAAGTCTTACCAAGTCCCATAATGTATTATACACTGTAGGTGCAAGAGGATCAAGTGGGTCGAAGTTACCTTTAACCTTAGTTTCTTTCATTGCCTTACGCACCTGATTGTCTGTCAAGTCTTCATTACCTTCGATAATGATTTCAGAAATGCGGACCTTCGAGCCTTTATTGATGTCGAGGATAAGATTTACATAATTGTCGCGAGTGGTATCGTTTTCAGCCTGGACATCAACAATAACATTATGGAAACCTTTATCATAGAAATAATCTTCAATGATTCTTGTTGTCTTAGTATAAGTATGTTCTGTTGCGACGTCGCCACGGGTAAGATTTATTTTCTTTCTAAGCTCCTCTGCTTCAGATTTCTTCACGCCTTTAAAGGAGAATTTAGAGATACGTGGACGTTCTTTGAGATCGATATTGAGGAATATTTTTTTACCTATTTTTGTTGTGCAAGTGATTGAAACGTCTTCAAACAGACCTTGTTCCCACAGTTTTCTGATTGCACTGGTGATTTTGTCTCCTGGAACTTCTATTGTTTCTCCTGGCTGGAGTCCTGATATCATCACAAGCACTTGAGGGTCTAAATATTTAACGCCAGTAACAGTAACGCCGCCGATTTCATATTCACGAGGAAGCGAATAGTCTATCTCAGACAAATCGTTTCCCACTTGGATTTGAGCGGAAACACTAGCGTTGAACGCCATTAAAAAACAAAAAACGAGTAATAATTTATTTATGTATTTATACATCACTATTTATTTTCTTTTAATTGTTCACTTGTTTTACCAAATCTACGTTCGCGACTTTGATAATCGACGATGGCTTCATACAGGTCTTCCTTACCAAAATCAGGCCATAATTTATCAGTAAAATAAAATTCAGAATAAGCCAGCTGCCACAACAAGAAATTGCTGATTCTCTCCTCGCCGCTAGTTCTGATAAGCAATTCCGGATCAGGCATTCCACTAGTGCTCAAGAAATTGGAAAAACAATTCTCATCAATTTGTTCAATATCGAGTTCACCCGACTTGACTTTTTCTGCTAATTTCTTGGCAGCATCTGTTATCTCCCATCTTCCAGAATAACTCAAGCACAATGTCAATGTCATCCTGTCGTTATTCTTTGTCTCTTCGATGGTTTTCATCAAGGCATCATAATTATATTTTGGAAGACGTTCTAAATCGCCAATTGCATTTAGGCGTATATTATTATCGTTCAATGTCTTCAACTCTTCAAATATTGTCTTTGACAACAACTTCATAAGAGCCTCGACCTCTATTTGTGAACGATTCCAATTTTCTGTAGAAAATGCATATAAGGTAAGATTCTTGACGCCAAGTTCAGCACAGGCTTCAGAAACGGCGCGAACGGAACCCACACCATTCTGATGTCCAAAAATACGCATCTTACCTTGTCCTTTAGCCCATCGTCCATTACCATCCATAATGATTGCGATATGCTGAGGAAGTCTTTGTATATCTATTTTTTCTTTATAACTATTCATAACCTTGTTTCGAAATAACAAAAACTAGTTTTTATAAACCGGAATGACAGACATTTTTTCTAGGCAAATTAAATCTGCACAATATGGTCAATTGCAAAGTACCGAACCAATCGCAATTATATCCGAATCCGCTTGCTGTTCCGTTGCCTCTTTGCATTCCTGGCTGATATAATCCAGAAGGCTCTGTGTAATTCACACCATCCACAACGACTGGAGTCTCTGGATATAAACCATGAATGTCATCAATATAATCTGTAAAAGTCTTATGCATTGTCCATTCCAATGTAAGACCAAGTCTTTCGTTCATGCTGTATTTAACGCCAATACCGAAAGGTATTGAAAAACTATATCCGTTATAAGCGACGCCTTCTGTCTGCAATGGTCTCAATTCTGTACCATTAGGAGCAAAAGTGTCAAAGGTAAATACCGAGATACCGCCACAGATATATGGAGTAAAATAATTTCTATTGCTGCCAGTCCAATAATCTAAGAAATTAAATTCTGCAACAAGTGAAAAATCGTTGACTTTTGAGTTGAATGCGAGACCTCTTTCTGGTTTGAAACCGACTTCTGCATCCGACGCCTTCAAATTAAGATTTGAATATTGGAATCTGAATGCCCAACGGAAGTTGTCATAATATCTAACTACTGCTCCCAATCCGTAATCACTTTGGGCAAATTGCTTGCCCGGATTTATATCACCTATGTAATATGACAAACCACCTGAAAAACCAACCTCAATTATCTGTGCCTGTGACTTTTTAGGCATAAAAAAAGATAATGCCAAAAAGAAAAATATTGCTAAAAACTTATTCTTTTTCATCAAATTATTCACTTTTCCCCTTGATTTAAACGCCCATTTATGCAATAAAACAAGAATTTACAAAATTACGATAAATTTGTCAATTTATTATATTTATTTTAAAATTAATTTCTCAAGTCATTTCCCCAAAGGAGCTTTTTCCTTATCGTTTCAAAAAAGTTCTCATCAAGCATTCTTATCATGTTGAAAGTGAAATCTGTTTTTTTGATTTCAATATCCATCGACTTGTCTGCCAGCACAATACGTGAGTCCAAGCCAAGAGCGAAAGTATCACATCGACCTCCGACCTTAATCTTCACATTGCTTGTGCCTGGAATAACGACAGGTCGCACGCTTAAATTGTGCGCAGCTATTGGAGTTATCAAGAAACTATCCGCATTAGGCGTCATTATTGGTCCGCCAACACTCATGGAATACGCCGTAGAGCCAGTCGGGGTAGCCAGAATAATACCGTCAGCCCAATATGTATTCAACAGCATATCGTCAATATAGACCTCTACAACTATCAGAGAACCATTGTTTTCACGGCATATGCTTATTTCATTCAAAGCATAATTGATTCCACCGAAAACATTTTCCGTATCGTTTATCTGAATTAAAGATCGTTTTTCTATATCATAGTTACCTGATATGATATTTTTCACTGCCTCGCTCGTTCCTTGAGGCGATACGCTTGCCAAAAAGCCGAGTGTTCCAGTATTTATACCCAGAACAGGTATTCCACTATCGCGAATCAATGGCACAGAATCCAATATCGTTCCGTCGCCGCCGAACGAAAACAGCACATCAACCTTATTTCTAATATCATCAGAATTATTGAAAATCTCAAAGTCGTATGATTCTTCAAAACAATGTTTTATATCCTTCCAGAAAGGTTCATAAACTAATATACTGACATTCGACTCTTTCAAAAGACGGAGCACATCACGCATAAGTTCATCGTAATCAGAGCCAAACGCCTTTCCATATAATGCTATTTTCATATTCCTAGATTTTTAAGAAATTAAATCGGAGCAACGAAATGCACAAACAGGCCCGTCTCTCCCATATCATTTATTCCATATTCAAGGCGGAGCACTTTGTCATAATACGTAACAAAATCAAGTCCCACGCCCGTTCCAAAAATAAATTTATTATCCAAAAAAGATGTCGGTCGTTCCGGCACCTTCCATGAATATGCAAAATCAAAAAACACATTCGCATACAAAGCGAAGTGAATCTTTCCAAACCTATCGTTCTTTATCAAAGGCAGATACTTTGTCACAGGATTCAAAATGGCAAATTTCAAATTGTTCTTCACCAAAGCGAAATTCATCGCATCAACGACATACAATTCGTAAGTTCTTACATAATCGTTTTTATATCCCAAACCTTGATTAAAGAAATAAGGAGCATCATAATCATTTGACATCTTCAGAGTTAGATTTGACGCCCAATACCATCTTCCTTTTATCGGCTGATACCAATCGGCAGTGATTTTTCCATACAACACATCAGGGCTTGTCTCAAAAACGCCGAATCCGAACTTCTCGACAAGCAATTCGAAATAATGTCCGTTCAAAGGATAATTCTGCTCATCGCGATAATCGTTTTTAAATGTAGCCGTCAAGGCAAAATATTGAAAACGAGTTCCTTCTGAATTTACAAAATCTGAATTCAGATACGAGAGAGTATCGTGGTATAATGTATTGTTATAACTAAAATTCAAGAACAGTTTGTTACGATGTCCGAAACGATAATAAGGCTCTACGAAAGCGAATGCCGATTGTCGAGCAAACTTATCTTCGCCATTAAAATATAAAATCTTGTTATTTTCTGTCAGATATGAAACCTCTTTATCTCTTTTATAACCCACACCAAATTCAAAACCAAAAGTCTGTTTATCTGTAACATACGGGATATCATACGACAAAGCGTAATTTTGGTTATATCCAGAAATCAGAGTCAAATTCAAGTCATTTTTCATACCAAGAAAATTCTTGTACTTCATTTCGAAACCATAGCTGAAACGAGTGATGTCGTTCGCTTCATACCAGGCATTGAGATTACGGTCGGAATAAGCCACATAAGGATAAACCCAAAGATACCATCTTTCCGTGACATCTATCTGCAACACAACGCCTTTGTCATTATTCACATCTTTTTTCTCTTCAAAAGTCACGAAATTAAACAATGTTGTATTCAAAATGTTTTCATGACTTATTTTTTTCTCTTCTTCCCATCTAACGACATCAAGAGTATCGCCAACAGAGAACGTCAACTCTCTGAATATAATTGACTCTTTTGTCACGTTATTACCTTTTATAACAACATCAGACACAATGATATAATCATTTTCATCCTGTTGCGCACTAAGCATAAAAGGCAGAAATATCAATAATAATGACAAGAGTCGTTTCATAAAAAAGAATATTAATCTTCCATCATATTGCAATAATCGATGTAGCGCCAATCTGCGATAAGATTTTGTTCTACAGCTTCTTTTATTGCGCAATGAGGTTCATGAAGATGAGTACAATTAGAGAATTTACATTCATGCATAAGGCTACGCATTTCAGGGAAGCGCTGTGCCAATGTATCTTTCTCCATATCATAAAGACCAAATTCTTTGATACCTGGAGAATCAATTATATAACCTCCGAAAGAAAGAGGAAACATCTGCGAGAATGTTGTTGTATGCTTACCTTTTTCGTGAACTTCTGAGATATCACCTACTCTAACATTCAAATTTGAATCGAGTCGGTTGATAAGAGCCGACTTACCGACACCAGAATGGCCAGAGAACAGATTGACTTTATCTTTCATAATCTCCTTAAGTTCATCGCATTGGAATCCAGTCTTGGCTGAAAGCATAAATGAATGATAGCCGATATTTTTAAAGGTAGAAATCAAATCTTCAGCAATTGCCATCTGCTCTTCGTCATACAAATCACATTTGTTAAAGACTATAGTCACAGGGATATGATAAGCCTCTGCTGTCACCAAAAATCTGTCTATGAAACCTGTTGATGTTCTTGGATGAGCTATTGTTGCCACCAATATTGCCTGGTCTATGTTAGAGGCTATAATATGCGATGCCTTTGAAAGGTTCACCGACTTTCTAACTATCACATTATAACGTGGTAAAATCTTGTTAATCACGCAGGTGTCTTTGTTATTTTCTTTTTCGTAAATAACTTTATCGCCCACTGCGACCGGATTAGTGGTTCTCAATCCATCGAGGCGAATCTTGCCTCTCAGACGACATAAAACGACCTCGCCGGCGTCATTTCTTACTTCGTACCAACTTCCCGTTGATTTAATTACAACTCCTTCTTGCATTTATGCTTATTTTGCGCAAAGGTACATATTTTTATTTTATAAATATAAGTCCGTTACAACTTTTGATAACGTTTTCCAGGAAGCGCTGTCACCACTCCGTCAAACTCAAGAGAAAGCAAGATTGAAGCTATCTTAGTCGGCGACAGGGTCGTCTCTGTTATTATTTTATCCAGATATATAACACTATCATTTCCAAACACATCCATCACCTTTTGCTCATCCTCGCTGAAGTCGCGAAACATACGCATTTGTTTTACTGCGACTTTTTTATCCTCGTTCCAACGCATTATATACCGGAGGTCTTCCACGTCTGTCATAATATTGGCTTTGTTTTCCTTTATTAATTTATTGCACCCTTCGCTATAAACATCGCCTATTTTTCCAGGGAAAGCGAACACGTCCCTATCGTAAGTATTTGCAATCTCGGCTGTTATGAGCGCTCCTCCTTTAGCAGCGCTCTCCACGACAATAAGACAATCTATCATCCCGGCGACAATCCTGTTACGCTTCGGGAAATTCTCTCTATCGGGTTCCGTACCGCTAATCTGCTCAGTCAAAAGACATCCGCCTTCGTCCAGAATTTTCCTCGCAAGATTTCTATTCACCGGTGGATAAATAGTATGAAGCCCATGCGCCAGAACCGCCGCCGTCTTAAGTCCATATTTCACAGAAGCGTAATGCGCACATGTATCGACGCCATAAGCCAAACCACTGACAACCAGAACATCATCATCGACCAATTCGGATATAATTTTGTCAGTCATAAGCTTGCCGTAATCAGTCACGTTGCGAGTCCCGACAACACCGATAATCTTAGCGACATTCAAATCCGTATAACCATTACAATACAAAACCATAGGACTGTCGTAGCAATGCTGAAGACGTTTGGGATAATCAGAATTCAGATAATAAAGAATCCTTATTCCGTATTTATCAGCAAAATCCAATTCTCTTTCAGCTCGCGACAGAACATCCTGCGACAAAATACTATCAACAGTCTTCCCTCCTATCCCTGGAATCTTCGACAGCGACTTCTTTTTCTCACGAAAAACCGCTTCCGCTCCGCCACAATACGCCACCAGTTTCTTGCCATTAACATCGCCAATGCCAGGAATTAAAGTCAACGCAACCTCATATAATAATTCATAATGCATAATTCACAATTCATAATTTTGATTTATAATTCCAAGTGCAAATATAAAGAATTTATTTTATTGATTTACAATAAATTATGTTAATTTTTATTAAGAATATTTGTTAAAAAAGTGAGGCGATTCGATGCTCATCGCTGAGCGTTAGGGATTGGAGCGGCATCCTTTGCGAGCGAAGCGAGCAAAGATATAGCGGAAAGCCCGACGGCTTTGCCGGAACGCCCAAAGGAAAGACTACAAGACCACAAGACTACAAGACCACAAGACTATTCTTAGTTCAAAGTTCAGAGTTCAAAAAAGTCTGTTGTCCGTTGACTGTTGTCCGTTGACTTTTATTATCTTTGCAAAAAATCAAGGAATTGAAGAAGAATGTATTGATATGTCCGTTGAATTGGGGATTAGGCCACGCCACCCGATGCGTCCCGATAATCAGAGAATTGCTGAAATCGGGCGACAATGTTATCATTGCAGCCGACAAAGCTCCTTTAGCGTTCCTTAAAAAAGAATTTCCAACACAAACATTCATTCAACTGCCCGGATTCGAACCTTTATACAGCAAAGGCGACTCTCAAGTTTTTCAATTGTTAAAATCCATTCCGAATGCCTTAATAAATTTTAACAAAGAACACAAAGCCTTAGAAAAAATCGTTGACGACTACAAAATAGACCTCGTCATTTCCGACAACAGATTCGGATGCTGGAGCAAAAAAGTACACTCTATTTATATCACTCATCAACTCAACATCCAGGTTCCTAAATTTTTCAAATGGACCTCTCCTATTATAAATCAACTACATAAACACTACATCAAAAAATACGACGAACTATGGATTCCTGATACTGAAAATGAACCTTCGTTATCTGGAAAGTTATCACACCCTGCAAATGTTAAAATCAAGACTAAATACATCGGTTTCCTGAGCCGTTTTTCTTCTGAAATAAAAGACGATATCAAATCAATAGATTATCTGGCAATTTTATCAGGACCGGAACCGCAACGCACTATTTTTGAAGACATTATCATCAAGCAAGCAAACGACATTCAAGGAAATATCGTCATTTTAAGAGCAAAACCAGAGGATGAACAAATTCCAGCTAATGCTCCGAAAAACATCATTTTCTTCAACCATGTCGATGACGAAACATTTGTTGAAATCGTTGCCAAATCAAAAAACATCATATGCCGAGGAGGTTATTCTTCCTTAATGGACTTAAAAATTCTTAACAGAAATGCATATCTTGTTCCAACGCCGGGACAAACAGAACAAGAATATCTAGCAGAATATCTTACAGAAAAAGGATTGTTCAATTATTGCAAGCAAAAAGACTTTAACTTAAAAAACGTTAAGATTAATTCATAATTCATAATTCGTAATTAAAAAATCTTTTATCATTAGTCTTTAGTCTTTAGTCTTTTATTACTTTTGCAAAAAATAAATCATTATGTTACTTAATTATGTCGTTTGGGATGTAAATCCTTATATTTTTCACATAGGCGAGCGCCCTATCGCATGGTACGGACTTTTATGGGCAATGGTTTTTCTTGTTGGCTATTACATCATGAAAAACATTTACAAGAGAGAAAATTTAAACGAAGACCAGCTTGACAAATTATTGATGTATATGTTGGTTTCAACTATTGTAGGTGCTCGTTTAGGTCATTGTCTCTTCTATGAACCAGAATATTATTTTTCCAACCCAATCAAATTCTTATATGTATGGGAAGGCGGACTTGCCAGCCACGGAGGAGCGATAGGCATATTGATTGGACTTTACATTTATGCTAAAAAAGTCAACAAGCCATATATCTGGATTTTGGACAGAATCGTGGTACCGGCAGCTATCGGCGGCGCTTTTATCCGTATTGGAAATCTTATGAACTCAGAGATTTACGGTCAACCTACCACGCTTCCATGGGGATTCAAATTCGTGAGAGATTTCCCAATGGGAATGCCTATTGAAGACATACCTGCATGTCATCCAACTCAGATTTACGAAGCGCTCTTCTGCGTGGCTGTTTTCATATATCTTTTATACGCATATTACAAGCAAGACATGGGCACTAAACGTCCAGGTTTTATGTTCGGAATATTTCTAATCGTCGTCTTTGGTTCAAGAATATTGATTGAATTCATTAAAAACCATCAGGTTGCATTTGAAGACAATATGGTTTTAGATATGGGACAATGGCTCAGCATTCCATTCGTAATTGCAGGAATATGGCTAGTGTTTTTCAAGAGGAAATGAGAAATTCAGGACCTCAGAATCTCAGAAGAACTTTGGCTGCTGAACTAAGGCTTTTGAACGCTTTTTTGTGATGGAGTAATGAGAAAAACTCCTGAATTCCTGAAATCATCCATCCACGAAACCACACGAAACTACACGAAATGTTTTTTCCGTTGAAAAAACCTCTAATTCCTCTAGTCCCTATAAATCCTGAACTCCTGAATTCATAAAAAAAGAGCGCCACTTTAACAGCAGCGCTCCAAATTTATAATCTTATTGTCTTATCAGAACAAATACATGAACTTGCTGAATTGTTCTTCCAACATTTTTTCCAATTCCATTTTAAGTTCATGGCGAGAATTTCTTGAAGCTATGTTGCTCATTTCGTTAATCATAGCGAGATTTTCACGAACTGTTTCTGCATAATATGGAATGAATCTATCATTTAATTCATTGAAATAACGCAAGTTATCGAGACAATTATTTATAATCACATCTATCAGTTCATCGCCTTTTTCCACAGCGCCAGCTTTGTAATATATTTCAGGATAAGCCAACATATAGAAGTCGTATGGAACCTTTTCATCTGGGAAAAATTCAAGACATCTGTCGAGAACTGCAACAGCAGAATCATTTTGACCTCTGTTAAGAAGTGACTGTGCGAGACGCATATAGGCTTGTTTTACGAACAAAAGATTACGACGGCTTTCTGGGTCAACGGCAACACCTTCTTTATTAAGGTTACCCCAGCTGATGTCGTCAGCCATAAGCAATTCGTATGAACCTTCCACATAAACGCCACCTGCATCTTTATAATAATCAGCAGCTAAAACAGGAATGAAACGATGAGACAATCCTTCTTGGTGTAAGTATTTGTCAATACCCAATACATTCTTAATATCGCTCAAGCTTGTGAAATAAACTGCGCGTGTCCAATCGTTGGTCGCCATAAAGTCGAGGAGCATCAAATCATTCTTATAGAGATAGTTAACGCTTTCTGGTATTCTCCAAACGATTTCGTCAACTATTTGGTCTTTCATGCTTTCAGGAACGATGCCGTTACGCACAACTGCTTCTTTATCAACAGTTATCTTAAGATTACGAGCTGGCAAATAATTAGCCTTGTCGCCCGACATCAAAGAAACTTTAGTCTTGACATTATCACTCTTGATGAATTCGATAGCGTCTTTCAATTCTACCGGACCTTCAAAGACTTCTTGGATGAATACAGGTTCGTTAACGCCATTGTCATATTGTTCCGGAGTCAATGAAAGAGGAAGTCGTTCTGACTCATATTGCTTACGTCCCATTTGGTGAACGTACCAATAACCTGAAGAAAGCATATAGTTACATACTCTCACATCTGTACGATAACCTTCAACTTCCTGAACATACCACAATGGGAATGTATCGTTGTCGCCACGAGTGAAGATAACAGCATTTTCAGGAAGATTCTTGAGATAGTTCTTACCCCAGTCTAATGCTGAAGTCTTTTCTGCACGATTGTGACCTTCCCAGCCTGAAGCTGCCATAACTGTTGGAACAGAGAGACATAAGACGAATGCCACGACAGCGACTGCCATTTTATTCTTCATGAATTTTTGCAACATCTCAACTACGCCGAGGAGTCCGAAACCAATCCAGATACAGAAGGCATAGAATGAACCTGCGTATGCATAGTCACGTTCACGTGGTTGATATGGAGTCTGGTTAAGATAAATAACGATTGCAAGACCTGTCATGAAGAACAACAAGAACACAACCCATGAGTTTTTCATATCACGTTTTATATGATAGAAAAGTCCTATCAAACCTAATATCAAAGGCAAGAAATAGAATTCTGTGTGACCAGAATTTGACATCGACTTAGGCAAATTATCCTGATTGCCAAGGCGTGCGTTATCGATAAAGCCGATACCACTCAGCCAGTTGCCGTTTTCAATTTCGCCATGACCTTGAATATCATTCTGACGGCCTACGAAATTCCACATGAAATAACGCCAATACATATGATTACATTGGTAGCCGATGAAGAACTTAAGATTTTGCGCAAATGTAGGACGCAAGACAGTTTCTTTTGTTCCGTCAGACTTCTTCATTGTAACAGGCACCATCTTCGACTTATCGATATATTGATTATAAGTACTTATATATGATGGTTTTGTGCCATTCCACATACGAGGGAATAAAGTCATTACATTATCATCATAGATAGGATCTGTACCTTCTCTTTTGTCTGTGATGACATATTTTCCTTTAGCTTCATCTCTGACATAGATAGGGCTGCTGCTGTTAGCGTCGTAAGGTTTCGCCATATAATAAGGACCGTAAAGGAGCGGCCAGCTACCATATTGTTCACGTTTGAGATAAGAAAGCATAGAAACAGCTTCACTTGGTTCATTTTCATTAATAGGTGTATTGGCATTTGCACGAATGACAAGCATAAAGAATGAAGAATAACCTATTAATATAAACATGAAACAAAGGACTGCTGTGTTAAGGATGACCTTCTTGTATTTGTTGGTGAAATAAATTCCTGCAACGATGAGAGCGACAAGAAGAATAAAATACACAATTGTTCCAAGGTTGAAAGGAGCACCGAGAGAATTCACGAAGAAAAGCTCGAATTTTCCGCAAATTGAAACGATTGCAGGAATGAGTATCACTTGGATAAAACCGACGAGAACTACGGAAATGATACCTGCAACGATGAAACCTTTTGTTGTGACTTTCTTATATTTCTTGAAATAAACGATGTAAACCACAGCTGGGATACAGAGAAGATTCAAGAGGTGAACACCGATGGAGAGACCGATGAGATAAGCTATAAATATGATCCAGCGGTAGTTGGTAGGTTCATCTGCGACCTCTTCCCATTTAAGGATAGCCCAGAATGTTATCGCTGTGAAGAGCGACGACATGGCATAAACCTCGCTTTCCACTGCGGAGAACCAGAATGTATCTGAGAAAGTATAAGCGAGAGCGCCGAT
This sequence comes from Bacteroidales bacterium, assembly GCA_045634185.1. Classification (GTDB taxonomy): domain Bacteria; phylum Bacteroidota; class Bacteroidia; order Bacteroidales; family F082; genus Limimorpha. The sequence continues at coordinate 99,458 of JAZQZR010000003.1, read as the reverse complement.
AACGCCAGCTGCCAAAACGTTGAACTTATTTGCTGATGGAGAATCTTCGCCATCCTTCATCCAGAGTTTTTTTGCAAGAAGAGTGATGGTCCAGAAGAGGAATAAGATTGTAAAACTACTGCACAGAGCAGACATTGCATTTATCATTAATGCCACTTTTGTAACGTCTCCGAAGGCAAAAAGTGAGAAAAATCTGCCCAACATTTGGAACAAAGGTGCTCCAGGAGGGTGTCCGACTTGCAATTTATACGCTGTTGAGATGTACTCACCGCAGTCCCACCAACTGACGGTTGTCTCCAATGTTAGGAAGTAAACAATGGTGGCAATCATAAAGACGCACCATCCTACAATGTTGTTTAACTTTTTGAAATTCATTAGTATATGAGTTTTATTATTATTCCTATATATATAAACTTACGATTTGCAAAGATATTTTATTTTTTGATTTAAACAAGTTAAAATTTCCTAATATTAATAGGTATAAAAACAAATTAAAAAAAAATTAAAAAATTTTCATTTTTTTGTTGTGCGTATTAAAAAATGTTATATCTTTGCACTCACATTCAAGATACGAAATAATGATTGTCGAATGGTGTAATGGTAGCACTGCAGATTTTGGTTCTGCCTGTCAAGGTTCGAATCCTTGTTCGACAACAAAATTATAAATTGAAGACCTGCTACGGAATGTAACAGGTTTTTTTATTGTCAAAAAAAATGATAACAAAGGAACAAATAATCGAATTAGCATCAGAGGCATTAGAAAACACAGACCGTTTCGTCGTTGACTTAACAGTGTCTAAAAGCAATGTCATTTCAGTTTATATCGACGCCGACAGTTCAGTAACAATCGACAACTGCGTCGAATTAAGTCGTTTTATCGAAGGCCGTCTCGACAGAGAAGTCGAAGACTACGAACTCAGCGTTTCATCAGCCGGCATCGACTATCCTTTGTTAAAACATCGTCAGTTGAACAAATACATCGAGAAAGAACTCGAGATAACATCTTTCGAAGGAACAAAGAAAGTTTACAAACTTTTATCGTTCAACGAAGAACAAATCAACGTTCAAGAAGCTGTGATAAAGAAATTGGGTAAGTTGAAGAAGATTGTTTACACAGAAGCGAGCGAATTACTTTTCAAAGATATTAAAGAAATTAAACCATACATTAACTTTTAAGTTTCAAATTATATGGAAATATTAAACTTAATCGACACCTTTTCTGAATTTAAAGAATTCAAAAATATCGACCGCGAAGCTATGATGCACATCATTGAAGATGTGTTTAAAGCAATGCTCGCAAAAAAATACGGCAGCGATGAATATTTCAACATCATTGTCAATATTGATAAAGGTGTTCTCGAAGTGTACCATAATCGTATAGTAGTTGAAGATGGCGAAGTGGAAGATCCACTCAGCGAAATTTCATATTCAGACGCTATTAAGATTGAGCCTGACTTTGAAGTTGGCGAAGAAGTTTCTGAAGCAGTTGACATCAAAGACTTCGGCAGAAGAGAAATTTTGGCTATCCGCCAAAACCTCCAAACAAAAGTCATGGAGTTTGAAAAAGAAAACATCTTCTTGAAATATAAAGATAAAGTTGGTGAAATCATCACAGCTGAAGTTTACCAAGTATGGCGTAAGGAAATATTAATCGTTGACGAAGACGGCATCGAATTAGTACTTCCAAAAACAGAACAAATCCCTTCAGATAATTATAAAAAAGGTGACACTATCAGAGCTATCGTCAAGAGCGTTGACAACAAAAACGGCTCACCTGTCATCACATTATCAAGAACATCAGAAATCTTCTTGCAACGTTTGTTTGAAATGGAAGTTCCTGAAGTTTATGACGGCTTGATTACAATCCGTAAAATCGTTAGAGAACCAGGTCAAAGAGCAAAGATTGCTGTTGAATCATACGACGAACGTATCGACCCAGTTGGAGCTTGCGTTGGTATGAAAGGTTCACGTATCCATGGTATCGTAAGAGAACTTCGCAACGAAAACATCGACGTTATCAATTATACAACAAAAGCAGACCTCTTCATAACAAGAGCTTTAAGTCCAGCTAAGATATCTTCAATCGTTATCGACGACGCTAAGAAATTAGCTGAGGTTTATATGGAAAACGACCAAGTCAGCCTCGCTATCGGTAAAGGCGGTTACAACATCAAATTGGCAGGTAAACTCACAGGCTACGAAATCGATGTTTATCGCAACACAGAAGAAGCTGAAATGGAAGACGACGTCGACCTCAAAGAATTCGCTGACGAAATCGATGAATGGATCATCGACAGTCTCAGAAATATGGGCTGCGACACAGCAAAGGCAGTTTTGGCTTACACAGCTGACGAAATCGCAACACGCGCTGACCTCGAAATCGAAACAGTAGTTGAAATCCTCGATATCCTCAAAGCAGAATTCGAAGATGACGACCAATAAGAATTAATTAATAAGTATTAACATAAAAAAAATTGTATGTCCGAAGATTTAAAGAATAACATCAGATTATCAAAAGCCGCCAAAGAATTCAATATTGGTATAAACACAATCATTGAATTTCTTGGTAAGAAAGGCCACAAAATAGACTCATCACCTAACACAAAGCTTAACGGAGAAATGTATGCCCTTCTCGTTAAAGAATATCAAGGTGAAAAAGAAGTTAAGAAAAACGCCGACCAACTTGGTGACTTCAGCTACAAAGGCCAAAGCATCACTGTTGAGTCAACAATAAAGGACGAAAACAAGGACTTGGAAGAAGAGGAATTGTCAATCCGCACAAACAGCATCGTTCAAGAAAAATCTAAAGCTGTTGCTTCTGAAAAAAATATTGAAAAGAAGAAACAAGCCCAAGTTGAAACAAAACCTGAGATAGTTGAGGCTCCTAAAACAGAAGCCAAAGAGGAAGTCGTTGCAAAACAAGAGACTCCTAAAGAAGCTATCAATGATGAAGTTAAGACAGAAGTAAATGATACTGTTAAAACTGTTGAGCCAGTTAAGACAGAAACTATCAATATTGAGTCTAAAAAAGACAATAATTCGGACAAAAAAAATAACGGCGGCATACAAATTACAGTGGTTGGTAAGATACCATTGGAAGACAAAAAATCTAAGGACAAAAAAGATAATAATAAAGACAACAAAAACAACAAACATAACAACAACAATAACAATAACAATCCTGTAAAACCTGTAATAAAACCACAGGAAAAACAGAATGTTAAGCCACAACAACCACAAGTAGCTAAACCTGAGGTAAAAACTGCGCAATCACAAGAAAGCCAAAACGCTAATGTTGCTCAGAATCAGCCTAAGGAAGAAAAGCCTATCAACTTCATCCCTACTCAAGTGAAGAAATTGGAAGGTCCAAAAATTCTTGACAAAATAGAGTTACCAACAGAGCGTAAACCTAAAGCTAAACAACCAGTTGCATCATCAGGCGATGACAACAAAGGTTTCAATAAGGACAAAAAGAAAAAACGCAAACGTATCGGTACTGAAGGAAGCGTCGCTAATTCAAACAACGACAATTCAAACAACAAGAATAACAACAATAGCAACAATAGCAGCAACGCTAACAGCAGCAACAATAATAACAAAAACAATAACAACAAACCAGGTGGCGGCAAGCCTAACGACGACAAGCGTAATAACGACAAACGCAAGAACGACAAGTTCAAGAAGCCTGTCAAACCTGTTGTAGAGGAAAAAGTAGAGCTCAGCGACGAAGAAATCCAAAAACAAATTAAGGAGACTTTGGCTCGTTTGTCACCTCTCGGCAAGTCAAAGACATCAAAGCACCGTCGTGAAAAACGTCACAACATAGCCAATGAAATGGAGGAAGAAAGACTCCATGAAATGGAAGAAAAGAAAATCCTCAAGGTTACCGAGTTCGTTACTGCTAACGAATTGGCAACCATGATGAATACACCTGTAACAAAGGTCATCTCAACATGTATGAGCTTAGGCGTATTCGTTTCTATCAACCAACGTCTCGACGCTGAAATCCTCGCTTTGGTAGCAGAAGAATTCGGTTTCAAAGTTGAATTCATCAGCATCGACGTTCAAGAAGCATTGGCAAGCAACGACGAGGAAGACAATCCAGAAGATCTCATCCCAAGAGCTCCTATCGTAACCGTTATGGGTCACGTTGACCACGGTAAGACAAAACTTTTGGACAGCATCCGTAATGCCAACGTAGCAGCAGGCGAAGCCGGCGGTATCACACAACATATCGGTGCTTACGAAGTGACAACAGCGTCAGGCAAGAAGATTTCATTCTTGGATACTCCAGGTCACGAAGCTTTTACAGCTATGCGTGCTCGTGGTGCTAGCCTCACCGACGTCGCTATCATCGTTATCGCAGCTGACGACAGCGTTATGCCTCAGACAGTTGAAGCTATCAACCACGCACAGGCAGCTAACGTGCCTATCGTATTCGCGATAAACAAAATAGATAAACCTACAGCTAACACTCAAAAGATTTATCAAGAGTTAGCTCAAATGAATATCCTCGTTGAAGAATGGGGCGGAAAATATCAATCACAAGAAATCTCCGCTAAACAAGGCCTCAACGTTGACAAATTGTTAGACAAAGTATTGTTAGAAGCTGAATTCTTAGACCTTAAAGCAAATCCTAAGAAAGCTGCTAAAGGTACTATCATCGAATCTGCTTTGGACAAAGGTCGTGGTTATGTTGCTAAAATCATGGTTCAAGACGGTACTCTTAAAGTCGGTGACATGGTTCTCGCAGGAACAACATACGGCAAGGTAAAAGCTATGTTCAACGAACAGAACAAAGCTGTCAAATCTGCTGGTCCATCAACACCTGTATTGATGTTAGGTCTCAACGGCGCTCCACAAGCTGGCGACAACTTCAACGTATTCGATGATGAAAAAGAAGTCAAGTCAATCGTTACACGTCGTCAACAATTACAAAGAGAACAAGGCTTGCGTACACAAAAACACATCACCTTGGATGAAATCGGAAGACGTATCGCTATCGGCGACTTCAAAGAACTCAACATCATCGTCAAGGCTGACGTTGACGGTTCATCAGAAGCTTTGGCTGACTCATTGTTGAAACTCTCAACACCAGAGGTACAAGTTAACGTTATCCACAAGTCAGTTGGAGCTATCAGCGAATCTGATATCTTGTTGGCTTCAGCATCAAACGCTATCATCGTTGGTTTCAACGTACGTCCTACACTTCAAGCAAGACGTCTCGCTGAGAAAGAAGAAATCGATATTCGCCTCTACTCTATCATCTATACAGCTATCGAAGAAATCAAGTCAGCTATCGAAGGTATGTTGGCTCCAGAAATCGAAGAAGTTGTTACATGTAACATCGAGATCAGAGAAGTCTTCAACATCAGCAAGGTCGGTCGTATCGCAGGTTGTATGGTTCTCGACGGCAAAGTCAATCGTCAAACCAAGATTCGTATCATCAGAGATGGCATCGTAGTACACACTGGTTCACTTGGCTCATTGAAACGCTACAAAGACGACGTCAAGGAAGTCAGCGCAGGTTTCGAATGCGGTTTGAACATCGACGGTTACAACGACATCAAGCCTGGCGACATCATCGAAGGTTACACAATCAAAGAAATCAGTAGAAAACTATAATTAGAAATTCAGAATCTCAGAATCTCAGAATTTCAGAAAACTAAAGGAGTCATAGAAAAATCTATGGCTCTTTTTTTTATTTTTTTAGACGAATCAATGTGTATTTATTTTATATGTAACATTGTTAAATTTCAACTCTATCCCTCTATTCCCTATAATCACTCCACCTCTCTAATCCCTCTAAAATTTCACTGAAAAAAATCTTATTTTCACTGATAAAAATACATTTTTTTTTATAAATTTGCGCTCTCTTAAATTTAAGGACAGACATTGTAGAAAATGATAAAGAGTTCGGCTTTTTCTTACGATGTATTTATTATAAATCGAACTCATTTTTAATTAGTTAGGATATAGATTAAACATTTACATCAAAGCGAATAGAGAAAACACTTTTAATTAATTATTGATAAAAATGGTATTCTTATAGAGTATCATTATTTGTCTTTTATATGAATATAAATTCAATTCACTTATATTTATAAATTAATCATTAACATTTATGAGAAAATTTTTAGCAAGTTTGATGCTTTTGGTCCTGATGGCACCATTCGCATTGCGCGGTCAAAATGTTGATTTCACTCAACAGTACCGTATCAAATCAATCTCAACAAACAAGTACATCAACGTGTTCAACAACACAATGCACGAGAGTGGTGCATTCGGTGGCGTTGGCGTTGATGATTACGCAGAATCAAATGCACAAATCTTCACATTAGAAGATGCAGGCAGCAATCAGTTCTACCTTCTCTCTGCAGATGGTAACTACGTAAAATGCTGGGCATGGAATGTTGACGCTTACAGCACAACAGACAAAACAGCTTTACAAATGGTTGACGCAGGCAATGAAACATTCTACATCAAGAACTGCGACAACAACAAGTACTTCAAAGTTGAATTTGTAGCAGACGGCGGCGAAACATTTATCTACGGCGACTGCACAGGTTCATGCCAAGAAACATGGACACTCGAAGTTGTTGAAAACAACGAAGAAGGTGAAGGTAACGAAGGTGGCGAAGGCAACGAAGGTGAAGGCAATGAAGGCGAAGAAAATGGTGACGATTCAGTCGTTTTCTTCTATGACTTCAACGACGGCACTTTAAATGGCTTGACATCTATTGACAAAGACGGTGACGGCAATGGCTGGGTAATCAATCAAGAAGGCGGTATTGATCAAACAAACTGCATCTCATCATGGGCATATTGGGGCGCAGTCCTTAATCCTGAAAACTATTTAATTACAACATCAACATACACCATTCAAGGTGGAGATTATTTAGAATGGTATATCAGCACTACAAATGATTCTTACTGTTTTGATGTATATGGTGTTGTAGTTTCTACAGACGGTGAAAACTTCGAAGTCATATTGAATGAAGCTTTGGAAGCACCTACACAAGGTTTTGAAGTAAGAACTGCAGATCTCTCTCAATACGCAGGTCAAACTGTTCATATCGGACTCGTCCATTACAACTGCGACAGCTGGGCTAACGGTATCCTTATCGACAATATTAAGTATGTAGGTTCAGCAAACACTGAAGAACCTGAACAACCAGTTGATCCAGAACAACCAGAACTCGCTGAAATAGTTCTCGGCGACGGAACAGAAAGCACTTCAGTAGCTCCTTTCAAAAATGCTAACAACTACACATGGGTTGAAACAATCTACGCAAAAGAAGAAATCAACTTAGCATTCACAATCAATTCTATTGCATACAACTGTGCAACATACAATGCTGGCAACGGTTACACACTCACAGCTGACGAAATTAAAGTTTACATGGGTGAAACAGAACAAACTAACCACCCTACATCAGCTGACTGGGTTGCAGAATCAGATCTCACATTGGTTTATACAGGAACTAACATCCTCCTCGGTGAAGAAGAATGGGAAACATTAGTTTTAGACACTCCATTTGAATACAGCGGAACAAAGAACCTCGTTATCGCAGTTTCTAAGAGCTCATCATCAACAAACAGTGCAATGAAATGGAACTACACTTCTGTTGACAAAGCTAACTGCTACCGTTCAAACAACACAAACGCTGCATACGCACAATATCCAGCAAATGCTAACGGCACAACAAACGGCAACAGACCAAACATCAAGATAGCTTATAGCAATGCTTCAGAAGGTGGTGAAGAAGGTGGTGATGTAGTTGATCCAGTTGTTGCTGAAGGCGACACATGGGAAAACGCTATCGAAGTTACTTCATTCCCATTCACATCAACACCTGACTTCGCTAACTTGAACAATGACTATTCATTACCAGGTCTCGGTGAAGATGGTAAAGACGCTGTTTACAGACTCACAGTAGCAGAAGAAACAACAATCAGCGCAACTATTACTGGTGCTGACGGTAAAATCGCTTTATACGCAGAAGATTTCAATGGTGAAGATGGTCCTGGCACAGGCAACTTCTACATCCCAAGTGAAGAACCAGAACAACCAGAAACAAATTCAACATTCTTCTTCGATTTCAACGACGGCACAATGAACGGCTGGAGAACAATTGACCAAAACCAAGACACTTATACATGGGGTGTTTCTGATGGTATTATTCAAGCTGGTTCAGACGGTACAAAATGCCTCTACTCTATTTCTACAAGCTTGCAACCAAACGACTATGTTGTTACAACTTCAAAATATGCTATCAATGCAAATTCAACACTCACATTCGAATCAAAAGCTGACAACAAATATTATCCTGACTACTACAGCGTAGAAATTTCAGAAGACGGCGAATGGTTCCTCACAATCTGGGAAGAATATGCACCAGAAGCATACACAAACAACACAGTTGACCTCAGCAACTACGCTGGTAAAGAACTTTACATCGCTTTCCACCATTACAACAGCAACTACTGCGGTGGCGTTTTGATTGACAACGTTAAATTATCAAACGGCAACGAAGGTGGTGATGACAACGAAGGTAATGAAGGTGGTGAAGGTGGTGAACAATTAGCAACAACATTCTCATTCAACTTCGACGATTCTGATTTAAGCGCATTCGCAACTATCGATGCTGACGGCGACGGTCACAACTGGAACTGCTACAATTACGGTATCGGCAATACACCAAGCCTCGCTTCTGAATCATATATCATCGGCGTTGGTATTCTTAATCCAGACAACTACATCTACACAACTGAACAATACACAATCACAGCTGAATCAAAATTAACATACGATGTAACATGGCAATATGGTGAATATTATTCAGTTATTGTTTCTACAGACGGAACAACATTCACAAACGTTTATGATGAACAATTAACAGGTACAGGCCAAGGTTATTCAGATTCTAAAGAAATCGACCTTAGCGCATATGCTGGACAAAACATTCACATCGGTTTACGCCACTACAACTGTTCAGACGGTCTCCGTCTCTTGTTCGACAACTTAACATTAACAGACGGTAATGAAGAAGAACCAGAACAACCAGAAGAACCAGAAACACCTGAAAACCCAGAAGGCTCAACAACATTCGCTGAAGACTTCAACGATGGTGAAATGGACGGCTGGAGATTGTTCCAAAACGACGGTGATGCTTATAACTGGGGATTGAAGAATGCTTACGGCATCGCAGGTCCTGACGGTTCATATTGTTTACACTCAAACTCATACGCTACTTCTGTTCTTTGGCCAGATAACTATGCAGTTACAACATCAGCATTTGCTATCACAGCAAATTCAACATTAACATTCGTTTCACGTCCTGAATCAGCAGGTTTCTTCCACGACAACTATGGTGTTGTTGTTTCAGAAGACAACGAAAACTGGACTGTTGTATGGTCAGAAAGATATGAAGCATGGAACGCTAACTTCACAGAACACGTTATTGACCTCAGCGCTTACGCTGGCAAAAACATCTACTTCGGTTTCCGTCACTACGATTGTAATGGTAACGACTCACAAGGCGTTTTAATCGACAACATCGTTTTAGCAGAAGGCACAGCTAAGAGAAGAAGCAGCAAGACTATCGAAATGACAGTTCCAGCTGGCACATACTACCTCGCAGCATCAGCAACAGAAGCTTTCACAGTTAACATCAACATCGTTAACAACAATGAAGAAGATGATGATGACGAACAAGGTCTTCCAACAGTTGCTCAAGTTACAGCAACAGAAAACGGTGCTAACGTTGACGTAGCATGGAACTGGGAAAACAGACTCGCTATCGCTGACGCTAAATCAGGCATGACAAAACGTTTAGGTGTAAGAAACGAAGCAGCTTACAATTTCCACAGCTACAAATTGTACAGAACAAACGGTGAAAGCACAATCGTTCTCGCTGACAACTTAACAGAATTAACATACCAAGATGCTACATGGTCAGAAGCAACTCCAGGTACATACAAATGGGGTGTTGCTGCTATGTACACAGCAGAAGAAGGCAGAAGCCGCGAAACAGTTGAAATCCTCAACGAAGGTTTCGAAACAGGTTACTATGTACTTCCAGAAGGTTGGACAAACTATTCAGACCCATCAACAGCAAATACATGGGGTAACATCCAAGTACAAGGTTCTATCTACAGCTACATGGCATGTACAGGTTCTTACTCAGCATTCCAATTAGGTGGTTACGCTGACAATGGTTCATTATACTATTTAGTAACTCCAGCTGTTGATTTCTCATCAACATTGAACCCAACAATCAGCTTCAACTACATCAGTCCAACATGGGCAGGTGCATTCAACAACTTATATGTAATGTACGGCGACACTCCAACAGGTCCTTGGACAACTGTTTGGGAAGGCACAGCAGCTGACGCATGGACAGAAGGTTCTGCAAGCTTATCAGAATGTGCAGGCAAGACAGTTTACGTTGCATTCTGTGTTTTAGAAAACAAATCATGGGGCGCTGGTATTGACAACGTAGTCATCTCAGGCGAAGCAACAGACGGCCCTATCCCAGTAGCATCAGAAATCGTTTGGTCAAACAGCATCGACAAAGACATGACTACTACAGTATCAGTTGCTGTTACAGCTGATGACAACGCTTCAGTAGCAGGTACAACAGTTTCATTAGTAAATGTTAACGAACCTACATACGTTTATGAAACAACATTAGACGCTACAGGCACATATGAATGGACAGAATTCCGCAAAGGCACATACGAATTGACAATCGCTTTAGACGGTTACTATTCATGCGCTACAGCTGAAATCATGGAAATCATGGATGCTACAACTATCAACTGTACATTAGAAAAGATGCCAGAATTGGTTGAAGGTCTCTACGTATCAGCAACAGGCTGGGCAATGTGGGATTACGAAGCTGAATCATTCGACATCACATTAAATGGTACAACAATCGCTCAAAACATTGAAAAATCATACTACCAAGTTGACGTTACAGGCTTAACAGCTGGTCAAGAATACACATTGAATGTAATCCCAGCTGTAAATGAAGACGTAACATTAGAATACACATGGACATACAGAAACTGCAGCAACTACACAGGTGTAACTAACTTGACTGCTACAGTTGAAGACAACACTGCTGTTATCTCATGGACTCTCCCAGTTTATGAAGAAACAGAACCTGTCTATGAATTCTCATCTAACTTCGATAATGGCGCATTATACGGCTGGACAACTATCGACGCTGACGGTGACGGTCACAACTGGAAAAACACAGCTGAATTCGCTAACAATCCATTCGGTCACAACAACACTCATTGCGCAGCATCATTCTCATATGACAACAGTGATGGTATCTTAGTACCAGACAACTTCTTGGTAACAGAAACAAAAGTTGACATCCTTGCTGATTCTAAACTCACATATTATGTAAGTTCACACGACAGAACATACTGTGAAGAACACTATGCAGTAGCTGTTTCAACAACAGGTACAAACCCAAGCGACTTCGTTAACATCTTCGAAGAAACATTGAGTGCAGGTGCAGCTACAGAAGGTTCAACACAAGGTGAATGGTTCAGCAGAGAAATCGACCTCAGTGCTTACGCTGGTCAAAAGATTTATATCGCATTCCGTCACTATCAATGCTTGAACCAATGGTTTATCAAACTTGATGACGTTAACTTAACAGCAGAATCAGTTAAGACAAGAGAAGAAGGTGAATGGTTATTCTACGACTCAGGCGTTAACGAATCAGCATTCGGTTTCTTCGATTATATGACAGGTGAAGCTCAACAATTCAACTGGGCTATCATGTTCCCTGGCGACCTCATCGCAGCTTACGACGGCAAACAATTGACAAAGGTATCTATCTATGTTTATGAAGCTCACGAAGGTGCATTCAGCATCCACAAAGGCGGCGAAGCTGGTCCTGGCACTTTAGTACACGTTCAAACATACAATGCTACAGCAACAGGTACATACCAAGAATTCGAATTGACAACACCTATCACTGTTGACGCTTCAGAAAACCTCTGGATCCACTTCTCAAATACAAACGGCGGTTATGTAGCAGCTCACTCAGTTGACTGCGGCGATCCTAACGGACGTTGGATTTCAGACGACGGCGGTGCAACATGGTACGACAGCTCATGGTACGGCGAAGGCTGGTACGGCACATGGCAAATGCGTGCTTACGTTGAAGGCGAAGGCGGCAACAACAACGATGACAACAACCCAGAAATCGTTGACGCAGAAGTTCTCGGCGTAATGCTTTACCGCGACGGCGAACTCCTCACAGAAGAAGTTCTCAACGCTGAATCATACACCGACACTGAATTAGTAGCAGGCGACTACGAATACGAAGTAAGAGTAGTTTACGGTGGTGAAAACAATCCTAACACTTACTACGCAATGTCATGCCCACAAGAAGTTACTGCAACAGTAGCTCAAGCTTGTGCAGCTCCTGAAAGACTCTTCGGTCAATATAAATACAATGAAGACGGCACATTCGGCGCTGAATTGATCTGGCCTTACGGCAGCAACGTTGACACAGAATGGTTATACTACGACAACGGCGTTAACCAAGACGGTATCGGCGGTCCAGCAGAATTCTACTGGGGTGTTATGTTCCCAGCTGCTTCTATCCAAGCTTACGATGGCACATTCTTGACAAAAGTCGCTCTCTTCGACTTCGCTCAATCAGAAGGTGACATCAACATCTACTACGGCGGCACAACAGCTCCTGGCACATTAGTACATACTCAACCTTACGTTGGTAACGGCACAGGCGACTTCTTCGAATTCGAATTGACAAGCGCTCTCCCAATCGACGTAACAGAAAACCTCTGGGTTGTATTCAGCACAACTAAAGGCACTAACTACCCAGCATCATGCTGCGCTGACACAGGCGATCCTAACGGCCGCTGGATCTCATTAGACGGTGCTACATGGGAAGACGTAACAGCTTACGGCTTGAACAACACATGGATGATCCGCGCTATGGTTTCAGGTAGCGCTAAGGGCGAAGTTTCAACACTCACAGCTATCGACTATGAATACACAACAGGCGAAGGCCAATTCGTAGCTTACGGTGCTTCAAGAGGCGAAACATTCGAACACTATAACATCTACCGTGGTACTTCAGCTAACAACTTCGAACTCGTTGGCGAAAGCACAGAAGGTACTTACTTCGACGAAGTTGAAGCTGGTACATACTACTACCAAGTAACAGCTGTTTATACAAACAACGGCGAAGAATGTGAATCAGAACCTGCAACAGCACACGACAACGCAGAACAAAACTACGTTATCGTTGAAGTTACAGCTATCGATGAAAACGGCGTTAACGGCATGATGGTTTATCCTAACCCAACAAAGGATAACTTGAACATCACAGCTGAAGGTATGATTAACATCACAATCACCAACGCTTTAGGTCAAGTCATGTATGAAAATGAAGTTGTTTCTGACAACCAAATCATCAACATGGCTCAATACGAAGCTGGTGTTTACATGGTACGTATCACAACAGAAAACGGTGTTGCCGTAAAACAAGTTACTGTTGTAAAATAAGAATTCTAGAATTCTAGAACTTTAAAACTCTAGAATTCTGAATTTCTAAAATTCTAGAGTTCAAAAAAGGGCTGCCGAAAGGCGGCCTTTTTTTGTTAAAAAAAACTCCTAATTATTTCATTATTTGAAATTTGTTTTTTAAATTTGCGGTCTTTTAAAAACTTGATTATTTTACTATTTAAAATCTATTTTTACGATTTTTTTAGACAATTATCATTTACTTAAATAAATTTAAATTATGAAAAAGTTTTTACTTAGCTTAATGCTTTTGGTGATGTTTGCACCATTCGCATTACATGCCGACGAAATCACAATCGGCAATGGAACAAGCAACACAAACACAGCTCCGTTTGGAAATGCTTATTCCTACACATGGACAGAAATGCTTTACCAAAGCAGTGAAATCGGACAAGCATGTAACATCACATCCTTGTCATTCAAATGTGCAACTGTAGGCTTCTTTGGTACATTAACAGCAGCAGAAATGAACATCTATCTCGCTGAAGTAACAAAGTCTGAGCTTTCACAAGCTAATTTCACACCAGAAGCTGACCTTACATTAGTTTACTCAGGCACTAATGTTGTTATTGGTGATGAAGAATGGGAAACATTAACATTAGATACACCATTCTCATACAGCGGCAATAACAACCTCGCTATCGTTATTTCAAAAAGTGCTAGCGTATCAAATATGAACATCAGATGGGCAAGCGACCAAATCGCTAACAGCATCATGTTCGACTTCCACGATACAAACCCAGCTGGCGCTTTATTCCCAAATGAAAACAGCTACTGCGGCGGTAATGGTTACCTCTTCAACCAAAGACCTATCGTTAAGTTAGGAACAGCTGATTCTTCAAATCCTGATGAAGGTGAAGATGAAGGCGACGACAACGAAAACCAAGGCACTCCAACTGACGAAATAGTTGTAGGTACAGCAGACGCTTCTACTGCTAATGTTCCTTTCAGAACAACATACAAATACTCATGGACTGAAACAATCTATCCTAAAGCTGAATTATGCGAAGCTGGTACAATCTACTCTATCGCTTACCACTGCGCTACAGTCAACAACAATGGTTACACTCTCTCAGACGTTGACGTTTATCTCGCAGAAACATCAAAAGACATTTATTCTTCAGCATCAGACTGGACTCCAGAAAGTGAATTCACTTTAGTATATTCTGGCAGCAACGTTGAATTAGGTGACGAAGAATGGGAAACATTCGTTTTCGATACTCCATTTGAATATAGCGGCGACAACAACCTCGTTATCGCTATTGGTAAAAAAGCAAACTCTACAACTACTGTTTCAGAATTAAAATGGTATTATTCAATGCCTGATGAAGGAAACGTTTTATACACATATAGCGACAACTTCCAAGAATACGGCAATTTCCCAACAGGTGCTGGTTATGACCCAGGCTACCAAAGAGCTGACGTTAAAATAGCTTACACTCCTGCTGAAGGCGGCGACGACAACGAAGGCGGCGAAGGCAATGAAGGCGAAGAAGGTGAAGAAGGTGAATCAAATGTATTATTCTCATACGATTTCAACAACGGATCAATGGAAGGTTGGAGAGCTATCGACCAAGACGGCGACGGAAAAACATGGGAAATCAGCATGTCAAATGGTATGGATGCAACTTCATGCCTCGTCTCTCACGCTTATTCTGGCGGATTCCTTGAACCAGACAATATCGCTGTAACTGAAACAGCTTACGAAATTTCAGAAAATTCTGAATTATCATGGTATGTAGCTTCTTTACATAACAGCTACTGCGAAGAACATTACGCTATCGTTATTTCTACTGACAATGAAACATTCACAAATGTCTGGGAAGAAACATTACCACTTTCTTACACATCAGACAGAACATTAGACCTCAGCGCTTATGCAGGCCAAACTGTTTATGTTGGTTTCCGTCATTATGACTGCACAGGTTATGAAGCTACTGGCTTATTAATCGACAATGTCGTATTAACAGGCACTATCGACGAAGGTAACGAAGGCGGTGAAGGCAACGAAGGCGAAGAAAGTGTTGTTTTCTTCTATGACTTCAACGACGGCACTTTAAATGGCATGACATCAATCGACAAAGACGGTGACACTTATGAATGGATAATCAACCAAGAAGCAGGTATAGATCAAACAGATTGTATATCTTCATGGGCATACCTTGGTTTCAATCTTAACCCAGAAAACTATTTAATCACAACATCAACATACACTATTAACAATGGTGATTATTTAGAATGGTATATCAGCACAACAGACCCATACTATTATTCTGATGTTTACGGTGTTGTTATTTCTACAGACGGTGAAAACTTCCAAGTTATTTTGGATGAAGCCTTCGAAGCTCCAACAGAAGGTTTTGAAGTAAGAACAGCAGACCTCTCACAATACGCAGGTCAAAATGTTCATATCGGATTCGTTCATCACAACTGCAGTAATATTGCAAACGGTATCCGCATCGACAATGTTAAGTATGTAACAGTATCTGGCAATGAAGGCGGCAACGAAGAACCAGAAGAAGCTGAAGGTGACACATGGCAAAATGCTATCGAAGTTGCTTCATTCCCATTCACATCAACACCTGACTATGCAAACTTGAACAATGACTACACATTACCAGGTGAAACACAAGACGGTGCTGACGCTGTTTACAAACTCACATTCACAGAAGAAACAACATTCAACGCAGCTATCGAAGGCGCTAACGGTAAATTAGCTTTATATGCTGAAGACTTTAACGGTGAAGATGGTCCTGGCGCTGAAAACTTCTACGTAGTAAACAATGTTGATCCAAACGCTCCAACATCATTCTTCTACGATTTCGCAGATGGCAGCTTAGCTGATTTCATCACTATCGACGCTGACGGCGACGGCCACAACTGGTATATTGGTGACTGGGGCATTGATGGCAATACTTTAACATCTAACTCATACGATGATTGGGATGGCGCTATCACTCCAGACAACTACATTTCTACAGCTGACGCATACAGCATCATAGCAAGCTCAACATTATCATTCAGAAGAGATAGCAATTATGATGAACACTTCTCTGTAATTATCTCTACAGACAATGTTAACTTCACATCTATCTATGAAGAAACATGTAAAAAACCTGCTGAAAAACTCTTGACATTAAGCCTTAGCGAATATGCAGGCCAAAACCTCCATATCGGTTTCCGTCACTTTAACTGCACAGACGGTTACACATTCTTCATCGATGATTTCACATTAACAGGTGAAGGTTCAGAAGAACCAGAAGAACCAGAAGCAACATCATCAAGTTTCACAAAGAACTTCAACGACAATACCCTTGATGGTTGGAGAACATTCCAATATGATAATGACAACTACAACTGGACAATGGCTAACACATACGGTATCGCTGGTCCTGACAATAGTACATGTATCCACTCATTATCATACGCTGGTGGCGAATTAACTCCAGACAACTTCATCGTTACTACATCTAAATATATTATCACATCAACATCTACATTCTCTGTTGACGTAAGTCCTATGAATTACCAATACGTCTACGATAAATATGGTGTAGTCGTTTCAGAAGATAATGAAAGCTGGACTGTTGTTTACAGCGAAGGTTTCAATGAAAACTCAGAACAAGGTTATGTAACAAGAACTATTGACCTCAGCGCATACGCAGGTAAAGATGTTTATATCGGTTTACGTCACTACGACTGCGACGGTCAATGGGCAACAGGCGTTTTAGCAGACAACCTCGTTTTATCAGACGGCTCAGCTAAGAGAAACGGCGGCAACACATTAGCTATGACAGTTCCTGCTGGTACATACTACCTCGTAGCATCAGCAACAGAAGCATTCTCAGTAAACATCGATGTTGAAGGTCAAGAAGAAATAGCTAAGGTTTCTTTCGAAGTTGAAGTTATTAACGCTAACTCAGCTAAGACAACAGCAAGACCTAACGAATTTACAGCTGAATATCACTACTCAGTTTACGAAACAGCTGAAGTTGAAGCAGCAGGCGGCGTTGAAGCATTAGCATTAGAACTCCGTGAAGACGAAACTCCATATACAGAAATCGACATCTGGACATGGGAATGGTTAGAACCAGAATCAGAATACTACATCATCGGTACAGCTAAAAACGCTGCTGGCGAATGGGGTCCAACAACACACGTTGTTTTCACAACTCCAGAAGCTGAAGAAGAATATGATGCTGCTGAAGTTACTGTAGAAATCAGCACAATCAACGCTACATCAGTTGTTGTTAACACAACAGCAAACGAAGCTACAGTAGAATATCACATCGGCGCTATCTCAAAAGCTATGTTCGACTACATGGGTGAAGACGTTATCGTTGCTGCATTACAAAACGACGGCATTCCTTACACAGGCAACAACGAACATACTTTAGGCAACCTCAACGCTGCAACAGAATACTACGTAATCGTTACAGCTAAGAACGCCGGCGACGAATGGGCTCCTGCTACAATCGAATCATTCACAACATTAGATTCTGACCCAGAACCACAAATCGCTGAAGTTACAATCACTGTTGAAGTATTAGGCGCAACATCTGTTAAATCTACAGCAACACCTAACGAATTCGCTGTTGGTTACACATACTCTATCTTCGATAAAGCTGAAGTTGAAGCATCAGGCGCTGACGCATTGGCTGCTGAATTACAAGCTGAAGGCATCTCTTACACAGAAGTTGACGTATGGACATGGGAAAACCTCACAGCTAACACAGAATACTACTTCATCGGTACAGCTCAAAACGCTGCTGGCGAATGGGGCCCAACAACATCAGTTTCATTCAAGACTGACGAAGACGGTTTAGTAGAATTGAACAGCATGGTTTCAATCTATCCTAACCCAGCATCATCTGTAATCTACGTTAAATATGATAGCAATGCTCAAGTAAGCTTAATCGACATGACAGGCCGTTGCGTTAAAGCTACTGAAATCTCAGGCGATGCAACAATCAATGTTGAAGACTTAGAAAAAGGCATGTACATCATCAAGATTCAAGATGGCGACAACACAATGATCAATAGAGTTGTTGTTAAATAATGACTAACGACTAAAGTCTAAAGTCAAAAGACAAGAGGCTGCTAAAATCTTAGCAGCCTCTTTTTTTATAAACGCATCGCGTTATTTTCAATAGCTATGGAAGTGATGGCAGTTTTAGTAGTATTGTTAGTTTTAAGTCATGGCAGTGTTGTTAGTGATGGTAGTAATGGTTGTGATGGTAGTGATGGAGTAATGGCAGTGATGGCAGTTATTTTAGTTTAAGCAGCTTTAGTTATGGCAGTAAACAAAGCTTGTTGTCTTGTAGTCTTGTGGTCTTGTAGTCTTTACAAAAGTCTTTCTTTTATTATCTTATCGAGTTCAGCTTTTGGCAGCGCTCCTTGTGTCATCATCGGCTGGCCGTTCATCGGGACGAACAACATTGTCGGGATAGAGCGTATTCCGAATGCTCGCGACAGTTCTTCTTCAGCCTCGGTATCTACCTTATATATATAGATTTGTCCTTCATATTCCTTAGCGAGTTCTTCGAGAACAGGAGCCAACATCTTGCATGGACCACACCATGAAGCGTAGAAGTCGATGATAGCAGGCTTGTCGCCTTTATATTTCCATTCGGTAGGATTCTTTTCATAATCCATCACCTTATTCAAAAAGTCCTCTTTAGTCAAATTTATAGTAGTCATTTTAGTTTCCCT
The DNA here is from genome assembly GCA_045634185.1 of Bacteroidales bacterium. Taxonomy (GTDB): domain Bacteria; phylum Bacteroidota; class Bacteroidia; order Bacteroidales; family F082; genus Limimorpha. Next base: position 80,164 of record JAZQZR010000003.1, on the reverse strand, counting down.
TTCTTTCTTCGTCATCTCTTGAGAAGCAGCTTCCAAGACAGGAAGCTGCATAATCAAAAACATTAACATTATTTTAAAATTCATTGCATGGCTATTTTAGGAACTTATTTTCCAAGTTTTTCTTCTACTTTCTCCTTGCTTAATTTCTTTGTGCAGAAGAACCAGTCGTAGCAGTGCATGTCTTCGTCTGAGCTTTGCATTCTTTCTTTTGCCACGCCGCATGAACCTGCTGTTGGAACGATGACTTCATCACCTGGACGCCAGTCGGCTGGCATAGCTACTCCGAAGTTGTCGGCTGTCTGTAAGGCTACCAACACTCTCATGATTTCGTCGAAGTTACGTCCTAATGCGAGTGGATAGTACATGATAGTGCGAATCTTGTCGAATGGGTCGATGAAGAAGACCGCACGAACTGCTGATGTTGAACTCTCACCTGGCTGAATCATGCCGTACATCTTAGCAACATTCATTGTGATATCTTCGATGAGAGGGAATTTGATTTCCATATCCTTCATGCCTTTCCAGTCAATCTTTTCCTTGATGGTGCGCAACCATGCGATGTGGCTGTATAATCCATCCACTGAGAGACCAACCAACTGAGTGTTGAGTCTTTCAAACTCGTCAGCTAATTTGCCGAACGACATGAACTCTGAAGTACATACCGGTGTGAAGTCGGCAGGATGGCTGAATAAGATTTTCCACATGCCTTTATAGTCTGATGGGAAATTGATTTCACCTTGTGTTGATTTTGCTACGAAAGCTGGAGCTTTATCGCCAATTCTTGGCATTACGTTTACTGTATTATTGTTGTTTGTTTCCATTTTATTACTGTTTTAATTTGTTTGTTTTTAATTTTATTTTTTTACTTTTGTCATTAGCCTTTCGACTTTAGTCATCAACCTTCCGTCGTAGGCTTTTGTTCATTTTGACATTGCAAAAATAATACGGAAATACATCATAAGTCAAACAGATATTTTCTATCTTTGTATCGAAAATTTCGATTAACAATAAAACAGTACAGACGTGTCAATGTTGTCATTTGTATACAATAACTTTTATCTTTATATAAGTTACGACATTGACGCGTCTCTACAATATTAAAAAAATATGACATTACAACAATTAGAATACATTATCGCGGTTGACAAATATCGTCATTTCGTGAAGGCAGCTGAATCATGTAACGTAACACAATCAACGCTCAGCATGATGATTCAGAAGTTAGAACAAGAATTAGAGATAAGCATTTTCGACAGAAAATCACAGCCTATCGCTCCTACTGAAATAGGCAAACGTCTCATCGACCAGGCTAAAGTGATTCTTTATAATGCCAAACAATTTAAAGAATTGGCGATGAATGAGCGTCAGCAGGAATCGGGCAAAGTCGTTTTAGGAATCATCCCTACCGTAGCGCCTTATATCTTGCCTAAGCTGTTCAACGTGCTTCAGGAGAGAAATCCTAACATCAACCTTCATGTCAAGGAAATAACGACGGCAGAGATAATAAACCAGTTAGAGAAAGCGGAAATCGATATGGCATTATTGGCGACACCGCTCAACAATCCTAATTTCTTGGAGATTCCGGTTTATTACGAGAGATTCTTTGCCTACGTCTCCCCTACCGAGCCTTTATATAATATTATTAAGGAGTACGAGATGAATCATATTCCTACGGAACATCTCTGGGTCTTGAAGGAAGGACATTGTCTGCGCAACCAGGTGATGCGACTCTGTGAATCAGACTCCGGTTTCTCCACCACATACGAAGCAGGCAGCATCGACACATTGATAAAGATTGTCGATACCAACGGCGGCTACACCATCATCCCAGAATTACATATCGACTTATTGACGGAACAACAAAAAGCGAATGTACGACCTATCGTAAATCCAGAGCCTAACAGAGAAATCTCTTTGGTTGTGAGAAACGATTACGTCAAGGAAAGACTTCTTAACGTCATAGCGAAGAATATCTCCGATACCATTCCTGCGAATATGCTCGACGAAAGACTGAAAAAATTCTCGATAAAACTATAGCATCCACTAAACCTCACTAATCGACACGAAATTTTTCCGACTCTAAGAAAACCTCTCGCAGTGACGCAAAGAAACGCAGAGGTGATACACCATTACTACATCACTAATTATCATCCACGAAACCACACGAAATGTTTTTTCTGTGAAAACCACATCACCCCAACAACTTGTAGTCATGTAGTCTTGTTGACTTGTAGTCTTCTTTCTTTGGGCGTTCCGGCTCTGCCGTCGGGCTTTCCGCTATATCTTTTTCCGCTCCGTCTTCGCCTCCGCAGAAAAAGGATGCCGCTCCAATCCCTAACGCTTTTGGGGGCAATTAAAAAAACAATTTCGTAAAGTTTAGTGTGATTTCGTGCGGTTTCGTGAATTTTATTTAGAGTATAAAAAAACTCCGCGTAAAATTTTATGCGGAGTTTTTTATGTTCATGGTCAACGACCAATGGTTTAAAGTTCGTTGATGACTTTCATCAGTTGTTCTCCCAATCCGATGGTGTAACCTTGTGAGATAAATACTATCTCGTTTTGTGTGTTAGCCACGATGAATATTGGGAGGTTGTTATTTTGAAGGCGCATGTTAGCGACTATTTCTTTCAACATCTTGCCGTCTTCAATACCGAAAGTAAGGTTTTCTGGAAGACCTTGGAAGTTCTTCTTTTCGAAGTTCTTCTTATGTTCTTCATTTTGGAACAAGAATACGAAGCTTCTACCCCACTTATCCAACTGATCTTTAACCAAAGCGATGTCTTGCATTGCGTGTGTTGTTGGCTCACTGCCGCCGTCCAAAAGTCCGAGTACATAGAAGCCACGACCTGTTGTTGACAACAAACTCATGTCTTCAGCCTTGTCAAGAGGCATATATCTGTTTTCAGAGTTGAAGTTGCCGATTATTTTGAGACCTTTTTCAGGTTCTCTCATAACCAACTCGATATTTGTTGTCTGGTCTGACTCGATGTTGAAGAATGTCATACGAGCGAGGACGCTGCCGTCAGAGAGACGAGTACCTGTTGTCAAGACATAGTAGCCTGGGTCTAATGCGAGACCGTTTTTGAATAATGTAGAATATTGTTCACCAACATCCATACCTGGGTCTTTAGCATCGTAAGCAAGCAAGTCGAAGTTAGTTCCGTCGAATTTCTTGATAGAGAAATGTGTGTAATAACGGAGGTCTGTCAATGCTCCAACTGGTTTGTATGTTGCCATCAAAGTACCTTGACGTGTAGGGACTACGTTAGCAACACTTTCTTCTGCAAACTTAACGTCAATCCAATCTTTGCCAGAGATATATTGTACTTTACCTGTGACAGGGTCGATACGTGATGCGATGCCGAGTGAACGTGCCATTGACACGAAGAAGATATTTCTTGAACGTGAGTCAGTAATCATTGACTTCAAGACACTTGTAGGTGCCATTGGGATATTACGAGCGTTCAATTCATCTTTTATAATGATATTTTCTTTAACCCAATCGACTAGTGCTTGTGGATTGTTCTTGAATTGTTCAGCTTGTTCTTTTGCGAAGTATTTTGAAAGTTCTTGTTTGTAAGGCACGAGCATTTCGTTAGAAACACGTGGATTCAAGACGTAAGCGTTATAGATTTTTCCTTTACCTTTAGGAGAATAGTCGAAGTTATCTTTCAGTACATCAAAAGAGATGTCACGTAAGTCTTTGTCGCTGATTTCCTGGAGGAGGTTCAAAGCTATTCTTGCACCGCCTTTATCGTCGGCATATTGAATGAAATCCATGATGGTTTGGTAGTTACCCCATGATTTTTCAATCAATGTATTGACTTCTTTATCTTTGAAGTTTCTTGGGAAAGAAGCGATATAAGCATTTCTTATAGAATCTTCGTAAGCGAAACGGCGGTCGTTTTCAGCGCGCATTTCTGGTGTTACGTTAGGCATCTTAGCTTTTTCTGCTGGTGGAGTGATGTCGTATTCGACCATCATCTCATTGCCATAGGTGTTGTCGAGTTTAACAACAATCTCGTTTTTCTCACCGAATGGCATCTCTTGGAAACCGAATTTGCCGTCTTTTGAAACATAAACGAGCATATCACCTTGACCAGCGGTGAGCCATGTCATACCATTTTCGTCAGTATTTTTTACAGCCACTGTACAGAATTCTGCATAGTTGTAAATCTTAAACTCAACTCTAGCATCTGCAACAGGGTTGTTTTCAATATCAACGACTTTGATAGTCATTTTAGATGTTTCTGCATAATTGTAAACCACATTGATTTCTGTATGGTTAGGTGTTACAGAAATAACTTCTTCTGGTCCGTAGTAACGTCCGAACACGCGAGTGTGAAGGAGGAGGCAACGAGAAGCAGGAGCGTTGAACCAACCGAGGTTAAGTACTGGTTCTGGTTCACAGGCGCCGAGGAAGTACCATTCGCCATCGACGTAAGCTTCAACCCAAGCGTGGTTGTCGTCGCAGTGAGCCCAACGAGGAGTATAGACCTGACGAGCAGGGATACACATAGCGCGCAATGCTGCTACAAGGAATGTTGACTCTTCGCCGCAGCGGCCCCATGAGGTCTTCACTGTTGCGAGAGGAGAACTTGTTCTGGAGTCAGAGCCTTTGTAGTTAGCTTTCTCATGGCACCAGTGGTTGATTTCCAGAACTGCCTCATACATTGACAAGTCTTTCACTCTGTCTTTCAACTCTTGATAGAACACGAATCTTGACTCGTCTAAGTTTTCGTTGTTGATTCTCACAGGAACGACGAAGTGGTTGAATTCTCTTTCAGGGACAATCTTACCCCAAGGCATCTCTTCTTTTGCTGCGTATGATGCCATGATATTCTTAAGATAGAATGTTCCAGGATAATCGGTGATGTCGCTGAGCGGCATATATGCATACAAGAACTGTAATGCCTCTTTTTCTTTTTGAGGCAATTCAGAATTTAAGATATTGAACAAATCGCCATTTGGGAGTTGCGCCATCTTTTCTTGAAGGTCTCTTTCAACCTCAGCGCGTTGTGTTGCATCAGAGATAAAGTGGTCTCCACCATTGGAACATGAAGACATGAAGCCAATAACGAAAATGGCTATCAATAAGTTCTTAATCTTTCTCATAGTCATAATTATTATAATGAATATTTAGCTGGTCTTTCAATACATTCGCTGCGGTCAGGGCCGTATGATACGAGTGTGATTGGAACGCCAACATAATCTTCAATGAATTCGATGTATTTGTTAAGTTCGCGAGGGATGTCTTTTTCTATCTTTTGATTCCAGCCTTTGAATGATTCCAAGACAGGAGTCATTGTTTGAGTACAAGCGTCGAATGGCAAGTAATCAATTTTCTCATTTTTATAGTTGTAAGCTACAGCTGCCTTTATTTCTTCGAAGTCATCCATGACGTCAGACTTCATCATCATGAGGTTAGTGACGCCGTTGAGCATAACAGCATATTTAAGAGCTGGGAGGTCGAGCCATCCTGTACGACGAGCGCGTCCTGTTGTTGAACCGAACTCATGGCCGTTCTTGCGGAGCTTATCTCCTACTTCGTCGAACAATTCTGTTGGGAAAGGACCTGTACCTACGCGTGTGCAGTAAGCCTTGAAGATACCGAACACTTTGCCTATTCTGCTTGGAGCTACGCCGAGGCCAGAACATGCGCCAGCTGCGATAGCTGATGATGATGTCACGAAAGGATAGCTTCCGAAGTCAACATCGAGGAGTGTGCCTTGTGCGCCTTCTGCAAGGATACGTTTGCCTTCGTTCAATGATTTGTTGATGAAATATTCGCTTTCGATAAAGTTGAACTGTTTCAAGAATTCCACTGCCTTGAACCATTCTTCTTCATATTTCTCGAATGTCATGCCATCGAGAAGAAGAGTGCTCATATCGAAGTTGAGGTTTCTGATTTGGTCGAGATGGATATTCTTCAATCTCTCATAACGAGCCTTGAAGTCGTCGGCTGAGATGTCACCGATACGGAGACCGCGACGAGCTGTCTTGTCTGTATAAGTTGGTCCTATACCTTTTAAAGTAGAACCGATTTTATTCTTTTGCAATGCATTTTCGTTTGCAGCATCGAGAGCGCGGTGTGTTGGGATGATGAGATGTGACTTGTTTGAAATAAAGAGTCTGTCTCTGATGTCAATTCCGCTTTCTGCGAGCTTATCAATTTCATCTTTGAAAATCTTAGCATCGATGATGACGCCGTTGCCGATGACGTTGATACATTTTTCGTTGAAAATACCGGAAGGAATTGTATGCAAGACAAATTTCTTACCGTCGAACTCGATAGTATGACCTGCGTTTGGTCCACCTTGGAAACGAGCTACAATATCATAATGAGGTGTGAGAGCATCGACGACCTTACCTTTACCTTCGTCGCCCCACTGCAATCCGAGAAGCAAATCAATTTTTGCCATAATTACTTATTGATTTTTAATATTTTACAAAAAAACAGGCTAAATATCACTCACGATTTGGAGTCATACGGGTAGGTATGTGTATTTAGCATTCAAAATTAGTAAAAATCTTAGTACAATTATGAAAAAAATTGCTTTAAAATAAAAATATTACTAAGTGATTAACTTTCAATGTTTCTTTCCAATCTTGTCACCTTATTAACGAGTTTCATCTTTCTCAACTCGCCGATAACTTTGTCTAATTGTTCCACATTATTGACATAAAATGACACTACAGCATCAACCATTCCGCTCTCGCCTTTTATCTTGACGGAGCAAAGGTCAAGCTCCAGTTTTTCATTCATCAAGGTAAACAATGAAGAGCCGAATCCTTTTTTATTGACACCAGTTATCTTCAAGGTAGCCATGAACGCGATGTCTTCGCTGAATTTCCATTTAGCCTTCACTATATTCTTGCCATAGCGCGACATCAGATTGATGGCTTTAGGACAATCCGAACGATGTATCTGCAAAGGCTGGTTAGGGAAAGAAATAGCCACTACATCATCGCCTGGTATAGGATTGCAGCATGTTGAGATAGTGTAACCTAAATCTGTTTTTCCCTGGCTTTCAACATCATTATTATCCTCTAGTTTAGGAGTCGAGCCTGCCAGACCCAAAGTGAGTATCTTTAACAAAACGTTCGACGAACGACGTCCGTTGTTGAACAATGGCTCTATATCTTGATATGTGATTTTACCCAATGCGACATAATAATACAGGTCGATACGTCCTGCGAGACCAACTTTTTCAACTATATAATCAATGTTCTGTCTGCTGAAATCGACATTGAAATTCTTGAAAAACTCTCCAAGTCTTCCCTTGCCTTTTTCTTTAAATGTCCTTCTGTAGTCTTTTATTCCGGCTTTGAGTCTGGATTTTGCTATTGACGTAACCAGATATTCAAACGATTTCTCTTGCGGGACTTGGAATTCTGAAGTGACGATTTCCACCTGGTCTCCCATGTTAAGGACATAATCCATCTGGACGAGTTTCCTATTGACATTAGCGCCGAAGCAATGATTACCGATTTCACTGTGAATCATATATGCGAAGTCGAGAACCGTCGAGCCTTTTGGAAGATTCTTCATCTCGCCTTTTGGAGTGAAGACAAATATCTCATCATTGAAAAGGTCAAGTTTAAAACTATTAAGGAATTCTATCGCTGAAGAATCGTCGGAACTTGTCAGGTTCTTGACATTATCGAACCATGAGATAAGGCTGTTCTTGTCATCTTTATATTTAAGGTAAGCCATCAGACCGCGCTGAGCAATGATGTCCATTCTCTCCGTTCTTATCTGAGTCTCAATCCAGTTGCCCTGCTGACTCATAAAAACTGCGTGAATTGATTCGTAGCCATTCGTCTTAGGGAATGAGAGCCAGTCTCTGAGTCGTGCGTTGTTAGGACGATAGAACATAGTCAGCACGCCAAATGTCTGCCAGCATTGTATCTTTTCCAGTTCGAGAGGGCAGTCGATGACGATTCTAAGCACAAAGACGTCGTATATTTCTTTCAGAGAGAGTTCATATTTATGCATTCTCTCCCAGATGCCGCTTTTACCTCTCTCGAGAATTTTCACCTCTGCCTTGATACCGATTTTCTCGAGTTCTGCTCTGATAGGCTTAGCGAACTCTTCCAGTTCAGCGATTTTACTTTCACGTATCTCGTCGAGCTGTTTCGACACGGAATCATAGACTTGAGGATTTATATATCTAAGACAGAGGTTTTCGAGTTCCATCTTCACGGCATAGAGTCCGAGACGATAAGCCAGAGGAGCGTAAAACGACAATGTCTCCGAAGCTATCTTAAGCTGTTTATGATGCTGCATCGACTCGAGTGTCCTCATATTGTGAAGTCTGTCGGCAAGTTTCACCAAGATAACACGGACGTCCTCCGCCATAGTGTTGACTATCTTTCTATAATTTTCTGCCTGTATGCTTTCAATGCTGTTCTGAAAATCGATGCCTTCCAGTTTGGTTAGACCCTTGACCACGCGGGCCACTTTAGGACCGTACTGCTCGCAGATATACTCTTCAGTATATTCTGTATCCTCGACCACATCGTGCAGCAGAGCGCTGACGATTGAAGTAGTACCCATTCCAATTTCCTTTGCGACGATGATTGCCACCGCTATCGGATGAAAGATATAAGGCTCGCCCGATTTGCGACGTGCGTCTTTATGAGCTAATGCAGCAAATTCATATGCTTTCTTAACAAGCTCAATATCAGATTCATCTTTTTTAGCTGTCCATGCATCAAGCAATACCTCGAACTGCTTGTCCATTTCCAGTTGTTCTTCTTTGGAATAAGTGTCAGGATAATTCATCGTTTTCAACATTTGAACCCGCAAAGTTAATATGCTTTTTTTCGAAAATCAATAGGGAAAGTGAAAAAAAATTAAGAATAGTTCAGAGTTCAGAGTTCAGAGTAACAAAAAACTCAGAACCCCATTTCTGAGATTCTGAGTTTTTGAATTTCTGAATTTCTAAAATCCTTTAGACTTTAGTCTTTCGTCATTAGCCATTAACTGTAGCCATATGTGCGATAAGGTCTAATACCTTATTTGAATAGCCGATTTCGTTATCGTACCATGAAACGACTTTTACGAAAGTATCTGTAAGATATACGCCTGCGTTAGCATCGAAGATTGATGTGAGTGTGCAGCCTAAGAAGTCTGAAGAAACGACTGCGTCTTCTGTGTAACCGAGCACGCCTTTGAGTTCACCTTCTGAAGCTTCTTTCATAGCTTTGCAGATAGCTTCTTTTGAAGCAGGTTTTTGGAGGTTAACTGTGAGGTCAACAACAGAAACGTCCAATGTAGGAACGCGCATTGAGATACCTGTGAGTTTGCCGTTCAATTCAGGGATGACTTTGCCAACAGCTTTAGCAGCACCTGTTGATGAAGGGATGATGTTACCTGATGCTGCGCGACCGCCACGCCAGTCTTTCAATGATGGACCGTCGACTGTCTTTTGTGTTGCTGTAACTGAGTGAACTGTTGTCATCAAACCGCTTTCGATACCGAAGTTGTCGTGTAAAACCTTAGCGATTGGAGCCAAGCAGTTTGTTGTACATGAAGCGTTAGAAACGAATTGAGTTCCTTTAACGTATGTTTTTTCGTTAACGCCGCAAACGAACATTGGAGTGTCGTCTTTTGAAGGAGCTGACATAACAACATATTTAGCGCCAGCTTCGATATGAGCTTGAGCTTTGTCCTTTGAGAGGAACAAACCTGTTGATTCAACAACGTATTCAGCTTCTACTTCATTCCATTTCAAGTTTGCTGGATCTTTTTCTGCAGTGATGCGGATTGGATTGCCATTGACGATGAGAAGGTTTTTCTCTACGTCGAAGTCTATTGTACCGTCGAATTGACCGTGCATTGTGTCATATTTCAACATATATGCTAAGTAGTCAACTGGACATAAGTCATTGATACCTACTATTTCAATGTCATTACGAGTTTGAGCAGCTCTGAAAACGAAACGGCCTATTCTACCAAAACCGTTAATACCAACTTTAATTTTTGCCATACTTTTTATAGTTTTTATAGTGTTTAAACAAATCTGATTATTATATGTTTTTTTAACTCGCAAATTTACTTATTTTTTTAAAAATATTTTCAAATAACATCACATTTTTTTCAAAAAAATTATCATTTTTATTAATGAGTTGCATCTTCAATTCCGAACTACTAATTCCTAATTGACCAGACGCTTCAATGTGCGTTTATATTTAGGAAACATCGAAACGTCTCTACTAAAAAAATATTGACTTGTTGCCTTGTAGTCTTGCAGTCTTGTTGACTTTTTTATTATCTTTGCAGCAATATGGATAAGATTAGAAATTTTTGTATTATAGCTCACATCGACCACGGTAAGAGCACATTAGCAGACAGACTTTTAGAGAACACTAAGACATTATCACAGAAAGAGTTAGTCAACCAAGTTCTCGATGATATGGATTTGGAACGTGAGCGCGGCATCACCATCAAGAGCCACGCCATCCAGATGAATTATGTAAGAAACGGTGTCAACTACACCTTGAATCTCATCGATACTCCCGGTCACGTTGACTTCTCTTACGAGGTGTCACGCTCCATCGCAGCTTGCGAAGGCGCTTTATTAGTCGTCGACGCCACACAGGGCATCCAGGCTCAGACCATCTCCAACCTCTATATGGCGATGGACCACGATTTGGAAATCATCCCTGTAATCAACAAAATAGACATGGACAGCGCCAACCCTGAGATGGTGGAAGACCAGATCGTAGACCTCATCGGCTGCGAACGCTCCGACATCTTACGTTGCAGCGCACGTAATAACATAGGTATCGAGGAAATACTCGAGGCTATCATCGACAGAATCCCTGCTCCTAAAGGCGACCCTAACGCTCCTTTGCAGGCTCTCATCTTCGACTCAGTGTTCAACTCATACCGCGGCATCATCGCCTACTTCCGTATCTTCAACGGAACAATACGCAAAGACGAACTCGTTAAATTCTTCGCGACGAAGATGGAATACCAAGCCGACGAGATTGGCGTGCTTCAGCTCAAACAAGTTCCTAAAGACGAACTCTCAGCCGGTAATGTAGGTTATATCATCTCTGGCATCAAGACTTCTTCTGAAGTCAAGGTTGGCGATACCATCACTCACGTTGAAAATCCTTGCGACAAACCTATCGAAGGTTTCGAACACGTCAAGCCTATGGTTTTCGCCGGTGTATATCCAGTGAGCGCCGACGATTACGAAGAACTCCGTGCTTCTTTGGAGAAATTACAGCTCAACGACGCTTCATTGGTATGGGAACCTGAGTCATCAATAGCTCTAGGTTTCGGATTCCGCTGCGGCTTCTTGGGACTCCTCCATATGGAAATCGTTCAGGAACGTCTCGACCGCGAATTCAATATGGACGTCATCACCACAGTGCCTAACGTATCATTCAAGGCTTATCTCACCGATGGCGAAGTCATCGACGTTCACAACCCGAGCGGTCTCCCTGAAGTGACGAAACTCGACCATATCGACGAGCCTTTCATCATAGCAGAAATCATCACAAAGAACGAATACGTAGGTTCTATCATGAAACTCTGCATCGACAAACGCGGCGTTCTCATGAACCAGGTCTATCTCACAACAGACCGCGTAGAGCTTAAGTTCCAGATGCCTTTGAGCGAAATTGTTTTCGACTTCTACGATAAATTAAAATCTATATCAAAAGGTTACGCTTCTTTCGACTACCACATCGCTGGTTATCAACAAGCAAGTCTCGTTAAGTTAGACATCATGCTTAACGGTGAAGTCGTTGACGCATTGTCAACATTGATTCACCGCGACAACGCATATTCTTTCGGACGTAAGATGTGTGAGAAATTGAAAGAACTCATCCCTCGTCATCAGTTCGACGTTGCTATCCAAGCTTCTATCGGAGCTAAGATTATCGCTAGAGAGACAGTACGTCAGGTTCGTAAGGACGTTACAGCAAAATGTTATGGCGGTGACGTCAGCCGTAAGCGTAAGCTCCTCGAAAAGCAGAAAGCCGGTAAGAAGAGAATGCGTCAGATTGGTAGCGTAGAAGTTCCACAGTCAGCATTCTTGGCTGTTTTGAAACTTGATTAAAAGACGCAGAGTCACAAAGTCGCAGAGTCGCAAAGATATAGACGTCATTGAAAGATGGCGTCTTTTTTTTGTCAACGGACAACGGTCAACAGACAACAGACTTTGGGTATGTTTTTTTAAGTCACCGAGTTGCTGAGTTGCTGAGTCTATGAGTCAAGGAATTTGTGGAACATGAAACGCTTCTACCTTCGCTACTATCAAGAAGATACAAAAGTGCAACGGAGCGTTGCACTTTTACCATGGAGACATAATATGTTACTATTGAGACATAATTTATCTACAGAACATATTGTTTTTTATGCCAATGAAATAATAAATAAAGGATGGTCGTTCGATATACTGAATCTTGCTTTGAAATCTGAATATCATCTTTCATTACACGCAAGTGAGAAGTCGAACAACTTTGCCGTCACTATGTCGGGAGAGAACGCAGAATATGCTAATGAGATTTTCAGGAGTCGGTATCACTTAGGATTTATTGATGCTGTAGAACCATTGAAAGAACTGGATTTAGAACGACATTTGGTTAATAAAATCTCATCCTTCATTATGGAATTAGGAAACGGATTCAGTTTTATCGGAAACCAACACACTTTGTCGTTTAACAACAAAGATTATCATGTTGATTTGTTATTTTTCCATCGAAGACTACGTTCTATGATTGCTATCGAATTGAAAATTGGCGAATTCAAACCTGAATATGTTGGCAAGATGAATTTTTAGAGGAACTGAGGGTATGATGAGTTGCCGAGTCAGAGTCAGAGTTCAAAGTGCGAAGCACGTAACCCCTGCATTCATGACCGGAATGATATAAAAAGTGCTGAAGGCACGACAGAGACGTTTTTCTGTCGCACCTTCAGCACTGTGTGCAATTTAAAATTGAAAATTGAAAGCTGAAAATTAATTTTAAACTTCAAACTGACTACTGACCGCTGATAGCTGACAGCCAACTTTCAGTTTTCAATTATTATAATTGTGTACCTTAAATTCCAAGTCTTTCTTTTTCTTGTCTTCCGGTTCAAAGATTATAGTCTTTGTCACGTTTGGAAGCACATCGAAGTAATTTGCCGAGAATTCGCCTTGTTCAGTCGTTGAAATGAAGACATCTTTAACGAAGACATTTGAATTGAATTCGAGATGATATTTGCCATCGACGAATGTGACTTTAGGTTCGAGTTGTGTCTCAATGAAATTCATGTCTTTAGGATATTTGAAGATATGAATTTTCTCGCTCAACACAGTGTCGTCTTCCATGAATATTATTCTTGCATAACAGTCAGACTTCATCTTTTCAGTCATATTGATAGCAATATCTTTAGGGAAACGATAGCAGCTGTTAGCTTTAACGTCAACGACTTCAGAGAATGCGAACATCTGATTTCCGCGCATGTCTTCAACAACGATACGGATACGTCCGTCGATGTCGCGTTGTTTATCGTTGCAAATCCATAATTTATAGTTGTCGTTTCCAGCATCATCGAGACCTAATAATATTGGAGCATACATCTCGCTGAGTTTATAATGGAAAGCTTTTTTATTTCCGAGATAATCTATAGAAGACCATGATATTGATGTCCAAGCATCGTTGAGTTGCCAATAGAGAGAACCCATGCTACGAGGACGTGAGCTGCGTTGTGCTGTGATAGCGATGTCCATTCCGTATGCCTGTGAGAGCTGACTGAGATAAACGTAATCTTCAAAGTCTGAAGGTTCGCCGTAATATTTCACGACATGATCCATAATGAGTTTCTCGCCTCTTGGATGTTTCTGGTGAGCTTGGAGCACTTCATCATTGAGGTTTTCGTCAATCATTTTAAGAGTTGACATTGAAGGATAAGACTGATAGCCGAACTCGCTGTTGAAACGTCCCACTTTTTCACGATACATTTCGTAAGGGAGTTCGCCCCACCATACGCCCCAATAGTGGACGTCGCCTTCTGTGAGACTTGCTGCTCTACCCCATCCGTTCTTTGGAGAGCTTGGCCAATAAGGTCTCGACTTATCATTAGTTTTAACGACTTCATCCAACATCTCTTCGAAGAGTTTGTCGTAGCCGTCTTTCATTTCCTTGTATTCTTCATCAGACCAGCCCATTGAGTTCTGCCAGCCCCAGTTGTAATAACCCTCGCTGATTTCATTGTTGCCGCACCATAATGCGAGAGACGGATGATTCTTATATTTTATGACATGTTTTTCAGCTTCTTCTCTTACATTATTAATATATTCATCGCTGTAAGGATAAGTAGAACCAGCGAACATAAAATCTTGCCATACGAGGATACCAAGGCTGTCGCATATTTCGAAGAAATAGTCAGGAGGATAGATGCCGCCGCCCCATACACGAAGCATATTCATGTGAGCGTCGCCAACACATTGTTCGAGAAGTTCTTGAGTTCTTTCTTTAGACATCCATGAAGTAATCATGTCTTCTGGAATATAGTTAGCACCTTTCATATATAAAGGTGTACCATTAACTTTGAAATAGAAAGCAGTTCCGATGCTATCAGGTTCCTCAACCATTTCGATTGTACGGATACCCATTTCGATATCCTTTTCCTCTATGATATTTTCATCGTCGAGCATCTTAACATTGAAAGAGTACATATTTTGTTCTCCCAATTCGTTAGGCCACCACAACATTGGATTAGCAATTTCAAATGGGAAAGAGAAATAGTTGTTACCTTTTTCAAGTTGTACGGTATTGTCTAAAATCTTGACGTCGTTTTGGAAGAGCTGCAAAGTGACATCATGTTCTCTGTCAGCTTGAATATAAGTCTCGAAACACAATTCAGCCTTGTCTTCTTCAATAGCAGAAGTAATGATTGTTGCAGAATTTATTGTTGAATGAGTCCAGGCTTTGAGATAAACAGGCTGCCATATTCCCATGTTCATATAACGAGGAGCCCAGTCCCATCCGTTCTGATAAGCGGCTTTACGCATGACTGCATATTTCTCTGGGAAACGAAGAGGATAAGTCTCAATCAAGCTATCACGTACCTTATCAAAAGGATAGAATTTAATCTTGATATTATTATCTTTTTCTTTCAAGATATCATCAACATCGCAAGTCCATGTACGGAACATATTGTCGGCATAGAACAAATGCTTATCGTTGAGCCAGACATCGGCATAGGTGTCGAGGCCTTCGAAAACAAGTTCAACGACATCTTCATTCATGATACCGTCTTCAGCATCGAAGTTCATAGTATAGACCCATTCACGTTGAGGAATCCAATGCAGCTGAGTTTCAATATTGCTTTGATAAGGATGAGGAATCAATCCGTTTTCATACATATCAGCGATAATGACAGAAGGCACATCGACTTCCATATTAATATTTAAGGTGTCGGTAGTGACATTCCATGAATCGTTCAATTCTTGAATCAATGGATTGTTATGTTTTTCAGAACATGAAAACAGCGTCAACAAGGCTGCTATAAAAAATAAATTACGAATCTTCATCAGGATTGTTTTTTATTATAATTCAGTTTGTAAAATTAATGTAAAAATGTGTAACAACGAATTGTTACACATCATTTTTAACTATTTTTAACAATATTTAACATTTCCTTAATAAGTGAAGGCGAAGACACTTTCCAGCACATAGCAGCGCCAGTGTTGTCAACTTTCTCAGGATAAAGATTTTGGCAGTAATTATCGACATCGACAGTCAAGGAAGCGTGGCAGTTTGAAACGCCGGTCTCATCGATGATTTTCTTTACATTATTAACATTTACGCCGCCGCCAGCCATAATCTTAATCTTATCACCATATTGCTTCTGCATCTTAGCTATCATCTCAATACCATCGGCAGCTTTAGGTTTACAACCTGAAGTAAGGACTTTATCGAAGCCTAAATCGACTAATATTTTCAATGCTTCAAGAGGGTCGTTGCAAGCGTCGATAGCGCGATGGAATGTGAATTTCATACCCTCGCCCGCTTTCATCATCGCCTTGATTTTAGGCACGTCAAGGTCACCGTTTTCTGTCAATGCGCCGATAACAACACCTTCATAACCGAGTTCTTTTATTAAAGCGATGTCGATGCACATCATTTCAAGTTCAGCATCGTTATAAATATAATTGCCAGAGCGAGGACGTATGAGAACTCTTACAGGTATTTTCATATCAGCAGCTACTTTTTTCAAAGTTCCGTATGAAGGAGTTACGCCACCAACTTCCAAAGATTCACATAATTCAGTGCAATGAGCTCCGTTTTCCTGAGCGTTAATCACTGATTGATAACCATTTGTACAAATTTCTATTCTTATCATTGTTGTTATTTTTTTGTCATTAAAGAATTTACAAAAATAAGATTTTTTTGCTTTGAGCAATGAGCTTTGAACTACTAGTTTTCTTAAAACTTGTTGTCCTGTTGTCTTGTAGTCTTGTAGTCTTTTTGTATCTTTGCAAAAAATTAAAAAGCGAGATGATTTATCCTAAAGATTTTGAGAATAAGATTGGATTTGTGTCTATAAAAAATAGACTTAACGAATTATGCATCAGTGATATGGGAAAAGAATTCGTGGATAAGATGCGATTCAGTTCCGACATCAGCAGAATCAAGGTTCGTCTCTCGCAGATTGAAGATTTCCTTTCGCTTTTGCAAAACGGAGTCCCATTCCCTATTCGCGACTACAACGACTTACGCGACGACTTCAGACATCTAAGCATCGAAGGCACCGTCATAAGTCTCGAGAGTCTTTTTGAATTAAAGCCGACGCTGTCAGCATTATCATACGTCTTGAACTTCTTCAAATCAGAATCATCAGACAGAGTCAAGTCGCTTAAGGCATTGGCAGAAGGCATTGAAATTGACAGACATATCTTCTCTGAGATAACACGTCTCATCGACGACAAAGGCGAGATGCCCGACAGCGCCTCCCCTGAACTAGCGGAGATACGCCGTGAGATAAGAAAAAAACAGTCGTCCATCGACCGCCGTATGCGTAAGATTCTCACCGATGCAAAGGCAGCAGGCTGGACTGACAGCAGCGCCGAACTCACCATTCGCGACGGACGTCCCGTTATTCCGGTGAAAGCCGCCGACAAAAGAGCGCTGCGCGGTTTCATACACGATGAGTCAGCAACAGGTCAGACAGTATATATCGAACCAGCAGAAATCTTCGATACCAACAACGAAATCAGAGAGTTAGAATATGCAGAGAGAAGAGAGATAAATAAAATACTTCTCGCCTTCACACAACTGCTTCGCCCTGAGATTCCAGAGCTACTCAAAGCATGGAACCTCCTCGGACTCCTCGACTTCATCCGCGCTAAAGCTTTATTATCTAATGAGTACAAATGCGTCATCCCTGAAATAAACGACGAACCTATGTTCCTCTGGCGTCAAGCACGTCACCCGCTACTGGAACAAAAGTTGAAATCGCAGGACAAGCATATAACACCTTTAGACTTAAGTTTAGACAAAGACAACAGAATACTCGTCATCTCCGGTCCTAACGCCGGCGGTAAGTCAGTATGTCTCAAGACCATCGGTCTCGTACAATATATGCTTCAATGCGGACTCGCCGTACCAATGGAGATTGACTCCAAATGCGGTATCTTCCACGATATGTTCATCGACATCGGTGACTCTCAATCTCTTGAAAACGATTTGAGTACTTATAGCTCTCATCTTCTCAATATGAAAGAATTGATTGCTCACGCCAACAAACGCACCTTATTTTTAATAGATGAGTTTGGAACAGGAACCGAGCCACAACTCGGCGGTGCGATAGCAGAAGCAATATTATTGAAACTTAATGAGAAGAAATCGTTCGGTGTTGTCACGACACACTATGCCAACTTGAAACTCTTAGCCGACAATCATAGTGGCATCGTCAATGGTGCGATGTTGTTCGACACCAGGTTTTTGCAGCCTCTTTACGTGATGATGACCGGCAAACCTGGCAGTTCGTTCGCATTCGAGATTGCCAAGAAAATCGGTTTCCCTCAAGAGATACTCGACGACGCAGCAGAGATTGGTGGCAAAGAACATCTCAACTTCGACCAACAGCTTCAACAGCTTGAGATTGAGAAGAAAGAAATAAGAAAAAAAGAATTCGAATTGAAAGTGGCAGACAACCTTCTCAATGAGGTCGTCACAAAATATAAGAATCTTCTCAGCGATTTAGAGAAGAAGAAAAACACGCTTCTCAAAGAAGCTAACAAAGAAGCGCAGTCGCTCATCGACAAGGCTAACGCCAAGATTGAAAGGACCATCCGCGAGATAAAAGAAGCGCAAGCTGAGAAAGAACGTACCAAAGAACTACGTCAGGATTTGAAAGGAATGAAACAGCAGCTCGAAGAAGACGCTAAAGTCATTTCCAAAAATCTTAAGATTGAAGAAAAAGAAAAGAAAAACGAACAAGACCTTCAAGTCGGCAATATGGTTCGTATCAACGAGATGGAAGTCGTGGGCGAAATCATTGCCATCAGCGACACCGACATCACCATAGAATTCGGCAGCGTGAAATTAAAAACCACAGCTGACAAAGTCGTTAAGATTAGCAAGAAAGAAGCTAAGAAATCTGTCAGCAACCCGACATATCTCCGTAAGGCAATTATGGAAGACATCAACGAGAAAGCTGCTAACTTCAACCTTACCTTAGACGTGAGAGGAATGCGCGGCGAAGAAGCTTTGGAAGCAGTCGCCAAATACATCGACGATGCTTCTTTGTTAAGCATCAAGAACATAAGCATCTTACACGGAAAAGGCAACGGAATCTTACGACAACTCATACGCCAACAACTCAGCAAGATGTCATGCGTACAGCAGATGCAAGATGCAAGTCTCGAGACCGGAGGCCACGGTATTACGAGAGTGACGTTGAAGTAAGACTATAACAATCCACTAAATTGACACGAAATATCACGAATATTTTTTTCGTGTCTGTTTAGTGTTTTTTTCGGAAACTATATGTTTCAAGTAAAGTTTAATTTATTTCTTTACAAATCGTTTTATGATAAATTCTCCATCTGATTTTATTCTGACAAAATAAACTCCACCATTTAAGTCCGAAAGATCCAGCGTCACAAATTGACTACTCGACATCTCAATGTCTTGACATCTTCCCAAGGCATCGAAAATACAAATTTCTTCAATATTCATTTCAGACTCAACAAACAATTTATCACCAACAGGATTTGGATAAATATCAAGAGGACTTGATAAAGTCATCGATTTAATCACATAATTTTTCCATGGATAATGCTCATTATATAATTCAAGAGATTTGCCAGGAACATAAATCACCATATCATCAAGGCAACCATCAAACACACCGGATTTTGCTAATGGCAAAGTTTCCGCACAACATTTTATACTTGTAAAACCAGAACAATTCCCAAAAGCAAAAAAACCTATAGTTTTAATACTATGAGGTATCTCTATAGTCTCCAAATTCACACAATTTTGAAAAGCATAATCTCCGATATATGTTATATTTTCTGGAATCTCAATATTAGTCAAGCCAGCACAATTCTTAAATGCCAAATCACCAATGAATGCCACATCATTGGGAATAACAGTATTCCTACATCCCACAATCAACTGATTATTTGAAGTTTTAATTATTGCATTACAATCATTTCTACTGTCATAAACAGAATTACCACTTTCTACCAATATGCTTTCCACATCATTACAAGAAATAAATGCCTCATCTCCTATACTTTGAACACTATTTGGTATCAATATTTTCGTCAATCCTGACGCATAAAAAGCCCTGTATCCTATTTCAACCACACCATTGGGAAGTTCGACATCAACCATGATACCCTCAAAAGCATAACTTCCAACAGAAACGACATCATTTGGAACTATGGTATTTTTACAAGCCTGCACTAACTTATTAGTTGCCGTTTCCATTATGGCATTACAATTATTCCTACTATCATAAACAATATTTTCACTATCAACAATAATACTTTCCAATTCTTTAGAATAACCAAAAACACCATAACCAATATCTGTCACAGACGCTGGTATAACAATGGTTTTCAATGAATAACATTTTGAAAAAGCGAAATATTCTATTGTTTTCAGATTATCATGAAAGTCAACGGTTTCCAATGATGAACATCCTGAAAAAGTTGCATTTTTAATACATTTAACATTTTCTGGTATTGATATACTTGTCAATGATGAACAATTCATAAAAGCCCAACTGCCAATAGATTCAACGGTATTAGGCATTGATATATTTGCTAGATTTGAACAATCTCTAAAAGCATTATCGGCAATTTTTGTAACGCTCTCCGGAATTTCTACACTCGTAATCCCCACTTTACCCATAAACGCACATTCACCAATGCTAACTACGTTAAACTTTGTTCCCGAAATCATTACAGAAGAAGGGATTGTTACTTCTACAGAATTTGCCGAACAAGTTGTACATACAACAGAACATTCAGCGGGATACAAACTACTAACAGTAAATCTTAAACTATAGTCTTCACAATTGACGTTTGTTGTGTCACCGACATTTTGCGCACACAAAATCATCGACATTAAAGTCATTACTATCAAATATAATATTTTCTTCATAATTTTATACTTACTGAGACCATTGCAAATATATTTAAAATCTTTATAAAAAAAGAACCCCAGAAAAATTTCCGAGGTTCTTATTTCTAAAGTTCTAAAATTCTAGAATTCTAAAGTTCTTCTAATGTCTTCTACTGCGTCGAGTTTTTCCCAAGCGTAGAATTCAACGTTCTTGTAGATTTTGCCGTCTTCTTTGAAGGTGTCTTTATCTTCGTAGAACACCTCAACTTTTTCCATTCTGCAGTCGCGGCCGAAGTGACCGTAAGATGCTGTTGGTTCGAAGATAGGATTCTTCAAGCCGAATCTTTTGACTATAGAATAAGGACGGAGGTCGAAGATGTCTTTCAAGCGTTCTGCCATTTCAGCGTCGCTCATCTTCTTGCCGTTAGCGTCTTTAACATGTGATGTTCCGTTTGTATTGATATAGAAACCTACAGGTTGTGCCACGCCGATAGCGTAAGCTATTTGAACGAGAGCTTCGTCGCATGCGCCAGAAGCCACGAGGTTCTTAGCGATATGACGTGCTGCGTAAGCTGCTGAACGGTCGACCTTTGAAGAGTCTTTTCCCGAGAAAGCACCGCCGCCATGAGCACCGCGTCCGCCGTAAGTGTCAACGATAATCTTTCTACCTGTGAGACCTGTGTCGCCATGAGGTCCGCCGATAACGAACTTACCTGTTGGGTTGACGAACAACTTCATATCAGATTTGAAAAGAGCTTTCACGCGTTGTGGCAAAAGCTTCTTCACTCTTGGAAGGAGAATTGTTCTTACGTCGTGTTCTATTGTGCGAATCATAGCCTCGTCGTCAGCGAGGAACTCGTCATGTTGAGTTGAGATGACGATAGTGTCTATGCGTAAAGGTTTCCAGTTTGGTCCGTATTCAACTGTCACTTGTGATTTAGCGTCAGGACGGAGATATTTCATCTTCTTGCCTTCGCGACGAATCTGTGAAAGTTCGTGTAATAAAATGTGTGATAACTCAATAGTAAGAGGCATATAAGAATCTGTTTCCTTACAAGCGAAACCGAACATCATGCCTTGGTCGCCAGCACCTTGTTCTTCTTCCACGTTACGTTCAACGCCGCGGTTGATGTCTTGTGATTGTTCGTGAATTGCAGAGATGACGCCGCATGACTTGCTGTCGAACTGATATTCAGCCTTGTTATAACCGATATGTTCAATGACACGACGAGCAGTCTTTTGAATATCGACATAACCTTCAGATTTGACTTCGCCTGCTATGACGGCGAGACCTGTTGTCACCAAAGTTTCGCAAGCTACTTTAGACTCTGGGTCTTGACGAAGCATTTCGTCTAAGACAGCGTCAGAAATTTGATCGGCCACTTTATCTGGATGGCCTTCAGAAACTGATTCGGAAGTGAAGTAATAACCCATAACAAATTAAATTTTTTCGTTTTAAATAAATTAATTTGCGGAGAGTTTGAGATTGAAATAGAAAGGAAAAAAACATTGTTTTAGCATTTTTTTCTTGTGGTTGCAATCAATCAAATCTTTCCACGTTTTTGAGGGTGCAAAGATACAACAGTTTTTTCAAATGTGTATGCATTTTTTATAGAAAAATACTATTTTTGCAAAAAATAAAAAAAGGTATGTCGATAATAGTTCAAAACGTAACGAAACAATATGATACACAGTTGGCACTCAATGATGTATCGTTGACCATAGGCAAAGGTGAAATCGTCGGATTGCTAGGTCCAAACGGAGCCGGCAAATCCACTTTGATGAAGATTATCACCTGTTTCATCCCACCTACCAAAGGAACAGTAAGCGTTGAAGGATACGACATCTGGGAACAATCGATGGAAGTACGCAAACGTGTTGGCTATCTGCCAGAACACAATCCTTTATATTTGGACATGTATGTCAAGGAATATTTAGGATTTGTAGGCGGCATCCACCATCTAAAGGGAGAAGCACTGAACAAGCGCATCGACGAGATGATAGAGATGACAGGATTGGGCGTTGAGATGCACAAGAAAATCGGAGCATTATCGAAAGGATACAGACAACGTGTCGGTCTGGCGCAAGCCATGATACACAACCCATCAGTATTGATTCTTGACGAGCCGACATCAGGATTGGACCCAAATCAACTTATCGACATCAGAAATCTCATCAGAGATTTAGGCGAAGAGAAGACCGTTTTATTATCGACACACATCATGCAAGAAGTCGAAGCACTTTGCGACAGGGTTATTATTATTAATAAAGGTGTAGTTGTTGCTAACGACAATATAGAGAACCTCACGAAGGAATCCGACAACGTTTTAGTCGTTGAATTTGACGGCAAGGTCACGATGGAGATGTTGAGGAGCATAGTCGGATTGAAGCAAGCTAAAGCCATCAAGGAGAACCAATGGATTCTGGAATCTAAGGCAGATTTAGACATCAGGCAAGATTTGATGCGATGGGCGCTCAACAACAATATCATCATCAAGAGCATGCAGCGAGAAGAGACCAGCATTGAAGAATGCTTCCAGAGGTTGACAAGAGTTTAAAAATTCAGAATCTCAGAATCTCAAAACCTCAGAAATTCAAAAGTTAGATACATAGAAAATTCGGCGTAACAGCAAGTTTTCATCATTCTTATTTTTTGAGTTTTTGAGTTTTTGAGATTTTTTAAAAAAAATATTCTATCATATTGTTTTATAACAAAAAAAGTTTTAATTTTGCACCCGTTTTATCATAGTAGAAAACAAATGTTGAATTAACAGCATAAATTATTATTAATCAAATGGATACATTAAGTTACAAAACAGTTAGTGTCAACAAAGAAAACGCCAACAAAAAATGGTACATCGTTGACGCTGAGGGCCAAATTCTGGGTAGATTAGCTTCAGAAGTAGCACAGGTCCTAAGAGGTAAGAGGAAGACATGCTTTACTCCCCACAGTGATTGTGGCGACAATGTCATAATTATCAATGCCGAGAAAGTCGTCCTCACCGGCAAAAAATTAACAGAAAAGACTTACGTTCACCACACAGGTTATCCTGGTGGACAAAGATTCAGAACTGTAGAAGAACAATTAAAGAGAAAGCCAATCGCAGTTCTTGAACACGCTATCAAAGGAATGCTTCCAAAGACAGTTCTTGGAAACGCATTATTCCGTAATTTGTACGTTTACGCAGGTCCTGACCACAAACATCAGGCACAGCAACCTATTGAACTTAAAATCAACACCAAATAATTATCATGGAAGTAATCAACGCTTTAGGTAGAAGAAAAACTGCTGTTGCACGTATTTATGTAAAAGCAGGTAGTGGAAACATTACGATTAACAAGCGCGACTATAAGGAATATTTCCCAACAAGTATCCTTCATTACGTTGTTGAACAACCTTTAATGTTAACTGAAACTCTCGGTCAATTCGACATTAAAGTCAACCTCGATGGTGGTGGTATCAACGGACAAGCTGAAGCATTGCGTTTAGCTATCAGCCGTGCATTATGCGAAATCAATCCTGAATATCGTCCTATCCTTAAGGCAAAAGGTTTAATGCGTCGTGACCCACGTATGGTCGAACGTAAGAAACCAGGTCAGCCAAAAGCTCGTAAGAAATTCCAATTCAGCAAACGTTAGTCTATCAAAAGGCAAGCATTTGTGTTTAGTATCCAAATTGCTGAGATCTGTTAAGCTACTCAGCGATTGCATCAGTGAAAGTAAACATTTTAAAAAATTAACACATGACACAAGTAACATTCGAACAATTATTAGATGCAGGTTGTCACTTTGGACACTTAAGAAGAAAGTGGAATCCAAACATGGCTCCTTACATCTTCATGGAACGTAATGGTATCCATATTATAGACTTGTATAAAACACAAGCCAAAATTGACGAAGCAGCTAATGCAGTACGTCAATTAGCAAGATCAGGCAAAAAGATCCTCTTCGTTGCTACAAAAAAACAAGCTAAAGACATCGTTGCTGAACTCGTAAAGAAAGTCAACATGCCTTACGTAACAGAACGTTGGCCAGGTGGTATGCTCACCAACTTCACTACAATCCGTAAAGCTGTTCGCAAAATGGTTAGCATCGACAAAATGATGGCAAGCAGCACATACAACAACCTTTCAAAACGTGAACGTTTACAAATCGAACGTGAACGCGAAAAGTTAAACAAGAACTTAGGTAGTATCGCTGACCTCAACCGTCTTCCAAGCGCAGTATTCGTTGTTGACGTTATTAAAGAACATATCGCTATAGCAGAAGCTAGAAAACTTAACATCCCTACTTTCGCTATCGTTGATACAAACTCAAACCCTAATATCATCGACTTCCCAATCCCAGCTAACGATGACGCTTCAAAATCAATCGAACTCATCATCAGCAAAATGGTTGAAGCTATCGAAGAAGGTTTGACAGAACGTAAAAACTCACGTGATAAAGAAGACATCATTGAAGACGAAATGATGGACGACGAAAACGTAATGGAAAACAAGGGCGACGAAGAAGAAAAAGAAGAAAGACGTCCAAGAAGACCACGTAAAGCCGTTAACAAAAAATAAATAAACCTTTAACACAATTTATTATGAACATTACAGCTGCTCAAGTTAACGAACTTAGACAAATGACAGGCGCAGGTATGATGGATTGCAAAAAAGCTCTCGTTGAATGCAATGGCGACCAACAAGCTGCTATCGACTACCTCCGTAAAAAAGGTCAAAAAATCGCTATGAAAAGAGCTGACCGCGAAGCTACTGAAGGTTGCGTTATTTCAAAAGCAACTGAAGATCACAAATTCGCTGCTGTCATTATGTTAAACTGCGAAACAGACTTCGTTGGTGCTAACGCTGACTTCGTTGGTACAACAAAACAACTCCTCGACTTCGCAATTGAAAACAGAATTAAAGATATCGACGCTCTCAATGCTGCTACAATCAACGGCATGACACTTGAAGCTATCGTAACTGACCTCACAGCTAAAACTGGTGAAAAAGTTCAAGTTGGTAAATATTTCGCTGTCGAAGCTGAATTCGTTACTAACTACAACCACCAAGGCAACCGCCTCGCTACTATCGTTGGTTTCAACAAATCATTCGATGGCATCAGCGAAATAGCTCACGAAGTTGCTCTCCAAATCGCTGCTATGGACCCAGTCGCTATCGATGAAAACGACGTTCCTCAAGCAACAAAAGATAACGAATACAATGTCGCTATCGAAAAAACAAAACAAGAACAAATTCAAAAAGCTATCGAAGTTGCTTTGAAAAAAGCAGGTATCAACCCAGCTCACGTTGACACTGATGACCACATCAACTCAAACATGGCTAAAGGTTGGATCACAGAAGAAGACGCTGCTAAAGCTCGCGAAATTAAAGAACAAGTCGCAGCAGAAAAAGCTGGCAACCTCAACATGACAATGCTCGAAAACATTGCTAAAGGCCGCCTCGCTAAATTCTTCAAAGAAAACTGCTTACTCGACCAAGTATCACTCATCGCTGACCCTAAAACAGTTCGCGAATATATCCAATCAGGTGATAAAGAAGCTACAGTTACAGCTTTCAACCGCGTAAAATTAGGATAAACTTATCCCTAATAATATAAAAGAGACGATAAGAATCGTCTCTTTTTTTTATCTAATCTTTATATATACTCTCATAAAATATGAAAAACATGGAACAACTATTCAAAAGCATCTTAGATCAAGACAAAGCTCCTATCGTGGTATGTGATATGGACTCTATAATTGTTTATATGAACCCTTCTGCTATTACACGATATAAAAAAGACTTGACTGGCAAAAGCCTAAGGAATTGTCATCCTGCTTCAGCAAACAAACAAATTGACAGAGTACTCGAATGGTTCAGCAAGAATCTTGAAAACAATATAGTTTACACCTTTCGCAATGACGATGAAAACAAAGATGTGTATATGGTAGCACTGCGCGATTCTGCAGGAAATCTTATAGGTTATTACGAAAAACATGAATACAGAAATAGAGAAACAGCAAAACTCTACGACATATAAAATTTATAACATTGACGACATAGACGTTTCGTTATATTTACTAATCAAAATGTTAGACCTTTTTATGCATAAATATGCATAGATTATTTTCTATATTTTTTTCATAAAAAACAATATATTTGCAAGCGAATTATTAGTAAATACAAAATAAAGCAACAAATACCTTTATGAAAAAAATACATACAGTAGCTATTCTGCTACTTATTATTATTACTTCTTGTATCGAAAAAAAACATCACAACATCTTCTCCCCTAAGTTCAAGAAGACACGTGAGATGCTGACCAACAAAGTCGATAGTGCCCTCTACAACCTATTAGATATAAAAGATTCCATCAACACATATTACAATGACCCTTATCTCGTAAACGAATACCACATACTTCTAGCAGAAGCACAATTCAAAAATCAATACAAACAATCTAACGATAAAGAAGTAGAAAAGGCAACAAAGTTCTACGACAGCTTGTTTAACATTTATAAAAATGACAAAGACTTGTCATTTCAAACGGCTAGAGCTCACTATTATAAAGCTGTAGGAGAAATGGAAGAAGACAATATCATTGAAAGCTGCGAGGATTATTTGATTTCTCTCAAAATAATGAAAAACTGCTTTAAAGCAAAAGACCTCAACTACGAAAAAAACAGATTCATCGCTCTTATCTATACGCGACTCGGCACTCTATACTCCGATGAATATTACTTCGACATTGCCCTCGACTATTACCACAACTCTTACCTTTTCTTTAAATATATCAGCGATACAACCTCTTACCTCTATTCTTCCGCACGAATCGGTAAGTCGTATCAGTCAATAAATGAAATGGAAAATGCTAAATTCTGGTATAAAAACACAATCTCCGAAGCTTCTGAGAAAAACTACGTCTATTCAGATTACGCTAAAAGAGGTCTCGCACAGATTTATTTCGACGGAGGTGAAGTGGATTCGTCTGTGAATATTGTTAAGGAATTGATTGATATCTCCGACGAGAAGGACAAATATGTATACGAGCATACTATGGCAGAGATGTACCTCAAACTTAACCAACACGATTCTGCCTTGTATTATGCCAAACAATCTTTTATCCACGGCAACAAATCAACAAAACTGGTTTCAGCCAAGATGATTTATGAAATATATAAGTCATTGGCAAACTCCGATATGGATGAATCCAGCTTCATGGATAATAAAGTCCATCCTAAAGGAAGAGACAACACCGACATCAAAATACAGATGGCTTCATTATATGATGAATATAAATCCGACTCAACAAAAGTCAAAAGATATATAACTATCATAGTCTCCATCCTGATATTTCTTGTAGTGCTTACCATTAGCTTCTTAAGAATAATTAACATAACAAAGAAAATCCATAAAGAGACATTAGACAAAAAAGACGAAATCATCAAAGACAACGAATGGAAACTTTCACTGATTGAAGGAAAAATAAAAAGCTCTAACGAAGAATTACGCCATAAAGAAGAAATAATTAAAAGCCAGGAGACAGAAATAGCCAACATCAAGAGCAAGATAGACAGCCAAAACAAAGCCGATCTGGAAGCTTATTACAATTCTGATATATGCGTCGAGATTTTCAAGAGAATCAAAGAACTTGAGACACGCAATCTCAAAGCTTCTGAACTAATTCCACTCAACGGTAACGAACTTATACTCCTACTGCGCTCCGCCGACTCAAATCTCAACAATTTTATCACGCGACTTTCTAACAAATATCCAGAACTCAAAAAAGATGATTTCTATTGCATCTGCCTTATTATACTTAACATCGACAAATCATTCATACAATATTTCTTGAACAAAAACCAAAGCAGCATTTGGAGAAGATTCGATAAGATACGTAAAATAATGGATATCGGAATGAATGAAAGTCTGTTAATCTCATTCATTAAAGAAATGTAAAACTAGAAGGTATAAGATAAAATATATAAAAAGAGCCGCACGACGGTGCGGCTCTACGTGGGATATTCCTAATTATTTCTTGCTCCAAGTTGTTCCTTCTTTACCATCTTTAAGAACGATGTCTAAAGAAGCGAGTTTGTCGCGGATGATGTCGCTGGTTGCCCAGTCTTTCTTGGCGCGTGCTTCTTTTCTGATGTCGATGATTGTCTCCATCAAGCCGTCAACCAATCCGTCGTCGCCGCCTGCTTCAGTATCTAACAATCCCAAGATGTCGAATACGAATGATTGGAACAATTGTTTTAATAATTCTAATTCCTGAGCGTTGATTTTAGCGTTGCCGTCTTTCACTGAGTTGACGAGTCTTACTGCTTCGAATAAGTTAGCGATAACGACTGGGCTGTTGAAGTCGTCGTTCATTGCATCGTAGCAAGCGTCCATGATTTTTTGTACGCCGAGTTCATCAGCGCCTTCTGTAGCGGCGAGGCTCTTCACTATCTTAGCAGCTTCCATCAAGCGTTTGTAGCCTTTTTCAGCAGCTTGCAATGCTTCGTTGGAGAAGTCGACAGTGCTGCGATATTGAGCTTGAAGCACGAAGAAACGTATTGTCATAGGTGGATAAGGGCGTTCCAAGAGTGCATGGTTGCCAGCGAAGAAGTCTTCGAGTGACATCGCATTGCCGAGAGACTTACCCATTTTCTGACCGTTGAGAGTAATCATATTGTTGTGCATCCAATATTTGACTGGTTGTTTGCCGCCATTGAATGCCATTGACTGAGCTATTTCAGATTCGTGGTGAGGGAACAAAAGGTCCATACCGCCGCCGTGGATGTCGAATTGTTCACCGAGGTATTTGCAGCTCATTGCAGAACATTCAGCGTGCCATCCAGGGAAGCCTTCGCCCCATGGTGAGTTCCAGCGCATGATGTGTTTTGGTTCAGCCTTCTTCCACAATGCGAAGTCGGCACCGTTTCTCTTCTCGAGCTGACCAGCGAGTTCGCGAGTGTTGTTAAGAAGTTCTTCCACATTACGTCCTGAAAGGATACCATAGCGGAAGTCTTTGTTATATTTTTCAATGTCGAAATAGACAGAGCCATTTGATTCGTAAGCATAACCTGCATCGAGGATTTTCTGTATCATCTCTATTTGTTCGATGATATGGCCAGAGGCATGTGGTTCGATAGAAGGACGCAACACATTAAGTTTATCCATGCTCACATGGTATCTGTCTTTATAATATTGTGCCACTTCCATTGGTTCGAGGTTCTCAAGGCGTGCCTTCTTTGCAATCTTATCTTCGCCTTCATCAGCGTCATGTTCAAGGTGACCGACGTCGGTGATATTACGTACGTAGCGTACTTTATAGCCAAGATGTTTAAGATAACGGAACACGAGGTCGAAAGTAATCGCTGGACGAGCGTGACCGAGGTGAGCATCGCCATAAACTGTTGGACCGCAGACGTACATTCCTACATGAGGAGCGTTGAGAGGCTTGAACAACTCTTTTGAACGAGTCAAGCTATTGTATATAAATAGGTTATTTTCCATTGTGACAATTTTTTCAATATTATGCAAAGGTACAATTTATTTTATTTAAAAATGTATAAAAATGATGTTATTTTTTCTCTAAAAATTATTCGATTTTTAAATTTAATTGTTTACATTTGCGAATTGATTAAAACATTATTAAGAATCTATTAACAATTAATGTTATGTATAATAAATTTCAAGAATATCTACAAAAGGAATTAGCTCAAATTGAAGCTGATGGTTTGTACAAGAACGAACGTATAATTGAAAGTCCACAAGGTGCAGAAATCATTGTTAAAGGCAAGAAATGCTTAAACTTCTGCGCTAACAACTACCTCGGATTAGCTGACAATCCACAACTTATCGAAGCAGCTAAGAAAGGATTAGATGCTCGCGGTTTCGGTATGGCATCAGTACGTTTCATTTGCGGTTGCCAAGACTTGCACAAACAACTTGAAGCAAAGATTTCAGAATTCTTCGGCACAGAAGACACTATTTTATATGCAGCATGTTTTGATGCTAACGGCGGTGTTTTTGAACCATTGTTAAGCGCAGAAGATGCTATCATCTCAGATGCTTTGAACCACGCTTCTATCATCGACGGCGTTCGTCTCTGCAAAGCACAACGTTTCCGTTACGCTAATGCTGACATGGCAGACCTCGAAGCACAACTTCAAGCAGCAAAAGACTGCCGTTTCAAATTAATCGTTACTGACGGCGTATTCTCAATGGACGGCAATGTATGTCCTTTAGATAAGATTTACGAACTCGCTCAAAAATATGACGCTATGGTCATGGTTGATGAAAGTCACTCAGCAGGCGTTGTCGGCGTGACAGGTCGCGGCGTGACAGAACGCTTCAACCTCAAAGGCCAAATCGAAATCATCACTGGCACACTCGGCAAGGCATTCGGCGGCGCTATGGGCGGTTTCACAACAGGTAAGAAAGAAATCATCGACATGTTACGTCAACGCTCACGTCCTTACTTATTCTCAAACTCAATGGCACCAGGCTTAGTAGCAGCAGGTATCCGTATGTTCGAGATGATGAGCGAGACTAACGAACTTCAAGATAAATTACACGCCAACACTGACTATTTCATCAAAGAAATGGTAGCTAAAGGCTTCGACTGCAAACCATCAGAGTCAGCAATCTGCGCAGTAATGTTGTACGATGCTCCTCTCTCACAAAAATTTGCAGCACGCATGCAAGACGAAGGCATCTTCGTGACAGGCTTCTACTATCCAGTAGTTCCTAAAGGACAAGCTCGTATCCGCGTTCAAATATCAGCAGCACACGAAAAAGAACATCTCGACAAATGTATCAACGCATTCGTTAAGATTGGTCAAGAATTAGGAGTTATAAAATAAATTAACATAGGCGTCATTTGCTATGAAAAAGATTTTAATTGTCGGTTCCGGCGGACAAATCGGAACAGAATTAGTAAAGAAGCTTCGTGGCATCTACGGTAACGAAAACGTAGTAGCCAGCGACTTACGTCAACTCACAGGTGAAATAGTTGAAACAGGTCCTTTCGAAAGAATCGACTCAACTAATATGATGCAAATCATTGAGGTAGTGAAGAAATATAATATCGACACTATCTACAACCTCGCAGCTATCCTCTCAGCAACAGCTGAACTCAACCCAATGTTGGGCTGGAACGTAGGTATCGGCAGCTTGGTCAACTGTCTCGAAATAGCTCGCGTCTTCGGATGTGCAGTCTTCACACCTTCTTCAATAGGCGCTTTCGGACCTAACACACCTAAAGACATGACACCACAGGACACAATCCAACGTCCTAACACAATCTACGGCGTCACAAAGGTTACAGGCGAATTATTAAGCGACTACTACTTCACACGCTTCGGTGTTGACACACGTTCCGTCAGATTCCCAGGTTTGATTTCTAACCTCACATTGCCTGGCGGCGGCACAACAGACTACGCAGTTGAAATATTCTACTCTGCTGTCAAAGGCGAGAAATTCATCTGCCCTCTCGAAAAAGGCACTTTCATGGATATGATGTACATGCCTGACGCATTAGACGCAATGGTTGACATCATGGAAGCTGACCCAAGCAAACTCATCCACCGTAACTCATTCAACGTTACAGCGATGAGCTTCGACCCAGAAATCCTTTACAACACAATCAAAAAATATATTCCTACATTTGAAATGGAATACAAACCAGAACCTATCAAACAAGCGATTGCCAACTCATGGCCTAACAGCTTAGACGACAGCTGCGCTCGCAACGAATGGGGATGGAATCCTAAATACGACCTCGACAAGATGAGCGTCGATATGATTGAGACATTAAGAAAAAAATTGGTGCTTTAAAAGCACCAATTTTTTTTATTTCTTTTCTTTTATCCAAGTCTGTGATCTTCCAACCCAGCCCCTTTTGTCGAGAGAGCCTCTCAAGGTGATGGTGTTGTCTTCCTTGTTATAAGAAATCTTGGCGTAATAGGTTTTCTTTGATTCTGGTTCGTAAACAGTACCGTTTTTCAAAATGCCTTCTTCTTCCTGCATATCTTTAACGATGACCAAGCCTTTATTAGGGCTGTTTGGATTTTCTACTCCATTTTTAAAAGCCTTGATAATTTGTCCGTAATACAGTCCGTCTTCACCTTGATATATGTTAACAAGCGCTTTAATAGCTCCTGTTTCATCATCTACAGTATACCATTCTCCGACGATTCTGTCAATCTGTGCCGATGCAAACATCGAACTTAATACTAATGCAAATAATAATAAATACTTTTTCATAGTTTTAATTTTTTTATTGGTTAAACATTAAATTAATTTTAAATTTTCAATTTCACAATCATCTCACCCAAGTCTGAGAACGGCCTATCCAGCCTCGCTTGTCGATAGAGCCACGCAAAGTTATGGTGTTGTCTTCTTTGTTATAGTAAATCTTTCCGTAATAGTCTTTCTTTCCTTCAGGTTCATAGATGATGCCGTTTTTCAAGATACCATCGTGTTCTTCCATATCACGAATGACAACCATATTTTCAAAGCCAGTGTCTTTCAGTTCCTGACCTTTCCAAAAGACTTTTATTATCTTTCCATAATAAAGTCCGTTGTCGCCCTTATAGAATTCCACTATGCCTTTAGTCTCGCCCGTCACATCATCGACGGTACGCCACTCGCCTAAAATCTTATCGACCTGCGCTGAAGCGTACATTGAGATAAAGAATAACATTATAAGTATAAGGTATTTTTTCATAATGCATAATTTATAATTATAAAGTCGCACGCCCGTGCCTCTTCTAATTCTTAATTAAATTCTCAATAACTTCAGGATAATGTTGATATTCGAGTTTGTGAATCTTAGCAGCTAAGCTGTCAGCTGTCTCACCTTCTTCCAAAGCTACCTTTGCCTGGAAAATAATAGCGCCGCTGTCGTAGCACTCATTAACATAATGAATTGTTATGCCAGAAAATTCTTCCTTAGCAGCAACAACAGCCTCATGAACGTGTTCGCCGTAAAATCCTTTGCCGCCGTATTTTGGCAACAACGCTGGATGAATATTGATAATCTTGTTAGGAAAAGCTTCGATAAGATGTTGCGGGACAAGCCATAAAAATCCTGCCAAGACAATCAAATCAATGTTTTGATCCAAGAGTTCCTTGCTGAAATCTTCACTCTTGAACTCCGCTCTGCTGATGATTTTACATGGAATTCCAAGATTCTTGGCTCTTTCTATAGCATACGCATTAGGGTTATTGCAAATGACATTTGCTATTTCAACTTCTGGATTCTCCGCAAAATATTCTGCGATTCTTTGTAAATTGGTGCCTCCTCCTGAGACAAAAATCGATAATCTTTTCATATTTATTTCATTTAATTTTTCTTAATAATTATTAACTATTCTCACCACTTCATCGGGTTCCATATCGAACCAGATTATATTTTCATCACCTGATTTTGTCTTTCTTTTATTGAAATGTTTTTTATTTTCCAAAGAAATATCATGCGTTGAAATAAGCGACAATCCTTTTATGGTTTCTTTATTTCTATTCCTTAAAACAACAGTCCCATCCGCTTCGACCATATATTCAAGCGATTGCAGCTGCTGCTGATAATTCATATAATCTGCAATCGTTGTCGGAAGCAGATAATGCTGTTTTTCCATCTCTGATATTTTTTCCAAAGCATTGTTCAATCCTTCTTTAGCAACATATTTTCCATCTCTCATTTCCCAATAGCCACGTCCTTCTTCGACCCATGCAGGATAAATATGTGTGATAAAAACATATCTATAATCCACGATTTTATCAAGTACATCCTGACTGAAATAATAATTCCATGCCCAATTCTCACCTGGCTCCATAGTGTATGGCGTCGACCAAAGCAACAATTCCGGGAACAATGGCAAGCGGCTCACTTTTGGCAATGGTAGAGCATCGCCGAAACCTGGATATGGTCTAAACAAATTATTTTCAAACATATACTCGCTGAACGGACGCGGCATTATCTCTTCGTATGAGGAATTAAAGAAATACTTCACTCCGTTTGCCTTCCATAATTCATAAGCATAATATGGCGACGAAGAATCCAGACCATCGCAAACCACGTTCTCACGATTACTCAATTTGCTGTTGTTGTAGCCATGGTCAATCCATGACGGAGATGCAAAATTATTTTTCATGAACGACAAGGCCTCAGAGAGATTTTCCTGCGTTGTGGTGTATTGTTCAGGTGTGTGGAGACAGATATCGAAGCCTTTATCTCTCAATTGTTTAAGAAAATCGAAGAACAATGAATCTGTCATTATAGTGGAATGAAGTCCAGGGAATTCGTTGTTTTTCTCGTAATTGGTAACCGAATCAGGATTGTTGTAGAAGACACTTTTGGTGACAGGAATATTGTAATAAGCGAAACCGCCAATGGCATCTTCAATATTTTCAATTTCTTCGCTGCCAAAATATGTAGCACGATGAGTTTTGATATCTGTCCAGTCAGCATGTTCGGTCCAGATAAATGCCGATTCGTAACCGTTCATTATCGGCATGATGCGTGGAAGAACGGTCTTATCTGTTAATGAAATAGTGAATGATGAATTCAAAGATGCTCCTTTTTTCATGACGGTCGATGAATTGTCGATATAATAATTAGAAGTATCAAGCAATTCATATCTAATCAGAAGATGGTCGTAATGATAATCAGAATTGATGTAAGCGATAGAGTTTTTAACATCCAGCTGAATTGATGAAACATTTTCCGGATGATAAAGATTCAACTGTTTTTCCTCGATATCAAGCGAAAAGCCTTCCTTATCCAAATAATATACATCCTGATAGTTTAAAGTATCAACAAAAGGATTTCTTCTGTAAACCATAAAATCATCATTCATAAAAGGAAATATCAATGATGATTTAATGACTTTAACATCTTTCAGATATGTTGATTGCAAATGAAAATTAACATTAGGATTATTATCTTCAAAAGATATTGTCAATTCTGTTTCAACGATTTTATTCTCATTTTTAAACTTGAATATATCATTATTTTCATTAACAATTGTTAATAAATCCCAGTCAGCAAATTGAACATCAACAGTATCATCATTAACAATCAAAGAATAAAACATCGAAAGAGGTCTCGTTATATTATTCAGATTATCATCAGCAATGACAATATTATTTTCTTTTTCCGAGTATAAGATATTTAGATAATCTGATTCGCTTATATTCTTCAAATCTTTTGGCAGTTCAAATTCCTCTATTTCATCAACAAAAGCAGGAAGGTTACAATATTCGATAGAAAAGCTGAAATCGTCGATATAAAAATGTTCGGACTTATCATTCAAGATGTAACAATTAAGTTTTGAGCCTTTGATAATATCATTAGGGACATTAAATTCAAAATTAGCTCTATACCATTGATTTTCTTTATCAAATCCATTAGAGAGAGATAATGCCTTCCATAAGACATTTTTATTTTCATTTTGTACAGAGAGAACAAGTTTAGCATTCAGTTTTTCTTCCGACTTAATCATCATATCGAAAGTAAAGATGGCGTTTCTATTTCCGATGCTGTCATCCATCTGAAGGTCAAAGCCAAAGGCATACATCAAATCGGAAGGACATTCGCAGATATTATTTCCTGAAAATGCTAAGGAATCGTTTTTTATATATTGTTTTTTCCAGATTGAATTTGTGTTTTCTTTTTCGAAATCGTTAAAGAAAGTATGAATATAGTGTGAATTTTTATTCTGATTTATATTACGAGAACACGAAGAAACAGACGTTATTATGATGGAAAAAAGTGATAAAATTAATATTTTCCTTAAAAAATCAATCATAATATTTTAAATCCATTTCCTTGTTTACAATCTGTAAAACATTGTCAATCATTGCTTCAAAGGTAAAATCATCATCATAAACCTTTATTGGAGCAATATTTGCAATTCGTTTGGAAATATACTTAAAAAAACGATTGAGAGAGAAGATTTTTCCCGACAAAATTACAGCATCTATTTTACCTTCCAAAGTCGCATAATGTGAGCTTATCTCTTTACTTATCTGATAAGCCATTGCCTCCAATATATGTTTGGTTTTGATATCGTTATTACGAAATTTCTCAGCTATTTCATCTATGGAAGTCGTTCCTAAATAAGTTAGGAAAGTACCTTTTTTGTTAATAAGTTTTAACATTTCATCTTTAGGATAGCATTTTGTAAAAATCATATCGACGATATTCGAAGTAGGCAATGTTCCTATCTCACATAATCCCATTGGTCCATATCCCATAAATGCTTGATTAACATCTATTATTTTCCCTTTATTATGAGCTGCCACCGATACGTTTCTCTCGCCCACATGACAGAAAATGATATTTAGTTCCTCATAATTTTTATTAACAGACTCAGCATATTTTCTTGAGAGATATTTATGATGCAATGCATGAAACAAAGATTTTCTTTTCAGAGACACATGAGGTGAAAATGATGCCAAATCGGAGCGTTCATCGACGGAAGAAGGCTGCACCAGAAAAGATTTCACATTGAGACTATTCGCTATAGTGAACGCCAGCATGCCTCCGAGATTTATTATATCATCGCCTCCTATCCCATCAAGCAAGTCGCCTATCATATTTTTATCTATTTGATAAACTCCCGACTTACAAGGCTTGAGCAAGCCACCTTCCGCTGCAACAAAATTTATCGATTTAAGGTTGACGCCATCTTTACGCAATTGGCTCATAACGGCATCACGTCGAAACGGTAGCTGTTCGATGTTATTTTCAAACAGAATGAATTCCTCTTCCAAATGATTTATCTCACATTGATAAACTATTTTTCTATCCTCTCCGACTGCGATTTTTGTTGAATGCAATTCAGGGCATAAATATAATATTGTCGATGCCATATTTATTTTGTTTAACATTTGATAAACAACGTATGGCGGGATTTGTTTTAGACAAAAAAAAGACGCCATAAGGCGTCTTTTTTGTCTTTATCAGTCGACATTGTCGTGGAGGAATGAATTGTTCTCGCTTATTCCGTTATTTTTATTAAAGGATAGATTAGACAATTCCTGTTCCTGATTATCCATTGATATATTGATGCCTCTACGCATATAAGCCGGCTGGTTTTCAAATTTCTCTATATTAGACATCGACCTGTAATTCATAGTGAGTGACGCGAGTCGTTCACGGCGAAGTCTTTCCTGCTGACTTATTTCATTTTTCTGTTCTGTCTGCACCTTATGTTTGACAATTGTTTCTGTTTGAGCGCAGTCTGTCACATAAGATTTTATTCCCAGATCCTCATCATCCTCATCGGCAGGGAAAGGATTTTTATGTTTAGAGACATGTGTTATAACAGGTCCAGGGTTCACATCTATATCACCGCCTAAATCTCTTGTTGAAGGATGGCTTTCATTAGAGTTAATTTCAAGCACATCATCCTCGTCATCTGTTTCATTTTTTTCATCCAAAAAATGAACGACTTTATTATCTTCAGATTTAGCAGGTGCGGATGGCTGATTCATTTCATTTTTATTCTCAACGACATGAATCCCCTGTTCTTCAGCCTGTCTCACTTCAGTCTCTGTTTCATTTTTTGTTTCCGTTACAGAAACTATTTTTATTCCAGGTTCTATCTTTACGTTTGTTTCTGATACAGGGATGGCTTTTATTTCAGGTTCATTTGTACTAGCCTCTGGAGTTGGCACGTTTGTCTTTGTTCCAGTAACGGTCTCATACAATTTGTGAACATTCTTACTCTGGGCGTCAGGTCCTGGTGTATAATATTCATCATAGTCGAAGCCTGTTGCGATAAGAGTTACGCTTATGCCATCGCCTATCATTGGATCTTCGCCATTACCCCATATAACATCGGAGCATTGGCCTGTCTCATCTTGGATATATTCTACGATTTGGGTCACTTCATCGAGTGCCACCTCATCAGTACCTGATGCGATATATACGAGAATGTTCTTAGCGCCTCTGATATCGGAGTCGTCGAGGAGAGGTGAATGCACTGCCATTTCAGCAGCTGCCAAAGCTCTGCCCTCACCTTCTGCATAACCGGAGCCCATGATAGCCTTACCGCTGCTACGCATAACGGTGTTGACATCCTTAAAGTCGACATTGACATAGCCCGGCACTGTGATAATTTCAGCTATACCTTTAGCGGCAGTCTTGAGCACGTCGTCAGCTTTTTTGAAGGCTTCAGACAGTTTCATATTACCATATTCATCACGCAGTTTATCATTGCTGATAACAAGGAGTGCGTCGACATATTTACGTAATTCAGCGATACCGTCAAGAGCTTGTTGATGGCGTCGTTTGCCTTCGAACGAGAAAGGCATTGTAACGATACCGACTGTGAGGATATCGAGTTCACGAGCTACCGATGCCACGACAGGAGCAGCACCTGTACCAGTTCCACCGCCCATACCAGCAGTGATGAATATCATCTTAGTGTCATCTGAGAGTATCTCCTTCAACTCATCTATTGTCTCCATTGCAGCATTGCGGCCTTCGGCAGGGATATT
The DNA here is from genome assembly GCA_045634185.1 of Bacteroidales bacterium. GTDB lineage: Bacteria > Bacteroidota > Bacteroidia > Bacteroidales > F082 > Limimorpha. Next base: position 41,084 of record JAZQZR010000003.1, on the reverse strand, counting down.
GCCAGCGCCGAGGGTACGTTTGCCAAGATGCACCTTTGTTGTCACAGAGCTTCTCTCCAGAGCCTGATAGTCAGTATTACAAAGTATAAAATCGACGCCTTGGATACCTTCAGAGAACATGTGGTTAACGGCATTGCTACCACCGCCGCCAATACCTATAACCTTGATGAAGTTCTTTCTATTAGTCTCCTTAGGCTCGAATTTAATCATATCAGTCATGTTTCAAAATTTTATCTTGGTTATTATTCTATCTCGTCTTGTTTGAAAAATCCTGTCTTGTTTGAAAAGTTTGTAATAATATCAATTATATTAAAAGTTCCTCTTTTCTTAACTGGTTTTTCTGGAAGTTCTTTTTCTGATTGTTCTTCCTGGGCTTGGGTTGCAGTTTCCTTTTTAATTTCCTTATTTTGTGAAGCCACTCTGTTAATGTCGTTTTCGTATTTAGCGAAGCCTTCCAAAACGAGGCCTATACCTGTCGAATACATTGGACATGAAAGTTCTTCGTCTTTAGCAAGGCTTTCGCTAGGATTACCCAATCTCACTTCCATGCCAGTCTTAAACTCAGCAAGTTGAGCTATATGTTTCATCATTGAGCCACCGCCTGTGAGTACGATACCGGTAGCGAGTTTATGCACCGAGTTCACCTTTTCAATCTCAAACTTAACCAGGTCGAAGATTTCTTCAAGACGAGCCTGGATGATATAAGACAAGTTTTTGAATGATATCTCCTTAGCTGGACGGCCGTGGATACCTGGAATAGAAACGACTTCATCTTCACTGTTTTCCATTGCCACTGCCGAGCCAAATCTAACTTTAATCTCTTCTGCTTGTTTCTTAAGTATTGAGCATCCCTGACGGATGTCATCTGTGATAATATTACCGCCGAAAGGTATCACGGCAGTATGGCAAATTATAGAATCGTAGAACACAGCGATGTCTGTTGTACCGCCACCAATATCAACGATAGCCACACCTGCTTCTTTCTCATCTTCGCATAACACTGCTGAAGCTGATGCTATAGGTTCGAGGAACATATAGTCCATTTCAAGACCAGCGAGGTTGATACAAGTCAAGATGTTTCTGACAGCTGCCGATTGTCCGATAATAATATGGAAGTTAGCTTCAATCTTATTACCCACCATACCTCTAGGGGTCTTGTTACCTGTTGTCTCTCCATCAACGAAATATTCTTGAGGGATGACATTGATAATCTCTTCACCTGGTGAGGTTCCGATTCTGTACATATTATTTCTCAATTGGTGGAGTTCTTCATCGGTGATAACGGCATTAGCGTCTTCACGGATAAGCATGCCACGATTTTGAAGGCTCTTAATATGATGACCTGCGATACCGACGTTCACGCTCTTGATTTCAATCTTAGACTGTTCTGATGCCTGGGCAACAGCAAGTTTTATGGCATTAACGGTATCTTCAATATTAATAACCATTCCTCTCTTTACGCCAGTTGACTCAGCCTTGCCATAACCGAGTATCTTTATCTTGCCATTAGAATCTTTTTCTCCAACGATACAAGCAATTTTAGTAGTGCCTATATCAAGACCAACTATATAAACAGGTTCACTCATATTTCTTTTATTTTTTGGTACAAACTACTTGATTTTTATAATTTAAATTTATCTCTTTATAATTATCCAGTTCAGGATTTCCTTGCATTCTATCGAAGAATATCTGCATTTTAGCGAGTTTTTCCTCAATATCATTTATTTCGCCAAAGATAACAATAATATTAGTGATGTTCAAGGAAAAAATATAATTTTTCTTATTGTCTCTATATATTTGTTTGACGCAATTTCTCGAGTATTCATCAGCCAGCACAGCCTTCATAAGACGGTACATATTTGGCAGATCGGTATCGGCATAAGCCTCATCGGACACATTTCCCAATTTATCCACAGGGAAGTTAACATAGCCGCTTCCTACCAGGAGCTGCTTCACGTGAGAGTTGTTTGTCGGGAACACGTTGCCCTCCGAATCCAGATAGACAGATTTGCCTTTGGTATTATACACTCGCATTATCGGGTCGCACTCTGTTATCTTAATATCGAGAACCGACTTAAGATTTATCTCTGCCTCCACGTCAACAATCCAAGGATTTGCCTCCAGCACATTGACAACAGAATCTACAGGAATCGTAAAAATATGCTTATTGTTGACGGTATCACAGATATCGAGCACTTTGTCATGTGTTTTTTCATAATCGACGAAACCGTTTTCACCATTCCTCACGATATTGACGTTAATATCTTTAAGGCTATCATGAAAATGTTCATATACGAAATAAACCGACAAGGCGATGAGCGATGCCAGGGTGAATATCAATAACAATATGTTCAATACCTTTCTCATGATTTCAGCAGTGTTTCAATTTGTGGCACGAATCTGTCTATATCGCCGGCTCCCATTGTCATTATGAGTTCCGGTTTCATTTTTCTGATAGTATCGACGAGCTCTTCCTTGCTGCATATCTGCTTTTCCTTGCAGCAGACTTTCTCGAGCAATACAGAAGATGTTATACCATCGATAGGTTTCTCGCGAGCCGGATAAATCTCCATCAGAAGCAATCTGTCGGCGAGCGACAAGGCCTCCGCGAATTCGTTCATGAAGTCGCGTGTTCTCGAAAAAAGATGCGGCTGGAATATCAATGTCAATTCTCTTTCAGGATATATGTCACGCACAGCCTTCAGCGATGCCTTGATTTCTTCAGGATGATGCGCATAGTCGTCGATATAGCATACCTCATCATTTCTAAATCTAATATCGAAACGGCGCTGCACACCTTTAAAGGCTGCGAGGCCTTCTCTCACAGTCTTCATATCGACATGAAGCTGGAAGCAAGTCATTATAGCCGACATTGCATTCATCACGTTATGACGGCCGAAGAGCTGCATCTCATATTCTCCGTATTCAAGACCTTCTTTTGTCACGACGGAGAACTTAGTCATTCCGTTTTCAATTCTGATGTCACGTGCCATCACGTCGGCGTCATCGAATCCGTAGGTGAGATGTTTTCTATCGGTCTTAATATTGAGAGCGCTGTTATAAATCACCACGCCTTCCGGCATTGTCTTATTGACGAACTGCGAGAAGCCTTCGTCGAGCTGTTCCTTGTCGCCATATATATCCAGGTGATCGGCGTCAATAGAAGTAACGATGCTGATATATGGATTCAGCTGCAAGAATGAGCGGTCGAACTCATCGGCTTCCATCACCACGATTTCATCGTTCTCATCACCTATGATGACATTGCTGTCGATATTCTTTGCTATCCCTCCTACGAATGCAGACATTTTCTTGCCTGCATAATTCAAGAGATGAGTTATAAGAGCCGTCACAGTTGTCTTGCCATGGCTTCCTGCCACCGCGACGCTTCTGCACTGACGAGATATATCGCCGAGCACCTCTGCTCTTTTTATTATCCTGACATTCTTCTCGCGAAGGTAGTTAAGCTCCAGCGAGTCGGCAGGTATTGCCGGTGTCAGCACCACGAAATCGACATTATCAGGAATCAAGTCGGGATTGTCTTCATAATGAATAAGAATACCTTCTTCTTCGAGTCTCTTAGTCAATGGCGACGGTGTTTTATCATAACCAGACACTTCGCATCCTTTCTGATAAAAATAACGAGCCAAAGCGCTCATACCTATGCCGCCTATTCCCAAGAAATATATGTTTTGTTTAGCAATCTTATTCATTTCAATGACATTTATCTTTTATTTATAATCATTTCTATTTGATCCACAATATCCTCTGCTGCATTAGGCTTAGCGAATTTAGCGATATTGTCTTTCATCTCATTTTGTTTCTCCTCGTTTTCCAACAGAGAGAACACTGCCGGAAGCAGTTCTGTCTCTGTCTCGGAGTTCTTCACCATCAAGGCAGCGTTTTCCTTAACGAGGCTCATCGCATTCTTGGTCTGATGATCTTCCGCTGCTGTTGGCAACGGCACGAAGACGACAGCTTTACGCAACAGTGACAATTCAGATATCGACATTGCTCCGGCTCGTGATATCACCACATCTGCTGCTGCATAGGCCATATCCATTCTGTCGATAAAGACTGTACATTTGATACGGTCTTGAAGTCCGTTATTCTTGACTTCCTCAATAGCCTTGTCGTAATAATGAGTGCCAGTCTGCCATATCATCTGGTAATCATTATCTTTAAAAGCATCCAGCATTGCCGAGATGCCCCTATTGATGCCAAGAGCGCCCTGGCTTCCGCCGACCAGCAATATCGTCTTCTTGTCAGGATTAAGGTCAAAGAACTTCAGGCATTCCTCTTTTTGGTCATCGAGAGGCTTTATATTATTCCTTAAAGGATTACCTGTAAGGACTATCTTCTCTTTAGGAAACCATCTGTCCATATCGTTATAAGCGACGCAAATCTTTTCCGCTTTTTTTGCCACCAGTTTATTAGTGACACCTGGGAAGGAGTTCTGTTCTTGGATAACGATAGGTATATTGAGAGATGATGCTGTCTTCATTGTAGGACCGCTCGCGAACCCGCCGACGCCTATCACCACATCAGGCTTGAATCTCTTTATTATCCTTCTTGCGTTAATCATACTGCTAAGCAGTTTGAAAGGGAAACTCAGATTATCTATAGAGAGTTCTCTCTTAAATCCGCTTATCCATAATCCTTCAATAGGATAGCCAGCCTTAGGCACTCTGTCCATCTCCATTCTGTTTTTAGCGCCTATAAACAATATCTCAGCCTGAGGGAAACGTTTCTTCAAGCAATCGGCTATAGCTATAGCAGGAAAGATATGACCACCTGTGCCGCCGCCGCTAATTATTATCTTGGTTTTGCGCGAGTTCATTTTTTCTCTCCTTATTCTTTTCTAACTCTTTACTTACACTTAATATTATTCCAAAAGCTATTCCTGTGAACAGGATTGAACTACCTCCCTTGCTTATGAAAGGCAGCGGCTGACCTGTAATAGGAATCACACTGGTTGCAACGCCTATATGTACAAATGCCTGCATCACAATGAGAGATGCCAGTCCGAACGACACATAGCCTGCGAACGAGCCAGGCTTGGCATGTATTATCAGGCCTGCCCGATACAATAATATCAGATACAATATCATCACGGTGACAGCTCCTACCAGACCATATTCCTCAACGATAATTGAGAATATGAAATCAGAATAAGGATGCTGAAGGAAGTTTCTCTGCGTACTCTTACCTGGGAGTTTTCCAAATATTCCGCCACTTGCCACAGCCAGCTTAGACTGGATATCCTGAGAGTTATTCATCGCTTTGATTTTCTCCTCTTTGGTTCCATCCATTCCTGGCTCATCGCCAAAGAAGCTTTCTATTCTTGCCCACCATGTCATAGTACGTCCCGAGTCATCATCGAATGATTTTATCAACATATAAAATCCGAGACAAACCACCAACACTCCGACAAACATTGCCAGGAACTTCGGTCTCACTTTTCCTACATAAATAAGATAAAAACATACCGAGAAAAGAATCACCGCAGTAGAAAGATTCTCTGTAAATATCAGACCTACCGTCAAGGTGATAGGCAAGAAATATGCGATTGCAGCCTCTTTCAAGTCGACCTCTTTATCCTGACGCAGCGTCAATGCTCTGGCGAGATAACCTATCAAGGTGACTTTCGCAAGGTCACTTGTCTGAAACGACACGCCAAAGATATCGACGACACGACTTGCGCCATTGATATTCTCACCTGCAAACGTGGTTATCATCAGCAATGGCAATACCATCCACAGTGCAATAGAGAATATCTTTGAATAGAACTTATAATTACCTAGATATACGACATATACAGCAACCAGTCCTATGACCAATGTCACGGCATGACTAATAAGCGCCCTGGTCGTGTCGCCTTCATATCTCATATGGGCGACTCTCTCAGAAGAGCTGTAAAAGGCCAATAGCGATATCAACGACAGCAGGGCAACCACCATCCATATCACCTTATCACCTTTAAATAATTTATTGAACCAGCTCATCTCTACTTATTTCAAAGAATTAACACATTGCTTGAAGAAATCGCCTCTTTGAGCGTATGACACGAAATCACCTTTCACCGGTGTAGCTGGAGAGAACAACACATTATCGCCTTCTTCGGCCATTTCATAAGACAGCTTTACAGCTTCCTCTATAGAATGACATTCAACGATATTGTTTACTATATCATCATAGACCTTATGGAATCTATCAGCGTTATCGCCTATGCAGACAATAGCCCTGACATATTTCTTAACCTGTGGGATAAGGTCATCGCAATCGAAATTGTCGGCACTTGTTATCCATATAACCGTTTCGCGAATATTATCGAATGAGAACCATGCAGCTTCATTGGAGCATGCTCCTGAATCGTCATAATAATTCACGTTTTCAATAGTATCGACAAATTCGTATCTGTATTTAATATTTTCGAAGTCACAGAAAGCCTGCTTGATGCTTTCCTTTCTCATCTGACTCATCTTTGAAGAAATTGTCGATGCTGTTGTCATCGAAGCTGCTCTTCTACCCTGTCTTGCCAATTGTTCTAATGTCATAATATCTTATGTGTTATATGCTGTTAATACTTATCTTATTTTCAATGTTAAAATTGCGAATGCCGCTAGCATTATACTTACAATCCAGAAGCGGAATGTTATCTTTGATTCATGATAAAGGCGATGTGAGCCCTTGAAGAGCACCTTGCATCCTGGATCATTTTTCTCAACCAATGCGAGTGATGTTCTGTAATGATCATGCACCGGAGTTCTCTTCCACAGACGTTGTGACACGCCTTTCTTCTTTCCCATTTTGTAATATGTTTTCTGCAGAATCACAGAGAGGCTTTCCCAGAGGAACACGCCGCATATCACAGGAAGGAGCAGCTCCTTATGTATTATCACTGCCGACACCGCAATGATACCGCCTATTGTAAGGCTGCCAGTATCACCCATGAAAATCTGAGCAGGATATGAGTTATACCACAAGAATCCTATCAAAGCTCCGACGAAGGCGCACAAGAAAACGACTATCTCCTCGCTGCCAGGTATAAACATGATATTAAGGTAATCGGCCAACACGACGTGACTCGACACATACGCGAGCACTGCCAAGGCCACACCCATGATGGCGGAGTTGCCTGCAGCCATGCCATCCATTCCATCGTTAAGATTAGATCCGTTTGACACTGCTGTCACAGCAAGCACTGTAATAACCACGAAGAAAATCCATCCTGCCCAATATTTATAAGGCTCGCCGAGGAAGTTGAAGAAATCTGAATAGTTCAGGTTGTTATCTTTAATGAAAGGTATTGTCGTTCTTGTTGACTTCACGTCAGGACTTTTCACAACTACTTCCTTGTTATCTACAATCTTTGTATCCACTTTTTCATTCATCACAACAGCAGGACTAAAACGCAATGTCAATCCAACTATAAGACCGATAAGCACCTGAGCGAACACCTTATACCATCCGTTCAAGCCATCCTTGTTCTTTTTGAACGTCTTGATGTAATCATCTGCAAAGCCTACGATTCCTAATATGACTGTTGTGATTATCATCAATATCATATAGACATTCTTTATTTTTCCTATCAGGAGGCAAGGCACCAGTATTGCTGTTATAATTATTATTCCGCCCATTGTCGGGACGCCTTTTTTCTGTGTGTTGAAAGGGTCTATCGACTCATCACGTTGAGTCTCAGAAATCTGACGTCTCTTCAGCAATTTGATGAAATATTCACCGAACCATATTGATATGATTAGCGAAGTTATAATTGCGAAGATGGCACGGAATGTCACGTAGGTGAACATGCCTGCGCCTGGGAAATCACATTTTTGAAGATATTCGAATAAATAGTATAACATTGTTTTATTTATTTTTCATTCAACGCCTTAGTTAATTCTTCCACGTCATCGAAGTGATGGCGTACGCCTTTAATTTCCTGATAGTTCTCATGGCCTTTGCCAGCCACCAGGATAATATCGCCTTTTTTTGCCAGAGCAGCTGCTGTCCTTATGGCTTCACGTCTGTCTGTTATGCAGAGCACCTTGTTGTAGTATTCTCCTCCGACGCCTGCGCGCATCTGTCTTATTATCTCATCAGGCTCCTCGAATCGTGGGTTGTCGCTTGTGATTATGAGTCGGTCGCTTCTCATCACTGCCGCTGCTGCCATCTCTGGTCTCTTGGCAGCGTCTCTGTTACCGCCGGCGCCTGCCACTGTGATAAGTGTCTCGTTATGTGTTCTTATCTCGTTGATGGTGTCGAGCACATTTTTCAAAGCATCAGGGGTATGAGCATAATCCACGATGCCAACGACGCCAGAGTCGGAATGAACCATCTGAAAACGTCCAGGAGCGCTCTGCAACTTGCTTATCTCTTTTAACAAGTCATCGTCACTCATGCCGAGCAATGACGCAGCTCCATATATTGCCAACAGATTACTTACGTTAAACTTGCCGACGAGAAACGTAGAAATGTTATTTCTGTTTATTTTAAGTTCCATGCCATCGAAATAACTTTCCATCACTACGCCCTTGAAATCGGCATCGGTTCTCAATGAATATGTCTGCTTCTTGGCTTTAGTATTTTGAAGCATTACCATTCCGTTTCTGTCATCGAGGTTTGTCAATGCAAATGCTGATGATGGAAGATTGTCAAAGAATTTCTTCTTGGCATCGCGATAAGCAGCCACTGTCTTATGATAGTCAAGATGGTCGTGAGTGAGGTTGGTGAAAATGCCGCCTTCGAAATGAAGTCCTGCTATTCTGTCCTGGTCTATAGCATGAGAGCTAACTTCCATGAACGCATATTCGCAGCCAGCCTCCACCATACGGCCGAGCATCTCATTGATCTGCAACTGGTCGCCCGTAGTATGAGTTGAAGGGACAACAGTATTGTTGATTCTATTTTCTATTGTAGAGAGCAAACCGCAAGGATAACCTGCATTATAGAAAAGACGATACAACAATGTAGCGATTGTAGTCTTGCCGTTAGTTCCTGTCACGCCGACGAGATGCAGTTTCTCTGATGGCCTGCCATAAAATTCAGAAGCTGCATATCCGAGAGCTTCTGCGCTATTCTCAACGACATAATAAGTAACATCATCTGAAACAATTTCAGGAAGACGCTCGCATACTATCACCTTACAATTCTGTTCCACGGCCTTACCAATAAAGTCATGACCATCGACCTGAGTTCCTTTCAATGCGAAGAACGCAACGTCGTCAGAACATTTTCTTGAGTCAAAAGCGAGACTTGCAACAAGTCTGCACTCCTTGCCAATCACCTCAGTGACTTTACAGTCTTTTAATATATCGTTGATGTTTTTCATTTTGCGCTTAATACTAAATTGATGACACTACCTTTTCTTAATTCAGAACCTGCCTTGACAGACTGAGACTTCACTCTTCCGTAGCCTGAGAAAGTGACTCTCCATCCCATAGACTCCAGCAATGAGACGGCATCAGTGGCGTTCATGCCTTTCATATCAGGCACCTTGCCTTCTTCGATAGCGACAGGGTTGACATATATCTGGTCTGCTGCCACATTGACTTTCACCCATTTTTCATTATCTACATTATCGACGAATGCCACATTCTCATTATTGCAATATGTCAGCCAGTCGTTATAATCCACCATCGAAGCATTTATAAAAGCATCGCTCTTGGATTCATATTCGCCAGTCTCCTCGACTATCCCGAGCTGAGTCGCATATATCTTCTCTGCCAGGTCTCTAAAGACAGGAGCCGACACTGTACCTCCGTAATATTTTCCGCCGCGAGGGTTGCTAATCATGACGATACATGAATATTTAGGAGCATCAGCAGGGAAATATCCCACGAATGTCGCTGTATAATTTTTTCTATCATAGCTGCCGCCCTGTGAAATCTGAGCGGTTCCGGTCTTGCCTGCCACCTGGAATGGAAGTTTGTTCAAGTTCTTGGCTGTACCATTAACCACCACACCTCTCAAGAGTTCCTGCATAGTCATTATCGTTCTAGGCGAAGCTATGCGATCATTTATCACGAGTGTATCGTATGAATATTTGACTTCTTTTCCATTGCGCACTTCTCTGACAAATTGAGGCTTAACCATCACACCATCATTAGCGATAGCATTATAGAAAGTGAGGAGCTGTATCGGCGTTATCATCGACTCATAGCCAAACGACATCCAAGGCATAGTCAGCTTAGACCAGGTCTTGTCGGAAGGATTCTTGATATAAGGCGCAGCCTCTCCTTTTATCTCAAGATTTAAAGGCTCGTTGATTTTTGTGTTATAAATCAACTCTACAAATCTTGAAGGGTTATCCTTGAAAATCTCTTCAACGAGATATGCGAACGCTATATTTGAAGACTGTTCAAAAGCATTACGTATTGTTGTATAGCCTTTCTCATCTGTCACACGATGAGAGTCGCGTATAGTCCTTCTATAAAACACTTTATAGTCGGTAGTTCCTAGATAAATCTTACGATCGACGTTGAAATTAGGGTCATTCTCAAGAAGAGCCAACATCGTTACAGCCTTAAAGGTAGAACCCGGTTCTACATTCTGACGCAAGGCATAGTTATATTCCTCTTCATATTTGCGGTTCTTCTCATTATAACTCAATGAAGCCATCACCTCTACCAATCCCGACTTCACGTCCATCATAACGACACATCCCTGCAGAGCATCATTTTCTATCAGGCACTTTTCCAACGCTGTCTCTGCAACATCTTGCAATTCAATATCTATAGAAGTATATACATCATCACCGTTTATAGGAGATATATTGTTAGGGTCGTCATTTTCTGCTATCCACGCATCACCGTAAAGACGTCTTTTTTTCTGAATTCCATTACGGCCTTTAAGATAATCGTTATAAGCGCCTTCCAGACCTACAGCGACAATAAGACTATCATTCTCATCTTCACGAGTATATCCTATTGTTCTAGAAGCCAGTTTGCCGTAAGGCTTCTCTCTGACATAAACACGGTCACTTATAAATCCGCCTTTATTTCTACCATATTTGAAAATAGGAAAATTACAAAGCCTCTTATATTCATCCAAGGTAGCCTTGTTTGCAATCTTGATGCTTCGAGTTCCTGCCTTTTTTCCTGCTCTGTAATTTGCGCGAGCTGTCTTGAACATTGATATATATTCCGATTTAGTCTTATAATGGAAAAGACGATTCAGACTATCAGCAAGAGCAGACACTTCCTTATCAAAGATTTCATCTTTTACAGCAACAGGGTCGAAGATTATATTGTAGCGTGGCACTGAAGTAGCCAACAAACTACCGTTATTAGACAATATATTTCCTCTAGCAGCCTTTTCAACAAAATATTTGTCTTCTCTCTGCTCTGCATATTCAATAAGTTCTTCTCTTTCAAACAACTGAATAAAAACGATATTAAAGACACACACCAATGCCGCGATTATCATCAAGTAATAGAAAAGATCCACTTTCCAAGTCAAATCATTTTTAGACTTACTCATCTCTCACCTCCTTCTCTATTTACCACTATCTTCTTCAATGGCACGACAGACTCCTTGATACCTTTTCTTTCAAGTTTTCTAACCAGGTTAGACTGTGTAGTGTATTTTGTTATTTCTGAATTATAATATACATATTCCACATAGAGGCTTTCCTCTTGCTTTTTAAGTCTTGCAATCTCTCTATTAACATCTTCAGCGATATATGTGTTTGCAATACATAACATCAAAAGGAAAACGACATACATAAGAAAAGGGAACAATTTCAAGAATCCCTCATTCACCAGCAAATCTCCGCCTAGAACGGTTATCACGCCGTTTTTTCTAGTCTTTTGGGGAGCTTTCGCTTCTTTTGGTTTTTCCTCTACAAGCTCTTCCTGAGTCTCAGGCTCTTCTATTTTTTTGTTAAGGCCCATCATTTCTCTCTCCTTTCCGCCACACGAAGTTTTGCGCTACGTGCTCTGCTGTTAACCTGAATCTCTTCATCGGAAGGAACGATAGGTTTGCTTGTTATTAATTTATAAGGTGTAAGCTGATTGCCGAAGAAGTCCTTCTCCAGATTACCGTCGGCATTGCCAGTCTTCATAAAATTCTTCACCAGTCTATCCTCGAGCGAATGATATGAAAGCACCACGAGTCTGCCGCCAGGATTCAAGACGTCGGCGCACTGACTCAAGAACATCTCAAGCACTTTCATCTCTTCATTCACCTCTATTCTAAGAGCCTGGAAAATCTGTGCGAGCACTTTATTTTCAGAGCCTTTAGGCAGGAAACGAGCAACAGTCTCCTTCAACTCGTCGGTAGTTTCAATAGGTTTCACTTCGCGAGCCATCGAGATTGTCTCAGCTATCGCTCTTGCGTTTCTAAGCTCGCCATAACGAGAAAATACAGATGTAAGAGAGGCCACGTCATAAGTATTGACGATATTAGCGGCATCGACGGCAGCGTTTTGGTTCATCCTCATATCGAGGCGGCCGTTATATCTTATAGAGAATCCTTTCTCCGGGGTATCGAACTGATATGAAGAGACGCCGAGGTCAGCGATGATGCCGTCGACCTTGCCTCCGCAATAAAGCTGAAGGAAATTCTTCATATAACGGAAATTCTGCTGTATGAAAGTGAAACGGCTGTCGTCAATCACGTTCTTGGCAGCGTCTTCATCTTGGTCAAAAGCAAAGAGACGACCTTTCTCACCGAGAAATTCCATGATATGACGAGAGTGACCGCCACCACCGAAAGTGACATCAACATAAGTTCCATCAGGTTTAATATTCAAAGCGTCAACGCTCTCTTTTAACAACACAGAAATATGATACATCTCTTTATTTTTTTAGTTAACCAATAAAATCACAATCACCCAACTTTGCAGTAAGCATCTCTGCAAATTCTTTTTCAGAAATCTTGGAATCTTCCATCTCTTTCATAGAGCGATCCCAGATCTGCATTCTGTCAATCAAAGAAGTCATGACAACCTCTTTTACAAGGCCTGTCTTCTCCATCAGATCCTTAGGAATCTGAAGACGGCCGTTAGCATCTACTTTAACCATACGAGCGCCTGCATTGAAGCGACGAATCAACATCACATTCTCAGCCTTGAACGGATTCAACCTGCCAAGCTTCTCTTGCATCGCACGCCAGTCTCTCATTCCAAAAAGCTCAAGACAATCGCCAAAAAGACTTGGACGAAGGACAAAACCCTCCTCAAGCGCAACACCAAGCTGTTCCTTGAAACTGCTAGGAAGAAGAAGTCTGCCCTTACTGTCTAATTTACAATAATATTCGCCGATTGGATAATTCATTCTCAAATCATTTTTTCAACTTGTAAAATTAGTGCATTTTTTCCCACTTTACACCACTTTTTTCTATTTTTTTTCAAAAAGTTTTCAACAATAATTGAACACCCAATAAAATATAGGATTTCAGGAATTGAGGATTTAAGGAATCACTCCCAGAAATATTAAAATTCATATTGACAGTTTGATCCATATGTTTATATTTGTAGAAAAAATTACAGATATGATTATTTCTATAATATTTGGCGTTGTAGTTGTTATTGCGTGGGTTTCCTATGCTTTTGACAAAGAATAATCATATCACCTCTCTCTTCCTTACACCTCCCAGTTGTTTAAACTTCTCAACCAACTGACAATTTTCAACTTTCAATTTTCAATATCCACCCCACTTCCTCATTCCCTCATATTCAAGAAAAAAACTTTCTTGCTTTATTTCAATAATTATTTATTTTTGCAAAAGGGAAAAACCGTTTCATAAAATCGGTTTCTAATATTGAACACAATGAGCGAAAATAAAGCATTACAAATTGACATTGAGAAGATTATTAGCGAAAAACTTCCAAAACTCGCCAGCAAGCTTCCAAGATTCGTTTTCAAATATTTAAAGAAAACTCTTCACCAAGATGACATCAACAGTTTGTTAGGAAGAACAGAAGGCATATCAGGACTGCCTTTCGTGACTGAAGTCATGAAAGAATTCAAGACTTCCGTCAATGCCGTTGGACTTGATCATATAGAAAAAGACGGACGTTACATAGTCGCTGCCAACCATCCAATCGGTGGCCTTGACGGCATCGCACTTATCGACACCGTCGGAAAGATAAAGCCAGACGTCATCACTCCTGTCAACGACTTCTTACTCTTCGTTCCAAACTTAAGACCCCTTTTCATTCCAGTGAACAAATTAGGCAGCAATGCCGATAACATCAAGATTTTCAACGAGACATTCGCTGGCGAAAGAACCATCTGCTACTACCCTTTCGGCTTATGTTCAAGAAAACATAAAGGCAAAATCATCGACTTGGAATGGAAGAAAACATTCATCACAAAAGCAAGAACATATCAACGCGATATTATCCCGACACACATCTCAGGAAGAAACAGCAATTTCTTCTACAATCTTTCCAACATTCGCAAGAAATTGGGTATAAAAGGTAATATTGAAATGTTGTATTTGGTTGACGAGTTTTACAAGCAAAAAAATCAGACTCTTACAATAACATTTGGAAAGCCTATTCCTTGGCAGACCTTCGACAACAGATACACCGACAGCGAATGGGCGATGAAACTGAGAAACTTCTCATACAATCTCCCTGGCAACTGCGAACAAACTTTCGACCCTGATAAAAACTATACAATATAAAGATTATGGAAAAAATTATTGACGCCGTACCAGCAGAAGATATTATAAAAGAACTTACACCTGAACGTTTCGTCAGAAAGACCAACTACGGCAACAACGAGATATACGTCATCAACGCACACAACGCTCCTAACACCATGCGCGAGATAGGTCGTCTGCGCGAATGGGCATTCCGCGAATCTGGAGGCGGCACAGGCAAAAGCAGCGACATCGACGAATTCGACACTAGAGACGAAGCTTATTTCGAACAGCTTATAGTATGGGACCCAGTAGAAAAAGAGATACTCGGCGGCTACCGTTTCATATTATGCGAAAAACTTCCTATCAAAAACAACGGACAAGTTGACACTCCAACATCAGAACTGTTCTACTATTCAGATAAATTCATAAAAGAGTATCTTCCATATACAATAGAATTAGGCCGCTCGTTCGTACAGCCTAAATACCAATCAACAGGCAACGTAAGAAAGAGCATCTTCACATTGGACAACCTCTGGGACGGACTCGGAGCATTGCTGACTTATTATCCTTCAGCTAAATATTTCTTCGGAAAAGTCACAATGTATTCTCAATTCGATGAAGCTCTCCGCGACATGATTCTCTTCTTCATGAAGAAATTCTTCCCTGACAACGACAAGCTTATCTACCCTTATCCTGACAAAGCCATCAAGACCAAGGCAAGAAAAGCCATCATGAAACTCAGACTCGACGGCAACAACTACCAAAACAGCTACCGCACTCTGAGCAAATATGTCAGAGAACATGGCTCAACAATTCCTCCATTGTTCAACGCTTACATGAGTCTTTCCGCAACGATGAAGATGTTCGGAACTGCTCTCAACGAACCATTCGGCATGGTGGAAGAAACAGCTATCCTCATAACTATTGAAGATATTTACCCAGAAAAGATTGAAAGACATCTCATTTACAACAAAAACGAAAAACTAGATATTTGATATGATAATAAAATCGGCAGCTTTCCTTCAAAGCAACACAAAAATCGACAAACTTCCGGCAGCTAACAAACCGGAATATGCTTTCATCGGACGCTCCAATGTCGGCAAGTCATCGTTGATAAATATGCTGACCAACAGGAAACAACTTGCGAAGACATCATCAACACCCGGAAAGACAATCACCATCAACCATTTCCTCATCAATGAGAATTGGTACCTCGTCGATTTGCCTGGATACGGATTTGCACAACGTTCCAAGAAAGACCGTGAAGCATGGAAGATAATGCTCGACAATTATATCAAAAACAGAAAGAATCTCGTAAGCATGTTCGTCTTGGTCGACAGTCGCATCGAACCACAGAAAATCGACTTGGAATTCATCAACCATCTTGGAGAACTGCAGATGCCATTCAGCATCATATTCACTAAAGTCGATAAGATAAAAGACATAGAACTCCAACGTAACTTACAGGTCTACAAAGACAAACTCGCTGAAGAATGGGATGAGATGCCTAATATTTTCATCACATCATCCGAAAAAGAAGTAGGAAAAGACGACGTCCTGAATTATATCGACGGACTCAACGAACAACTGAAGGGAAGCTTTTAGTAGAAATTCAGAAACTCAGAAACTCAGAATTTCAGAAAAAAATACAATTACAAAAAAGAGACGTACAACAAACTAATTGTCGATACGTCTCTTTTTAAATTTCTGAGATTTTGAAGTTTTAAACTTCTGAGTTTCTTTATCACTCTTCCTCAAATTGTCTTACCAATTCTTCCAATGGTATGCCGGCGTTTCTTAATGATGCCTTGACATCTTCAACGAGTGGGTCGTTAGGATATTTTTCAAGGAACAAACGATATGTTTCTTTTGCACTTGGTATGTCGTTATTACTTTCATAAACGAAAGCCTTGATATACAAAGCCATCGGTGCAAGCATATGCTGAGGATAAGTCTCAACCATAAAATCGATAATCTCTATTGTCTTTTGTGGATTTTCTCCATTGAGATTCATTGAAATATCGATAGCCTTAAAAAGCATATCTGGAGACATCTCATCCTTTGTATTTTTCTTAACGTATGCGACGTATGCATCGACCAATTCCATTCCAACTTCTTTGTTGACAGAGCCGTCAGCACCAAACATCTGTGGCTCAAGTCTAGTTATTTTTTCTGATGGTGTTTCATTGTTACATGAAGCGAAAAATACTACAACAAGTATTGATAATAATGTTAATAATCTTTTCATAACTGTTAATTTATTTAATTAATTTTTAAAAAACAGACGCATCAATGAGGGTTTATATTTAATGAAACATTGATACGTCTCTACATTTATCTTCTTCTTTTTGCTGGGAAAATCATTTTATAGTCAACATAGACATTGCCTTCTGAGATGTTGCGCAACTTGTTTTTGAGCATCATCTTACGCATAGGAGCAACTCTGTCGACATAGACTTTTCCTTCGAGATGGTCAAATTCGTGTTGTATTACGCGAGCGCATATTCCATCGAATTCTTCTTCGTGTTCAACGAAGTTCTCATCCAAATAATTGACTGTTATTTTTGATGGACGTACAACGTCTTCGTTCATATCTGGAAGACTGAGGCAACCTTCGCGGAATGTCCATGTCTCTTCTGAAACCTCTACTATTTCAGGATTGATGAAAACTTTTTTGAAGCCTTTTGCTTCAGGATATGTCTCTTGGAAAGGATCTGCGTCGATGACGAAAAGTCTTATCGACTTATTGATTTGAGGAGCTGCGAGACCTACGCCTTCAGAATGGTACATAGTCTCGAACATATCAGCGATAAGCTGTTGTAAACCTGGATAATCTGGTTCTATCTCTTCTGCTATTTTCTTTAAAACAGGATGGCCGTAAGCCACTACAGGTAATATCATAACTTGAAATTTATTTTAAAATCTATTTTTCTTTATTGCTTCCGATTCCATATAAGACTGCAAGATGATGGTAGCGCTGATGGTATCGACGAGCGCCTTGTTCTGACGTTGTTTCTTACCTAAACCAGCGTCAATCATAGTCTGGAACGCCATCTTGGAAGTGAAGCGTTCGTCGTGACGTTTGATGTCCATCTCAGGGAGCGCTTTTCTCAGCTGACCGATAAAAGGTTCTATGTAACGACTTGATTCAGAAGGATTGTTCTGCATATCTTTTGGTTCTCCAATCACTATAGTCTCAACGTTTTCTTTCTTGACATAATCTAAAATAAATGTCAATAAATCTTTAGTATCGACTGTTGTTAATGAATTTGCGATGATTTGCAAAGGGTCGGTTACTGCGATGCCGCAGCGTTTCCTTCCGTAATCGATTGCCATTATTCTTGCCATTTCTTAATTTTTGTTTGCAAAGATAAGAAAAAAAGACTACAAGACAACGAGACTACAAGACTACAAGATATTAATTTAGGAGTTAGGAGTTGAGGGTATGAGGATTTTTTTTGCGATTATATAATTATTTTGAAAAATAATTTTTCCCAAAAACTTGTTGTCTTGTTGTCATGTAGTCTTGTTGACTTTTACTATCTTTGCAGATATATAAATTTAATTATGGAAAATTTAAGAAACATCATAGAAAACGCTTGGGAAGACCGAGCTTTATTAGAAAAGGAAGAAGTGCGCGATGCCATTTGCGCTGTCATTGAAAAGTTAGACAAAGGCGTGTTCCGCATTGCTGAGAAAATTGAAGGCAAATGGATTATCAACGAATGGCTGAAGAAAGCTGTTTTGATGTACTTCCCTATCAACAAGATGGAAGTCATGGAGAGCGGCGTTTTTGAATATTACGACAAGATGCCTTTGAAGAAAGGCTTTGAAGAAGCAGGCGTTCGTGTCGTTCCGCCAGCGACAGCGAGATATGGAGCCTTTATTAATAAAGGTGTTATTTTGATGCCATCGTATGTCAATATCGGAGCATACGTAGACAGCGGCACAATGGTCGACACCTGGGCGACAGTAGGTTCATGCGCACAGATTGGAAAGAACGTACACCTGAGTGGCGGCGTCGGCATCGGCGGCGTACTCGAACCATTACAAGCAGCGCCGGTAATTATTGAAGACAACTGCTTCATCGGTTCAAGATGTATCATCGTTGAAGGCGTGAGAATTGAAGAAGAAGCCGTACTCGGAGCCAACACTGTTATCACAGCATCTACAAAAATCATCGACGTCAGCAGAAACGAACCTGTTGAATACAAAGGCTACGTGCCAGCACGTTCCGTCGTGATTCCTGGCTCATACACCAAACATTTCCCAGCAGGAGATTATAATGTTGCCTGCGCTTTAATCATCGGAAAGAGAAAAGAATCGACAGACAAGAAGACATCTTTGAATGATGTTTTGAGAGAATACAGTTTATCAGTGTAAACACTTTAAAGAAATTCAGAATCTCAAAAACTCAGAATCTCAAAATTTTAGACCCCAAAAGTTATGAAGTTTTGAGATTTTGAGTTTCTATGTTTTTATTTTATGGACATAAAAAAAAGAGGCGATTTCCATCGTCTCTTTTTTGAGGGTGGAAGATGGGACTCGAACCCACGACCCACGGAACCACAATCCGGTACTCTAACCAACTGAGCTACATCCACCATCTGATTGCGAGTGCAAAGATACAACTTTTTTCTTTCAAAAAGCAAGTCCGACAATATTTTTTTTTATTTTTGTTTTTCAAAGAAAATAAAGATGAATAAAAACAAGATATTATCACCGAATCAGATTGCAATACAACGTTTCAAGAAAAACGCAACTGGTGTTATATCATTGGTTTTTATATTATTATGCGGACTCATTGCCTTATTTGCATATTTCATCATTCCTGACAAAACGCCTTACGCCAACACTCAGATTTTAGAGATAAGCACACAAAAACCAGGATTTGAAGTCGATATGCTTCTCGTCCCGAAACAAAATTCCGCAGAAAAAAAAGGATTTTTCGCACAGATGATGAACGGTCAGCCTTCCTCCTACAGACAAATCCCCTTCGACTCATTAAAGATAGACAAAGAAAAAACCGTCGTTTATATTTTCAATCCCGACAAAACGACTGCCGTCAACGAAGAGACGATCTCAAACCAAGAACTGACTTCTAGAAAAACATTCTCTTCTGACGAAGAGGCTACACATTATATCAACAGCTACTGTACAGAACACAGAAAATTCATCCTCGGCACCGACCAATTCGGAAGAGATTTTTTAAGTCGGCTTCTATTAGGAACCAGAATCAGTTTCTCCGTCGGTTTCATTGCTGTTTTCATGAGTATATTAATAGGTATATTGATTGGCAGTCTCGGCGGCTTTTTCCGAGGACGCGTCGATGACCTCATGGTTTGGCTCATCAATGTTGTATGGTCGATACCGACATTATTGATTGTCATTGCGATAACATTCGTCTTAGGCAAGGGCGTCGTTCAGGTCTTCATAGCGGTAGGTCTGACAATGTGGGTCGAGGTTGCACGTGTCACCAGAGGTCAGATACTTTCCGTAAGGGAGACGACTTTCGTGGAAGCAGGCAAAGCATTAGGATTCAGCAATATAAGAATCATCTTAAAGCACGTAATTCCAAACATCATAAATCCTATCATAGTTATTTCCGCAGCCAACTTCGCATCAGCCATTTTGTTAGAAGCAGGATTGAGTTTCCTAGGCATAGGCGTTCAGCCTCCAATGCCGTCATGGGGCAGCATGATTAAGGAAAATTACGCCTACATCATCCTCAACGATGCGTATTTAGCCATATCGCCAGGCATCGCCATCATGATTTTAGTATTGGCATTCATGCTCTTCGGCAACGCATTGCGCGATGCCTTAGACGTAAAGAAGTGATTATCTTCTATATTTCTTATTACCGAAGTTTGACGACCAGCAAGCGCCGAATCTATCATAACATCCGCCTTTGACAAGATTAAACTTCAGTGAGACATAAACATCGAGGCCTTTAACATTACCTATTCCAAAATATGATGCGATGTTTTGAGTTCCAATTGTAACATATCCAATCCTCACCGAAGCTCCAAGATTGAGGAACCTGTAATCATATAAAGTCAACGGCACACTAAACTCAAAATATTCCGTTTCATAACGAGGCTCTACCATAAGCCGAGGCGATGCTTCGACAGAATATTTCATCAGCTTCAAAGGCTGTACAAAAGTAGCGTTAAGATAGAAATGGTCTTTTATGTTGTAATCGAACTGCAGTCTCAAGGTAGTAGGCAAGCCCACACTGAAATTGTCGGCCACCAATGAAGCCATAGAATCGCCATCATAATAAGTAGCGCTCATAAACTTCATCATATCATCAAACGATTCGACTTCATTAAAAATGTCTGTATCGAAAAGTGTTTTATCATCGCTGCTCAAGCTATTATCTACAGCATTATTTTCAAAACGAATGAAACCGACATCCATCAGAGAAACGCCCAATTTCCACAAATAATTCAATTTCGGCTGCATGCAAGGAGCCAGCATCCTTCTATCATCAGAGTATCCAGCTTTCTTACGTGCGTATGAAAATCCTATATCAAAGGCGAAGCCCTTACCTCTCACCAAAGAATTGTCGAACACAGAAGACGAAGCAAAATCGGCGCTGTAATTAATAGGTAAAGAATAAGCCAAATCTGCATTGAATCTATTAACCACTATAGAATCCTCATTGAAAATCTCGTAGTCGAGATCGTTGATGTTTCCAGCAGCTGCCGAATATCCCAGCAAATATTTCACATTCAGACCTACGTCGACTCTATTTTGATACCTGTCGTACAATTTCCTGGAATACGCCAAAGCCATTTCAGCCCACTCCATTGTTGATATGCTGGTATTTGACGACACATAATGTCCATTGAAATTATCATCTTCCAGACCTTTCACAATAATCTCAGGAATCTCATACGGGATATTGGTTCCGCTTGTATAAACCCTGGCTCTTATGGAAAACGCAAGAGATTGCTTGCCAGCTATGTTATACATAAGGCGCAGCACATCGGCATCTAATGACTCATAAATATTATTGGGTCTATTTTCCTCATTACTATATGTGAGGAAATTATAATTTACACCGTCAATATTATAAGTTGGAAAAACATGGTTTCTTGAAAAAATGAAAGACGACATATCAGCGCCCTTTATATATGCATAGTCGTTATATAAAGAAAGTCCTACATTAGCAACGGCTACATCAAAATAAACATTGGAAGTATTGACAAAAGCAGGGTTATTTGACAATGCGCTAGAGCCCGCATAGTTACCTTGTGTTCCAACAAGAGATTGCGACAATAAATCGTTAAAAGACAAAACAAAAAATAAAATCAGAAAAAACCTATATGATTTAGTCATAATAGCATAAAATTGATGTAGCAAAAGTAATGTATTTTTATTTTTTCCTTTACAAATTTTATTAGAAAAAAATGTGTTTTATTTGAAAAAAAATTGTACTTTTGCAACTCCTAAAAAGATTCTGCGGATGTGGCGTAATTGGTAGCCGCGTCAGACTTAGGATCTGATGCCGAGAGGCGTGGGGGTTCGAGTCCCTTCATCCGCACAAAAAAAATAATTTAATTATCAAATGAATACTACACAAACATTAAAAGGCGAACTTCTCGCCGGTATCCAAGTGACTTTAGTTAAAGCTGATTATGAAGCTGAAGTAACAAAAGCTTTAAAAGATTATCAACATAAAGCAACTATGCCAGGTTTCCGTCAAGGTAAAGTTCCTTTCGGAATGATCAAAAAAATGTACGGCCAAGGCGTTTTAATCGAAAAGATTAACCAAAAAGTTTCTGAAGCTCTCAACAATCACATCATTGAAAATAAATTAGACGTTATCGGTTACCCACTTCCTGACTTAGAACAAGGTCAACCTAACGATCTCGACACACAAGAAGAATTGAATTTCTACTTTGAAGCAGCTCTTAAACCAGAAATCAATGTTGTTCTCAAAGATCACAAAATCAACGACTTCAACATCAAAGCTTCAGCAGAAGAAATCGACAGAACAATAAAGAGCATCCAAGACAACAATAAAGTTGAAGAACAACCAGCAGAACTTAACGAAGAACTCTTCGCTAAGATTTTCCCAGGTCAAGAAGTAAAAGACGTTGAAACATTCCGCGCAAAAGTTGCTGTCGAAATGGAAAAACAATACGTTCTCGAAGCTGAAAGAATGTTCTACAACAGAGCAGTTGACCAATTAGTTGAAGAAATCAAATTCAACTTAGCAGACACATTCCTCAAACGCTGGATCGTTGAAAACAGCGAAGGTAAAATCACTGCTGAAGACGTAGAAAAGAACTACGACAACACATACGTCAAGTCTCTCAGATGGCAACTCATCGAAGAAGCTCTCGTAAAACAAAACCCAGAACTCATCATCAAAGAAGAAGAAGTACGCAACTACGTAAGAAGCATGTACTTCGGTCATATGGATGTTGAAACATTAGACGAAGAGACTAAAAAACGTTTAGAAGACATCATCGACGCTATCATTAAAGACGACAACCAACGTCAAGGCATCAACAACCAAATAGCAGACAAGAAATTAACTGCTTACTTAAAAGAAAACATGACAGTTACAGTTGTTGACACTGACTACGAAGGTTTCGTACAAGCAGTTCTTCCTCAAGTTGAATTAGCAGGTGAAGCAAAACCTAAAAAAACTAGAGCTAAGAAAGCTGCTAAAGCAGAAGAAACAACAGAAGAAACAGCTGAATAATATTTAGCATACAGTTATCAGCTATCAGCTGCCAGTGATGTTTTATTACTGGCAATTGGTAGCTGATTTCTATATATAAAAATCACTAAAAACTAAAAAAACAGATAGCCGACTTCTAAAAAAAGTCTCTATTTTGAAACAAAATGTAAAATTGGGAGTTTATAATTAAAAAGGAAACAAACTATGAATAACGAATTTTATAAATACGCCACCAAACACTGTGGCATCAACAGTTTAGCATTGGAGAAATATACTTCAACAGTTACTAATTATATATCTCCTACTATCATTGAAGAACGTCAGCTTAACGTAGCTCAAATGGACGTGTTCTCAAGACTTATGATGGACCGCATCATCTTCTTGGGCGACGAAATCAACGACTACGTAGCTAACATCATCCAAGCACAACTCCTTTTCTTAGAATCATCAGATCCTAAGAGAGACATCCAAATCTACGTCAACTCTCCTGGCGGCTCAGTCTATGCAGGCTTGGGAATTTACGACACAATGCAGTTCATCAGCCCCGACGTCGCTACAATTTGTACAGGCATCGCCGCTTCAATGGCAGCCGTATTGTTGTGCGCAGGCGCTAAAGGCAAACGCTCAGCATTGAAACACTCACGCATCATGATTCACCAGCCAATGGGTGGCATGCAAGGCCAAGCATCAGATATCGAAATCACAGCTCGCGAAATCTTAAAGCTTAAAAAAGAACTCTACGACATAATCGCAACTCATTCAGGCCAACCTTTCGATAAAGTTTGGGCCGACTCAGACCGCGACTATTGGATGACTTCACAAGAAGCCAAAGATTACGGCATGATTGACGAAGTCCTTATTAAGAAAGTGTAAAGTGTATAGTTGAGAGTTTAGAGTAGTTGACAGTTTGGCTTCACACTACTCTACACTCTACACATTAAACTCTAAACCCAAAAGCATGGCAAAAAAACAACAAGAAAACTTCTGCTCATTTTGTGGAAAAAGCGATAAAGAAGCAGCATTGCTTCTCTCAGGAATGTATGGTTTCATCTGCGACGAATGTATCGAAAGAGGTCATATCGTAGTACAAGAGGAATTGAAACACCTTAAAAAAGCTAACACTCCTGACTTCAAATTATTGAAACCTATTGAAATAAAGTCTTTCCTCGACCAATATGTCATCGGACAAGATGAAGCAAAGAAGATTCTCGCTGTTGCCGTTTACAACCATTACAAAAGAATCAACCAAGAGAAAGCAGCCGACGAAGTCGAGATTGAAAAATCTAATATCATCTTAGTCGGTGAGACAGGTACAGGCAAGACACTCCTCGCCCGCTCCATCGCCAAGATGCTTCATGTGCCTTTCGCAATAGCAGATGCTACTGTCCTGACAGAAGCAGGTTACGTTGGAGAAGACGTTGAAAACATATTAGTCAAGTTGTTACAAGCAGCAGATTATGACGTAGCAGCTGCTGAAAAAGGCATCGTCTTCATCGATGAAATTGACAAGATTGCACGTAAGAGCGACAACCCAAGCATCACTCGCGACGTATCTGGAGAAGGCGTACAACAGGCAATGCTCAAACTCTTAGAAGGCACTATCGTAAACGTTCCTCCTCAAGGCGGCCGCAAGCACCCTGAACAAAAAATGATTCAGGTTAACACCAAAAACATATTGTTCATCGCAGGCGGCGCATTCGACGGAATCGACAAGTTAATCGCTAACAGAGTCGGAAGCAACGCCATTGGTTATGGCAACGACAACAAAAAACAAATCGACAAGGACAATCTGTTGAAATACATCACTCCTGCCGACATCAAGAGATTCGGTCTTATCCCTGAAATCGTAGGTCGTTTCCCGATATTGACATTCCTCAATCCATTGGATAAAGAGTCGTTAGTAAGAATATTAAAAGAGCCTAAGAACGCTATCATCAAACAGTTCTCAAAACTCTTCGAGATGGACGACATCAACCTCGAGATAAAGGAAGAAGTTTTGGAATATATCGTCGACAAGAGCATCGAATTCAAGCTCGGAGCTCGCGGATTAAGAGCCATCATCGAAGCAATATTAAACGACGCCATGTTCGAGATGCCATCACAAAACGAGAAGAAACTCGTCATCGACCTTAAATACGCGATAGATAAATTCGAGAAAAACTCAGTGTTCTTGGGATAAAATATAAGAAACTCAGAATCTCAGAATCTCAAAACATAAAAAAAAGAAGAGAGCTCTTATGCATAGGAGCTCTCTTCTTTTGTCTTTAGACTTTCGTCTTTAGCCTATTATTTAGAAATAACGAGTTTGTTTGTTTTAACAGCTTGGTTGTTTACGATTAAGCTGTAGAAGTAAACGCCGTCTGTTAAGTCGCTTACGTTGATGTCTAATCTTGAGCTGCCAACGTTAACATCTTGTCTGATGACTTCTTGACCCATCATGTTGTAGATAGCTACTGATGCTGATTGAGCGTCGAATGGCATGTTGTAGTCGAAGCTAACAACGTCGCGTGCTGGGTTTGGATAAGCGTTGCTGAAGATTTCTTCGCTGCTGTAGTCAACTACAGATTCACCTGAGTGTTTGAAGTAAACTTCGAATACATATTTTTCATCTGGATTTCTTTCATCGTAGAATGTGTATTCGATTGTGATTTCCATGCCGAGAACTGCTTCCCAGTTTTCATTGATTGGCATGAAGTGAGCGCTGAACAAGCTAGGAACGCCTGGGTTTGTGATGCAGCTACCTTTGTCGATATGAGGAGCTAAACATGAACCCCAGCAGAAATAGTTGCTACCAACGTTTTCTGATTTGATTGATCTTTCGCAGACGATGTTTAAGTCTGTATCACTAAGGTTTGTGATATTCATTTCAAATGCCAACTCCATCATTTCGTTGATTGGAGCAACAACGCTGAAACTACCTGGTTGAACTTCTTCACCTTCGTGTTCGAAGAACAATGTTTGTGCAGATGCCATGCCAGCAAATGCTAAAAGTACTAAAGAAAGTAAAAATTTTTTCATTTTCTAATTTGTAATTTATTTGTTAATAACTGTTTAATTTTTCCTTTTAATTTATCCTAAAAAACACAATAATCGTGCTATTTCTTTTAAACTTTGAACTTAGAACCAAGAACCTTGAACTTTAACTTATAGTTCAAAGTTCATAGTTCAAAGTTCATAGTTTTTATTTTATAATGTCGTTAATCAAACTATCATCTGCGAAGTTAGGCATTGTGACTTTAAGTCTTGGCTCTACTTCCATAGCGCGTCTGATAGCGAACATAGCAGGTTCGTTTCTTGCCCAGCTTCTACGAGCGATACCATTGTTAACGTCCCAATGTAACATATTGCGTAATCTTCTGTCTGAGTCATCGCTTCCGTCGAGAACCATACCGAAGCCGCCGTTGATAACTTCGCCCCAGCCTACGCCGCCGCCATTGTGGATGCTGACCCATGTTGCGCCTCTGAAACCGTCGCCGATAACATTATGGATTGCCATGTCAGCTGTGAATGATGAGCCGTCGTAGATGTTAGATGTTTCGCGGAATGGAGAGTCGGTGCCTGATACATCGTGGTGGTCTCTACCCAAAACGACAGGAGCTGAGAGACGACCGTCGGCGATAGCCTTGTTGAATTCAGCAGCGATTTTTGTACGACCTTCGCAGTCAGCGTATAAGATACGAGCTTGTGAACCAACGACCAATTTGTTAGCGCGAGCGCCCTTAATCCATTGGATGTTGTCGTGCATTTGTTGCTGAATTTCAACTGGAGAGTTCTTAGCGATTTCTTCAAGAACATTGCATGCGATTTCGTCTGTGATAGCGAGATCTTCTTCTTTGCCTGAAGTACAAACCCAACGGAATGGACCGAAGCCATAGTCGAAGTACATAGGGCCCATGATGTCTTGTACGTATGATGGATAACGGAATTTGCCTTCTGCGTTGAGGATATCAGCGCCAGCGCGGCTGCTTTCCAATAAGAATGCATTGCCGTAGTCGAAGAAGTACATTCCTTTTGCTGTGAGTTTGTTGACAGCAGCAACGTGACGACGCAATGAAGCATAGACAGCGTCTTTGAATTTTTCAGGAGCTTCTGCCATCATTTGTTTTGATTCTTCAAATGAATAACCTACAGGATAGTAACCGCCTGCGAATGGGTTATGCAATGAAGTCTGGTCAGAACCCAAGTCAACTTGGATGTCGTGTTCTGCCGCATATTCCCAGAGGTCAACGACGTTGCCTTGGTATGCGAAAGAACGAGCTATCTTGTTAGCGCGTGCTTCATTTACTTTAGCGAACAACTCATCGAGGTCGCTGTAAACTTCGTCAACCCAGCCTTGGCTGTGACGTTTGTCTGTTGCGCTTGGATTTATTTCTGCTGTGATTGAAACAACGCCAGCGATGTTACCAGCTTTAGGTTGTGCGCCTGACATACCGCCGAGACCAGCTGTGATGAACAACTTGCCAGCAGGTGTGCCGCCTTGTTTTCTTGAAGCGTTCAAAACAGTGATTGTTGTTCCGTGAACGATACCTTGTGGTCCGATATACATATATGAACCAGCTGTCATCTGTCCGTATTGTGTAACGCCCATTGCGTTGAATCTTTCCCAATCGTCTGGTTTTGAGTAATTAGGAATCATCATACCATTGGTAACGATAACGCGTGGAGCATCTTTATGTGATGGGAACAATCCCATTGGGTGACCTGAATACATAACGAGAGTTTGCTCTTCTGTCATGTTAGCAAGATATTGCATAACGAGACGATATTGAGCCCAGTTTTGGAAGACAGCACCATTGCCACCGTAAGTGATGAGTTCGTGTGGGTGTTGTGCTACAGCGTGATCCAAGTTGTTTTGAATCATAAGCATGATAGCAGCTGCTTGTCTTGACTTAGCTGGATACTCTTCAATTGGGCGAGCGTAAATCTTATAAGAAGGACGGAAACGATACATATAGATACGACCGTATTTTTCCAATTCTTCTGCAAATTCCGGAGCTAAAACAGCATGATGTTTAGCTGGGAAATAACGAAGAGCATTTCTTAATGCTAATCTTTTTTCTTCTTTTGTTAAAATGTCTTTACGTTTTGGAGCATGATTAACTGTTACATCATACTCTTTTACACATGGTAACTCGTCAGGAATACCTGCAAGTATCTCTTTTTGAAAGTCATTCATATATCTATGTGTTTATTTAATTCTCTAAATATTAACTTGCAAATATAATAAAAAAGTCAACAAATCTACATGACAACAAGACAACAAGAACTTTTTTTTGATTAATGAATAAAAGTTCTAAAACTTCATAATATTAACCACTTGCAGTCTTGTAGTCTTGTGGTCTTGTGGTCTTAAATAATCACCATCCTTTAGGTTTTGAAATGGTGCTCCAAAATCCTATTATTGTCGTAAAAATCATGAAGAAACAATCGTAGATTGGTGTAAAAGCCAGTCCTAAATGCTTCTCTCCAAGTTGTTTTGCGCATTTATGGTAAATGACAAATTGTGTTATGTAATGTATCAATGCAAAAACTCCTATCACGACAAAATAATAAATCTTTCCCAATGACACCTCAAACGCCGCTGGAAGCAAGAACAATGCTATCAACGACGGATAATAAACCAGACGGCTTCCGAGCAAAAGTCCTAATATTCTGTTGATGTTTGATTTATATTTTATTCCTGTTGAATAATGACGTCTTTTCTGACGAATCCAATTTCCCCAGCTTCTCTTTGGTTCCGACTCCACCCTATTGACTGCATCGATATAGACGCTAGTGTTATTCTTATTAGCCACCTGACTAATGAACAAGTCATCATCGCCGGAAGGAATGTTGTAGTGAGAAGTAAAACCTTTGTTTTTCATGAAAGTGCTTTTTCTGTATGAAAGATTTCTTCCCACTCCCATATAAGTCTTCTTTGACAATGCCAGCGATAAATACTGCATAGCGATGTACAAAGTATCAAAACGGATAAGCTTGTTCAACAGACCTTTACGTTCAAAATAAGGTCCATAAGCCACCACGATTTCAGTATTGTTTCTATAAGCAGAGACCATCTCCTTAATCCATTGGTCTGTATTTGGGACACAATCGGCGTCGGTAAGAAGAAGCAAGTCGTATTTCGCTGATTTAATACCCATGCTCAGAGGGAATTTCTTGCCCTGGAAAAAGTTGAGGTTTTGTGTAAGGTTCACCAAATTGATTTTCGGGTTATTTCTTGCCAGTTCTTTAAGATATTCTTCGGTCTGATCTTGTGAACAGTCGTTAACAATAACGAGTTCAAAGTCAGGATAATCCTGCGACAAGACTGCAGGAATCAAATCGAGGAGATATTCGTATGAGTCGCGAGCACAGACAATCACGGAGACCGGTTCCATAGCGGTGTTTTTCTCTTTCTTCTTGTAAAATGCCAATCGTCTGAATAATATCCAATGATACAACATTTGTACCAGCCAAGCCAATACAAACAACACCAAAACGATGAATGCCAACTGATTAAAATTAAAACTTATGCTCACGACAATATTATTTTTTCTGAATAATTTTTTAACGAAATCTTTGAAATTTCACTGCAAAAGTATGAATTTTTCACAGGAAAAAATAGTATATTTGCCCAAAAATTTTTATGAGATTTTCACTTGTCAAAAATGATACATCGAGCAACGCTCGTGCTGGCGTCTTAACCACCGACCATGGTAATATCGAGACTCCTATTTTTATGCCTGTTGGCACATTAGGCGGCGTTAAAGCCACCCACATGAAAGAATTAAAAGAAGAGATTCAAGCTCAAATCATTTTAGGCAACACCTATCATCTCTATCTCCGTCCAGGCCTTGACGTACTGAACAAAGCTGGTGGACTTCATAAGTTCAACGGATGGGATCGTCCTATCCTCACCGACAGCGGCGGCTTCCAGGTCTTTTCACTCACAGGCATCAGAAAGATGAAAGAAGAAGGCGTAGTGTTCCAATCTCATATCGACGGTTCCCGTCACACCTTCACTCCTGAAAACGTGATGGACATCGAACGCACCATCGGAGCCGACATCATGATGGCTTTCGACGAATGCACTCCTGGAACTGCTGATTTCAAATACGCTAAGGAATCGATGGAGAGAACACACCGCTGGCTCGACAGATGCTGGAAACGCTTTGACGAGACAGAGCCTCTCTACGGTTACAACCAGTCGCTCTTCCCTATCGTACAAGGCTGCGTCTACCCAGAACTAAGAAGACGCTCTGCAGAATATATCACCAAACACGAAGCCGACGGCTACGCTATCGGCGGTCTCGCAGTAGGCGAACCAACGGAACAGATGTACGAAATGATTGAAGTGGTAAATGAAATTTTACCAAAAGACAAGCCTCGCTACCTCATGGGCGTCGGCACTCCAGCCAACTTGCTCGAGGCAATATCAAGAGGCGTCGATATGTTCGACTGCGTAATGCCTTGTCGCAACGGACGCAACGGCATGTTATTCACATCAGAAGGCATCATCAACATCAAGAACGAGAAATGGAAATACGACTTCTCGCCTTTGGATGAAAACGGAGCTACTTATGTAGACAGAGACTATACAAAAGCATATTTGCGTCACCTCATCATCTCTAAAGAAATGTTAGGCCCTATGATAGCAACAGTACACAACCTCGGTTTTTATCTATGGCTCGTCAAGGAAGCAAGAAAACATATTATCGAAGGCGACTTCACCTCATGGCGCGACATGATGCTGCCTAAAGTCACACGCAGAATATGATATGAAAAAACTAGACTGGTACATATTCAAAAAATATATCGGAACGTTTTTCTTTTCTATCAGCTTGCTGATTCTCATCGTCGTGGTATTCGACGTCTCGGAGAACATCGACAGTTTCATAAAAAACGAAGCAAGCTTCAGAGAAGTAGCGCTTCATTATTATGTGCCGTTCATACCTTATTTTATTAACCTTTTCATCTATCTCTTCGTCTTCATCTCCGTCATTTTCTTCACTTCGAAAATGGCCGGACATACCGAGATAATCGCCATTCTGAGCAGCGGCATCAGTTTCAAGAGATTCCTATATCCTTACATGCTGGCAGGCCTGTTGCTTGCCATCGGCTCGTTCTATCTGGGCAATTTCCTGATTCCCAAGACCGACACCATAAGAAGAGAGTTCAAAGACAAATACATAGAGAAACTAACCAAGAGCTCTGGCTCCAACATCCACGTACAGATTGAGAAAGGCGTATATGTCTACGTAGGCAACTTCGACATAAAGAAAAAGATAGCATACAAATTCTCTCTCGAAAAGATAGAAGACAACAGACTGAAATATAAAGTCATGGCCGACAAAGCCTCTTACGACACCATCAGTGGCAAATGGACTCTCTCCAATTATGTGGAGCGTTTCATCGTACCTGAGGAAAGCCTGAACCGCGGCAAGTCAAAAGACACCACCTTAGTGCTGAAGCCTCGTGACTTATATAATATTAAGGAAGAGTTTGAAGAGATGAATCTTTTTGAGATTCGCGACCACATACAAAACCTCGAGCTGAAAGGCGCCGACAACACATTGCCTTACAGAATCGAGATGCACAAACGCATTGCGTCACCGGCAGCCATCCTGATACTCACCGTGATAGGCGCAGCATTGTCAAGCCGCAAAGTACGCGGAGGAATGGGACTACACCTCGGAATAGGTATCGTCATCACATTCTCCTACATACTCTTCATGGAATTCTCGCGCGTGTTCGCACTCTCGGGAATCTTCTCCCCTTTCATAGCGGCGTGGCTGCCAAACATCATCTTCTCAATAATAGGAATCTATTTCTTCGCGAAAGCACCGAAATGATGACTAAAGACTAATGTCTAATGTCTAATGACTAATGTCTAATGACTAAAGACTAATGGGGGAATGACCCCATAACTTCATTACTAAAAAAAACTTGTAGTCTTGTAGTCTTGTGGTCTTGTAGTCTTTTTTTTACTATTTTAGCAAAAAAATATTTTTGTTATGCATATAGCTATCGCCGGCAACATCGGCTCGGGAAAGACAACATTAACCCATTTATTATCAAAACATTTTGGATGGCAACCTCATTACGAGGAAGTTGACAACAATCCTTATTTAAGCAGCTTTTATGATGATATGCTGCGTTGGTCGTTCAATCTGCAGATATATTTTCTCACAAGCAGATTCAAACAAATCATCGATATCAGAAACAGCGGCGTCGATGTAGTACAAGACAGGACAATTTACGAAGACTCATATATTTTCGCTTCCAACCTTTATGAGATGGGACTTATGTCGACTCGTGACTACGAGAACTACCAGTCCTTGTTCGAACTCATGAGTTCGTATATGCAAGCTCCTGATTTACTAATATATCTGAGAGCCGACATCCCAACATTGGTAAGACAAATCGCCAAACGTAACAGAGCCTACGAACAATCAATTCGCCTCGATTATCTCAAAGCGCTCAACGAAAAATACGAAAACTGGATTGCCAACTACGACAAAGGAAAGGTCCTTATCATCGAAAGCGACAAACTCGAATTCGAAAACCCTGAAGATTTAAGCAAGGTTATAGATAGCATCAACGCCTCGCTGAATGGACTCTTTTAAATTGGGAATGTGGAATTAGGAATGAGGAATTAAAACAACCTCAGACTATTAACTCTAAACCATCAACTATAAACTTCAAATGAAAATATTAGGAATAATACCGGCTCGTTATGCCTCGACTCGTTTTCCTGGCAAGCCATTGACAGTCATCAACGGAAAATCGATGATACAACGAGTTTACGAACAGTCTCTTAAGGCCGAACTGCTCACCGATGTCGTGGTAGCCACCGACGACCAACGCATTTACGACGCCGTTATCGCTTTCGGCGGAAAAGTGATGATGACTTCTTCCGAACACAACAGCGGTACCGACAGATGCTGTGAGATTGTAGAGAAGATTGGAAATCAATATGATGCCGTCATCAATATCCAAGGCGACGAACCTTTTATAAATCCTGAACAGATAAATCAGATTGCAGCTCTTATATCAACAGAAGAAAGTCAGATAGCTTCATTATGCAAACCAATAAAAGATGAAGACGAACTTTTTGATGAAAATGTGGTGAAAGTGGTCTTCGACAAAAACTGCAAGGCGATGTACTTCAGTCGCCAGACAATTCCATTTTTAAGGAAAGCTGACAAAAACGCGAAGTCGTGGATGCAACAAAGGACATTCTACAAACATATCGGCATCTACGCCTACAAGGTCGATGTCTTGAAGCAAATCGCGAGACTGCCACAGTCGGGACTTGAGCTTTCAGAATGTCTGGAACAGCTCCGATGGCTGGAAAATTCATACGAAATAAAAATGGGAATTACCGAGTTTGAAAGTTATTCCATTGATACACCGCAAGATGTAGAAAAATGTCTAAAATTCTTCAAAGATTAAAGTATTTTTCTTAAATTCGCAAAGCGAAATATCCCATTATTGAAAATTTCTAATTGTATGATTATTAACTATTTGATAGAATTATTAAAAGACAATGAATGTGTAATCGTTCCAGAATTTGGTGCATTTATTTCCCAAAGACGTTCTGCTACAATCGATTATGCGAATCATCGTTTTATGCCTCCATACAAAGAGTTAGTTTTCAATAATAAGTTGACCAACGACGACGACTTGCTCCTTAATTATATTATGCAAAAAGAGAATATAAGTAAGGATGAAGCTCTCGAAAAAATACAGAAGTTCGTGAACCAAAGCGCTGCCATCCTCGACGTCAATTTCGAGCTCGAATTGGAAGGCCTGGGCAAATTACGTAACTTCAGCGGCGACTATGTCTTTGAAACAAAGAAAGACATCAATATTCTCGGCGACGCTTTCGGTCTGACAAGTTTCAACTACCAACCTATTTTCCGTACAGAGACTTATCAAGTCATAAAGGAAAAAATCGTTGTGGAACAAAAACAGAAAAACACCGAATATTCGATAGCCATCGACAGCGTTGAAGAAGTAGCAAGCGAAACACCATCAAGAAGAAAACCAAGTTTATTCAGAACATTCGCCTATACAACATTAGCATTCTTATTGATTTTCGCAATCAACTGGACAACAGATAAATCCGACTCACAACTCGCAAGCTGGAATCCATTCTTGTACTCATCTCCTAACGAATTCCTTATAAAGGTTTTAGAGGTTGGAGAGGAAGTAGAGGTTTCAGAGGTATTAGAGGAAGTAGAGATTGCTGAGGTATCAGAAGAAATAGAGGAAGTAGAGGCAACTGAAGAAATTGAAGTTGTTGAAGTAACTGAAGAGATTGAAGTTGTTGAAGTAACTGAAGAGATTGAAGTGACAGAGGTTGCTGAAATCATGAAATCCTACTACATCATCGGCGGTTCTTTCCAGACAGAAGAAAGTGCTGAGAAATGTGTCAACATTCTTAAAAAACAAGGTTTTGAAAACGCATCTTCATTAGAGAAAAATAATAAAGGTAATATTCGTGTTTATTATGAATCATTTGCAGAGAAAGCTGACGCTTTAATCCGTCTCGATGAGATTAAACGCGACTACAACGAATCTGCATGGTTGTTATTCCAAAAATAAGATAATATGGGAAAAAATAAGTTAGAACGTTTCGCTGAAAACAAGACTTTCAACAATCTTTTTGAATATTCATTTGAAAGACTTAAGAATGAAGGATTTCCATTGAAAGGAAGATGGAAACAAGATTTCTTCAAGAACGACAACCCTATAGTTTTGGAATTAGGATGCGGTAAAGGCGAATATACCGTAGGGCTCGCCCGCGCTCACAAAGACATCAACTACATCGGCGTCGATATCAAAGGCTCTCGTATGTGGGTTGGTCTCTGCCAAGCTCGTAACGAAGGCCTCGACAACGTGGCTTTCCTCAGAACTCATATCGAACTCATCGATGGTTTCTTCGCTGAAAATGAAGTTGATGAAATCTGGGTTACATTCCCTGACCCTCAGCCATCAAAAGCACGCAAACGTCTCACAGGCCCTAACTTCCTTGAACGTTACCGCACATTCGTAAAACAAGACGGCGTTGTCAACCTCAAGACCGACAGCGACCTTATGTATGAGTTCACAGTAGAGACAGCTCAAGAAGGCAAACTTCCAATATTCTACAACTACAATAATCTCTACGCTAACGACGATGATTTGGAAGTAAAGAAAATCAGAACTTATTACCAACAAATCTGGCTCGACAAAGGACTGACAATAAAATATATCAGATTCGGAATAAACAAAAAAGAGGCTTAACTTAGAAGAACCTCAGAACCTCAGAATCTCAGAAATATAGAAATTTAGAACTTCAGAATTCTTTTCTGGAGTTTTTTTTATATAATAGACAACTTCATAAGAAGTCAGCATTCAAAGTTTTTCTGAAGTTTTTATGTTTTAAGATTCTGAATTTCAAATAAAAGTCTATCTTAATTAAAAATTCTTGTTATCTTTTTTATAAATTGAAAATAAACATTAACACAAACTGTTAATAATTTCTTAATAAAATGTTAAAATGAAAAAATGAGATGAAATTCTCGTATTGAAACCTTGACGTTTCTCTTAGTATGCCATAAATTTGCAGGAGAATTAAAAATGCAAGCATATATGACAAAAATAGAGGAGCAGAGTTCCATTAATAGTGGAGGCGAACTTGTCGTCCAAAAAGTTGAGTCGATGATAATGGGAATAAGAGGAGAGAATGTTATATTGGATGCAGATGTGGCAGAATTGTATGGCGTTGAAACGAAAAGAATCAATGAGGCTGTCAAAAACAACCCTGATAAATTTCCAGAAGATTATATGTTTATGCTTACTGATGAGGAGTTACAGGTTTTGCGGTCGACCAGATCGACTTCAAATATTTTGCGGTCGAAAATTTCGACTAAAAGCAGGGCGTTGCCTAAAGCGTTTATAGAAAAAGGGGCGTATATGCTCGCAACAATATTGAGAAGTAAGAAATCAATAGAAGTGACGTTTGCAATAATAGAAACATTTGTGAAGGTTAGGAAGATAAAACGCGAATTGGTTGATTACTTCATCATTAAAAAAAGTTCAAAACCATTCCTAATTTAAAAAGTCGCATCAATGTTTCTTTATATTTTAGGAATCATTGATACATCTCTACTTGTAGTCTTGTGGTCTTGTAGTCTTTTAATCATCCCCCAGATTTTTCAGCATCGGCACGAATCTGAAGTCGCCGTATTCTTCTCTTTTGAGGCTGCCGTCTTCTTGTTTGGTGAGTCGCAGCATCGTCTGGCAGTTTTCATTTTCCGACAAAGGAATAACCATCATGCCTCCGACCTTCAACTGATCTACTAGCGCCTGAGGTATTTCCATCGCTGCTGCTGTTATCAGAATCCTGTCGAAAGGCGCGTATGTAGGAAGACCTTTATAGCCGTCGCCGAGGAACATCTTTATGTTATAACGGAAACCTGTGAGAAATGATTTTGTCTTGGCATAAAGCTTTCTCTGACGTTCGATAGTGAACACCTTAGCGCCCATATCAGCAAGCACGCAAGCCTGATAGCCAGAGCCTGTTCCTATCTCAAGCACCTTCATGTTCTTGCTTATCTCCAGAAGGCCAGATTGGAAGGCGACAGTGAAAGGCTGCGAAATGGTTTGTTTCGAGCCGATAGGGAAAGCCTTATCCTGATAGGCAAATTCCAAAAATGTAGAATCGAGGAAGAAATGACGAGGCACATTGTTGATTGCATCAAGGACTTTCTCATCACTAATACCCTTATTCTTAAGTTCTTCCACCAGATTTCTCCGCATTCCTTTATGTCTGTAATTATCTTCCTGCATAGCCTTAATTTTATGTCGCGAAATTACAAAAAAACCTTATATTTGCGAAAAAATATTCCAATGTTGAAGATAGGAGTTTTGGGTGCGGGACACCTAGGAAAAATACATATCAACTGCATAAAACAGTTATCAGTTTATGAACTCGTCGGCTTCTACGACCAAGATGCCAATACCGCAGCGAGAGTGTCTGCCGACATGCAAGTGAAGTGTTTCCCATCAATAGAAGAACTCATCGACTTGGTTGATGTCGTCGACATCGTCACCCCTACTGTCTCCCACTTCGAATGTGCGTCAATAGCATTAAAGAAAGGCAAGCATGTCTTTATCGAGAAACCTATCGTTGCCACAGTTGACGAAGCCAACCGTCTTATTAAGTTAGCCGACGAAGCCAGCGTCAAGGTTCAGGTAGGTCATGTGGAGAGATTCAACCCTGCATACATAGCAGCGCGTCCTTACATCAATTCACCATTGTTCATTGAGGCTCATCGTCTCGCTATGTTCAATCCTCGCGGCACCGACGTCCCTGTCGTCCTCGACCTTATGGTTCACGACATCGACATCATCTTAGACGTCATCAAGTCACCTATCAAGAATATCAGCGTAAGCGGTGTCTCTATCGTAAGTCCGACACCCGACATCACCAATGCACGCATCGAATTCGAAAACGGCTCGGTGGCAAACCTCACCGCAAGCAGAATATCATTGAAGAACATGCGTCGTCATCGTATCTTCCAGAAAGACGCTTACATCACAGTGGATTTCCTCGACAAAAAGACCGATATAGTGAGAATCGATAACGTAGAAGGTGAAATAAGTCCTTTAGCAATGACGATAGACCTCGCCGACGGAACATGCAAACAAATAACTATCGAACAACCTGAGGTGACACCTATCAACGCGATAATGACCGAACTTGAAAGTTTCCATAATGCCATAGTCAATAACACAGAACCGCCAGTGACAATACACGACGGCGTTCAGGCGTTGAAAGTATGCTATATGATTCTTGATGAAATTGTTAAAAACCAAGAAATTGTTCAAAATCATTTAAAGTAAGCAATATATATTTTTTTCATACGTTCATTTTAAAATAATTATCATGAAAATAACTAGATACATATTCTCTTTGCTTATCGTAGCAATGTTCGCAACAATGACATTCTCATCATGTAACGAGTTTGAAGGCAATCAAGAAATTCCTGCATATATTCACATCGACACTTTTTTATTAATGACGGACTATGAGTTTGAAGGCGCTGCATCTCACAAGATTACAGACGCTTGGATATATATCGACGGTAACGTTCAAGGCTGCTACGAATTGCCAGCGACGATTCCTGTCCTCAAAAGAGGAAAACATGAGTTACGCGTATATCCTGGAATAAAACTCAACGGCATCAGTTCAACAAGAACCATCAACCCATTCTACAAACCTTACATCATTGAAGATTATGAATTTGTAGATGGAATTGTTGATACCGTTCATCCTTCCACCACATATTACTCTCCTGATGAAAGCACTATAAACTTCAGATTCATTGAAGATTACGAGAGACAGACACATCTTGAGAACACACAAGGCAGCGATACAACAATCACAAGAACCGAAAGAGACGACCCTGAA
Organism: Bacteroidales bacterium; assembly: GCA_045634185.1. Lineage (GTDB taxonomy): Bacteria > Bacteroidota > Bacteroidia > Bacteroidales > F082 > Limimorpha. The sequence goes on along the minus strand of JAZQZR010000003.1, from coordinate 2,349 downwards.
AGATGGGACGACAGATATAACAACTCTCACTATTCAGGTTATGTTCATCTTAACTCAAGCGACTCTATCACAAACTTCTGCGTGGCATCTGAAGCCTACTACGACCTTCCTAATCAAGGCAACAGCATCTTCTTGGAGATAGATTATAAATGTACAGAAGCTTTCGAAGTCGGCTTATTCGCAAAAATAAGCAACGTAGAAAACTTACCATTAGTTTATGTCAATCCTTCTCCTGTATGGAATAAGATTTACATCAACCTTGGTCCAAATATCACCGACAATCAATCTGCTGAATATTTCAAATTCTATATCGCAGGTATGATTGACGACAAAGACGCTGATGCTGAAGCAGAATATTATTTTGATAACATAAAACTAGTCTATCGTGAATAAGAGCAAAAAGAACAACAAGACAAAACAAACATTAAAATACGTCATCGCCGACTGGGTATGTGCTATAATAGCATGGAGTTTGTTTTTCTTCTACAGGAAATTTACAGAAGACCCTAACTTCTTGAACAACATCAAGACGGTGCTGGACGACTCTAACTTTATCGTTGGAGTTATTTCCGTTCCTATCTTCTGGTTAGCATTATACACAATATCTGGCTATTACAACAACGTTTTCAGCAAGTCACGACTTAAAGAGCTGGGACAGACTTTCTTCGTCACGCTCATAGGCGTCGTGATTTTATTCTTTGCCACTATTCTCAACGACGTAATCACTTCGTATAAGTCATATTACATTTCATTCTTGATGCTCTTCGGACTTCAGTTCACCCTCACTTACTTCTGTCGTCTTATAACCACAACGAGAACCGCAAGAAAGATTCACAGAAAGGAAATAGGATTCAACACACTCATCGTAGGCAGCAACGACAACGCCTGCGCCATATACAACGAGATTGAAAATCAAGTATATTCATCAGGAAATATCATAGTCGGCTTCGTCAATGTCTTCGACACAAAAGAATACAAATTAGAGAAACATCTCCCACACCTTGGCTATTACAAAGACGCCGCACAGATTATCAAAGACAATGACATTGAAGAAGTCATCATCGCCATTGAACGTTCTGAGATAGAAACAATAGACAAGATTTTGGTTATCTTGGAAAGTCTTGACGTTGTAGTTAAGATTATCCCTATCATGCAAGACATACTCTTCGGCACTGTAAGACAAGAAGCCATCTGGCACGCACCGCTCATCAGAGTGACACCAGAATTGATGCCTGTATGGCAACAAGTCGCAAAGCGAGTATTCGACATCGTTGCATCTTTGATGGTCATTATAATCTTTTCACCATTATATATCTTCACTGCTATCATGGTGAAATGCTCATCACCGGGACCTATTTTCTACCGTCAGGAACGTATAGGCAAACATGGCGAGCCTTTCAATATGCTCAAGTTCAGAAGCATGTACGTCGATGCTGAGAAGATGGGACCACAGCTTTCAAAAGACAACGACCCACGTATCACTCCATGGGGACGTTTTATGCGTAAGACACGTTTGGATGAGATTCCACAATTCTTCACTGTCTTAGGCGGCAAGATGTCGATAGTAGGTTATCGTCCAGAACGTCAGTTCTACATCGACCAGATTGTACAGAGAGCGCCGCATTATATCATGCTTCTCAAGATAAAACCTGGCATCACCAGCTGGGGTGAGGTGAAATTCGGTTACGCCTCTAATGTAGATGAAATGGTAGAACGTCTCAAATACGACATCTTATACATAGAAAACATGAACCTTGCCCTCGACATCAAGATTTTGATTTATACAGTCTTGATTGTCGTTCAAGGAAGAGGAAAGTGATATTGATTTTTTAGGAATTCAGGAATTCAGCATTTTTTCACATCACTCCATTACTAAAAAGGTTCAGAGTTTAGAGTTTAGAGTTCAAAGTTCTTCTGAGTTTCTGAATTTCTGAGATTTAAAAAAAGTGCCGAAGGTACGACAGAGAAATCAAATACGATTCTGTCGCGCCTTCGGCGCTTTGATTTTTTTAAACATTGTTTTGCAGGTTTTTTTTAAAGACGCCACGGGGTGACGTCTCTACAGGGAGGCTGCAATCCCAAGTATGTTTTTTTAAATTCTAAAGATTCTCGCAAAGGCGCAAAGTGTCGCAAAGTAATTCTCTGCGTTGCTCTGCGTCTTTGCGAGTTAGGAGTAGGGACGCGGCAAGCCACGTCCGTACAATGCGGTTTTTTAATTCTAAAGTTCGCCCCAGTGCGTTAGGGATTGGAGCGGCATCCTTTTGGAGCGCAGCGGAAAAAGATATAGCGGAAAGCCCGACGGCGGAGCGAAGCGGAGACGGAACGCCCAAAGAAAGAAGACTACAAGTC
>JAZQZR010000002.1:0-172102 GCA_045634185.1 Bacteroidales bacterium | reverse complement strand
CTGAGATTTAAAAAGAGTGCCGAAGGTACGACAGAAAAGTTAAACGCAATTCTGTCGCGCATTCGGCGCTTTAATTTTACTAAACATTGTTTTGCAGGAATTCTTTTTTTTAAAGATGCCACGGGGTGACGTCTCTACGGGGATTCTGCAATCCCAAGGATGTTTTTTTAAAATTCTAAAGTTTCTCGCAAAGGCGCAAAGTGTCGCAAAGTAATTCTTTGCGTTGCTCTGCGTCTTTGCGAGAGGAACGCTAATAATTCATGTGAATTCGTGAAAATTTGTGAATTTAAATTCGTAGGCTAAAAAATAGGGATGTCACAATCAGTGGCATCCCTTGTTTGTTTATGGACCTGGTCTGTTGTCTGTTGACAGTTGACCGTTGTCTTTAATTACATCTTTGCAAAATGTTGATAGAAAGCGATGATAGTCTCGATTCCTTTGAAGAAGTGGTCAACTCTGTAGTTTTCGTTAGGTGAGTGGATAGCGTCTGAACCTAAGCCGAATCCCATCAAGATTGACTTGAGACCGAGAACTTTTTCGAAAGCAGAGATGATTGGAATACTGCCGCCGCTCTTCATTGGGATAGGACGTTTGCCGTATGTTTCCATATAAGCTGCTTCAGCTGCCTTGTATGCTGGCAAGTCGATAGGACAACCGTAAGCTTGTCCGCCGTGCATTGGAGTTACTTTAACAGTAACATATTCTGGAGCTACGCTTTCGAAATATTCTTTGAATAATACAGAAATCTTTTCATGGTCTTGGTTAGGGACGAGACGGCATGAGATTTTTGCGTATGCCTTTGAAGGGAGAACTGTCTTTGAGCCTTCGCCGGTGTAGCCGCCCCAGATGCCGCAGAGATCGAATGTTGGACGGATACCGACTCTTTCGATTGTTGTGTAGCCTTTTTCGCCGCGTAATGCTGTTACGCCAACGCCTGCTTTGTATTCTTCTTCGCTATATGGAGCCATATTGAGCAATTCGCGTTCTTCTGCTGTTGCTTCGATGACGTCATCGTAGAATCCAGGGATTGTGATGTGGTTGTTCTCGTCCATTACTTTAGCGACCATCTCGCATAATGTGTTGATTGGGTTTGCTACAGCGCCGCCGAACAATCCTGAATGGAGGTCAGCGTTAGGACCTGTTACTTCAACTTCCCAATATGCCAAGCCACGTAAACCTGTTGTGATAGAAGGAGTGTCGTGGTCTATCATGCTGGTGTCAGAAACCAAGATGATGTCAGCCTTGACTAAATCCTTGTTTGTGACAATCCATTTTGAGAGGCTGCCTGAACCTATTTCTTCTTCGCCTTCAAGCATGAATTTTACGTTGCATGGCAATGTGTTTGTCTTCACCATTGTCTCGAATGCCTTAGCGTGCATAAATGCCTGACCTTTGTCGTCGTTAGCGCCGCGAGCCCAGATTTTGCCGTCTTTAATGACTGGTTCAAATGGGTCTGTGTTCCATAATTCGATTGGGTCGACTGGCATGACATCATAGTGGCCATAGACTAAAACTGTAGGAAGTTTTGGGTCGATGATTTTTTCGCCGTAAACAACAGGGTGACCTTCTGTTGGCATGACTTCAGCCTTGTCGGCTCCAGCTGCCAAGATACTGTCTCTCCAGTATTCAGCGCATTTTACCATGTCTTCTTTATGTTCGCTTTGTGAGCTGATTGAAGGGATACGAATCAATCCGAATAACTCTTCTAAAAAACGATTTTCGTTTTCTTTGATGTAAGAATTTGTGATTTCCATTTTTTATATTTTTAATTTATGTTCTTTATTAAAAGACAACAGACTACAGACAACTGTCAACAGTCTTTGTCCATTATTTTTAACGTTGTTTCTTTATCTTTATTATAATTCCTAATTTATTAGACGTGTCAATGTGTGTTTGTTTTTTATTGGAATCATTGACGCGTCTCTACCATTCCTAATTTAATATCATTTCCATCGAATACGGCATAGGTGAAATCTCTAATCCAGTTGCCGACGACAGTCACTGTCGCTCCGTTGTCTACTTTATATTGCATCGGTTTGTGCTGGTGCCCGAACACGAAATAATCGATGTCGGGATTTTCTTTAGCGCAATCCTGTGCGTATTTGTACAGACGTGTTTCCTCAACGACTGAGTAATAATTGCTTTCTGCCTCTTTCTTGAGTTTCTTGACTCTATGGTTATGCGACCATTTCAAGGCAAGACCTATTCCTAAATCAGGGTGGACCAATTTGAAGAGGAACTGGTTAATCTTGCATTCGAAAGCTTTCTTTAAAAATTTATATCCGTTGTCACCTGGACCTCTTCCGTCGCCATGGACGAGGAAGAACGTCTTGTCTTTCAATGTCATCGTCATTGGCTCGCGATGCACCTGTATTCCTATTTCTTTCTGAAGATAGTCGAAAGTCCAAAGGTCGTGGTTGCCGGCAAAGAGATGGACTGGTATTCCTTCATCGACGAATTGTGCTAATTTTCCGAGAAGACGTACGTATCCGCGAGGCACAACGGTCTTGTATTCGAACCAGAAGTCGAAGAGGTCGCCCATGAGGAAGAGCGTTTCTGTGTCGTCTTTTATAGAATCTAAAAAACGAATCAGTTTCAATTCTCTTTCGTGGCTGTCTTCGAGTGTTGGTACGCCTAAGTGTAAATCCGAGATGAAATAAATCTTCTTTTCCGCCGACATCATTTTACAATTTTATATCATCAATAGGGTTTTCTTTAACATATTTTATTATCTCATCATCGAAGTTGTTGCTCTCTTCATTATGGAATTTGACTTTGATTGGGATGGTAAACACTGGTATATCATCAAATTTATTGACAAATGATGAGTTGATGAGTCGCATCGCGTCTTTTTCTGTCGTTACGATTATCTTGTGTTTGCCAATAAGAGCATTGTATCTTTCAATTACCATATCGATGTCTTTCTCGGTAAAGTCGTGGTGGTCGCTGAACTGTACTTTAGCCACCGTATTGTATTTTCTCTTCAGATGGTCTTCCAAAGAATATGTATTAGCGATGCCGCAGAAAAGCAGTGCTGTCTTGGCTTCTTTGATGTCGAATTCGTAACTTGTTTTGCTGAATGGCTTGAATTCTTGATAATCGATGTAAGAGTAAAATACTTTCTGATGGGGGAGAGGCTTCAATGAATTCTCAACGTCTCTTTTGTTGTATGGAGAAATGACGTTAGGAGATTTTGTTACCACTATTATGTCGGCTCTTTTCGCAGCAGCCTTTATGTCTCTCAATATTCCTGTAGGAACGAGGTGGTTGTTGCTGTAAAGATTGTAATAGTCGGTCAGTAATATGTTTAAACCTGCTTTTATCTTTCTGTGCTGGTAAGCGTCATCAAGAAGAATGAGCTGAGGCGGATTTTCTTCTTTAAGGAGTCTTGTTACGCCTTCGCATCTGTCTTCATCTACGGCAACGATAATGTTGTTGAATTTTTTATGATATTGCAGCGGTTCGTCGCCGATATCGTTGTGACTATGGCTGTCGTTCGCCAGGATGTATCCTTTTGTCTTTCTGCCATAACCGCGGCTTAATACAGCAATTTTGTATTCGTCGGAAAGAAGTCTTACGAGATATTCGATATGCGGAGTCTTTCCTGTTCCGCCCAAATTAAGGTTGCCGACGCATATGTTAGGGATGTTAAAACTCTTAGATTTTAATATGCCCCAATCGTACAGTTTATGTCTTATAAATAAGACAAATGCATAGATGAATGATATGGGTAACAATAATCTCCTCATAATTTTAACAAGTCAACAAATGTACAAATTATTTTTGTGTAAACAAACCAATAAACGATAAAAAATCGTATCTTAGCGAAAAATTTCAAAGATGAATAAAGTTTCAGAGATTTTGAGTTATATAACTGAAGTTGCGCCTTTGCATTGGCAAGAGAGTTATGATAATTCCGGACTTTTGGTTGGTGATGCTAATGCTTTGGTTGATAAGGCTTTGTTAACTCTTGATGTCACTGAAAAAGTTATCGACGAAGCGATAGAAAACTCATTTCATCTAATCATAAGTCATCATCCTTTAATCTTTAAGGGATTGAAAAATATCCTGACCGACAATACCATCGGACGAATCATTACCAAGGCGATAAAAAACGATATTTCTATCGCTGCCATGCATACAAATCTTGATAATAGTTATCATGGCGTCAATAGAGTTTTGGCAGAAAATCTCGGACTTGAGGACTTGCAGATTCTTCATCAGAACGATTCAGAAGATGACGCTCAGATTGGAAGCGGAATGATAGGTGTTTTGGAAAAAGAAATGTCGGAAAATGAGTTTTTAGCATTTGTAAAAGAGAGACTTGATGTCCCGGCATTACGTCATTCGGAATTGCTTGGCAGACCTGTTAGGAGAGTAGCGCTTTGCGGTGGCTCCGGTTCTTTCTTGATAAATGACGCAAAACGTTGCAAAGCAGATGTTTATCTTACAGCTGATGTAAAATATCATGATTTTTTTGATGCTGATAATGAGATACTTATCGTTGATGCAGGACATTTTGAGACAGAACAGTTTACAAAACAATTATTTGCTGATATTATTCTCAAAAAAAATCCTAAATTTGCAGTCCAAATTTCGAGCGTAAAAACTAACTCGATTCGTTACTTTGTTTAATATAAATTTAATAAGATATATGGAAAACAAATTCAGAGAAACAGAAGAACAAGTAGAAATCACTGTTGAAAGAAAACTTATCGAATTGTATAGCTTACAACAAGTTGATTCTAAGATCGACAAAATCCGAATCATTCGTGGTGAGTTGCCTCTTGAAGTCCAAGACCTTGAAGACGAAATCGCCGGTATGGAAACTCGTATCGAAAAATATAATGAAGAGTTGGAAAAATATGCTAAAGACATCGTTGATTATAAAGAAAAAATCAAAGAAGCAACATCTCTCATTAAGAAATATGAAGAACAACAAAACAATGTTCGCAACAATCGTGAATACGAATCATTGACAAAAGAAATCGAATACCAATCATTGGATATTCAGCTTTGTGAAAAACGTATCAACGACTTTACAAAGAAATCAGAAATGATAAAGATTTCTTTGAATGAAACAAATGCTCGTCTTGAAGAACGCAGAGGCGATTTGGAACTTAAGAAAAATGAGTTGTCATCAATCGTTGAAGAAACAGAAAAAGAAGAAGCAGAACTCATGCAACGTTCAAAAGACAGCGAACAACTTATTGAAGAACGTCTTCTTACTGCTTACAAACGTATCAGAAAGAATGCTCGTAATGGTTTGGCAGTTGTTCAAATCGAACGTGACGCTTGCGGCGGTTGCTTCAACAAAATCCCTCCACAACATCAACTCGACATCTGTATGCACAAGAAAATCATCGTTTGTGAATACTGCGGTCGTATCTTAATCGACAAAGGTATCGTTGAAATGTATAACAATGATTGATTGATAAAATAATAAGATAAAAAAAGGTTCGCAATTCGCGAACCTTTTTTTATTATCAGAATATCTTTAATTTAATAGTCGCTATCAGACTATGAGCGTTGAAGTTTTCATAGACTATGTTTGGTGCGATTAGTATATCGTAATAATCGGTGTATTGCGAATACATGTCATATTCTTGTTTCTGGAATGTATAGACGTATGCGAAGTCGATTGTGAAAGGATGCTGTGTGTAACCGAAGCCGCATGATATTGAATTTCTGTTGTGGTAGTTGTAGTAGCCGTCAAGAGGCTTGATGCCGTAAGGGCTGCCGTAGAATGAGTAGCCGCCTCTGAAGCATTTGTTCTGATATCTCCATTCAGCGCCCAATCTGAGATTCATGGTTGGCTTGAATGCGCCTTCTATCATGTCGTTGTATGAGCTGTAATCGTAGTCTATTGATGATAATGTTATTGAACTGTAATCTACGTATTCGTAGTCGATAGACAACATGCCGAAATTGCCGAATATGAATGCTGCGTTAGCTCCAGCTTTCCATGGCGCTATCATTGAATAATTGAAATATGATGTTGGTGTTGTGAATATTGCTTCCCATGATTCTGTTTCTGTTCTCCAGCTGTCTGTTAAATCGTACATTGTGCGAGAATGGAATGTGGCTCCGATTCTTAACCATCTGGCAGGGAATGCTATGATGCCTAATTTGTAGTTTATGCCGGTGCCTTCAATTAATAATTCTTCTTGTTGCATCCATGACAGCTGTTCGCCCTCGAATTCAAATTCCTCTTTGTATTCTGTTATCTTTCTGTTTTTTACATCGTACATGTTGATGGACATACCAATGTATATCTTGTCGCTGAGATTGATGCTAGAACTTACGCTCCATTCGTTGGTGCCGCCCCATGAGTTGACGCCTTTGTATTGGCGTAAGTTGCCTTCTGGAACTATTGTGGAAAATCCGTCGTTGTTGAAGTCGAAGAGCCATGTGGCCCAGGCGGGGAAGATATAGCTTGGAGAATATTGTTCCAGTAAATTTTCGTTGTGGATGTTGTTTTCAAGCATTTCGGTGAAATACGCATCTAATAATGAATTGTTAGAATTATGTCCATCAATATAAATGCGGTTGTTGAAGTTGTTGGTTCTGTTCATGCCGATGCTCCAGTTGACGATGTCGCCATAAGAGCTGTTGGTTCCGACCATACCGAAGTTGTTTACCGATAGTTTTGTTTTTGAGTCGGTTGCCAAATCGCCGTAATATCTGGATTTGGTATGAGTTGTTAATATTGAAGGTGTAAATACGAATGTCTGTTTTCTGAATAAACCCAATCCTGCAGGGTTGATGCTGATGGCTGAGAAATCGTCGCCGACTGCTCCCATCGCATTACCCATTGCAGCGCTTTTGGCTGTACCTTGGTAATATGTCGCGGAAATGTTAAACACATCATTGATGTTTTGTCCTTTGACACAGAAAGGTACTATCGCCAATAATATCAACAATAACTGTTTCATAACAATGTTTTTTATCGTCTTGCTCCGCCGACTCTTGCTCCGCTGCTGCCACCGCCGTAGCTGCTTCTAGAACTGCCGCTATTGAAACTGCTGCTGCTTCTTGAAGAACTGCTGCTGCTACTTCTGTTGATGCTTGAACTGCTTCTTGAAGAGCTGCTGTTACTGCTTGTTCTGTTGATGCTTGAGCTATTGCTTCTAGGTGTTGAACTTGAGCGGTTGATGCTTGAACTGTTTGTTGTGGTTCTTGCGTTATTGCTGTTACTTCTTATATTGACAGATGATGAGTTGTTTCTTGAATTAGAAGAGCTGGAGTTAGGTCTTACATATTCAGAGCTTGAGCGGACCTGACGGTTGCTGTTAGCAGGTGAGTATGATTTGCGTTCTGAAGAAGATGAAGGTCTAATCGATGAAGAAGAACCAGCGCTTGATGGTCTGTTGTATCTGTTTTGTGCGTTTGAAACTCTTTCGTTGGCAGATACTCTTGGTGTTGTTGTGCTCATTCCGTTGCCTGAAGGGCGTGCAGCGCCTGATGGTCTTGCATTTGTTGTGATTGCTGCAGAAGTAGGTCTGATGTTGCTGTTGCCTGCCACTTGCAATCCGCCGCTGCCAGGATTAGGGTTGATGCCGCCACCGCCAGGATGATGTCCGCCGCCAGGATGACCTCCTGGGAAGCCGCCTCCATGATGATGGTGGTGATGGTGATGATGTGGAAATACCGGATAATAATGATAAGGTGTGTAATAATAGCTATAATAGAATGGGTCCCACCACCAGTTGTAATACCAGTTATAATAATATGATGAGTAGTAAGGGTAGCCCCAGCCTAAACCGACGTAGCTTCCGTAAGGATATCCTATGCCGAAGTAAACGCTGGTGTTCCAGTTGCTGTCTTCTTCGTCATCGTCGTAATAATAATCGTAATCGTCTTGGAGATAGCCGCCGCCTGATTGTGCGAGGTAGCTGTCATCATAATAGGTTTCTGTTGTGGTATATACGACGCCGTTGGTGTCGGTGACTGTTTCTATCTTTTCGTAAACAGGTTCGGCTTTTGGACTTTGTGTTGCGTCTTCGCTGTAATATGACTGATAATCATATTGTGAGCTGCTGCTTATCTTAGAGGTGTTGAATGTTCCATCGTGTGAAACCACCAATTCTTTGCCTGATTTGCTGTCCTTGTCATAAGGAGAATAATAAGCATCGTCTTTGATAACATTATTGCTTGTTGAACAAGATGTAAGCAATGCTGCGGCTGCGATGATAAAAAATTTTAAATGCTTCATTTTTATAGTCTTTAAAATTATAAACACATGCAATTTTTTCTTATTTTTGCACACAGAAAAATATACAAATACTATACCAAAAAAACGATGGCAAAAGAATTAACATCTCGTAAAGAAAATTATTCCCAGTGGTATAATGATCTTGTTAGTAAAGCTGATTTAGCAGAGAATTCTGCTGTTAGAGGTTGTATGGTTATCAAACCTTACGGATATGCAATTTGGGAGTTTATGCAAGATGCTCTCGATAAAATGTTTAAAGACACAGGTCACGTCAATGCGTATTTCCCATTGTTTATTCCTAAGAGTTTCTTCAGCAGAGAAGCAAGTCACGTTGAAGGCTTTGCTAAAGAATGTGCTGTTGTAACTCACTATCGTCTTAAGAATGATGCTAACGGTGCTGGCGTCGTCGTTGACCCAGAAGCACGTCTCGAAGAAGAACTCATCGTACGTCCTACTTCAGAAACAATCATTTGGGATACATATCGTAACTGGATCAAGAGTTACCGCGACCTTCCAATCTTGTGCAACCAATGGGCTAACGTAGTCCGCTGGGAAATGCGTACCCGTTCATTCCTCCGTACAGCTGAGTTCTTGTGGCAAGAAGGTCACACAGCTCACGCTACTCGTGAAGAGGCTTTGGCAGAAGCTCGTAAGATGCTCGATGTTTATTCAGAATTCGCTGAAAAATACATGGCTCTTCCTGTCATCCGCGGTATCAAATCTGCTAACGAACGTTTCGCTGGCGCAGAAGAAACATTCTGTATCGAGGCTATGATGCAAGACGGCAAGGCTCTCCAAGCTGGTACCTCTCACTTCCTCGCTCAGAACTTCGCTAAGGCTTTCGATGTTAAATATCTTAATAAAGAAAATAAATTGGAATATGTATGGGCTACTTCATGGGGCGTATCAACTCGTCTCATCGGTGCTCTCATCATGGCTCACTCTGATGACAATGGCCTCGTACTCCCTCCAAAAATCGCTCCTATTGAAGTGGTTATCGTTCCTATCTACAAGACAGACGAACAAAAAGAAGCTGTTCTCAACTATTGCTCCGACTTGAAAAAACGTCTCGAAAGCAGAAGAATGCGCGTTAAGTTCGACGACCGCGACACTCAAAAGCCTGGCTTCAAATTCGCTGAATGGGAACTCAAAGGCGTGCCTGTACGTATCGCTGCTGGTCCTCGCGACGTGGAAAACAACTCTGTTGAAATCGCTCGCCGCGACACTCTCGAAAAATGCAACGCAACAATCGAAAATATCGAAGATTATATCACAAATCTCCTCGAAGAAATTCAAAACAATATCTTCCAAAAAGCTCTCGACTTCCGCCAATCAAGAACTGTTAAAGTCGACACTTGGGAAGACTTCAAGGCTCAAATCGAAAACAGCATGTTCGTCTATGCTCACTGGGACGGCACTCCAGAGACAGAACAGAAGATTAAAGAAGAGACAAAAGCTACTATCCGCTGCATTCCTTTGGACGACGACTTCGAAGAAGGCAACTGCATCTACTCAGGTCAACCTTCAAAACGCCGCGTGATATTCGCAAGAGCTTATTGATAAAAGACTACAAGACCACAAGACAACAAGTAGAGACGCGTCAACGTTACTTAAAAATAAACACACGTTGACACGTCTCTTTCTTTATATCCAGACACGTCTCTTTCTTTATCTCCAGTTGACACGTCTCTTTCTTTATATCCCAAAATAAACACGAATCGGCACGAAATTTTTTTTCTGTGAAACAACCACATTACAGCATTTCTAAAAAACATCCACGAAATCACACGAATATTCACGAAATTTTTTTTTTTCTGAGAAACAACCACATCACTACAAGACCACAAGACAACAAGTAGAGACGCGTCAACGTTACTTAAAAATAAACACACGTTGACACGTCTCTTTCTTTATCTCCACGAAATCATACGAATATTCACGAAATTGTTTTTTCTGTGAAACAACCACATCACTACATTAATAAAAAAATTCTGAAGTTCTGAGATTCTGAATTTCTTTCTTTGGGCGTTCCGGCTCTGCCGTCGGGCTTTCCGCTATATCTTTTTCCGCTGCGCTTCAAAAGGATGCCGCTCCAATCCCTAACGCAGGGGGGAATTCTAGAACTCTAGAACTTCTAAAACTCTAGAATTCTAAAGTTCTAAAATGTGGCGTCTTTAAAAAAGAACCCCTGCAAAACAATGTTTAGTAAAATAAAAGACCGAAGGCGCGACAGAATAGTGTTTGTTTCACTGTCGTACCTTCGGAACTCTTATCAATATCCACTCTTTAGCCTTTAGTCTTGTTGTCTTGTAGTCTTAATTATACGCTTCAATAACGCCTCTTGTATTTGGTACTGGCGACTCTGTGATAGTAGCGTTTAATTCTTTTACTTCCTTATTATAATAGATGCTACCGAAGTCGTCTACCAAAGCTTCTAATTTGTTGGTGCTGTTTACATAGACAGAGCCTTCGTAATATACACGTGCTCTGGCTTCTTTTGAAACCAATCCTTTTGCGTAGACGTTGTTTCTTGCATTGTGATAGATTTCTGTATGGTCGGATGTACCAGAGACAGTGACCATAGCTGTTCCGTCATGAGTCTCTACGTTCATGGTCTTGCAGTTGATTTTGAGGTCGATGTGGCCGGAACCGTGATATACAATCAAGTCGAATCTGTTTATTGTGTCTTGGCTGATATAGCCTTCAGATGTCAAGTCACCCCATGACTCGTAATTGATGCGAGTGATGCTGTTGTGATATATCTTTATTTCTAAAGGATAGTCGTAGCTTCTCACCCAGTAGCGGATGTTTTCATTCTTTAAATAAAGGACGCCGTTTTCAACAGTGCTGGTGATTTTCTCCATAAGGTTTTCGCCTGTTGTGACTTCGATTTTGAACTCGTCAGATTCAACCAAGGTAACGTTGATGTCGTGATAGACATGTATTGCAGTGATGGAGTCGTCGAAGTAGCGTGTTTCTGTTGTAGGTTCGCCGTTAGTCCAAGGAGCAGGCTCGCATGATGAAACGAACAACACAAGCAAAATGATGAACCAAGAGCGGTTTATTTCAGACAACTGGCGGATGGCGCTAAACATTTTGTTGAATTTGCTATTACTTTTTCTGTTGTTTTTTCTATCGTTTCTTCTAGCGATTCTTCTTTCTTTTCTCATAATTCTTTTACTTTTTCTCATAATATCTTGAATTATAATTTGAAACCTAAACCAAAACCAAGGAAGTCGGCGATGTGCCATTGGTGTACCATAAGAGTGACTTTGCCGTAGATGTGTTTGCTAAGGTTTATCTTGAGGCCTAATCTCTGATAGCTTTCTTCGGTGTGCATATATTCGCCTAAGTGTTTTCCTACGACGAACATAAATGAAGTTCCGCCCATAAGCAATTCGCCGGCTACATGTACGCCTGGATTTAATATCTGAACTGTTGTCCATTCTGTGCCGCTCTTTATGTTGCGGAGGATGTCGTTTCTGTCGTAAACCAAGTCAAATCCGAGACCTAATTTGAAGAGACGAGTCAATTGCTCCATTGCATACAATTCGAGGTCTAATACAGTGGTGTAATCTTTTTGAAGATAGTCGATGTTTTTGTAGCCATATGACAAACCTACATAAAGTTCAGGCTTGAATTCTTTAAGGTATTCGATGGTCCTCTTTTCTTTAAGTTGTTCTGCTTTGATGTAAGGCACTGGGTCGTTAATCATATAAGCGGCGCTGATACCTCCCTTTAAGACGTTGGTGCCTTTGTTAGGTTCTGAGGTGCAGCCGTTAGAGAAGTGCTGTAAGCCTCCGAAGAGCGACATCTTGAATTTGTCGGAGAAGCGATGTGAGATGTCGAAGGTGATGCTTGCTGCAGCGTTTATCGGTGAGCCTATACATATATTATATGGGTTCTCGATGTGGTCGTAGCTCTCTGTGAGATAGCCTACGCCTAAGCCGAAGCGGATACCGAAGTTGGTGTTGCCTTTGATGAATGGAAAATAGATGTATGGATAAATGGCGAAAGCCTTGCCCATTACATCGATGTTGCCCATGCTAGAGTAGAATGCTGTCACACCGACGGCTGGATAGTTGAAGCATGTCTGCCAATATGATTTGCCGTAAGTCTGTTTTTGCAATGAAACCTCAAACATTGGGAAGTGAGCTCTGTAACCTTCCATCTCGTAGTGGTGGTGCATGTAAAAACCATAATTGATTCTGACGTCGATTTCCATGTTTTTCATCAGAGAATCAATGGAAAATCCTTTGCTGCCGTTATCGCTTTTGTTGCCGGCTAATGCTTCGTTACTGATAAAACTGAATATAAAAGCGAAGCATAAAATGATTGATATTAAATAGTTCCTTTTCATGTCGCAAAATTAACAAATAATTATGGACTTGTTAACTAAAATTTTAAAAAAAATACCATTGTCTGTTTGCTGTTTTCTGTTGACTTATTTTCTTATTTTTGCAAAAAAAAACAATGAATAAAAATATGGATACAAATAACCAAAAGCCACAAGTCAAAAGCCAAAGTTCAACCGAAGCGTTCCAAAGATTATTGGATATTATGGACAGACTCAGAGTGGAATGTCCTTGGGATAGGAAGCAAACTATAGAAAGCCTTCGTCATTTGACTATAGAGGAGGTGTTTGAATTGAGCCAGGCTATTGTTGATGAAGATTATCAGGATGTTAGAAAGGAACTTGGCGATATAATAATGCATATCGTGTTTTATTCAAGAATAGCGGAAGACCGTAATTTATTCACCATTGATGATGTCATTAATGGTATATGTGAAAAATTGATTGTTCGCCATCCACATGTTTTCGGTGATACATCGGTTAAGACAGCCGAAGAAGTCGCTGATAATTGGGAAAAGATAAAACTCACCAAAGAACAGAACAGAAGCGTGTTAGGCGGAGTTCCTAATGCATTGCCTGAACTTGTGAAGGCATACAGAATGCAGGAAAAGGCTGCCGGAGTAGGCTTCGATTGGGAAAATAAGGAGCAGGTCTGGGAAAAAGTAGAGGAGGAAATAAGAGAATTGAAAGACGAAGTGGAAAGTGAAGATAAAAATAAAGAACGTATCACAGAAGAGTTCGGCGATCTGATGTTCGCTCTCGTCAACTACTCTCGTTTCATCAAGGTCAATCCTATGGATGCTCTGGAAGTCGCTAACAAAAAGTTCAGAAGCCGCTTCAATTATGTTGAAGAAAAAGCGAGAGAAAACGGCAAGTCGCTCGTCGACATGAACCTCGATGAGATGAATGAGCTCTGGGATGAAGCGAAGTCAATTTAGGAATTAGGAGATAGAAGTTGAAAAGGTTACTTTTCATATTATTAGCTATCAGCTTTCAGCTATCAGCTTTCAGTCAGCAGTGCGAGTCTCTGTTAAGCAAGAAATATCTTAAGTCGTATTGGAATTCTGGTTTGACGGTGTTGGGTCAGCCTCTGCATTATGACTGGAAAGACTGGACGGCCTTCGGCGGAGTTGCTGCTGCTACAACATTGGCGTTCGTCTATGATGATGAGATATATGCTTTCATCAATAGAAACTTTTGCGATGGCAAAATGAATTCTGTCGCTCGTTTTACAAATGTAGTCGGAGAAGAACTTTTTATACTTCCTTGTATTGCCGGCACTTATGCCATCAGCGCAATGAATAAAGACTGCCGTCTGAGAAATATGTCGCTAGCTGTGTTGCAGAGTTTTGTCTATGCTGAAGTGGCATCTGCCGGACTGAAAGTCCTTACATGCCGAGTGCGACCTTCAGATGTCAACGGACAACAGACAACGGACAACGGGCAGTCATGGTTAGGGCCATTCGCTACATTTGAAAGCACTTCGTTTCCTTCAGGTCACGCGATGCGTTCTTTTGCCGTCGCTACAACGGTTGCAGGATTTTATCCGGAAAAGACCTGGGTCGGAATCGTTTCATACTCAATGGCGACTTTATGTTCTATGGGGCGTGTCGCAACTAACGAACACTGGACTTCCGATGTTCTCGTCGGTGCTGCTTTGGGTTATTTTATTGGCAGAGGTGTCGTGAAATTCAATAATAAAATAGGTAATATTTCATCCGTTGATATACAAGCAATAGCGACAAATCACGGCTTGGGATTTATAATAAATTTTTAAGAAAAAAAACTTCAATATTTCGGATAATAATATTAACTTTGCACAATCTAAATTATTGATAAATCGTTAAGTAAAAATGGGTGAATTCTGGAAGAGAACAATATTTGGTGTTATGTTCGCCATTATTGTTTTAGGATGTTTGTATTTAGGTGGAATGTTCGCTGCTATTATGTTGGCAGCTGTTGTGATGATAGGCTCTACAGAAATCGCAAATCTTTACTCTAAACAAGACGGCGTCGAGATAAAAAATACATTGCAGATAATGTCGGTGATGCTGTTTGTTTTCCTTGCAACTTTCGCTGAAAGTCCTGATACAATGGAAGGTGGCATTTTTATCGCGCCAATATTCTTTAATATCCCATTGTTGATAGCATTGTTTTCAAAGAAACATGATTATACAAAAATAATTGGTTCTGCATGGCTTTCAATGATATTCGTTGCGTTTCCATGCGGAATCATGATGATGTTCTATAATGAATATTTCATCGGAACAGACAAAGGATGGTTGCTTTTGATTTTCTCTATTATCTTGATATGGGTTAACGACATTTTCGCATACCTTACAGGAGTTTCTATAGGAAGACATAAGCTTTTTGAAAGAATCTCCCCAAAGAAAACAATAGAAGGAAGCATAGGCGGAGCAGTGTTCACAATGTTGTTCGCATATCTTCTCAACAGATTTGTTCTTAACGTTTATTTCTTTGATAACTATTTGAATGATTTGCAAGTGATTTTCCTTGCTCTTGGCATTGTTGTTTTTGGAACATTGGGTGATTTGACCGAATCAATGATGAAGAGGCATGCAGGTGTTAAAGATTCTGGTAATTTGATTCCAGGTCATGGAGGAATCTTGGACAGATTCGACGCAACATTCATGGCGATTCCTTTCGTCTTCATTTATTTAACTTTAATAAATTGATATGTATATTCATAAAAAAGGATTTGGTGTCATTGCGACAGTCGTTATAATAGCAGCTATAATAGTAACTGCGGTTTTTCTTTTCGTTCCAGTTAAGTTGTTGCAGATATTGATAGCTGTTGTATTCTCTGCAGTGGTATTCTGGAGCTTCACTTTCTTCAGAGTTCCTACTAACAGAATCACTACTATAGAGAAAGATGCTGTAGTTTCAGCAGCTGACGGTGAAGTCGTGGTTATCGAAGAAGTAGAAGAAAAAGAATATTTTCACGACAAGAGAATACAGATTTCAATATTCATGTCGGCATATAATGTTCACGTCAATTGGTTCCCAATCAATGGCGTGGTGAGTTATTACAAATACCATCCAGGAAAGAAATTATTCGCCATAAACCCTAAGTCGTCAGAACTTAACGAGCGTAACACATTAGTCGTTAAAGATGAGCAAGGAAGAGAAGTCTTGTTCCGTCAGATAGCAGGTGTTATGGCACGACGCATTATCTGTCACGTTGATAAAGGCGCTACTGCTAAAGTAGGCGAGGAGTTCGGACTCATACGTTTCGGCTCAAGAGTGGATTTCTTCCTCCCAATAGATTCAGAAATCAATGTCAAGATAGGCGATAAGGTTAAAGGAAAGATAAGTGTTTTGGCTTATTTAAGACAACAAGACAACAAGACAACAGGACAACAAGATTGAAAGATAAAATAGACTTAAATAATGTCGCGGATTTCAATCAAATCATATATCTCATAATCGAGTTTTTCGTTATGGGATATTTTTTTTCTGTTGAAATAAATATGTGTCATTCCTATTTCTTTGGCAGGAATAATATCGACAGATAGGTCATCGCCAATCATTATGCTGTTTTCTATATTTCCACCTACTTCCTTCATTGCAAGATGGAATATTCTGTGGTCAGGTTTCTTGAATCCTACAACTTCTGAGACAAATGAAGAGTCTATCATTTTGTCTAATCCGGAAGCCTGCATCTTGATGGATTGTACTTCGAGGAAGCCGTTGGTGATAAGATGGATGTTGTAGTTCTTTCCCTTGAGATAATTAAGGACTTCCATGGTGTTTGGCACCAATGCCACCAGGCGAGCGGCATGGTCGGTGTAGCTCTCTCCCAAATCGGAAGCTAGTTTTTCATCAGTAATGCCAAAGTCTTTTAAAGGAAGTCGGAAGCGTTCTATTTTAAGAAAATCCTTGTCTATTTCACCTTTTCTATATAAGTCCCAAAGTCGGTTGTTATGGTCAAAATAAGTCTTATGAAAATCCTCTGCGCTAGGTATGCCGTAATTAATGAGGTTGAATATTTCGAAGATTTTGTCAAAAGCAAGAACTGAGCTTCTGTCGAAATCCCAGAGGGTATTGTCTAAATCGAAGAAAATATGTTGATATTTAGTCATTTATAATATATAGTTTTTTGTTGTGATGTAAATAGAATGCAAAAATAAATAATGTTTAAATAAATAAATTTTTTTTGAAAAAAATATATCATTTTTCTTTAAAAAGAATTAAATTTGCGAAATTAAAATTGGACTATTTATATAATGTTTTATTAAAATTTATTAATCATGAAAAAAGTATCTTTACTTATGTTAGTTGCCATGTTCTTATTCATGGGCAACGTAAAAGCTCAAGATGTTTTCGTTTTGTTAGAAGACGACTTCTCAGCTTACACAGTTGGTAGCAAACTTGCTTCAGAATCAAATGCAGCAGGTAACGATTGGTGGACAACATGGTCAAGCGCTCCAGGTAGTGCAGAAGACGGTGTTATCGCAGAGTATGAAGGTAACAAATGTGCTTACTTAGAATCAGGTAACGACCAAGTTCTCAGACTCGCTGGTTCACAATCAGGTGTTTATGACCTCGAATTTGATATCTTAGTTCCAGAAGGAAAATCAGGTTACTTCAACATCCTCCACAAATTTGCTGGCGCTAACTCAAAATGGGCTATGCAAGCTTACTTACACATCACAAGCGATGGTGGTAACACAGACTACTACAACCCAGGTCACGGTACAGTTCACGCTGGTAGCAACGGTACAGCTGACGTAGCTTGCGTTTTCGATCAATGGATGCACTTCCGTCTCCACGTTGACACAGACGCTGACAAAGCTCAATACTACTACACAGTTGAAGGTGGTGAAGAAGTATTAGTTTGCGAATGGCAATGGAGCTTGGACAGCTTCGGTGATGCAGTTGTTGACCGCGTTCTCGATGCTATGAACTTCTTCCCTCCAATGGCAGAATCAGCATACTACCTCGATAACTTCAAATGTACAAGAATCGGTGGTGAAACAGCTCCAGAATTAGTTTTCAACCCAGGTGAAATCAATGAAGAAGTAGCAGCTGACGATATGTCATCAGTTACAATCAGCATTGAAAACGAAGGTACTTCAATCGGTGACTACTCAGCATGGGTAGACTACGGTGTAGGTCAAACAAGCAGCGATTACGAAATCATTTCTTACGCTATCGATCCAGTTGAAAATCCTTCAGGTTTATCATGGACAGCAGAAGAACCAGTTAAATTCGAAGTAGCAGCTTTATATCCAGCAACAAGCTATGGTAACTCAGTTATGGGTACATACATCACAAGCGCAGCTTACGCATTCTTTGAATGGGTTGATGCTAGCGGTAACCCATCACCAGCTTTGGAAGCAGGTACAGATGTTATCTTCCGTATCTACGGCCAAGGTACAAACGGCAACCCAGGTGAAGTTTTAGCTGAAAAAGTTATCCCACAAAGCCAAATCGTTTGGAATCAATACACAATGGTTGACTTCGACGAACCAGTTGCTTTAACAGGTTTCGATGTTTACGTAGCAGTTGAAATGACAGCAGCAGTTAACGGTACAACAATGAGCTTAGACGGTTCAGGCCAAGCAGTTCAAGGCTTCGGTGACTTATATCGTCAAAATGGTGGCGCTTACAGATCAATCACAGAAAACGCTGGTACAAACTATGGTAACTGGTGCCTCTTCATGGTTTGCGAAGGTACTCCAGTTGTTGGCGGTTACGCATCATTGAGCAAAACAAGCGGTTCATTAGCAATCGGTGCTTCTGATGAAGTTACAGTTAACCTCAGCACAATCGGTCTCACACCAGGTGAATCATACGAAGCAGCTGTTAAATTCGTTACAAACGACCCAGCTCAACCAGTTGTTGAAATTCCTCTTTCACTCACAGTTAAAGGCGAAAGCATCGCTGAAAGCGTAGTTGAAAAATATAACGTTTATCCAAACCCAACAGCAGCTCAAGTAGTAGTAGAAGGTGAAAACATCGACTACATCGCTGTTTACAACTCAGTTGGTCAATTATTAAACGTTGTTAAAAACGCAGACAACACAGTTGATATGAGCGCTTACGAAAACGGCGTTTACTTCTTCAACATCGTTGACAATGCAGGTCAAAGCGCATTACAACGCGTTGTTGTTGCTAAATAATGACAAACGACTAAAGACGAAAGTCTAAAGTATATTAAAAAGCGATCTTTATAAGGTCGCTTTTTTTTTGTTTTTATACAATGCGTATGTCTATAAAAATATTAAATTTGCGGACTTAAAATTAGACTATTTATAATAATGTTTTATTTAATTATTTTATCATGAAAAAAGTATCTTTACTTATGATGGTTGCTATGTTCTTATTAGTAGGCAACCTCAGAGCTCAAGACGTAGAAGTCTTGATTGAAGACAATTTCGAAGCTTACACTGTTGGCAATAAGATTGCAGTGGAAGGCGCAGCAGCAGGCAACAATTGGTGGACAACATGGGGACAAGTCCCAGGCGGTTCAGAAGACGGTGTCGTAGCAGAATACGATGGCAGCAAATGTGGTTATTTGACATACGGCAATGACCAAGTTCTTAAACTCGGCGGAACATCATCAGGTGTTTATGACCTCGAATTCGACATTTTAATCCCTTCAGGAAAAAATGGTTACTTCAACATCCTTCACGAATTTGACGGAATGGGTTCAACATGGGCATTGGAATCACACCTCCACATGTCAAGTGCAACTGTAGAAGCTCCAGGTGCTGGCGCTGTTGAAGCAGGTGGCGAAAAAGCAACAATCGTTTGTATCTATGACGATTGGATGCACTTCCGTCTTCACGTTGACACAGATGCTGACGTGGCTCAATACTATTACACATTACCAGGTCAAGATGAAGAATTAGTTCTCGAATGGCAATGGAGCTTAGACGCACAAGGTCAACCAGCTAGCCGTAAACTCGATGCTATGGACTTCTTCCCTCCATTAAACGCAGCTAAATCAGAATATTATTTAGATAACTTCAAATGTACAAGAATCGGTGGTGAAACTGCAGCTGAATTGCATTTCAACCCAGAATCAATCAATGAAGAAGTAGCAGCTGACGATATGTCATCAGTTACAATCAGCATTGAAAACGAAGGTACATCAATCGGTGAATATTCAGCATGGGTTGACTATGGCGTAGGTCAAGGCGGTTCAAACCAAGAAGTTATTTCTTACGCACTCGATCCAGTTGAAAATCCTTCAGGTTTGACATGGCAATCAGAAACTCCAGTTAACTTCGAGGTAGCAGCTTTATTCCCAGCTACAGCTTATGGTAACTCAGTTATGGGTACATACATCACAGGTGCTGCTTACGCATTCTTTGAATGGGTTGATGCTAACGGTAATCCATCAGGTGACTTAGAACCAGGTACAGATGTTATCTTCCGTATCTACGGTCCTGGAACTAATGGCAAACCAGGTGAAATTTTAGCTGAAAAAACTATCACTCGTGACCAAATCGTATGGAATCAATACACAATGGTAGAATTCGATGAACCAGTTGCTTTAACAGGTTTTGATGTTTACGTAGCAGTTGAAATGACAGCAGCAGTTAATGGTACAACAATGAGTTTAGACTCAGGTCAAGCAGTTGTCGGCTTCGGTGACTTATATCGTCAAGGTAAAGGCGCTTACCTTTCAATCACAGAAAACGGTGGCGGTCAAAACTATGGTAACTGGTGTCTCTTCATGCTTTGCGAAGGCGCTCCTGTAGTTGGCGGTTACGCAACATTGAACAAAACAAATGGTTCTATTGCAATCGATGGTACTGACGAAGTTACAGTTAACCTCAGCACAATCGGTCTTACACCAGGTGAATCATACGAAGCAGCTGTTAAATTCGTTACAAACGACCCTGCTCAACCAGTTGTTGAAATTCCTCTCACACTCACAGTTAAAGGTGAAAGCATCGCTGAAAGCGTAGTTGAAAAATACAACGTTTATCCAAACCCAACAGCAGCTCAAGTAGTAGTAGAAGGTGAAAACATCGACTACATCGCTGTTTACAACTCAGTTGGTCAATTATTAAACGTTGTTAAAAACGCTAACAACACAGTTGATATGAGCGCTTACGAAAACGGCGTTTACTTCTTCAACATCGTTGACAATGCAGGTCAAAGCGCATTACAACGCGTTGTTGTTGCTAAATAATGACAAAAGACTAAAGGCTAAAGTCTAAAGACTATGAGTCAACAAGAAAGGGCAGCTTGAAAAGCTGCCCTTTTTTATTATATAGACTTGATATAAATCTCTACTATTAATCTGCTTGTGGTCTTGTAGTCGTGTGGTCTTGTAGTCTTTCCAACATCTGTCTCTGCCATTCAAAGAGTGCTACGGCTGCGGCATGGCTGACATTTAAAGAACGTGTCGGACCAGGGACTGGTATATATACTATCTTGTCGCATTGTGATAAAATCTCTTCTCTGATGCCGCGGCTCTCGTTTCCGACGATGAAAGCGATGTCGCTCGGCAACTCGCAGTCATAGATACATTCCGCGTTGTCGGATGTCTCAATGGCGACGATTTTTTTATCGCCGACAATCTTGCGAATATCATCGTCTTCAGTATAATACCATTTTATATTATCCTTGCTGCTTGCCGCTGCCTTCTTGACTTTGGAGAGACTATGTGTAGGAGCGACGCCCAAGAAACACATCTCCGAAGCTCCGATGTTGTCGGCAAGTCGAATCATAGAACCCATATTGTCGGGAGTCAGGAGATGGTCTGCGATGATGATAGGCTTCTGTATCTTTTCATAAATCATCTCAGGATGCGTCTCTTTGAATAAGTCGTTGGATTTTATATACATCTTTATTAAATTGAAAATTGAAAGTGATGTAGTAATTTATAATGTTGTCTATTACTTGTAGTCTTGTAGTCTTGTAGTCTTGTAGTCTCTCCCTTGGAAGGTGTCGCGTTCTTCCATTCTTTTCTCTATGAGATTAAGAACTTCGTCGTAGCGTAGATTCATCCAAGGTTTTGAGATGAGATAACGTGGCGGCACTTCGCCGGCAAAGCGTTCTATGACCAAGTCAGGGTGGAGCCTTTCTGTGAAGTCTATCACGAAATCGATGTAGTCTTCTAAGGTGAAGAGATGGAATGCCTCCGGATTGTTGAGATATTCCTTTGCCATAAGAGTGTCTTTGAATATCTGTAGCTGATGGAACTTCACTGTTGTCAAAGGCAGCTCTGAGATAATGTCGGCTGCATTTATCATCATCTCGCGTGACTCTCCTGGGAGTCCGAAGATGAAATGACCGCCGCATGGAAGGCCGTAGTCGTGAGTGAGACAGATTGCCTTTTTCGCTGTCTCGAAATCGTGACCTCTGTTGATGCGTCTCAAAGTCTCGTCATAAACCGATTCCACACCGTATTCAATCATGACGTAATGGGTCTTGTTGATTTCTCTTAACAAAGCAAGTTTCTCTTCGTCGATACAGTCGGGGCGTGTCCCTACAACGATGCCGATTACGCCTTCCACTTCAAGAGCCTGCTTGTAGATTTTCTCAAGTTCATCTACATTTTTATATGTGTTGCTGTAAGGCTGGAAGTAGGCTAGATAATTCTTTGCTCGGCGGTAACGTCTTTGGTGGAACTCGATGCCTTCTTCTATCTGCTGGCGTATGCTTTTCTCAGGACGGCAGTAAGAAGGATTGAAGGCGTCGTTACGGCAGAACGAGCATCCTCCTGTGCTGATTTTTCCGTCGCGGTTAGGGCAGCTGAAGCCAGCGTCAATGCTTATCTTCTGTACGCGACCGCCGAAGATACGGGTGAAATATGCGTTGTAACTGTTGAAACGTCTTTCCATTTTTATCTTTTTGCAAAGATAATAAAATGGCAAAAGGCTAAAGACTAAAGGCTAAAGTTTTTTTAAATTAGAAGTTAGGATTTTTTTGTTGTGACAATATTTCATGTATTTGATAAAATAGGTAAATTTGCAAGTGGAAAATTAGACAATAATTAAAACAAATAACATAAAAATGGAAAAGTTTCAAGTAGGTGATAAAGTGAATTTCCTCAACGCTACAGGTGGCGGAACAGTGAAAAGAATTATAGACGCTAGAATGGTGGAAGTGACAATAGAAGACGGTTTCGATATTCCTGTTCTGATGAGCGACCTTGTATTGGATTATCGCTCACAGCCTGACAGACGTCAGCAGGTTGTTGACAATGCGCAGAAGGAGATTCAGCAGAAACAGATTATCGAAGAGAAAGAGATGGAAGCTGCTCGCAAGAGTGCCTTGCGTCGTTTCGGCCGTAACGCTGAAGAAGAAGGTCTCTACCTCGCTTTCGTGCCTCAGGATCAGCAGTGGCTGCTCACAGGTCTGCTCGACGTTGTATTGGTAAACAACACCCCAGCAGATGCATTATATAGTTTCAATATCAAGGATGAAGAGAAATATATCAGCGTCGATTACGGCAGCATTGCTCCTCATTCAAAAGTGGTGATAGAGTCGATATCTCGCGACGACATCGAATATTGGTGCGAAGGTTACATCCAAGTCATTCTCTCTCAGGAAGAGGCCGACTTCGTATATCATCCTCTTCATGCTCCTTTCTCATTCAGAAGCAGCCGTTTCTTCAAAGACGGCAGCTATGTCGAGTCGGGCGTTCTCGGAGAAAAGGCTGTCATGATAAACCTCTCAAGTCTCATCGCTCTTAAGGGAACAGAGACCGACTTTACCAAGATGATGAAAGAAGGTGATAGAAAAGCTGTCGCCCCAAGTCAGAAACTCGTCAAGGAAAAAGCAGCAATCGACCGTCATCAGACTGCTCCAGGTGAGGCAATAGTAGATTTGCATATAGGCGAACTGGTCGATAATATATTAGGTATGTCGAGCAACGATATCTTCAGAATACAAATCAACTATTTCAAGAAGATGCTGGAAAGCGCGATAACAAATGAATACGACAAGGTGACTTTCATACACGGCGTCGGTAACGGAGTCCTGAAAAATACCATCATAGAAGAACTGAAAAACTACGAAAACACCAGCAACAGAATGGCTTCTATAATGAAGTTCGGTGTTGGTGCCATCGATGTTATGATAAAAGAAAAAGGAGCTTGACGCTCCTTTTTTTCAATTCACATATTTATTAAACCTTACATATTATTTCTTAGCGAATCCTCTTTCGAGGTCTTGTGAGATGTTAATCATGAAGTCACCCATACGCTCGTATTCGTTGATGATGTCCATGTAATAGACGCTGGTCTGGTAGTTCTTGTCGCCGTTGTCGATGTCTTCAATAACGACTTCTCTGAAATTATTTCTAAGATTGTTAAGTCTCTCTTCTGCGTTGTATGCGTTTGAGATATTGACGAGCTCTCCTTTGTGAGCAGCGGTCATATTGGTAATCATCACGTCGTATGCTGCTATAACGGCATCGGCCATAATGTTGAGGTTCTTGATAGACTCACTGTCGAATTTTTTCTTGTGTATGTTCTTTCTTGACAAGATACGGCTGATTGTCTCGCCTGAATCGCCTAACGACTCTAGCTCTCCGATAATCTTATACATCGACTTAATCTTTAATGATGTGTTCTCACTGATTTCGGCAGCCGACACAGCATTGAGGAATGTCGCGATTTCATATTCTATACGGTCTGAAATCTCTTCATATTTCACGAGTTTCTCTCTTAATGTCTCGAATTTGCTTGGGTCGTTTTCTTCAACTGCTGACTTGGCATATTCTGCTCCATTCTTTGATATCTGAGCGAAATGTATTATCTCGTCGAAAGCCTGTTCTACCGACAACTCAGGTGTCTCGAGCGGACCTGCTGTGATATATTTAAGTCTGAATACATCTTTCTCTTGGTTTGCCGGTGCTGATATGATGAAGCTGACGGCCTTGGCAATTAATGGTGTGAACCATACCAATATCAAGGTGTTTGTCAAGTTGAACAAGGTGTGCAGCATCGAAAGTCCGTATAATGCTGCTGTTCCTTCTGCTGATGTTGATTCTGTTACTACGAAGTCTGCATCTGCCGGATTAGGCAATCCGAATAAATTTTCTGTGATTAAGCCAACTAATCTGAGGAATGGTTTGAATAATATCAACGCCCATATTACACCGAACACGTTGAAGATAGTGTGTGACATCGCTGCTCGTTTTGCCTGAGTGTTACCTATTGCCGCAGCGATGTTAGCAGTGATGGTTGTGCCGATGTTCTCGCCTAGAACCATAGCGCATGCCATGTCGAATGGAATCCATCCCATGCTCAACATGATGAGCGTGATAGCCATAGTGGCTGATGACGATTGTAAAACAAGTGTCAACACTGTACCGAAAGCGAGGAATAATAATACTGAGCTAAAACCGTATGCTGACCATGTTGTTACGAATTCCAGTACTTCAGGAGTCTGTCTTAAGTCTGGCACCGATTCTTTCATGAAAGAGAGGCCGAGGAACAAGAGACAGAAACCTACTATCAGTTCGCCAATGTTCTTGCGTTGGTCTTTCTTTGAGTTAGAGAAAAGGAAACCGAATATCATCAAAGGGATGGCAAGGATAGAGATGTCGGCTTTGAAGCCCAGCCATGAAACCATCCATGCTGTTACCGTCGTTCCGATGTTGGCACCCATAATGACGCCTATCGCCTGTGTCAAAGTGAGAAGTCCTGCGTTGACGAAACTGACGACCATAACGGTAGTGGCTGATGACGACTGTATGATAGAAGTGATTCCCAGACCTGTCATGACGCCTTTGAAAGGATTTGATGTCATGGCGCTGAGGAAGCCTCTTAACTTTTCTCCTGCAGCTTTCTGCAATCCTGAACTCATTAAGTTCATTCCGTAGAGGAACATTCCCAATGCTCCTAATAATGTAAATAATTGTAATATACTCATTGTCTTCTATGTTATGATGCTGCAAAATAACATAGAAAATGTTTCAAAAATGTTACAAAACAATGAGAGTTTGGTTAAAGAATGGGAGTGCTATCCCATCTTGCCTGTTAGATAAGCCTTGGTACGTTCGTCTGTAGGATTGGTGAACATTGTAGCAGTGTCGTCATATTCAACGAGTTCGCCTAGATACATGAACATTGATTTTGATGATATTCGCTTTGCTTGTCCCATATTGTGTGTTACAATTAATATTGTGACTTCTTTTTGCAGTTCTAACAATAATTCTTCAATATGTTTTGTTGCGATAGGGTCGAGGGCTGATGTCGGTTCGTCCATCAGAAGTACGTCGGGTTTCATTGCCAGGGCGCGTGCAATACATAATCGCTGCTGCTGACCTCCGGAGAGAAATGTACCTTTCTTATTCAAAACATCTTTCACTTCGTCCCAAAGAGCAACATTTTTCAGGCAGCGTTCCACAGTGGCGTCTTTCTCCGCTTTTGAAAGACGTATCCAGTTCAAGGCAAATCCCGACAATACATTGTCATATATGCTCATGGTTGGGAAAGGAGCAGGACGCTGGAATACCATGCCGACCCTTCGACGAACTTCGATAGGCTCCATGGAAAGAATGTTTTCTCCGTTTAGCAATATTTCTCCATCAACACGTATGTTCTGATAAAGATTATGCATAAGATTCACGGTGCGTAACAATGTTGATTTGCCACATCCGGAAGGTCCCATGATAGCAGTGATGGTGTTTTTCTCGATAGCGGCCGAGACATATTTCACAGCCATAGTCTGCTTGGTATATGAAACGCAAGTCTTCTTGAATTCAAGTATTGGTGTTTTTATTGATTCCATTTTTTTGCTAGATATTTTGCTAATATATTTAATGATAGTACGAATAATAAGAGGAATAATGATGCACCCCAGATGAGGTCTTGAAGATTAGGGTCGTTGAAGAACTCCCATATCAGTAGTGGTACTGCAGATATTGGTTTGTCGATGGACCAACGGATGAGTGAGCAGCCTAATGCTGTGAACATCAATGGAGCAGTCTCGCCTATGACGCGTGATATTGCGAGCAGCACTCCGGTGAAGATGCCTCCGAAAGCCGCTGGCAGTTGTACTTTCAACATCACTCTTGCCTTGTTGCCGCCTAATGCCAGACCTGCTTCTTTCAGTGATGCAGGAAGAATCTTCAATGTCTCTTCGGTAGAACGTATGATGAGTGGAAGCATCATGATGAAAAGGGCTACGCTGCCGGCGATGGCTGAGTATCCTTTCATCGGAACGACAACCCATATATATGTTATGATGCCGATGATGACCGACGGCGTGCCTTGCAGTAAGTCGGTGAGATAACTGACGAACATGGCGAACTTGTTTTTAGAGTTTTCAGCCAAGAATGCTCCGCATAATATTCCGATAGGGACGGCGAAGATGACTGCCATGCCGAGCATTATCATTGTTCCGATGATGCCGTTGGCGATGCCTCCCGGGATGGGTTCTCCTGCCTCGATGGCTTTCATCGCTTTATATGCCGTAGGCGTCGGCTCGGTAAAAAATGACCATGTCAGCTGATTGAAACCTCGGAAGAACACTTCGCCTAAGATGGCAAGCAAAGGCACGGCGGTAAGTGCTGCAAGCAGACATATCGTTAGCTGCATGACCTTGTCTTGTACCAGTCTTTTTTTTGTTTTCAAATTTGTCATAATTAAGATATTCTTGCATGTTTGATAATCATTTTTCCAATCATATTTATCACTGCTGTTATCAGGAAGAGAATGAGTCCTATCGCAATGAGTGATGATAGCCTGAGTCCGTCGGCCTCGCCGAATTGGTTTGCGATGATAGACGCCATGGAGTTGCCTGTAGATGTTATTGATTCTGGAATATTATTGGTGTTGCCAATGAGCATCGTTACCGTCATTGTTTCGCCTAATGCTCGTCCTATTGCTAAAATATACGAAGAGAATATTCCTGAACCTGCGACGGGGAATATGATTTTACGCACAACTTCAGCACGTGTGGCACCGAGGCTATATGCTCCTTCCTTAAGGTCGTTGGGAACCATCTTGATGAATTCGGCACTGAGTGATGCTGCGTACGGAACAATCATGATTGCCAAGACCAAAGATGCAGTGAGGATGCCCGAGCCTTGTGGCGATATGTTGAGCTCCATAATGATTGGTCGTAAGGTATAGAATCCCCAGAGTCCGTATATTATGGAAGGGATGCCGGCTAGAAGATCAGTGACGGTACTCAATATCTCTGCGACTCTTGTTCCTTTGAAATACTCGCCGACGAATAATGCGACAGGCAATGAGAACGGGATGCAAAAGATGAGTGCTAATAAAGTCGTCATCAAAGTTCCTGTAATGAAAGGCAATGCTCCGTATCGTTCATCACCTTCGGTATAACTCCATTCTGATGAAGTGAGAAAATTGAAGAAGCCGAAGTGCTCGAAGGCATCGTATGCGTCAGTGACGAGGGCGTAGACGATGCCCCCGCACACTATCGGCACAATCAATGCTGTTATAAACAATATCGCTTTATATATCTTGTCGTTCATGATATATTATCGTAAGATTGCTTCTCCGTTGTAAGTGACAGTCTTTAAGTTAGCAAGGCTTATCTCTTTTGCTTTTGTTGGAAGCGGTGCGTAGTGGACATAAGCTGTAATCTTTTGTGCCTCGTCAGAGAGAATGTACTGAATCAAATCGAGTGTTGCTGCTGCTTGTTCTTTGCTGCGCTCTGAATAGTTTTGTTCTTTGTAGATGATCATCCATGTGAATGTTGAGATTGGATAAGCGCCTTTTGCATCGGAGTTGGTTATGGAAGTGCGAGTGTCATTAGGGATTTCGCCTGATGCTGCAGCGGATATGCTTGCAGATGATGGAGCAACGAATTCTCCTTGTCGGTTTTGTATCTTGGCGTAAGGTATCTTCTGAGCGAAAGCGTATTCAGAGCCTACATAACCTAAAGAGTTCTTTGTCTGTTTGATGACACCTGCTACGCCAGGGTTGCCTTTGGCTGCTTGACCGACAGGGAAGTTGACCGACTTGCCTGCTCCGAATCTTGATGCCCACATCGGACTTACCTTAGCGAGATAATCTGTGAAGACGAATGTTGTGCCAGAACCGTCTGAACGGAAGACTGGTATGATGCTTTCGTTAGGGAGTAATGCTTGTGGGTTGAGTTTCTTGATGCGTTCGTCGTTCCACATCTTTATTTCTCCTGCGAAAATGTCAGCTATTACTTCGCCAGTGAGTCTGAGTTCCTCGATGCCTTCGAGGTTGTAAGCCAACACTACGGCACCCATACATGTTGGTATGTGAATGACAGGATCCATATCAGCCATTTCTTTTTCGGAGAGGAAAGCGTCGCTGCCTGCGAAGTCGACTATCTTGTCACGAAGGTTGCGTACTCCGCCACCAGAGCCGATGCCTCCGTATGCTACAGCGTCGCCGTTGACTTCAGCAAATTGTTCGAAAACCACGTTATAGAAAGGAAGAGGGAATGTCGCTCCAGCTCCGGAGAGCTCTTGTGATTTACGAGCGCTGTTGTTTGTGTTGCCGCCACATGATGTCATCGCTATGGCGAATGTCAATGCTACGATTGATAATAAGATCTTTTTCATAATTTTAATTTTAAATAATTTTTGGTTAATAATTTTTATGTTGATATTCTTTATAATCCGAAGTAAAAGTTGATGTATGCTGCGTATGTGTTGTCGGCTCCTTCTGCTTTAGGCATTGCCATTCTGAAGTTTGGAGCGAGTTTTACATATTTCCCTAATTTGAATTGAGCGCCGAGAATAGCTGCTTGTTCGTCTTTTGCTATGTTCCATTTGTCTTTGGAATATAAGTCGTCGAAACGTGCATAAACTTCAGTGTTATTGGCAACTTTCATAGAAGCGAACAAAGAATATCCGTTTTGGTCTTTGCCTGTTTTATATGAAGCATTCATCATGTAATTGTATTCGGCGCCTACAGAGAACTTGTCGTTTTTGTAACCTGCGAATGCCGCCATATTGATGATGTCTTCATTGCCTTCTTCTGCACTTGCGTTCAATCCACCGTACAAACGAATCTGGAAACCTTTGGCTGGAGTAAGCGTTACACCTAAGCCGTATTTCAATCCGTTGTCTTTCTGTATTTTCTTGTAACCTTCACCGTTGACTACTATAGCGTCTGCTGAGATCCAGTCGGCGAATTTGTAAGCTACAGACAAACCCAAATCAGCGCTGCTGCCGAACTTATATTGGTCTTGGAATGATTTCATGATGTAACGATATCCCCAGAATTTTTCCTGAAAGTTGAACTGCGTTGTCGAGATGAGACCTCCGTTCAATGTCATGTCTCCTTTCTTCCAAGATAACATGGCGTTCTTGATGTATGCGATACGCTGCAAGTCGGACACGTCACCAGACTTGCCGATGTCCATTACGCTTTTTACGGAAAGTCCATTGCCTAATTTGTATTCGTATCCTAGGTATGTACGTTCCAAATCGAAACCTCTGCCATTGTCGGCGCCGAAGTTTACATTGAAATTGCCGAATGTCTGTACGATAGCCTTCCCTTTAGGCTCTTCAATTTTAACGTCTTGTGCGTTTGCACTGATACCGATGCAGGCTAAAACTGCTGCTGCGATTAAATTCTTTTTTTTCATTTTGCTAAATTTTAGTTGTTTAATGTTAGTTTTTTCGTCTTAATTCTGCCGCAAAAGTATCTGTAAGATGTTTCAAAAATGTTACAAAACAATGAGAGTTTGGTTAAAGAAATTTTGCTTTTGAAATAATTGTTACATTTTTATTAAATCTTGTTTTACCTTATTTTTTGTTTTGATATTTCGTGTAAATTTGCCTTCAATTATATATTAAGGTATGACAACAGAACGTATTTTAATAGTCGATGATGAAGAGACTTTATGTGAAGTCTTGAAACTAAATCTCGAAAATGAAGGTTATGACGTTGACATAGCTTTCAGCGCGGAACAGGCATTGACGCTTGATTTGAAACAGTATTCTCTCATCCTTCTTGATATTATGATGGGCGAGATAAGCGGAATCAAAATGGCTAAGATGCTTAAAGCCGACGTCACGACCGCCGACATTCCTATTATATTCTGTACCGCCCGCGACACTGAGGACGATATGATAATGGGTTTGAACATAGGCGCCGATGATTATATCATGAAACCTTATACCGTGCGTAATGTCATCGCCAGAGTGAAGAGCGTGCTGCGTCGCACCTCCGCACACAAAGGGAATAATGTCGTTCATGTCGACAAACCTAATATATTAAAGGTAGATGGTCTGCATCTTGACCTGGAGTTCAAACGCTGCACCGTCGATGGAGTAGAGGTGAAACTCGCAAGAAAAGAGTTCGAACTCCTGGCGTATCTCATCTCACATCGTGGCAAGATTTGTTCTCGCGAACAGATACTTAACAGAGTGTGGAGCGATGAAGTCGTAGTCCTCGACCGCACCATCGACGTCAATATCACACGTCTGCGCTCTAAGATTGGAAGCTATGGTTCTTATATTGTAACACGTTCAGGTTTTGGCTATGGATTCAGTGATTAAGTTGTCATATCATAAGCGATTGTTTATAATGTTGCTCGCTTTCTCATGGACTATAATATTATGTTTCGTGAGTTTTCAGTATATGCGCGAGAAACAATACAGGTCGGAATCAGTCGACGCTCAGTTGCAACTTTATAACGTGCATCTGATTTCAGCAATAGAAGAAGGCGTGCCTTACGAAGATTACGTGACTACTAAAGAATTGCCTTACGACGACCTGCGCGTGACGGTTATCTCTCTCTCCGGCGATGTGCTTTACGACAATATGATTGCCATCGATTCTCTCGACAACCACAGCTTGCGTCCTGAAGTGAGCTCCGCCATGAAGAAAGGCTCCGACTATCTCATCGGGCGACAGTCTGCCAGCGACGGACGTGAGTATTTCTATTCCGCGACGAAAGGCGATGGTGTCATCGTTCGTACTGCTATACCATATTCCGCATCGTTGCAAGAATTGCTGCGTGCCGACTGGACTTTCCTAAGCATCATGATAGCGATGAGTTTCATTATGGGAGTATTGGCGTATTATGCCACTAAAAGACTTGGCGGCAACATAGAACGTCTCAACCGTTTCGCTGCAAAGGCTGAAAAAGGCGAGGCCTTCGATGAGGCAGAGTCGTTCCCTAATGATGAACTAGGTGCCATCTCTAACCATATAGTGAAACTTTACGCACAGCTGCAGCAGACCGTCAAAGACAGAGACATCGCCCATGAGGCTAGACTGCGTGAGGAACAGGAGAAGATACGTATCAAACAGCAGCTTACCAATAACATAAACCACGAACTGAAGACGCCAGTAGCATCGATACAGGTGTGTCTCGAGACTTTGTTATCAGGCATAAACCTGAGCGAAGAGAAGAAACAGGAGCTGATAGAACGATGTTACGCCAACAACGAGCGTCTGCGTCGTCTCCTGGAAGACGTGTCGCTCATCACCAGAATGGAAAGCGGCAGCCAGCTGATTGGAAAGGAAAGCGTCACGATAAATAATATCATCGACGAGGTGGCCGGTGAACTGGAAATAATGCCTGAAAACGAGCGCCTGGACTTGCACGCTGATTTCGATGAAGTCGTTGTGGTGGAAGGAAATCTCTCGCTGATTGGCTCTATCTTCAGGAACCTTACTGAAAACGCCATCGCATATTCCGGAGGCAAGAATATATATATCAGTCTGGTTGACAATAACGAAGAGAGCTGTACCATACGATTTGAAGACGACGGATGTGGCGTTGAGGAGAATCAGCTGTCGCGTCTGTTCGAGAGATTCTATCGTGTGGATAAAGGACGCTCACGTCGTATGGGCGGCACCGGACTCGGACTCGCCATAGTGAAACACGCCGTTCAGTTCCATGGCGGAACCGTTAGTGTCAGCAACAGAGAAGAAGGCGGACTGAGATTTGAATTCTCGTTGAGGAAGTAGAAAATTCTGTTCCAAAAATCTTTTTTATCGTTTGTCTTTTTTATTTAACTTTGCGCCACAATAGGTCCCGTAGTTAAACGGATAGAATGAAGGATTCCGGTTCCTTAGATTTGGGTTCGATTCCCAACGGGACTTCTAGAAATTATGTAAAGGACATAAAAATAATCCACGAAAAAACACTAAATAGACACGAAAAATATTTGTGAAAATTTGTGTAGATTCGTGGATTTTTTTTGATAGTAATGGTGTTTTTGTCGGAAAACATTTTCGTGGAGATTCGTGTGGTTTCGTGGATAAAAAGAAAGAGACGTGTCAACGTGTGTTTGATTTAAGGTAACGTTGACGCGTCTCTACTTGTAGTCTTGTGGTCTTATCTCTTCACCAAAACCTGTTTTACAATAACGCCGTTTTCAGTTTCAATATTGATGAAATAAACGCCAGCTTTATAATCTAAAATATTTATTTCTGCTTCATTAGCATTGACTTTAATTTCTTCAATCATCATTCCTAAACAGTTGTAAACTTTAACTGCTGATAGCTGAACGCCGACAGCTGATAGCTTGACAAAGTCTTTTGCTGGGTTAGGGTAAATGCTGATGTCGTTATCAGTGTTTTCAGAGATGGCGTCGCCATTTTCTATTTTTGCAGTCTGAGGACAAGTCATGAAATAGTGAAGTTCGTCTTTCATTCCGCTGTAAACTACTCTGATGGTGTATTCGTCGCCGTTCTTAGCTTGAGGGTCGATATAATGTTCTTCTGTAACGAGTGGAGAGAGAAGTTCGCCGTTACGATATAATATTGCGCCAATCACTTCGCTGATGACAGGTTCTTCGACCTCTTCGATGAAGGCGCGAATCATCCATGTGTAAGCAGGATATGATACGTACATAAGGTCGAGCCATCCATAGCTTTCATGATAGATGAAGCGACCGTTAGGGTTGCCTTGGTCGGCGCAGCCTGCTGCTGGCTGAGAGCCGTTGATGTTGGAGAAGACGAGCCATACGTTTTTGTTGCCGCTGATTTCCACTGCGGAATTCAATTCGATTTCTTTGAAGTCGTTGCTGCCGCTGCCTGAGAACTCTTGGCTATATAATAAAGTGCCAGGTTCTGTTGAGCCGCCTTCGTATATTTCCACTTCGCCGTCGAAAGCCTCGACGTCATAAAAAGATACTTTGGTCATTGTTTGCCCAGCGTATTGAGCCATGTCGGAGGCAGGCAACATGATAGCCCATTTGAAAGGTTCGAAGGTGGTTCCGTCGAAGGTGAGGCCGATACGTTCGGCGTATGTGCCGTTGTCGTATTTAACCCATGAGCCATCTTTGGAATTTCTGTCACCTTTATATATAGCAGGCAATGTCCAGCTTATGAAGCCGACATTGTTGATGAGACCGGCAGTGAGGTTAGATGCGCCTAGATAGTTGTCACAGTTTTGTTTTGTCCAGCTGTATTCAGCGGATTCGCCATTGCCATTGGAATATACAGGAACGACTTTAGTTGTATATCCTTGGTCATCGACGAGGTTTTCATGTTGATAGAACGAGTCTGTTATGTTGTCGGCTTCCAATTCTCCATTCAGGTAGATTTGATAAGAAGAGACGTCGTCCGATTTGTCCCACATAGCCCATCCGGTAGGAGAGACGTATAAGTTTTCGACTTGAGCGTTAGCTGAGAAAAAAGCGAGTACGCACAAGATTGTAAGAGTGAATGATTTTTTCATAATGATAAATTAAATAATAAAAATTCAAATTTTAAATAATTAGATTGCAAAGATAATAAAGAAAGGTGTAGTTTTTGAATTTTAAATTAAAACTAATCCAAACAAAACTTCTTGAATATTGTTCTTTTATATATGAAAGAAAAAGTGTAACTTTGCAAACTCATTTTTGAAACATAATTGATGTCTAAAAATGAAAAAAGACAGTTGGCCGTTGTCTGTTGACTGTTGACCAAAAGAAAGTTCATTGAAATTTGGGGTTGACCGGTTTTGACAGCTTGTAGAATGGTCATGTAAGCATGCTGAGCCTCGCAGTGACGCTCATAAATCTTGACTGCAAAAAATTAATTGGCGAAAATACTTACGCTCTCGCTGCTTGATCGAAGAACAGTAGATCGAAGCTTCATTCATTTACAAGGTAGATGAACGAGACATCTCGCGGATGGACCCTCCTGATTCCGGTCCGGGTCCGAGGTGCTCATCAATTTCAGGATAGCGATGCGGAAACTCCGTACGCATAGCGAAACTTAGGAGATAAGGTCATGTTTAGGGTGTTTGTTTCCTTGCATGATTCGAAAATCAACAACAAAATAAGCATGTAGAAAGCATGGGTGTTCCTTGTTTGGACGAGGGTTCGACTCCCTCCAGCTCCACTTTTTTCAAATCATCCACAAAAAACACTAATATATCACGAATATGTTAGTGTTTTTTTTATATTTGTGTGGTAAACCATACAATATTGGAAATATGAGTACTGAAGACGATATGTGGCGCGATTACGACCATTATATGCATACAGGAGAACTGTCGGAATATTTTGAAGAGGAAAGCGAACCGATAGCATATAGGCATACTGGAGCGTATAGCAGAAAACATAAAGCCAAGACAAAAAACAATGAGCCAACGCAAAGACAGAAAATAGAAAACTCAATATGGTATAAAGTTCTTAAATGCGTCACGGTTGTGGTGTATGTTGTTCTGTTCTTGTTGATGATATTGGGATTATAAATACTTCCTTTTGACATTTAAAAGTTAAAAAATGAAATTAAACTTTGTCGTAAGGGAGTCGAAAGTTGGCAAAAATGTGACTGCTCCGCATGGAGTTATGCATAAATTGATAAATAAATAAGGTTTTAATTCAATCAGCAGATTGGTAAAAAAGTAAGAAAATGAATGTAACAGTAAACACAAAACGTATGAGAATTATGATAGGGGTGTTAGGTATGGCGCTTCCTTGGCTTGTTGCTTTGATTACTTTGTCTTGGCCACAATCGATTTCGATTACATACTATTCATTATGTGCAGTAGGTACTTTTATGGTGGTATTGGGTAGTGCTGGAATACTTCTTATCAATTATAAGGGATATGGTCTAATTGATGATATTACATCAACTATAGCGGGTGTATTTGGAATACTAGTGTGTTTATTCCCTATGGTATATTCAGATGATCCATATATGAAAGTCGGCGCATTCAATTTGCCGTCGCATATAAGTAACGTATTCCATGCAATTAGTGCCGTGGTGTTTTTTGGAGCATTAGCTTTTATGAGTTTCTTCTTGTTTACCAAAACAAATGGTGATATGACAAAGCAAAAGAAGATTAAGAACATTATTTATAGAGTGTGTGGCGTTGGTATGATAGCCTCGTTCTTGTTACTGCTATTAAATAAAATTCCAGGCGTCAATATTTATAATATGGTTTGGATTGTAGAAACTATTGCATTGTTTTTCTTTGGTTTGTCTTGGATAGTTAAGTCAGATGCTTTTCCATTCTTAAACGATAGGAAAAGATAGTAAGTGATTCGCTAAAGCCTCAACTTTAATTTACCAACGGCTGAACGTATTTTCTCACATCTTCTCCGTCAATTTCGCTTCCGCATAATATCACAAGTCTTTCTATGACATTATGCAGCTCGCGGATGTTTCCTGTCCAGCGATATTTCTGTAGTTCTTCTATCGCGTCTTGCGTGAATGTAGGCGTTGCTTTCCCCATTCCATCTGAAATGTTTTCAACGAAATAATTGACCAGCTCTGGGATGTCGTCAAGTCTCTCGCGTAATGGCGGCACGTTGATTATAATGACGCTTAATCGATGATATAAATCTTCTCTGAAGTTGCCTTTTTGTATCTCTTCTTTGAGATTCTTATTCGTCGCGGCTATGATTCTCACGTTGACATTTATCTCGCTTTCGCCTCCGACGCGTGTTATCTTGTTCTCCTGCAAAGCTCTCAACACTTTGGCTTGTGCCGACAGACTCATGTCGCCGATTTCGTCTAAAAACAAAGTTCCGTTGTTGGCGAGTTCGAAATCGCCTTTTTTCATTTTTATCGCCGAGGTGAACGAGCCTTTCTCATGTCCGAATAACTGACTTTCTATCAATTCGGATGGTATAGCTGCACAGTTGACTTCGATGAAAGGAGCGTAGGAGCGGTTGCTTAATTCGTGGAGTTGTCTTGCCACCAGTTCTTTTCCTGTTCCGTTTTCGCCTTCGATGAGCACACGTGCAGATGTAGGAGCGACTTTCTCTATCATATCGTGAATCTCCATCATAGGCTTGGAACTGCCAATCATCTGATACTGACGGGTAACCGCTTTTTTGAGGACTTTCGTCTCTGTCATCAGTTTGGATTTGTCCAAAGCATTACGCAATGTGATGAGCAGTCGGTTCAACTCTGGCGGTTTGGCGATATAGTCGAAGGCTCCTTTTTTTATCGCTTCAACGGCAGTGTCGATGGTGCCATGACCAGAAATCATGATGATAGGGGCGTCGGTGATTTTTTTTGCTTCTTCAAGAAACTCAATGCCGTCCATCTGCGGCATCTTGATGTCGCATAAAATGGCGTCGTATTCGTTTTCCTTTACCAAAGGAAGCGCGTCGACGGCAGAAGCAGCGTCGTCAACATTATATTTCTCGTGCTCTAAAATCTCGCGTAAGATACGGCGGATAGCAGGTTCATCGTCTATGACTAATATTCTTGCCATAATTATTTCGTTGGGAAGAGTCGTATTTTCTTTAATCTATAATTTATAACAGCATTATGCCTTTTTAATAAGTCACCGCCGAATACTCCGTCGATAGGCGGGAGCTTTATCATCTCGTATGAGTCGTTGATGTTGGAGAGGTCCATCGCGACAGCCTGATAGTTACTTATCATCAAGTCTCCGAAACAGAGTTCTTCTATGTTGAAGATGAAACTTGATATGTCGGTGCCACCGATGCCGGCAGAGAGCCCTTCTTTTTCAGAAAACTCCGGGTTGTTAATATAATTTAATATCCTGTCTTTGTCGAAGACTGTCCTCGATGCGCCGGTATCCACAACGAAACGAGCAGTCTTGCCGTTGATAAGGCCCTCCGTCACGATGTGAAAACCGTCACCCTCGATGTTTATTATATTAATAGGTATTTCAATCATTTTGTTAGAAATTCAAAATCTCAGAACCTCAAAAATAAATTCTGAGATTTTGAGGTTCTGAATTTTTTAGGTTTAAAAATTAGGCTTAAGAGCGTATTTGTGATAGAATTCTTCGATTATCGCAACGGCTTCTTCAACGGTGTCAACAACATGGAAGATGTTGAAGTCGCTTTCGCTTACCATGCCGTCTTTCAATAATGTGTTTTTGAACCAGTCGTCGAGTGGTCCCCAGAATTCTTTTCCAACCATTATGATAGGGAAGGAGACGAGCTTGTTGGTCTGTATCAAAGTGATGGCTTCTGACAATTCGTCGAGTGTTCCGAATCCTCCTGGGAATGCTATGAATCCCTGAGCGTATCGCATAAACATCGTTTTTCTAACATAGAAATAGTCGAAGTTGATGTTTTTGTCTTGGTCGATGAATGGATTAGGCTTTTGTTCGTGAGGGAGAACGATGTTGAGACCTACGCTCTTGCCGCCTCCGAAGTGCGCTCCTTTATTGCCGGCTTCCATGATTCCAGGGCCGCCGCCGGTGATGATGCCAAAGCCTTTCTTGACTAAAAGATAAGCGGCTTCTTCTGCCATCTTATAATATTTGTTGTCTGGCTTGGTGCGTGCTGAACCGAAAATTGCTACACAAGGTCCTATCTTTGAAAGAGTTTCGTAGCCCGTTACAAATTCTGACATTATCTTGAAGACAGACCATGAGTCGTGTGACTTAATCTCTGCCCAGTTTTTTTCTTCAAAAGCTTCTCTAATCTTTGATTCGTCTATCATATTTATGAGTTTTAAATTCAATTCTCAAAGATATGATTTTTTTATGTTTTTTTATGAAGAAAAAAATTAAATTTGCTAAAAATATTGTCAACAGACAACGGACAACAGTCAACAGTATCTCAATAGACATACTCAATAATCATATTGTGGATGAGGTCTGTTGTCCGTAGTCTGTTGTCCGTAGACTTATGAAAAATATGAAAAAAGAACAAGATGCAATGGGTAAGGCGATTGCCGATTTTAATAAGGGTCGCCGCGATGGAAAGTTGATAGTTTTGTCTCCTATGTTTGAGGAGGATGAGATTCCTGTGACTACATTATTCCGTGCTTTTAAGGATATGCCGAAAATGGAGCAGAAAGCATTGAAGATGGCTAAAGGAAAGACTCTTGATGTGGGAGCCGGTTCGGGCTGTCATTCTCTCTGGCTTCAGGATAAAGGCATCGATGTGACTGCAATAGATATATCTCCTTATTCTATTGAGACGATGAAGGAGAGAGGAATCGTCAATGTGAGAGAACAGGATTTCTTTACCTTGGAAGAGAAATATGATACCATATTGATGTTGATGAACGGAATAGGAATAGTAGGCACTTTGGATAAACTTCCTGATTTTTTCAAACATATAGACAAGATATTGGCTGACGACGGACAGCTTCTCTGCGACTCGTCTGATCTTTGTTATCTTTATGATGACAAAGACGGAATTGCTGAATTGATGGATAGTGACAAATATTACGGTGAGTTAGAATATACAATGTGCTACGATGAAATCAAAGGCGATTCTTTTCCATGGTTGTATATAGATGAAAACACTTTGAGAAATTATGCGGAAGCTAACGGCTTTAAAATGGAGATAGTGAGAAGAGGCGAGCATTACGATTATCTGGCGAGAATTACTAGATTGTAGAGACGTATCAATGGTTCCTATAAAATAAACACTCATTGATGCGTCTTAAAAAATAAAATAATCATAAATTTTGAATTGAAAAAACCGTGTTTTCTGCTAAAGTGTGATATTTTTGATGCGAAAATATCTGCTTTTTTGATTTAAAATAATGAGAAAAGTACTTTTTTATATAAAAATATCTTTATAACATGTTGATATAAGTAAATTTAAAGAAAAATAAAAATATTTTTAAAAAAGTGTTGCGCGTAATGGAAAAGTTCCTATCTTTGCACACGTAAACGAAAGGTTATTACAAACAGTTCTTACACAGAATGGAAGCTTAGCTCAGTTGGTTTAGAGCACCTGCCTTACAAGCAGGGGGTCGCTGGTTCGACCCCAGCAGTTTCCACAAAACGCCTCAGATTTCTGAGGCGTTTTTTTTTTTTTTTGTCCTCATGACGTTTATCTGATTGTTTTGCAATTTACAATTATGTGTATAAAAAAAGAGACGCTACATATTAGTAGCGTCTCTTGACTTATATAGTCTTGTTGACTTGTTGACTTGTGGTCTTGTTGTCTTATTCTTCTGTGATATTTGGCAATTCCAAACCTAAGTTCTTCTTAGCGTCAACTCTCTTTAAGATAATACCGATAACGAGAGCTGCGATACCTAAACAAGCTAACATAACCAATGCCCATGTGTAGTTGAGAGCAACAGGGTCTGTAACACCAGGATTTGTCTTGTCCAAAATCTTACCGATTAATAATGGGAATAACCATAAACCGATGTTTTGAATCCAGAAAATCAAAGCGTATGCA
The DNA here is from genome assembly GCA_045634185.1 of Bacteroidales bacterium. Lineage (GTDB taxonomy): Bacteria > Bacteroidota > Bacteroidia > Bacteroidales > F082 > Limimorpha. The sequence continues at coordinate 132,043 of JAZQZR010000002.1, read as the reverse complement.
GAACCGATAACTTTAGCGTCAACTAATTTTGGAACGCTTGGCCATAATGCTGCAGGAACTAATGAGAATGAAGCGCCTAAAACCAAGATTGTTACGTAAGCAACGATGATGCCGCCAACAGCTTGTCCTTTGAACATAGGTAAAATGAATGCGAATGTGAGGTGGCATACGATGAGTAACAATGAACCTATCATCAACATTGAAGCTGCTTTACCTTTGTGGTCGACGTAGTTGCCGAGGATAGGAGTGATAGCAACAGCTAATAATGGGAATACAGCAAATACTGAAGCTGCTGAGCCGCGCATGTAACCCATGTAGCAATAAACAACTAATGATACGATAGCGAGTGCCATCAAACCGAATTTCATGCCTTTGTTCTTTGAGAAGTTGCTTGCGAATGAACCAGCAGCAACAACTAACATGATAACGTATTGTACGATTGTAACAGCTTCAGATGCCCAGAATCCTGTTGGTTCTGTGAATGTGAGGTTACATTGTAACATGTTAACAGCATATTTTTGGAATGGGAAGATAGCTGAATAATAAAGAACGCAGAGGAGAGCTACCAACCAGAAACCCCAGCTTGATAAGATTCTGCCAATATCGCTGATTTTGAATGGGTCGTCTTTTTCTTCTGCTTCACCTGTTTGTGAGTCTAATTTCTTATCCATGAAGAAATAAACGATGAACATGATGAGAGCAATCATTAACAAAACAACGCCAAATGCTACAGCGCGAGAAACGTCGACTTTACCGCCTAAGTTAGCGAACATAGGTGAGAAAATCATACATGTAGCAACGCCGAGACGTGCCAATGCCATTTCTGAACCCATAGCTAAAGCCATTTCACGGCCTTTGAACCATTTAACGATACCGCGAGAAACAGTGATACCAGCCATTTCAACGCCGCAACCGAAAATCATGAAACCAACTGCTGCAACCTTTGCTGATGCTGGCATGCCTCTGTAGAATGGAGAAACACCTAATTCGTCAAAGATTGGAATATAGTTGAGGTTGTTTGTGAACCATGTTTCTAAACCGCTGCCTTTGAAGCTTTCTGCTACTGCGTAATATTTGATGATAGCACCAACAAACATAACAGCACCTGATAATACAGCTGTGAAACGAACACCCATCTTGTCGAGGATGATACCTGCGAAGATGAGGAAGAATACGAATACATTCAAGAATGTTTCAGAACCTTGCATTGTTCCGAAAGCTGAAGAATCCCAACCTCTTGTCGATTGCATAAGGTCTTTGATAGGAGAGAGGATGTCCATAAATACGTATGAACAGAACATGGCGAATGCCAATAACAACAAGGCTATCCAACGCATTGCAGCCGAGTCGCGTAATGTTTGAAGTTTTTCTGTCATAATAAATATTTGTTTAAAAAATTATTATCATTGAGCGGTCAGCCGTCAGTTGTCAGCCGTCAGTACTATTTTACTGATAGCTGACAACTGACTGCTGATAGCTAAAAATTATTTCACTGGAAGTTGAACGATTTCTTTCAAGTTGCCGTTGAGGATTTGTTTTGCAAATTCAGCGACTGATTCAACAGTAACACCTTTGATGATGTTTTCGTATTCTGTAACAACATCCATGTTGTCTGTAACTTGTGACATGATAGCGCTTGTCCAGAATCCGTTTTCTTGAAGTTCTTCTGTTCTCTTCTTGAGTTTGTTTTCCAATACTTTAGAAAGGTCTTCTTGACGTGGACCGTTTTCAGCGATGTCTTTCAAACCAGCTTTAGCAATGTCGATCAATGTTGCGTAGACTTCATCATTTGTATCGAATACTGTGTAGAACATGAAAGCGTCGTTAGGTCTGTTCATTGTTGTTCCCATAACGCCAACACCGTATGTTCCGCCTTGTTCTTCACGGATTGATTTAGTGTAAACGATATCGAGGACGTCAGAAAGAACATCCATATAAACTTCGTTATAGAGGTTGTATTCCATAGCGCCGTCGTAAATCATGTATACAGAAGTCTTAGGGTCTTGCATTTCTTTTCTGTAGTGTGTTGTGTAGCTGCCTTCAGCAACGCCTAAGCCAACATCTTTCCAGTTTTCTTTGCGATTCTTTTTCTTCAATGAAGCTAAATATTGTTCAACGAGTGGCTTGAATGTTTCAACATCGATGTTGCCGACGAATGTGAATGTGAAGTTGTTAGGATCTGCGAAACGGTTTTCGTACATTTCCATAGCCTTAGCGTAGTCAACTTTATCGTAGTCTTCAACATTCATTCTTAAACGTAATGGATGGTTGTTGTATAAAACTTTTGTGATAGAGTCTGACAATGTGAGGTTAGGATTTAACTCCATGTTTTTCAACATAGCTTTTGTACGTTCCATTGTTGATTGGAATACTTCTTGGTCAGCGCGTGGAGCTGTGAAGTATAAGTGGATGAGCTGCATCATTGTTTCCAAGTCTTTAGGAGAACAAGTTCCGTTCATGCCTTCTGAGTATGTGCTGATGTAAGGAGCAACGCTAACTTTTTTACCTGCCAAAACTTTTGGAAGGTCGATTGCACTGAATTCGCCAACACCGCCTAATGTGATGATGTCGCCGAGGTTTTGGAGTGTGAATGGGTCATCTTGTGGAAGAGCTGTCAAACCGCCTGGGCTGTATGCTCTCATTCTGATTTCGTCATCTTTGAAAGTTGTTTGTTTGTAGATGACTTTCATGCCGTTGCTGAGTGTCCACTCTGTTGTTCCGAGAACATCGTTTGTTGTTTCGCTTTTTACTTTACCTGCTTTAGGAAGTTTAGCAATCATTGGACCGTCGAATACTTCTTCTTCGTAAGCTTCAACTTCCATAGCCATAGCGTTATTGTACATTGCTAAGAGTTCTTCTTCTGTTGGAAGTACTTCGCCTTCTTTCTTAGGAGCTGTCAATGTGATGACGAGGTTGTTTTCAGTGATGAGTTGTTTTGCGAAAGAGTTGATAGCTTCTAATGGGATGTTAGGAACGATTTGTTGATAGAGCATGTATTCTGTTTCTATGTCCATCATAGGTTCGTTGTTCAAGAAGTGCTCTAAATATTGGTCAACGTATTTTTCGTTTTCAGTGTTGTTTCTTTCGTTGTATCTGCTTTCGATAGCTTTCATGTGGTCGGCTTTAGCTCTTTCGTATTCTGAAGCTGTGAAACCATATTGAGCCATACGTTTGTTTTCTGTTACGATAGCTGTGATAGCTTCATCGATGCCATCAACGTCTTTAGGAACAGCATAGCTTGTCCAAGCTTCTTTTGTTGGTGCTAAATAATAGTCGCCATAGTAGCTGTAGCCATAAACGAATGGAGGATTAGGTTTTTGTGTGAGTTCTTGTAATCTGTTGATTTGCATGTCAGAGATTAAAGAAAGGATGTATTCAGCCATCCAGTAGCTAGCGTCGTTTTTATATTCGTTTGGAGTTGCTTCGTGTTTGTAGAATAATTGCAAGCTCATTGATGTCAACTCAGCATCTGATGCGATAGCAACGATAGGCTCTTGGTTGTCTTCAATCATGAATCTTGTTCTTTCTGCTGGGTTTACTGGAGCAGGGATGTCTGCGAACATTTCTTTGATGCGAGCTTCGATAGCGTCAACATCGATGTCACCAACGATGATTAAACCTTGGAGGTCTGGACGATACCATTTGTTGTAGTAGTCGCGGATTTCTTGGTATGAGAAGTTGGCGATAACTTCTTTAGTGCCGATTGGAAGACGTTCGCCATAAGGGCTGCCAGGGTACATTTTTGGAAGCAATTGTTCCATAACGCGTCTGCTTGCGCCGCCTGTTGTACGTTCTTCTTCGAGGATAACACCACGTTCGCTGTCGATTTCTGCTTCTTCAAGAGCGATGAAGCTTGACCAGTCGTGGAGGATGAGGAGACAAGTGTCGACCAAACCTGGGAGGTCTGTCTGAACATTTGTAACCATGTAAACTGTTTCGTCGATTGCTGTGTAAGCGTTGAGGTTTTCACCGAATTTAACACCTCTGCTTTGGAGATAGTTTCTCAATGTCATTCCTGGAAGGTTTGTTGTTCCGTTGAATGCCATGTGTTCGAGGAAGTGAGCGAGACCGCGTTGGCTTTCTTCTTCGAGTACTGAACCGACTTTCTGTGCGATGTAGAAGTCTGCTCTGTTTTCTGGTTTTTCATTGTGACGGATGTAATAAGTCAATCCGTTGTCCAATTTACCGTATCTTACGTTAGGGTCCATTGGAAGAGGCATTGCCATTTGGGCAAAACTATTGATACCAAACATCATGATAACCAATAGTGATAATAAATGCTTTCTCATAAAATGTTGTTTAAATGAATTTTTTATTGATTTTTTATTTTGATTTTAATATAAATGCACAACGTATTTTTCTACGAAATATGGTTCTGCGTACCATTTTGTTATTGATGTGGTCTTGCGTTTCCAGTTCTTAGGAACTTCTCTTAACTCTTCTTCTATGTCGCCGCCTTTGAGATATAAGATGCCGCCTGCTTCAATGTCGTTGTGGATACGTAATTTGTTGCTTACCCATCCTGCTATTTCAGGAAGACGTGTCACGGCACGACTTGTTATAACATCGAATTTGTCTTTTATCTTCTCGACGCGTTCTTGAACTGCGACAACATTGGTCAGTCCTAATGACTCTGCAACAGCTTGAACAACCTTGATTTTCTTTCCTATGCTGTCAACGAGCATGAAGTCGGTCTGAGGAAACATGATGGCTAATGGTATGCCAGGGAAGCCTCCTCCTGTGCCAACGTCCATTACCTTCATGCCTGGTAATAACTGAAAATATTTTGCTATCGCTAATGAATGCAAGACATGGTGCTCGTAAAAACTTTCCATATCCTTGCGGGAAATGACGTTTATCTTGCTGTTCCAATCTTCATATAATGGATATAAAGATTGATATTGTAACATCTGATTCTCAGTGAGTTCAGGGAAATATTTCTTTATTATCGTATGGTCCATATACAATTATCTTAAATTAGGCAAAAGTAAGAAAAAAAGAGTTAGGATACCTTAATTAATTAGTTAAAAAATAGTAGAAATAATATTTATTTGTCGTGTACGTTTATTTTGTATTTTTACAAAAATTTTGAAAATGATAAAAAACCTTAGATTCTTTGTTGTTTTGCTTCTGTTTGTCACATGGCATTCTGTTGCATTGTCACAAAACAAGTCTAAGGCAGTGCTGGATTATATCGAACAATATAAGGACATCGCTATGCGTGAGATGCAGGACCATAAAATACCGGCATCTATAACTCTGGCTCAAGGGCTGCTGGAATCAGGTAACGGCAACAGTGAGCTGGCCAAGAAATCTAACAATCATTTCGGAATAAAATGTCATAAAGACTGGACTGGAAAACGCACATATCACGATGATGATGAGAAAGGCGAATGCTTCCGTGTTTATGAATGTCCTGAAGACTCTTACCGCGACCATTCATTATTTCTTAAAAAAGGACAACGCTATGCTTTTTTGTTTGAACTGGAGATAACCGACTATGAGGCATGGGCGAAAGGTCTGAAAAAGGCTGGCTATGCAACATTGCCTGTCTATGCAAATATATTGATTAAACTTATTGAAGATTATAATCTCGCCCAGTATGACCAGATGGTCGTAAAAGGTAATTTTAAGTATAAGAAAGACAACAAAGCAACAAAGCAACAGGACAACAAGCCTAAGGTTGATAACAGCATTGTCTATACTCCTTATAGAATCGCTGATGCAGAGGTGGTTGGCAAGACTCCTGACGACCGTTATATACGTGAGAATAATAATGTTAAATTTATTTATGCCAGAGAAGGTGAGAGCGTCTATGATTTGGCAGATATGTTCTGCATATATGATTATCAGATTGTGAAATATAACGACCTTGGCAAGCGCAGAAAGCTTAAAGATAATGAAATAATATATATTGAGCCTAAGAAAAACAAGGCGATGCGCCGATATGAATATCACACGATACAAAAAGGAGAGACTTTGTCGTATGTCTCTCGCCTTTATGGTGTTAAGTTGAAATCATTATTCAAGATGAATGGCATGGATGAAAATACCATTCTTCATGTCGGTGATAATATTAGATTGAGGTAAGTGAGAAAGACTACAAGACCACAAGACTACAAGACCACAAGTTTTTTGTGATGTAGTAATGTAGTGATGTGGACTATTTTTCTGAGTTTCTGAGTTTTTGAGATTCTGAATTTCTAATATATTAGAGTTCCTCTTTCAAATACTTTGCCGTGAATCCTTTTCCTTTTTTCACTATGCTTTCCGGTGTGCCTTCGCCGATGATGGTTCCGCCTTTCACTCCGCCTTCAGGTCCCATGTCGATGATATAGTCGGCGAGTTTTATCACGTCAAGATTATGTTCTATGATGAGCACTGTGTTGCCTTTTTCGACAAGTTTGTTCAAGACTTCCATCAGGACTTTTATGTCTTCGAAATGCAATCCTGTCGTTGGTTCGTCCAAGATATAAAGGGTCTTTCCAGTGTCTTTCTTGGAGAGTTCGGCTGCTAATTTGACGCGTTGTGCCTCGCCACCTGATAAAGTGGTTGATGCTTGTCCGAGTGTAAGATAGCCAAGTCCGACGTCTTCCAATGCTTGTATCTTTTGTGTTATGATAGGGAAGTTCTCGAAGAATACGAGCGCTTCGCTTATGGTCAGATTCAATACATCATTGATGGATTTTCCTTTGTAGCGTACCTCCAATGTCTCTCTGTTGTAGCGTTTCCCTTGACATGTCTCGCAAAGCACTTGCACGTCGGGGAGGAAGTTCATCTCTATGAGTCTGACTCCAGCGCCGCCGCATGTCTCGCATCTTCCGCCTTTTACGTTGAAGGAGAATCTGCCGGCTTTGTAGCCTCTGATTCTTGACTCTGGCAACTCGCCAAAAAGTTTTCTTATCTCATCGAAGACTTTGGTGTAAGTTGCTGGGTTTGAACGTGGTGTTCTGCCGATAGGTGCTTGGTCTATCTCGATGACTTTGTCGATATGTTCCAGTCCTTCGATAGATTTGTATGGCAATGGTTCCTTTAAAGAACGATAGAAATGTTTGCTCAAGATAGGGTAGAGTGTCTCGTTGATGAGGCTGGATTTTCCTGAGCCGGAAACGCCAGTGATGCATACCATCATGCCTAAAGGAAGTTTCAATGTCACGTTTTTAAGATTGTGACCTGACGCTCCTTTTATGATAATATATTTGTCGTCGGCGGGTTTGCGTCTTTTCTTCGGTACTTCAATTTTCTTTTTCCCGTTGAGATAATCGCAGGTGAGGCCGTGGCCTTTCTTTGCTTCTTTTGGTGTGCCTTCAAACATGATTTCACCGCCATGACTTCCTGCTCCTGGTCCTATATCGATGATATGGTCGGCAGCCATCATGGTGTCTTTGTCGTGTTCTACTACGATGATGGAGTTGCCGATGTCGCGCAGTTCTTTCAACGATTCTATAAGTCGTTGGTTGTCGCGTTGATGCAGGCCGATGCTTGGTTCGTCCAGGATATATAAGATGCCTGTCAATAATGAACCTATCTGTGTGGCGAGGCGTATACGTTGTGCTTCGCCGCCGGAGAGACTCTTGGCAGGACGATTTAAATTCAGATAGTCGATGCCGACATTCAACAAAAAGTTGATTCGTTTCTTTATCTCTGATAAAATATCAGTTGAGATTTCCTTTTGTTTTTTGTTAAGATGATTGGGCAGGTCTTCAAACCATTGGGCAAGATTTACAATGTCCATCTCGGCTAGTTCGGCTATGTTCTTGTCGTTAAGCTTGAAATAAAGTGATTCTTTTTTCAGACGTGATCCGTGGCACTCAGGACATTGCGTTTCGTTCATGAAACTTGCAGCCCAACGTTTTATCGCAGTGGAAGCGTTTTCGTCATTCTGACTTACGATGAAGTTTATTATTCCGTCGAAGGTTGCTGTGAACGTCGACATTGTTCCGTATAACTCTTTTGTTACGGTGAAACCTTCGCTGCTGCCATAAAGAATGGCGTTCAATGCTTCTTCTGATAATTCTTGCAGAGGGGTGTCTAAATTAAATCCGTAATGAAGTCCTAATGTCTCTAACTGATTGAAAATCCATGAACTTTTGTATTCTCCTATTGGAGCCAGACCTCCTTTTCGGATGCTTTTCTCCATATCGGGAATTATCTTGTTCATGTCGATGACAGTTATCTCGCCGAGTCCGTTGCATTTAGGACATGCTCCGTAAGGAGAGTTGAAAGAGAATGAGTTAGGCTCGGGATCTTGATAAGAAAGTCCGGTGGTAGGACACATCAGGAGACGGCTGAAGAATCTTACTTTGTCGTCGCCTTCTTCCATAATCAATAATAAGCCTTTGCCGTGCTTGAAGGCAAGCTCGATGGCTTTGGATATCCGGCTTTTGTCTTCTCCGACCAAGAGTCTGTCGATGACTATTTCAATATCGTGTGTCTTGTATCTATCGACCTGCATTCCGAAAGCTAGTTCTTTCATCTCGCCATCGATGCGTACTCTTAGGAAGCCTTGTTGGCGTATGTTTTCAAACAGCTCTCTGTAATGTCCTTTACGGGCTCTTACTACAGGCGCTAGTATATTGATTTTCTTGTTTTTATATGTCTTTGTAATGATGTCGCAAATCTGTTCTTCCGAATAACGTACCATTTTCTCGCCGGTGTTATATGAGAAAGGCTCCGCTACTCTTGCGTAAAGAAGTCTAAGATAATCATAAATTTCTGTTATCGTTCCAACGGTAGAACGCGGGTTTTTGTTGACGGATTTTTGCTCTATTGAAATAACGGGGCTCAATCCTTTGATGTCGTCAACTTGAGGACGTTCCATGTTACCGATGAACTGTCGTGCGTATGATGACAATGATTCCATATAACGTCTCTGGCCTTCCGCATATATTGTCTCGAATGCCAATGACGATTTGCCGCTTCCGCTTAATCCTGTCACAACGACGAGTTTATTGCGCGGTATCTTAAGACTTATGTCCTTGAGATTGTTTTCTTTGGCGCCGTAAATCTCCAAGAAATCTTCTTCTGAAATATTGTTTTTATCAATTGAGATCATCGCTGTAATTTATTGCTTCAGTTGCTAAAGAGTCTTCAAGTAAAAATTGTTCGTTGCCAATCAAATTCATGATGTGGTGGTGTGTCATATTGAAAGGTTTCTTGGGGATTTTAATTTCGTATATTTCTCCTTTGTTGACTTTCAATGAGTTGCTTCTTAGCCAAGGGTTGAAAATCTTTAACAGTTTATATGTGATATCGTGTTTTTTGGCAAATTCTGCCCAGTTATTGACGCTTTTGTCAACTATAACGATATCGTATTTGTAAGGCTCATAAGAAAGTTTTGGACTGACGTATATTCCATATTTTTCAGGATTTTCGAAAATGGTCTTAATGGCTAATATCCTGAATACGTAACGTTCGGTTTCTTCTGCCATAAGTAAATCGTAATATGAGTCGGCGCCTTGTTCTTTCATGAATTTGGTGACTCTAGTTGTTCCTGCGTTGTAAGCTGCTGCTGTCAGAGTCCAGCTGCCGAATTTCTCATATGCTTTAAGAAAGTATTTGCATGCTGCTTCTGTTTCTAGTTCTACATTATAACGCATGTCTATTTCTTTGTTGACTTTCAGTCCGTAGTCTTCAGCGGTCGCTTTCATGAACTGCCAGAAACCAGCTGCTCCTGCTGGCGATACTGCGTTTGTAAGATTGCTTTCTATTACGCATAGGTATTTGAAGTCGTCAGGGATTCCATATTTCTTTAAGATAGGTTCTATCACTGGGAACCAGCGCTTTGAGCGTTTCAAAAGAACCATGGTGTTGCTATGGAAATATGTGTTCGACAGAAGTTCTCTTTCGTAACGTTCTCTGATGTTGAACATTTCCAACGGCACTCTTTCATCTGCGAAATATACGTCTTCACAAAACTCGATGTCGTTGCTTTGTACCACTATTTGTTCTAAAGAGACTGGTCGTTCGTTTGCTGTTTTAATTGCAATGATGCTCATGACGAATGCTATGACAATCATCAATACAAAAGATGCTGCCGCTATTAGTAAGAGGATTTTTGTTTTCTTCATTTATGCTTAGTAAGTAAAAGGGGTTTCAAAGTTTTTTAATAAAGGAGAAATTTTGTCTTTCTCTGATAATATTGGGTTTTCGATATTCCATTCAATGTTGATGTCAGGATCGTTCCACAAAATGCTGCCTTCTGATTCTTTGTTGTATATGTTAGTGCATTTGTAGTTGAAGATAGTGTCGTTTTCCAAGGTGACGAATCCGTGAGCGAAACCTTCTGGTATCCAGAACATTTCTTTATTTTCTTCTGTCAATAATCGAGACTCCCATTTGCCGTAGGTAGGTGAGCCTTTGCGCAAATCGACGGCTATGTCCATGACTGCGCCTTTGACAACTCTAACGAGTTTGCCTTGTGCGTAAGGCGGTTTCTGGAAATGCAGTCCTCGCAGAACGCCTTTGCTTGACTTTGACTCGTTGTCTTGAACGAAGGTCATCGTAAGTCCTTCTTTGGCAAAACGTTCTTTGTTGTATGATTCGTAAAAATAACCTCTGTCGTCTCTGAAGACATTAGGTCTAATTACCAGCAAACCCTCTATTGAAGTCTTGATTATTTCCATGATTCTTAGCTTTGAATTTTAAAGAGAGACGCATCAATGTAGTTTATATCTATAGGAAACATTGACACGCTTTGAATTTTAAAGAGAGACGCATCAATGTGTATTTATTTTATAGGAAACATTGACACGTCTCTGAATTTTAAAGAGAGACGCATCAATGTGTGTTTATTTTATAGGAAACATTGACACGTCTCTACTTGTTGTCTTGTAGTCTTTTAGACTTGTGGTCTTTTTATAGGTGTACTACTTCATCGTGTGCTGCAGCAGCTGCTTCCATCATTGCTTCCGACATTGTTGGGTGAGGGAAGATGGTGTTGATGATGTCGCGGCCTTTTGCGCCTAATTCACGGCCGAGGACTGCTGTAGCTACCATTTCTGTAACGTTGTCGCCAACCATGTGGCAGCCGAGCCATTCGTCGTTAGCAGCGTTGAAGACGACCTTGATGAAACCGTCTCTGTTGCCAGATGCTGTTGCCTTGCCAGATGCAGTGAATGGGAACTTGCCGACTTTAACTTCGTAACCTGCAGCGATAGCTTTTGCTTCGGTGAGACCTACTGACGCTACTTCAGGAGTGATGTATGTACAGCCAGGGATGTTGTTGTAATTCAATTTTTCTGGTTCTAAGCCGCAGAGTTTTTCAACGCAGATGATAGCTTCGTGTGATGCCTTGTGTGCCAAAGCTGGTCCGTGAACGATGTCGCCGATAGCGTAAACGCCTTCAACGTTTGTTCTGTAGTAATCGTCAACGATGACTTTGCCTCTTTCTGTTGCGATGCCGAGTTCTTCGAGACCGAGGTTTTCAAGGTTTGTCTGTACGCCGACAGCTGAGAGAACGATGTCAGCTTCAACGACTTTAGGACCTTTTTTAGTTTCGATTGTACAAACGCATTTTTCACCTGTAGTGTCGACGTTTGTTACTGATGACTCTGTCATGACAGTCATCTTCAATTTCTTGAAGCAGCGTTCAACTTGTTTTGAAACTTCTTCGTCTTCAACAGGAAGGATGTTTGGCATGAACTCTACTAAAGTGACTTTCACGCCCATTGATGTGAAGAAGAATGCGAATTCTGAACCGATTGCGCCTGAACCTACAACTACCATTGTTTCAGGAAGTTTGTCTAAAACGAGAGCTTGACGATAGCTGATGATTTTTTCACCGTCGATAGGAAGAGCTGGAAGTTGACGAACTCTACATCCTGTTGCGAGGATGATGTGTTCTGCTTCGTATACTGTCTCAACGCCTTCTGCATCAACAACCTTGACTTTCTTGTCGGCTGTCAATGAACCTAAACCAGCGATGAGTTCTACATTGTTTTTCTTGAAAAGGTATTGAACGCCTTTGCTCATGTTATCTGCTACGCCACGGCTGCGACGAACAACAGCTTCCATGTCGGCCTTGACTTCGCCTTCAACGTTGATGCCGTAATTTTCGGCATGTTTCATATATGTGTAAACTTGTGCGCTTTTCAATAAGGCTTTTGTTGGGATACAACCCCAATTCAAACATGTTCCGCCGATTTCTGATTTTTCGACAACAGCAACTTTTTTACCTAATTGTGAAGCTCTGATAGCAGCGACATAACCGCCTGGTCCACTGCCTATTACTATAACATCGTAATTCATGATAATTGTATTTTTGTGTTAATAATTAGCGTTTTAAAAAATGAATTTGCAATCTGCGAAGATAATAAAAATATTGATAAAAATGTTACGCTATACATATTTATTTTTGTAGATGTTTCATTCCCTCAACTCCTAATTCCTAACTAAAACTTGTAGTCTTGTGGTCTTGTTGACTTGTAGTCTTTCTTTTTGGGCGTTTCGGCAAAGCCGTCGGGCTTTCCGCTATATCTTTGCTCGTAGCCTCGCAAAGGATGCCGCTTCAATCCCTAACGCTTGGGGCTGCGAGCAATGAGCTGTGAGCAATGAGCAAGGTGCAAACAAAAATTAACATCATTTCTTAATTTTTGAGAGAAAAATGTTAAAAATTGTTAATTCGGTAAAAATTCTTCCAAAAACACTTGACTTTTCAATATTGTATTTTGTACTTTTGCAAGACAAATGACAAGGATTTCTCCTTGAATTAAAATCAACATTTTTTATTTGAATTCTGATATAACCGCGGGTTAGAATTATATATTCATAATTTTTATTAACTTAAATTTCTTTAACAATGAAACCGATCGCTAATTCCCAATTGACGGGAAAATGGTATAACATTGCCCGTACCCGTAACTTTTTTGAAATGAATTTCGTTGAAATATTCCTTTATATTTCAAATGCTTACGAAAATTATATCGACTTACTTTATGTCGGGATAAAAGAGGATAGGAGTAAGGTCTTGAGAAAATTGACTTTAGAAGTCCTAACAAAAAATGACACATTCTTTATAATCCTTAAAAAAGGTTTTTTCAGGAAAAGATTTAAGATTTTAACCTTCGATGATAAAAATGGAATATTGATTTTGTCAGATAAAAAAATGAAATATCTTTCAATATTTTCAAGGAAACCAACACTAAGCCATGAAACTGTTGAGAATTATCTTAAACAAATCAAAGACGTGGATGGTGAAATAGAATTGTTTAGTAATAGTATTGTTTAAGTTAATAGTTAATGGTCAAAAAACTTTTTTTGAAAAAAACTGTCGACTGTTGTCTGTTGTCTGTTGACTTTTTCCTATCTTTGCGTTTTACATAAAATATAAGGAGTTATGACATTAAATTCACTTACAGCAATATCTCCAGTTGATGGCAGATACCGTTCCAAGGCAGCAGGTCTTGATGAATATTTTTCAGAATTCGCATTGATTCGTTATCGCGTGAAAGTAGAGGTTGAATATTTCATCGCTTTGTGCGAACTTCCTCTTCCTCAACTCGCAGATTTCGACCATAAATATTTCCCAACATTACGTTCTTTCTACGAAAACTTCACAGTAGAAAACGCAGAAGAAATCAAAGATATTGAAAAGGTTACTAACCACGACGTTAAAGCTGTCGAATATTTTCTCAAACGTCGCTTCGATGAACTCGACCTCAAGAGATTCAAAGAATTCATCCACTTCGGCTTGACTTCACAAGATATCAATAACGTGGCTGTGCCTCTCACATTAAGAGATGCTAACGCTAACATTTACTTGCCAGCAATGCAAGAACTTAGAGATAAACTCTTCGCAATGGCAGAAGAATGGAAAGACGTTCCAATGTTGGCTCACACTCACGGACAACCAGCAAGTCCAACACACCTCGGAAAAGAGATTTACGTTTTCGTTGAACGTATCGACAATCAACTTAACGTATTGAAAAACACTCCATTCTGTGCTAAGTTCGGTGGCGCTACTGGTAATATGAACGCTCATAAAGTGGCTTATCCTCAAATAGAATGGAAAAACTTCGCTAACAATTACATCAACAATAATTTAGGTCTTACAAGACTTCAAACAACAACACAGATTGAACACTACGATTTCATGGCTGCTTACTTCGATGCAGTGAAACGTATCAACACAATCTTGATTGACCTCGCTCGCGACATCTGGCAATATGTGTCAATGGAGTATTTCAAACAAAAAATCAAAGCTGGCGAAGTCGGTTCTTCAGCAATGCCTCATAAAGTCAACCCAATCGACTTTGAAAATGCAGAAGGCAACCTCGGCTTGGCAAACGCTATCTTCGAACACCTCAGCGCTAAGCTTCCTATCAGCCGGATGCAACGCGACCTCACCGACTCAACAGTGACAAGAAATGTCGGCGTGCCATTGGCTCACACAATGATTGCAATCGCTTCATTATTGAAAGGTCTCGACAAACTTATCCTTAACGGAGAAAAATTAAGCGAAGACTTGTTAAACAACTACGCTGTAGTCGCTGAAGCTATCCAGACAATCTTACGTCGTGAAGAAGTTGAAGGCGCTTACGAATTGTTAAAAGGATTGACACGTACTAATGAAAAAGTGACACGCGAATCAATTGATAAATTTATCGATGAACTTCCTGTCAGCGACGCTGTTAAAGCAGAGATGCACGTTATCACTCCTGAAAATTATACAGGTTACGGTTTTTAAATTTTAACTGAATAAAAATTAACAGGGGGATTTTGTAATGAAATTCCCCTTTAAATTTAAATAGATGAAAATCAGCAAATTCAATAGGGTGCTTACTTACGTGAAGCCTTACTGGGGCAGCGTGACAATGAATATAGTCTTCACAATACTTGCGACTATTTTTTCATTGTTCTCATTCTCTATGATTGTTCCATTTCTGAATCTTTTGTTTAATCCTGATAATCTGGTTACCGTAAAACCGGAGTTCTCGTTGAGTTCAGATGCACTCCTCGAAACGATGAATTACTATATCAGTATGATAATCATTTCAAAAGGTCAGAAGATGGCGTTGCTGTTTATCTGTGTGATGTTGGTTTTCGCCTTTTTCTTGAGAAATCTCACGACATATATGGCGAGCTTTTATATGGCTTCGGTGAGAGTGAATTCTATAAAAGACTTAAGAGCAGCGGTTTACAATAAAATCCTTGTTCTACCATTGTCGTTTTATAGCAAGCAGAAGAAAGGCGATATCATTGCTAGAATCACCACCGACCTTCAGGAAATAGAAGTGTCTATCATGAATTATCTGGATGTTTTCATCAAATCACCAATTACTATAATAGCGTATTTCGCTTATATGCTGGGTGTCAGCTGGGAACTCACTTTGTTCGTGTTGTGTGTTTTGCCTATTGGCGGTATCGTCATCGGAAAGATTGGTAAGTCTCTGAAAAAAGATTCTAAAGAAGGTATGACACGTCTTTCTAATATAATCGCTAATATTGAAGAGACAATTTCAGGATTACGTATCATCAAGGCTTTCAATGCTATAGATTACACAAATGAAAAATTCGAAGAACAGAATTACGGCTATTCAAAATTGTTAAAATTCGTTCACAGAAAAAGAGACCTCAGTTCTCCGATGAGCGAATTGCTTTCAGCGGTAGTCATTTCCATAGTGCTTTGGTTTGGTTCGACACTTATTTTGTCGGGCAGCGCTTCTATCACAGCAGCGAATTTCATAGCATACATCGTTGTCTTCTCTCAGATTATACCTCCGGCAAAATCGTTCTCACACGGTTTTTATAATCTTCAAAAAGGTATGGCGTCGGCGGAACGTGTTTTTGAAATCCTTGACGCTGATGAGGTTATATGCCAAAAAGATGACGCAAAGACTATCACCGAATTTAAAGATTCAATCAAATATAATAATGTGGTCTTCCGCTACGGAAAAGATGACGTGTTAAAAAATATTAACCTTACGATAGAAAAAGGCAAGATGATTGCTTTGGTGGGAGAGAGCGGCGGCGGTAAATCGACTATGGTTGACCTTCTGCCTCGTTTCTATGATGTTTGCGAAGGCTCAATTACTATCGATGGCGTTGACATTCGTGATTGTAAAATCGACGACCTTCGTTCTTTGATGGGAATTGTTAGCCAGGAAAGCATTTTGTTTAACGACACCGTTCATAATAATATAGCTTTCGGTATGCATAACGCTACACGTGAGGAAGTCGTAGAAGCTGCCAAAGTAGCTAATGCTCATGAGTTTATCATGCAACTGGAAAACGGTTATGACACATATATAGGCGACAGAGGAATGAACCTCTCTGGCGGTCAAAGGCAGCGATTGAGTATTGCACGCGCGGTGTTGAAAAATCCTCCGATTTTGATATTGGATGAAGCGACATCATCACTCGATACTGAATCTGAAAAACTGGTGCAAGACGCTCTTGCTAAGATTATGAGCAACAGAACTTCAGTGGTTATCGCACACCGTCTCTCTACAATTCAAGATGCCGACGATATCGTTGTTCTTGCTAAAGGTCATATCGTTGAACAAGGCAAGCACGAAGAACTCATCGCTAAAAATGGCGTTTATAAGAGACTGACCGATTTGCAGTCATTTAATTAAAAAAAACTTTCGCCATTTGCTTATTGCCTATCGACTTTTTATTATCTTTGCGAATTATTATTTAAAAAGAAAATTATAACTATTTAATAAAGTAGAAATGGATTTAAGTAAAGTTGTAACTATTTCAGGTAAGCCAGGTTTGTTTTTAGTAACAAGCTCAGGCGCTGGTAAATTGGTCGTTGAATCATTACTCGATGGAAAACGTACTCCAGCATTTGCTAACGATAAAATCAGTTCTTTGGAAGAAATCAGCATTTTCACAACAGGCGACGACAAACCTCTTAAGGAAGTTTTCGTAAGCATCCACGAAAAAATCGGTGACAACATCGGTTTCGATCCTAAGAGAGTTTCTCCAGTTGAACTCAAGGAAAAATTTATGTTAGTGCTTCCTGAATACGATGAAGATTCAGTATATCAATCAGATATGAAGAAAGTTTTCCAATGGTACCAACTCCTCAACGATAAAGGTCTTTTAGACTTCACTGTTGAAGAAGCTAAAGCTGAAGAAAACGCAGAAGAAACAAAATAACCTAAAGATTTAATCGTAGGTCGTCACACTGACGACCTTTTTTGTATATATGCCATGAAGAAAATCACCGACTTCCGCTTAATAGAAAAGAAAGAATGGGCAAAATCGACTTATCTTTTGCTTCAATCTGACGAGCCTCTCGAAGACATCAAGGCAGGACAATTTGTTCAAGTTAAAGTTGATGACGCTGCCAACACATATCTGCGTCGTCCTATATCAATTCATGATGTCGATTATCAAAAACGCACTATAACATTGTTGGTGCAAAGAGTAGGCGAGGGAACAAACAAAATCTCCGACACTGAAATCAACGACACCTTAAATATAATTTATCCTCTCGGCAATGGTTTCACAATGCCAGAAGATAAAAATGCAAAAGTGGTACTCGTTGGTGGCGGCATCGGTATCGCTCCAATGTATTACCTCGGCAAAGTGTTGAAAGAAAAAGGCATTGAACCAGTCTTCGTTCTCGGCGGTCGCTCAAAAGAAGACTTGATAATGTTGGATGAATTTTCTTCAGTGGGCAAGGTTTATGTCACCACCAACGACGGAAGCCTCGGCGAACAAGGTTTTGTCACACAGCATTCTGTCTGGAAAGAAAAGAAATTTGATATGATTTACACATGCGGTCCTAAGCCAATGATGATGGCAGTGGCAAATATGGCGAGAGAAAATGACATCTGCTGCGAGGTCTCACTCGAAAACCTTATGGCCTGCGGTCTCGGCGCTTGTCTCTGCTGCGTTGAAAACACCATCGAAGGCCACGTATGTGTTTGTAAAGAAGGTCCTGTCATGAATATAAATAAATTGTTATGGTAAACGAAACGATACAACTCAAAGGTCTCACCTTGAAAAATCCGGTGATGACAGCTTCAGGAACATTCGGTTATGGAGAAGAATATTCCGACTTCATCGATTTGTCACAACTTGGCGGCATACTCGTCAAAGGAACTACATTGAATCATCGTGAAGGAAATCCATATCCTCGTATGGCAGAGACTCCTTCTGGAATGCTTAACGCAGTAGGCCTCCAAAACAAAGGCATCGATTATTTCGTTGAGACAATATATCCAAGAATAAAAGACATCGACACTAATATCATCGTCAACGTCTCAGGTTCAACTATAGAAGACTATTGCGCAGTGGCTGAGAAAGTCAATGCTTTAGAAAATATCCCAGCTATCGAACTCAATGTTTCATGTCCTAACGTAAAACAAGGCGGCATGGCATTCGGCGTTACAACAACAGGTATTGAGCAAGTTGTAAGCGCAGTGAGAAAAGTTTATGACAAACATCTTATCGTAAAACTTTCTCCTAACGTGACAAGCATAGCCGACTTGGCATTGGCAGCAGAAGCATCAGGTGCTGATTCTGTTTCATTGATTAACACACTTCTCGGTATGGCCATCGATGCTGAAAAGAGAAGACCTAAGTTATCAACAGTGACAGGCGGTTTGTCGGGAGCATGTGTCAAGCCAATAGCTTTGAGAATGGTATGGCAAGTTGCTAAGGCAGTAAAGATTCCGGTAATAGGATTAGGCGGCATCTCATCAGCAACAGACGCTATCGAGTTCTTGTTAGCAGGAGCTTCAGCTGTTGAAATCGGTACAGCTAACTTCATCGACCCAACAATTTCTGTTAAAGTCGCTAAAGGCATCGTGGAATATTGCGAGCGTCATGGCATCAAGAATGTAAGCGATTTGACAGGAGCTTTGGAGGTTTAAAAGTTGACTTTTATTTTTCAGTATCTCCCTCCGCGTTAGGGATTGAAGCGGCATCCTTTGCGAGCGTAGCGAGCAAAGATATAGCGGAAAGCCCGACGGCAAAGCCGGAACGCCCAGATGTAAATTAAAAGTTGAAAAATGAAAATTAATGTAGAGATGTATCAGCAATTGTTGGTGTGTCTTGATTAAAAAAATTAACAAAAAAAAATCTTTTACTTTTAGGAGTAAAATTGTAAATTTGCACGCAAATTAAAAAAAGATACTATATAAACACTATACTATGGGAAGAGCATTTGAATACCGCAAAGCGGCTAAGATGAAAAGATGGGGTCACATGTCAAGAGTGTTCCCAAAACTCAGTAAGATGATCACTATCGCAGCTAAAGAAGGCGGCGCAGATCCAGATATGAACCCAAGATTGCGTCAAGCTATCATCAATGCTAAGGCAGAAAACATGCCTAAAGATAATATCGATGCTGCTATAAAAAGAGCTACAGCGAAAGACGCAGCCGACATGGTTGAAATCGTTTATGAAGGCAAAGGCCCTGCTGGCGTTCTCGTCGTTGTAGAATGTGCTACAGACAACACAACACGTACAGTTGCTAACGTACGTTCATATTTCAACAAATGTGGTGGTTCTTTAGTTCCATCAGGTTCATTAGAATTCATGTTCAGCCGTAAAGCTGTCTTCGAACTCGAATTACCAGAAGGTATGGAAGTTGAAGAAATCGAACTCGAACTCATCGATGCAGGTCTCGAAGAAATCGAAGCAACAGAAGAAGGCGTAGTAGCATTGTCAGACTGGACAGCATTCGGAACAATGCAGACAGCATTGGAAAAACTCGGCATCAACGTTAAGAAAGCTAACTTGCAACGTTTCCCTAACAGCCCAGTAGCATTCTCAGCAGAAGATGTTGAAGCAATCGAAAAATTCCTTGAAAAAGTAGAAGACGACGAAGACGTACAATCAGTCTATACAAATATGGAATAATTGCTAAGAAATTTTTAAAAGATAAAATAATGTGGTTAGAAAAAGACAGCTTATGGCTGTCTTTTTTTTTGACTAAGGGCAAATGACAAAAGTCTAAAGACTGGATATTAATAATAGTGCCGAAGGCACGACGGGAAAAACAAACACGATTCTGTCGCGCTTTCGGCGCTTTGATTTTTATAAAACATTGTTTTGCAGGAATTCTTTTTTAAAGACGCCACGGGGTGACGTCTCTACAGGAATGCTGCAACCCCAAAGATGTTTTTTTAAATTCTAAAAATTCTCGCAAAGGCGCAAAGTGTCGCAAAGATATCATTTACTGACTTCATCACTTCATTACTAAAAAAGTTCAAAGTTCAGAAGCCTTAGTCTAAAAAATCATTCCTAACTCCTAACTCCTAACTATTCCAATCCTCCGCCAAGTGCATGGTACAACGAGATTACACTTTGTATCTCTATGTATTTGTCGTTGGTCTCAGTCAGCTCTGCTTGTAAGAGATTCTTCTGCGCTGTGAGCACTTCGATGTATGTGGCTTGTCCGTTCTTCATCAGAAGCTGTGTGTTATATACAGCGCCTTTTAAATACATAATCTGTAACTTGTCGCTGTCTAGTCTCTTGCGTGCTGTTTGCCACGATATCAGGGCGTTGTTGGCTTCTGTGCCTGCGTCTAATAAGGTCTGCTTGAAGTTGAGCAGCGCTTCTTGACGTTGTGCTTCGCTTATCTTCACTCTCGCCTTATTCTTTCCTTGATTGAAGATAGGCTGCATCAAAGAGCCTACAGCATTGAAAATCCAGTCGCCAGGATCACCTATGACTCCCGACCAGCCAGCGTTGCCGCTTAAAGTGATGGTAGGGTAGAAGTATGAACGTGCTACATTGGTGGCATAAAATGCTTCAACCAATTTGTATTCTGCTTGTCTTACGTCAGGACGGTTGATGAGACTTGATAAAGGAAGACCTGTCAATAATGTGTCAGGGAAGACTTGGTTTTCCAGAGTTCCTCTTTCAAACTCTTGAGGAACGATACCTAAAAGTGCTGACAAAGAGTTCTCTTGTTCTATGATTTGCTTCTCTAACGTAAGTATGGATGCTTCCACATTGACTTTGTTAGCCTTCGCTTGAAGAACAGCAGCCTCATTGGTCTTGCCGGCTCTCTTTAATGCTGACAGAGTTCTGATGTTTTCTTCCCAAGTCTTAAGTGTTCTCTTGCTGATGTCGAGTTGCTCGTCGAGCATGAGAAGTGTGTAGTATGAGTCGGCGATAGTTGCGATGAGTTGTGTCTGAATAGCTTGCTGATAAGCTTCTGTAGCTCCTAACGCTGCTTGGGCGCCTTTCTTGGTATTGTGTATTCTGCCGAAAGCGTCAATTTCCCATGACGCTGAAGGAGTGAGGCTGTATCCTAAGCCATTGCTGTTACTGCCAACATTAGTTTGTGCAGAAAATGATACAGAAGGAAAGAATGCTAGTCTTGAAGTCTGTAATGTAGCTTCGGCTTGTTCTACTTTCAGACGTGCTATTTCTAGATTGGTGTTGTTATTCAATCCTAACTCGATGCATTCTTGCAAAAGCGTGTCGGCAAATAATTCTCTCCATGTCATTCTTGCTATCGACTCGTAGCTGTTTGCCATAGGTATTTTGTTGTACAAACTGTCAACGAAACTGATGTCAGGACGCTCGTAATGTCTGTATAGATTACAGCTGTTTGTCGTTACTATCAGGAATAAAATTATTGGAATTAATATCTTTTTCATGATTCTATTTCTTTTCTTTTAGGCATTACTTTCTCTTCAATATTTCTGAAAATGATGAATAAGACTGGCACTACGAACAAGAGCGCAATTGTTCCGATGAGCATGCCGCCCACTGTTCCCACGCCGATGGAGATGTTGCCGTTAGCACCTACGCCTGTTGAGAACATAAGTGGCAGCATACCGAAAATCATTGTCAATGATGTCATCAGGATAGCTCTTAATCTTGCCTTTGCTGCCGACATCGCTGCCATTGTAATAGACATTCCCTCGGCTCTTCTCGCTGATGCGTATTCTGTAATCAGGATAGCTGTCTTTGCCAAAAGACCAATCAGCATCAAGAGACCGATTTGCAAATAAATATTGTTTTCCAATCCGTATAAATTGGCGAACAAGAAGCTTCCTGCAAGACCGAATGGGATTGATAAGATAACGACGATAGGGATGAAGATGCTTTCGTATAAAGCGCAGAGGATAAGGTATATGAACACTATACAAAATACGAATATCATCGCTGTTGAGCTTCCTGACGATGCTTCTTCTCTCGACATGCCGCCGAATTCGTATCCGTAACCTGCAGGCAACAATTCATCTGTTACTTCTCTGACTGCTTGGATGGCTTCACCTGATGAATAGCCATAAGCAGCCTGTCCGTTGATTTGTATTGATGAGAAAAGGTTGAATCTCGAAATGGATTGTGGTCCATAGATACGTGTCAGTGTAACATATTGACCAATAGGTGACATCTCGCCTTTGTTGTTACGAACGAACATATTGTTGAGCGATTCTATGTCGAGACGATACTCTGCAGAAGCTTGTACCATAACTCTATAAAGTTTGGAGAAACGGTTCATGTTAGAAGCGTATGAACCACCTACATAACCTGCCATCACGTCGAGGACGTCGCTAGGAGAGACGCCGTTACGTTTGCAACGAGCAGCGTCAACTTCCAAGAGATATTGAGGATATTTGGTGTCGAAGGTGGTGCTGGCTCTGCCGACTTCAGGTCTTTCGTTAAGTGCTGCTATGATATTGTTGGTAATGCTTTGTAAGTCTTCGATATTACCGCCTTTTTGGTCTTGTATGTGAAGCTCGAATCCGCTGCTTGCTCCGTAACCAGGAATCATACCGCGAGTGAATACTGTTATCTTTGCAGATGTGATGTCGGATGTTGAAGCGTAAATCTCTTCCATAACGGAGTCGATGTCGTCGCCTATTTCAGTACGTAACTCCCAGTCTTTTAATCTGATGGTGAAGCCGCCGCATGAAGGTCCTGCGCCGCTCATCATACCGTAACCTGTGGTGTATGAATAGGATTCTATCTGTTCTATCTCGTCTAATCTGTTGGCAATAAGTTCCATGACTCTTACTGTTTCATTGAGGTTGGTGCCAGGAGGTGTCTGAACGTCAATATTGATAGAACCCATGTCTTCTTTAGGAACGAGACCTGTCTTGGTGTGTTCCATCATATAGAAAAGTCCACCAGTAGCAATGATGACGAGTAATACAGAGAACCATTTGTTCTTGAACATAAACAAAACGCCTCTCTTATATCTGTTGACGAGTCCTTGGAAACCGGAGTCGAATGCGATGTGGAATCGTGTCGAGAATGAGAGCTTGCCTTCTTTGTTGGTGTAGTGAGGCTGCATCAATAATGCGCATAATGCCGGACTTAAGGTGATGGAATTGATGAGTGATATACCAACAGCAACGGCCATTGTGAGGCCGAATTGTGTGTAGAACGTACCTGTTGTTCCGCCCATGAAACATACTGGGATGAACACTGCCATGAATACGAATGTCGTTGCAATCAGAGCGTTGGAGATGCCTTGCATAGCATCGATGGTGGCTTTGTATGGTGATTCGTATCCAGCGTCGAATTTGGCTTGCACCGCTTCAACAACAACGATGGCATTGTCCACTACTGTTCCGATGACGAGTACCAAGGCAAACAAGGTAATCATATTGAGACTGAATCCTGCTACTTTCAAGAATGCAAATGTTCCAACAAGTGACACTATGATGGCTATTGCAGGGATGAATGTGGAACGGAAACTCTGCAAGAAGATATAAACAATCAAAACAACCAAGACGACAGCCAAGATGAGTGTGACGATGACGTTTTCGATAGAAGCATCGAGGAAGTCTTTGGTACTCATCAAGTCGATGATTTCAATGCCTTTAGGTAATGTCTTGCGTATCTCTTCAACTTCTTTGTCGATGGCATCGATGATTTCGTTGGCGTTGGAGCCTGAAGTCTGTGAAATCATCAATGTCGTTCCAGGGTGACCGTTGACTTGTCCGATATAGTCGTAGCTTCTGGAGCCTAGCTCTACTGTTCCCACGTCTTTGAGTCGTAATAAAGTTCCGTCGCTGTCTGCGCGGATTACCATGTTGGCGTAGTCTTCTTCTTTATCGTAGCGTCCTCTGTATTTCAGTGTATAACGGAAGGTGTTGTCGGAGTCGGCGCCGAGAGTACCGGTAGCTGCCTCGAGATTTTGTTCCGCCAATACCGCAGAGATGTCTTTAGGCACCAAAGAATATTTCGCCATCTTGGCTGGGTCGAGCCATATACGGAGTGAGTAGTCGGCGCCTCTTACGTCAACTTCACCAACGCCGGCGATACGAGAGAGACGTGGCTCGATATTGATTTTTAAGTAGTTGCTGAGGAATCTCTCGTCGAAGGAGTCGTCTGGACTATACACGGCGAGCACTTTGATTCTACTTGTCTGTCTTTTCTTTACGCTGACGCCGCTTCGTGTCACTTCTGCGGGGAGCAGACCTTGCGCTGATGCGATACGGTTCTGTACGTTGACCATCGCCATGTCGGCATTGGTTCCTTGACGGAAATAAATCTGTATGTTTGCAGAACCGTTGTTGTTTGCCGATGATGTCATATACATCATGTTTTCAACGCCGTTGATGGCTTCTTCGAGAGGCACGATGACGCTGTTCTGCACGGTCTCGGCATTAGCTCCTGAGTAGTTGGCTGAAACGCTCACTGTCGGAGGAGCGATTTCTGGATATTGTTCGATAGGAAGTCCGCCTAGGCAGATGAGACCTAAGAGCACTATTATCACAGAGATGACACCCGCGAAAATAGGACGGTCGATGAAAGTTCTTATATTCATTATTCGCCTCCTTTTTCTGTGAGTTCCTGAGATTCTGAGATTCTGAGATTCTGAGATTCTGAAGTTTTAATAGTTGCGCCTTCTCTCACGAGGCCTGCGCCTTCAGCGATGATGACGTCGCCGACTTCAAGACCGCTCTCTACTATATATTCAACGCCGTTGTTTCGTGGCATGACGGTAATGGCTGATGATGATGCTTTGCCGTCGATGACTTTATATACGAAAATCTTTTCTTGTAACTCGAATGTAGCTGTCTGTGGAATGATGATGCAGTCTTCATGGACAGTAGGGATTATGACTGTTCCGCTGCCTCCGTCGCGAAGGAGTCGCTCCGGATTTGGAAATACTGCACGGAAACTGACGGCTCCTGTGCTGGCGCTGATGGTACCACTCACAGCGTTGATTTTTCCTTTGTGTTTGTATGTCTTGCCGTTGCTCATGATGAGTTCTACAGCAGGCATGTCTTTGATGGCTTCTTTCAATGAGCCGTATTCCTGGATGAGGTCGAGCATCTGGTTTTCTGCCATCGAGAAATATGCGAAAATCTTGCTGTCGTCGGAAACTGTTACTAAAGGCTGGCTGATATTACTGTTGACCAATGCGCCGACGCGATATGGAATCATGGAAGCGACACCGTTAACAGGCGACTTCACCATTGTATAAGATAGGTTGTTGTATGCGCTGTTCATCTCTGCCTTCGCCAATGCAAGCTTGGCTTCTGCTTCGGCGAGGTTGTTGTTCGCAGTCATAAGCTCGAACTCCGAAACGACGTCTTGTTCGTAGAGCTCCTTGCTGCTTTCCAAAACGAGTTTCGCTGTAGAGAGATTCGCTTCAGCGCTCATCACATTGGCTGATGCTATTTCGTATGCTGCCTTGTATGGTGTCTGGTCGATGACGAAGAGAGTAGAGTCCTTGCGGACAAAATCGCCTTCGTTGATGCGGATGTCGGTAATCATGCCGCTGACCTGAGGACGTACTTCAACAGTCTGGCAACCGTTGATGGTGGCTGCAAAACCGCTTCTTAAAACCTGATTGCTTTTTTCTACTGTTAATGTCTTGTAAATTGTCTCAGCACGCTTCTGTGGCGCGACTTCCTCTTGACAGGATGTCAACGAAAGACCTATGATTCCTATAAAAAATAACTTTCTAAAATTGATTAAGTTGTTCATTTTCATATTTAATAAATATATATGTAAGATAACGGCAAAATTAATATTTATTTTGCTATTATTTTGAAAAAATATTGGAGATTTTTAAGACTCTTCTTTGGGCGTTCCGGCAAGCCGTCGGGCTTTCCGCTATATCTTTGCTCGCTCCGTTTTCACTCCGCTCACAAAGGATGCCGCTTCAATCCCTAACGCATAGGGGGCTCTGAACCAAAGGTATTTCTGATTGTGATGGAAGTGATTTCTGGTTTCGCTCCAATCCTTGATTTCATCACTGTCTCACCCAAACCTATATTAACATAAAGATATTGATTTTTATGTTGAAACAATCCTGCTACTTCATCGAAGATAAATGATGATGGCGACCATCTGAATAATGAGAACTGCATCGCATGGGTGTGACCCGAGAGCATCAAGTCGATTTCTGGCGTGTCTTTTACTTCTAATTCCCAATGTGTTGGGTCGTGACTTAATAATATCTTATAATCGCCTGAAGAATCTTTCATCGCATTTTTAAGATTTCCGAAAGAAAGGAATGCTCTGTGTGTTGATATGTTTTCTACTCCGATTAAAGATATTGTATCATTGCCGCGAATTATATTTACGTTCTCATCCAAGAGCAGTTTCCATCCCATCTTGAATTGTCTGCCTTTCAACTCGTCAACATATTTCCATTGGACGGAATCTGGGAAGTTGCTGTACGCACTGTAGTCGTGGTTGCCTAGAATAGAATAGACGCCGTCTTTGGCTTTTATCTTGGAAAGTATTGTGTCTAATCCGTCAAGTTCCCAAGGACCGTATGAAACTAAGTCGCCGGTGAAAACCACAAGGTCTGCGTTTTGCTTGTTGATTTCGTTGACGAATTTTTGCAATGTCTTTCCTCTTCCTTTGAAGGAATGAAGATGAAGGTCGGAAATCTGGACTATCTTATAATCATTGAAAGATGCTGGAATTTCATCGCTTTCGATTTTAATATTCTTGACTTGACATTGGTTTCTCTCTATGAAAAATCCGTAGCAGAATAGGATAGGAGCGAGGAGCGTCGCCCACAATGATTTCCTGAAAAACGATTTGAAGTTAGCTCCAAAGAGATGAGCTGCTCCAGAAATTATTAAAGCTATTAAACCGATGATAATCATCATGAAAATTATGATAATTATGTTCGCTATTATTTCTATAAATGTTACCATATTCTGATTTATAATAAGAAATACAAAATTAATGTTTTTAATTCATAGAAAAATGAAAACTTCAATATTTATCATATATTTGTTATCTCAATTTGAATGGTGTGATATTTATAATGACTTAATATGAACTTCAACGTTTTCGGAAATAAAAAAGCCCCGACATTAATGCTGATTCCTGGATTGGGTGTCTCATACGAGATTTTCATTCCGCTTATCAATCTCCTTGAAAATGACTTTCATATCATCGCTGTGGAAGTCGATGGCTTTGTACTTGGAAAACATACTCAATTCACTTCCGTTAATGACCAGGCTGTTCAAGTTATAGATTATGTCAAGAAAAATTACGAAGGACGTTTAGATTGTGCTTACGGACTTTCTTTAGGAGGAAAGATATTGTCTCGTGTTTTGGAGCGTGACGAGATTGTTGTAAATCATGCGATTTTGGATGCTGCTCCTTTGTTGCCTCTGCCTAAGTGGCTCGTCGGTCCGCTTCGTTATCTGCAGTGTCTGAATGTCTGGACTTGTTATCATTGGACTGGATTTTGGCGTTGGGTTTTTCATTCTCATTATTTCGATGTCTTGCTCGACGAATGTAAAAAGGTTTATCCTTATGGTGGAACAAAGGCTGTCTTGAATGGTTATAAATCTGTCTATACTAATAAGTTGCAATCTATTAACGGCAACGATATTCATTATTGGCATGGGACAAAAGAATCTTTCGTGGCAAAACCGCAAGTTAGACATCTGAAAAGACTTTGCCATGATGTGAAAGTTGAGGTGTTTAAAAAAATGAATCACGGTCAGCTTTTGATTGATTGTCCTGAAGAAATAGCGAAGAGAATTTTATTGATGTTAAAATGAATTATGATGAGAAATAATTTGTTATTACAATCTTTGAAGAAAATTATTGCTGGTTTTGTCGCAATAGGATTGTTGCTTTATTTGCCAGCAGGGACTTTGCATTATTGGAACGCCTGGTTGTTTGTGGCTGTTTTGTTTGTCCCGATGATTTTCTTGGGAATAATGATGTTGTTTAAATCTCCCAAACTTTTAGAGAAACGTCTCGATGCAAAAGAAAAAATAGATGAGCAGAAATGGGTTGTTGCCTTATCGGGAATTATGTTTGTAGCAGCATTTGTTGTTGCAGGTCTCAACTTTCGTTTTTCATGGCATTTCTTGCCCGATTATGTGGTATGGATTGGAGCAGTTTTTTTTCTTCTTTCGTATCTGATATATGCGGAAGTCATGAGAGAGAATGCTTTTCTTTCAAGAACTATTGAAATTCAGGAAAATCAGAAAGTAATCGACACAGGATTGTATGGTATCGTTCGTCATCCGATGTATTCAGCGACGCTCATTATGTTTCTGTCGATACCATTGATTTTAGGTTCAATTATTTCTTTTGCCATAATGTTGGCATATATTCCGATAATAGCTGTCAGAATGAATAACGAAGAGAAAGTTTTGGAAGAAGGCTTAGAAGGATATAAGGAATACAAACAAAAAGTAAGATATAAAGTGATACCTTTTATTTGGTAATATTTGTTAGAAACTCAAAACCTCAGAATCTCAAAACTTCAAAAAATATTCTGGGATTCTGAGATTCTGAGGTTCTGAGATTCTGAATTTTTTAGTAGATGTCATTCAAATCAAAATAAAGTGAGCTTGTGATTTTGTCTTCTTCTTGTTCTTTAAGATGTTTGAAATTGTTGTTTCTATAAAATCTTATAGCATTATTATATGCGTCAACGGTTAGAAATCTGCAACCTGTTTTGTTGTTTTCAATAAAGAAATATTTAATGAAATCAAGCAACATAGAACCGATTCCTTTGCCTCGTAAAGAATTATCAATTCCTAATCTGCATATTTTCACAGCAGGATAACTTTTGATTCGTTTTTCATTAACAAATCGAGTGCGTCTGAAACGATTGAATTCAGTCTTGTTGTTGAAGTCAGTTAAAGAAACGCGGTCGTTAGCAAGACTAAAATATCCGATGACATTTCCTGTTTCTTTGTCTTCAAATATGTAAGTTACTGCTAATAATGCTTTTCTATAATGATGCGCCTCGTTGATAATAAAGTCGTTCAGATCAGCGTCGCCGCAATCGAACGACTTTATTGTTTCGTTTTTACGTAATTTACGAACTTTATAAGTTGCAAAGTTACAATTTTTTGCAGAAAGATTCATTTTTATTATCCCTCAAAAATCTTTAATATAGCTTCGTAGTTAGCTCTGCCTCTTGCGTTTTCTTCGGGACTTACTTTATGATCTTCATTCATTCTTTTTAAGAATCTTTCTGCGTCTTTTCCGTGTAAAATCGGAGTCTCTTTAATTGGTCTCGCCATAATAGTTTAGTTTTAAGTTTCACACTGCGAAAATACATCATTAATCATTGAATGTCAAGAAGTTTTTTCTTAAAAATTATTAAGAAAAAAATGTTAAAAATTAGGAATAATTGTAGAGAAAAGTCGAATTTGTCTTAATCACATTGCCACGTCTTGATATTTAGGAATGAAAAAGGACGCCACGATATGACGTCCTTGTAATGTTTAATATTTCAGATGTGATATTCTCTGCGAGAGATTCTTCCTTTTTTAATCTTCTTGATGGTTGTCTCTCAACAAATCATTAACGGTTTTCACCGGATTGAAAGTTAGGATTGGCACTTCGACAAAGATGTTAATCCAGTCGGCCATAGCGCCGTTCCACAATCCTGGCAATTCAAGAGCTTTGAGGTCTTTGCCGTCTTTTGATTTCTTTGAGATAAATCCTGTGTTATAATCTATGTAATCGTTCAAGTCGAACGATTCGCCTCTGAAATCCTGTGTTGCGCAAACCAAATCAACTGGGTTGAAGTGTGTCGCTGATTGGAAGATTGCTTCTTGTTTTTCGTTGTTATGGTCAATTTGCGATGATTCGACTATTTGCAATGAAATCTCGTCGTTGCTGTTTCTAACCCAATATGGGCCGCCTCCAGGTTCGCCTTCGTTTTTCACCATGCCGCATATTCTCATCGGGCGGTTGAGTTTGCCATACAGATAGTCAATCTTTTCTATTTCGTTATATGTCTTGAAGAAATTAGGAATGTCTATCATCAGTTTTTCCTTGGCAAATTTGGCTATTTCTTCAATTTCGTCATTTGCCAGGCAGCCTTCGTCTAATAAATTAAGGTATTCAAACTGTTGTTGTTGAAGTCGGAAGAGATAGCCTCCCAGTACTTTCTTATAATCGTATGTCGTTGTCTTTAATCTGTCAGGAACGACATTGTCGATATTCTTTATGAATATTATTTCCTTATGAAGGTCGTTGAGGTTTTGTATGAGCGCTCCGTGACCGCCTGGACGGAAGAGGAGGCTGCCGTCGGCATTACGGAAAGGCTCGTTGTTCATATCGACAGCGATGGTGTCGGTTGATGGCTTTTGTACGGAGTATGAGATGTCGTAGCGAATGCCATATTCTTTTTCATATTCAGGAACGACTTTGTTGACAGTGTCTTTGAATATGTCGAGATGTTCTTGAGATACAGTGAAATGCAGTTGAGCAATGCTTCCGTCATCAGTCTCTGCTGTGCTGTATTGAGCTGCTTCAACGAGATGTTCTTCAAGAGCAAAACGAGATGATTCTTTGTATTTGTGGAACTTCAGCAATGCTTTAGGTAATTTTCCGTATGCGAGACCTTCGTTTTCGAGAAGGAATTCTGCTATCTCAACAAGACGATTCTCTTTTAGAAGAGTGTCGATGTCTTTGTCGTGCTCTGCCATTTTTTCCTTTAAGTCGTCATAGAAGGCGA
The DNA here is from genome assembly GCA_045634185.1 of Bacteroidales bacterium. Taxonomy (GTDB): domain Bacteria; phylum Bacteroidota; class Bacteroidia; order Bacteroidales; family F082; genus Limimorpha. The sequence continues at coordinate 101,195 of JAZQZR010000002.1, read as the reverse complement.
AGTCTCTGATGCTCAGGAAAAAGTTTTCTATAGAATCGAATTTTATCTTTTCTTTTCTCAGGAAGTTTTCTGGGATTTCTTTGCCTTTATATTCTTCGACAAAAGAATAGATAGTCTTGAACATACGACTTGCTGCTCCAGAAGCAGGGATGAATTTCAAGATGTCGTAGTATTGTTTGTCTTCATCAAATTGTTTTATAAGTCCTTCAATGTCAGCATCGTTGAATTTGATGATGCCGTTTTCCGTTGTTGCCGGAGCAATCAAGTCGCTGAATGGAAAGCCGGTTTTAAACTGATTTATCTGTCTTTCAACTTGTTCTGCGTTGATATTCAATGCTTCAAGTTGTTTGTGGTCTGTGTTGGTTAATGCTGACATATCTGCTTAATTTAATGAACATCACAAAGATATAAATTAATATTGATTTCGTGCAACATTTTAAAAAAATATTTGTATATATTTGCAGAAGTGAAAGACTAATGACAAAAGGCGGAAGACTTGGAATTAGTAGTTCCTTTGCGTTAGGGATTGGAGCGGCATCCTTTTGGAGCGGAGCGGAAAAAGATATAGCGGAAAGCCCGACGGCAGAGCCGGAACGCCCAGATTAGCTTTCAGCTATCAGCGGACAGCAATCAGTAGTTGAAAATTGAAAGCTGAAAATTTAAAGTTATTTAATGAAAATTTTAAACTTAAAAAATAAATAAAATGATTAACAAACAATTGCAAGACGCTATCAATGCGCAGATAAACGCTGAGTTATGGTCGGCATATCTTTATTTGTCAATGGCAACAAATTTCCACGAAATGGGTTTAGGCGGCATCGCTAACTGGTTTGAAGTTCAGTTTAAGGAAGAACAAGACCACGCTATGATTTTCTATAACTACTTAGTATCTCGTGGCGGTCGCGTTGAACTCAAAGCTATCGATGCAGTCAAGACAAAATGGGAATCACCATTGGAAGCTTTTGAAGACACATTGCAACATGAACAAAAAGTCACATCTTTAATCAACAATATCAATGCTTTAGCTGTTGAATTGAAAGACTACGCAACACAAAACAGACTCGTTTGGTTCATCGATGAACAAGTTGAGGAAGAAGAATCTGCACAAAAGATGATTGACAGTCTCCGTATGATTAAAGACAATCCATACGCTATCTATATGTTCGACAAAGAATTAGCAGCGAGAACATATACACAGGCATCACCACTTGCAACAGCAGCGGAATAAATTTTAGAATTCTAGAATTTTAGAACTTTAGAATTTTGGATAAAAAAAGCATCGCAGAATTTTCTGCGATGCTTTTTTTATAATTGAAAACTGAAATTTAGCAGTCAGCTATCAGCTATCAGCAGTCAGTTTAGAGTTTAGAGTTTAGAGTTCATCAAAGACTTTTTCTAACGATAATCTTCTTCACTTCCAGGCCGAGTGGTTCTAATGGATAGCATTTGTCGGCTTGGTCGAGTTTGAATGTCTGTTTGCCTGCTTTGAGATTCATCTTTCCGACGTATGAAGTCTGAATCATTGGGTCAACACCTGGCAAAGTATGAGCGATTGCGTTGTCGCCGCATTCAAATGAATATCTCTTGTCTAAGTTTTCAGGTATATAAACGATGAATACGTCGTAAGTTCCGTCTTCAGCGACTTCCATTTCCCATGAGCGCCATGAGTCGGTCTGAGTGCTCATATAGCCTGTTCCGTCTATGGCAGCGTGTTTTGTGCCGTTAGCTTCAGTGAGTTCGATGAGGTCGCCATCTTGTTTAACGACGATTTTCTCTTTATATTCTACTTGAATCTTATTCAAAGTATCAGGATGTTGGTTCAAGAATTCTCCGATTTTTGTAATAACTTCTTTTTCGTAAGGGATGACGTTGCCGTCGCCGTCAGGACCGATGTTGAGTAAGAAAACGCCGCCGTGTCTTACTGTGCTGAACAATCTGTTCAATTGATTTGCAACTTGTTTGTCAACGTCTGGGCGGTTAATCCATGATTTGTATCCCCATGTTCCATAGAGAGATGCTGGGTTGTCCCAGTAGATGTCTTCGTAACCAGCCACATCGCCGTTGTCAGGCAATGTCATATAGTCGCCTTGGTTGTTCATGATTCTTCCGTTGATGATACATTCAGGTTGTAATGACTTGACAGTCTCGCGGAAACGCTTGCTTTGTTCTGGAGTGACGAGACCCATGTCGAACCATAAAGTGTTGATGTCGCCGTAGTTGGTGAGCAATTCTGTGACTTGAGCGACGATATAGTCTTCGAGTTCTGGAGTTACTATTTCAAGAGGAGAGTAAACTTGGTTTACATATTCGTAACATTTTGTTGTTGGGTCTGGAGCGAGGCGTGGGATGCCGAGAGGGTAGTGCCAGTCAGGGAGAGAGTAGTAGAGACCGAATTTGATGCCGTGGCGTTTACAGGCGTCAGACAATTCTTTCACCACGTCGCGACCGAAAGGAGTGAAGTCGACTACGTTATAGTCTGTCGTTTCAGTGTGGAACATACAGAAACCGTCGTGATGTTTAGATGTCATGACGATATATTTCATTCCTGCGTTTTTGGCGAGGAGCACGATTTCGTCGGCGTTGAAGTCTTGTGGGTTGAAAGTCTTGGCGACAGCTTCATATTCTTCTGTTGTGATACGAGCGTGGTTCATGATTTGTTCGCCGTAGAAAGGAATTTTTTCGCCTTTCCACCAGCCGGCGAGTTCAGAGTAGATGCCGAAGTGGATGAACATTCCGAAGTGTTCGGAGCGCCATTGTTCCAAGGCTTTCTGTGTTATTTCGTCAGTCTGTAGAGACGTCACTCCTGTGGCGTCTTCTGTAGCGTCTTTGCATGATGTTACAGTTGTGTCATTGTCTTTTTTTGAAAAATTGCAAGATGTCAATAAGACAGTCGATGCGAGTAATAGATTAATAAGGTGTTTTTTCATTATGAAATGTTTTTGTTGTAAAAATCAATTTTTGCAAAGATAATAAAAAAGACAACAAGACTACAAGACCACAAGACAACAAGTTTTTTAGGAGTTAGGAGTTTTTTGATTATGAATTATTTTTACTTGAAAAAGTTTTGTAAATGATTATTTTTGTGATGTAAATTTTTGTGATGATGAAAAATGATTTTAGATATCCGTATGCTAAAACTGATAAAGGTGATTTGATAGGTATAGATGAAAAATCCTCAACTCTTAACTTGTAGTTCCAAAATCCTAATTCATAAACAGAAGAGACGTGTCAATGTGTGTTTATTTTTTAAGGAAACATTGACGCGTCTCTACATCATTCCTAACTCCTAATTCCTAACTCCTAATTAATTAGAAACTCCATATCCGAAAAGTGCGAAGTCATATTTTATAGGGTCGTCGGAATCTAATTCTCTGAGTTTCGATGTGATTTCTTCAACGGTAGTTCTGTCGTTGCTTTTTCTTTCGATGAGTCCTAGTTCGCGGGAGATGCGTCCGACGTGAACGTCAAGCGGAATCATCAAGTCTGAAGGCTTGATTTTGTTCCATATTCCGAGGTCGACGATGCCGTCGTTTCTCACGAGCCATCTTAGCGCGAGGTGTAGCCTCTTGCATGCCGAGCCTTTCTTAGGGCTGTCGCAGTAAGGATTGGAGATATGAACGCTGCTTGTTCCGTCGTTGGCTTCTTGTATCCTGTCTCTGAAGTTCTGGATTCCCTGCCATGCATCATGATTGCCATTCAAAGCAAAGATGTCTTCCAGACTTTGATGCTCTTCATAAATGTTTTTCAATCCGTTGCAATAATAAATAAGGTCACGGTTGAAGAAGGTGCGATGAACGCATTTGTCGGAATCGAGCTTTTTCCATCCGTCAGACATAACGAAGTCGTAAGGTGAGTTGCCCATAGTGTTGAGAAGTCTGTTGGCGGAGTTGAGAATCATGGAGCGTTTGCCCCAAGCGATAGTGGCGATGAGAAACGATACTATTTCTATGTCGTTTTTCTGTGAATAACGGCGAGGAAACTGCACTGGGTCGCTGTCGGCGAACTCTGGCACATTATATTTCACGACTAATTCGTCGAGAGTTTTTTTAAATTCATAATTCATAATTCATGATTAAAGACTACAAGTCAACAAGACAACAAGTCAACAAGTAGTGGTATGTTCATTTGCAAAAATAAGGTCTAAATCTCAATAATGCAAAGGAAAAAAAGTTAAAGTTTATTAAGAAATTAATTGGAGTTGTCTTCATTCATTTTATTTGTTTCATTGAATTCATCTATCCATTCTCTTAGTTTTTCTTTTAATAGTTTCTTGTCAGGAAGACATAGAGCATATTGTTGAGCATAAATGTTAGCATCTTTGGGTAATGTCAATTCAACTAATGAGTCATTTTTTGTTTCGCATAAAAGTATTCCAATTGTTGGTTTCTCAAAATCCTGTTTTATGTATCTGTCAAAATAGTTTACATACATCTGCATCTGACCTAAATCTTGATGAGTCAGTTTGTCGGTTTTTAAATCTATCAAAACATAGCATTGTAATAATCTGTTATAGAAAACCAAATCAACATAAAAGTTATCCTCGTCAAATGTGAAGCGTTTCTGACGAGATTCAAAAAGAAACCCTTTGCCTAATTCTAATAAGAACATCTGTAACTTGTTGATGATAACTTCTTCTAGTTTGCTTTCAGAGTAAGAAACGTCTGATTTTAGTCCTAGAAATTCTAATGTTAAAGGATTTTTAATAATGTCAGATGGTTTTTCAATGGTAATACCTTCATTAGCCAGTCTCATGACTTCATTTTTATCTCTGCTCAAGGCTAATCGTTCGTAAAGACTGCTTGCAACTTGTCGTTGAAGGTGTCTTACACTCCAGTTCTGATTGTATGATTCTATTTCATAGAAACGTCTTTCTTCATGATTTTCAATTCTCATTAGAATTAAATAATGAGACCAAGAGAGGTTGAAATTTGGATGATATTTGATGGCGTTTGTTTGTACTGTTTTTTCTGTTTTTTTAGTTTGGGGCAACATTGTTGCTCTAATTTTATCATTATATGAAAAATAGAATAGACGACATCGTTTGAGTGTGTCGTAACTCCAATCCTTTCCATATTTAGTTGTTAAGCGTGTTGATAAATTTATAAGAATTTGTTTGCCGTAACTGGCTCTTTTGCCATTTTGTTCGTCTTCAAATATATAACGGCCAACTTCATATCTTGTTTTTACTTCAACGCTGTTAACATTGATATATACTGCTTTTCTTGCATGTTCTATCAGCGTTGTTATTTTATCGTACAAAGAATCTATTCTCTGCAGTTCGTGAGAATCGTGCTTACTTTTCATATATTTTGGTGTTTAATGTTCACTTGCAAAAATAAGGTCTAAATCTCAATGATGCAAAAGAAAAAAAGTTAAAGTTTTTTAAGAGATTTATGGATCTTTTTCTTAATAATTTTTAAGAAAAAACTTCTTGACATTCAGTGTGTAATGATGTATCTTTGCAATGTTGAATTTTAAATCCAAAGTATATGAAAACTATAGAAATTTCAAATGAAATGTTGTATAATAACGTCGTATGTAAGACCAATTTGCAGAACCATGTTATGAAAGAAAAAGAATACATTTCTGAACAAGATGTTCTTCAGGAACTAAAGGAAGCAATATATGATGGAATACAGAGTGGTATTGCAGAAGATTTTGATCCGGAAACACATTTGAAATTGCTAAGACAGAATTACAATAATGTATAAAATCAACTTCTCACAAAGGGCGGTTGAGGATCTTGGCGATATTTGGAAATATACAGCTGAAAATTGGTCTGTAGTACAAGCTGATAATTATTACAAAATTATTATTTCTTATTGTAATACAATTGCTAAAGATCCATTTTTGTTCGGAAAGAAATATAATGATGTCAAGGACGGCCTATTAGGTTGTAAAGTTAAAAAACATATTATATTTTATCAAATTTGTAATGAAGAAGTGTTGATAATAAGAATCCTTCATGAAAGAATGGATTATTATAAAACTTCCCAATGGTGAATTGTAATGCTAAAAAAGCACCCTGCGGGGAGCATGAGTGCTTTTCATCATTTTGTTCAAAAGAGAATGAAATTTTTTATCTCTGTGTCTCTGTGTCTCTGTGACTTTGTGACTCTGTATCTAAATCCTTGTTGTCTTGTAGTCTCGTTGTCTTGTAGTCTTTTTTATCCGTTATCATAAAGAAGTTCGGTACGAACAATGTTCCGAAGATGGTGTTTGTCAACATGCCGAAGACAACAGCTGTTCCTAGTGCTATTCGTGACTCGGCTCCTGCACCTGTGGCAAACAAAAGCGGCATGACACCAAGAACGAATGCCAACGAAGTCATCAGGATTGGTCGCAATCTGACACGCCCTGCTTCTAAAGCGGCTTGTCCAACACTCATGCCTTCTTTCCTGTAATCGACGGCAAACTCTACAATCAAGATGGCGTTCTTTGCAGATAATGCAATCAATAATATAATACCAATCTGGGAATATATACTGATAGGCAATGCCATTATGATGCAGCCTAAAACAACGCCTAACAATGCCAATGGTACACTAAGGATGACGGCGAAAGGATTGGTCCAGCTTTCATACATAGCTGCCAATACCAAGATTACCAATATAATGGCAAGGGCGAAAATCATGCTTACGCTTGAACTTGATATTTTTTCCTGATAAGCAACAGAAGTCCATTCGTGTCCGAAATTGTTGCCTAACAATTTGTCGGAGAGACTTTCAAGGGCGTTCATCGCCTCGGAACTGCTATAACCTTCTGCAGCGACAGCGGTGATGTTGGCTGCTGGATAGAGGTTGTATCTGTTTATCTGTGTCTGTCCCATCTTTTCTTCTATATTGCAGAATGATGAAAATGGAACCATCTGTCCTTCAATGTTTTCTACGCTTAACTTAAGAATGTCGTTGATGACGTTTCTGTTGCTTGGATTCGCCTGTATTATGACTTGGTATATGTTGTTGAATTTTATAAAGTCGTTGGCAAAGGTGGAGCCCATATATGAAGATAGTGCGTCGAAGACCTGATTCAACTCTAATCCCATCATGCCGATTTTATCACGGTTGATGTTAAGAAAATATTGTGGACTGTTGCCTTCAAATTGATTTTGAAGATACATCAGTGCAGGTTCTTGATGGTAATTGTCCATTATGATGTTGACGGCATTCGCTAGTTCTGTAGTGCCCAAATTGTTACGGTCTTCAAGTACAAACGCTAATCCTCCAGAAGCGCCGAGCCCAGGAATGGAAGGCGGGTTGACCGCAAAAATGTTAGCTTCTTGTATCTCAGAAGATTCAGCATTTATCCTCTCAATTACAACTGCAGCAGATTCGTTCTTCCCTTTACGCTCGTCCCAGTCTTTCAGCATCACGAAGACACTCGCTTCATTGGATATGTTGCCGCCTTTGACGACAGAGAATCCGTTGATTACCAGATAAGTATCTATCTCAGGGTATTTGTCTAATCTCTTTGATAAATCTGCAGTGACTTTCTGAGTCCTTTCCAGACTTGAGGAATTAGGCAGTTGAACGGTGACCAAGAAATATCCTAAGTCTTCATTAGGTAAGAATTCGTTAGGCAATTTGAAAAAGATAAACATTGTGATTGCAGAAACGATGACAAATGTACAAAGTGCTATTGCTGGTTTTCTTAAAAAAGTTTTAACAATTCTTATGTATAAGCCTAATGTCTTGTCGTATAATTTGTTGAACCATTTAAGGCTCCATTTTTCTTCTTTTAAGAATAACACACACATAGCAGGTGTGAATATTAAGGAAATGAATCCGGAAATAACAGTAGCTGTTGCGATTGTAAGCGCGAATTGTTTGTAGAGTTCTCCTGTTATTCCTCCGATGAAAGCTGTTGGAATGAAGACTGCTAGCAGTACCAGGACGATACTGATAACTGGACCTTGTATCTCTTCCATGGCTTTCGTTACGGCTTCTTTGCGGGTATATTTTTTCGATTCTATCAGTCGTGACGAGTTTTCTACTACCACAATAGCATCGTCGACCACAATAGCGATTGCCAAAACCAGTCCGAACAATGTTAATAAATTTATGGAGAATCCCAATAATTTCATCACGGCGAAGGTGCCTAATAATGAAATAGGAATCGTCAATGCTGGTATTATGACGGCGCGTATGTTTTGTAAAAATAAGAACATCACCAAGATAACCAGCAAAGTCGTTTCTGCTATTGTGACAAGAACTTCGTCGATGGAGGCTGTGACATATTTTGTGTTGTCCATGACGATATTCATGGTGACGCCTTCTGGAAGATTTCGCTGCAAATCCTTGACCTTCGCCTTTACTTCCTTGGCGACCTCTAAGGCATTTGAGCCTGGCATTTGGTTAATGCCGATGGCAGCGATTTCTTTTCCTTTCATCGTCGTCACGACGGAATACGACTGCGAACCTAGTTCGATCTTGGCGATGTCTTTAAGTCTCAGATATTTGCCTCCGTCTAATGTTCTTATAATGATATTACCGAACTCTTCGACATCGACGAGTCGGCCTTTGGTGCTGATGCTATATTGGAAAGCCATATCGCCTGAAGTCGGGGGAGCGCCTACTGAACCGGCAGACACTTCCATATTCTGTGCTTTAATCATTGATAATACTTCGTCTGGAGTTATGTCTCTGATTCTCATTATTTCAGGGTCGAGCCATACACGCATGGCATAGTCTGATGCTCCGAAGACTTGTACGTCGCCAACGCCTTTTAATCTGGCTAGTTCGTTGACGATATTGATATTGGCGTAATTGGAAAGAAATAATCCGTCATATTCTTCGAGTTTGCTGTCAAGGACTATGAACATCAATTGGTTAGGGCTTCTTTTCTTCACGGTGATACCTTGTTGTTTTACTGAAGATGGAAGATTGGCTTCAGCGAGGTTTACTCTGTTTTGTACCATGACGGCTGCTTCGTCTATATCGGTGCCAAGTTCAAAAGTGACTGTCAATGAATAATTTCCATCGTTAGATGAGCTGGAACTCATATACATCATATTTTCCACGCCGTTGACTTGTTGCTCAATGGGAACGCCTACGGTCTGTGCGACGGTCTCAGCGCTTGCGCCAGGATAATGTGCTGATACCATTACAGTTGGTGGAGTGATGTCGGGATATTGTGCGACGGGTAAGGTTCTTAATGTTACCAAACCAGCAATGACGATGACGATAGCGATGACAGATGAAAAAATAGGTCTGTCTATGAAATATTTAGATATCATAATTTCACTTGTTTATAGGTTCTACTTTCATGCCTGAACGTACTTTCAATAAAGCTTTTGTGACAAATCGTTCGTCTGGATTTAATCCGGATGTGACATGGATAAGGCTGTCGTCTATAATCTCGCCGACTTCTATGTGTCTGTATGACACTATGTTATTGTCGTCAACAACATAAACATATCTTCCGAGCTGGTCTGTTCCGGTAGAGGCGTCTGGAATCAGAATCGCTTCGTTTTCTTCGCCATAAGGAAGAGAGACGGTGCAATACATTCCGCTTTTCAAATCGTATTGAGAGTTTTCAAAAAGCGCTCTTAATGTCAAGGTTCCGGTTTTGAGATTGACGAAAGGCGATATATAATTAGGTGTGGCCTCGATAGGAGGGAAACGACCTTCCTGCATTGTGACATAGACTCTCTTCGGCAAATGAGACTCCCAATCGTGTGACCTCATTTTTATCATAAGATATTGATTGTCTTCAATGTTGAAATAAGCATACATTGGGTCGTTGTTGTAAATCGTGGTAAGTTTGAAAGGACTGCCGTCGCTGCCTGCCACGTATTCGCCTTCGCCCGCGCCACTAGTGGTAAGGACTCCGGATATAGGAGCTTTGACGTAACAATATCCCAAAGTATTCTGTGCATTTTTCAAGTCGGCTTCTGCGTTTTGTACGTTAGCCTTCGCAGTACGAACATTAGTCTCCGCTTGTATCAGGTCTATCTGGCTGATAGCGTTGCTTTTAGATGCTTCAAGCATTCTCTCGTAATTGTTTTCGTAATAATCTAAAGAGGCTTGCGCCGACTTTAAACTGGCATCGGCTTTCTTAACCTCGTTTTCATATACTGTAGGCTCAATGATGTAGAGTAAATCGCCTTCGTTGATATATTGTCCGGAACTGAAGTTCTGCAGTGTGACATAGCCACTTACGCGACCGACAACATCGACGATATTGTTGGATAATAGATATCCAGGATATTCTTTATGCAAGACAATCGGCTTGACCAAAGGTTTAGCCACATCGATTTTAGGAATGAGATTGTTGCTGCTTTTGTCTGGTTTTCCTTTACACGAAAAGAAAAGAGTCATCGTTATTAAAACGATGATTGCTAATGATATAAATTTATTTGTTTTCATATATTTTGAACTTTAAACTATAAACTATAAACTCTCAACCTTACAAGGAACCGCCTAATGCTGTGTATAATCTTACTAGAGCTAAGAGCGCTGAATTCCATGCGCTTACCAGATAATTCTGGTCGGAGAGGACGGTACGCTGAGCGTCAAGGACGTTGGTGAATGTGCCAAGACCTCTTTTGTATAAATCGATGGAAAGTTCCAAGGTCTTGTTGCCTTGTTCCACGACTTGCTGTCCCATCTCTATGGTTTTTAATGCATTGGCGTAGTTGCTCATCTCTGTCTCTACTTCTTGGATGGCATTTAATACGACATTGTTGTAGTTTTCGATGCTCTCGTCAAGAGCTATCTCTGCCATCTGGACAGCCTTCCTGACTTCCATTCCTGAGAAAATATTCCATGATATAGAAGGACTTAGTTGAAACATCTGACTTTCGTTATTGAAAAATTTTTCTATATCGTGAGAGAGATAACCGAAACTGCCTGTTATTTTGAATTTAGGATAATAGTCTGCTTTTGTAGCACCTATGGCAGCAGCTTGTGACTCAATCAACAACTCAGCCTGTCGAATATCGGGGCGGCGTCTTATTACATCAGCTGGAATTCCCGTACTTATGATATGTCGTATGCTTGGCAAACCGTCTATATTAATAAAGGTGTTGCTTAAAGAAGAAGGATATGTGCCTAAAAGAATGGCTAGTTCGTTGACGCATTGTGTGATATAAGCATCTAGTTTTGGGATGCTTGCTGATGTGTTGTAATAAACAGATTTTGCCTGCGACACATCGAGTTGTGTTCCTAGACCAGATTCGTAACGTGCGATGGTGATGTCGAGGATGTTTTTTTCTGAGATGATATTCTGATTAGCTACGATGAGTTGTTGCTGATATGCACGAAGGTTGAAATAAACTGTAGCGACTTGAGCGCAAAGATTCATGACGGCATTTTGATAAGAAGCCTCATTGGCGTAGTACGATTTCTTGTTGGCTCGCACGTTGTCTCTGTTTTTGCCGAAGACGTCAATCTCCCAACTAGCGTTGATTCCTGCGTTAAGATAACCGTTTGTACGATATTCGTCGCTGCTCGTTTCTTCATAATAATTTAAGCTGCTTTTGCTTAAATCATATTGAGCGTCAAAGCTTAAACTCGGATAAAAGGCACTCTTTGACTGTTGATATAGAAGTCTTGATTTTTCAAGAGTGGCTTCTATAGAATGGATGTTATGGTTGTTGTTAAGTGCTACTGTTATCAGAGAGTCGAGTAGTGGGTCGTTGAATTTCTTCCACCAATCGTTGTAAGCGACGTCATTGCTTAGAAAGATAGAGTCAATCTGCCATTTTTCTGGTATGGAGACTTCTAAATCAACTTCTTTCTGGGCGGAAACGTAAAATGGTGGTATAAATGATAAGGCTAGCAATAATAGCCTAAAGATAGAAGGAATGGACAAAGTCTGTTGTCCGTTGTCTGTTGTCTGTTGACGTTCTTTCATAATTCTGTTTTTTTTCTCATCAAACAAAAAAATGAAAGAAAGGTTTTGTTTTAGCTGTGTGTATCTTCTAACTACTTTAAACTAAAAAAATGTTGCAATAATCAAAAATAATGTTTAATATTGCCAACACTATGAAAACACAATCTATTAAATATAATATAATGCAAATTACCCCCCATGCTGAAAATCAGGGTGTTGTAAGGGAGTGTTTTGATTTAGGCGAATTTTTATCATTAGATATTTTAAAAGACAACGAGAAACAAGTAGGGATGCTTGCCACGTTGTCTTTTTTATTTTCATAACCCACTTAAGTTTTTTAAACAAATTGTTATATAGAAATAAAATAATACCGAAATTATTTTAAATTTGTGATATTAAAAATATAGAGAAAATGAATAATAATTTTGTAATTGAAAATGGGGTTCTAATCAGTTGTGATGGAACAGAAATAACTAGAATACCAGAAGGTGTACATACTATAAAGAAAGATTCCATATCATCAAACCCTTATAATGCTTTTAATATTAAAGAACTTTATTTGCCTAGTACTATTGATTATAATAATGTAGAATATGGATCTTTGGAATGTTGTCATAAGTTAAGCAAGATAACAATGCCGTCAAAATTGCTTAAATACGATTCTAAATTTTCAACAAAAGCTCATTATAAATACTCGGGAACAGTTAATACTTCTGCGATATTTTTCTTGTTTTTTGGTAGAGGTTTACCGTCAGACCTTAAGGAAATTGTTGTGTATGGAGATGAAAAAGATTTGGATCTATCTATTCTTGATTGGGAATTCCTTCAACGTTTTCAGAGAAGTTTCACACTTCGTATTGAAAATGAAGTGACATATATTAAATTGGGTGATGGTAAATTTAAAAGGGATAGCTATTCCAAGGAAATTATGCCTCATATATACATAAACAATTTTGCAGAAAATGTAGCGATAGATGCTTCTGAAAAATGGGATAGAGGTGCATTTATATATCGTGTTCCAAAGGCTAATCTGTCAGAAACAACTGATAACTCCGTTGAACTGACATTGGCTCCAAGAGAAATGTCGTATAACGATAAGCGTTGGGAATGCCCGATAAAGATTAACGTATCAGCGGTAACATATCTATATCCAGTAGAACTTGAATGTTATGAAACAGAAAAACATCAAGGATGCAAACTTTTATTACTCGGAGATAGAATAGATGAAATGCCTTTAGAAAACCTAAATAGAGAAAGCTATCCAACTGTCATAGTTTGGGAAGATTATGACACTGTATATGGCAAACTGAAAGCAAAAGGCTGGACTCTATAGTCACATTGATAGTTGTTTTATATTTAGTTTGTATGAATAATCACGAAGAAAATAAAAAGGGTATTGTTCTGAATAGAATGTACACAGGCGGCTATTTGTCCACCAACCTTGGTCATGAGGTTATCAATATGTTTCAAGCGGATAATGGTAAGCATTATCTATATTTGAATGCAAGAGGTAATTTCGCTAAAGAACATACAAATCAGATATCTGATATGTTGCTTGTTAGATATGCTGGAGATAATAGAGTAGAGGTTTTGGCTTGGGCAAATGGCTTGCATGAAATTGATGGCGCAAACGAAACTTATCGAGAATTTGAGAAAGATTACTCAATCTTTAACAAGCAAAAGGATTTTATTAATGGGAACAAAATAAGTTATGGAGGTGCTAATTTAATCAAATTATTTGAAGGTTCAGCTCAACAAAATATATATATAACATACTCTGCTGATAATTTTTATCTTCCACAGAAACCTATTTATATAAAGTATGTTGATGAGAGTAATTTGTTATATGCTGACGAGAATGACAAAGATTCTGAGAATTGTAATAAAAAGGATAATGATAGTCTTGAAATATCTCTTTCTGGATATCAGTTTGGAAAGGCAACTTTAAAGCAATATATATACCCGACCACTCATAAAAACTCCAAATATAAGTTTGATAAAAGGAAAATAAATGAGGAATTTAAAGAAAAACAAGGCCTCAAAAAAGATGATGAATTTATCATCGAACTTGAAAAACTTGTCAATAAAAAAAGAAGTGCAGATTGGGATATATTATTGAAATTACTGAATCATAAGGATGAGACTATATGGAAAAAAGTTGAGGAGGAAGAAGATAAAATTACTAAAGAAAATATCAATTCTTATCAACCAAGAGAAGTATCATTGTTTGATATCGTACCTAAACTTCAAAGAGATGAAAATTGTTTTTCCGATATTTTGAAGCATTTTATGAATAGAGATAAAGCTGCCTGGAAAGGCATCTTAGAAAATTTGTGTGAAAATACGAATATAGGAGAGATTCGCGAAATTGTGAGAGAAAAAGATGCAACAATCGGTAAAAAAAAGACTGATATAGTCTCCGCCGATTCAAACGGGGGAAGAATAGATATATTGATACGAACAGAGCATGCTTACGTAGTCATTGAGAATAAGATAAAGTCTGATATAAACAGTAAAAAAAGTGATGGAATTGATGGAAATCAACTTAAACGATATCATGATTATGTGAAGTATTGTATAATCGGTGATTATATAGAAAATTTGCTAGCTAATAATAAGAAGGAAGATCTGGAAAAAATATATAAGCAGATACAACCAAGTGTCTTGCCAGATTTTGAAGAGCTGGAAAAAATATATAAGCAGATACAACCAAGTGACTTGCTAAATTTTGAAGAGAAGGTCAAATATGTATATGAGATTCTTAGTGAACCTTTACCAGAAATAAACGCATACTTCTTTGTGCTTGCTCCAGATTATAATATGCCCGATAAATTAGTGCTAAAAGAACATGGATATAAAGCATTATATTATAGTGCTTTAGTTGGTAAGGATAATGGTGTTAACGATCCAGAGGTCGTAAAATTAATGAAAGACTATAACAAACATCAGAATGATGACTTATGGTCTGCATTTTATGAAGCAATGAAGAGACATAGTTATTCTACAGAAAACCAATCTTTATATGAAGATATGAAAGATACATTCTTTGCAAGAATTAAAGAAATACGACTAAATCAAGATAACAATGCCTAATTATTTTACAAAATCTGCCTTTAAAGTTGCTTTGACTTGTTAAAGACAACTGTAGCTCGGCGATGATAAAGCGACTTCGGCATTAGAGCAAGCCTTGTTGAGATACTGTCACCTAGACACTCTCGCCATGGTCAGAATTTGGGAGAAATTGTCATCGTTATAGTAATTGAAATTTGAAAATCAGGACGTATCCATACGCCCTGATTTTTTTTCTAGGTGCCTGAACCGTGCGCCTTTACTTTACTCTACACATTACACTCTAAACTCTACACTCTACACTAAAAAAAAAGTGGACAAAATCTGTTGACTGTTGTCCGTTGTCCGTTGACAACCACCAATATCCAAAAAATCTTAACAATCACTTAATTTTTTACTCTTTTTTGTATATATTATATGTCACTATTAAAATTATAATAAAAATGGAAAATCAAAGTAATCAATGCCCTGTTAAGAAAACGAAATATGACCTTATGCGTGAGCGTGTACAGAAAATTGAAAAGAAACTGCACGACATTATAGGTTATGGCACAGAACTCCATAATCTGCGTTATGCCTCTCGTAAAAAGCGTGAACAGATAACCGGACTTTTGTCGCAGCGTAAGCGTTTGCTCAACAGAATGTTTGTCGGCACTCCCGAAGAGATTGCTCGTATGGAACAGCTTAACGATCTTCTCCTTGACCAGACGAAGAAGTTGTATGCCCGTACCGAAGAGCTTTATCGTAAGATGACAACAACTACTTATAATCCGGATTTCGATGATGATGTGGAGGTGGTGGGAACTCTCAGATTTGTGATGGATGGTAAAAATTCGCTGCTTCCGATGAGCAACGACGAATATTATGGCTCTAAATTCGCTAATACTTTGGATGTAATAAGTTCACTTTGTCATTATAAAATAATATTTTGTAATGAGAATATAGAATTTGTTCATTGTAGCCGTCATCCATCTGACTATCGTCCAGATATGAGCAGCAA
Organism: Bacteroidales bacterium; assembly: GCA_045634185.1. Taxonomy (GTDB): domain Bacteria; phylum Bacteroidota; class Bacteroidia; order Bacteroidales; family F082; genus Limimorpha. Next base: position 85,291 of record JAZQZR010000002.1, on the reverse strand, counting down.
GGAACTTGGAACTGTCGATATATTGAATGATGGTCAGACTTGGTTAAGTCCATGCAAACCTAATGGTGAGAAGTTTTGGCATATATGTATCTGCCATGCTGTCTATGATTTGAGTATGAATCAACCGTATTCCATACCAGACATTCTTCGCATGAACGACTTTTGGACTGAAGTGTCGGTCATACATCAGCATTTTGCGAAATTAAAATGAGAACTGTTGAACTAAGATTCTTAGTTCAACAGCCATTTTGAGTTTATGAGTTTCTGAAGTTATGAGTTTTTACTCTCCCCATACTTCTTCTTCAGTCTCTCAAGTTTCTCCTTCAGTTCTGATGTTATCTCTTCTGTGCCTTCTTGGCCGTATATGTTATTGATTTCGTTTCTATCATGAAGTAAGTCGTAAAGTTCCCAGACATCGTCTTCGTAGAAGTGAATGAGTTTATGTGTCTCGGTGCGTATCCCAAGATGAGGTTTGACATGATGTTCGTCAGGAAATTCGTAATAATGGTAATATATTCCGTCGCGGTTAGGTTTGTAATCTTCGCTTTTTAATAAAGGTAGGAACGAACATCCATGTATGTCATCCGGGATTTCTACGCCTGCCAAATCAAGGAAGGTAGGGGCGTAGTCGATATTCTGTACCATCTCGTTGATTTCGCCTTTCACGCCTCCAGGGTAACGTATTAATAAAGGTGTCTTGAACGATTCTTCATACATCCAGCGTTTGTCGAACCAACCGTGTTCGCCCATGTAGAATCCTTGGTCTGAGGTATAGACTACGAGTGTGTTTTCTAAAAGTCCTTCTTCTTCAAGATAATCCAAGACACGTCCTACGTTACGGTCGATGGATGTTATTACACGGAGATAGTCGCGCATATATTGCTGGTATTTCCATTTGTCGAGTTCTTCTCCAGAAAGATTTGCTTCTTTGAATTTCTCTATCACTACATCGTAATGTGCGTCCCATGCTTTCTTCTGCTCAGGATTCATATTGCTGTACATCATCCGTCCCCAATATTCCAAATTAGGATTGCTGTGAATGAGACTGTCTTTATCAGCAAGTTTTAAATCATAGACCAAGTCCATATCCTTGCTTATCGACATCTTGTTTTCCTTTGCAGCTAGACGACCTTCGTAATTATCGTAAAATGTCTCTGGAAGCGGGAAATCACTGTCTTTGAAAAGTTTCAAATCGCATGTGTCGGGCATCCAGGTACGATGTGGAGCTTTGTGATGTAACAGAAGACAGAACGGTTTTTCTGTGTTACGTTCGTTTTCTAGCCATTCCAAAGCGACGTCGGTGGTTATGTTGGTAGCATAACCTTCGCGTTGTATTTTCTCGCCGTTACGGATGAAGGTAGGGTTGTAGTAGTCGCCTTGACCTATTAATATATCCCAATGGTCGAATCCTGTCGGGTCGGAGTTGAGATGCCATTTGCCTATGATGGCAGTCTCGTATTTGTCTTGAATGAGTTTCGGGAAAGTCTGCTGACTTCCGTCGAAGACGCAGCTGTTGTCGGTGAATCCGTTGGCGTGACTATGTTTGCCGGTGAGAAGACAAGCACGAGAGGGAGCGCTGATGGAGTTGGCGACAAAACTATTGTTGAAGCGTACGCCTTCGTTGGCGATGCGATCCAGATTAGGAGTGCGTAAAAATGAGGTGTCGTATGCGCTTATTGTCTGATATGAATGGTCGTCAGACATGATAAATAGTATGTTCATAGGTTTTTCCTCGTTCACGCATGATGCGATAAAAGGTAAAACTAATGCGCTTTTCAAAGATGCGCTTAATGTCTTTTTCGTCTTGTCGATAAGGTCCATAAGGCAAATGTTAAAATAGAATGCGAATTTAATAAAAATAAGCTTCAAATGAAAAAAATGATAGTATAAGTGTCATGGAAATACTGTTTGTTGAAAATGTATAAATCGAATGTATAAAAGAGTTATCTTTGCACCTTTTTATAAAAGACCTTAAACAAAAGTAAATTATTAATTAAATCTATAAAAAATGACATTTAAAACAAAACGTTTATCTAAACAAACATCGATGTGGAGAAGATGCTTCTTCATATTTATGGCATGTTTCGCATTAAGTTTTACAACTAATGCTCAAGTTAATTCTTTCATGGAAATCTTGGAAAGATACAACAATTTCAATTTTGAAATGAGATCTACTCCTTACGGACAGCAATTAAACAATTATAGTTTTGAAAACTGGGAGACAGTAAGCGGTTCATCTGTTGAACCAACAAACTGGAACTCTTTCATGACAGCAGAAGGTACTTACAGTGGCAGTGCGAAAGACCAGATTTCGAAATCCACAGAAAAACGTCCAGGAACAACAGGTTCATATTGTGCTCGTATTTTCTCAAAGAAAATTTTTATCATCATTGCTAATGGTAATATGACAACAGGACGAATCTACGCTGGAAGTATGTCGGCAAATAATGATGGCAATTATAATTATACTAAAAGATCAGATTCAAATTTCAACACCCCATTGACAACCATACCTGATTCATTGACCGTATGGATCGCTTATAAACCCAAAAATACCAGTGGCGTCGCAAGGATAACAACAACAATCCATGGTGATGTCGATATGAAACAGCTTGCTAAGAGCGGTGACTCTCCTGCTGATATGGTTTGTGCAACAGCAAATAAAGAAATCTCACCAAAAAGTACATCAAGTATTGTATGGGAAAGAATTACAATTCCTTTCACTGCAGGCCCTCATAATGACCCAAGATATATTTTAACAACATTCAATACCAACAAGACTCCTGGTGGAGGAAAAGACGGTGACGAACTTTATGTCGACGACATCTGCCTTATCTATAACCCAACATTGAATTTGGATTTGGCACAGACAGAGTATCAATATTCTGGCAATGGCGTAACAATGAATATTAACGTGCCTTTCTCTTTGACAGGTTCAATGTCAACTTACAACTTGAACAAGGCTGCTAACGAAGTCATAGCTCAACTTTCAGACGCTAACGGCAGCTTCGAAAATCCTGTCGAATTAGGTCGCGTCACAACTAACACAAGCGGTACTATCAATGGTGTCATTCCTGCTGGCCTTGCTGCAAGCGCAAACTATAAAGTTAGAGTGGTTTCTACAAACTACCCAATGACATCAAATACAACAAATGTCACTATCAGTTATCCATATGTTCCTGCTCCAGAAGTTGCAATCACTTTAGGTACAGTCGCTCATAAGTCAGCAGTCGCTACGTTCACTCCAAATGCCGACTGCTCTCAATATTATTTCTTGGTCGCTAAAGCAACAGAAAGTGTTAACGCTGCTTACGTCAAGGCTAACGGCGAGGTTAAATCTGGCGAATTCACTAAGACATGGAACGATTTGACTTCTAACACAGATTATAAAGTCTACGCACTCCCAGTGGCTTCTGATAATACTGAAGGCGAAATGGCAACAGCAACATTCAAGACAAATGCTTTCGTTCCTTCAATTGACATCGCACAGGAAACAGTGACTGTGAAATCTATCTCAACTGCATTCGCACCTAATTCTGATTGTGCTCAATATTACTTCTTGATTGCTCTTGCAACAGAAAATGTTAACGCTGCTTACGTTAAAGCGAATGGCGAAGTTAAGACATCTGCTTTCACTAAGACATTTGAAAACTTGATTTCTAACACTAACTATAAAGTCTACGCTCTTCCTGTCGACACCGAAGGCACAGAAGGCGCATTGAAAACTCTCGCAGTCAAGACTCAGGCATACGTTCCTCAAGTAGATATAGTAAGAAATGACTTTACTGTAAATTCAATTACAGCTACTTTCACTCCAAACGCCGATTGTGATGAATATTATTTCCTAATCGCATCAGCAACAGAAAACATCGACGCTGCTTATATCAAGGCAAACGGAGAAAAACAAACTGCTGCTTTCACTGAAACATTTGAAGGACTGACATCTAATACTGCATATACAATCTACGCTCTCCCTGTTGATGCCGACGGCTTCTTTGGTGAAATTAAGACAATAAATGTCACAACGAAAGCTTTCGTGCCTCAAGTGAATATCTCTCAAGGTGAAGTCACAACTAAAACAGCAACCGCTACTTTCACTCCTAATGCCGACTGCGCTAAATATTATTTCTTGATTGCAACATCAGCAGAAAACATCGATGCTGCTTACGTCAAGGCTAACGGCGAAGTTAAATCTGGTGAATTTACTAAGACATGGAGCAGCTTGACTTCTAACACAGATTATGCCATCTATGCTCTTCCAATCGATGTCGAAAACAACGAGGCTTCATTAAACACACTTAATATCAAGACTGATGCCTTCGCTCCGCAAGTTGATGTCGAAAGAAATAATTTCTCTGCAAAAACAATTACAGCTACTTTCACTCCAAACGCCGACTGTAACGAATATTATTTCATGATAGCTACTGATGAAGTCGTTGACGCTGGAATCCTTAAGGCTTATGGTGAAAAACAAACAGCAACTTTCACAAAGACATTTGAAAACTTGACATCAAACACAGCATATACTATTTATGCTCTTCCTGTTGACGTCGACGGATTCTATGGCGAAATTAAAGCTGTGACTATTACAACAAAAACTCTCGTACCTCAAGTTGAAATAACAAAAGGTGATGTCATGACATACTCGATGACAGCGACATTCACTCCAAACGCCGATTGCGCTCAATATTACTTCGCTATCGCATTGGCAACAGAAGAAATCGACGCAGAAGACGTCAAGGCTAATGGTGAACTTGTTGACGAAACACATACTCACGCATGGGAAAACTTGAATTCTAATACAGAATATAAAATATATGCTCTTCCTGTCGACATCGAAGGTAATGAAGGAACATTGAACTCTCTTCTCGTCAAGACAAAAGTAGAAGCTGGCGTGTCTGAAGTTGACCTTGATATAGAAAAATTGTCAGAGACATCAGTCACACTCACAGCGACACCAAACGAAAACACTGTCTTGTATCACTACATCGTGATGACAAAAGCAGAAGCAGATGCAATGGGTGAAGATGCTTTGATGCAAATGCTCAATGAAAATGAAAACTACCTTACTGATGTTGATGTTTACACAATGACAGTTGAGTCAAATGTCGCTTATTACGTTTTGGCACAAGGCAAGAACGCTGATGACATCTGGGGCGTTGTGACAAAACTGGAATTTGTTGTAGCAGGTCCTGCTGCTGTTGAGATAGCCGTAGAGAAATTGACTGAGACAACAGTTGAAGTTACTGCAACACCAAACGAAAACGCTGTGTCATATCAATACATCGTCATTAAAAAGGCAGAAGCCGATGCTATGGATGAAGCGGCATTGATGCAGAAACTTGAAGAAGCTAACGATCTTAGCGGCGTTGACGTCTGGACATGGACCGTCGAGTCTAATGTTGAATATTATGTCATAGCGCAAGCTAAGAACGCCGACGGCAGAATTGGTGAAATAACACAGGTTGAGTTCGTGGTGGCAGGTCCTGCAACAGTGGCAATAGCTGTTGAAGAAGTTTCTGAGACATCAGTTGAAATAACAGCAACACCAAATGAAAACGCTGTCCTTTATCACTATATCGTTGTAGAAAAGACAGTGGCGGACGCTATGGGCGAAGACGCATTGATGCAAGAGCTCGAAGAGAACGAAGAATACCTCGAAGGCGTTAATGTTTCAGAGGTGACTATAGAATCTAATGTTGAATACTATGTTGTAGCACAAGCTAAGAACGCTGACGGAAAATGGGGCGCTCTTGTCAAGGTAGAATTTGTAGTTGAAGTAGCAGGTCCTGCATCTGTAGCAATCGAAGTTGAAGAAACATCAAATACAACAGTTACTGTTACAGCGACACCAAATGAAAACGCTGTCGTATATCATTATATCCTTGTCAAGAAAGCAGAAGCCGATGCTATGGGTGAAGATGCCTTGTTGCAAATGCTCGATGAAAATGAGACATACCTTGAAGGCATCGACGTTTGTGATTGGACAGTTGAGTCAAATGTCGAATATTATGTCGTAGCACAAGCTAAGAACGCTGACGATAAATGGGGAGAAGTCACAACAGTGGAATTCGTAGTTGAAGTGGCTGGCCCTGCAACAGTGACAATTGAAGTTGAAGAGGTTTCTGAGACATCAGTTGAAATAACAGCTACACCAAACGAAAACGCTGTCCTTTATCACTATATCGTTGTAGAAAAGACAGAGGCAGACGAAATCGGTGAAGATGCAATAATGGAAATGCTCAATGAAAACGAAGATTATCTCGAAGGCGTTGACGTCAGCACAGTGACAGTTGAAACAAACGTCAGATATTATGTCGTGGCACAAGCCAAGAACGCCGATGACGTTTGGGGTGAAGTCACTAAAGTTGAATTTGTCGTAGAAGATGACGCTGTTGAAGAACTCGGTGACGCAGTGTTTGAAATCTATCCAAATCCAGCAAAAGAATACGTGAGAATTACATCAGACAGCAATATTGAAGAGTTGAGCGTCTTCACTGTCGAAGGCAAGATGATGTATTCACAAAGCGTAAATCAACAAGAAACCATGATAAACGTTGCAGGATTCGATAGAGGAACTTATGTCGTCAGAATGATTGCAAACGATGAAATAGTAATTAAACGAATCATGGTGCTTTAAGAATTCTAGAACTTTAGAATTTTAGAAATAAAAAGAAGGTCAATTTGACCTTCTTTTTTTATATGCAATTTAAGCTACAGCACTAACTGCTAATGGATGTTTCTTATTTGATTTTTAAGTTGTAAAGTTAAGGTTTATTATTGAAGTTGCTGATGATTTTTTATGTCTGAATTTTTTTTAACATTATTGAACTCAGCTTGTTAGTAATTTATTAAATAATTATTAAAAATGTTTAAAATAATTTTTCAACTATTTGTTTTTTTATTCAAAAATTATAACTTTGCAGAGTTGTAAAATTTAGAAATTCATATTAAGATGGCATATATTTCTTTTGATAAGCAGCATTTGGTAAACCTTGAATTTACTATGAACAAAGAGATTCTGCGTTCTAATAGATCAGGAGCCTTTTGCAATACTACAATAATAGGATGTAATACCAGAAAGTATCACGGCTTGTTGGTCGTGCCGCAGCCTCAGCTTGACAACTACAATCACGTCTTGCTTTCATCAATAGACGAGACGGTGATAGTGAACAAAGAGGAATTCCATTTCGGAGTCCATCAGTATGAAGACGGCACCATCATGCCTTCTGGCCATAAATATCTAAGGGAGTTTTCAGCTGAGCCTATTCCAACATTGTTGTATAGGGTGGGCGGTACGAAAATCACAAAAGAATATATCTTTGCTGAGAACGAAAGCCGTATATATATAAGATATAATGTCGTTGAAGCTGTTCAGCCTATAACATTGCGTCTAACTCCATTCTTGGCGTTCCGTAATGTGCATAGCTTGACTTACGAAAATCACGATGCTAATCGTAAATATACGCCTCTGAAAAACGGCGCATCATGGCAGATGTATGAAAACTACGACCCATTATGTCTCCAGATTTCAAAGAGCGCTGAATATACACATGCACCTCTTTGGTATTACAATAATTTCTATATTAGAGAGTTTGAACGCGGCTACGATGCAGTAGAGGACTTGTATGTACCAGGTTTCTTCGATGTCATCCTCAAGGAAGGCGAGTCGATAATAGTCTCTGCCGGTCTCGAAGAGAAGAGCCCTGCTGCTTTCAAACGCCAGTTCGATGCCTTGTTAGAATCGAGAATACCTCGCGACAGTTTCGAACATTGTCTGCAGAACTCTGCTCAGCAGTTCATCATCCGCGAGAAAGACGGAACTCGTATGTTCGCCGGTTTCCCTTGGTTCGGCAGCTGCGGACGCGATACGCTTCTCTCAATACCAGGATTGATACTCGCCAACGGCGACAAGAAGACTTTCAAAGAATTGTTGAAATATCTGATAGATACAATGAAAGGTCCTTTCTTCTCTAACAGATATTACCAGAAATCACTATATTATACAGCAGTCGATTCTCCGCTGTGGTTCTTCCTCATACTTCAGAAATATGAAGAGATGCTCGGCGTAAGCAAAAAGACCATATGGAAAGAATATGGCGACGTTATGTCCAAGATATTGAATTCCTTTATTGAAGGAACTGACTTCAATGTCAAGACTTTGGAGAACGGACTTCTTTATGCTGGTAACGAAAATCTCGCTCTCACATGGATGAACGTCTTCTGCGACGGTAAGCCTTATACTCCAAGAACCGGATTGAATATTGAAATAAATGCATTGTGGTATAACGCATTGCGTTATGCTGCCGATGTTTTGAAAGAAGCAGACAAGAAAAATGCTGACCTGGAGAAATGGAATGGCGTTGCTGACAAGGTGGCTGCTTCTTATACAAAATGTTTCTATAATGAACAAAATGGTAAGTTTTATGATTATATAAATGACAATGAGAAAAATGATATGGTTCGTCCAAATATGTTGATTGCTATATCTTTGCCTTATTGTCCGCTTAACGACGACTTGAAAAAGAAGATATTCGATATCACTCGTTCCGAGTTGTTGACTAACAGAGGTCTACGTTCATTGTCGCCTCGCTCTAAACAATATAGAGAAGTTACCATCGGTAACCACAGAGAAAGAGAGACGGCATATCATAATGGAACGGTATTCCCATGGCTGATAATGCCTTATGCTGATGCTGCAGTGTCTCTTTATGGAAAGACATCATTGCCATATCTTGAAGATTTGTATAACGGTTTTGAAGAAATCATTGCTGAAAACGGAATCGGTACTATATCAGAAATCTATGATGGCAATCCTCCTCACGAGTCACGCGGTTGCATCTCGCAATCTACTAGCGTAGCGGCATTGTTGTATTTGAAATATGTTATTGACGGATTGAAAAAATAATGTTATGAAAGTGTTGATGTTTGGCTGGGAATTTCCTCCACATATCACAGGAGGTCTCGGCACTGCTTGTTTCGGAATGACTAAGGGTCTCGCCAAGAATGGAGTGGATGTGCTCTTCGTGGTGCCAAAAGCTCATGGTGATGAAGATGAGACCAATGTACGTCTTCTCAACGCAAGCGATGTGACTGTCAATATAGATAATGAAAAAGATAGATCGTATTGGGATAGAGTTCAGTATATGGAGATAGGCTCTAATATTATCCCTTACGTCGGCCCAGAACGTTTTGAGCAACTCGTTGAAGAACAACGCGCAACGAGTCATTTCCAAAGTCCGGTATTCATGCCTCGTTACGAGTTCTCCGGAAAATATGGTGCCAACCTTATGGAAGAGGTGTCTCGCTACGCTCTCATCGGTTCATCTCTCGCTCTCGAACATAAAGACGAATTCGATGTGATTCATGCCCACGACTGGCTTACATATTCCGCTGGTATAGCCGCTAAAGAAACGACGGGAAAACCTCTCGTGGTTCACATGCACGCCACTGAATTCGACCGCTCTGGCGAGAATATCAACACTCTCGTCTATTCTATCGAACGCCGCGGTATGGAAGCAGCCGACATCGTGATAACGGTGAGCGACTTGACAAGAAAAATCGTCGTTGAAAAATACGGCATCAACCCTGATAAAGTCATCACTGTTCATAATGCCGTCGAGCCTAACGACAAGAAACGTTCTGAATATGAGACATGCGGATTGAAAAACAAAGTCGTCACTTTCCTTGGCCGTATAACCTATCAGAAAGGACCAGAATATTTCGTGGAAGCAGCGCATAAGATTCTGCAATACGACCCTACAATTCATTTCGTTATGGCTGGTACAGGCGACCTTCTCCCTAAGATGATTCGCCGCGTGGCTCAGCTGAAAATGGGTGCTAACTTCCACTTCACAGGTTTCCTTAAAGGCAACGACGTAGACCAGATGTTCGCTATGTCTGACGTCTTCGTGATGCCTTCCATCTCAGAACCATTCGGTATCGTGCCTCTCGAAGCTATGCGCCTCGATGTTCCTTGCGTAATCTCAAAACAGTCTGGCGTTTCTGAAGTGCTTCAGAATGTGCTGAAAGTCGACTTCTGGGATATCAACGGTTTGGCCGATTCTATCTACGGACTCTGCCATTATCCAAAACTCAGCGAGCATTTCAAGAGAGCTGGCAAAGAAGAAGTCGATAACCTCAAGTGGGAATTCGCCTCGAAGAAGATTAAAGACGTTTATGAAAAAGCTATTAGCCGTCAGTAATCAGCTGTCAGCTGTCAGTGATATGCAATTATAAACATACTGATGGCTGAATGCCGAATGCTGCTAGCTAAAATAAATTTAAAAAAAACTAAAAAATATATATTATGAGTAAGTCGATTTGTTTTTATTTCCAAGTACATCAACCATATAATTTGCGTACTTATCGTTTCTTTGACGTAGGAAAAAGACATTTTTATTATGACGAATACAGAAACAGAACAGCGATGCGTCGCTGTGCCGACCGTTGCTATCTTCCAATGAATGAGATTCTTATGGAACAGATAAAACGTTATGGCGATAAAGTCAAGTTTGCGTTCTATTTCTCAGGTATCGCCATCGAGCAGATGCAGCAATATGCTCCTGACGCCTTGGAAAGCTTCAAGGAACTTGTCAAAACAGGCAATGTAGAAGTGCTTGCCGGAACATACGCTCACTCAACGGTCTCATTGCATAACAAAGAGGCTTTCAAGAAACAAGTCACAGAGCATAAGAAACTGATGAAAGAGATTTTCGGTGTGACTCCTAAGACATTCGTCAACACTGAATTGATATATTCTAACGAGATAGGTGCCGACGTGGCAGACATGGGATTCAATCTCATGGCGACAGAAGGTGCTAAGCACGTCCTCGGATGGAAGAGCCCTAACTATTTATACGCCAATTCAATAAATCCTAAGTTGAGACTCTTGCTTCGTAACTACAAACTTAGCGACGCCCTCTCGTTGAACTTCGTAAATAATTCATTGACAACAGAATCATTCGTTGAGCATCTTAATGAATGCAATGAAGAAGTCGTTAATATCTTCGCTAATTACGAAACTTTCGGAGAAAATTATGATGCTTCTACAGGTATTATGGATTTCATGAAATATCTCCCAGATGCAATATTGAATAACAGCGACTTTGAATATGCAAAACCAATTGAGATGCTTGATAAGTTGCAGACAATGAGTATGTTCGATGCGCCTATACCATTGTCATCAATGGGCGAGGAACGCGACCTTTCATTATGGATGGGCAACGACCTCCAAGACGATGCTATACAAGCATTATATTTATGCGCAAGTAAGATGAAACGCGTTAAAGATGAAGATGTTATCCGCGACTGGAACGCACTTCAGGATGCTAATAACTTCTATCATTTGTGTACAAAATATAGTGGCTCTTCACCATACGATTATTACATCAACTTCATGAATATCTTAACGGATTTTAAAGAAAGAATAAAATAAAAGGCTAAAGACGAAAGATTAAAGGCTAAAGGTTTTAGAGACGTCATGAATCAATGGCGTCTCTTTTTTTTTGATTCTGTCCCTATAATAATGTTTGATTTACAGTCGAAAAAAATATCTTTTATTAACTAATTTTTTTAACACAAAGAATAACTTTTTTTATTATCTTTGCAAAGAGTGTGAAACACTCTGATTTTCAGTCTATAATATTTACAAAGTGTTGACTTATAAACTTTTATAAGTTGATATTGTTGTATGTGTAGGTATCAAATAATATAATAATATATATATAACTAGTAGAATTTAATGAAAACTCCAAATTATCTTTTTGAAACGAGTTGGGAAGTCTGTAATATGGTGGGCGGAATCTACACCGTGTTATCGACAAAGGCAGATGAAGTAAAACAAAGAATTGGTGATAATTACATAACCATTGGCCCTGATGTGGTTAAGGAGTCACACGAGACTTTATATTTCGTTGAAGACACAACATTGTTCCCAGAATGGCGTGAGAAAGTTCTTGAGCAAGGACTTAAGGTTAGAATAGGACGTTGGAAACTCGACAGCAGACCATTGGCTATTTTAATTGACTACACATCACTTTATACAAAGAAGAATGAGATTTTGTCTCATCTTTGGGAAGCATATCGTCTCGATTCTCTTCGTGGACAATGGGATTACATCGAACCAGTACTCTTCGGTTACGCAGCAGGTCAGGTTATCGAAAGCTTCGTGAAATGGAATATCGAAGACGATGATAATATCGTCGCTCATTTCCATGAATGGATGACAGGCTCTGGTGTCCTTTATCTCAAGGAAAACTGCCCTCAGATTGCAACAGCATTCACAACACACGCAACTTATCTCGGTCGTGCCATCAGCGGCAACGGACTCGCTCTGTATAACGATTTACAGACATTTGAACCAGCTGAAATGGCTAACAGATTCAATATCGTGTCTCAACAGTCAATGGAATACAACGCAGCGCAAAACGCTGACGTATTCACAACAGTGAGCGAAGTGACTGCAGAAGAATGCAAACAATTCTTGCAACGTGAACCAGATGTCATCACTATCAATGGCATCAACGAGACATACGTCACTGACGAAAACACTGCTTCAGAAAAAAGAAAAGTAGCCAGAGAAAAGATTGCAGAAATACTCAATGTCTTATCAGGAACAAAAGCATCCGATGACGCTTTCTATATCTTGAACAGCGGTAGATATGAGTTTAAAAATAAAGGCATCGATTTATTCATCAATGCTTTAGGAAAGCTTAACAAATCAACAGAACTTAATAAGGAAATCGTTGCAGTCATCGCAGTGCCTGCTAACATCTCTGGTATCTACAAGGAATTGGAATATCGTCTTGAAGGTAAGAAACCTATCGAAGGTCATACCGATCTTCCTTGCACACATCATATCTTCGGCTATGAATACGACGCTGTTCTTAACTCCTTGAGAGAAAATGGATTGAATAATAATTCAGAAGATAAGGTGAAGGTGATGTTCGTTCCTTCATATCTTAACGGCAACGACGGCGTTTTCAACCTTAAATATAATGACTTCTTATACGCTTTCGATTTGACAGTGTTCCCATCTTATTATGAACCATGGGGTTACACACCAATGGAAAGCATCGCTCACGGAATTCCTACAGTGACAACAGACCTCGCAGGTTTCGGTCGTTACATCCAAGATGAAAAGTTTGAAAATGAATCAGTTGCCATCGTCCATCGTGAAGAAGGCAATGGTATCATCGTTACTGATGACATCGTTAAGATAATATTGAACTTCACATCTAAAGATGAAAATCAAATTAAAGCAGTGAAGAAAAATGCTTTTGAATTGGTTGGAAAATTTGAGTGGAATGAATTGATAAATAATTATTTAGAAGCATACGATATTGCTTTGGACAAATTAAGAGGTCGTGACTATATGAAACAAGCAAAGAAATATAACGAGATATTACGTAATTTCCATTACGAAAAACAAGATACACCAAACTGGAAGAGAATCGTTGTTGAACCTAACTATTCAGAAGAGATGCAGAAGTTGCAAGAACTTTCACAAAATCTCTGGTGGTGCTGGGATGTTGATGCAACAGAATTGTTCTCTTCAATTGACCCACAAGCATGGAAAGCAGTGGAACACAATCCAATAGCTTTGATGAAGAATCTTTCTAAATCACAGATTGAAGCTTTGGAAAATGACGCAGCATTTGTTGAGAAATTGAATTCAACATACGCTCGCTTCAAAGAATATATGTCAGCAAAACCTGCTGATAACCATACTATCGCTTACTTCAGCATGGAGTACGGCTTGACAAAGAGCCTTAAGATTTACTCAGGCGGTCTCGGTATCTTGGCTGGCGACTATCTCAAACAAGCATCTGACTCTAATGCTAACATGTTGGCAATCGGTCTCTTGTATCGTTACGGATATTTCGCACAAGATTTGTCAGTATGGGGTGAACAGCTTTCACAATATATCCCACAAGACTTCTCATACCTCCCAATGGAACCTGTCTGCGATGAAAACGGCGAGAAAGTCATCATCAGCATCGCATTCCCAGGTCGCTCTGTCTATGCAAGAGCATGGCGCGTTCCTGTAGGTCGTATCAGCTTGTATCTCCTTGACACCGACATCGATGAAAACTCACCAGAAGACAGAGGCATCACAGGAAAACTCTATGGCGGCGATAGTGAAATGCGTATCAAGCAAGAGATGTTCCTCGGTATCGGCGGTATCAGATTGATGGATAAGATTAACGTGAAACCAACAATTTACCACTGCAACGAAGGTCACGCTGCATTCTGCGGATTGGAACGTCTGAGCGTTTATATCACACGTCACAACCTCGACTTCAGCGTAGCTAAAGAATTGGTAAGAACATCAACATTATTCACAACACATACTCCTGTTCCTGCAGGTCACGACGTCTTTGAAGAACATCTTATGAGAACTTATCTCTCTCATTATCCAGGACGTATGAACATCAGCTGGGACGATTTCATGAACCTCGGCAAGATTCGTCACAACGACCCATACGAGAAATTCTCTATGAGCGTCTTGGCAACAAACCTCAGCCAGGAAGTAAACGGCGTAAGTAAGATTCACGGCCGCGTATCAAGAGAAATGTTCCAACAAATGTGGCCAGGTTATTTCGCAGAAGAAAACCATATCGGATATGTCACAAACGGCGTCCACCTTCCAACATGGACTGACTTCTCATGGCAAAGACTTTATAGAGAAGTACTTGGAAAAGACTACGTCGACGTACAGTCAGATCCAAAAGTTTGGGCTAATATCAATAATGTGTCAGACGAGACAATCTGGAATATCAAGAAAGACTTGAAACACCGTCTCACAGAATATCTTAAGGTGAAAGTCGTTGAAGACATGCAACGTCGTCAAGAAAGTCCTTCTTTGATTATCAATACAATCGAGAACTTCAACGAAAACGCTCTTATCATCGGTTTCGCTCGTCGTTTCGCTACATACAAACGTGCTCACTTGTTGTTCAACAACATAGACCGTCTTGCTGAACTTCTTAACAACCCAGAAAAACCTGTAGTATTCCTCTTCGCAGGTAAGGCTCACCCTAACGACAAGGCAGGTCAGGATTTGATTAAGATGATTATCGAGACATCAAGAAGAAAAGAGTTCGCTGGCAAGGTTATCTTCCTCAACAACTACGATATGGAACTCGGCAAGATTTTGACCAGCAGCGTTGACATCTGGATGAACACACCAACACGTCCTCTCGAAGCATCAGGAACAAGTGGTGAGAAAGCCGTCATGAACGGAACATTGAACCTCTCAGTCCTCGATGGATGGTGGGCAGAAGGCTTCCGTCCTCAAGCAGGCTGGGCTCTCCAAGAAGAAAGAACATACAGCGACCAACGCTACCAAGACGAACTCGATGCTGAGACAATATACAACCTCATCGAAAACGAAATCGTTTCATTGTATTTCAACAGAAACGAAAAAGATATACCAACACAATGGGTTCAATATATCAAGAACGACTTGATGCAAATCGCTCCACATTACACCATGAAACGTATGCTCGACGATTACTTCGCACAATATTACAACAAGTTGATTGAGAGAACAGACGTTATGCGCGAAAACCGTTATCAGAAAGCATTCGAGATTGCAGCATGGAAGAAGAAAGTGGAAGCAAGTTGGGACAAGATAGAAGTTGAGTCTATCAAGATTCCAGATCCAAACGTAAGATCACTCAACTTTGGTGATGTCATCATTGCTGAAGTGACATTGAAGACACCAGGATTAGACAGAGGCGATGTTGGCGTTGAGATAGTATTCGGCGGACAAGACGGCAAGGGCAACGACAAATTGATGCAAGTTGAACAATTGCAAATCGTTGACTCAGGCGAAGGCTGGGCACGCTATTATATCAACCTCCCATTGAACAAGGCAGGTGTATTCAACTATACATTCCGTATCTATCCAACAAACGAAATGTTGCCACACAGACAAGATTTCGCATTGGTAAAATGGATTTAATGCAATGCATAATTTATAATTCATAATGCATAATTATTGGGTCGCTGAGCCTGTCGAAGTGACCATCATATAACGAATAAGGACGATGTGAAAATCGTCCTTATTTTTTTTTATCCGCGAAATTTCACTTAATGACACGAATGTTTCAAAATAGTTTTGAAAAAAGTGTTAAAAAAGAAAGCGAGGCTATTGACCCCGCTTTAAATGTTTTCACAACGGAATAATCCTTATTGTGAATTGCTTAAATTATGTACTGCAAAAATAAACAAATATTATTACGAAAAAGTTTTTTTAAAATATTTTTTTACATAACTTTGAAGTCTTGTAATGATAAATAAAAACAACATATATGAAAAGGATATTAGGATTAGACTTAGGAACAAACAGTATAGGATGGGCAGTTACTCTTGTAGATGAAATCGAAAAAGATGGTAAAATAACATTACAACCATATAAAATAGAAGCTGCTAATAGTCGTATCATTCCAATGGATGCTACTATATTAGGTAAATTTGATTTAGGAGAAACTGTTTCTCAAACTGCAAACAGAACGAGTTATAGAGGAACAAGACGTTTGAGAGAACGTTCGTTATTAAGAAGAGAACGTTTGCATAGGATTTTGGATTTAATGGGATTCTTGCCGGAGCATTATTCGTTAAAACTAGATAGATACGGTAAATTTATAGATAATTCAGAACCAAAATTGCCATGGCGAAAAGATGCGTTAGGAAAAGCAGAGTTCTTGTTTATGGATTCATTTATAGAGATGTCGCAAGAATTCAATCAACAATATCCAGGTCTCAAGATACCATATGATTGGACTATTTATTATTTGCGCAAAAAAGCATTGACAAAACCTATTTCAAAATATGAACTTGCTTGGATTTTATTAAACTTCAATCAAAAACGTGGCTATTATCAACTAAGAGGCGAAGATGATATTGAAGATAAAACTAGGGATGTTAAGTTTTATGCATTGAAAGTAGTTAAGGTTGAAGCTACAGAAGAGAAGAAAGGCAATGATATTTGGTATAATGTTCATTTGGAAAATGGAATGGTTTACAGACGCTCTAGTAGTGTTCCATTAGATTGGGTGGGTAAAATCAAAGATTTTATTGTTACTACTGAATTGAATGAAGATGGAAGTCCTAAAAAGGATAAAGATGGAAATGTAAGGCGTTCGTTCCGTGCACCAAAAGAAGAAGATTGGAATCTGCTTAAAATTAAGACGGAATCTGATATTGAAAATAGTCACAAAACAATAGGATGTTATATTTATGACAATATATTGTTCAATCCACAGCAGAAAATCAATGGCAAATTAGTTCGTACGGTTGAACGTAAATTTTATAAAGAAGAACTACGTCAGATCATTGAGAAACAAAAGGAATTTATTCCAGAATTAACAGATAGTGAATTATATAATAAATGTATAGAGGAACTATATCCTAATAATGAAAGTCATAGGAATAATATATCGCAGAAAGACTTTACATATTTGTTTATTAATGATATAATTTTCTATCAAAGACCGCTTAAAAGTAAAAAGTCTTTGGTGTCTGATTGTCCGTACGAAATACGTGTATACAAGAAAAAAGATAAAAATGGTGATTATATAAAAGATGATGCTGGCAATGATAAATTATTTAATGATAATTTAAAATGTATTGCTAAATCAAATCCTTTATTCCAAGAATTTCGCTTGTGGCAGTTTATTTCTAACTTAAGAATTTATCAAAAGGAAAAGGTAGTTGATGGTAAATTGTGTGTTGATGTTGATGTTACAAGTGTATTCCTAAAGAATGAAAATGATATTGTTGATTTGTTTGATTGGTTGAATAATCGTAAGGAAGTTGACCAGAAAACATTTCTTAAATATGAACCTTTTAGAATTAAAAAACAGATAGATAATTATCGTTGGAATTATGTAGAAGAGGAAAGTTATAAATGTAATGAAACAAGAAATTGTATATTGGGCAGATTAAATAAAGTCGGCGTTTCTTTGGAATTTCTAACAAAGGAAAGAGAAGAGGCGCTATGGCATATCTTATATTCTGTCGAAGATAAGCAGGAAATTAAATTGGCTCTTGGTAAATATGCAAGTAAACATAGTCTTCCTGAATCGTTTGTTGATGAGTTTTCAAAGATGCCGCCATTTGAGAAAGAATACGGATCTTATTCGGAAAAGGCTATCAAGAAATTGTTGCCTCTTATGAGAATGGGTAAATATTGGGAAGAATCTGCAATTGATGATAACACAAGGGTTCGTATTGAAAAAATACTGACGGGAGAATATGATGAGAAGGTAAAGGATAGAGTACGAGAAAAGACGATAAATCTTACAGATATTTCTCAATTTAAAGGTTTGCCTTTATGGTTGGCTTGTTATGTGGTTTATGACCGCCATTCTGAAACAAGGGAAATAACGAAATGGGAATCACCAGATGACATTGATGCATACTTGAAAAAATTCAAGCAACATTCTTTGCGCAATCCTATTGTAGAGCAGGTCGTTACAGAAACGCTTAGAACAGTTCGTGATATTTGGAGAAAATATGGTCGTATAGATGAAATTCACGTTGAGTTAGGACGCGAGATGAAAAATCCAGCTGATAAACGCAAGAGGATGACAACTCAAATTCTTGAAAATGAAAATACGAATTTGAGAATTAAGTCAATGCTTGCAGAGTTGATAAATCCTGAATATGAGGTGGAAAATGTAAGACCATATTCGCCTATGCAACAGGAAATTCTGAAAATCTATGAGGAATATGCAATTGATAATTTGGATAAAAACGATAAGGATTTTGATTTTGTAAGTAAAGTTTCAAAGAACCCTCAACCATCAAAGTCGGATATTGTTAGATATAAAGCATGGTTAGAGCAAAAATATCGTTCTCCATATACAGGAAAAACTATTCCGTTAGGAAAACTGTTTACTTCAGCTTATCAGATAGAACACGTAATTCCTCAATCACGTTATTTTGATGATTCATTTAGCAATAAGGTTATTTGTGAGGCTGAAATTAATCAATTGAAAGACAGAGAACTTGGATATGAATTTATCAAAAAACATCGAGGCGAGAAAGTTCAGTTGGCTGGAGGTGAAATAGTTGAGGTGTTTTCAGTTGAGTCTTACGAAGACTTTGTGAAAAGGCATTATAAGGGAATTAAAAAGACAAAACTTTTGATGGAAGATGTTCCTGATAAATTCATTGAGCGCCAGTTGAATGATAGTAGATATATCAGTAAGTTGGTTAAAGGACTTCTTTCGAATATAGTTCGTGAAAAAGATGAGCAAGAAGCTGTTTCCAAGCATGTAATCACATGTAATGGAACTATAACAGACAGACTTAAAAAGGACTGGGGCGTAAATAATGTTTGGAATAAAATAATACTTCCTCGTTTTGAACGCTTGAATGAGTTGACGGGAACGGATAATTTTACAGCATATAATGCCGAAGGTCATTTGATACCAGAAATTCCGCTTGAATTGCAGAAAGGTTTCAATAAAAAACGTATAGACCATCGTCATCATGCGATGGATGCAATTGTTATCGCTTGTACAACTCGTGATCATGTTAATTTGCTTAATAATGAAGCCGCTCATTCAAAACATAATGCCAATCGTTATCAATTATCTCGTAAATTAAGAAAAATAGAAAAGGTTATAGTGAAAGGTAAAGAACAAGAAGTCTTCAGAGAATTCTATAAACCTTGGGAGACCTTTACATCAGATGTTCAGAAATCTATTGAAAATATGATTGTCAGTTTTAAACAGAATCTTCGTGTTATTAATAAAACTGTCAACAAATATGAACATTATGACGAGAATGGTAAAAAAGTCATTCTAAAACAAACAAAAGGCGATAGTTGGGCAATACGTAAATCAATGCATAAAGATACTGTATTTGGAGAAGTTAATTTACGTTTTATTAAGCAAGTATCTTTAAATGAAGCAATAAAAAATCCTAAAGTTATTGTAAATAAGGATTTGAAAATTAAAATTATTGATTTGCTGAATGAGAATCGTGATGCTAAATTTATAAAGAAATATATTGAAGATAATAAAGATGTTTGGTCAGATGTAGATGTTAAAAAAATAGATGTTTACTATTTCACGCAAGACAATAAAAAAGATAATGGCGAACCTAAAGATCGATATTTTGCAACACGTTTTCTAAGTGACCTTGTTGGTTACTTCTCTGGCGTTAAGAAAAAGGAAGATGCTATAAAGAAGATTGAATCTATTACAGATACAGGTATTCAGAAAATATTAAAAGCGCATTTACAGACTAAAGATAATAACCCTGAACTTGCTTTTTCTTCTGACGGAATAGATGAAATGAATAGAAATATAATATCTTTGAACAATGGTAAATTCCATTATCCAATTTACAAAGTAAGAAGATTTGAAAAAGGAAATAAGTTCTCAATAGGGCGAAATGGCAATAAGTCTGCTAAGTTCGTAGAGGCTGATAAGGGCACCAATCTGTTTTTTGTAGTTTATGAAATAGAGAAGTTAGATAAAGAAGGAAATATTGAGAGAACAAGAACATATGTAACAGTGCCTTTAAATATTGTTATTGATTGCCAAAAACAACATCAGAAAGAATGGAAACAGGCATTGGATAATGTTCTTAAGGAAAACGAATATGTTTATAAAGACGCTAAATTGTTATTCATACTTTCTCCTAATGATTTGGTGTATGTGCCTTCAAGTGAAGAATTGAGAAATGGTGTTGAGTGTGATGAAATTGATAAAAGTAGGATTTATAAAATGGTTAGTTGTACTGGAAATGAAGGTCATTTTGTTCCTGAAACAATAGCTCAGCCAATAGTTCAAACAATGGAATTGGGAAGTAACAATAAAGCACAAAGAGCATGGAGTAGTGAAATGATAAAAGAAATTTGTATTCCAATTAAAGTTGATAGATTGGGTAATATTGTCGAGTTTAATAATTTAAAACAATAAGACATTTGAGAGTTGCTAATTTAGGCAACTCTTTTTTATAAATTAAATTCAACCATTATGATAAAACGTACACTTTGTTTTACCAATCCTGCTTATCTCTCTCTTAAAAACGAGCAGCTGGTAGTTAAAATGCCTCAGGATAGCGAACAGCAGTCAGCTATCAGCAGTCAGTGTTATGAAAAGGTAACTACCATCCCTATTGAAGATATAGGGGTGGTAGTTATTGATAATAGGCAGATTACAATAACGTTGGGCGTAATTGACGCTTTACTGGCAAACAACTGCGCTCTCATTACTTGCGATGGCAAAAGTCTTCCCGTCGGTCTGATGCTTCCTTTGTGTGGCAACACGACTCAAAGCGAACGCTTCCGTTATCAGATTGAAGCGACTCTTCCTTTGAAGAAACAGCTTTGGCAGCAGACCGTACAGGCGAAAATAAATAATCAGGCAGAGGTGCTTTCTAAATGTACTGATGCTGAAACTGCTTGTATGAAAGTCTGGTCTAAAGAAGTGAAGAGCGGCGACGGCGATAATCTTGAAGGTCGTGCTGCCGCTTATTATTGGAAGAAACTCTTTGGACATATAGATGATTTCAATAGAGATAGGGAAGGAGTACCGCCTAATAATCTCCTGAATTACGGTTATGCGATTCTGCGTGCAGTGGTAGCTCGCGCTTTGGTGTCGAGCGGAATGTTGCCGACATTGGGGATTCATCATCATAATCGTTACAATGCTTATTGTCTGGCAGATGATGTTATGGAGCCGTATCGTCCTTATGTTGATGAACTGGTTTTTAATTTGGTGAAAGAAAGAGGATTGCCGGAAGATGGTCTTACTAAAGAATGGAAGGCTGAGCTTTTAAAGATACCGGTTTTGGATGTTGTTATCTCAGAGAAACGCAGTCCGTTGATGATTGCCGTAAGCCAGACGACAGCGTCTTTGTACAGATGTTTTTGCGGAGAGTCGCGAAAGATTGTATATCCGATAATGTAGTTTTTATGGAACGCTTTAGTGAATATCGTATTATGTGGGTTTTAGTCTTATTTGATTTGCCGACTGAGACGAAGAAAGATAGAAAAGCGGCGTCGGAATTTAGGAAGAAACTGTTGAAAGACGGATTTACAATGTTTCAATTTTCGATTTATGTCAGGCATTGCGCAAGTCAGGAAAATGCCGACGTGCATATAAAAAGAGTGAAAGCGTCACTGCCAGAATACGGGCAAGTCGGGATTTTCTGCATCACCGACAAGCAGTTCGGTAATATCGAGATTTTTTATGGCAAGAAACCTCAGACTTTGAACACGCCAGGGCAGCAGTTGGAGTTGTTTTAATTTGATTTATTATTCTTCTATTGCTAATCTGTAACTAGTGCTTCGTCCATTGGAGTCATTCTTGATTAAGATGCCTTTGTGTATTAAATCATGTATGTCGCGAAGTGCAGTGTCTGAAGAGCATTTGGTGATTTTTGCCCATTTGCTGGAAGTCAAATTTCCTTCAAAATGGTCCCATAACATATTGATCATTTTTGTTTGTCTCTCATTCATTGCAACATGACGATTGTTCTCCCAGAAAACAGACTTCTTTCTTACTTTTTCAACAAGACACAGACTGTCTTTGATGGCGTCATTCAAACTTTCAAGAAACCAGATAAGCCATTCAGTGATGTCTAGATTTCCCTTTTGAGTTTTTTCCAATATGTTATAATACTCTTTCCTTTTTTTTCCAATAATATTTGACATGCTATAAAAACGATGTGGGGTGTCATCTGATTTTGCTAACAACATATCCATTATTGTACGAGCAATACGTCCATTCCCATCGCTAAATGGATGTATTGTTACGAACCAAAGATGTGCAATGGCAGCTTTTACTATCATATCTATATCTTGTTCTTCTTGTACCCAATTAAGAAAAGTATTCATTAGATTAGGGACATCGTTGGATGAAGGCGCTTCATAATGTACGGTTTCATTGCCATGGCGACCTGAAACGACCTGCATAGGTAAAGCGCTTTCTCTCCATCCGCCTACGGTGATATGTTTGGACGTATTGGCGTTTGGAAATAAAGATGTATGCCAAGAAAACAAACGTTTTTGAGTAAGCGGTTTTTGATAATTATTGATGGCATCGAACATTACTTCTACGACGCCTTCAATGTATCTGTTAGAAGTAGGTAATCCTATATTGTCTAATCCTAACTGCCAGGCTATTGATGAACGTACATCTTCAGTGTTTAGCGTGATGCCTTCTATATTAGATGACTCTACAATGTCGGATGTCATTGCATCAAGAATTGTTATGTTTTTCAAATCAAATCCAAGCATGCTCATTATGCCCAATAAACGTCCTTGTTCAAATTTCACTTGGGATAATTTATTCGCTACTATTGATTCGTTCCAACGAAAGTTAGGCCATTCTTTATTTTGCCAGATGTACATACCATATTATTTTATGCGGAGAAAATTAAAGTTAATCGCCGCAGATTATGCGACAAATATAACAAATATTCTCCGCAAATGATGCATTTTAAAATTATTTTTTGTTAGAAAAAAGAGAATGGGAACTTTTTATAGATAAAATTCGAATTTTAAAACGAATTTTTCTATTGTGGTTTTAATATAAAAAAAACAAATAGAATTAAAAAAGTCCGGATTTTTGAGTTCCGGACTTATAAGTTGAATACAGAATTTTAATTGTGAAATTTGTTGTAATATATTGAAATACAATTTGATGTTGGTATCGTGTTGTATTCAATTCATCAAAGATACATAATTTAAAGCAATTCACAACATTTGGATAGAATTGCTACTTATTCGTTGCCTTTTTTATGGTGAAGATGCTGGAATGTGTTATATCGCGTTTACGTTTTTTAACTATTTTTGCATCACTTATATAAGATTTCAATGGAAACAAAACTGACTCATTTAGCATTACATATTATCGGCAACAAGGCTGCTGAGGAGGGCGTGCATCTTGCCAAGTCGAACGTCTCTCTCAGCGAGGAGCTGCGTAACACCTTGTCTAATTTCTTCCTTAACGCGTTCAACATAGGGGAATTCTTCCATCTTTATCACGATAGCGGACTGGAATATAACGTGGTGCACGGCGCGGCATCCAAGATATTCGAGGATCCGTCATGTCTCTATGAAGAGTCGAAGAAGCTGGCTCGTTATCTATACGAACAAAGCACGCATCCTAAAATCAAGGCTGGCGAGTTTTATGTGGCTTACTTCACCGATTGCATGATGACAGGCGAACTCGTCGATGCCGTCGGTATCTTCAAGACGGAGAATAAGGACACTTATCTGAAAGTGGGAGGCGGCAGCAGCAAGTTCAGCCTCGAGAGCGAACAGGGTATCAATATCAAGAAACTCGACAAAGGTTGTCTTATCTTCAATAGGGATAGGGAAGATGGTTACGTTGTTTCTATTGTCGATAACACCAACAAAGGCACCGAGGCTCTCTACTGGACCGACGACTTCCTCCATGTGCGTCAGCGTAAGGATGAATATGCCAACACTCAGAATGTCATGGCGATGGCCAAAAACTTCGTGACTCAGGAACTGCCTAAAGAATTCGAGGTGTCTAAGGCCGACCAGATTGACCTTCTTAACAAATCGTTACAGTTCTTCAAGGAAAAAGACAGCTTCGACTTTGATGAGTTCGCTGCTGAGGTCATAGAACAGCCTGATGTGATTGAGAGCTTCCAAAACTACAAGAAGAACTATGAGGAAGAGAACGGCCTCAGTATCGACGATAACTTCATGATTTCAAACAATGCCTTCAAGAAACAGCAGCGTTCTTATAAAAGAGTCATCCGTCTTGATGACAAGATACAGATTATCATCGACGGCAACCGCGACCACGTGGAACAAGGTGAGGACGCTCGCGGGAAATATTATAAAGTATATTATACGGAAGAAGAATAATCGTTTCATCCACGAAAAACACTTTCGTGAAAGATTAGTGAAGTTTCGTGGATGTTTTATTTTACGAAAAATATTCGTGAGGAATAGTGTGGATTGTTATGGTCTTAATCCAGAACCTCCTTGCAATGTGATTGTCTCTCCTGTGACGTATGAAGCGTCGTCGGATGCCAAGAACACGCAGACTCTTCCGATGTCTTGCATTGGGTCGGCGAAACGTCCCAATGGGATGCCTTGTATTGTCTTGGCGAAGAGCTCAGGATAGTTCTCCTTCCATTCTTGCAGACTCTCAGTCATTGCCAAAGGCGCAATGACATTTACTCTTACGCCATCAGGTCCCCATTCTGCGGCAGCAACTCTCGATAATCCTCTGATGCCTTCCTTGGCGGCAGCGTATGAGCTTTGTCCTAATTTGCCAAATAATCCTGCGCCGGAAGCGAAGTTGA
This sequence comes from Bacteroidales bacterium, assembly GCA_045634185.1. Taxonomy (GTDB): domain Bacteria; phylum Bacteroidota; class Bacteroidia; order Bacteroidales; family F082; genus Limimorpha. The sequence goes on along the minus strand of JAZQZR010000002.1, from coordinate 59,974 downwards.
TGACGGAACCTTTGCTTTCTTTGAGATATGGAAAAGCTTCTCTCATATAGAAAAATGCTGCGTATAATCCTGAATTGATGGCTAAATCAAAATCTTCTTTAGTGTGTTCGATGAGCGGCAATCCCGACTTGGACGCTTGGGCGTTGTTGACCAATGTGTTTATCTTGCCGAATGTCTCTATGGTCTTGGCGATTACTTCTTTGATGCGTGCTTCGTCAGCGCCGTCGGCGACCATAGCGAGCACTTTGACGCCGTATTCTTCTTCGAGTCTTTTCTTTGCATCAAGCAATCTTGACTCTGTTCTTCCTGTGATGACGAGGTTTGAGCCTTCTTTGGCAAAAGCGCATGCCATGCCGTATCCAATTCCTTTACCGCCACCGGTGATTATCGTTACGTTATCTTGTAGTCTTTTCATATTTTTATAGTTAAGAGCCTTCGGCTATATGCTTTGGGCAGGTTTGTAATTTATTTGTTTATTAACAACGCAAAAGTATATATATTGTTTGTAAAATTCAAACATAAAATTTCGATTATCCAATCAATTTTTTCGATGATGTATTTTTTTGAGATTTTGAGATTCTGAATTTCTTATTTTTTTAAAATTATATTATCTTTGCAGATTATTGAAAACAATTATAGAAGATGTTAATATCAAAAAAAGACAAGTTAGCGCTCACTTTCAAAGACGCCAAATACACTTACACTCAACTTTTAAGATATTCTCAAATATACGCTGATTCATTTTCAGCGGAATCTAAGCCTGAAAAAGTTTTAATATGTGCGCAGAACTCGCCTGAATGGTGCTTCGCTTTCTACGGAACGATGCGCTGCAAGGCTATAGCTGTTCCTTTGGATGCACAGTCGACAAAGAAAGAGATAGAATACGTCATCAACGACTGCCGTCCTGACATCGTCTTCATTTCAGAAGATAAACAAGAGATGTTTGGCGACATCAATCTTCAAGGCGCTCGTCTCTTTACCAAAAACGATATTCAACTTTCGGATAGTGAAGATATTCCTGCAACAGACATACCTCTAGGAGATGATAATGCTACCATGCTCATCAATTACACTTCTGGAACGACAGGCAATCCTAAGGGCGTTATGCTTTCCTTCAGAAATGTCATGTTCAACGTCGATTCTGTTAGTAAGCAGGTGCCAATCTTCCAGGAAGACAGCAATGTGATGATGTTGCTTCCTGTACATCATATCCTTCCTCTTCTGGGCAGCGTCGTCGCTCCTCTTTATATGGGCGGCACTGTTCATATCGCAGAGGCTATGAATGCCGAGTCAATCATCAAGACTCTCAACGCCGGCGCGGTGTCAATCATTATTGGAGTGCCTCGTCTCTACGATATGCTTGTAAAAGGCATCATGAGCAAAATCAACGCTTCTTTCGTTACACGTCTGCTTTATAAGATTACCAAACTCATCGGCAGTGATGCAGTTTCAAAGACTATCTTCAGCAGCGTGCATAAGAAATTCGGCGGTCACTTGAAATATTTAGTATCAGGCGGCGCAGCTCTCTCGATAGAGACTGCAACGATTTTGAAGACATTAGGCCTCTATGTACTAGAAGGCTACGGCATGACAGAGACAGCGCCTATGATATCATTCACTCGTCCTGGCAGACGTAAAGTCGGTTATGCAGGAGAGCTGCTCCCTAACATAGAAGTGAAAATCTCTGAAAAAGGCGAGATATGTGTCAAGGGCGACAATGTTATGCAGGGCTACTACAAACGCGAGGAAGAGACGGCTCAGATTATAAAGGACGGCTGGCTTCACACCGGCGATATGGGTGTACTCGATAAATACGGACTTAAGATAACAGGCCGTATCAAAGAGATTATAGTGACATCCAACGGCAAGAATATCAACCCTGAACTTCTTGAGAAAGAGTTTATGAGTGAGAGCGCTTATGTGCAGGAAATCGGTATCTTCCTGAATGGCGACGCTTTGCATGCTGCGGTACGTCCAAATATGACTGCTATCAGACAAATTGATTTGGATGCTATGGACGCTCTTATCAAGAAAGAAGTGGAACGCTTCAACGCTGAGCAACCTCAATATAAACGTATCAAACAATATCATATCATGTCGGAAGAGCTGCCAAAGACTCGTCTCGGCAAGGTGCAAAGATTCCTCCTTCCTCATCTCGTTGACAAACCTAAGACTAATGCTGTACAAGAATCGTTGGAAGGTAAGAGCGAAGTATATAAGATGTTGAAGGCTTTCGTTGAAGACGAGACAAAGATGGTGGCTAACGAAAACGACCACTTCGAAATAGACTTGTCGATGGACTCATTAAGCAAGGTCTCACTTCTCGCTTATATCGAAAATACATTCGGCATCAACCTCAACGAGGAACAGATGGAAAACCTCACCACATTGGCTAAACTCACCGATTATATCGAAAACAACGAGCATACCTTCAATACAACAACAATAACTTGGAAAGATATTCTTGCAACAAAAGTCGATGTGAAGCTGGAAAAACCTGGTATTACTCAATGGTTTACATACACCTTAACAAAGATATTGTTCTCGATATGCTATCGTTTCAGAGTGAGAGGTAACAAGAAATTGCCAAAGACACCATGTATCATCGTGGCAAATCACCGCTCCGCTATCGACGGATTCTTGATTACTTACAATTTCACTCGTAAGGAAAACAAAGATATTTTCTTCTTCGCAAAAGAGAAACACTGGAGGTCAAAGATTGCTCAGTTCTTCGCAAGAAAGAATAACATCATCTTAATGGATATTAACAAAAACGTACGTCAGTCATTACAAGAGATGTGCGCAGTGTTGAAGAAAGGCAAGAACATCGTGATATTCCCAGAAGGAACACGTTCTAAAGACAATAATATGAGAAAGTTCAAGGAGACATTCGCTATCTTAAGCAAGGAGTTGAATGTGCCTATCGTTCCAGTGGCCATCGCAGGTTCTGAATCTGCATGTTATGGAAGCAGCATAGTGCCTAAGTTCTGGAAGAAGATTGACATTGAAATCATGGACCCTGTCATGCCTTCTGAAGAACAAAGCGCTGAAAGCCTTCGCGATAAGATTGCATCAATGATTGAAAAACGTTTGAAAAAATAATTAAAAAACAAGGACAATGTCTGTTGACTGTTGTCCTTGTCTTTTGACCTATAAAGTTATGATTAAAAACATCGTATTTGATTTCGGCGGCGTGCTCGTGGATTGGAATCCGCATTATCTTTTCGATTCGTATTTTAACGATATGGAAAAATGCAACTATTTCCTCGAGAGCGTCTGTAATACGGAATGGAACGCCCAGATGGATAAAGGCAAGCCTTTTGAAGTCGCTGTGAAAGAACGTATCGCGGAATTCCCAGAGTTTGAAGAAGCCATAAGATTATATCATTCAGAATGGATGAAGACGATGGGAGAGGAAATTCCAGGAATGTACGAACTTATCAAGTCGCTGAAAGAGAAGTATCCAGTCATCTATGGATTGACAAACTGGTCGAACGAGACATTCCCGATGGTACAGAAGGAATATAAGATATTCTCCTTGATAGATAACATCGTTTGTTCCGGCGATGAGAAACTTCTCAAGCCAGACCCTAAGATTTATCATACATTATTAGAACGTTATAATCTTAAAGCCGAAGAGTCGGTGTTCATCGACGATAATATTAATAATGTGAAAGGCGCGATAAATGTCGGGATGAAGTCGATACATTTTATCAACGCTGAACAATTACAAAAAGATTTGAATGAATTATTAAATCAAGAATAATTATGAAAACAGTAGAAATCAAGAACTTTGAATTATACACCACAGGTGTCATCAGCATCGCATGGAAAGAAGGCGATGAAGATATTTTTATCAATGTCGACTTAGACTTGGCAGCATTATTGAAAATGTTGAAGATGGAAGGCATCTCATACGAGAAAGTACAGCAAGTGTCAGAAAGCCAACAGCCATTGAAGTTCAAGAAAGTGACAATATTGTTGTTCCAAGACGACGACAAACCAGGTCAGTTCTACACTTCAGAATGTATGTTTGAAGACGACGAGATAGATATTTTCCACGCAGAGATAAAAGAATAAGATGTCGGAATTATCTAACAATCAGATTATAATGCCCGATCTCCCTGACTTTGCAGCCATAGATTTCGAGTCGGCGAACGGCGATATCAGGAGCGCGTGCAGCGTCGGTATTGTCATCGTTAAAGACAGGGAGATTGTGGACAGATTCTATAGTCTGATAAAACCTGTCCCCAATTATTACAGTTACTGGAATACCAAGATTCATGGAATAAAAAAAGAAGACACCGACGACGCGCCTGTCTTCCCCGAGGTGTGGCGTGAGGCTTCTAAATATGTGAGAAACCTGCCGCTTGTCGCTCATAACAAAAGCTTCGATGAGCGCTGTCTCAAGGCTTGTTTCGCGCATTATAGAATGCGATATCCTAATTATAAGTTTTATTGCACCCACATTAATTCAGTAAAAGTCTTCCCAGATTTGGAGAATCATCAGCTTCATACCGTTGCTGCACACTGTGGCTTCGATTTGACCAATCATCATCATGCTCTCGCCGACGCTGAGGCCTGCGCTCATATCGCAATGGAAATTTTTAATAGTTAGGAGTTGATGTAGAGACGCGTCAATGTTACCTTGAAAATAAACACGCATTGACACGTCTAAATGATTTAAAAAATGAAAAATTAAAAATGAAAAAGTTATTATTGTTCTTATTATGTGCATTATTATCTTTTAATGTTTTTTCTCAAGAGAAAAAATTCCGTCCGGTTCAGATAAATTTCGGTTTTCCATTGAGTACGATAAATGTTAAAAAAGCGAAGGAATATACGAATGCTTTTTCAATCAATCTATTGGTGGGAATTTCTAAGAATGAGAGAAGTCTCGCTTTGGCTGGAATCAGTAATGTCATAGCTAATAATGCGACAGGCTTACAAATTGCTAGTGTTTCTAACTATATTGGAAATGCTGGATATGGAATAGCAGTTGCTGGCGTGACAAACATAAACAAGGGCTCTTACAATGGCATTCAAGTTAGTGGCGTATATAATTATTCAGGTTCAGGAAATGGAATAGCAGTTGCTGGCGTGGCTAATATGAGCAAAGGCTCTTACAATGGCATTCAAGTTAGTGGCGTATATAATTATTCAGGTTCAGGAAATGGAATAGCAGTCGCTGGCGTGGCTAATACAAGTAAAGATTCTTATATAGGTTTGCAGCTCTCTGGCGTGACAAATATCGCAGGTGATGTGAAAGGTCTGCAGTTTGCTGGAGTTGCTAATATTGCCAAGAAAGTCAAAGGCGTGCAGTTTGCTACAATACTTAATGTCGCAGAAGAAAGTGATTTTCCAATAGCTTTTATCAATATCATCAAGAACGGTAAGATGGGAGTCGCTCTTTCTTACGACAATATGAACAATACGATGTTGTCTTTCAGATCAGGAGGCAAATACTCTTACGGTATCTTGGGTGTTGGTTATAACGGCAAAGTTAAAGACGGAAGCAAGGTCGTAGCAGAAGCTGGTTATGGTATCCATATTCCTGTTACAGATTGGTTTGAAATCAATAATGAATTCAAAGCAACATCGTTAGGATTTTCTAATGATAAGGTGTGTTACAATGCATCATATCTTCTCGCTCCATCATTCACATTCTTGAATCATTTTAACGTCTTTGGCGGCGTAAGCTTCAATTATTTATATTCCAATTATGTTAATTCCGAAGACTTATTTCCAAACAATTGTCTTTGGGAAAAGGATAACAGCGATAACAAACAAAGAATGTTTATCGGTTATCAAATCGGCTTGCAGTATGTTTTTTAAAAGTATTTGAAATTGCTCACAACCCATTGCTCAAAGCTCATGGCAAATAAATAAAATCATGAAAAAAATCTCTACCTTATTATTAATTTGCTTCTTAGCATTATCATCTTTCGCTCAAAAAGTTGAACCTACTTGGGAGTCGTTGCAACAACGTGGCTATCCTCAATGGTTCTCAGATGCAAAACTGGGAATCTTCATTCACTGGGGCGTGTATTCCGTTCCGGCTTTCGCCTCTAACGAAGGCTACGCCGAATGGTATTACAGCGGCTTGATGAACAACGACAGCACTCGTGTCAACTTCCAAAAGAGAAACTACGGCGAGGATTTTGAATATCGTGACTTTGATAAGATGTTCAAGGCAGAATTCTGGAATCCTGCAGACTGGGCTGACTTGTTCAAGAAGAGCGGCGCGAAATATGTGCTTCTCGTGACAAAACATCACGACGGCTACTGCCTCTGGGACAGCGAATATTCTCCAGAATGGAACAGTGTCGTGGGCGGACCAAAACGCGACATCGTCGGTGAACTCACTGACGCGGTCCGCGCTAAAGACTTGAAGATGGGATTCTATTACTCTCTTCCAGAATGGACTAACCCGATGCACAGATGGTACATCGACCCGGATGATTCTATCGCCAACTATGTCGACAATCACATGATTCCTCAATTCAAAGAATTAGTTACAAAATATCGTCCTTCTATCATCTTCTCTGACGGCGAATGGCGTAACTCTGCTGAGCAATGGCATGCCGCCGAACTCATCGCTTGGTATTATAACACAGTAGGCGAGGAGGCTATCGTCAACGACCGCTGGGGTCACGGCTCGCAATATGGTTTCCGCACTCCAGAATACAGCGCAGGTATCACACAGACCGACAGACCATGGGCAGAGTGCCGCGGCATAGGTCGCTCCTTTGGACTTAACCGCAATGAGCCGCTGTCCAATTATCTCACCTCTAAAGAACTTATTCGTCACTTCGCGAAGACTGTCGCTGCAGGCGGCGGAATGACTCTCAACGTAGGTCCTGCAGCCGATGGAATCATTCCTATGATTCAGCAAGAAAGATTGTTGGACCTCGGTAAATGGCTCGAGATAAACGGCGAGGCAATCTACGGAACTAGTCCTTATACCAAGTTCTACGAAATGAAAGAAGTATCAATCACAAGAACTGACTCTTTGATAGATTTCAACTGGCATCGTAACTCTCCTGATAAGGCGATAAGCTACGATAACTTCAGCGCTACCTGGACCGGAGTGTTCGTTCCAGAAAAGACAGATAAATATACTTTTGAAGTGGAAGTCGATGATATTGTAAGATTGTATATCGATGATAAAGTCATTATAGATTATAATCCATCGAAGGCAAACGAACAACAAAGCGATGCCGACCAGGCAAAAAACTGGAATTCTACTTCAGCAACTATCAAACTCAAAGCAGGAAAATCGTATAACATCAAAGTCGAATACGAAGAGAAAAACATTGACGCTATGATGCGATTGTTCGTCTCTTGTAGAGACGTCACCCCTGTGGCGTCTCAAGGAACCCCTGTGGCGTCTCAAGGAACCCCTGTGGCGATTCGGAAAGAATTGTTGAAAGTTGAAAACGGTTTCGAGGCAGAATATAAGTGCGAGCAGCCATACGTCTGTTACACGACAAAAGGCGATGACTTATACGCGATAGCGATAGAATATCCGCAAGATGAACTCGTTCTTGAAATTCCGCAGCCAAAAGAAAATACTGTTGTTACTATGTTAGGCTGTGAAAAGATATTGTCTTGGAGATATGAAAACGGCAAGATGATTATTGACACTACGCCGCTTAAATACAACGACTTGAAGAGCGATGCGGCTTGGGTGTTTAAAGTAAGATAACGAGATTAGCGACTCTTATAAGAAAGTATATGCATCGTCACACCGACGAGTATTATTGCCAATAAAATTTGTAGCCAGAGCATTCCGTTCGCGACGAAGAAGATGCAATAAATCAAGCTGGCCCACAACATCGTTATGATATAAACTTTAGTCTTCAGAGGGATAATTTTATTCTCTCTGAAGTTTTTTATATACGAACCTAAATGCTTGCTGTTGATGAGTTTTTCGTATAAAGTCTTGGAACTTCTGAAGAAACACCAAGCCGCAAGAAGCAATAACGGCGTAGTTGGCAATATCGGAACAAAAATCCCAATAACACCCAATGTTAATGATAATAAACCGAATATTGTTAATATAATTTTCATAATTAATTCTTAATAAATCAGACGTGTCTATGTGTGTTTACCTTAAGGTAACATTGACGCGTCTCTACAATAATTACCCCAATCCTCAATTCCTAATTTCTAATTTCTAATTCCTAATTAATCAAATCCTCTTCTCATTCCATTTCGCCATTTTCATATATAAATAGCACACAATGGCGAGCAATCCGCCGTAAATGATTTCTGCTGTCCATACCCAGTGTACGTCGGCGCATATTGTTGACATTATCCAGATATAAATGGTGTAAATGACCAGAATTGCTGCTTCAAGATATAATGCTGCCGATGTGTTGCCAGTGCCTGATACTGCCTCGAAATATGAGTTGCCGACGACTTGAAATATCGCAGAGAAGCATATCACATAAATTGATGGAACAACTAATTGAGCGAGGTTTAAATCGTTGGTGTAAATGCTTACAACCTGTATCGGAATTATAGCTAATATCGCGATGATAGGCAGCGTGCATAAGATGCAGTTTTTCATGATTTTGTTGACTGTGTTGAAAACCTCTTCCGGATGTCCTGCTCCTATAGTTCTGCTTACCAATGTGTTGGTTGTCGTTGCAAAGGCGAAGCAAGGTGTTATGAGTATCATATAAACACTTCTTACGATGGAGGAGATACCGGTGGCAGTCTCGCCCATCTTTTCTATCAAGATGAAGAAGATAAACCATACTCCGAATGAAAATAACTTCTGTACCATTGTCGGGGTGGCGACTTTCAAGATTCTCTTCATCAGTTCTGATTCTAGCTTGTGAATCTTGAACATGCCGAAGTCTTTGTTTCTCAAAGTGATGTAACTGTATATGCCGAAGAATATGAAAGCCGCTACTTCTGCGCAGAATGAGGCTAATGCAGCGCCGCCGATTCCCATCTCTGGAAAACCTAATTTACCAAATATGAGACAATAGTCTAAAAAGATATTGACGATTGCCATTATTATTGTGGAATAGGTAATGGCTTTGGTGTTGGATATTCCTACATATAAACCTCTGTATAAAAAATTGAAACAAACGAATATGATGCCGAACTGGCGATATTTTATGTAATCTAATGCCGACGCGTAGATATTAGGCGAGTCGATGAGCCAGCCAAGAAGCGATTCAGAGAAGAAATATAAGATTGAAAATAATATTGTTCCTAGAATTAGAACGAAGAACGCTCCATGTTCGAAAATCACGCCGACTCTTTCCTTGTTGCCTTCGCCGAATCGTCTTGCTATAATAATCTGGATGCCGATGGCGAAACCAGTAGCAATGGTGGTGAACACGAAATAGAAAAGTCCTGCCAACATAGATGCACCCAATTCAATAACACCTAAATGACCTAAAAAAGCAGTGTCGGTGAAATTGATGATTGTCTGCGCTAAGTTTCCTAACATAATAGGAATCGCTATTTTCCATATTTCTTTATTTGTTATCTGGGCTTTCATTAGAATGTCAATGTTTTATGGTAAAATAATGTCGATTTTAGAAGAATGCAAAGTTAATGAAAATTCCTAACTCCTAATTCCTAACTAAAAAAACTTGTTGTCTTGTAGTCTTGTGGTCTTGTAGTCTTTTTTTTCATATCTTTGTTAAGTAACATTTTTGAATATGAAAGCTTTAAAGTCGTTGATAATCATATTGTTTTTTCTAGCTCCAATGAGTGTTTTATCTCAAACGGTGTCGGGAACTTTTTTCAATCTTCCTCAGCAGAAGGTGTATCTCAACGCTTACACTGGATTATATATGGAAGTGCTCGATTCTGTTATGATGTCGCACGATAAGCGTGTAGATTTCAATACGCAATTGACAAAAGGCATGTATCAGATTGAAACTGAATATGGTTTCTCGTTCGACTTCCTTTATGAAAATGATGATGTCATGTTTGTCTTAAAAGATATTAACAAATTGGAAGAGATAGAATTTATCGACTCGCAGCTGAATGCTGACTGGTATCGATATTTGTTCTTTAAAGAACAGACGATGAAGTCGTTGGATTTGCTTAAACCTGTGCTTCGTTCATACGATAAAAAATCAGAATTTTATCTTAACGCAAAAAACGAATACCAGAAATTGCAGGATTCTCTTTGGTCTTTCACTGACACTTTGTTAAAAAATAATAACTATGCTTCAACATTGATTCGCGTTGACAGATTTGCTCCTTTAAATCTGGATTATGATTTTAAAGAACAACGTAATGACTTGATAGCTAACTTTTTCAATGAAGTCGACTTTAATGATTTATCGCTTATTCCTACTAATGTGCTGACAACAAAAATCATCGATTTTCTCTCTGTTCAGCAGTCGCCTGGACAAAGTCGCGAGCAACAAATAATGTCGATTATTTTGGGAATCGATAACGTGCTGTATCGTTCTTCTGTTAACTTTAATATGTATAAATTTGTTTTTCAATATCTTGTCGAAGGATTTAATGAACTCGGTTACGAAGATGTTGTAGATTATATGACACGAATCCCATATTCTGAAGAGTTGAATTGCGATGAAAATCAGTATAATGAATTGCTAGATATAGTTGAATATAACTCAAGAGTAAGAATTGGAAGTCAAGCGAAAAATATTTCGGGACAAACAGTCTTTAATGAGGAATTTGATATGTATGAACTTGATAGCGAGTTTGTCATAGTTTATTTCTGGTCATATACCTGCGACCATTGTCGTCAAAATATCAAGCAGTTCAAGACGTTTTTGGAAGAGAATCCTGACTTTTCATTGGTGGCTGTCAGTGTGAAAGGCGACTTGAAGAAAATAAAGAGTTATGTTAAAAAATATAAAGTTAATTCTTATTTTTATCATGACGGTATGGAGTGGAATAATCCTCATGTAAGCAATTATGCCGTAACTGCCACGCCGACTTTTTATGTCCTCGATAAAAATAAAAATATCATATATAAACCATTTGATTTTGAAGAACTTGTTCAATTTGTAAATATTATCAGACAATGAAAAAAATATTATTATCAGTATTCGCTTTTATAATTTCTTTTAATGTCTTTTCACAAAATGACGAAGACAGATGGGTCGATTCTGTTTTTAATTCCTTGACATTGGAACAGCAGGTCGGGCAGCTTATGAATCTTAGGGCGAATCAGCCTAACAAAGATTTCGATTCAAAAATTGCTGAATATATCGACAAATATAATATTGGTGGCGTCACTTTTTTTAGAACAGATGCTGAGTTGTTGTTGCGACAAACCAACGAGTGGCAGGCTATGGCGCAGACTCCTCTTATGATTGCCATCGATGGTGAATGGGGACTTGGGATGCGTATAAACGACGGATTGTCATATCCTTATCAGATGACACTCGGCGCAATAACCAACGATTCTCTTATCTCGGAGATGGGCCGCCAGATTGCTGAGCAATGTGTCAGAATTGGTATCAACGTCAATTTTGCTCCTGATATCGATGTCAACAACGAACCAAATAATCCTGTAATTGGATTCCGTAGTTTTGGCGAAGACCCTGATAATGTGGCTCGTAAAGGCGCAGCATACGCTCTCGCGCTCCAGAATAATGGCGTGCTCCCTTCAATGAAACATTTCCCTGGTCATGGCAACACCAAAACCGACTCTCATCACGCATTGCCTGTTATTAAAAATTCTTTGGAAGAGATAGAGAAGATAGAACTCGCTCCTTTTAAATATCTGATTGACAAAGGTGTAAAAGGCGCGATGGTCGGTCATCTTTATTTCCCTGCACTCGAACCAGTGGTGAATAAATCTTCATCTCTTTCTAAAAATATCGTAACAGATTTGTTAAAAAATAAAATGAATTACGATGGTATCATCTTTACCGATGGCCTTGAAATGAAAGGAGCATATAACGGAACTCATCAGGATAGTGTTTGTCTTCAGGCACTTATGGCAGGTAACGACATTATGATTCTTCCTATCAATGCTGAAAATTCTATTAATATTATCATCGAGGCTGCTAAAAACAATGCGCTCGTAAGAAACAGAGTGGAGGAGAGCTGCAAAAAAGTGTTAAGACATAAATATCAACTCGGACTTGACGATTATCAATATCAGTCGGTTGAAAGACTAGATAACGATTTGAAGCAGAATAGATATTATGTCTTGAAACAACGTCTTTATAATGAGGCTGTTACTATGCTCGTGAACAAAAAAGACATTCTTCCTTTGAAGAAAGATGCCGATAAGAAAATTGCTGTCGTGACTTTCGGAAAAGACAATTTTATATCAAACAAATTGAATGAAAGCAATATTAAAAACACAGCTTTCCTTTTGAAGAATGATGTATCTGATGAAGAGATTAAAAGAACTGTAAAACAGTTGAAATCATACGATTACGTGATTGTAAATATCAGAAATACATCTAGTTATCCTTCTAAGAATTACGGCATTACCAAAAGCATTGTCTCTTTCATTGATAAATTGAATAAAAATAATAAAGTGATTATCAACCTTTTGGGAAGTCCATACGCTTTGGATAAGTTGACTTTGAATAAAAACGTCAATGCTGTTCTTGTCGGATATGAAGATAATCAGATGGTTGCGAATTCGATATTGGATGTTATGCTTGGAAAAATGTCGCCGAAAGGAAAACTTCCTGTCTCATTGAATGAATTCAAATGCGGCGATGGTCTTGGATTCAGTTCGTTCCTTTCTCCTGAGACGCTTCCTGTCTCGTTGATTGACAATGTATATACCAGAAAGATAGATTCTTTAGTCATTGATGCCATGAGCCAAAAGGCGTTTCCTGGTTGCCAGGTGCTGGCTCTTAAAGATGGTGAGATTATTTATGACAAAAACTACGGAAAATACACTTACGAAGGCGAACAAGTCGTTCATTCTGAATCTATTTACGATGTCGCTTCGTTGACAAAACTCTTTGCATCATCCTTCGCTTTGATGAAACTTTATGACGATGGTCTGATAGATCTCAATTCGACTCTCGGCGATTTCTTTCCTTTTCTTAATCAGTCGGATAAAGGAGATATCAAGTTGATAGAGTTTCTTACTCATCAGTCGGGACTGACGTCATGGATTCCAATATATAAAATGACATGTAAGGATAATCGTCCTGATATGCAATATTTTAGAGAGTATATCGATGAAGAGCATACTGTTCGTGTGGCGCAGAATCTTTATATCTCTGAAGATTTTAAAAACGTGATTTTTGATACAATAATGAAATCAGAATTAAAGGAGAAGAAGTACAAATACAGCGACTTGGGATTCTATTTCGTTCCAGAAATAGTTGAGTCGATTACAAATCAATCGTTTGAGTTATATCTGGAAGAGAATTTCTTTGAGCCTTTAAACCTTAATCATATTTCTTTCAAGCCATTGAATAAGTTCGATATCTCCAATATCGTTCCTACAGAAGATGACAAATATTTCCGTAATCGTCTGATTATAGGCGATGTCCATGATCAGACTGCTGCCTTGATGGGAGGCGTTTCAGGTCATGCCGGACTTTTCTCCAATGCGAGGGATTTGGCGGTGATGCTGCAGCTTTTATTGAATAATGGTTATGCAAATGGAATGCAGTTTATTTCGGAAGAGACGATAAACTATTTCACATCGGCGCCATTCGCTGAAAATGAGAATAGAAGAGGAATTGGTTTTGATAAACCAGAATTAGATCCAGATGCTAAATTGTATACACCATCAAAACAATCGTCTTTAGAAAGTTACGGACACTCTGGATTTACCGGCACTTTTGCCTGGGCAGACCCTGCTAACAATCTGATAGTTATATTCTTGTCAAATAGAGTATATCCATCTTCTGATAATAATAAATTGTCGAAGTTGAACCTCAGAACGGAAATACACGACCTTTTCTATAAAGCGGTAAATAATTAGGAATTAGGAATTGGGGATTCAGGTGAAATAACTTCATTGCTCCTCACTGCATAGCTTAATTATCCGAAGGGTTTACAGGGAATTTGTTCCAGAGTTTATATCTGTTTCCTAGTTTATTAACAAAAGTGCTCCACATTTTGCCTGGCATGGTGTGGAGTATTTCTTTTGTGCTGAACTTTCCTACTATCCATGTGTTTGCTTCAAGTTCCTTGCGTATCTGTCCGCCGTCCCATCCTGCGTAGCCTACATAGAAACGAACCTCGTGTGATTTTATTAAATCGTTTTTAATCATTGCTTTAAGAGCGTTGATGTTGCCGCTCCAATAGAGTCCGCTCATTATTTTATGCGAATCAGGAATCATCTCGCCGATGGTGTGAATGAAGAAAACTCTGTCGGTATCGACGGGGCCGCCAAGATAAACATCGGCGTCGAACTTAGGGAAGCCCATGATGATGTCGTTGAAAGGCACGTTGAGTCTCTTGTTGATGACGACGCCAAAACTTCCTTCATCGTTGTGGTCGACGATTAGGATGGCTGAACGCCTGAAATAAAAGTCGTTAAGAAAAGGCTCTGAAACTAAAACGTCGCCAATAGACACCTTTAATGTATTACTCTGAATCTTAAATAATTCCTCTTTGTTCATAACCGCCAGAATAAATTTAATTGTGCATTATGAATTATTGATTTTAATGCTATTTTTTGTTAATTTTGTAGGTCAATTCGCATTTAACATTATGGCTACATATTACGACCAAAACAAATACAATCTCTTGCGAGAAGAATACGAATTTTTCCGTTTCCAAAGATACAATTATACTTTGGAAAAAGGCAACTTGTCGGTGAAATTTTATTTCTCTCTCGATGATAAATTCTTCTTCACGCCAAGTTTCGAAATTCCATCAAATAAATTATATGATTGGGATAATCTGAACGATAGTCATCTGGATACTCTTATCTTTAATATCGGCATGATTGAACTGATAAGCTATTGGAAACTGGCGTGTCCTAAGAAAGTTTATATCGCTACTCATACACTTGATGAGAAACAGATTCTATGGTGGAAGAAGTTGTATTTTAATGGATTAGGCGAGTTCTTCTATCTTAATGGCATTAAGGAAAATGTTAATGATTTTATGGAAATCATACCAGAAGGTGAATCTCCTTGCGAAAAAATTAACATCGAACTCAAAGAGAAAACTTTGGTTCCTATCGGCGGCGGCAAAGATTCCGTCGTGACGATAGAGCTTCTTAAAAACAAGATGCCGATAATTCCTTTGATAATTAACCCTCGCGGCGCAACTGAAGAATGTGTCGCTACAGCAGGGTTTTCACTGGAACAGACTGCCGTAATAAAAAGAACCCTGGATTCTACAATGTTGAAAATGAATAATGAAGGTTTCTTGAACGGACATACACCATTTTCAGCGATGTTGGCCTTTTATACCTTGCTGCTCGGTTTTGCGACTGATTCGAAATATATCGCTCTTTCTAACGAGTCGAGCGCTAACGAGCCAACGGTTCCCGACACAGAAGTGAATCATCAATATAGCAAGTCGATAGCTTTCGAAAATGACTTCAGAAGTTATGTCGATGAATATATAAGCTCTGAGATTCAATATTTTAGTTTCTTGAGACCTTTGAATGAATTGCAAATTGCTCGTTTCTTTTCTAGAAATAAAGATTATTACAAAGTGTTCAAAAGCTGTAACGTCGGAAGCAAGACGGATTCATGGTGCGGCAGATGCCCTAAATGTCTGTTCACTTATATCATAATGTCTCCATTCATTCCACAAGATGAAATGACTAGTATCTTTGGGAAGAATTTGTTGGAAGACAGTGATTTGACTCCAATTTTAAAACAGTTGAACGGTGAAGTGGAGGTGAAGCCTTTTGAATGTGTTGGCACTGTGGAAGAGGTTAATGCTTGTTTGGAATATTGTCAAAAGGCAAATGACGAAAGACCAAAGTCTTTGGATGATTTGTTGAGTCAATATGATGTGACGAATAATCTTCCTAAACAATTTGAGACTATTTTGAAAGATAACTTAAGTAATTTATAAACAGATGATTGATTCGATATTTAGACGGTTAAGAGGTAAGAAGATTCTCATCGCTGGATTCGGCCGTGAGGGAAAGTCTACCCTGAATTTCTTGAGCAAATATTTGGTTCATGCAGTCATTGGCGTCGCTGACAAAAACGAATCGGCATTGCAAGGCCTTGATAGTAAAAGATATAATCTCTATTATGGTGATGATTATCTTGAAGCGGCGAGCGATTATGACATCGTGATAAAGACACCAGGAATTTCTGTAAAAGACATAAATATCGATGAGTCTAAAATTAGTTCGCAGACTGATTTATTCTTGGAAGCGTTTCATAGTCAGACTATTGGCATAACGGGAACTAAAGGTAAAAGCACTACCTCGACTTTGATATATCATCTGCTTAAAGAATCTGGAAATGACGTGATACTCGCTGGTAACATCGGTATCCCGATTTTTGACTGTATCTCAAATATAAACCGCAGAACCATAGTGGTTTATGAGCTCTCTGCACATCAGTTGCAGTTTATTAATAGGTCGCCTCACGTCGGTGTTCTCTTGAATGTCTTTGAAGAGCACCTCGATCATTTCGGCACTTTTGAAAAATATAAAGACGCGAAAATCAATATCATGCGTTTTATGAGCGATAATGATATCGCGGTTCTAAATAATAAATTATCGTTCACTGCAGAGTCGATGCAGACTCGTTATGTGACTTTCGAAAGCTATAATTTCGATGATTACAACTTGGATTGGGAAGATATGCCACTTCAAGGTGAACATAACAAGTTGAATGTCAAAGCGGCTTTATGTGCATGTCATTCTTTTGGCATCACTGTTTCTGAGTTGCTGCCTCATCTTAAAACGTTCAAACCCTTGGAACATCGTCAGGAATATGTGGGAACATTTAAAGGCGTGAAGTTCTATAATGATAGTATTTCAACTATTCCGCAGGCGACGATGGCAGCATTGCAGACAATAAAGAATGTTAATTTTCTTTTACTAGGCGGTTTCGACAGAGGAATAGACTACCAGCCGTTGATTGACTTCTTGAGTGAAAATCCGTTGCAGTTTGTTATGCTGACTGGCGAAGCAGGAAATACAATGAAAAAATTATTACAAGCTGCTGATTATAAAGGAAATATTTTGGAATATGAAGATATGCAAAGCGCTTTTGTTTTGATGAAACAATATTCAAAAGAAGGCGATGTATGTCTGCTCTCTCCAGCAGCAGCTAGCTACGACAGATATAAAAACTTCGAGGAGAGAGGAAAAGTCTTTAAAGAATTTGCAGAGAAATTTTAACAATATGAATATATTTTTCGGTGAGGCTGCTTTGTCTCAGGTTTCAATGATGACTAATAATTACGATAAGTTTTTTGTCTTGACAGATGAAAATATTTATGGTATTTATTCGTCCATGATAGCGTCTATGTTGCCAGAAAAAGAAATCACTAAGATTGTGGTTCCTTCTGGAGAACAATGTAAAAGCATTGAAAATGTTATGCTTATATGGAATAAACTCCTCGACGCCAAGGCTGGAAGAGACGCTCTCTTGATAAATCTGGGCGGAGGAACGATATCAGACCTCGGCGGTTTCGCGGCTTCTACATACAAAAGAGGAATCGATTTTGTCAATGTGCCAACGACATTGCTCGCAATGATTGACGCTTCCATCGGAGGAAAAAACGGAATAAATTTTAACGGATACAAAAACCAGATAGGTTTATTCTCAGAACCGAAAAGCATAATAATAAACACTCAATTCTTAAAAACTCTTAACGAAAGAGACGTAAAATCGGGTATCGCGGAAATGATGAAATATGCATTCATCGCTGACGATTCATTCCTTGATTTAGACACTGACAACTATTTGGATTACATAGAAAAAGCAGCGATGACTAAAGACGAGATTGTCAGTCTTGACATGAGAGAGTCGGGATTGCGTAAAATCTTGAATTTCGGTCATACCATCGGTCATGCTTTGGAGTCTTATTATGTAGATAAAGAGAATTATCTCACTCATGGAGAGGCTGTTGCACTTGGAATATATTCTTCTTTATATCTTTCGGTGAAATATTGCGGATTGGACGAGAAATGGCTTTTCTTCTATGAGATGTGGTTCAAAGGCAATCTCGACCTTTTGAATCTTAATGATTTTGATGTCGATGAGATAATGAAATATATCTCTCATGACAAGAAAAACAAAAGCGGTAAACCACGTTTTGTCCTCATCTCGAAACCAGAAAAACCAGTCATCGATGTTGAAGTGATGCCTCACGACATCAGAGATTCTATCATGATTCTGAAAAATAAATTTTCATTATAATGCTTGTTTCACCATTAAATATCAGTTTTAATTCTGAAATAGACCTTCCTCGAAGCAAAAGCGAGAGCAACAGAGCTTTGATGATAATGCATTATTGGAAGACGCAAAGACACAAAGACGCAAAGACGCAAAGAATAGATGACTTTGAGACTCTGCGACTCTGCGACTCTGAGTCTTTAATGTCAAACTCCGACGACACAGTTCTTCTTCTTAGACATTTGTCATTAGACTTTAGTCATTTGCCAGATAACGAAGTTATCGAATTGGACTGCTTCAATGCGGGAACTGTCTTGCGTTTTTTGATGACGGCAGTGAGCATGACAAAAGGGACTTTCGTTTTGACTGGAAGCGAGAGGATGAAGCAGCGTCCGGTGAAACCATTGGTCGATGCGTTGAGAAGTCTCGGCGTTTCAATAGATTATCTTGAAAAAGAGTCGTATCCTCCGATTATGATAAGAGGCTGCGAGATAACAGGCGGCAATCTCGAGATAAGCGTCGAGCAAAGCAGTCAGTTTGCTTCTTCGTTATTTCTTGCAGCACCTCTCTGGAAAAACGGACTGTCGCTCAGTCTCACAGGAAATCTCTCTTCTCTGCCATATATCGATATGACCGTCAATATGATGAAGCAATGCGGTGCCGATATTGAACGTAACGGCAGAAAGATAACCGTCAATCCTTCAAGATATAATTTCGATGATTTTAAAATAGAACCCGACTGGAGCGCGGCGGCATTCTGGTACGAGATTCTTGCCTTGTCTGATAAAACGCAGATATTTTTAAAAGACTTGAAGATAGATTCTTTGCAGGCTGATGCCGTGACAAAAGAAGTTTTCAAATCTTTGGGAATAGAAACGCTATCCGTGGATAACGGAGTAATGATAAAGAAGACAGCTTGTTGTAAAAAATATATAACTTTTGACTTTGTCAATTCGCCGGATATTTTTCCTGCGGTCATTGCGGCGTGTGCAGGATTGCAAGTCGATGCGGAATTCTCCGGACTGAAAAATCTTTCGATAAAAGAATCAGATAGAAGAAAGGCGATGATGAATGAGTTGTCGAAACTCAAGGTCGTTTTTGAAGATGTCTCCGACGATGTTTTAAGGATGAGATGTCCAGGAAGATTGCCATGTTTCTCGAAAGATAATCCGATAATTTTCAATAATTATAAAGATCATCGTATTGCGATGGCGCTCGTGCCTCTTGCGATGAAGATAGGATATGTCGAGATGGAAAATCCGGAAGTCGTCTCAAAATCATATCCGGAGTTTTTTGAGGAAATATTTAGGAATTAGGAATTAGAGGTGCAGAGGGATTAGAGGAGTTTTTCACATCACTTCATTACTAGAAAAAGTTCAAAAGCCAAAGTTCAACAGTTCTGTCGCGCCTTCGGCGCTTTGATTTTTATAAAACATTATTTTGAAGGAATTTTTTTTTAAAGACGCCACGGGGTGACGTCTTTACAGGAATTCCAATCCCAAGGATGTTCCTTTAAAATTCTAAAGTTTCTCGCAAAGGCGCAAAGTATCGCAAAGTAATTCTCTGCGTCTTTGCGAGTTAGGAGTAGACGCGGCAAGCCACGTTCGTACAATGCGTTTTTTTAATTCTAAAGTTCGCCCCAGTGCGTTAGGGATTGGAGCGGCATCCTTTTGAAGCGAAGCGGAAAAAGATATAGCGGAAAGCCCGACGGCAGAGCTGGAAGCGGAGCCGGAACGCCCTAAGAAAGTTTATAGTTGAGAGTTCATAGTTAATAGTAGTTGTAAGGGTATAGTTTAAAGTTAATATTGTAACATTGTCACTTAAAACCGACCTCTTACCACTACTCTAAACTCTACACTCTACACTTTCAACTAATCTTGAGTTTCTGAATTTCTATTATTTAAAAAAAAGTTCAACAGCCAAAACTCAAAGTTCAAAGTTCAAAGTTCAAAAACATTCCTAATTCCTATTTTAAAAAAAACATGTTGTTTTGTTGTCTTGTAGACTTGTTGTCTTTTTTATTATCTTTGCAAATAAATTTTAACATTTAACCAATGCTGAAAGCTGATGGCTGACAGCAGATAGCTAAAAAATACCAATATGACTATCGACCTTTTTATCTCCTGCGTGATGGATCAGTTTTATCCTGAGACTGCCAAGAATGTTATGAAGATTTTAGATACTGCCGGAGTTAAGGTTGAGTATAATCCAGAGCAGACTTGCTGCGGCAAGTTCGCTTTCACCAGCGGTTTCGTGGAAGAAGCCAAGGAGTTAGGGGAGAAGTTCCTCAGTGATTTCCCAAACGACAGACCTGTCGTAGGCGTGAGCGCTTCTTGTGTGGGTTACATCAAGACTCGTTACCAAGAGTTGTTCTACAACACCGCTTCTCACCTCGAATTCAAACGTCTCGTGTCAAACATTTACGAACTCACGGATTTCCTCGTCAACAAAATCAACTTCCTGGATTTTGGCGCTGAGTTTAATCATAAGGTCGTTTATCAAGATACCTGCTGTTCGTTGCGCGAACTCGGACTTAAAGACGAAGGCCGTAAGTTGCTCTCTCATGTGAGAGGCCTCGAACTGCTTGAGATGAAACGTCCTGAGATTTGCTGCGGATTCGGCTCTGGATTCTTCTCCATACAGCATGAAGCAATCTCGGTGGCAATGGCGGAGAGAAAAATAAAAGACGCTATGGAAACAGGCGCAGAATATATCGTCACCAACGACATCTCATGTCTCATGCAACTCGACAGCTGCATCAAAAAACAGAAATTCGATATTCAGGTGCTTCATATAGCCGACGTTCTTGCACAGAGAATTTAGATTAATTAGGAATTAGGAGTTTGGAATGAATGTAGAGACATTTCAATGATACCTAAATTAAACACACATTGAAGCGTCTTGAACAATTAGGAATTATTTTTTTAATCATAAATAAAAAGGTGATGCCACAACATCACCTTTAATCTTCTAAAGTTCTAAAATTCTAGAGTTCTAGAATTCTTTAATTGTTTTCTTTAACCAAAGCTGTGCGGTACGCAATAAGTAGCTTGTGCAGGTCTTCGATATCTCGTGTCAGCTCGATGCCTTTGTCGGTGTCTTTCACAAGCAGGCGTTCTGTGTTATGTTCGGAAAGCACGGTGTTGGAGATGATGTCGAGTCCTTCTTCAATGGCTTTCTGCGTAGATTCAAATGGTTCGTGTTGTACGAGCTGCATGCCGAATGAATTGTAAACTAATGTGTAACCGGCGATGCCTGTCTCTGGCTGATAAGCTTTTGAGAATCCTCCGTCAATAACAAGCAGCTTGCCATTGGCACGAACTGGATTTTCTCCCTTCTTTATTTTTACTGGTACGTGACCATTGATAATGTGACTGCTTTCACTTTCAATGCCAAATTCTTTAAGAATTTTTATACATATATCCTCATCGTTTTGCAATTGATAATAGTATCCTTTATGCTCTTTGTGTGTCTCTTTGTTTGTAATCAAGTAGCGTTCGAATGTTGCCATTTTAGCCTTGTCGAATGATGGTGAATCGGCGCCGCACCATAAGTACCACATATAATCAATGGAGGCTTGTTTTTCTTCAGATATTTCCGTTGATTTTCTGCATGCTAATTGAACTAAAGAGTCTAAGCGGTCAAGAAGTCTCTTGCCAGAATAATACTCATCCATAACCTTGACCTTCTTGAATGTGCCATCTTCGTTTAATGGTATTGAAGCGTGGAACATGAGGTTGTTGTTTCTTGCTAAATAGAACGAGCCTTTTTGAAGTAGGAAATATACGTGTTTCTTGAGTTTCTCGCTATTGACGAATGATGCGTGGAAATGGTTGATAATGGCTTGTTCGTCATCTGTCAATTTATATGGATCTGACGGGTCTATTGTAGGATATGACTTGTCAAGGAGCTCGCATTCAATGCCATTTATATTTATAACTCCACGTTCTAAATCAATCAGATGTAATAGCTTTCTGTCAGACATGTTATATTCTGGATGTTTGTCTATCAATGCCGCTTCGCATTTCCATTGTATTATGGAGATGGCTTTATGCATTTGTGCGATGAGATGTTGCTTCTTTTCAGAATAATGTTCTGTCACAAGTTTCATCTTTGGCGCATAGACTTCCACTGGGTCGTCGTTATATACTTCCATCGCAAAAGTGGCGAGAGGAAGCAGGTTGATGCCATAGCCATCTTCAAGAGTTTCAAGGGTCGCATATCTTAGCGATTGTCGTAATACTGTCGCAATGCAGGCGTCGTTGCCTGCAAAAGCTCCCATCCATAAAAGGTCGTGATTGCCCCATTGGACATCTACATTGTGGTATGTGCACAGAGTGTCGAGGATTATGTGTGCGCCCTGACCTCTGTCGTATATGTCGCCTACGATATGCAGACTGTCGATGGCAAGCTGCTGGATAAGATTACACATGGCAATGATGAACTCGTCGGCACGCTTGGTGGAAATTATAGTAGAAATAATCTGGTTGAAGTATCCTCGTTTGTTGCTTTCATGTGTGTCGTGAAGCAACTCTTCTATGATATAGGCGAATTCTTTTGGAAGTGCCTTGCGGACTTTAGAACGTGTGTATTTGGATGATACGTTCTGGCATATTTTAACCAGTTGGTTTAAAGTCACCATATACCATTCGTTGATGTTAGTGTCTTCCTTTTTTATTTTATAGAGTTTTTCTTTAGGGTAGTAAATCAAAGTGCAAAGGTTTCTTTTTTCTGCCTCGCGAAGCGAAGCTCCAAATACGTCGTTGACTTTGCGTTTTATTGAGCCGGAAGCGTTTTTTAATATATGCTGGAAAGCCTCATTTTCACCATGGATGTCGGATAGAAAGTGCTCTGTGCCTTTGGGTAGGTTGAGAATCGCCTCAAGGTTGATAATCTCTGTACTTGCTGATGCAATAGATGGGAATGACTTAGCAAGTAAACGTAGATGTCTTAAATCTGATTCGGATAAATTATGGCTTTCCATTATTTTTTGTTCAAACATAGTATATGGTGTTTTAGGTTAGTCACATTATTATACTGCAAATGTAGGTAACTTATTGTATTTGCCAAATATTTTTACAAAAAAAAGAGCCCGAAGGCTCTTAAATTATGAATTATGCATTACTTAAGACCATGTTTTTTCAAGAATGGCTCGTTGCTTGGCTCTTGTCCGCGGAACTTCTTGTATTGTACCATACCTTCGTCATTGCCGCATTCTTGTAAGCAGTGTTGTCTGAACTTAGCTGCTAACTCTGGGTTGAACAAGTCGCCTGATTCTTTGAAATAGTTGAAAGCGTCTGAATCCAAGACAGCTGCCCAGTAGTAAACGTAGTAACCTGCTGAGTAGCCGCCAGCGAAGATGTGTGAGTAATATGTGCTTCTGTAGCGTGGATAAATTTCGTTGATTAAACCGATTTCGTCCATCTTTGCTTTTTCGAAAGCTGCTGCGTCGAAGTTGTCGTCTATTTCTTTCAACTTATGATATTCCATGTCTAAGATTGCTGCTGCCAAGAATTCTGTTGTTACGAAACCTTGGTTGAACAATCCGCTGTTTTCTAATTTGTTGATGATTGTTTCTGGAATGACTTCACCTGTTTGCCAATGTTTTGCGTACATTCTCAATACTTCAGGGTCGCCTGCCCAGTTTTCCATCACTTGTGAAGGAAGCTCTACATAGTCGCGAGGAACGTTGCCGCATGTTCTGCTGTATTTGCCGTCTGAGAACAAAGCGTGCAAGCCGTGACCGAATTCATGCCATAATGTTTCTGTCTCGTCCCAGCTGAGGAGAGCAGGAGCGTTGCCTGTTGGAGGAGTGAAGTTCAATACTAAAGATACGAGAGGAGAGATTTTATTTCCGTTGATGTCGTAACCTGCTTCGCGGAAGCTGGTGCACCATGCACCGCCGCTCTTGCTGTCGCGTGGGAAATAGTCTAAGTATAAAATGCCGATGTAAGAACCGTCTTGTTCTTTTACTTCCCATGTCTCAACGCCGTCGAAATAGACAGGAAGGTCGTTGCGTTGTTCGAATGTGATGCCGTATAATTTGTTAGCTACCATGAACATACCGTCGCGTACGTTGTTCAATGAGAGATAAGGTTTCAATTCGTTTTCATCGAAGTCGTGTTTTGCTTTACGTAATTTTTCTGCGTAATACCACCAGTCCCATGATTCTAAGTCCATGCCTGCAATCTTTTCCATCTCTTTGAGTTCTTCTTTAGCGACTTTCAAAGCTGGTTCGAATAAGTCGGCGAGGAATGTGTCAACAGTTGGGACGTTCTTAGCCATGTTGTTTTCCAATACGTATGAAGCATAGTCTTCGTAACCGAGAAGTTGAGCTTTTTGGATACGCAATTTTGTCATCTCAGCGATTAATGCTTTGTTGTCGTTAGCGTTGCCGTTGTTGCCACGCATTACGTAGCCCATGTAAATCTTTTCGCGGAGGTCGCGGTTGTCGGCATATTGAAGGAAAGGAATGAGGCTTGGTTTTGACAATGTAAATACCCATTTGCCTTCCATGCCGTCTTTAGCTGCTTGTTCAGCAGCAGCGTCGATGCTTGATTGTGGGAGACCGCTCAAGTCAGCAGCATTGTCAACGACGAGTTTGAAGTTAGCGTTTTCAGCGAGGAGGTTGTTGCCGAATTGAAGGCTTAACAATGACAATCTTTCGTTGATGCCTTTCAATGTTTCTTTGTCAGCTTCGTTCAAGCCAGCGCCGCTGCGGATGAAGTCGCTGTAATATTTCTCAACGACGCGGATTTGTTGGTCGTCGAGGTTCATGTTGTGACGATTGTCATAAACATATTTAACCTTTTCGAAGAGAAGAGGATTCATTGAGATTTCGTCGCCGTGAGCCGACATCTTAGGCATAATCTCAGCTGCGATGTTTTGCATCTCGTCGTTAGACATACATTCCATGAGGTTGAAGAACACGCCGCCTACTTTGTCTAAGAGCTCGCCTGATTTGTCGTAAGCTAAGATTGTGTTTTGGAAGTCAGGAGTAGCTCTGTTCTTTACGATGACGTCAATCTCAGCCTTTTGTTGTTTCATGCCTTCTTCAAAAGCTGGCAGATAATGTTCTGATTGAATCTTGTCGAAAGCTGGTACTTCGTAAGGAGTGCCGTAGTCGGACAAGAAAGGATTTTCTGTTGCGACAGGCTTGTTGTTTTTTGTACATGAAGCCAATGTCATGATGCTTAAAGCAATCACGCTTAAAAATTTTCTGTTCATATTAATAATGTATTGAGTTTTCAAATGATGTGCAAAGTTAATGAAAAATAGTCAACGGACAACGGACAACATTTTTTTTAAATATATCAATTTTCATCCTTTGTCTTGATTATAGATGCTGTTGGTTTAAAAATAATTAAAAATTATTGAAAAATATTACTTTTCCGCTTGACAAATCTGGAATTATATTATACTTTTGTGATATCAAAATGATATCAAAATTAAATTTAAAAAACTTAAAAAAATAACAGTTATGGAAACAAAAGAAAAAGAATTCAAAGGATTAGTCATCAATGGTTTTGTTGCATTGATATTGTTTTTGGCATTGACAGGAATAAGTGTTTATGCTTTGGTGCATTTTATTCAGATTGCTAATACATTTGGTATTGTTGCAAGCATTGTTGCAGCAGTCTTTTTTATGATATATCTTTTTGGTTTAAGAATGCAGGAACCTAATGAGGCAATGGCGATGTTGTTCTTCGGTAACTATCGCGGTACTTTCAAGAAGACAGGCTTCTATTGGGTTAACTTCTTGCTTTCTTCAAAGAGAGTTTCTCTCCGTGCTCGTAACCTCAACGTTGACCCTATTAAGGTTAATGACAAGACTGGTAATCCTATCATGATTGGTCAGATTTTGGTTTGGAAGTTGAAAGATACATATAAAGCTATGTTCGAAATCGACTCTCAGACAATGGCAGGTGGTGCTAATGGTCAGGTGGGCGTGACTGTCTCAGGAAGAATGAAGGCTTTCGAGAGCTTCGTGCGCGTACAAAGTGACGCTGCTTTGAGAGAAGTCGCTGGCATGTTCGCTTACGACGATAACGACGATACTAAAAATAATGAGTTGACATTACGTTCTGGCGGCGCTGAAATCAACGATATTTTGTTAAAGAAATTAAACGACAGATTGGAAATGTCGGGTTTGGAAGTCGTGGAAGCAAGAATTAACTATCTCGCTTATTCTCCTGAAATCGCTGCTGTTATGTTGCGTCGTCAACAAGCCGCTGCTATCATCTCAGCGCGTGAGAAAATCGTGGAAGGCGCTGTCACAATGGTAAAGATGGCTCTCGACAAACTCAGCGAAGAGGAAATCGTGGAACTCGATAACGAAAAGAAAGCCGCTATGGTAAGCAACCTTCTCGTTGTTCTCTGCGCCGACGAATCAGCTCAGCCTGTCGTTAATACAGGAACGCTTTATCAATAATTAATTCGTAGAGACGTATCAATGACACGATAAAAAATTAACAATATGTCATTGCTGCGTCTCTGAGTAGAATTGAAAATTGAAAACGAAAAATTGAAAATTTAATGTAGAAATTTTAAACTTAAATTACCATGTCGATGTTTGTAATATCAGTATTAGTAATAACGGTAGTGTTTTCTGTCTTGGCAGTAAAGAAGGAAAGTGTTGCTGTTTATGAAGATGGAATTGAGATAAAGGATACATTGTTTCCTTTGACAATTTCAAATGATACTATAATCTCTATCTCGTTGTTGGACAGAATGCCGAGGGTTGTTGCTCGTAGTAATGGTGTAAGCTTTGGTGCTGTTCTCAAAGGTCGTTGCAGAATAAAGAGAGATGAATTTGAAGGTTCTGAAAAAGCGACTGTCTATCAGAGAAAAAGAAATGGAAAAACAATTGAAATAAAGACTGTAAATGGTTCGGTCTTTATCAATAAAGCTGATGATTTCCAGACAGAAGAACTTTACAACGAGATGAAATCAACCATTAAGATTCTTAAAGATAATGAGTTGGATTATGCCGCTAAACGTCCGAGAAATCATAGAAATACAATTGCTGTCACTTTGCTTGTGATAGCACTCGCTTGTATTCCTGTTTTCATGGTTGATTATGAAAATACAGTAACTGTTAATGATGATATGATTGAAATCAAAGGCGATTATGCGATGAATATTCCAGTTTCTGATATTGATACGGTTTTACTCGTTGAGCAGCTCCCTTCTATCAAGTTAAGAACCAACGGTATTTCTACAAGAAAAGTCAATATCGGTAATTTCAAGATGAGCGACGGTAACAAATGTCGTCTTTATATCAATAAGGATGTTCCTCTGTTTGTTGAAATAAAATGTCAACAGACAACGGACAACAGACAACAGACATTGATTTTTATAAATAGAAAAACTGTTGAAGAGACTAAGGCGTTGTACGAGGAAATTTATGATTTGAAATTTAAAAAATGAGCGGTCAGCGGTCAGTCTTCAGCGGTTTCAAACTGAGGACTGAAAACTGATGGCTGAAAGCTATAAAACTATGAAAAAAGCAATCAGATATTCAATAATACTTTGTATGGTAAGCTGGGTTTATGCTGCCATCATGATTTTCGGTTTTGGAATTACAAATGTTTCTGACAATCCTATCAAATATACGGTGTTGGCTTCATTGTATATGTTGTTTCCTTTGATGGTTGCTGTTGTCATGCAAAAGGTTGATAAAGACAGATTGGCCTCTACAGGATTGTTGCGTTTTAAAATAAGATGGTCTTGGCTTGTTGCTTGGATACTGCCTGTTGTCATGGTCTTGTTGACTTTGTGTGTTAATGCCTTGATGCCAGGCTGTGAGTATAACACAGATATGTCGTCAATGATTCCTCTCGATTCTGCTACTGAAGAACAAAGAGAAATGCTGAGTATGTTTATGAATCCTGCAGTTTTGGTGGGGATAACTATAATAAGCGGACTTTCCGCTGGTGTCACTATCAATGCGGTCTTTGCCTTCGGTGAGGAATACGGCTGGCGTAATTATCTTGTATCAGCATTGAAGGAAAAGAAATTCATCTGTACATCTGTCTTCATAGGAATCGTCTGGGGTTTGTGGCATTTCCCTTTGATTTTATTAGGACATAATTATCCGCAACATTCTGTCGTCGGAGTATTTATGATGGTTGTATTCTGTGTGTTGGCTTCGTTTATCGAGACATATTTCGTGATGAAGACAAAGTCAGTTTTTCCAGCTGCTATATTCCATGGAACGATAAACGCAGTTGCGGGATTGAATGTCATTTTGGTTAAAGGCGGAAATGATTTGTTGAACGGTCTTACAGGTTTGTCAGGCTTCTTCGTGATGGCGGTTGTCGTTATTATGATTTATTTGTTCGACAGATATGTTTCGAAAGACAATATCTTTTCTAAAACGATAGGGGAGGCTTTGGAAAATGTCGAAAGATAAGGAAAACGCTACCAAGAACTTCGCTTTGCGTCTAGATGCCAAGACGATGGAAGCCGTCGAGAAATGGGCTGCCGACGAATTCCGTTCTGTCAACGGACAGATACAATGGATTATAAACGAGGCGTTGAAGAAGAATAAACGACTTTAGAAATTGAAAGTTGAAAACTGAAAATGGAAAATTAATTTTCAACTTTCAATGATTTCAGAGTGGTCTTCCATATCTACGTTTTATAGACGATTTCATCGTTAGGAGAAACCAAATGATAATATCCCATAATTGGAATATTGATGACTGTTATAATATCTTTTGCAGAATATACTATATCTTTGGAATTTGATTTTGAGGCGA
The DNA here is from genome assembly GCA_045634185.1 of Bacteroidales bacterium. Lineage (GTDB taxonomy): Bacteria > Bacteroidota > Bacteroidia > Bacteroidales > F082 > Limimorpha. The sequence continues at coordinate 30,939 of JAZQZR010000002.1, read as the reverse complement.
TTTGCATTTATAAGTTAATTATTAGATTAAAGATGAGCTGCATGATTATGCAGCCCAATTTTCCTATAGTTTGTTGTTTCTGAATTTATACCAAAATCTAATACCACAAGCTATTGTTAGAATAGCTAACAATACCAAATTAAAATAGTTGTTATTCCCATCTTTAAATCTATCAAGCCATCCAATAAATAGATACACAATCAATCCACACATAGCTATTAAACTAATAGCATTAATGATAAAAATTATTAGTTTTGAATTATTGTGAAGAGAATTATCGTTTGATTGTAAATTTCTATCCACAAAATATCTTACCACGAGGTATATTGAGAATATAGCAATTATTGTTATAACAAACAAAATATTGTTGTTCATAAGCACCTCCTCTCTTTTAGAAATGAATACAAAATTGTGGACAATAATGACATAAACACGCATAAGCACATATCCAATAAATAACAGGTCCACTTGCTGTGCATACAATCAGACATAATGTATAATTGAAATAATCAGAACAACCAGCATTTACCTGGTCTGATGTATTGCCGTTACCAATAAACGGTGCATTTTCTTGCATATATTTAATACTTATTGGAACGGAATTATTTGTTTTGAAATAACTTATATAGTTCTTAACTCTTTCTATGTTATCCTCATGCTCACATGTTGAACATGTAAACATATTACTATATGTTGAGATTTCAGGATGCATTCTCTTTATTGAATTAATGGAATTTTGGATTGTCTCATTAAGTTGATTATAGTAATCAATGTCTATTCCAATTTGCTCACAAAACACTTGAGGATTATCAAAGGCAAGGTCGTCAATATCTACTGTAGATTCAACACATTTTTCCATGATAATGTTGCTTGAATTGTAAATATTGTTCATGTAATATTCTTCATAGATATTTACATTATGGTTATTTGCAGAATTTCTGTTGTTTTCAGGTTTATCTTCAGCCGTAACATTTTGTGATTTGGAAAAAACTTCCTCATTTTTTTGACATGATGAGAACACCAATGTCATAAATGCAATTAATATTATTGGAATTAAATTAATATTTTTCATAATTATTTTTTTTGTGTTAGGTTCTTTTGATAATTATATTACTTGAATGCAAACAATAGGCAGAACCATTTCCATAATGTTTAAAGCATTTTACAATACACTCAGCAAAAATGGAACCCGTTTATGCCAAGTGTACTGTTTTATGAATCTATTTTTCCCCATCATAAATATATTATTCATTATATTTGACTTTAGGTAAGTTCTATTTATATTAATTTTCCAAACTTATTTTAGTTCAAGGTTCAAAGTGTATAATAAATTCCAACCTTAAGCCTTAAACCTTAAACTAAACTTTCAACTCTAAAACAGCGTCATCTTATGATTCTCGCCGTCGAAGTAGAATGCCATGACGTGTACTTTCCCGTTTATTCTACACAAGCCGCTAATCTCTAACTGATAGGAATTGTAAACGCTTGGAATAAGCAATGTTTTCTTCAGCTTGCCTTTCTTGTCGTATATCTTCTTGAAATAGCATCCGTCTTCCAAAGATAATGTATAAAGATTCTTTGAATCTATTTCCACATCCAAGACATAATTCTTGAAGTCGTCCTGGAACTGTAGAAAATATTCCTCTGTTCCTATCAAAGTACTGTCGATTTCGAAGTCGCTTAAACGTACATCAAAGACCTTTGTTTTATAGAGTGGTTCTTTTATGTTTTCGTAATCGTAAACCAATACCTCGCCCGAGTTGCCGTCAGATACAGCAATCTTATTTCCGAATGTTGATATTCTCGGATATACGTAAACCCAACCTACATTCAAATCCATATTGATTTGTCCGAGCTGACCAATGCCGCCGATAAACTCATCTTTTTTCTCATCGTAAATAGAGAACAAGCGAGTGTCATCATACGATTTTTTCTCGAGAGTCATTCTTGAAGGATTATAATCCTTTAATGTTATAAAGAAATATTTATCAAAGTCGGATGAGTAATGAAAGTTTTCATGAGAGATGTATTGAAAACCATTGTTGTTGAATTCTAACGGGATTAATTTTCTATCATTAATATCATTTAAATTTTGAGAAATCATAACCGCTTTGTTGAAATATACAAGTCGTTGTTTGTTTTCATCTTCATAATATAGATTTGGAAGTGATGCTGAGAATAATATAGTTTCAGAGTCTTTCATATGAGAACTAATACACATTGCAACAATACTGCCTCTTTCTAAATCTTCTACATAATATTCCTTTTCGACATCATCTGAAATATAATAAGTTTCTTCTGTTTTGTTTGGTTTAAACATTCCCGCAAAAACAAGATTTTTTTTATCTTTCATTGAATAAAGATATATAGCATTATTCAATTCATCTAAAAATGACAAATAATCGTTGGTGATTATAGGAAATTCTACACTTGAAATAAATGTATCTTCATCCAATGGAATAGTCATTTCCCTGAGTGCCTTGGCTTTCTTATATGATTCGTTTTCACAGTCAGACATTGAATGTTCATAGTTGATTTTCTCGCTCCATACCTCGCCGTAGAAAGGCATAGGTTCTGTGTGATTGACAAGGGCGTTAATGAAGTTAGGACTGAGTTCCGGGTAATCACCGCCTGTTAGGAGACGACCTGATTTTCTGTCGATTTTCATCAGAAAAGGAACGCGAGGATCTTCTGTGTTAAAAGCCAAGAAAGATTTATATGATTTATCGGTATCGTAAATTACATCTTCGAAGAAGAACTTATTTTCTACGTATTTTCTTGCAGCATCTTCATTTTGAAAAGATGCTATAAGAACCATAGGATTATTCGGATTTTTATAATAAAGCATCTCTTGGACAATTGGCATAATACCTTCTAAACGAGGAGAGTCCATTAGTGGAGAAATAAATGCATATAATGTGTCGTTTTGATTTTTAATTTTAGAAAAATAATTGATTAATATATCCTCAGTTCCTTCTATCTGTGCTATTTTGTGGTATTGCTCGTTAGCAATCTCGTTGAGATTGTTTTGAGCAGATAATTTCACAATTATAAACAAGAATGATAATACAAATACTGCCTTTTTCATATGTCTAAAAATTATATGGTAAATATTAATTACAAAAATAGTGAAAAAAAGTGTAACCAATTGATTACACTTTCTACCGAAGCATATTTACATTTCTACACTGCCATCTTCAAAACTAACTTTGTTAGCATCAACAATAATTGTTGTTTCACCATCCGTTACCATTACTTTATCTTTTTCTGTTTGTGAGTAGATTACAATTTTGCATATCGCAATTACATCGCCTTTGCAAGGTCTAAAAATTCCTACCTTTTCTCCATAATAAATTTTTTGTGGTGGTGTTTGAGGCTCGTCTGTTATTTCATAAGTTTTTACCTCATTTGTTTCAGGTTCGTTGTTGTTAGCGAAAGCGAATGTCGCCATCAATAATAATAATGTTAAGATTGATAATTTTTTCATGTTTAATAATTTTTGATGTTAATAATTAATGCTTTTTTCTTTCTTTAGTTCTGCCTCCTACTTTCGCTTCGGCGGCGTTCTCAAATGAATTTGTTTTGCGTTTTTATAGCTTTGTGATTTAATTTAGTGTTTTTTATAGAGACTCCATGCTAAGGCTGTTATTATTATTGACATGGAAAGAATAATGGCATACAAAGTTTCATGATTTGCATTGAATTTTATAAGTAATGTGCGAATTGACATTCCAACAATGCTGCCAATAAAAACCATAAAAAAAATTTTACTGTATTTTTTCATAATTTATCTCATTTAGTTTGTATTTATTTTTCGTTAGAGGATTAAATCTATTTGTCCCCTATAACAATTACTTTATTTGAAGGATTAGCTCCCAGTAAACGTTGTCACTCGCCATATTTACAGAGAGCGTTGTTTTATGATTTTGTTTTGCGTTTTCATAGGCTTTGAGATTTTTTGACAAAAATAAGACAATGAAAACGCATTTGTCAATATAGATACAAGTTTTTGTAAGATGTGAAAAATGTAAGGTGTTGTAAAATAGTTGGTTCTGATTTTTGAAGTACAAGTTTTATTTGAGGCTTTATGATATTTTAATAATCAATTCTCTTATGGCATAGAGTAATGTTGGGTTTCATGACAACATCTGAGAATGCCTTTGTTGTTGATATGTATTCGCTTCTTGATTTCATGTCAAAATTATAACAATACAAAAATAAAAAGTCTCTGGAGAAGAGAACCTAAATCATGATTTTTTTGTTTGTTTATATAGACTTCTACAAATTGCTTTGAACCATGAGCTACGATCTAATTGCTGACGGCTGATAGCTGACGGCTGATAGCTTCTTCAATGCTTTCATTTTCCGCAATCTCTAATTTCTTCCTTATGGATGTTCTCGCCTTGTTGATGGTGTTGATGCTTTTTCCGAGAATGTCGGCGGTCTCCTGCGAACTGAACGGAGTCAATGCCATGATGCCTACTTTATATTCGGTGTCGGAAAGAACAGGATATTTTTGTCGTATCGCTTCGGCAAGTCCCGGATGTTCTTCTTCAAAAATCTTCATGACGGCGTCGAAAGCGGTTTCGCTATTGTCGTATATCTTTCCCTTTATCATCTTGTAATGTGATTCCGTTTTGTTTTTGTCCATCAATGTCATGCTATAGACAAGCATGTATTTCCATTCTAAATTTCTTTTGTAGTCGCCTTTTATTTCGTTGAGACGGAGAATCTCATTCTCGAATTTCAGAATCTCGTCTTTCATTCTCAACTCTTCTTTTCTTCTTCGTAAGTTTCTGTTTGCCAATATCAATAAAATCGCACCTGCTGTCAATAACAAGAAAAGTAGGATTGTAAGCGTTCTCTGTTTTTTAAGCAGTTCGAGATTATAATCGTTTTCTATCTTTTCGTAATCGTACTTCTTTTGTATTTCCAAAACATTCTGTTGCAGACGTTCTTCTAACAATTCCATATCCATCTCGGCGAAGGTTCTGTAATAATGGAAAGCAGAGTCTATATTGTTTTCCGTCATGGCTTTGTTATAAAGGAAATAATTTATCGCTGCTTTAAGAGTCTTGTCGTCAATGCTGTCGAGTTCTTGTTTTAGTATGTTTTCGTAATATGATAAAGAGTCATTAACTTTCATATCTAAAAAGATATAAGCTAAATTCAGATGATAGCGAGGAATTTCTTTTTCTTCGTTATTGTATTTCAAAGAAAGTCTTATGTAATTCAAAGCCTCGTCATAATTGCCGATTTCGTTATATAGAGTTCCGATGTTTTGATAAGCGACCGACATCACGTTGGTGTCGGCAGACTGTTCGGCATGATATACGGCGTCTTTGAAATATTGAATAGATTTGTCGATGCTGTCGATTATGAAATAAGCACGTCCGATACCAGCGTTGGTGTAAGAAAGCATCGTGGGATTGTGTTTTGTTGTAGCCGCCGATTGATTCAGCATCTCTATTGCTTCATCGAATGAATATTGTTCTAAGAGAAGCATTCCCATATATTGTTGTGCGAGACCGAGTAGGGTAGTGTCGCCTTCAGATTTCGCGGCATCGAGAGCCTGTTTGTATGTTGACATGGCGAGGTCTGTCTCGGCGTTTTTTTCATATTCACAAGCCAAATCGAAAAACTCTTTAGCTGAATGAATCTTATTGCAACTAAAAAACAACAAGTTTGATAATAATAATATGAGGAAAACTCTATTCATTAAAACCTCCATGTATTCATTTATGATTAAAAGACGCTTCAATGTGTGTTTGTTTTTAAGGTAACATTGAAACGTCTCTACCGATTAAATCTCAATCCATTCCCAGTCGGCTTCGAGGATGTTTCTTCTAGAACTGCAGTCATCGTCTTTGCAGATGAGGCTTATGTTTTTCTTGTAGAATGTGATTCTGTATGTGCCATCAAGGCCGTTGCAGTCGGAGTCGTCGCTGGTGAATATGATGAGGTTTTTCTCTATGGAATAATTTCCGGTTATCGGTTTTGAAGCGTCAACGCCGAAGAAGTCGATGCGATATCCGTATTCGTCTAATGTCAATGATGCGCCTTGTTCGTTGCTGAGCCAGCTGCCGGATAATGTCTTCGACTCTGACTTTGACTCTGACTTTTGAGTTTTTGGCTCTTGTTTCTTAGCTTCGTTTTCAGTTATGACGTTTTCTTTTTTAGGTTCTTTTTTGTCGGTGTCTTTTTGAATCTCTTTCGCAGATGTTTCTTCTTTATTTTCTGTTTGAGATTTTTCCTCTTTTTTTAAATCCTTTTTGCTATCAAGAGATAATTCTGTTTTTGGTTTGTCGTTGTTGTTCGTTTTGAAATTACCTGCTATCAAAAATACAGCGATTGTAATTACGGATATAAATAATAACGCCAACATTATCTTGGAGAAAAAGTTCATAGAACCATTGTTTTTGCCTTTCTTTTTACCTTTGGTACCTTTCTTAGGCGTTGCTGTTTTCTTTCCTTTTTTTGCTTTTTCCATGACCATAATTTATTTGTCTGCAAGTTTAAGAAAAAAAATAAAATGAATAGATTTTTTATTAACTTTGCGCCAAAATAATCAAGCATGCAAGAATCAATATTAATTTTAGATTTTGGCTCACAGGTAACTCAGCTTATCGGACGTCGTCTTCGTGAGATGAATGTCTATTGTGAGATCCATCCTTATAATAAAATACCAGAGTTGACACCTGACATCAAAGGTGTTATCTTGAGTGGTAGTCCATTCTCTGTACGCGATGCAAAAGCTCCATTCGTTGATTTGTCTAACATAAAAGGCAAGTTGCCTCTCTTAGGCATTTGCTACGGTTCACAATTCATGGCATATCACTTCGGTGGCGATGTCAATGGTTCTATAGCAAGAGAATATGGCCGTGCATCTCTCACAGTCGTTGATGAATCATGTCCTTTGTTCGAAGGCGTAAGCAAGGTAAATCAAGTATGGATGTCACACGGTGACACTATCGCTGCTTTGCCAACAAACGCTCGCGTCATAGCAAGTACAGAAGATGTAGTCAACGCAGCATATAGAATCGATGGTGAAGAAACATACGCAGTACAATTCCACCCAGAAGTATCACACTCAGTGGAAGGTACCAAGATGATAGAAAACTTCGCTAAACGTATATGCGGATGTAAAGGCGACTGGACACCAAGTTCATTCGTTGACAATATCGTTGAAGAACTTAAAGAAAAACTCGGCGACGACAAAGTTATCTTAGGTCTCTCAGGCGGCGTCGACAGCACAGTGGCAGCTGTTTTGTTAAACAAAGCAATCGGCTCTAACTTACACTGTATCTTCGTTGACAACGGCCTTTTGAGAAAGAACGAGTTTGAAGATGTTCTCGAATCATATAAAGACTTAGGTCTTAACGTTATCGGCGTTAACGCAGGCGAACTCTTCTTGAGCAAGCTTAAAGATGTCACAGATCCTGAATTGAAACGTAAGGCTATCGGTGCAACATTCATCGAAGTTTTCGAAGCAGAAGCTAAGAAAATCAAAGGAGCAGAATGGCTCGCACAAGGTACTATCTATCCTGACGTTATCGAGAGCGCAGGCATCGAAGGTGCTACTTGCAAAATCAAATCACACCACAACGTTGGCGGTCTCCCTGAAAAGATGAACCTCAAGATTGTTGAACCATTACGCGCTTTGTTCAAAGACGAAGTACGTCGCGTTGGTCGCGCCTTGGGTATCAAGAAAGAACTCATCGGCCGTCATCCTTTCCCAGGACCAAGCTTGGCAATCCGCCTCTTAGGTGCTGTTACAGAAGATAAATTACGTATCCTCCGCGACGCTGACGAAGTGTTCATCTCTTCTTTGAGAAACTGGAAATGCGAGTTGCCTCACGCTTCTTTCCCAAATGAAATGGCTGACAACTTGTACGACGCTATCTGGCAAGCCGGAGCTATCCTCCTTCCTTGCAAGAGCGTAGGCGTTATGGGCGACGAACGCAGCTATGAATATACAATAGCATTGCGCGCTGTTATCTCAGTCGACGGTATGTCAGCTGACTGGGTACATCTCCCATACGAATTCTTGGCAAAAGTATCAAACGATATCATCAATAAAGTCAGAGGTGTCAACAGAGTATGTTACGACATCAGCTCTAAACCACCAGCGACAATTGAATGGGAATAATTAATGCATAATTCATAATGCATAATTCATAATTAGAGACGTGTCGGCGTGACAAAAATAATAAACGTTGACACGTCTTGATTTAGAAAAAGGCTCGAAGCTCATTGCTCACAGCTCAAGGCTAATGACAAATAAAATTAATAATAACCACATCAACTGTTGACCTCGTCTGTTGACCGTTGACCTAAAAAAATCATTAAAGAGAAAATTATGAAGACAATGAATTGGAAGAAAGAGATGCTTGCGTATTTCTATCTTATCTTTGGTAGTTTGTTGTTCGCTATCGGCGACATCTTATTCGTTAACCCTTACATCTTGGCTCCTGGTGGAACATACGGTCTTTCAAACGTATTGAACACAGTATGGCCTTGGAAAGTCAGTCTCTATGCTATCTGCATGGACATCCCATTGTTGATTATCGGTACTTGGATTCTCGGTCCTAAGTTCGGTCTCAAGACCATCATCTCAACATTCTTGATTTTCGGTTTCACTTATCTTATTGAAACTTATATCGGTTACGCTCCAATTATCCACAATGGCTTATTTGAAAATGCTGTTAACCCTAACCCAGAATGGTTAAACGTACCTCATAGCGAAACAGACTACTTCATTCCAGATTACTTCCTCAACACATTGGTTGCCGGTGGTATCTACGGTTTGGCTATCGGTCTCATCTTCAAGTCAGGCGCAACATCAGGCGGTAGCGATATCATCTCAATGATTCTCCACAAATATACCAAGATCTCTCTCGGTACATTGGTTATGATCGTTGACTCAATCATCACACTCACAACATTAATCGCTGAACCACAATTACGTCTCCCAGTTTATTCAATCTTGGTTATCGTAATCGAAGGTTGGATTATCGACCTCGTCGTTGATGGATTCAACAGCTACAAAACAGCTTTCATCGTTACAGACAAAGCAGAACAAGTACGCGACCTTATCATCAAAGACATCAACCGTGGCGGTACATGCTTCTTCGGTAAAGGTTTATATAAAGGTGTTGACCGTAAGATGATTTATGTAACATTAACACGTCCTGAACTCGTTAAGTTACAAACAGCATTGAAAGAAATCGACCCAGATGCATTCTTGAACGTTGTTTCAAGTACAGAAATCATGGGTAAAGGTTTCAAACCACTCGCTGACTAAACTTGATAAATAAAATACTAAGTAGGAGCTGCTGTGAAAAGTAGCTCCTTTTTTATTATTTAAAGATATAGCATTGTCTTATGCTATAAACTTTTTTGTCTCGTAGTCTTGTAGTCTTGTAGTCTTTTTTATTATCTTTGTCCGAAAATGTTCCGATTATAATTTAAATGATAATGAAAGCTTTTAGAATTATTTTATCCTCCTTGCTTGTAGGTTTTGCGACATTGATTTTCGCTCCTGAGATGAAAGCGCAACAACCAGCAAAATCCCAGATAATTACAGAATATAACGGAAAGCAATATTATATTCATACTGTTCAAAAGAAACAGACATTGAGAGATATTTCTGAACTTTATGATGTGACCATCGCTGAGATTCTGTTTGAAAACAAGGAACTGAAAAACAATCCTAAGCAAGGTTCGATAATAAGAATTCCATATAAAGAAGTCGTTGTAGAAGAAATAATAGAAATACAGGAATTTGAAGAAGAACCTGTTGAAAACGACACTCTTTCATATATCCCAGAATATATTCCAAGAACATTAGATTCTGACAGATTATATAAGGTGGCATTGATGATGCCTCTTTACCTCGAACAGATAGATGAGAAGTTTGTCCAAGATGAGGTATCAAACAAACAATTGCTTGCTAAACCTTTCTCATATCTTCATTTCTACGAAGGCTTCATGATAGCCGTCGATTCTATGGTTAGCAGTCTTAATATGAAGATTGACCTTAAAGTTTATGACATAGACCAAGATACCAATAAAATAGCCAATGTTCTTTGTGATTCGACTCTCCTTGATATGGATATGATTGTAGGTCCTTTCCATCTTAAACCGTTTGAAAAAGTGATGGAATTCGTCTCTGGCCATGATGTGATGATAGTCAATCCTATGACAAATAGAGAGGATTTGCTGATAGGAAATCCTAATATGGTGAAAGTGAAACCTTCCTATTCTTTCCAGATGCAATGGCTCGAACAATTGATTGCGGATAAATATACCGATAATAACATTTATATCTTGGCGATGGATGAGGCAAATATGGAGACTGCAAGAATGATAGAAGAGATAGCATTGAGAAATGTTAGCGAATATTCGGCAGTGCCTAATGCTCATATAAAGAAAGTCATCAAGAAACATCATGACGCATTGAGAAACGAAGAGGTTGAGTTTGATGAAGAGAAATATCAGACCGACAACATGGTCTTCAATGTGTCAATGATAAATCAAAATCCTGACGACACTACTAAACTGAAGAACCAAGTCGTGGTTTATAATTATTCTATCGACAGTTTGAAAAAAGTAAAGAAAGTGGCTTCGTCAATACGTAATAACGTGTTTGTTGCTTATGGCGACAGCAAGGTGTTTGCAAATGAGATAATCAATAAGTTGAATATCTTCTCAAAAGATTATCCTGTAAGTCTGATAGCGCTTCCTGATTGGTCGAAGTTTGACAGACTTTTCAACGAGAATCTCATGAAACTTAGCACAGTATATTTCGATGACGATTATATCGTTTATGATTCTTATGCTGTAGGAAAATTTATTTGCAAATTCAGAGATGAATATGGAACAGAGCCTAAAGATATGGCGTATCATGGATTCAACATCGGATGGTATTTCTTGAATGCCCTGATGAATTATGGTGATAATGTAAAGGATGGAATATTGACATACAGAATACCATTGTTGAACACCAAATATTATTTCGAAAGAAAGGATGTGAATGATGGTTATGAAAACACATTCTGGAATGTTTATCAATATAAGGACTATGAAAAAGTGCTTCTGCCATATGAATAGGATATTTTATTTCGTCTTGGTGTTGTTATTCGTGTCATCATGTAATAACGATTCAGAAAAGGATGTTGTTAAGTCGTATTATGAAAACGGCAATCTTAAATCTGAATTAAGGTACAAAGAAGGCAGATTGAATGGTAAATGTGTCTGGTATTATCCTAACGGCAAACCAGAATTATCTATCAATTATGTGATGGACACCTTGCAGGGCGAGTCGCTGCGTTGGTATGAAAACGGTTATATGCAGTCGAGATGTTTTTATAAAGACAACGAATACGACAGCATTTTTGAGTCATACAATGTTACAGGGACTTTGGTTAAAACAGAGCATTATATTAAAGGTGTACGCCATGGTGCTGTGACGCAGTGGTATGATAGCGGAAAATTATTCCTTAAAGGAACATATAATGAAGGAATGTTCGACGGCAGATGGATTGTGTATTATGAAAATGGCAGTGTAGGCTCGACTGCTACGTACAATATGGGTGCCGGCGTTCAGATAGGATATTCTCCAGATGGCGTTATGATGACAGAAATACATTATAAAGACAATGAGAAAGATGGGGAAGAACTGAGGTATAACAGACAAGGTGAAGTGATGGAAATACTCATCTGGGAGGATGGCGAATTCGTGAAAAAGATAGATAAAAAACACTAATTTTTTTTAAGAAAAAATATTTGTTAAATATTTGGTAATTATTAATTAAAAAGCTTACCTTTGCGGGGTAATTATTTATAAGAAATTAATTTTATTATTTAACCCAATAAAAAATAAAAGTAATGAACGTACAAACCATTATGACAAACTTGGAAGCTAAGCATCCAGGTGAAAAAGAGTATTTACAAGCAGTTCGCGAAGTTTTAGAATCAGTAGAACATGTTTACAACCAACATCCTGAATTTGAAAAAGCAAAGATCGTTGAACGTTTAGTTGAACCAGATCGTATCTTCACATTCAGAGTAGTTTGGGTTGATGATCAAGGTGAAGTTCAAACAAACATCGGTTACCGTGTACAATATAACGCAGCTCTCGGTGCATACAAAGGCGGTCTTCGTTTCCACCCAGCTGTTAACGTTTCAATGTTGAAGTTCTTAGGCTTCGAACAAATTTTCAAAAACGCTTTGACAAACCTTCCACTCGGTGGTGGTAAAGGTGGTGCTGACTTCGATCCAACAGGAAAATCAGACGCTGAAATCATGCGTTTCTGCCACGCTTTCATGTATGAATTATGGAGAAACATCGGTGCTGACTTAGATTCACCAGCTGGTGACGTTGGCGTTGGTGGCCGCGAAATCGGTTACTTATACGGTATGTATAAAAAATTAGCTCGCGAACACAGTACAGGCGCTTTGACAGGTAAATCATACGGCTGGGGTGGTTCATTGATCCGTCCAGAAGCTACAGGTTTCGGCGCTATGTACTATGTTAACCGCATGGTTAAACAAGTTGGCGACACAATGGAAGGCAAGAGAATCGCTTTATCAGGCTTCGGTAACGTAGCATGGGGCGCTGCAACAAAAGCTATCGAACTCGGTGCTAAAGTCGTTGCTATCTCAGGTCCAGACGGCGTTTGCGAAATCCCAGAAGGTATCACAATGGAAATGGTTGACTATATGCTCGAAATGCGTGCTTCAAACCGCAACAAAGTTCAAGATATGGCTGACAAATTCCCAGGCAAAGCTATCTTCACTCCTGGTAAGAAAGCTTGGAGCGTAAAATGTGACATCGCATGTCCTTGCGCATTCCAAAACGAAATGAACGAAGACGACGCTAAAGAATTACTCGCTAACGGCGTAAAATATGTAGCTGAAGTTTCTAACATGGGTTGCCAACCAGGCGCTATCTCAACAATCCAAAAATCAGGTACTCCATTCGCTCCTGGTAAAGCTGTTAACGCTGGTGGCGTTGCTACATCAGGTCTCGAAATCTGCCAAAACGCTGCTCACATCAGCTGGACTGCAGACGAAGTTGACGCTAAGTTACAAAAGATCATGAACGACATCTATGACCTCTGCATCGAATACGGTAAACAAGAAGATGGTACAATCGACTACGTTAAAGGTGCAAACATCGCTGGCTTCATGAGAGTAGCTAAAGCTATGTTAGCTCAAGGTATCGTTTGATGAAATTTAGAATTCTAGAACTTTAGAATTTTAGAAATATAAAACGTGAAAACCTGAGAATATAATTCTCGGGTTTTCTTTTTTTTTGTATGGGAGAAACCTGAAAATAGATATTATATTTGCAGGACAGAATTGAGAAATAAATACAGGTACGCAAATTCAATTAATAAAACTTCAAGCATATCTGATTTTGGGTTAAATCCTCCAGGATATTATCATGAATTTAATCATGAAAATAATTTATGGATACACAAACCTTGATTTATTATGAACGTCAAAGATTTATCGAAGTTGTTGAAAATTTCTCTTACAAAAGAGGAAAAGAAAAATATTACCATAAAATCACTATATTATCTTTTTGCCAAAAAACCTTATAGAATAGATGTGTTGGTTAAAAATGACTTCTCATATCATATAAAAGAAGTGAAAAGTATTGGCAAGAATTATGATGGATTATTGTGGTATGTGTATAGTTCTGATCGGAACAATATAAATCAGAATTTGACTGTTTTCGGAAATGTGACAGAGTCTGAAGCATGCAATTTCTTATATGATTGGTTTAAAACAGGTTCAAGGAATATTGAAACAAAATCTATTTTTTATTATGTTAATATTGATGACTTGGAGAATGGTGATGTATTTGAAATGCCTTTGACAGATAATAAAAAATGTTATTTCCAATACATTTGCAGGGATTATTGCCAAGAAGCATACGGCACGGATGTCATTGTCGTGTTTAAGAAAATATACGACAAGAATTATATAGCAAATTTTGCCGAGATAACTAATGATGAAATATCTCATATTTATCATACAACAGTAGGAGAAGGAGTCAAATCGTTCAGTTGGAAAAAAGTCGGTAATTGTACACCAAGAAATATTGACTATGTTACTTTTATGTCATTTGATGAAAACTATAATGATAAGAAATGGATGGTATGGCATATTGGAGATTTGGATTGTAAGTTTGTTTCAAAACTTCCTGAGAAAAATACTTTTATGTCAGATATAACTGATCCTTTGGAAATTTCTGTAGAAATAATGATTTCTTCGTATAAGTTAAAGATGAATGTCGTTACGGCAAATGAATGTTGCGAAGATATAATTAGCACAATGGATATTTATCAAAGGATAACGTTGTTTTTGAATAAGTATTGGGAGCGAGTTAAAATGTCAGATGTTGGAGAATGGTTGAATTTTAGTTCTCGTATTGATTATGATGTGAAAAATGATGCCATAGGGATATTTTATAATGATTACGGATACCAATCATACGTTGATTTTGTGACGCTTTTAGGTTTGAAAAATGAATTGGGGGAGAAGGTGTATTATGATGGAGATGGTTATAGGCAGATATACAATAATATATTGAAGTTGCAAGCTGATGATGAAATGCAGTTCGCATATATGTTTAATTATCTGAAAGATCTTTCTTTGAGACATTATTGGGATTTTGATAAACTATTTTATGACATTATGACTCAGGATCCTCAGACAATGGATGATTGGAAACAAAGTAAAGATGGTTTGCAGAAAGTGATATAATCTTTATAACATTCAAATAAGAATAATTATAACGTGAGTTCGATATAAGAATTATTATATAATCAAGTGGTTATTATTTAATTGAGAAAATAACCCTGAAAGGGTGACAGAGCATAGGCAGGTGATGGAGCGCAGCGGAATCCCTGCAAAATATGAACCCCAATGCAATCAAAGTGCCGTAGGTACGACAGAAAAAAATCATCCATATTCTGTCGCACCTACGGCGCTTCGATTTTTATACGCACATGTCATGCAGGGTATAATTGACATAGAAATGTTTCAGACATCTTAACCCACCCATGTGAAACATTATGAGTATGGTCATGATCTCGGAATCGGAAAGACGACTCGGTTTGTTTCTATGCCTCATTGTGTCATCAATGGAATGTTTTTTACTGTTCCATTAAAAAAATGCAGAAGTCGTCTGCCATATAGAAAATTTCAATAACTTTGTTGTCGGATAACATAACGTTTTGTTCTTTTGTTTGCACTTTAAAGGTACAAAGATATCGTTATGTTATTCATTTTTAGTAAAATATTTTATATCGAACTCACGTTAAATAACTGGAAACATGTAGAAGCACAACTTGAAAAATCATCAAATATATTTTTTAGAATAACTCGATAACTTATTTACTATGAAAAAATATCTTCTACTATTATTAATGACAATTTTCCTTGTTAGCTCATGCATTCAACGCAAACAACTTGGATATACGAGAGATGGTATACAAGGATATACTCACTTTAAAAACAAGGAGCCTTTCGCCATTTATTCCGATTGCCATGATACGTGTTTCGTTAAAATGGTTGATTTGCAAGCTGAACAGGTAGCAGGATACATGGTGACTATTATATCACAAAAAAAAGACTTCTTCTTTGTGCGTTTTGATTATCCCAATATAGGTCAGTTTTGGATAAAAAAAGGTGATATAGGATTAAATATTCGAGGATTAGTATCTGATGATGAAAAAAACACCTCTGTCCCTATTTATAAAAAGCCTTGTTTTAAATCACCAATAGTGGCTAACATAAATTCCCCTCAACATGTGCCAATCCTTAATACAAAACGAAATTGGGTTTATATAGAAGCAATTGTTGAGGACGGCAATGAAATAGAAGGTTGGCTCGCACCTTTTAACCAGTGTGGTAATCCATATACCACTTGTCCATAATATCAAATTGAAATAAAATCTAAACAATGACCGCTATGTCTGAATACTCCCAATCCTACAACCGCTACTCCTACTGCTTCAACAACCCGTTGAAATATATCGACCCGAGTGGATATGTGGTGAGAGGAAGAAATGATGTTCTTAATCCGCAGTATTTTATCTGGTTGAAATCTTCCAACTCAAAAGAATGGTATATTTGTTCATAGGAGTAATATCAATGGCTTTGCAGGCTCAAATGTATCAGCTGGATGTCCACTAATTTTAGGCAAGCAATGGCATCAGTTTGAAAAACAGATTGGTCAAAATGGATTTAAGATGATTATTAGAAGAGAAATTTATACAGAACCTAAATGTATCATGAAATGAAAAATATTTTTGTAATATTGAGTTTGTTTGTATCATGTTTGAGCGTGTCGTACGCCCAAAACAACAACTATTGTTTTGTCTATAACATGAATGAATATATTCCATTATATCAAAATTCAGATGACAGTATCTCATCTTCATCTTTGTATCAGGACACCTTAAAGGAAAATTATTATTCTCTTCAGATAATTGATTGTAAAAAAGATAGATTCAAAGTACGTATTATTGATGAAAACAACATAAATACAACTGGTTGGATTGATAAAGAATATTGTTTTGTTTGGTGCTGGCTTATGTCATCAAATAGTATATATTTATTTCCAGAACCTAATATGGTAAATTCATACACCGAAATATGTGAAGATGATATGTGGAGTAATCGTGGTGGTTATGTCGCCAATATTATAGAATTTGATAATAAATCAAATTGGATAAAAATATCATTAACGACAAAAACATCTGTATATACCGGTTGGACTCTGAATTATTGTAATAATATTTATGGATCATGTGAGGGATGGAAATCAACACCTCCATCACAAATATACTAAAAATATCGTTATGTTATTCATTTTTAGTAAATTATTTTATATCGAACTTACGTTAAAATACATGCGCCATGGTAAAAATAACAAAATGTTATAGTCCTAAGATATTGTTTTTCTTAATGTTGATAGTAGGATTATTTATGCTGTTTCTATCATTAAGAATGCCGAAATATTCGGAAACGAAAGAATATGAAGTGCTCAACGAGAAATATTATAACGGAGAAATCAGCGAAGAAAAATATTGCGAAGAACTATATGATAATATAAATCCAATAATGGATATTGGAAACGGATTAATTGTGTCTTCAGCATTTATCTTGTTGTTCTTGTATGTTAAAAGAATAAATCGTTGGCACGACTTCTTAAAATTAAAAGCGATGAAGAAAGTCGGCATAGTCTGCTTGTCCAATATCATGTTGTTGTTAGAAATAGCAGGAAGTTTTTTATATTATGGCATTAGATTGTCGAGAGGATATTATCCTCCTTTTTCAGATAGTATAGGGATTCCTATTTCCATCACTATGAATATGTGCGTATTAGGCATAATACCATTGAATGTATTCTTATTTTTAGCATTAAGAAAGTCAGATCTTAAAACATCTTTGCTGCTAAAACATGCAAAATACAAAGGTTACATTATATGGGAATGTCTGTTTTGTTTATTCCTGTCATTGCAAATAATAAGACTTGTTACATCTGTTATTGATGGCGATCATTCTTCGATAGTAATAAGTATGGTGTTTATCTATATATTGTTATCATTACGTGCCGGTAAAATACATCACTATCGTATCTCTGGCAATTTATGAAAATCCTCTAAAATTATTAACTTTTCATGACGGAAAATGCAAGGAAACACTATGGAAAATAACATACAAATATTAGGAAAGAACAGATTCATTAAATGAGAGTCTCTGCAGAATATGAATTACAGCATTCATCTACAGAGACTTTTTTATAATTTGATTTAATATAAATCTTCAGTTATGGGAATAATGCGGTTCTGCCCATAATTGAAGAGAAAAAAGTTAATAAATAGAACCCGCCTTAAATTTAAATATGGATATGATATTAATATTAATATTAATATCAATATTCTTCCTAGATATACGATAAGAGAATGGCTAAAAAGTTTTTATTTAAGATAATATTGACAACGATGTTTTTGTCAAGTATTTCATGTTTTTCTCAAACAGGCAAGAATCTGTTTATGGATATAAGATTATCAACGGACAGCGTAGATTCTTCAAATGATATTTTTACAATATCTGCGCAATTAAAAAACGTTGCTCTTTTCCCAAAAAGATTATGTACAAATGGATGTATATCTGAGAATGTGAAAAATCAAAATGTTGATGCTGGAGAAATGTATGTTGTTGTTAAGAAAGATGGGAAATATTATAGATACCATGAATCTGTGATTTTAAATAAACATGATTTGCCACGAAAACGAATACTTTGGTTGTGGCGTAAAATTAAATTCAGACATGATTTCTATATGAATTGTTTTATTTCGGCAGAGCAGAAATCAAAAGGTATGACGAAAAACGAAGATTACGGAGAATACGAAATACAAGGAGTTTACGTTACTGAGTTCAACGATACCATTCGCTCGGAAGTGAAGAAAATCTGGTATTTGGAGAAATGAAAACAAACAATACGAATCTATATCATTAGAAAGTCATGAAAGAATTACAAATAGAAAATATCAGTTCGATTTTAAATCATTTTTATTTCTTAATATACGAACATTATTCGGTGAAGGATATGACAATAGGATTGAGATCGTATCCATCCATAGTTTTCAAAAATCATCAATTAGGGCTTACTGTCAATATCAGCGGTTCTGATTTGGGTTGTGAATGTAATGACTATGAAGTCTATATTATAAAGAAACGGTTGTTTTCAACAAAAATCATGAGTGTTTCCAAATTGATAGACGCAAGCGAAATATGGAGTAAAAAGGAGAAAAATATCTCTAATTATTCTTCCTTCATCCAACAGAATCTTATGCCGATAATCAGAGGAGAGAAATGGGAATAATGTTTAACTAAGCAACTTTTACAGCAATACTTTATATAATTTGTTACCTTTGCTAAATTTATAATTAACGTGTATAACCTTTTAAATTTTAATGTTATGAAAAAATTATTTTTATTACTATTCATGACTCTCTCATTCGCAGGTATGTCGCAAAGCAACTATATCGTAGTTAAAGGGTCAGGTTCCGACAAAGAAAACCTCAGCAAAGAATCAACATCAAATCCTAAGTTAGGTGCTGATGAATTGATCGCGGAATATGAAGCTGCAAGCGGACAATTGGCGAAAACGAATTATTATTTGGACAAATACGCACGTCAGTCGCTTACAGGTGAATTATTGGCGATTGGAGGCGGAGCGTTGTTGGGCATGGCTCCATTTGTGAATGAAGACACTGCTGTTTTGTTTACATTGTTAGGAACAGGCGCGACCGTGGCGGGATGCATTGTAAGACTTACAGCCTACAACAACCTGAAGTCAAACAGATTGAAATATGACGGATTCAAGGTCTCATACAAACTGTAAGGGGCTTTTATGAATTGCGTTACAAAAGATTTATGAATTTTTCTTTGAGAAGATTTTTGTTTTTCTTTCAATCACATAGCTTGCTATGTGATTGAAAGAAAGATAAAAATATTGTGTTTGTCTACTTCTAAAAATTATGTTTAACTAAAATTATTTTTAGTGTCTACTTCCTGAAGCTGGTACAGATTTTTACCCATATCTCTGACTTTTTACAAAAAACGCTCGTTTTTATCTCTGACTTTTTACAAAAAATGCTTGTTTTTATCTCTGACTTTTTACAAAATGATTATTTTTGTAATAAATATTTGAACTATGGAATTCCTTTATCCTAATATGCTTTATGCGCTTTTCGCTCTGCTGATTCCTGTTGTTATTCATCTCTTTAACTTCAGAAGACATAAGACGGTTTATTTCAGCAATACTTCAATATTAAAGACGATAGAGCAGGAGAATAAGAAGACAAAAAAACTTAAAGATTTAATTGTTTTGATAACAAGAGTGTTGTTCATCGCAGCTCTTGTTGTCGCTTTCGCTTATCCTTACAAGAAAAATAATAACGCCATCAATAATAATGTCGATAATCTAATCGCTGTTTATATCGACAACTCAATGAGCATGCAGTCGTATTCTTCAGAAAAGACGCTCTTCGACGATGCTCGTTCTTCAGCGGTTAATCTTGTTGAGAACCTTAACCAAGCGCAGAAATTTGTTCTTCTGTCAAACGACAGAAATCCTATAAATGAATATCCGATGAATAAAGACGAGATGCTGATTCGTCTTAATGAAATGAAAACAGAATCGGCTCCGGCATCATTCGAAGATATTTATAACAGCATAGAGTTTATTAAAAAGAAAAATAATTTCAAATCGGCGAGTCTGTTTGTCTATTCTGATTTTCAAAAGAATATGATGAAAGTCGATGAGTCGAAAAACGATACAACAATACAAATCGTCGTCTTTCCTTTGAAATCTGATTTTCAAAACAATATTTATATAGATTCCGTTTGGATTCAGTCGCCAGTCTTGCAAAAGAACCTGACCAACGAGATAAACGCTCGTGTCGTCAATGAGACTTCCAACGATATCAAAGGACTTCCTGTTAATTTTTCTTTAGACGGAAATGTTGTCGCTTATACGACAGTCGATGTTGTCGCAAACTCACATTCCGATGTTAATATGCAGTTCGTTATTGAAAACGACGGCGATAAAAAGGCGCAGGTCTCAATCCAAGATTCTCCTATTACCTTTGATGACGAATACAATCTCGTGTTGAAAGTACGACCTTCGATAAATGTAGTTGAAATAAAAGCCAACAGCCAAAGTTCTTATTTAGAGTTGCTTTTTGATGGCGACGCTCTCGTCAATTATCAGGCGATGAGTCCTTATAATATTGACCAGAATATCATCAATAACGCTCAGATGATTGTGCTTGACGCAGCGGCAAATGTTAACGCTACTATGCAACAGTCGCTGCTCGATTTTGCATCGCAGGGCGGAAGTCTCGTAGTTTTCAATAACGAAGACACAGATAATTCTTTGTTGTACGACAGACTTGGAATCAAGCCTAAGGCCTTGGATGATAATGCTTCAAGGATAGAGTATGTGGCGAAACAAAATTCTTTCTTCGATGATGTTTTCGTTAAGTTTCCCGAAAACGCAGCATTGCCTGAAGTTAATAAACACATCTCCTTTGACATAAGAAATAATAATGTCTTGAACATCGCTTCTTTGCAAAACGGCGAGCCTTTCATTATGATGAGCCGCGTGGATAAGGGCAGCGTTTTTGTCTTCTCATCGACTCTTGACGAGGAATGGTGCGACTTGGCAAATCACGCTATCTTCGTGCCTCTTATGTATAAGATGGCTCTCGTTGGTGGAGGAATGTCGGATTTGTCATATACCTTGGGAAGAGACAAATATCATAATATCAACGATATGACTCTGCTTGTTGATGATAGAATCAGTGTGAGAAGCGAGAATGGATTATATGAGACATTCCCTCTTGTCGAGAATCGAGGCAAGTTGAATTATCTTTATTTCTTTGAAGATTTGCCGTCGGCTGGTTTCTATGATATTTATAAAAATGAAGATTATATCTCGACGATGGCATGGAACGACAATCGCAATGAATCGGAGATGTCGTTCTATGAGAAAGATGATGTTGCGAAACTTTTGAAAGATAAGGAATTGAATCTTTTGGCGACAATAGATTATGACGAAATCAACTCTGAAAACATGATGGAAGTGGTGGTAAGAGACACCGCATTATGGAAGATATTTGTCATAATTTCATTAATATTATTGTTGATAGAAATTTTAGTTTTACGAATTTTTAAATGATGATTTTTGTTGAAAAGTTTTTGATTGTTAATGTCGCAAAATATGAATTAAAATCGTTATCTTTGCCCAATGGTGAGAAGAAAAAGTGAAGTTGATATGTTTAAAACTTGATAAGGATTAAGGAAGGTTTGTGAAGTAGATTAAATTATTATCGACTATGGATTATAAAAGTTTAAGGTTTACTATATTCTGTATAAATAATGTTGCTGCATATCTTGGTAGAAGTGCAAAGGAAATCTATCATTTGATGCAAGATACAAATGTTATTGATGGTTATATAGTGCCTTGCTATGATACTTTACACACATTTTCTAAGGAATATATTGTCGATGATTTGATCTCACTAATGCAAAAGAAAGGAGTGCTTTTATGATTTTGTATCATACATCGACAGTGGAGATACAACGTCCAGAATTGTCATATTCACGTCCGCGCCTTGATTTTGGCAAAGGTTTCTATCTAACCTCGCTTCGTACTCAGGCAGTTGCTTATGGAGAACGTTTCTTGAGACGTGGTGATATGGCTGTTCTGAATACATACCAACTTGATGAGATTCGTGATGATTGTACACACAAGTTTTTTACAATGTATGATGGTGAATGGTTAGATTTTGTTACAGCATGTCGTAAAGGAATACATCATGAATCTTATGATGTTATTGAAGGAGGAATCGCTGATGATCAGGTGTTTGATACTATTGATTTATATTTTTCAGGAATTTATACAAGGGAACAAGCGCTTGACCAATTGAGATATAAGAAACCCAATCATCAGGTATGTATAACATCACAAGATGTACTTGATAAATATTTGCATTTTAAATCATCTGAAATATTATAATTATGCAAGCTAATGCAGCGATATTACAAATGAAATATGCTCGTATCGTGAAGATGTTCGCTGAGCAGGTCGGATTATCATACGAAGAGGCTTTAGGCAAATTTTATGATTCGACGACATACGATCTCATAAGTAATGGTGTTGCAGATATGCATTGTTTTAGCGATGAATATCTTACAGATGAACTTTTAATTGAATTCGGATATAAAAATTATGGAAGACAATAAAGAAAAAGATTTTGAAGAACAAAATGTTCATGAGGAAGAGTCAGGTGTTCGTGTTCAGCAGAGCGACGGCGGTTTTAGAGTGATACCTCTTAAAGGCTTGATTGATAACTGGTTTATCGATTACGCCTCTAGTGTTATCCTCGATAGAGCTGTGCCTGAAATCAACGACGGTTTAAAACCTGTACAACGTCGTATCTTGCATTCTATGAAAGAACTGGAAGACGGCCGTTATAACAAGGTTGCTAATGTCGTTGGTAATACGATGAAATATCACCCTCACGGCGATGCTTCTATCGGCGACGCTCTCGTCAACCTCGGACAGAAGGACTTGCTCATCGACACTCAGGGTAACTGGGGTAACGTGCTCACCGGCGACCCGGCAGCTGCTCCTCGTTACATCGAGGCTCGTCTCTCAAAATTCGCTCTCGACGTCGTCTATAATCCAAAGACAACAGAATGGAAATTCTCTTACGACGGACGTAACAAAGAACCTGTTACGCTTCCTGTCAAGTTCCCTCTCTTGCTCGCTCAAGGTGCGATGGGTATCGCTGTCGGCCTTAAATGCGAAATACTTCCTCATAACTTCAATGAGTTGATAGACGCTTCTATAGCTTATCTCCGTGATGAAGATTTTGTGTTGTATCCCGATTTCAGAACCGGCGGTATGATTGACGTGCGTGGATATAACGACGGTGAACGTGGCTGTAAGGTACAGGTCAGAGCTAAGATTTCTCAGTTGGATAAAAAGACTTTGGTGATAACAGAGATTCCTTACGGAACAACAACAGGATCATTGATTGAATCAATCACCAAGGCAGGGGAGAAGGGACAAATTAAAATTCGTCGCGTCGATGACAACACCTCTCGCAATGCAGAGATTGTCATCCATCTCGCAGCAGGCGTGTCTCCAGACCAAACAATTGATGCGCTCTATGCTTTCACTCAATGTCAGATGTCTCTCAATAGCTTATGCACCTGCGTTATTCGTAACGAACATCCTGAGTTTACAACAATATCTGCTATTCTTAAAGAAAGCACCGACAGAACTCTCGACTTGCTCAGCTGGGAACTTAAGATTAAACTCGACGAACTTGAAAGAGACTGGCATTATATCTCTCTCGAAAAGATATTCTTCGAGAAACGCATATATAAAATCTTGGAAAAAGATTCCGACTCTTGGGACGACCAAATAACTGAAATTGAAAGAGCATTCGACCCTTATCGTCAGATGCTTAAGACAGAGATAACACGTGACGATGTGCTTCGTCTCTGCGAGAAACCTGTAAGAAAGATTTCAAAATTCGATATCAAGAAGGCGGAAGAACAAATCCTCGATATTGAAAATCAAATAGAAAAAGTAAAATACGACCTCGACCATATCGTTGACTATACCATCAATTTCTTTAATGAAATAAAAAGAAAACATGGTAAAGGTCGTGAACGTAGAACTGAAATACGTAACTTCGACAATATCTCTGCTGTTGCTGTCGCTGCCAATAACGAGAAACTCTATGTCAACAAAGAAGAGAGTTTCATCTGTACCTCGGCAGGTCTCAAGAAAGAACAAAATAAGGACGCATATACTTTCGTGTCAGACTGTTCCGACTTGGATGACATCATCGTATTCCGCGAAAACGGAACATTCATGGTTACTAAGTTGCAGCCTAAATGCTTCGTAGGACCAGAGAAAATCATTCACGCCGATGTCTTCCATAAGAACGACGACAGAACTGTATATAATATGGTGTATCGTTCTGGTAAAGCAGGAGCTCCTTATTATGTGAAACGTTTCTCAGTCAAAGGTATCACTCATGATAAGGACTACGACCTCACAAAGGGCGAACCAGGTTCAAAAGTGGTATATTTCTCAGCCAACCCTAATGGCGAGGCAGAAGTCATCAAAGTTATGCTTCGTCCGCAGCCTAAACTGAAGAAGACTTCCTTCGAATATAACTTCGCTGATTTGGCAATAAAAGGCCGTGCTAGTCAAGGTAACAGACTTACCATACATCCTATCAATAAAATCGTTAAACGCGATGAAGGCGTCTCAACATTAGCCGCTCGCGAGATTTGGTACGATGATACTGTGAAACGTCTCAATGCCGACAAACGCGGCACATTGATTGGCGAATTCTCCGGTGACGATAAGATTCTGCAGATATTCTCAAACGGTGAGTTCCGTCTCTCAGGCTACGACCTCTCAACTCACTTCGACGACGACATGACTCAAATCATGAAGTACGACCCAAGTATGATTTATTCTGTTATCTATATCGAAGGCGAAACGAAACTCATGTATATCAAACGTTTTGATATAGACGAAGAGACACCGTTGAACAGAAGAATATCATTCATCGGTGAACATGATGACGCTCAATTCTTGATAATGAATATGGATAAACTTCCACGTCTGTTGTTGTCGTTCAACGATAGTCCTTCTGGAAAACAATATGAAGACGAAGAAGTTAACGTGGCGGAATATATAGGTGTGAAGAGCTATAAGGCAAAAGGCAAACGCCTCTCGACTCATGACGTCGCTACATACACATTCCTCGAACCTTTTGAACCAGAAGAGGAAGAGGTAGTTGAAGAAGAAAATGCTGAGAACGTAGAAGATACATCTGAAGAATTGGAAAATGCCAATACAGAAACAAATGCATCTTCTAATGAATCAGATGAGAATTTCTTCTCAGAAGACGATGGAGTTCAACTGACATTATTTGAATAAAAATGAAGATAAGATTATGCTTGATAATATCGATGATTTGTCTGTTGTTTGCATCATGTTCGACGCAGACAAATCTGGCGTACGATTTTGTCAGGAAAACCAAAGGCGCAGAAGTGGCTTTTTATGTTCCTTATCAACTGGATAAGATAAACGTAAGGAAAGATTGCCAAGGAGACTTCCTCGATTCTATTGCGCCGGAAGATATTAACGATACTATCAATGCACGTACTAGAATCGTCAATAAGATTGATGACGAGAAGTTTTTCAATGTCATGATTTCGTCTTTTGAAAGCACATTGAATGATTATAATCTGAATCTTTCATATTGGGAAAATGAAAACACCAAGCCAGATTCTCTTCACTGGGTTGTTGACTTGTCGCATATAGAAGTGATAGAGTTTGTCGAGTATATATTGGCAGCTTGCGGATATGATAGCTACGAATTTATTCCATCTACCTCCGTCAACGTGGATTCATGGTTTGAATTGATTAACAATGATAAGTCTGCAGGAGACTTGCTTTACACAGAACAGAGTTATGTGGAGTATGTAGAGGATTGCAATTATTATTACGATTCTCTTAATAATGTGATTGCTTCAGCCGACATTCAACGACTTACGATAGACGGATTTTACGACTTCGCCGTGATGTTGGGAAAACTCTATGCCGGATATTCTTTTGATTATTTCATGAATGAATATGTCAAGAAAGAGATGATGAAAAGAGGCAAGGAATATTCTGAAGAGAGATACATGCGCTACGACCCATACGAATCATATATCTATCATACAAGAAGAGATAAGCTGATTAGGATAGAAGAGTAGTTTGGAATTATGAGTAACCTTATATTTGCGCTAGTAACAATTCTTTTTTTAGGAGTCACCGAGTCGCCGAGGTACCAAGTCGACAAGGATTCTGTGTCTCTACAAAAAAGCATCACGTTGTCATGGGGACATGGAGACTCTGCGTCTTACTACGAATCCCAAATCCGTAAAGCAGATTCTCTTTATAAAAACTACCTCCCGCAATCGAATTTCGAAGAAGTGAAAGCAGCCGTTGAATTCTTTGATAGCTATCAGCAGTCAGCGGTCAGCGGTCAGCGTTGGAGATTGTTTGGTAAAGAAGCAGACGATGGAAACAGACTGATAGCTGAAAGCCGACAGCTGACAGCTGCTAAAGCGCACTACTACCATGCTGTGGGTCTCACGGAAAAAGACGACATTGTTGGTGCTTGCGAGCATTATCTCATAGCTTTGGAGATAATGGAGCCCCTGGTAGAGACGTCACCCCAGTGGCGTCTGATGGCTAATGACAAAAGGCAAAAGACAAAAGGAAAAACACTCTGCGACTCTGTGACTCTGCGACTTTGCGACTCCGATGAGGATTACGAAAAGATAAGGTTTGTTTCTTTGGTATATACGAGATTGGGACAAATCTTTTATAATGAAAACTATTGCGACATAGCAACATTGCAATATAAAAGAGCATTGGAATATATTGAAAAAATAGGGGATAATGCATCTGTGTCACTTGTGCTTAAATTTTTAGGCAACTCATACCAACTTAATAATATGCTTGATAGTGCATTGTATTATTACACAGAATCATTAAAAAAGAATAAAGATTTTTATAATAAATTAGATATAGAAAAAAATATTGCTCAGATATTATTTTATAAAGGAGAAAGAGATACCGCATTTAGCCTTGTTAAAAACAATTTGACGATTATTGATAATGAAAATGTCAAATACTCATATTATACAACTTTAGGAAAAATGTATTATGAAGATAAAATATATGATTCAGCTATATATTACTATGAAACAAGCATTAGAAGCAATAATATCAATATAAAACTGTCATCTGCAATCAGTCTTTCTTCCATATATGATTCTATTAACGATAAGGAGAAAAAAGCTGCTTACGACAATATACTCTCTAAATTATTTGTTGAAGAAAGTAAAGACATCGTAAATAAAACAAAACTTCAAAGCATATACGAAAGCTATAAGGAAAGAAAGTTGGAAAAAGAAAGAATTAAAAATAGAAGAAAGATATTTTTAATTGTCATATCCATGCTGTTTATAGTAATTATAATGTTCACAATTATACTAGGTAAGTATAAAAAGAAACATTTAAAACTATCACGCATATTGAATGAAAAAGAAAGTAATATTAATGATAAAGATGATATTATAAATCAGATAACAAAAGAAATAAAGTTAAAGGAAGAAGAACTTCAGAAACTCTTATTCAAAAACTCTTTTACTGACGGAAAATTAAAAAGCAAAAATGCAGAAATTCAAAATAAAGATGAACTGATAAAGAAATATGAATTGGAGATAATAAGTCTTAGCAACAAATTGGAACGAACTAAGTCTGGTCTTTCAAATGTTAATGAATATTATCATTCCTTAGTGTGTTCTAAGATTTTAAAACAAATAGAAGAACTTTCAGAAAAAAACATGGACACATCTTGTCTTGAGCCATTAAAGCAAGAAGAATTGTTTTTATTACTTAAGCATGCAAATAGATATTTAAATAATCTGTTTATCGATTTATCAAGCAGGTTTACAAAATTAAAAAAAGACGACTTATATTATTTGAGTCTTATAATTATAGATTTAAATGATAAACAGATTTCCTCTTTGTTTGGAGTAACATACAATTCTATCAAGGTGAGAAAGAAGAAAATATGTTCCATATTTAATATTACGACAGAAGAATTATACAGCTTTTTAAATAAATATCTCTAGATAATAGAAAGGTAATCAAGTTTTTAAGCAATTTTATGTTACTTTTTTTATCTTGACTTAGATAATGTTCAAACTTATCTTTGCAAGAAAAAAGTATGAAAAAACTGTTTATTATTATGATTTTGCTTGCTGCTTCTAGAATTGAGGCAGAACAAATGTATGTAAGAGATGGTGTTGATGTTTATTCTGTACACTCTAACACATACAATGGTGCAGACTATCGTTCCCAATCCATCTCCGCTGACATTACCGGAAATACTTTAACTATCACTTTTAACGAAAACGTTGGAATAGCGCATATCGTTATTAAGGATTCCAATGGTGTTTATATAGACAGAGAGAATGTCTTCTCAACACCGGATTACGCTACTTTCTTTATTAATGACGCTGGCTACTACAGAATGGACATCACATTGAGTAATGGAGATTTAAATGTGTGATTATAAAAATATTACGCTAAAAACGCATAAAAATGCATAAAAATGCATAGATTATTTTCTTGACAGAGGATATCTCGCAACCATATATTTGCTAATGAAAAACAAACAATCATGAAAACAATATTCAAATTAAGGAAAAACAGATTCATTAAATGAAAGTCTCTGCAAGATATGAATTACACATTCATCTACAGAGACTTTTTTATAAATTGATTCAATATAAATCTTCAATCGTGGGAATAATGCGGTTCTGCCCACAATTAAAGAGAAAAAGTTAATAAATAGAACCCGCCTTAAAATACATATTATCATGAAAAGGATATTCCTAATATTATTATTGTCTTTCAGCATCAGTCTTTCGTCCCAGACATACAGGAAATTCGTTTATGATGTGAATGATGAATATTCATATCATAATTGCTATCACTCGATAGTGCTAGATGACGGGAACATAGTCGTGCTTGACTATCTTCTTAAAGGAATGGAATACGGTATAGCAGGATACACTCTGCTGAAACTTGACCATAGGACAAATATGCTGATAGACAAAGAGATTATACATCTTCATTCGTTATATGATTCTGATTATATCGACAACATAGTAAGCCTTAAATACTCCAGTTTTCTAGTAAATAATCCTTTTGAAGAAAACAGCAACATGTATATAACTTTCTATAACAATCCTAACACTGGCTTTTATCATTACCATGCGTTGCTTTTTGATGATGACTTGAACTATACCAAAACTATTGACGAGGTTTTGCCAATAGATTCCATCAATATTTCATCATTAAATTTTATGCTTGATCATAATAATGATCTGGTGTGCTGTATATCAAACTCCATGCAGAATAATTATATATTGCTGAAGACAGATATTTATGGAAAGATGAAATTAGTTAAACGCACGGATATCGTTACTACAGATTATGATATTTTCAACAAGTCTCTTTTCATGTGCGAGCAGGATGATTCAAAATACGGCCTGTTTCTGAGAAACGAAGGGTATAACGAATATGGCTATCCGCTGCCAGGATACGAAGTTTTTACATTCGATGAGAATTTTAAAGTAACAGCTCAGAACAACATATACCAGTTTGACATACCTTCGCTTTCGCACACCGTAAGATTGAATCGAACTGTTCATGTTGCGCAGATGATACAATTAAAGGATGGCAATTTTGCTGTGATTTCCGGAGGATATACCCCTACTAAAAATATATTGATATTGTTAAAACTTGACAAGGATTTCAACGTTATAAATTATGATACAGTTGGGATATGCCCTCATGGAGAAGATCAGTATTATGCTCAGTATCATCCTTTGATTGAATGTGAATCGGGAAGTTTGTATGTTGTGTGGCAAGTAATAAAAGATAACACAAGAAGTAAATGGATCTCAAAGGTAAGTCGCTATGATAAAGATATAAATCTGCTTTGGGAAACTACATTTAAAGAAACTTCTCTTATATTAGATCCAATAATACGCACTAGTCTTATATTGGATGATGGGAATCTTGCTATCTCTGGAGTTGAAGCAGGAACATATCATGAATATTCGATAGTAAATTACGTGTTTCAAAACAACGGCGCTTACATACCTGAAAATACCGATAGCACACGTCCATATAGTATCTATCCTAACCCGGCAAGCAATGCCATCAACATCAGTTTCTTGCCTGATGTAAATGCGGAAAAGGTAGAGATATACGGCATTGACGGCAAGCTGTATCACGAACAGAACTTCAATATGGAATCCATCAATGTTAACGGTTTGTCGAGCGGCATCTATATGATGAAACTGCTTATGGATAACGGCGAGACATTTACAGAAAAAATCGTAATTAAGTAAAATATTTATACTTTAAAAAGAGTGCCGAAGGTACGACAGAAAAAATCAATCACGATTCTGTCGCGCCTTCGGCGCTTTAATTTTACTAAACATTGTTTTGCAGGTTTTTTTTAAAGACGCCACGGGGTGACGTCTCTACGGGAATGCTGCAATCCCAAGGATGTTTCTTTAAAATTCTAAAGTTTCTCGCAAAGGCGCAAAGTGTCGCAAAGTAATTAATTCTCTGCGTTGCTCTGCGACTTGGCGAGTTAGGAGTAGGGACGCGGCAAGCCACGTCCGTACAATGCGGTTTTTTAATTCTAAAGTTCGCCCCAGTGCGTTAGG
>JAZQZR010000001.1:0-186708 GCA_045634185.1 Bacteroidales bacterium | reverse complement strand
TACTTCTTACCTTTCAGACTTTGCTTGGATCATTCGTTCAAAGAACTTCGCTTCAACAACCTCTCCTCTTTTCCAGCGCCCCGTTCCCGTTGTTTTGCGAGTGCAAAGATACTGCTTTTTCCTTTCCCTCCAACACTTTTTCAAAATATTTTTCACTTATTTTCACTTTTTTCTTTATACGCTGATTGATAACTATTTACAAAGGCCGACACGCGCAAGACATTTGAAAAAAATGGCCGAAACGGACGATCCGGGGCGCTCCGGAACGCTTCCGGGAACGCTTCCGAGAAGAAAAATATCACAAAAAAGGATATTTCCTCAGAAAACCGATGCACTCAAATGCACATTATTCCACGAAAGGGCACGAATCCGGGCACGAAAGGGTTATATGACAACGGGTGCTTTCTACACCTTATTAATTAATAGAGGAAGCATTGGTTTCAGCAGCGACCGCCGCGTTAGGGATTGCAGCGGCATCCTTTGGCGGAGACGGCGAAGATGAAGGCGGAGACGGCGGCGCCAAAGATACAGCGGAAAGCCCGACGGCTCTGCCGGAACGCACAAAAAAAAAAGAAACCCAGAATCTCAGAATCTCAGAATCTCAGAAGGACTGCGGGACATCCGCGATTTTTTTATCCACGAAAGGACACAAATCTGCACGAAAGGTTTTTCTATAAAAACAGGCGACGGGGATTTTATACACCTTATTAATTAGTACGGGATATTTTAAGTGTATAACAAAAATTGTTTGGGGAAAATTATTACATTTGCGAGTAAATTATAAACTAATGAAAAACAAGGTCAGATTCATATTATCGGTTTTACTTATAGTGCTCACTCTAGGCAGCGCAAAATCACAAAACATTGTCAATGAAAACGTTGCAAGAAAAATAGGAACAAATTTCATTTCACACAACAGCAACAGAACAAGCCCTACTCTTAAATTAACACATACAGAAATAGGAGCCGACAGACAGGCCAACCTATACATATTTAATATCGAAGGCGGCGGTTTTGTAATTGTTTCAGCTTTGAAGGAAACGAATCCCATCCTCGCCTACTCTTTCAAAAACGACTTCGGAGAGGAAATCCCAGCAACGGCCTCATATTTTATCAACAACTACAACAACAGTATCAATTATTTAAAAGAAACTGATAACGAAATTGATGAATTTTGTCTAAAGATGTGGGAGGAATTAGAAACAAACAATATCAGAAGCAAGACCAGAGATGTAGTTTCACCGCTAATCCAGACTCAATGGAATCAGGATTGTTATTACAACGAATATGCTCCTCTCGACACTTACGGTCCTTGCAACAGAGCATATGCAGGCTGCGTTGCATGTGCAATGTCGCAAGTCATGAAATACTGGAACTACCCTGAGACAGGCAAAGGCTCTCATAATTACACACACGCCAAATACGGCAACTTATCAGCTGATTTCGGAAGCGCAACATATAAATGGGGCGAGATGCCTAATCAGATATGGAGTGACAATGACGCCATTGCAACTTTAATGTACCATTGCGGCGTCAGTGTCAACATGAATTTCGGCCCTGAAGGAAGCGGCGCGCAATCAAAAGACGTCGAAACAGCAATGCGCTCATATTTCGGATATTCTGCAGCCAAGTACATAGAACGCACCAATTACCAGGACGAAGATTGGATTGCGCTGCTGAAAAGCGAGCTTGACAAAGAACAGCCTATGTACTTCTCCGGCACAGGAGAGCCAGGAGGTCACGCGATTGTATGCGACGGCTACGACAACAACGACTACTTCCATTTCAATATGGGTTGGAGCGGAATGAGCGACGGTTTCTATAGCATAGATTACGCAGGAGGCTTTTTTAAAAACCAAGCCATCGTTATGAACATTTTTCCATTACCAATAAACGCCGATGAAAACAACATAATCTACGTTGCAGCAGACGGCCAAGGCGACGGCTCTTCATGGGAAAACGCTACCTCAAAACTAGAATACGCCACTGCAATAGCATCGGACGGCATTACTCAAGTCTGGGTAAAATCCGGCACATACTACGGTGACACGACAGATGCTAACGGCGCTTTTTGTTTTTATCAAAAAAACAGAATATACGGAGGATTCAGCGGTAACGAAACAGCGGATTTCGATATAAACCAAAGAGACCTTGAAGCTAATCCAACAATTCTCGACGGAGAGAACCAAAGACGCGTATTATATCAATACGACCATTTCTCGACATCAACATATTCTGTCATCGACGGATTCACTATTCAAAACGGCAACTCAGGCTCAGGCGGCGGATTATTGCTCAGCTCTAACAGCCGTTTCTACAACTGCAAATTCATCAACAACAGCACCAACGGACAAGGCGGAGCTGTTTACACGACATCACCTTTAAACAACAACACTCTCAACATCTTCGGCAACTGCTTATTTGAAAACAACTCTGCTTCTATGGGTGGCGCCATTTTCGACATCAACGGATTAACTCTCTCTGGATGCAGATTCTTCAACAACACAGCAACGACAAAAGGCGGCGCTTACTACGTCTTCTCCAACAAAAAACCAAAAGTAATAAACTGCGTCTTCGCCATGAATAACGCTGCCGACGGTGGAGCTATTTACAACAAAGGACAAATGACAATGACCAATTGCAACATAGTAAGAAACGAAGCACAAAACAGCATTGGCGGACTCTACAACGAAAGCAAATACAGCAAGTTCTACAACTCTGTCTTCTGGAACAACACTGCCAATGGAGAAGCCAACCAGATTGAAGGCGAGTCTCAATTGTTCAATTGCGCCGTTGAAGGAGATTATGAAGGAACTAATATCATCAAACTCTCATCAAACAACAGCGGCAACGACAACCAAAACTATCCTTTGTTCAGAAATCCAGAAAGCAACGACTATTACATTATGGATGGCTCCGTCTTAATCAACGCCGGCGACAAGTCATACGACAACGTTTCAGAGAAAGACATCAACAATGATATAAGAATCGTAAAAGGTCAGGTTGATATTGGCGCATACGAGAATCAAACTGGCGCAAGTATCATTGAGACAAAAGACGACACCTTATTAATATATCCTAACCCAGCAAAAGATTACATCAATATTATTGGTGAAAATAATTTAGCAATAGACATTTATAACTCATTAGGTCAGAAAATATATTCCGAAGAATGTGAAAACAGCGCAACAATAGAAACATCAGACTGGACTCCAGGATTATATTTCGTCAAGATTAACAATCAAGTTTATAAAGTAATAAAATAACATCTAAAAATAGAAAACATGAATATAGGAGATAGAATACCAGAAATATTAGGCATAGACCAAGACGGCAACCAAATTAAAAGCAGCGATTTCAAAGGCAAGAAACTCGTACTTTACAGTTATCCCAAAGCAAACACAAGCGGATGCACCGCTGAAGCATGTTCATTACAAGCGCACAAGGCAGAACTTGAAGCAGCAGGTTACTCTATAATTGGAGTAAGCAAAGACAAGAAAGAACTTCAGAAAAAATTCGCCGACGCACAAGGACTTGAGTTTCCACTTATTGCCGACACAGAAACGACTTTACTTCAAGAATTAGGATGCTGGGGCGAGAAAGTCGCCTGCGGACGCAGAACAATAGGAATTCTCAGAACGACATATTTAGTGAATGAAGATGGTATCATTGAGAAAATTTTCACTCCAAAAGAAATCAAGACAAAGATTCACGCAGAACAGATATTAGATTACATCAAAGCCCTGTAATGAGAATACTTGTAGTTTTTATATTATTAGCCTTCGGCTTAGTGACCGAGGGAAAGACGCAAAGACATACAGTTTCATCAAACATTAGACACATATAATGAAATAAAAATTTATGATATATTAGGAAATTTAATTTATATAAACAGCCATATTACAGAACAAACATACAACATCGACATAAACAAGGCTGGAATATACATAATCAAATGTGCGACGTCAAACAATATAAACACAAAGAAAATAATAGTAGAACCATGAAAAAAATACTTTTAACAACATTATTTCTTTTAATAAGCATTATATCATTTTCAGGAAACAATGTAGATAAAGATAAATTTGAGAAAAGCATTTTTATTGAGATAAACGGAGGACTTAAATACTATCTATTAAACGACACCGGATATTCTATAGAAAATATGAAATCAAACACGCCTTTTAATGCAGATATTTTCCTAGGGTTTAATGCAGAGACCCCAAAAGGACATTTGATAGCAAAAGCCGGATTAGGAGTCAATCCATTTAACTATACTTATTATTATCAAACATTATCAATAAATGGAGAATGGTACGAGAGTTCTCATGATTTCAAATATAGTTCATATAATCATGTTTTTAGTATAGGTTATCTTTATAAGTTAAACGATTATATTTCAAGTGGATTTAATACTGGAATAGTTTTCATAACATCACATTACGAAAACGAAAACAAATGCAAAGCAAAGGCGATTAATTTAGGTTTAAATATAGAATTATTGTTAACAGAACATCTAATATTAAAGACAGAACCATATTTCAATTACATATTCGACAAGGATGCTATTAGAGGCTCAAGTGTTGATTTTACTTTAACCAATATGATTGGAATTAAATTAGGATTAAAATATAAATTCAAAAATAAAATATGAAAACAAAAACTTTACTTCTATCAGTGTTAATAAGTTTGTTCTGCGGTAATCTTTTCTCACAGGAAGAAGGAACAATAATCTACACCGATTTCGAACCTGATAGTGTTATATATCCTGTTCATATAGATTATATAGATATAAATTATGATAATGAATGGGATATTAAATTTATAAGAGATGTCTATGGTGGGTTTGGGGTATTGGAACATCGGTTTACAAACAACAACGATTTTTGGTCTGTGACACAGCTTTCACATGAATATGGTGATCCATTATCTAGCATTAACGTATGGTATAATAATGTAGAATTATTTAAATATGGATATCATTATCATATAGCTTTGAGGCATCAAGTTGAAGGTAAATATTATTATGGATGGATGAAGCTATATGTTGAAAAGCATGACGAATCATGGCATGATCCTTCAGTGACAATCACCGAGATGGCTTACTGCACTATTCCTTATTATCCTCTAAAATTTGGTCAAAAGTCTCTTACAGATGATGAAGTGGCAGAAATAGATGGCTTTAATCGTCAGTATGAATTGTATCCTAATCCTGCAAATGACAGACTGGTTCTTAAATTGGCAGATGAACATAAATGTGAGAATGTTTCAGTTTATAGTATAGATGGTCGTATGCTCAAGTCGCAGGATTCAGACTTTGAAAATATTGACGTAAGTGCTTTGACTAGAGGCGTGTACTTCGTAAGAATAAGATTACAAGAAGGCAGTGTGTTTACAGAAAAAATCGTAATTAAGTAAAATATTTATTTTAGGAATTCAGGATTTATAGGGATTAGAGTTTAGAGTTCAGAGTTTAGAGTTCAAAGTTCTTCTGAGGTTTTGAATTTCCGAGATTTAAATAAGGGCGCTAAGTATTTATTGACTTGGCGTCTTTTTTTACTTATAAAGTGATGATTATAAGTATTTACAAACACTTTCTTGAATGGATGGGTCTAGTTCTGATAAGAATGTATTCCTTATCTCTTCAATCATCTCTTTCTTGTCATATAAGTCGGCATGATTCGCTATAACGTTTTTTCTTGTCGCTTCATCTTGCTGCTGGATGATGTTATAAATTTTAACGAAATTAACAGTATCAACTTTCAACGACATCTGCACAAGATTCTGCTTCTTGACATTAGCAGCGTCAATTGCGTAAAGCAGACAATAAACCAAATATTCTTCCCTATTCATGGCTAATGACTAAAGGCTAATGGCTAAAGACTAACGGTTGATTAATATTTAGATTTATATATCAAGAATACTGCTGGTCGTTTGTTCCAGTCTTTCTTGATTCTTTTCCATTCTGATATCGGTTTGCTTACTATTTCCTCGTCAGGCATACTTATGTTACAAGCGACGCATAACATAGTATTAGGATGAAGGGTCTTTGTAAGTTCTTCTATCATTGCATTGTTACGGAAAGGCGTTTCGATGAACATCTGTGTTTCGTTGTTTGTTGCGGAACGACGTTCGAGATTTTTTATAGCGTTGCTTCTTTCTGGAGATTTTATAGGAAGGTATCCATGGAAACAGAATGCCTGGCCGTTGAATCCAGATGCCATAAGTGCCAGTATCATAGCGTTAGGGCCTGTGAGTGGCACCACTTTTATTCCTGCCTGATGTGCTAATTCCACTATGAGTGAACCTGGGTCGGCGACGCAAGGTGTTCCGGCTTCCGACATAAGACCTACATCATGGCCATCGAGGGCTGCTCCTAGAAATGTCATCAAATCCGGATTATGATTCTTGTCATGCTTGTCGAGTTCCACGAAAGTCAGTTCATCGATAGGACAAGGCATATTCATTTTAGAAAGCATACGACGTGCGGTGCGTACGTTCTCGACGACGAAGAAGCGAATCTTTCTAACAGTCTCTAATGTTCCTTGAGGAATTACCTGCTCGGCAGTTGTTGCGCCAAGCAATGTTGGTATAAGATAAAGTGTTCCAAATTGACGATTCATCAGCAGATTTTTTTCTCTATTTCATTAGCTAACGTTCTAAACTGTTTGTCTGTATCCAGAAGATTTTCAATGGTTTTAATTGCATGTACCACTGTAGCATGATTTCGGCGGCCACATTGATTTCCTATCACATCCAACGACAACTCCGTTAACTTCCTTGCGAAATACATCGCCAGCTGGCGTGCCTGAACAATCTCTCTTTTCTTTGATTTGGAATTGAAATCTTCTATTGTCACATTCAGATGGTTGCACACCACATTAACAATGTATTCGACCGAGACCTCTTGTGTGGAATTGCTTACAAAACGTTCTATGAGCTGACGTGCCAGGTCCATAGTGATGGCCTTCTTGTTCAACGATGACTGAGCTATCAATGAAATAATAAGACTTTCCATCTCACGTATGTTACCTTTCACACGCGACGCTACATAATCCACCACGTCGTTAGGCAGTTCTATACCGTCGTTATAAGCCTTGCGTTTCAATATCTTGATACGTGTCTCAACATCAGGCGCCTGCAATTCAGCCTGCAATCCCCATTTAAATCTAGAAAGAAGACGTGGCTCGATATCCGGTATCTCACCAGGAAACTTATCACTTGTAAAGATAAGTTGTTTTCCGTTTTGCTGTAAATGATTGAATATATGATAGAAGACCTCCTGTGTCTTAGCTTTACCCGAGAAGAACTGAATATCATCGACGATAAGCACATCTATCATTTGATAGAAATGGACAAAGTCGTTTCTGGTATTATTCTTACATGAACTCATAAACTGTTGTATAAACTGTTCTGAATTCACATAAAGAACGATAAGGTTAGGATGATGTTTCTTTGTTTCCAAACCGATGGCATGGCTAAGATGGGTCTTGCCCATACCAGTAGGGCTGAATAGAATCAAAGGGTTAAAAGCTGTCTTTCCAGGTTGTGCCGCCACGGCCATTCCGGCAGAACGTGCCAGACGGTTACAATCACCTTCTATATAATTTTCGAAAGAATAATTCTCGTTAAGCTGAGATTCTACTTTAATCTTATTAATTCCAGGAAGTACAAAAGGATTCACAAACTTCTTCTCCGACTCTTCCTCTATATTAATAGGAACACGGACAGACGGATTTATCGTGTTTGTCTTGTCTGTTGTCGGCATATTGACACCATATGGCTTGTCTGTGCCGTAGTCATCCATAACAATGGTGTACTGCAAGCCTCCTCCTGCTCCCAAAACTTTGCTGATAGCAAGCTTTAGCAAACTGATATAATGTTCTTCGAGATACTCATAGAAGAAATGGCTTGGCACTTGTATCGTCAAAATATTACCTTCGTATGCTACAGGCCTGATCGGTTCAAACCAAGTCTTGTAGCTACTAGGCTGGGTATTCTCTCGTATCATTTTGAGACAATCATTCCATATTTCGACACAATTTTTGCTCATATTATCAGTTGAAAAATTACAAAGTTTTAAGAATCAAAAGATTAAAGATTTCAATTTCGTTCCCAAAATTTTCAACAAAAATGAGCATAAAAAAGTTAATAAAAAAATAAAAATTATCTTGATTATTAATATTCTTTCCTATAAATTACGAGGAAAACAAGATTACCAAAGACTTATATCGTAATAGTCAGATTATTAAACAGTTCGCAGATATTCAACAGTAACGCCATACAATCTCTTCAGCTTCTCCACCACCCTATCTGCATCTTTTTTACGCACTGATATTTCGAGATAGCAATTCAATTCAAACCTAGGATTCTGCTGTTCAATGCTTTCGTCTTTAAGCACACGCATCACCTCATTCATAAGAGGATAATCGAAGACCACAGAATAAACCTCATCGATGGTCTTCTCGATGATTGTCGCATTGTCGAGAGCCTCACGCGCTGCCGACTTATAAGCGTTGATAAGTCCGGGCACACCTAATTTTATACCGCCGAAATAACGCACCACGACGACACATACATTAGTCACGTCTTTGGAAAGTATCTGGTTCAAGATTGGTTTACCCGCAGTACCTGAAGGCTCGCCGTCGTCAGCGGAACGATAGCACGACTTGTCAGGATTCATGATGAATGCATAACAATGATGACGCGCATCGAAATATTGTTTCTTGAACTCCGCAACACGCGCCTTCACGTCTTCTTCGGAATGCACAGCAAAAGCCTTGGCAATAAATTTACTGCCCTTCTCCTTGTACAATCCGTCTCCTTCTTCAACTAATATTTTATATGTATCTTCGAACATTTTTTAAAGACGCAGAGTCTCAGAGACTCAAAGTCACAGAAATTTGCGTCTCTGCGCCTTCATGTCTTTGCGACTCTAAAATAATTAGGTGCAAAGATAAAATATTTTCAATATTTTTGCAAGCATGAAAGTACCATCAAATTTAGTCAGAGACATAAGGAAATATTATTGCGAGCAACTTTGTTCCATTTACGATAACGACGAAGCGAACGCAATGATTCTCATTTTATTAGAACACTATTTCAAAATCACTCGCGTAAAAATGGCGTTAGAGCCTGACATGCGTCTCAGCGAATCAGAAATGCTGACCTTCCATTTCGCCGTGAAAGATTTATTGAAGAATAAACCGATACAATATATTATAGGTGAGACAGAATTCTGCGACCTTAAATTCAAAGTCAACGAAAATGTACTGATTCCACGTCCGGAGACTTCGGAAATGATTTATAAGATAGTCGAAAGGCAAAAGACAAAAGACAAAAGACAACTTTCAATTTTAGACATCGGAACTGGAAGTGGATGTATCGCCATCAGCCTGGCAAAACAAATTCCCAACAGCAAAGTCTATGCTTTAGACATCTCAGAGAAAGCATTGGAAGTCGCAAAAGAAAACGCTATTAATAATGACGCAGAAGTCGCTTTCATCCACGACGACATTTTGGCTTTAAAAAATAAGATAGAAACAAAATTCGATATTATCGTAAGCAATCCCCCATACGTCAGAGAATTGGAGAAAGCAGAGATGCGCGACAACGTATTAAACTGGGAGCCACATAACGCGCTCTTTGTCAGCGACAACGACCCACTGATTTTTTACAGAAACATATTAGAATTTGCCAAAAACAACTTAAATCAAGATGGCGAAATA
Source organism: Bacteroidales bacterium (assembly GCA_045634185.1). Classification (GTDB taxonomy): domain Bacteria; phylum Bacteroidota; class Bacteroidia; order Bacteroidales; family F082; genus Limimorpha. The sequence continues at coordinate 176,980 of JAZQZR010000001.1, read as the reverse complement.
TGGTTTGAAATCAACGAATATCTTGGAAAAGAGATGACCGACTTATGCAAAGAATACGGTTTTTCAGACGTAGAGATTTTTAAAGATTTCAGAGGAAAAGAGAGAATTGTTAAAGTCAACAAGACCACATGACTACAAGACTACAAGTAAGGAGCGCTCTTATTAAAAAAGCGCTCCTTATTTATACATCTTCAATTCCTAATTCCTAATTAATTAGACGCAGCAATTACGTATTGTTAATTTTTAAGGTTTAATTGATACGTCTCTACTATTCCTAATTAAAAATCAATCAAACATCACTCTTGGATTCATAGCGCTTGGGCTGAGATAATTTCACTCATCCAAAGCATGTCCGCTCAACTTACCATCAACAATCCATGCAAGTTTATAGATGTATTCATCAACCGTACGGAAGTAATATTTATCCATATCCCTCTCAAGTTCAGGATTATAATCCGACCTCATCTCCCAATGTCGGCACAGTCTGTTATATTCGCAGAAAGACTGATATATACGAGGCATATCTGTGACAGAAATGGTATCTCTCTTCAAGAGCACCTCAATGGCATATGCTCTCAATGCCGGGTTAATTCCTTCATCTCTCATTGGAGACAAATCCTTCATGATATGCATCATCCTTTTTGCGAGAGGGATATTTTTCCACACATCGCCATTGTCGGCATTGTCGCACATCTCATCAATCATATTCTCCATCTCAGCATATTCGTCGTCCCACTCCCACTCGCCGGAAGGTGCCGAGAAAAAGAACACATAACGTTCCGACATACTGACATACATATTAGAAATACCATACCAAGGAGTCCCCATGACTTGCCACTCCCTATTAATCTTATATGTCTTGCCCCTAAAAACGAAAACCATTTCATTATAATCTATAGAGACGACTTTAAGTTTATGGTCGAAGAAGACATATTCGTCGCCTTCATGAATTTTATCCTCATGCAGATAATTACAAGTTGTATCTCTGTTGCCGACACTCATATCTCTCGATTCAAAGACACGAGCGATGCTGAAATATTGTTCCATATTATTAACGATTTAAATACACTTTACAAAATTCACTAATAATTTTCACATTTCAAAGAAAAAAAACTTTTGTCATTTGTCTTTAGCCTTTAGTCATTTTTTCGTATCTTTGCCGCCCGAAAAGCGATTGTCGCTGGCAGAGTCATATCTGCGAGAGGAAAGTCGGGACAGCACAGAGCACCGTACTTCTTAACAGGAAGGTATCTAACAAGATAACAGCAAGTGCCACAGAAAATTACCGCTCTTCGGAGTAAGGGTGAAAATGTGAGGTAAGAGCTCACGCGAAATCGTGGTGACATGGTTTCGGGGTAAACCTTACGGGCTGCAAAACCAAATATACCGATGATTGAGGGCTGCTCGTCCGAGTCGGGAGGGTAGGTCGCTTGAGACTGCCGGCAACGTCAGTCCTAGAGAAATGACAATCACCTTGGAAACAAGGAACAGAATCCCGCTTATGCTTTTCATTTATTAAAAGCCGTCAAAAAATTGGCGGCTTTTAATATTTATCACGTACTATTTTTGTATATTTGTCGTTTAATAAATTATCATTAATTTTTTATTACAAAAACATGAAATACATTCTGAAAAATTTCATCTTCGCATCATTATTTATATTGACAAGTTATTCTGCATCAGCACAGAAAAACATAAACCAATACGAACCGGAAGCCACTTTTGAAAGAGGCCTTATGCTATTCGAAAACAAGCATTACGCTTCCGCTCTTGAATGCTTCGAATATTATATAGCAGCAGCCGAGGACAAAAACAAACAGAACGTAATAGCAGCCAAATATTACGAAGCCGTTTCTTCATTATTCTTGGGCAACAGCAAAGGCGAAACCAAAATAATAACCTTCGTGAAAGAGAACCCGACAAGCCTTATGGCCGACCATGCCAACTTCCTTTACGCCAACACTCTGTTCAAAGAAAAGAAATATCGCGACGCATTGAAGATTTACAAAAACATCAACAAACAAAACCTCAACAGCGACGAGCAGAACGAAAGCGAATTCAAAGAAGCATACTGCTATTATCAGACCAACGACATCGCCAAAGCAACACCTACCTTCAAAAGGCTCAGCAAAACCGAGAACCAATTCCAAGACGATGCTTGCTACTATTACGCGCATATTTTATACATCAACAACGACAAAGACGAAGCTTTACAATATTTCAACGAATTAACAGACAACGAGAAATATAAAGACATCGCCAGCACTTACGTCTTACAAATAAACTTCGACAAAGGCAATTACTCAGAAGTGTCGCAAAACGGCGATAACATCTTGAACAAATACAAGAAAAAACGCAAGGCCGACATCGCGTTGATGCTCGCAGAGGCATGGCACCAACAAGGCGACTACGCCAAAAGTCTGGAGTACTACAACATAGCACTAGAAAACTCTAGCCGCAAACTCCCAAGAGAGATAGAGTTTAAAATAGGCTTCTGTAAAATGAAGACCAACGACTTCGAAGGAGCTATAGAGCATTTTGCAAAAGTCACAGATAAAAACGACGAGCTCGGACAATATGGCTCATATTATATGGCTCAATGCTACACATCGACAGATCAGGACAAGTTTGCAAGAAACACTTTCTTCAAGGCATACAAAATGAACTTCAACGACACCTTGAGCGAAAACGCCCTCTTCAACTATGCCGCGCTCAGCTTCATCCCTGGCATCGACCCATTCAACGAAACAGTCAGCGTACTCAACGAATATATTAAAAACAATCCAAATTCTAGCAACATCAGCGACTTACAGGACATAGTAGTACACCTTCTCCTTAACTCCAACAATTTCAACGAAGCGTTAAAGACAATAGAAGGATATTCCAACCTAAGTCCAGAACTCGAAAACATACGCACACAGCTCACATATAACGTTGGCGTTCAACATTACGAAGACGGCAACTACAAAGATGCCATCAACTATTTCAAGAAATCGTCTGAAAACAACGACATAAAATCCAGCACAAAAGCAGAAGCATTATTCTGGCTAGCCGATTCATATTATCAAAACAAGGAAGAAAACAATGCTGCCAAGACATATCTAGCTTTCATCAAAAACCCTATGGCAAGCAGCACCGACGTCTATCCTCTAGCCTATTATAACTTAGGCTACATACATCTCAACAAAGGCGATTTCGCAAATGCCTCTATCCGATTCAAGGAATTCATCAATATCGACAAATCGTCAGACAAAGCCATCCAAAGCGATTCATGGATGAGAATTGGCGACTGCTACTTCATCCAACGCCAATACAACAATGCCATAACAGCATACAGCAACGCAATGAAGCTCAGCAACAAAAACGCCGACTACGCTTATTACCAACAAGCCATGGGATACGGAGCATTAGGAAAGACCAACGAGAAAATCAACTGCTTGAACATCATTACCAGCCGACACCAAAAATCAAACATATACGACAAGGCCTTGTATGAAATAGGAGTAGCATACCTCGGAACCGACGACCCTCGCTCAGCAATAGCATCGTTCGACAAGATTGTCAACGAGAAACCTCGTTCCACATACGCCAGAAAAGCTCTCATGAAAACCGGTATGATTTATTATAACAACAACGAAAACGACAAGGCTCTGGAAAGACTCAAGAGCATTGTGGCTCAATATCCTAATACCGACGAATCGAGAGAAGCCCTCAACATCATCAGCAACATATATCGCGAAAGCAACGACATACAAGCTTATTTCGCCTACCTGGAAAGCAACAACCTGGAAACAATAAGCATCGACAAACAAGATTCATTGTCGTTCAAGACAATAGAAAATTTCTATTCAAAGAGAAATCACGCTGAAACAATAAAAGGCGCAAAACAATATTTAGAAAACTATCCTAACGGAGCCTATCTGCTGAAAGTACATTATTATGCGATGAAGTCATTGGAAAACAGCGACAACAAAGACGGCATCAGAACACATATCGAATATATCATAAATCAGCCTGACAACGATTATACCGACAACGCTCTTCTTCTTATCGCAAGAATGGACTACGACAATTACGACTATTCTTCATCGGCAGCATATTACGAAAGACTCGCAAGCATAACAGAAAACCAACAGATTATGACTGAGGCTACTGAAGGCTGCATGAAAAGCCACTACTTCGACAACAGTTATGACAAAGCGATAGAAAAAGCAAACCAGCTTATCGCAATATCAGACATCACCGAAAATCAGAAAAACCAAGCAAATTACATACTCGGAAAATCGTATTACGACAAGAAAGACTATAGCGAAGCATTGAAATATTTCGAGATTTGCACAAGCATCGACAATACCGAGACAGGCGCCGAATGCGGATATTACTCAGCAGTTTGTCTCTATAACCTCAACAAACTTGACGAAGCCGAAGAAAAGATTTTCGACGTCTCTGACCATTACAGCTCTTACATTTACTGGACAGCTCGTTCTTTCATAAAACTCAGCGATGTTTATGTTGCAAAAGACAATGTGTTCCAAGCAAAAGAAACATTGAAGAGCGTTATTGAAAACTACCCTCAAGAAGGTGACAATTACAACGAAGTCGTCAATGAGGCGAAAGGAAAATTAAACTTAATCAATAAAGAATCAAACGAATAAGGAGGAGATATAAATGAGAAGTAAAAATTTTATCGTTGCTTTAATAATTCTTTTTGCAAACACATTATTAAATGCTCAGTCGCACAACGAAAATGTCACAATAGAAGGCTCTTACACTCCTCAAATCAAAAAGTCGGAGCGTTTGGTCAAGAAACCTGAAATGCCAAAACAGGAGTTCAACATCCCTAACTACGAAGTCAACACCGAAGACTTCTTCTACAACTACAAAGTTGAACTTGAACCTATCAGTCCTATACAATACACCAACAACAATAAAACACAAATAACAAACAACTTCGTCAAAGCCGGCATTGGCACACGATTGTCGCCAGAGTTCGTTTTCCGCCATTATTCAGACCTCACAAAAAAGGCAAGCCTCGGCATCGGAGTGACACATAGCTCGACATGGTTAGGCATGAAAAACTACGCTGATTCGAAATATATGAACAACGCATTCAATGTCTCGATGAGCAACAGATTCTCCAGATTCCAGCTACACTCATACATCGACTACCATTATGACATGTATCATTTAAATAATGACACATTGTATTTCGGCGACAATATCGACCTCAACGAAAGCAAAAGAAACATACACTCATTGAATGTAAAGCTGTTAGCCAACAACAACCAGACAGGCTACAAGTCATTATACGATGAATTTCTTTTAGACTATTCATATTCAGGAATCCAAGGAGGAGTACAAGAGAACTATCTGAAGTTCAACGCACACTTGGAACATTCCAATTCATGGTTCAGAAAGAGCGACGACATACAGACATTATCGATAGACATAAGCGCCGACATCGACAATGTAAGTCAAAGCCTTTTCTTGGTAGCTGCCAATCCATATCTCGCCTTTGACGGAGACTACTACAACCTCCACTTAGGTTTCCGCGTCGATGCCAAGACCAACAGCACCAGCATGGGCGGCATCTACCCCGACATCAAGGGAAGCCTGTATCTTTTCAAAAGAAACATTGAGTTTTACGCAGGATTAGGCGGAAGCACCAAAATCAATACCTTGAAAGAGATATTGGAAGAAAACCCATTCATAGTGAAAAATCCTATGAACTTCGCTGAATTCGACTATGAAAAGACATGGATAGCATTCCAAGGAGGATTGAAATTCAAGGCATTGAATATGATTAGCGGACATGTAGGCGTGAGATACAGAGCAATCGAAAACAAAGTCTTTTATGTAAGCTCATCAACTCAGCCAAATGTTTTCAACATCATCTTAAACGATTGTTACGTATTCAATTTCAACGCCGATTTACATGTAAAAATCAATGACGATATAAAAGTTGTCGGCGACTTCACATACAGCAATTATGATTTCATCAAAGCACGTATGACTAACGATGTCCCTATTACAATAGCACACGCATGGTACGAGCCAAAAGTTGAGTTCACTTTAAAAGGAGTTTATAAATACAATCAAAACTGGAATTTCAACATAGCAACATATTTTGAAGGCAAACGTTATGCTTTGACAGGGTATGATAACGAATACGGATATAACGGAATAAAAGAACTCAAGCCTTTTGCCGACATTCAGTTGGGATGCGACTACAACTTCAACGAAGACATCACATTCTATGCTGAAATCAAGAATTTAGTCCATAACAAATACCAGATGTATTACGGTTATCCATCATACGGATTCCAGGCGTTTTTAGGATTTAAATACAGGTTTTTGTAGAATAAAATAAATATATTTTTTTCAATATTTTTTTATCGTGTATTATTAAAAATACACGATTTTTTTTATTATCTTTGCGCATACATATTAATAATATAAAGAATCTTTTATTAAAAGAATAAAATGGCAGAAGAAATTAAAAATGTTGCAGAAAGCAATTATGGCGCTAGCAACATTCAGGTTTTAGAAGGTTTAGAAGCTGTTCGTAAACGTCCAGCAATGTATATCGGTGATGTCAACGTCAGAGGCTTACACCATTTAGTATATGAAGTTGTCGACAACTCCATCGACGAAGCGATGGCAGGTTATTGCGACACTATAGATATTAAGATTTTAGCAGACAACTCAATTCGCGTAGCAGACAACGGCCGTGGTATCCCAACAGGATGGCACGAGAAAGAACAACGCTCAGCATTGGAAGTAGTTCTCACCGTCTTGCACGCCGGCGGCAAATTCGACAAAGGCTCATATAAAGTATCTGGCGGTTTGCACGGCGTCGGCGTCAGCTGCGTCAACGCTTTATCAAAAAAACTCATCGCCGAGATTCACCGCGAAGGAAAGATATTCAGACAAGAATATGAATACGGCAAACCGATAACACAAGTAGAAGTCGTGGGTGAAGCATCCGACACAGGAACCATCATCACTTTCACTCCAGACGACTCTATCTTCCTCACTCACATCTACGACTACGAGACATTGGCAAAACGTATGCGCGAGTTGACATATCTCAACAGAGGCATCGCCATCACCTTGTCGGACGAACGCGAAGTCAACGAAGACATGAACATAGCTCCTAAGAGTGAAACATTCCATTCAGAAAACGGCCTCGCCGACTTCATCGACTATCTCGACAAGAACCGTGAGAAACTCACACCAGAGCCAATCACCATAGCAGGTGAAAGCGACAACGTACCTGTTGAAATCGCTTTGGAATATAACACCTCATTCTCAGAAAACTTACATTCATATGTAAATAATATCAACACACACGAAGGTGGCAGTCACCTCTCAGGTTTCCGTCGTGGCTTGACACGTACTCTCAAGTCATACGCAGAGAAACAAGGCATGTTCGCTAAGTTGAAATTCGAAATCAACGGCGACGACTTCCGCGAAGGCTTGACAGCCATCATCTCTGTCAAGGTTCCAGAACCACAATTCGAAGGACAGACAAAGACAAAACTCGGCAACAGCGAAGTGATGGGCATCGTCGACAAGATTGTCAGCGACCGTCTCAACAACTATTTGGAAGAACATCCAAAAGAAGCCAAGATGATTGTCGACAAAGTCGTTCTTGCAGCCACAGCACGTCACGCTGCCCGTAAGGCAAGAGAACTCGTACAACGCAAAGGCGCATTGTCAGGCTCAGGACTCCCAGGCAAACTCGCCGACTGTTCCGACAGAGACCCAGAAAAAGCAGAACTCTACCTCGTTGAGGGTGACTCAGCGGGCGGTTCAGCAAAACAAGGCCGCGACCGTTCATTCCAGGCTATCCTTCCTTTGAGAGGTAAAATCCTCAACGTGGAAAAAGCTATGCCTCATAGAATATTCGAAAGCGATGAAATCAAGAACATATACACCGCTTTGGGCGTTACTATAGGTACAGAAGACGACAGCAAAGCTCTTAACATTGAAAAATTAAGATATCACAAGATTATCATCATGACCGATGCCGACGTGGACGGTAGCCACATCTCAACATTGATCTTGACATTCTTCTTCCGCTATATGCCAGAACTTATTAATAAAGGTTATGTCTATATCGCAACACCACCTTTATATTTAATAAGAAAAGGAAAGACAGAACGCTACTGCTGGACCGAAGAAGAACGCGCTCAGATAACAAGAGAATTATCGGCAGACGGCACAGACAAAGGATTGCACATCCAACGTTACAAAGGTCTTGGTGAAATGAACCCAGAGCAACTTTGGGACACAACAATGAATCCAGAAAACAGAACATTACGCCGCATCACTATCGAGAATGGTGCAGAAGCCGACTATATCTTCTCAATGCTTATGGGAGACGAAGTAGGACCACGCCGCGAATTCATCGAACAGAATGCGACATACGCCAATATTGACGCATAACAAATTAAATATTACAGTTATGGAAAACAATGACAACAAACTAGACATCTTAACAAAAAAAATCTACGAAGAAGGTATCGAAAAGGCACAACACGACGCTAACGATATCCTTGAAAAAGCTAAAAAAGATGCCGAAAATATCATCAAAGAAGCTGAAGCAAAAGCTAACAGCATCATAGCAAAAGCTAACACCGACTCAGCAAGCCTCAAACAAAAGACAGAAGCTGAATTAGGAATGAGCGTTAAGCAGACTGTAGCGTCTTTGAAACAACAATTGACAAACCTCATCTCCAATAAGATTGCCGTTGACATGACAACAGCAGCATTCAAAGATGAAGAATTCGTACGCGAACTCATGAGCAGAATCATCGAGAAATGGAACGCTGAAGGCAACGCAAGTCTTAACGTAATGATGAACGACAAAGAAAAAGAAGAATTCGAGAAATTCCTTCTTGCTAAACATAAAAACTTGATGAACGACAACCTTACACTTGTGACTAACGCAAGTCAAAAAGAAGGATTCGTAGTTCAGCCTAAAGATGGAAGCTATAAAATAACATTCTCTGAAAAAGTCTTTGAAGAATTCTTCAACGCATATATCAAAGAATATTCTAAGAAATTGTTATTTTCTTAATTTATAATTAGATATATCTGTAAAAGGATATATCTTTTTTATTTTTTTTGTCTAATCATTATATCAACATCATGAACATTGCAGGAGGAAATTATTATTGCCTGATAGCGGGACTTCCGGAAATCAGTCCCGACGACAAGAAGTTAAGTCTCTCAGTGCAAGATTTACGCATCTATCTGAACGATTATCTCACGAAAGATGAAATAGACATCGTCAATCTTTTCTTCTATCCTAACGATAACGCACAGATTCTGCGTCTTTTAGACAAGCAAGAAGCCGACCCTACACTTCAGACGGTGTTCACAGCCTCACAGTTAGAAGACGAAATAAACGACCCAATGTTCGTACCTTCTTATATTAAGGAGTATCTTCTCGACTTACAGAAAGAAGACAGAGAAGCAAGCAAGCGTCTTCCTGAAGTGGAATTGAGCGAAAGATATTGGAACTTCATGCTTTCACAGAAAGAAAGACTCGTCAAGAAATATGCTGAATTCTCATTGAACATAAAGAACCTCATCACTGCGCTCAACTGCCGCAAGTATCATATCGACATTGAGAAAGAAGTCATTGGCGACTCATATTTCGCGAATCAGCTGAAGACATCACGCGCCAAGGATTTTGAATTGGCCGACGATTATCCATACGTTGACAGCGTGCTGACTCTCTTCGAAAAAGACAGCACAGCTGAAAGAGAATATAAAATCGACATGCTCTACTGGGAATTTCTCGACGAGATGACTGGACATAAATATTTTACATTCGACAACGTATTGGCATTTATGCTCAAACTGATGATTCTGGAACGCTGGAGCAAGATGACAACAGAACAAGGAAGACAAATTTTCCGTGAACTGTTGGACCGTTTCAAGACAGAATTCCAGTTTGCTAAAGAATTTGATATATAATAATAAAACCATATAACATGAATAAGACATTAGGTAAAGTAGTAAGTATCATCTCCAACTTGGTTTTGGTCCGCATCGAAGGCGATGTCTTCCAGAACGAGATTTGTTTCATCTATTTAGGTGAAGAGAAGTTGATGGCTGAAGTTATTAAGATTATTGGCGATATAGCATACGTACAGGTTTTCGAAAGCACACGCGGACTTAAACCAGGTTCAAAAGTTGAGTTTGAAGGACACATGTTGGAAGTTGAACTCGGTCCTGGCTTGCTTTCAAAGAACTTCGACGGACTTCAGAACGACCTTGACAAGATGGAGGGCGTCTTCTTGAAGAGAGGTCTTTACACACCAGCTCTCGAAGATGACAAGAAATGGGCTTTCACTCCATTGGCTAAAGTTGGCGACCGTGTCATTGCCGGCGACTGGTTAGGCAATGTCAAAGAAAACTGGCTCGACCACAAAGTCATGGTGCCTTTCAAATTTGAAGGCGAATACACCGTGGCATCAGTAGCTGCAGAAGGCGAATATACCATCAAAGATGTCGTTGCTACATTGAAAGACAAAGATGGCGAGATTCACAACGTCACCATGGTACAGAAGTGGCCTGTCAAGCTTGCCGTCAAAGCATATAAGAGCAAACCACGTCCATTCCGTCTGTTAGAGACAGGTGTTCGCGTCATCGACACTATGAACCCAATCCTCGAAGGCGGTACCGGCTTCATCCCTGGACCTTTCGGTACAGGCAAGACCGTTCTTCAACACTCATTGGCAAAATACGCTGATGCCGACATCATCATCATGGCTGCCTGCGGTGAACGTGCTAATGAAGTTGTGGAAATCTTCGCCGAGTTCCCTCACCTCGAAGACCCTCGCACAGGACGTTCATTATACGAAAGAACAACAATCATCGCTAACACATCCAACATGCCTGTTGCAGCTCGCGAAGCTTCTGTTTACACAGCTATGACAATCGGTGAATACTACCGTGCAATGGGTTTGAAAGTGTTCTTGCTTGCCGACTCCACATCACGTTGGGCACAGGCTCTCCGTGAGATGTCTAACCGTCTGGAAGAGCTCCCAGGACAAGACGCCTTCCCTATGGACTTGTCAGCCATCATCGCTGGTTTCTACGCCCGCGCAGGTATCGTTTACCTCAACAACGGCGCTACTGGTTCAGTAACATTCATCGGTACTGTTTCACCTGCTGGCGGTAACTTGAAAGAACCTGTCACAGAGTCAACAAAGAAAGCAGCACGTTGTTTCTATGCTTTGTCACAGAACCGTGCCGACTCCAAGCGTTACCCAGCTATCGACACCATCGACTCATATTCTAAATATCTCGAATATCCTGAGTTCATCGAATATTCAAAAGAGAAACTCGATGAAAACTGGGTTGAATTGGTCAGCGAAGCACGTAACATCTTGATTCGTGGTAAAGAAACAGAAGAACAAATCAACATCCTCGGTGACGACAGTGTGCCAATCGACTACCATATCACATTATGGAAAGCCGAACTCATCGACTTCGTCATCCTCCAACAAGATGCATTCGACAAGATTGACTCTTCAACATCATTGGAACGTCAAGAATATATGTTGAAGAAGATCATCGGCATAACACGTTCAGAATTCGACTTTGAAAGCTTCGAAGAAGTTGGTATCTATTTCAAGAGACTCATCAACATCTACAGACAGCTCAACTACACTGTCTTCAAGTCAGAAGAGTTCTACAGCACAGAAAAAGAAGCCGATGCTATTCTTGAAGAAAGAATTATCAAATAATTGAAAACAAAAAATAAGATATATCATGAGTGCATTTCAAAAAGTTTATACAAAGATCAGTCAGGTCACGAAGGCAACATGTAGTTTGAAGGCTACTGGTGTCGGTTTCGATGAACTCGCATATATACACGGACGTTTGGCACAGGTCGTTAAAATCTGGGGCGACGAAATCACTTTACAGGTTTTCTCAGGAACAGAAGGTATCCCAACAAATGCCGAGGTTATTTTCTTAGGCAAGGCTCCTACCCTCAAAGTCAGCGACGAATTGTGCGGACGTTTCTTCAACGCTTTCGGTCAGCCTATCGACGGCGGTCCAGAAGTTGACGGCGAAGAACGCGAAATCGGCGGCCCTTCAGTAAACCCTGTACAACGTAAGCAGCCATCAGAACTCATCGCTACCGGTATCGCTGGTATCGACTTGAACAACACCTTGGTTTCAGGACAGAAGATTCCATTCTTCGCCGACCCTGACCAACCATTCAACCAAGTGATGGCTAATGTTGCGATGAAGGCACAAGCCGACCGTATCATCCTAGGCGGTATGGGTCTCACCAACGACGACTATTTATATTTCAAGAACTTATTCGAGAATGCCGGTATCTTAGACCATATCGTTTCATTCGTCAACACAACAGAAGCGCCTCCTGTTGAACGTCTCCTCGTTCCAGACATGGCTCTTACAGCAGCTGAATATTTCGCTGTAGACAAAAACGAAAAGGTATTGGTTCTCTTGACCGACATGACATTATATGCCGACGCCTTGAGTATCGTCTCCAACCGTATGGACCAAATCCCATCTAAAGACTCTATGCCAGGTTCTCTCTATTCCGACTTGGCTAAGATCTATGAAAAAGCGGTACAGTTCCCAAGCGGCGGCTCAATCACCATCATCGCTGTTACAACATTGTCGGGCGGCGACATCACACACGCTATCCCAGATAACACAGGTTACATCACAGAAGGTCAGCTCTTCTTACGTAAAGACACTGAAATCGGCAAGGTTATCGTCGACCCATTCCGCAGCTTGTCCCGTTTGAAACAGCTCGTTATCGGTAAGAAGACACGTGCCGACCACCCTCAGGTAATGAACGCTTGTATCCGTCTGTACGCCGACGCTGCCAACGCTCGCACCAAACTTGAAAACGGTTTCGACTTGACAGACTACGACAACCGCGTACTCGATTTCGCTAAAGAATATTCTAACGACTTGCTCGCTATCGACGTTGACCTCAAGATTGAACAAATGCTCGATACAGCATGGAACCTCTTCGGTAAATACTTCCACAAATCAGAGGTATCTATCAAGAAAGAATTCATGGATCAATATTGGATCGGTAAAGAAGAATAATTGCCAATAAATTAAAATCTTGAGATTATGGCAATAAAATTTCAATATAACAAGACATCGCTTCAACAACTGGAGAAACAGTTGAAGATACGCGTGCGCACCCTCCCTACCATCAAGAGTAAGGAGTCGGCACTGCGTCTCGAGGTGAAACGCTCGAAAGAAAAAGTCGAGGAGTTTGACGAAAAACTCGAGAATATCTTGCAACAGTCCGGCGATATCTTACGCTTATGGGGCGAGTTCAAACCAGACCTCATCAGCGTGGATGACGTGAAATTCAGCGTCAAGAAAATCGCAGGTGTCAACACTCCAGTATATGAAGGAGCTACTTATAAGGTAAAGGAATTCAGCGTTTTCAATATGCCAGCATGGATATTGGACGGCATCGAATATATGAAGTCGTTAATAGACATCACATTGGAACGCGAATTCTGGGTTCGTAAAATGGAACTGCTCAGCAAGGCAAGAAAGAAAACCACACAAAAGGTAAACCTCTATGAAAAGGTGCAGATACCTGGTTTCGAAAACGCCATCCGTAAAATCAAACGCGTTATGGAAGACGAAGAGAACCTCGCTAAAGCAGCTCAAAAGATAGTTAAAATGCGTCAAGAGAAGGAGGTAGAATCATGATTACACCTATGACAAAATTGACGATGTTAATTTATCATCGCGACTACAAACAATTTCTCAACGAACTCCGCGAACATGGCGTCGTTCACGTTCATGCCAAGAAACAGACTCTGCAAGACGAGAACATGAAAGCCAAGATGGCTGAGATGAAGCATATCTCTAATACAATTAAATTATTAGAAAAAATCAACGACGCAAAGAATAAAGGACTCTGCGACTCTGCGACTCTGCGACTCTGCGACTTGAACAATGCCGAGTTGATTGCATTCATCGACAACAAATTCGTTGAAATTGATTCTATACAGCAACAGATTGCTTCTTTGCAAAAAGATGACAACGCATATAATGTATGGGGCAACTTCCCTGAAGAGGACATCAAGAAAATCCAAAGCAACAACTGGGACTTGAGATTCTTCAGCGTGCCTAACAGCAAATATGACGAGAAATGGGAACAAGAATTCAACGCATTCTTGATTAACGAAATATCTGGCTTCAAATATTTCACTACCCTCACAGCAAAAGGCAAAGAAGTCAACATCGATGCTGAGAAATATCACTTCCCTTCAATGTCGAAGTCAGAGATAACAGCTCAAATCGACGAGTTGAAGTCAAAATTGGAAGAGATAAGACAATATCTCAACGAAGTATCAGAAGACGCCATTGCTAAACTCAACGAATATAAAGTAGCAGTCAAAGAAGACGCCGACTTCTATAAAGTGAGTGAAGCTGCCGACAAACTAGCCGACGACAAAATCATGTTGTTGGAAGGCTGGGTCCCTACTGAAATTGAGAAAGACACCATCTCATGGCTCAGCGAAAGAGAAATATATTTCGAAGCTACAGAACCAGAGAAAAATGTCGACAACCCTCCTATCAAACTTAAGAACAGACGTTTCGCAAGATTATTCGAGATGATTGGCAATATGTATTCCATCCCTACATACTGGGAATTGGACATGACACCATTCTTCGCTCCTTTCTTCGTGATGTTCTTCGGTTTCTGTATGGGCGACCTCGGTTACGGAGCATTGATTTGCATCATAACATTAGCATTGATATTAAGCAAGAAACTTAAAGGCATGAGCGACATCTTATGGCTCGGTTTCTTCCTGGGATTCGGCACCGTCATCATGGGTACTATCAGCGGCACCTTCTTCGGCGTGCCATTGTTAGACGTTGAAGGAATACCAGTCCTCGACAAACTCAAAACCATCATGTTCCAACCTGATGGCATCTATTCAGCATTCTATGTATCATTGATAATAGGTGTGTTCCAAATCTTGTTTGGCATGTGTCTCAAGATTATAAACATGACCAAGTTATACGGATTCGGCGCAGCAGTATCGACCATAGGATGGGTCATCATGCTCTTAGGCGGCATCGTCACATTCTTAATCGACGGCATCGGAATTCCTTTCTATGCTTGCCTCATCGTTGGCGCTGTGTTGGTATATCTGCTCAACGGACCTATCAACTCGTTCGCTGCACCATTCAAGAACATAGGCTCTGGTTTATGGGACACATACAACATGGCTACCGGTCTCTTAGGCGATGTTCTTTCTTACATCAGATTATTCGCCTTAGGTCTGTCAGGTTCAATCTTAGGCTTAGTATTTAACGACTTAGCCATGAACATGAAACCAGACATCCCTGTAGTCGGAACAATAGTAATGCTCTTGATATTAGTCTTCGGCCACACTATGAACATCGCATTGTCAGCATTAAGTGCTTTCGTTCACCCAATGCGTCTGACATTCGTCGAGTTCTACAAGAACTCAGGATTCGTCGGTGGAGCAAAACAATATGAACCATTTAAGAAAAACTGAAAACTGAAATTTTAAGATTAGAAAAATTAAATTAAAAATTAACAAATAAAAAAATTAACATTATGACAACAGCATTAATTTTAGCTTATGTAGGTATCGCTCTTATGATTGGTTTATGCGGTATCGGTAGTGCACTCGGCGTAACATACGGTGGTAACGCAACAGTTGGTGCAATGAAAAAGAATGACGAAGCATTCGGTAACTATTTAGTTTTAAGTGCTATGCCTGGTACACAAGGTTTGTACGGTTTCTTAGGATTCTTCTTGTTACAAGGCGTATTAACACCAGACATCGCTATGAACCAAGCCTTAGCAGTATTCAGCTGCGGTTTATTCCTCGGCGTTGTTGGTTTAGTTTCAGCTATCCGTCAAGGTCAACTTTGCGCTAACGGCATCACAGCTATCGGAAACGGTCACGATGTTTTCGGTAAGACTTTGATCTTAGCTGCTTTCCCAGAATTGTACGCTATTATCGCAGTTGCTGCAACATTCTTAATCTCAGCAGCTATATAATAAGACTACAAGTCTACAAGTCTACAAGTCTACAAGACAACAAGTAGAGGCGTCATGGGAATATGGCGCCTCGATTTTTTTTGTTTTTAATTCACATATGAAAAGACGTATCAATGTGTTTTATTTTTTGCAGGATACATTGCCGCGTCTCACTAAGCCTGTCGAAGTGCAACTTCATATCACTAAATACCATCCACGAAACCACACGAATCTTCACGAAATCGTTTTTTCGGTAAAAAACCACATTACTACATCACCCCAACAACTTGTTGTCTTGTAGTCTTTTCCTTTGGGCGTTCCGGCTCCGCTTCGCTCTGCCGTCGGGCTTTCCGCTATATCTTTTTCCGCTTCGCTTCAAAAGGATGCCGCTCCAATCCCTAACGCAGGACGAACTTTCGAACCTTAGAACTTTAGAATTTTAAAAATGTAGAGACGTCACCCCGTGGCGTCTTGAAAAATAAACAGAGACGCCACAGGGGTAACGTCTCTACATTCCATTCACATCGGGAGACACCACAGGGGTGACGTCTCTACAGGGTTATTCTGTGATAAAAAATTAACTTTTTTATTCCTGAATTACATTGTATCTTTGCATTAACTAAAAACCATGTTTTATGTCAAATGATCTTTTTAAAAACAAGTACAGAATACCTTCTGCACGCGCCGATTGGCACAGATACAACATCGGTTGGTACTACATCACAATATGTACCGACAAACGGGTGCATTATTTTGGAGAGATAACAAATAAGCAAATGCATTTATCTCAAATAGGAAAATTCACAGATTCATTTTTGAATGAATTACATCTAATATATAATGACGCTGCAGTCTTGTCATACGTAGTAATGCCGAATCATATTCACATGATTATTGCCGTTGAGAAAACTTCTCCCCACAAAATTGACAAAAAAATCAATGAGGATGTTAATGAAGAAATGCAATATATCGCCAATCTATGTGGCAGGATGTCGCACATTATATCAAGATTTAAATCATTCATAACGAAATATGCCAAGGATAACGACATCCCTTTTAAATGGCAGACTCGTTTCTACGACAGAATCATAAGAGATTATGCAGATTATATTGTCACAGAACATTATATCAATAACAATATCTCAAAATGGAAAGACGATGATTTCTGACTACCATCATCCTTGTAGAGACGTCACCCCGTGGCGTCTTGAAAATATTATGAATAGTACAAATTTTTATTTTAAAGGATCTTCTTCGTAAGACCATCCCACCCCGTAGAGACGTCACCCCGTGGCGTCTTGAAAAACAAATAGAGACGCCACAGGGGTGACGTCTCACATCTCATTCTCATTGGGAGACGCCACTCTACATTTCATTCACATCTGGAGACGCCACAGGGGTGACGTCTCTACAGGGTTATTCTGTGATAAAAAATTAACTTTTTTATTCCAAAATTCTAAAGTTCTAAGATTCTTAAATTCTAAAAACCTCTCCCGGTTCTGGTATCACGATATCTTTAAATCCTGCTTTCTTCAGCACTTCGCTATATGGAACCTGCGCCTTATAGTCGCCGTGTACGATAAACACCTTCTTGACCTTCTCAGGGTCCTGGCATCTGAGATATTCTTCCATCTCCTTATAGTCGGCATGACCGCTGAAGGCATCGATGCTGAAGATTTCAGCCTTGACAGCATGAGGCATGCCAAAGATAGAAATCTCCTTCTCTCCATTCAAGATACGAGCGCCTAATGTGGTAGGTGCGCAGTAGCCGATGGCAAGTATTGAGTTCTTCGGGTTGTCGATGTTGTTAGCGATATGATGTTTCACTCTGCCAGCCTCCATCATACCTGAGGCAGAGATGACGATACAAGGCTCGTCTCTCCTATTCAACGCCTTCGAATGATTTACATTGGTGATATATTTCAAGGTTCCAAAACCGAATGGGTCTTCATCATATTCCAGCACTTCTGCCACATCTTTGTTAAACAAATCAAGATGCAGACGGAAGATGTTGGTAGCATTGACAGCCAAAGGGCTATCGACATATACCGGGATGAATGGCAGTTTCTTCTCGTTATAGAAATTATTAAGGATATATACAATCTCCTGTGTCCTGCCGATAGCAAACGACGGTATAATAAGCTTGCCTTTCTTCTCCACGCATGTATGCTTGATGATTCTCAACAACTCATCTTCCGAAAGCTGCTTGTTCTGATGTAGTCTGTCGCCATACGTACTCTCCACGATGAGATAGTCGCATTGAGGGAAGGCGTCGGGAGCGCGAAGAAGATAGTTGTTATTACGTCCTATATCGCCAGTGTAACCGATACGTGTCACTTCACCGAACTCGTCAATCTCTATTGTCACGGCAGCACTGCCAAGGAGGTGACCCGTATTGGAGAACTTCACCTTTATGTTATTGTCGATATGGAACTGACGGTTGAGAGGGACGCTGATGAAGAGGTCCAGACACTCTCTTGCTTCTTTCTCTGTATAGATAGGATCGACAGGCTTCAATCCCTGACGCGCTCTCTTCTTGTTAAACCATATCGTATCATTTTCCTGAATGAAACCGCTGTCAGGCAACATGATTGAACATAGATTACGTGTAGCGGCGGTACAAATCACAGATCCACGAAAGCCTCTCTTATAGAAATATGGTATCAATCCAGAATGGTCCACATGTGCGTGGGTCAAGATGATATGGTCAATCTCGGCAGGGTCAACCATAGTGTTTCTGTTTAAAGAATCTGTCTCAAGTCCCTTTCCCTGAAACATCCCACAGTCGAGTAGTATCTTCTTTCCATGACGTGTGGTGATGAGGTGCTTGCTGCCTGTCACCTCTCTTGCTGCTCCGATAAATTTAATTTCCATATCATTAAAAATTTAAAAGGCATCCACATAAAATGCAGATGCCTTAGTTATTACTTAATAATGTTAATTTGTCTTGTCATCACTCCTGACTCTGTCTCGATATTCAAGATATAAAGTCCTGAGTTCAATTCGTTGAGGTCGAGGGTTGTTTCGTCAGTATCGACATCTTGTCTCATAACGACTTGTCCTGTCATATTAACGACTGTCAACGATTTCATTTGTTCAGCCTTGACATTGACCTTATCTTTCAATGGGTTTGGATAAACCGCAACCTTATCTGAATTATTTTCATTTATTGAAGTGATGTCAACCATAACGAAGTCGTCTGTTGAATCAGCAGCGAGTCCATATTCTGATTCGCAGTCTTCATCAGCGTAATATGCGGTAACTTTATAATATGATGTTCCAACTTTGTTGTTCATATCTGAATATTGGAAGTGGTTCATGCTTGGGACATCAACCAAATTTCCAATGAACTCATAATTGACATTGTCTTTGCTTCTATATACTTTATATTCTGTAAGCGACAAGCTTGTCTCCATTCTGTCCCATTCAATCACTGCGCCGAACTCGCCGTCATACCAGTAATATTCTGCTGTGATATTTGTTGGAGGAACACATTCATTTATCTCTACGCAAGCTTCGTTTGAAGGATTTGACACGAGAGCTGACTTGACAGATTTCACTGTATAACAATGGCTGCCGTCTGGAACATTTTCATCAACGAATGTTGTTGTCTCGAAGTATGAAGCAAGCACTACATCGCCACGTAATATTCTGTAATATTCAGCTGTCTCAACAGCATCCCATTCTAATGTCACGACATTACCGTCTGCTGTTGCTGTAAGATTTTCAGGATGTGAGAGAACTTCAACTGTCACTGTTGCTGATGCTGTTTGGGAAGCGCATGTTACAGTTACGGTAAATGTTGTTGTCTCATTCAAAGTAGCATGTACTGTGCTTGCGCTAGCATCATCCAAAAATTCAGCAGGTTCCCAGCTGTATATTATATTATCGTTGTATGAATCTGTTGCTGTTGCAATGAGTGTTGCTGTTTCACCTTCAACAATGAATCCTGGGTTAGCGTATGCTGTCACTTTAAGTATCTTGACATTGATACTTACTGCTTCACTCTTTGGTGATTCAACACCTTGATATACTGATGTAACAGAATAGCTATATAAGTTCTGGCTTAAGTCGTTGTCGGTATATGTTGTCGCTGACAAACCAGAAGCTATTTTAGCATTGCCACGATATACGTTATAAGTAGCGCCAGTCACTGTTGGTGTCCATGTCAAAGTGACGTCGGTGTCATTAACAGTAGCATTGACATTTGTTGGTGGTGTCACCACTGTAACTGTCACAGAAGCTGTTGCTGTTGTATTACCGTCATTAACAGTACATGTATAAGTTGTTGTAGCAGCTGGTGTAGCTACCGGATTATAAATGTTAGCATTGTTCAATCCTGTTGATGGTGCCCATGAATATGTGTAGTTATATGAACCGCCGAAAGCGTCTGCATTCAAGGCAACGCTCTCTCCTGCTCCTATTACATCAGGTGTTGCTGTCACATTCACTTCAAGTGCTTCATTAGTATTTTCAACGATATTGATTGTTGCCTGATATGTTATCTTGTTATAACCGAACACTGTCAATGTTGCTTCACCGAGTTCCATTGGTGCTTCATATTGAATCTTTGCCAAGCCATTAACGAAGGTAGCAGTACCCATAATCTCGCCGTCTCTTGACAATGTAGCAAGAGCGTCTGTTGCGTTAGTAGCATTGACTCTGAATTGTGTCGATTGCTTTGACATTTCTGAGTTGTGAGTTACACCCATATTGGCAGGGACAGCATTACGCAATGTAAGAGTTGGGTCACCGAAGAGAATCCATGTGTTATAAGTAGCCTTATATGCGTCGTTGTTTGAACCCAAATCCAAAATCTTCATATTGCCATTAAGACATACGCCACCAGCAGTACGTTTGATATTATTTGCTTTTGATTCTACCAAAATATCAATCATCTCATCCTGTCCATACATTGGTGGTGTCCAAGGTTGTGATATCCATGAGAACATACCGCCGATAGCACCGGTAGGCTCGCCTGTGGTATTGTTTGTAGCACGCATCCAAGCCTCAGCGAAACATGGCTGATAATATGTATATTCACCATTGTTACAAGCCACTGAGATAATGAATGGCAATTTATTGTCGTTAGTCAAAGCGTTGACGTATGAGTTATTATAATTGTAAACAGCCCATCCTGTTGGATATCCGTGGTTGCAATAATTGATGAAGCTGACGCCTGCATTGATATGTTCGCTTATCATTGCTGCAGAAGAAGTAACACCTGACACATTAGAATAATCGCGGTGAACAGATGAGTAATTGTAATTCAACAAATCGTCTCTGATTTTATCGATATGTTGATAATCGTCTTCGCCATTATGACCTGCTGATCCTTCTTTGTGAGATACGCCTTGTCCCACTGTGAGCCATGTATCGTTAGCGTTTATGTCTCTTTCATAATGAATGACTTTATTGACATGTGTTGTCACGTCGGCGACAGACTCTACTGAGAAACGGCCGATGATAAGTTCATTGTATGAGTCGTTACCTTCTATTTGGCCAAACCACCAGTCAGAATATCCAGAGTAGTCTTCGTAATAATTACCTGCCTGGAGATACTTACCTAAAAGGTGCGCATAGTCTCCAACGATGATAACGTGTGTGAGGTTAGGATTGTTCTCATATTCTGTTGTGATATATGACTTGACAGGGTCTGCTGAGTTGCCAGTCTCATCCATGCTTACAATAGTAGTCTTACGTCCGATAGAGTTCTTCCAATCCACAAAAGGCTGCATCGCATCGATGAAGTCGCCGTGACAAATAATAAGCAAATCGCCTTCTTCTTCAACGACGGTATATTTTGCTCCTGCTTCGTTATAATTGATGAAACGACTTGAATAGATGTTCTTGAACTCAGAATCCATCATGATAGTGTTAGAACGTCTGTTCAAAACATTCTTTGCTTCACCTTCTGTTTCAAACACCTCAATTTTTATCTTGTTATAAACTCTTAACACTTTGCTTACTGGGTTATAAGCGAATGGAGTCACTATAACATTTTGTCCGCGGAAGTCGCGAAGGATGTAAGGGTCGTTGAGTTTCACTTGTGATGCTGGGAAGAATGCATCATTCTGATAGACGTCGCCGTATGTGTAAGGCACGTCTTCAGGATTGACAGAACGTGGGAAGTCGCCTCTGAAAGGTGCAATCTCAACATTAGGATATTCAACGTAACTCACGTCAAGAACGCGTACATCCATATTAGAATAGTCATTAATAATTAAAGGTAATGACAATGAGATAAGACCTGGCTGACCAGCTTCAACGAGTGTAGCCATGTCATCGTTGGATAATTCAACAGAAGAACCTCTTGATGTCATAACTTCATTGGTATAAAATCCGTTGAGCACGAGGTCAACGACGACCGATTTATCTGTCGATTTCAAAAGCGTTGTAGTATAGCTTTCATTAGTCTTGGAATTGAGAGAATGCCACTCCTGGGCAATTGCAGTATGCAATAGAAATAGTCCGATGATTGTTAAAAATACTTTTCTCATGTTTTGATATTTTTTTTTTGCAAATATAAAAAAAAGAGCGACATTTCAAAATGCCGCTCCTCACCTATTTTATAAAATAGTCTTCATTATTTTTTATTATCTCATAAGGACATAACGAAACCTACTCTGACATTAGCAACTTTATATGATGTCAACATCTCAATTGGAGAAGCTTTGAACTTAGTTGCAATCATAACATTATCAGTTACAGCAAAAATATTGATTTTTTTCAGTTTTAAACCCACACCGACTCCAACGCAATTGTTCGAAAATCTTGACAAGGTGTAACTTGCTGTGAGGTTAAAGACATTCCAGAAAGAGCCACTATAAGCGAGTGTCAGCGCTGGACGGAATTTCTCATTCATATAATACAGCTGGCTTATTGCAGTAACTCTTAACATAGGTGTTAATTCATAATATCCTTGGAGCATGATTCTTGTCTTTAACGAAGTCTTATAGTCACCGCCATCATAGATAGAGTCATTATCCCAAACGTCTTCTACTAGGTTAGTATACAAATCGGTCAAGTCGATATTCATATCCATCAAATCGTTGAAGTCATCTATCAAAGCATCATTAACGACTACATTGTCTTTGTGGTTATGTTTAACTTTTGATTTTTTCCATTTGATATATCCGAGGTCATAAACGCCTGCTGCCACACCGAAGTGCTCATTAAAAGTATAAGACGCTCCGAAATCGATGCCGAAGCCAATGTTTTCTCTAACATCTAATATTTCATCAAAGATAATGGTATCCATATCATAAAAATGAGATGTGAAATCACCGAAGCTATAGACGTCATCAACGTTTAATATTGTTGAGGCTTGGAAATTGATATTGACATCAGCTGTCATTTCATAGGTATTCTCATCGGTATATATCTTTGTCTCGTCATCATTGACAGATATATTTGCTGTTCCCATCAAGACTTTAGGTCTGACACCTATCGACAGTTTATCATTGATTTTATATTGCAAGCCCAAAGCCATCTCAGAATACAAGCTCATATCAGCGCCTATGCTGAAATCAGCAGGATTGTCATGGCCGAGGTAATTGCCATTACCATTGACAAAGAAACCTAAGAAATCTCTTGAATAATGGAGTTCGGTATTATATTTATAGCGCCAGTTGAAGTCAACGAACAAATTACCTGCCTTGAAGCCAAGACGCAAGATGTCGATAGAGAAGTTGGCATTAATCATGTTATCGTGTTCTTCCAGACTGTTGATAAACTGGTTTGCATTGATAGATACCGGAACTCCGTCAGCAAAGTTGTAAATATTCTTATATCTGACGCTGGAGTTGTAAACCGACAATCCAATATTTGAGACAATAGCGCTGAGAACGAATTTTGATTCGCCAGTGAGTGCAGGATTATAAAAATTGCTATATGTTGAATTTGGCAATAATGCCAATGAAATACCGTCACTCTGTGCTTTAGATGTCATGACCGATAACAAAAGCACCATCATTATGAATAATCTATTTATCTTCTTCATACCTCAATCATTTAAAAGTTTAAGTCTTCCATATTAATTTCTGATGTCTTTGTCTTAAGACCTATATTCAAGTTGAAATAGTCGTTGGTGTTAATCATAACAGTATTTCCAAGAGATGAGAAATAGACCTTCATCATCAGCTGGTCTGCCAACTGGACATTATCGAGTTTCTCCTCAACGACACTTACAGTTATAATATCTTGAACAAGTTCGCCGCCGAAATAGCCGTGGATACAAGCGTCGTTGTCAAACAAAGAATCGATAACTGTTCCATTCTGAATCATATACATCTGAGGTTTTATCTGAACTGGAAGAGCGTTTTCAAAAACAAACTTAAACTCTAACTCATCAAAGACATTCTCTACGTTGAATGATGACTCACCCTCTCCAACGGTATCCATACCGAGTGAAAGGTTGAAAGGCATTGTGTAAGTATAAAGCAAGTTTTCAATATTGAATTTCAAAGGAAGAGCAAGGTCTGCGATGATGTCGATATGAGAATTCTGGTCAATCATATTACCAGAGACATTTTCACAACCCATCACTATGTTTCCATTAAATGTGATTGTTGAATAATCTCTCAAGATATCTATCTCGTCAATAAGTGCTTCATCCAGATCTGTAATCAGACCATAGTCGTTACCTGTTGGCTGTAATGAAAGTTCTACTTCATTCCAGTCTTTTATCATTGAATAGTCGTTGCCATCGATGTCGGTGAGATATAATGAATCGATTAAGCCCTCTGCACTGAATCCAAAGGAGTTGACATATTTAACGCTGAATTCTGGTGTTGCGAGTTTCAGGTCGCCTGATAAATTAGGGAAGTTGAGTTGGAATTCGTGAGAGCCGATGAAATCGAATCTGGTATCACGTATTCCTCCGTCTATCGACTTAAAGTTCACATCGCTGATGCCACCATTGATATCGAATTTGTATGCACCGCCCAATCCTTGATCAGAGAGCGTCACAACGATAAGAGCCGAGAATGTGATAACATTATTTACTGGTGTTATCTCGCATTCTGTAAGGTCTATGTCAAAAGAATCGCTTCCGCTTTGTGCAAGGTTCATCGTCACTTCAAAGCTGCTGCCATCATACATTCTAATATCGTCGGTGCTGAGCTTTATCGTACTGATTTGAGACAAATCGGTTGAAAGGCTGAGATACATTCTTCCGCTGTTCAAGACAACACTATTGATTTCATAGCCTTCAAAT
This sequence comes from Bacteroidales bacterium, assembly GCA_045634185.1. Lineage (GTDB taxonomy): Bacteria > Bacteroidota > Bacteroidia > Bacteroidales > F082 > Limimorpha. The sequence goes on along the minus strand of JAZQZR010000001.1, from coordinate 151,703 downwards.
TCAAAAGGGATAGAGGCGAAATCATCAAATGGCACTTCCATAGGAACAGGGGTAGGTGATGGTGGCACAGTAGGCAATTCTATCTCAGTGCCTGATGAGAAAGATATGTCTTGAAGTCCACTCATGATATCAGAGGCTTTCACCGCGTTTTTAACAGAATCAGCGAAATAGACAAACATCTCTCCTTCTTCTGTCACTCTGAGAAAATTAGAAGCCGTACTGTCAAGACTGTTCAATAATTCTCCAATTCTGATAGTATCAGCGAATAACGACAATGCAAATTGGTTGTCAACTTCTATCCTTTTCACGTCATTATCACATGAAAAGAATAATCCTAAAACTAGAGCTATCATTATAGCTCTTAATGACATAGATATTTTTTTCATATTACAAATTTATACTGTTTCAATTATTCTCTATAATTTCGCAAATGTATATTATTTTCAATATCAAAAAAATTATTTTACAATAATTTTCTCTACAAATACTTTGTCAACTGTTCTTATCTCAACGAAATAGATTCCGTATGAAAGTCCTGTCATGTCGATTTGTGAATTTATATTATAAAGTTTTCTTACGACTTGGCCTTGATAATTATATACTACAGCGTCAAAGTTATTATCAACATCTACATAAACAATTCCTGATGTAGGATTTGGATATACTTCAACTGTTTCATATTCAATTTCCATAACATCAACCAAGCCTCCTACTTCCACAGTCTTGAAAGCAGGAATTGAATAAACGTTACCTTTTCTTGAGACTACATTATAAGTATAAACTCCGTTTTCCAATGTCTCTGAGAAACTTGCATCTGTAACAGTTGCTATTTCTACACCATCACGCTTGATGATATATTCGTCAGCGCCATTGCCGTTCCATGAAAGACTTACGTTTTTATCTTCAACTTCTGCCTTGAGATTTTCAACTGCTGCAGATGATGAGACGATGTTTCCAGAAGGAAGTTCTATATTGTCGATATATACGCAGTCGGAACCGAAACTGTCTGAATTGTCTTTAACATATCTCCATTCCAATGTGTGTGTTCCTTGTGGAATTGTATATGAGAACTGCTCCCAGTCGACGACTGTGCTGTTGCCGCCTCTCCACACTTCATATTCCTCGCCATCGACAAGGAAATACAATTTGTCGTAATAGTCGCAGTGTAATTTTCTGCAGAAACTTACAACATCTTGATAAGGGAACTCAACGACCATCTTCATTATTGATTTTTGTCCGTCGTTGATGTCGCCCGACATCGCGCAATATGAACCTTCGTAAGCGTCATTGCAGATAACCCAGTCCGCATCGCCATCGAACTGCCATGGCTTGCTATTGAAATTACCTGATTCAAAATCTTCTTCTGCAGTACCTATTGTTATAAAGCAGTTTGATGTCTCAACATAATGTCCTGAAGACACTGAGAAATAGACTTCATATATTGCGCCATTGACTGCTGATGATGAGATAGAGAAATCTGATGTTATAGTAACATTCTGACCTGCTTCTATCTTTTCTGTCTCTATTGTCTGCATATCGAAGACGACATCTGATGATGCGCTGAACATCTCTGTCATAACATTATAAACATCGCTGTTACCACTGTTTGCTATCTCTATCTTAAGTTTTGCGTCATCGCCTGGAGCCAACAAAGCAGCATCGCTTTCTATTTCAAAGCTCTTAACTTCAATAACAGGAGCGTTGGCATTGATATAGAAATAACTTGTCCATGTGTTTGATGCGTCAGAACATTTCACCATAAATTCCATATCTGTCTGGTCTGGAACATTGTTAGCGACAAACAACTGTATTACATTTTCTATAGATGCTGATTCTGATGCTTGCAATGAAGAAATTGTTGCGTTGCTGCTCAACATCACTGCATATCCCGACTTAGAGATAACTTCAACATTGATATTGCTTGCTGATTCATTGCCAATATTCTTAAGATTCAAAGTAACATCTATTGTCTCGCCGTAATCAGCTTGTCCGTCATTTTGGTTTAAGTCTATTGTCTCACAAACCACGTAAGCGCCGTCCATTTCCAAGACATCTATTTCTTTCACTTCTGTGACTTTGTTATATCCTATCACGACCAGTTTAGCCTTATCGTAGTTGTTTGTCAATGCCGGGAAATTAAGTTTTGCCGAGCCGTTCTCGACCTTAGATGTAGCTATCACTTCGCCGTTCACCGACAATGTAGCTATTGCGTTTTCAGCATTAGCCTGAACTGTCATCTGTGTCATTCCGACGTATAAAGTATTGTCGCATACTACATTCATTTTTTCAGGAGCCTTTGTTCTAAGCATAAGAGAAGGGTCGCCGAAGAGAATCCATGTGTTATGAGTGTCGCCATTATCTTCTGGGCACATATCGAGGATATACATATTGCCGTTTAATGATGCGCCTCCGAGAGTGTGTTTGTAGCCGCTGTGCCATTCTGTCAAGATTCTAACCATCTCATCTTGTCCGTACATTGGAGGAATCCAAGGCTGAGAAATCCATGAGAACATACCGCCGACAGCGCCTGTTGGTGCGCCTGTTGTCTCATTCATAGAACGCAGCCACGACTCGCCAAAACATTCGTAGGTATCAAACTGTCCGTTGTAACATGCCGACGACCAGATGAAAGGCAACATATTATCGTTAGTCAAGTTGTTAACATCATCAGTGTCAAAGCCAGCGATAACCCAGCTTGTCTGTGTTCCATGGTTGCAATAGTTGGTGATACCTACGCCATCGTTGATAACGAAAGAAATGTCTGAAGCTTGTGCTGCATAACCATCAACGCCATCATATATCTTATTGATATTGGTATAAGTATAACTCATGAGAGTGTCGCGTATGAAGTCGATGTGTTGGTAATCTCTTTCGCCGAAGTGTCCGTTACCTTCTGTAGAACCGATACCCAGACCTTTGGAGAGCCATGTAGCATTTTCGTTAATATCGCGTTCATAATAAATTATCTTGTTGACTTGGTTAACAGCATCAGCAGCGCTTGCAACAGAAAGACGTCCGATGAACACTTCTTCATAAAAGTCGTTGCCTTCCAACATACCATAATAGTTGTCGGATCTCGCACTCATAAGGCCTTCTGAAACTGTTATTGGATAAGGAGGAAGATTGTTGTATTCGCCCACCAAAAGCACTGAAGTGAGATTTGGATGGCTTGAGTAATAATTTGAGATATAACTCTTCAAATCATCAAGAGTTCCTGTCTCTGAAACAGGTTTCATCACTGTTGGACGGCCGGAGATGTTTTTCCAAGTGACGAGTGTTTGCAAAGCATCCATATATTCATCGATGCAGATGACGAGCATTTCGCCTTCGTCTTCGATGAAGTCATATTTCGATGATGTGTTTTCGAAGTTGATGAAACGTTCTTGATAAGAAGTTAACATTTCACTATTAGCGACTATACTGTTGTCGCGGCGATTCATCTTTTGGTTGACGCCGTTGTCGCTCACCTTTTTCACTGCGATGCGCAATTCATTATACACGCGCAAGGTCTTTGTGACAGGATTGTAAGCGTAAGGATAAACCATGAGGTTCTGTGCGCGGAAGTCGCGTTTAATATAAGGTGTTTCCAGAGAAGCCTGATATGCGGGATAAAAAGCATCATGTTGATACATCTCGCCATACACATAATCCACATCATCAGGATTTATCTGGCGGCTGAAGTTACCTTTTGAAGGAGCCACCTCGACATTTTCATAATCGGTGTAGTTTGACTTCACCACAGAGACAGCCATCTCAGCTTTATCATCGATAATCATGGATATTGGGAGCATCGGGATGTCAGGAGCGCCTTTGACGAGCATCGAGGCCATATCTTCCGCATTGATGACAACTTGTCTTCCGTTTGGAGTCTCCACTTCTTCCATAAAGAAATCACCGACTTTGACATCGACCACGATTTCATTTTCTGAAGATTTCACTAATGATTTTTGAACTTTTGTTTGGGAAAATCCCATCACTGATGTCAAGAAGAACATCATTAAGAATAAAGATAATTTTTTCATTTTAAAAAAATTAAAATCCTCTGCTAAAGGATTGATTTTGTTGATAAAGAAATTTCAAATTTTAAGGTGCAAAGATACAATTATTCTTCAATATTGTTATTGATATTAATCAAAAAAAAGAGGCAACCATTTTAAATAGTTGCCTCTTTATCTTTAGACTTTAGACCTTAGTCGTCTGTCATTATTTTACGATTACTTTTTCAACTGAAACGTTATCGTTTGTTCTGATTTCAACGAAGTAAACACCTGAAGCAAGGCCTGACATATCAATTTGTCCGTTGTTTACATAGTTTCTCATAACTACTTGACCTTGGTAGTTGTAAACTGTAGCATTGAAGTTACCGTCGATTTGAACATTCAAAACGCCAGATGTTGGGTTAGGATAAACAGATACTTTTGCTGTTTCAACTTCAACGATATCAACTGTACCAACGATTGCTACTGCGAAAGCTGGCATTGAATATTTATTGCCGTTTCTTGCTACAACATTGTAAGTATAGATACCGTTAGCTAAAGTTTCTGTGAATGATGTACCTTCTTGTGTTGCGATTTCAACGCCGTCGCGTCTGATGATATATTCGTCAGCACCTGACAATGCGTCCCATGTCAATGTTACGTTTTGACCTTCAACTTCTGTTTCAATATTTTGAACAGCGTCGAGGACGTTAACGCTTTTTACTGGAGGGAATGAGATATAGTCAATCCAGCAGCAGTCACTGCCACCACTCATTGAATAGTCTTTAGCAAATCTCCATTCAAGGATGTGTGTTCCTTGTGAGACTTCGAATGAAGATTCTGACCAATCAACAATACCTGACCATTCACCAACAGCGACATTGTCGATAAAGAATGTCAATACGTCATAATCTTCTTCTGTAGATACTTTCTTATAGAAACTCAACTCACCAGCTGTGAGGACTTCAACTTGTAATTTCAAGCTTGTTGAAGAGCTTTCTGAGATGCTGCCTGATTTTGCGCTGTATGTACCTTCATAAGACTCATTAGAATCTATTTGCCAGTTGATGCTGCTTGGCAATGTCCAATCGTAAGCTGTGAAGTCGCCTGTTTCAAAGTCTTCAAAGACGTTTCCAACATCGAATGTATATTTTGAACTGAATACGTTGTAGTCTGCTGATACAGCATAAGCTATTTCGTAAACTGAACCGTTTTCAACATTTTCGGCAACTGTCACCTGTGTTGATACCATGAAGTTTTCGCCTGCTGCTACTTCTTCTGTTTCCATTACATTTTCAGAGAATGTGATATCTGGAGCATTTCCCCAAACTTCTGTAAGGATATCGTATGCAGTGCTATTACCAGTATTGTTGAATATGAATGTTAATGTTGCTGTTTCTCCTGGGAGGATGCTTGTATCGTCACATTCAACCTTAACGATGTCAAATATAGGAGCGTATGCTGTAGCTTTGAATGATGATGGCCATGTGTCTGTTCCGTCTGAACATTCTACAACGAAATCAATCTTTGTTCCATTAGGGATGCTTGGAGCGACATAGAAACTGAATGCTTTTTCGAGAGAAGCAACAGCGTTGCCATCTATTGTAGCGATTGTTTCTGTATCATCATTAAATGTAATATATTCTGATTCTGTTGAAACTTTTACTGTTACATTGTTTGCTGAGTCTGTACCAACGTTCTTAAGATCCAAGCTGAGTTCTATTGTTTCGTTATAATCAATTTGACCGTCTTCTTGGTTGATTTCGTATGAATCGAAGATTACGAATGCGCCACCTGCTGGGATAACATCAATGTCGATAACTTCAGTAACTTTATTGTAACCCATAACAACGAGTTGAAGTTTACCTACAGTTGTCAATTGTGGGAATTCGAGAGTTACTTCGCCATTAACGATATGTGATGTAGCTAAGATTTGATTGTCTTTTGACAATGTTGCGATAGCATATTCAGCATCAGCTTGAACTTTAAGTTCTGACATACCTACAACGAGTGTTGTAGGAACGTTAACGCCCATTGACTGAGGAGTTGCTGTTCTAACCATCATTGATGGGTCGCCGAAGAGAATCCATGTGTTGTGAGTGTCACCATTATCTTCTGGGCATTTATCGAGAACATACATATTACCATTCATAGAAACGCCACCGAGAGTGTATTTGTAACCTTCACGATATTCTGCCAAGATAGCGACCATTTCATCTTGACCGTACATAGGTGGTAACCATGGTTGTGAAATCCATGAGAACATACCGCCGATAGCACCTGTTGGGTTGCCTGTAGCAGGATTCTTAGCACGCATCCATGCTTCAGCGAAACATTCGTCGTATGAGAACTCACCATTGTTACATGCTACTGACCAGATGAATGGCAACATATTGTCGTTTGTCAATTGGTGTACGTGAACATTGCTGAAGTCACCAACTGCCCAACCGTCAGGTTGACCGTGGTTACAATAGTTAGCAATACCAGAGCCTTGATTGAAGTCAGCCTTCATATTAGCAGCTGTTGGGTTGTTAACGTATGCATAGTGTTGTGACATTTCTGTATAAGTATAGTTCAAGAGAGTGTCACGGATATAGTTCATGTGAACATAGTCAGGTTCGCCATAGTGACCAGAACCTTCGTTAGCAGCAATACCGACAGCTCTTGTAATCCATGTTGCTGATTCGTCGATGTCGCGTTCGTAATAGATAATCTTACCAACTTGATGTTGAGCATCTTCAACAGAGTTTACAGCAAGACGACCTACGAAGACTTCTTCATAGTAGTCGTTACCTTCCAACATGCCATAGTAGTTATCTGATCTACTGCCGTATGTTGGAGTGATGCCTGTCATACCTGGGAGGTTGCTGTGTTCACCAACTAAGAGCAAGTATGCGAAGTTAGGATTTTCGTTGTAATAATTTTGTACATAAGTCTTGAGTGACTCTAAAGTACCTGTTTCAGAAACGCCAACCATTGTTGTTGGACGGCCTGAGATGTTTTTCCAGTCAACGAGTTCTTGGAGAGCGTCCATATATTCGTCGACGCAAACTACGAGCATTTCGCCTTCGTCAACTAAGAAGTCATATTTTGCTGATGTTTTTTCGAAGTTGATGAAACGACGTTCGTATGAATTTTTTCTTTCTGAATCTAAAGTGATGTTTTTGCTTGTGCGATTAACTTTTTGGTTTTCGCCATTGTCGCTGACTTTCTTAACAGCGAAGCGTAATTCTGTATAAACGCGCAATGTCTTTGTTACAGGGTTGTAAGCGTATGGGTAAACCATAAGGTTTTGACCGCGGAAGTCGCGTAATACGTAAGGAGCGTCTAATACAGCTTGAGTAGCTGGATAGAAAGCATCTTGTTGATACATATCGCCGTAAACGTATTCTACGTCAGCAGGATTGATTTGACGGCTGAAGTTACCTTTTGAAGGAGCAACTTCGATGTTTTCGAAATCAACGTAATTTGACTTAACTACAGAAACTTCCATTTCTGCTCTGTCGCCGATAATCATTGAGATTGGGTACATTGGGAGAGATGGAGCGCCTTTGGTAAGCATTGCTGCCATGTCTTCACCGCTGATGATCATTTGTTCACCTTGTGGAGTCTTGACTGTTTCTGCAAAGAAACCGCCAACTTTAACATCGACAATAATTTCATCTTCTGATGATGAAACCAATGTCTCTTGAATTTTAACAGGTGTATTTTTGCCTACACCATACCATTTTTGTGAGAATCCTGTTACAGATGCAAACAAAAACAAAGCTAATAATAAATAGACTTTTTTCATTTGATGTGATTTTTAATTTACAATATTAGGGTAAGACACGTATGTCTCACCCTAACACTTTCATTTATTGGATTAATAATTTATTGATTGCTGTTTCACCATCGGCGACTACTTTCAAGAAGTAAACACCTTTATTAATATTAGCGACATCGATTTGATGTTCACCTGTTGCTGCTCCACTTACAACTACTTGACCTAAGCTGTTGATCAATTGATATTCGAATGATGCAGCGTTTGAATTAATTTTAACGAAGTCTTTTGCAGGATTTGGATAGATAGCGAACATTACTTCGTTTTCTTCGATTGACTCACCTACAATAGCAACTACTGATGCTGGCAATGATTCGCCTTCTTCATAAACTGCTACTACACTATATGTATATGTACCGTTAGCAACTTCTGAATCAACGTATGTTGTTTCTTCTGTTTCTGCTATTTGAATGCCGTTACGTAATACTACATAGTTTTCGAAGCCACGTGGAGCATTCCATGTCAATGTAACTTGGTTCATATTGACTTCAGCGCTGAGGTTTTGAACTGGGTTCAATTCTACGACTTCGCCAGCACCGCATTCTACGTCAAATTCAACATTCAATCCGTAGTTAGGTTCGCCATTTGAATCATAGATTAATGTACCGTCAGCATATTGAATCTTGTATGAATTTTCATATGTCCAGTAGTCGTTAGCATTGAAGTAAACTTTTACGTGGACACCTGAACCGATTGTCAATTCGTGAGTATATGTAGAACCGCCACCCATTACTATTTCTTCGTCTGGTGTGCCATCATTAAATTCTACAGTAAGTGATGATCCGCCCCAACCATCGCCGTAGCTATCGCTCAAAATAAATTGCACTTCACAAGCATTTCTGATAACGCCTGAACCTTCTGCTGTAACACCATTGTCAGCTGTCAAAGCGAAGTTGATTTGATGTGCTTCTGTAGCAGGTGATGATGATGCAATTGTAACGTCAAATGTAGCTACGCCCATACCGTCAACATCGATTGTTCCGATTGTGAATTCTGTTTCTGCAAATGTGATGTATTGACTTGCTGATGATGCTGTAACTTTTACGTTTTCAGCTTTGAATGAACCTTTGTTTTCGAATTTAGCTGCTACTGTATATGTTTCACCTGGGACATAACCACCTGCGCACATAAATTCACTGAATTGAATTTCTGGAGCAATAGCCTTCATTGTCATTTGACCATCCCATGATTCTGAACCAGCTGTAATCACATAGTTTATCTTGAATAATTTTCCATTTTCTACAGCTTCAGTAATTTTATATGAGAATGCATTTTCCAATGTTGTTTCTGCATCTGCTGCGAGTGTATTTACTGTTGCTTCTGCATCTGTGATTGTGACGAAATCTTCTTCACAGCTGATTGTCATTGTTGCAGCTGCTGTTGAAGATTCTGTACCAACATTCTTAACGACTACAGAAAGGCTGAAATCTTTATTGACAGGAACTTGATTTGGAGTGTATGATGCTACTGTCAAATATGTGCCGTCTAATGAAGCAGCTGGGACTGTAGCGATATATGGAGCGTGGTTAGGATGTGTAACTACGATTGTAACATCGCCGCCTGTTGTGATTGGGTCGAGTTCAATTTCTGTAGAACCTGTTTCATCAATCATACCTGCGCCATGCAATACACCGTCTTTAGAGATACCAACGTATGAACCTGGTGTTGCTGAGATTGTATATTTTTCAGCAGCGATAGGCAATGATGGAAGGTGTGTTACGTTATTTTCTGTTGGTTGTGCCTTATATGGCATAACAGAACCGTCACCTAATGTGTGATATGCTTCCCAATAGTATTGATTAGTAGCTGCACTTGAACTTGGATAGTTAGCTGCGTGAGCGTAAACAACTGCCAAGTTACCAACATAAGGAACTGATGCCAATGCATTGTATGAGTCTTCCATCCACATAGCATCGTAGTTACCCATTGTTGTTTCTTCATAAGTAGGCATTCTGTCGCTTACTGTTGTTGCACCAACAGCGAAGTAATAGTCTTCCCACCAGTATGTGTTAGGACATGAACCTACATAACCCCATGCACCTTTTTTCTCTGAACGAATCATTGCTTCACCGAAACATTCTGAGCTGTAACCCCAGTCAGCTGCGATACAGCAGTTACCCATTGCCCAGAAATATTTGTCTGTATTTGTCAAGTTATGTACTTGAGATACTGTGAATGAAGGGTCTGACCAGCTTGTCTTACCACCGTGAGCTGTATAGTTAGCGAAACCAACACCTGTGCTGAGATGGTTGTAACAACCTGAATAGTTAGGACCTAAATAGTCATTTACGCCTTCATAACCATGTTCTTCGTTATAGTAATATGTTGTAGCATATTGGATAGAAGGGATACCTACTGTTTCTGTCCATCCATAATCATCGTGACCTGCAATCAACAATACGTTTTTGAGGTATGATGGGTCTGGCATAGTGTATTTTTCATATTGAAGGACTTTTTCAATAACAGCTTCAACTTGTTCTACTGTTTCGCATGACATACGGCTGTGATAGATGTCAGGGAAGATGTCGCCATCAACACTTGCATAGTAAAGGTCAGATACGCATGATGTCTCTGCTGCTGAGTTAACACTTGGAGCTACTTGAGCTTTGTCGCCAATAACTACCAAGAATGAAGGCTTATTGTTTTCATATTGTTCTTGGATGCAAGCCTTGATGTCGTTTGAGCTATTACCTATTTCGTCTGTATATTTAACATCTAAATAGAAACCTTTTTGTGTTTTCCATTCAATCCATGGTTGGATAGCATCTTCGAACATACGGTTAGCGATTACGAGCATCTTAACTGGTGTTGCGAAGAGATCAGGATGTTCGTCGTAAACATCATTGATAGCATTTGTGTTAAATAATTGTCTGTAAACAACATCGAAATATGGGCTATATGAATCCACCAATGTTTTTTCTGTAAGAGCGATGTCAGCATTTTCAAAAACGACTTCTAATTCAACGTCGTTGAAAACGCGGATTGTATTGTTAGCAGGATTGTAGCTGATTGGTTCTACTTGTAAAGCACCGAGTTGAATACCACGCATTGTACCAAGAACTTCGAAGTCGACTTTTGGAGCGTTATCCAAAGCTCTTGTTTGATATGCCTTTTCATTGTATTGGAAAATAATTTCTTCAGCCTTAGCGCTTTTGCTGTAAGATGGTTGTTGTGGATGAACTCTCTCGATACCATAATCGCTGAGTTTATAGTCTGTTGATGTGTAGCTAACAACTTTAACGACTGGTGTTGCACCGAAAGGAACAGCAACGAGTTCACGTGCTATTGGCAATGATGGGCCGCCGACTTCACCACCCAAAACAGTTTTGTTGATGGTAATAACTGAGAAATCTCCAGCTTCTGTTTTAACATTATTGCTTTCTATCGCATCAAAAGAAAATGTTGATTGGAATCCTTTGAATGTAGATTCTTGCAATTTTATGCCTTTTGAACTTGGATTAAGTTCTATGCGTTCTTGCGCATACATCTGTGTACCCGCAAACATTACCAAACATGCTAAAGCAAGCTTCTTGATAATAGAGTTGATTTTTTTCATACCAAATAGATTTAGTTATTAATTTCTTATTTATTCTTTATTTATAAATATATAAAAGTTCGCAAATATAATATTTTCCCTCTATGATTCGACATTGACACTTCAAAAAATACATATTTTTTTTCAACATAAAAAAAGGGAAGACATCATCATATCTTCCCTAGTTTAAATCATTAAAAATCAATATTATAAACTATCTTTTCAAGATTTTTCTATATTCATTGCTATCGTTTAAAACATCAATAGCTTTGTTGATAACTTTATCTTCCTTCAACACTACCTGATAATACTTTTCCATATCCCATTCATTACGTGCTATCAACGCCTTGATTTGCAATTTAATCATAGATTCAGAACGCTGATATTGTTCTTCATTCCACTCAACGCCTTTCTCTTCTGCCAGTTTCTTAAAATCTTCAATCATAGAGTCTGTGACATTAAATTTAGCATTGAAGTTTTCAAAATCGCCATATTCTTTTGAGAGCATTTCCCTGTTTTCCAACACATAATCAACAGTATAAGCATTGAACACACTCTTTCTTATCAAGTCTGTATATAATTTCGTTGCGAAAGTTGTATCGACAGGCATGAAAATATCAGGCATAATACCGCCACCGCCATACACTGTTCTTCCGCTCAACAATGTCGAATATTTCAGAGAATCAGGGAATTGAATGCTATCAGAATGATAGAACTCACCATGTTTCATTCGTTTTGTCATTTCGTTGAAATAATCTTCCGAGCCTTTATCATAAGAACGTTGGATACATCTGCCTGTAGGGGTGTAATATCTGGCAGTTGTCAGACGTACGACTGAGCCATCAGGAAGATTGAATGGTCTCTGTACCAATCCTTTGCCGAAAGAACGTCTTCCTATCAGGACGCCTCTGTCCCAATCTTGAATAGCACCAGAAACAATTTCACTTGCTGAAGCAGAACCTTCGTCGATAAGAACGACGAGCTTGCCATCGGTGAACCTTCCATTTTTATCTGTCTTGAAAACCTGCTTAGGGCTCTTCTCGCCTTCTGTATAGACAATAGTCATGTCGTTTTTCAAAAACTGATTGCTCAATTCAGCAGCGATATTTAGATAACCACCTGTATTTCCTCTCAAGTCAAGGACCAACGACTTCATCTTCTGAGCTTTAAGTTTTGCCAATGACTCTTCAAATTCTTTCATCGAAGTCTGTGCAAAACGGTCTAACTTGATATAACCGATATTCTTATCAAGCATAAAAGCAGCATCGATGCTATTCAATGGAATTTTATCTCTAACAACTTCAAATTCAATCAGTTCATCACTCTTGCCACGTTTAACTCCGAGTAACACCTTAGTACCCTTCTTTCCACGAAGATGTTCCGCTACATATTCATTTGTAACTTTCTTACCTACAGCATCTTCCCCATCAATAGTAACAATTTTATCGCCTGCCATGATTCCAACTTTATCAGAAGGACCGCCAGAGACTGGTGAGATGACCAAAATAGTATCCTGGAAAATCTGAAATGTGACGCCGATACCTTCGAAACTTCCGACTAAAGGTTCGTTAGCTTTCTCAACATCTTTTTTGGAAATATATGCAGAATGAGGATCGAGTTCCTTAAGAATTGCCACGATTGCTTCTTCCGTAAGAGTCTCCAGATTCGCTGTATCTACATAAAAATTATCAATCAAATAATATATCGTAGATAATTTCTGCAATGTCGCCTGAGGATTACTTTTTCTTGCAGCAGATTGATTCTGAGCATTTAATGCAGTCTGAACAACAAAGAAAAATAAAACCAATAATATTTTACAAAATCTCATACTTCTTTTTCTTTTTCTAACAAATCAAATTTAAAATTGTTTTATCACTGGCGAATTATATCAAAACTATTGTCTTCATACAAACGAATTATCGTCGATGCCTTAGGTTTTGTCAGGACATCATGATAAAGCTGCACCACATAATCTACCGATGATTTGATTTGCTCGGTAATCTCAGCAAAAATTGACGGTGCTGTATCGCCTGCGAGGTTGGCAGAAGTTGAAGTTATTGGACGTCCCAACTTATGAATCAAAGCCTTACAGAATTCGTTATCGACCACTCTGATACATATCGTACTATCTGCAGAGACATTTTCAGCCAAACCTTTTGATTCTGAATAAATGACGCTCAACGGATTCTTGGCAGCCCTGATGATATCAGGAGCGATAGGAGGAAAATTCTCCACATAATTTTTTAACATTTCAATGCTGTCGACCAAGACAATCAAACTCTTGCCCTTTGAGCGTTCCTTAATATCAAAAATCTTTTCGACAGCCTCTGGATTTGTAGCGTCGCAACCAATTCCCCAAATCGTATCTGTCGGATATAGAATAACTTTGCCTTGTTCAAGCAATTCACAACATTTATTTACTTCTATCTCAAAATCGTTCATAACAATCATTTTTTGTTGCAACAAAAATAATTCATTAAGAAATATAAATGCAAAATCGTATTAATTTTTTTTAACTATTTTCTAAGACAAAATGCGGCATTATTTTATTACCTTTGCAAATATTTAGAAAAAACGACAATCTTATATGTGGATTATTATAACAGCCATATTAACAGGACTTTGCTATGCTGCACTTTTATATCTTTTCAATAAAAGCCAGCATTACGGCAAAGCACTTGCTACAACACTTTTCATATTGAGAACGCTCGTCATTGGATTGTTAGTTTTGCTTTTTTTCAATCCATATATAAAAAAGAAAACCGACAAAATTGAACCTGCTACAATCATAATAGCTCAAGACAACTCCAATTCGCTGGTTTTAACAAAAGACTCCACATTCTACAAAGAACAGTTTCCATTTAAATTAGACACATTAATTAATGAACTTGGAAACAAATTCATTGTCGACAAATATCTTTTCGGCAACGAAGTAAAAGAATTCACTTCATTAGATTATAAGGATTATTATACTGATTTCCACGAAGTTCTAGAAAATATCAGAAAAAATTATTATAAGAAAAATGTCGGAGCGGTAATCCTTCTCTCTGACGGTATCTGCAACAAATCATACCTTCCCGAACAAAACATCGAATCGTATCCATTCCCTCTTTACACAGTAACTCTTGGTGACACAACAACTTACCCCGACTTCTATATTAAAGATGTTTTTTACAATAAAACTTCTCCAGCAAATTCCATAATGCCTGTAAGAATCGTTGCCAACGCAAACAACTGCCGCAACAAACAAATGAAAATCAAAGTATTACTCAATAACGAAATCATTGAAGAGAGCGACATTATAGTAAATTCTAATCGTTTTTCAAAGACATTCGACTTCAACATCAATTCGGAAGACGAAGGAGTCAAACAAATCGACATTCAGATTAATACAACTGAAAACGAATTGATTACAAACAATAACAACAAAAGATTCTTCATTGAAGTTATTGATAAACAATACAAAGCCTTGTTCTATGCTAAATCTGCGCACCCAGACTTAGGCAGCATCAAAAATATTTTAGGCGACCATTTTGAAGTAAGCACAATTTTTTCTGATGATGAAATTCCAAATTTAAAAGAATACGACATTCTCTTCCTGCATCAGATTCCATATTTCAGGATGAGTAATTATGAAAATCTAAAAAACAAACTAAAAGACAACAAGAACATCCCTGTCTTTTACATTGTTGGAGAAAGCACCGATTTCGACGCATTCAACGATTTTCAAACATCAATGAAAATTAACAAAGGCGCTGTCAACAGCATTCTCGACATAAAACCACATTACAATCAAAACTTCGGTCTTTTCAACATTGACAATGAAGTAGTTGAAGCGACTAATTCATATCCGCCGCTCTCATTGCCACATTTGGAGTTCTCACTGAATTCAAATCACGATATGCTTTTGCAAATGAGCATCAATGACATTCTGACGCAGGCACCTTTATTGAGTTTCACCACCGACAATGACGGACGAAAGAACGCATATCTTTTAGGCACAGGCATCTGGAGATGGAAATTGTATAATTATTACAAAGAAAAGAATCACGATAATTTTGAAGAATTACTCACTAAATCTGTCAAATATCTTTTAACAGAAAAGGATAAAGAGTTAATTATCAATTATAAAGAAATTTATCTCAATAATGAATCTATAATTTTTACAGCAGATTTAAGAAATCCATCACAGGAACTGACCAACGAACCAGATTTAGGCATCAAGATTATAAACAGACATACAAAAGACATTTACGAATACAACTTTATGAAGAAGGAAAATTCGTATTATCTGAATATCAACAATTTACCAGAAGGAATTTACAACTTCACCGCGCAGGCCGAACATGGAGGAAAGATTTATCTTGAAAACGGCAATTTCTCTGTGACAAATATCGGAGCCGAGGGACAAGATTTAGTTGCGGATGCACGTAGAATGCAATTATTAGCATCCCTTACAGATGGTAAAAATTTCAGTGTCAAGGAAATGAACCACATTGCTGAAGCTATTGAAAACGACGAGAGAATAACATCAATAGTGCGAGAAGAAACAAATTATAAAGATTTAATTAACATGAAATCGATATTTTTTGTAATTTTATCGCTCATTTCGATTGAATGGATTCTCAGGAAAATATTCGTCTAATGAAAGAAACAGAATTATTATTAACAAATAAATATCAAGAAAATGAAAGTTGCAAAAAACACAGTTGTCACAATGACATACGTTTTACACCGTGAAACAGCTGACGGTGAAATTATCCAAGAAACAACAAAAGAACAACCATTCCAAGCTATTTTCGGCGCTGGCATGTTATTACCAAAATTCGAAGAAAACTTAGACGGTTTAGAACCAGGCGCAACATTTGGCTTCGCATTGACTCCACAAGAAGGCTATGGCGAACGTAAAGACGAAAACATCCTCGATGTCAACAAAGAAATCTTCGTACAAGACGGCGTTTTCAACGAAACAATATGCCAAGTCGGTGCAACAGTATGGTTCACAGACAACCACGGACAACCATTCCCAGGCAAGATTTTGGAAATCGGCGAAACAACAGTTAAAGTTGACTTCAACCCAGAATTAGCAGGTGTTCCATTATATTTCACAGGTGAAATCTTAGACGTTCGCGAAGTTAACGAATCAGACTTCGGTGGCGGTTGCGGCGGTGGTCACTGTCACAATCAAAGCTGCTGCGACAGCTGCGGCGGCGGTTGCGGTGAAGAATAAGAAATTCCAAGCAATAAAAAAAATCGACTCAATTTCGAGTCGATTTTTTTATTGCTATATTTATCCTATCTTATTAGAAAAGGTAAACAAAACCGAATGAAGCAATTTGGCGAGTGTTAGCTCCAAGTTTGAAATCATCTGTTTTCACTATCACATTGCCAGTAGATGATGTTGTCTTTGTGTGATTATAATTTATGCTTAACAAACCGATTTCAGTAGTAAAAAGAATATGATCGCTGAATCTATATGTCAAGCCAGGAATCAAACGACCGCCGATAGCAAATGATTTATCGCCGCCATGTGTAACATTACCTATTTTTGTTTTTTCTTGAGAAAAACCAATAGGCATTTTAGCATCAACATATAATGTTATCTTATCAAATCTAGCGTATGCATAACGGAAGAAAGGACCGAAATCGAAAGTATTAGTAAAATCTTTGGCCATACTATCTTTTACCGAAGAATATGCATAACCCAAACCAAGACCAAAACCATAGCTCTTACCTGGAATCATATAACCGACAGCTGGAGTAACAGAAAATCCACTAGATTTGGGACTATATTCTATTGTATGACTTGCATAAACAGTCTCACCACCAGAGTAATTTGCACTTAAAGAACCTGCTACGAACAACTGTGCATTAGATACTAAACCTAAAGCAACAAAAACTAAAACGAGTAAGAATTTCTTCATTTAATAAAATTTAAGTTAATATTCAATTTGTAAAATAATGATAATCAATAAAATAAAAACAACAGACTATCACTCACAAAAGTACAAATAATTTCAATCAAGCATAAAGATAAGAGAAAATAATTTTCTATTTTTGTTCATACAAACACATCATACTTATGTCCAAGAAAATTACTCTTATAATTTTTACAATATTATTTTCCTTCAACGCTTTTGCCGACAATCCCAATGTTCCCACAAAATTATATTTTGGTCATAATGAATTATATAAAAAACCGAACTACGCATACAATCCGCACATCATCAAATCAAAATACGATTATTCCGATATCACACTTTCAATAACCCGAGGATGTAACAGCGATTACGAAAGAATATGCGCCATTTACAAATGGATATGCGACAATATCAGTTACGACACCGAATATGAAATATACGATGCTGACCATTGCTTCGACAAAAGGAAAGGCGTCTGTCAGGCTTATTGCAATCTCTTCTACTATATGGCAAAATCCATTGACATAAGAGTTGAAATAATAAATGGAATAATAAAGGATTTTGACGGGAATATAGGCGACGGTCATGGATGGATTTTCGCCTACACAGAAAAGAACTACGGAATATTATTAGACCCAACTTGGGGTGCTGGTTCGGTCAACGGATACGAATTCACAAAAAGCAACGACTGCTGGATGTGGTTCAACGTATCACCCGAATGGATGATTCTAAGTCATTTCCCAGAAAACGAATCATACCAACTTATCGACAGACCTATCTCATACAATAAATTTTTATCATTAACACCAGCCAACCCACTGTGGATTAGTTACGGAATGAACGACAAGGACATTTATGACATGATTATGAACAATAAATTAACATTGCCAACATTTTATGCTGGCGGTGAAGGAAAATTCCAGTTTAAAGAACTCCCATTACAAAAATCGCTCAGAATTGGACACACATACACCCTACGTATCCAAATGAAAACAGACAATATGATTGGAATTGCAAATGGCAATAGCGTCATATATAAAAATGATAAATGGAAACATGAGGGCGATAACATATATTATATTGAGTTTACACCTCGTAAAGAAGGCACACTAACTTTCTGCATACATGACCACGACGACGTTTGGTCAAATATGATTAGTTACACCATCGACACTCCTACCGATAAAGATTGGGATATGCTAAAACAACATTATCCACTCGATATTCCATTAGTCCGAGATGTTAAAAATCTCTACGAAAAAGAATGGAAAAACGCCGGAATTGATAATCACAAACTTCTAGAACTCATTGAAAAACACAATGTCAAAGAACTACCGGTCATTTACAACAACATGGGAACCACTCTCAAAATCATATCAGTTCCAATGACAAAGAAACTCAACATAGGGCAATCATATACATTTTGCATACAACCTCATACTGGATGCAATTGGGCTATTGTACACAATGACAATTGGTATTATGATTGGAAAATTAGCGACTCCGGCATCTATACAATAACCATCACACCAAACGAAAACGGAAGTTTAATCATTTATGTACAAAACAATCAAAACGAACAATATCATAGTTGCATCGGATACGATGTAGAATAGCATTAACTTGAATTTCTTTTAGAAAGCAGTAAATAAATCCTGCATTCTAAACATCGCCGTCTTCTGCAATAATATTTATACATAAAGAGAGCAGCTTGTGTTTGAAATGCATTCTGAAGCACTACACCACATCCATTGAAGTTTCTTATTATCACATTATCTTCAGCTTCAATATGTTCCAAATACGACATCGCCTTTTCTTTATAACTCTCCAGCAAATGAAATTGTCCATAATAAAACAGCATCGGCACTATTGCATTTATCAATATGGAATCTATAGCAGACTTGCCCAGCGACTTCCGTTTCGCAGCATTTGACACTTTATCAAACTGAAAATGATTATCCCAATATGCATTCAAATCCGCATCAAACAATTCATATATGTCATTCAAATTAACAGAATCGCGTATTTTGGAAAACATATTACCATTATTGATGATAATCCGCGCAAGCTGTGCAATTCTTATTGTGGGAAAATTTGGCGGTCTTAGCCTGAGAAATTTCCAATTAGACACAGGCATGACTTTCAATCCGAACTTAGATTTCAGCATTTTGAAATCCCTCTTCAAAAGCGAAGGATAATCTTCTTCAAAATCTTTTTCAAGGAAACCAGCACAACCAAACAACATTGATTCAACATAGACTTCATTGTCAATATGTTTCAAAAGAAGATTTAACGGAAGTATCCTTGAGAGATATTCAAATGAATCATTGTTAACCTTAAAACCAAAATACCGCATAAGTCTTTGGTAGAAAGTCTGCTCCCAATCATAATTGCTATTCTGCAATTTGAAGTTCAAGTCGTTACATTCATTTTCAAGATGTTCGACAAGCATTCTATCCAACCAAGAAACAATAGTAAAACTCTGAACACCACCAATAAACTCATCGCATGGAATCCAATTTTTAGAATTGACGAACTTATTATAATTTAGAAGCAATGATTGATCGAATTTGTCTTTTATCTCAAGAGTCGGTATCTTAAGTTTGTCCGTATCGCATTCATACACAACATGAAGAATTACATTATTATAATTATCATCATATTGATGCTTATGCTTGAACCAGTCAGATGCGCGCACATGAATCTCTACCTGACCAGCCCACAAAGTCCTTCCTATTTTAACACGCGCGTTAATAAAATCAGCACCAGAATCAAAGTTACGATTTCCTACAGAAACGACATTTATCTCATCACCATCGGTCGTCTTCAGGTCGAGACTCAAAAGTCTATTTTCCCACAAATAATATATAAATTCTTCTTTCATAATTTCGTCTCATAAAGTTTGGACTTCAAAATTACAAAAGCGAAATGTGGTTTGTCAAGGAATTAAAAGAGAAATTTATGCGTTTTAACAATTATTAACAAAAAGTCAAAAAAAATTAAGTTTTTATGTTAAAATAAATTAAGAATCAAGGAGTTTTCTTTTCCTCAAACCATGTAGTTGGCATTTTCTTTAAATCTTTTAACATATAAACGAACACATATTTTGCAGGTTTTCCGCAACGCTCAATGGTGATAGTATCAGTCGGGACAATTTCCTTAAAATAAGGTTTAAGATATTTATTAGGTTCATAATAATCGAAGCTTTCTGTCAAGAACCAATAATCCTCGTCCAACTTCAAATCACCTCTTTCTTTATTGATCCATGCATATTTATGGATTTCGCCAGGATTTCTAAAGCCATACATATCAATTCCCAAAGGATAAGCGACATAATAATCCAGATTTGCCAAAGGATACCACTTCAAAGCAATCATACCGTCACTTTCCTTCATTTCACCCTTTGAAATAATTTCCTCTCTAATCTCTTGAAACTCAGGTTTTATCTTACGCCAACCATACATATCGAGAGTAAAATCACCTTCACCATAACGCTGAATCGTTTTTGATCTCTCAGAGAAATTCAAAGGAATAAATCCCGTTTTAATCTCAGCAACTCCTAATATCAATACAAACAAAAGAACAGACAAAGACGCAATTATTGATTTTGGAATAATCAAATAATTATCTTTAATCTGATATTTATCAGAAAGTTGTGCCGCAACAAAAATCAATAATAAAACAAAAGAAGGAGAAGTCCAATGTGGCAGAATTTGTCTTGTCAGAGAGAAGAACCAAAATAGAATTATCAAAGGCAAGGTCAGACACAAAATCAGTCGTTTAGGCATATCAGAAATAAACTTATTTCCTTTAACCAAAGCAACTAAAGCAATGATTGTCAGCACATAATTAACAGGATTATTATAAGCCAACTCACCAACCAATTCTGCCAGGAAATATTCAGGATGGAACTCACCGAAGAAACCGACTCTGTTTCCATGGAAAGTAAAACTGATGAATTCATTATTTATGTTCCACATCAAAACAGGAATCATGCAAACCGCTGATATCAAAGCAGATAAATACAAAAACGGATTCTTGAATTCCTTTCTTGAATAGAAAATCACATACAGACCCACACCTACCCAAACAAATACGCCAGAATATTTCGACAACATCGCCAATCCAGCGAAAAGTCCGGCAAGAACCAGATGCTTGTTTTTCTCATTTTGGAAATATCTAACAAACTGTAATACAGCGAGAAATGTAAATATGCTAAGAGGAGTGTCAGGTAAAATAAATATTCCCGTTATCACAAAAGCATAAATCGAGGCAGTATATAATAAGGCTGCATAAAAACCTGTCTGTTCATTCTTCACTTGTTTGCCAATCAAAAACACGAGATAAGTGTTGATTGTCATGAATATAACAGAAGAAAGCCTTAAAAAGAACTCACTTGTAAATAAAAGATTACAACTAAAAAGCTGCATCATAAAACCCACCATAGGAGGATGGTCGAAGTGACTCCAATCCGGATACATTGCATAAGTCCAATAATAAACTTCATCGTTTCCAAATTCAATAATAGATGCCAAAACGCCTCTTAACAAAGCGCTTATCGACAACAACAAAATCAAATATTTATTTATTGCATTCTCCTTTATCTTCATCAACTTCTTCTTTTTTATTTGATAACAAATATTTCACAAAAAATATTATAACAAACACGTAAATAATTCTCATAAGCCAAGTTCTTTCCTTCATTATAACGGACAAAGAAGGATCGAAGAAATATTGGAACTGATGACGGACTATTGGGTTGAGATAAATCATAGTTTCATCTTCGAATGACATTTCAACTCTTATGTAAGAATCAATGTCATCAAACGCATAAGCTCCTTGATTTACATCATTTAAAGAATCTTTGACGACCCCATTCTGACCAATAAAACGTAAGGTTTTAATCAATTTGGTTGCTTCAACAACAATAGTGTCGTTTGTTAATCGAAGACTTTTCAACTCAGGCAAATCCAAATTTCCATCAAGATATGATATTGCGTAAGAATCGCCGTTTTTCAAAGAATTTATTATTTGTTCAATATCATTCAAATCTGCATTAACCACAGTTTTATTAACAAATCCATCCTTTTCTGATTTTGAGTCAGTAGCAACTATATTAACACGACGTCCTGATGAAAGAGCCAAGTCCCAATAATTGAAATAATTTCCATAAGAAGAAACGACTTCCATCGCTCTATAATTATCTAAATGCTTCATTTCACGCAACTTAAACCCTTTATCAAGTTGAGTTGGAACAACTAAAGAAGACATTTTATTCAAGCAATTGATATTATATTGTTTGAGATGAATATTTTGCAAAAAGGGATAGTCTATTTTTCTTTCAGACTCATAATTAACACAAAGATAATGAGTTGGGAACAAACCACGGCCATATTCGTAAGTCGGCATTATATCATCATCTCTCAAATCGATATAGTTCCATTTGGCATCTGTTAGATTCTGATAAGGATTGTTTATAAAGTCGCCTGAAAAAGGTTTAGGATCATCAAAACGATATGTCGGCGCAAACACATATAAAGTCACGAAAAAGAGCGTGACAATTCCTGCCAAACCGCCAAGGAAATAAAGAAAAACATTGCCTTTTTTGCAAAGATTTTTCGAACCATCAGATTGTCGTTTTTGTTTTTCCATAAATACTTTTGAAAGTGCAAATATATAGTAAAAATAGACTTTAACGAATCATTATTTTTTGTATTTTTGCTAAAATTTATAACCTAATTTAAAATAAAAATATGGATTCAAATCCTAACGAAAATATAATTGAAAAAGTAACCAACAAAGAATATGAGTTTGGCTTTGTGACTGATATTGAGACTGATTTTGCGCCTAAAGGACTTAACGAGGACATCATCAGACTCATCTCAGCAAAGAAAGAAGAGCCAGAATGGTTGCTTGAATTTCGCTTAAAAGCATATAGACACTGGTTGACGATGAAGCAGCCTACATGGGCACATCTCAACATCCCTCCTATTGACTATCAAGATATTATTTATTACGCAGCTCCAAAGAAGAAGAAAGAGTTACAAAGTCTTGACGAAGTAGATCCTGAATTGTTAGACACTTTTAACAAATTAGGAATCTCATTAGACGAGCAGAAACGTCTCACTGGCGTTGCCGTTGACGCTGTTATGGACAGCACTTCAGTAAAGACCACATTCCAAGACACTTTGTCAAAGTACGGAATCATTTTCATGTCGTTCAGCGAAGCTGTCAAACAATATCCTGATTTAGTTAAAAAATATTTAGGAACAGTAGTTCCTTACACCGACAATTTCTTCGCAGCATTAAACTCTGCAGTATTTAGCGACGGTTCATTCTGTTACATTCCTAAAGGCGTACGTTGTCCGCTCGAGTTATCGACATATTTCCGTATCAATGCGGCCAACACCGGACAATTCGAACGCACACTTATAGTAGCAGAAGAAGGTGCATACGTAAGTTATATGGAAGGTTGCACAGCGCCACAACGCGATGAGAACCAGCTCCATGCCGCTATCGTTGAAATCATAGCAGAGACAGATGCAGAAGTAAAATATTCAACAGTACAAAACTGGTATCCAGGCGACAAAGACGGCAAAGGCGGCATCTACAACTTCGTCACAAAACGAGGCATCTGCCGTGGCGACCGCTCTAAAATATCATGGACACAAGTCGAGACAGGTTCCGCAATCACTTGGAAATACCCAAGCTGCATCTTGAAAGGCGACTATACCACAGCGGAGTTCTACTCTGTTGCTGTGACAAACAACTACCAACAAGCCGACACCGGAACCAAGATGATTCACTTAGGCAAAAACAGCCGAAGCACAATCATATCGAAAGGCATATCAGCAGGTTACAGTCAAAACAGCTATCGTGGATTGGTACGCATCGCTCCTAACGCAAGCAACTGCCGCAACTTCTCACAATGCGACTCCTTGCTTCTTGGCGACAAATGCGGAGCTCACACATGGCCATATATACAATGCAACAACGACACAGCAATCCTCGAACACGAGGCTACAACATCGAAGATTTCAGAAGACCAATTATTCTATTGCAATCAAAGAGGCATCGACACAGAAAAAGCGATTGGCCTGATTGTCAACGGTTACGCAAAAGACGTCTTAAACAAACTTCCGATGGAATTCGCCGTTGAAGCACAAAAATTATTGTCAATCACACTGGAAGGCAGTGTTGGTTGATGTTTTAACTCAAAGAAAATTAATAGTTATGTTATTCGAAATAAAAAATTTACATGTCTCTGTAGGAGGCAAAGAAATATTAAAAGGTTTTAACTTAAGCGTCAATGAAGGTGAGATTCACGCCATCATGGGACCTAACGGAACCGGAAAAAGCACCTTGGCAGCTGCCATCACAGGAAGAGACGGCTATGAAATCACAGAAGGCGAAATATGGTTCAAAGGCAAGAATATCATGGAGATGAGTCCTGCCGACCGTGCTAACGAAGGTATTTTCCTCAGTTTCCAATATCCAGTTGAAATCCCAGGCGTAAGCATTCAGAACTTCATGCGTACAGCAGTCAACGCAAAACGTGAGTATCAAGGACTTCCAAACATGCCAATGCCAGAATTCATCAAGATGATGAAAGAAAAACAAGCGATGGTGGAAATAACAGCCAAGTTACAAAACCGTTACGTTAACGTCGGTTTCTCTGGCGGCGAGAAAAAGAAAAACGAGATTTTCCAAATGGCAATGCTCGAACCACAACTTGCAATCCTCGATGAGACAGACTCTGGTCTCGACATCGACGCATTGAGAATCGTCGCTAATGGCGTAAACCAACTTCATAGAGACGACAACGCTTTCATCGTAATCACTCACTATCAACGACTTCTCGACTATATCGTCCCAGATTTCGTCCATGTGATGTACGACGGACGTATCGTTAAGTCAGGCGACAAATCACTCGCATTAGAACTTGAAGAAAAAGGTTACGAATGGATTAAAGACACCATTCTTTAATTTTAAAATTTGTAACTTATGGAAAATCAAGATAATAAAACATTACAGAATCTATTCATCGAACACGCAAACCATTCGATGGAAATGATTTCTGCCAACGACACTCCAAGAGTGAAGCAATTGCGCCAAGAAGCTCTCAAGAGATTCATCGACAATGGCTTCCCAACAAAGAAGATGGAGAAATGGCGTAACTCAAGAATGATTGAATGCGTCAATGAAAATTTCAACATTGACAAAATTGAGAATAAAAAACATGATTTCTGCTGTGTGATACGTGAACTCGACACAGAAGTCATCTCTATGACAAACGGACAATTCACTGAAGAAGAATGCCTTAGTGTCTTAGAAAACGGCATCGTCATCGGCAGCACACGTAAAGCGATGGAAAAATATCCGGAATTATTCGAGAAATATTTCGGAACTTGTAACATCAACGACAACAATGGTTTTTATGACATCAACACAGCTCTCTGGCAAGACGGATTCTTCATCTATGCTCCTAAAAATGCTGTGGGAGAAAAACCAATACAGATAATAAAAATCATCGATGAAGAAAACAATCCGTTCATACAGACACGCAACCTTATCATCGTTGAAAACAATGCCCAGTTACAAATCATTGATTGCGACGACTCTATAAAAGAACAATCTAGTTTCGTAAATTCATATACAGAGATATTCATTGGAGAAAATGCTCAACTGGAGAACTACAAACTTCAAAATTTGAACGACAATTCTTCATTGTTAAACACAAATACAGCTAAACAATTAGCGAACAGCAGATTACAGACTCACACCATCAGTTTCAATGGCGGCAAGATTCGTAACAACATACACGTTGACATTGACGGAGAAGGTTCTGAATGTAATCTTTACGGATTATACCTCGTCGACAAGACACAACACGTTGACAATCAGATAAAGGTCAACCATAACGTAGCTAATTGCAATAGCAACGAGAAATTCAAAGGCATACTCGACAACGAGGCTACAGCCGTTTTCAACGGACATGTTTATGTCGCACCTAACGCACAGAAAACCAACGCATATCAAAACAACAGCAACATCATTTTAACAGATAAGGCTAAAATCAACACATTGCCTTTCCTTGAAATCTATGCCGATGATGTGAAATGTTCACACGGCTCATCAATCGGACAATTAGATCAGGAAGCTATGTTTTATATGCAACAAAGAGGCATCAGCAAAGAAAACGCTCGCATGCTTTTGATGTACGCCTTCGCTGCTGAGATAAGCAATAACATTGGCATTGAAGCACTTAGAGAACGCATCGACGATATGATTAAACGCCGCTTGAAAGGTGAGTTGTCATCATGCGAAAACTGTGTGTTCCAATGCAATACGCCTAAAGAATACGATTTCAAAATTGACTTAAGCAAGATATGACAAATAATTTTGACATAAACGAAATACGCCGACAATTTCCAATTTTAGACAGAACAGTCTATGGAAAGCCATTGGTATATTTCGATAACGCCGCCACTACACAGAAACCTCTTTGCGTAATCGAAAGAGAACGAGACTATTATCTCAATGAAAACTGCAACATTCACCGCGGCGTACATTATTTAAGTCAGGAAGCGACAGAAGCATACGAAAACGCTCGTAAGACTATAGCTTCTTTCTTGAACGCTAAAGATTCGAACGAAATAATATTCACAAGAGGAACAACAGAATCGTTGAATCTTCTTGCAACAAGTCTCGGCAAACTTCTTGTCAATGAAGGTGATAAGATCTTAGTATCAGCGATGGAGCACCATTCCAACATGGTTCCATGGCAGCAGATGATACAAGAAAAACACGGCGAGCTTTTAGTAATTCCTATGGATAAAAATGGCGTTTTAGACTTAAACGCTTACGAAGAGTTATTAAAGCAATCGCCTAAAATTGTAAGCATAGCTCACGTTTCCAACACATTAGCAACCATAAATCCTATCAAGGAGATGATAGCGATGGCACATAAATATGACATTCCAGTCATCATCGACGGAGCACAATCCATCGCACATCATATCATCGACGTTCAAGACCTTGACTGTGATTTCTTTGTCTTTTCAGGACATAAGATGTACGCTCCAATGGGAATTGGCGGACTTTACGGCAAGATGGAATGGCTGGAAAAGATGCCACCATATCAATTTGGAGGCGAGATGGTTGACAAAGTAAGCTTTGAGAACACTACATTCAACAAAGTGCCTTTCAAGTTTGAAGCAGGAACTCCTAATGTCGGGGCAGCGCTTGGGCTTGAAGCAGCGGTAAAATTCATACAAAGCCTTGACAGAAAAGCCGTTGAAGAATACGAGGAACATCTTTTGAATTATGCCGTAGAACAACTTTCTAAGATTGAAGGCATCAGATTCATCGGACAAGCGCCTAAGAGAAGCGGACTCGTTTCATTCTTAATCGGCGACATTCACCCTTATGATTTAGGAACTTTAGTTGACAAGATGGGCGTTGCTTTGAGAACAGGACATCATTGTGCAGAACCTGTGATGACATTCTTTGACATTCCTGGAACAGTAAGAGCATCATTTGCGATGTACAACACAATAGAAGAAATCGACATTTTCATTAAAGCTGTAGAAAAAGCAGCTAATATGTTAAGATAAAAAAATTAGAACAAAATGACTATTAAAGAGATACAAGATTCTATAGTTGAAGAGTTTTCAATGTTCGACGATTGGATGGACAGATATTCCATGTTGATTGAAATGGGCAAAGACTGTCCTATGATTGATGGTCAATATCGTAACGACAACTATCTCATCAACGGATGTCAATCCAGAGTTTGGTTACACGCCAAGATGGAAGACGGCAAAGTTTATTATAGTGCCGACAGCGATGCCGTGATTACCAAAGGAATCATCAATCTGTTAATCAAAGTGTTTTCAGGACAAACACCTAAAGACATTATTGAAGCAGACATGAGTTTCTTGGATGAAATAGGATTAAAAGAACATCTCTCCCCTACTCGTTCCAACGGATTATTGAGTATGGTAAAACAGATGATGTTATACGCAGAAGTTTTTAATTCTCAAGATAAATAGACACAAAGACTCAGAGTCACAGAGACACAAAGAACTTTGAGTCTTTGCGACTTTACATCTCTAAGACTTTAAATTATGTGGGATATTTTTAAAAAGAAAGAACCAATGACAACAGAAGAAAAAGAATTATTAAAAGAAAGAATCATAGCCGTTTTAGGTACCGTTTACGATCCTGAGATTCCTGTTGACATATATAAATTAGGTTTGATTTATGAAATCAATATAGATGATGAAGCCAATGTTAACATTTTGATGACAGTTACAGCACCTAACTGTCCTGTAGCCGACCAGCTTCCGGCACAAGTAAAGGAGAAAGTCTCTACTATGATGGGCGTCAAGAAATGCAAGGTAGAATTAACATTCGAGCCAGCATGGGATCCATCGATGATGAGTGAGGAAGCACGTGCAGAATTAGGATTTGACGACGAATTCGGTATGGGAAACATGATGTATTAATCCACGAATTGACACGTATTTCATACAATAAAAAAAATCCCGACATTAAATCGGGATTTTTATTTATTAATCTAAACTCTAAAGTTCTAAAATTCTAGAGTTTTAAAATTCTTATAATGTGTCGTAAGCTTCGATTAAGTCTTTAGCGAAACCGTAGAACATTTGAGCTACTGCTGTGAAGTCCATGTTGAGGTCTTTGCTTAAACCGATCATTTCTTTGAACATAGCTACGTTGTACCATTGTAAACATTGGAATGCTCTGTGGAAATGGAGACGTTTCAATTCTTCACTTGTTGGTTTATGTCCGAGATAAGCTTCTAACAAACTCAAAGCCTTGTCGAAACCAGCATTGCCGTAGCATGCGATGTCGTAATAAGGGTCATTCATACCAGCGAATTCCCAGTCGAGGATATATAATTTTTCTCCGTCGATAACCAAGTTTGTTGGCTGGTAGTCGCAATGACAAGGAACATGTTTGATATCTTTATATGTGTCACGCATTGCATCCAAGCGATTGCGCAAGTCGATATATTCTTGTGGGTGAGTAAAGCCTAAATCGGTACAATATTTTTCGTAAGTATCGAGGCGGTCGAAGGCATTGTATTCATTGAATTGTAAATCACTGTTGTGCAATTCTTTCAAGGCCTTTGCTGACATCTCGTTATAAGAAACGATATCAGTGTTTGACATTATAGTACCTTCAACATAGAGAGCGAGTTTTTCACCGGTTCTCAACTCAACGTATTCTGTTATATTATTGACACCGAGTTTGTCAACTTTTTGGATATTATCCCATTCTTCATTTCTGTCAACAAAACGTTCAGCGAACTTACCAGGTACACGATATGTATATTTTTTTCCCAGACATTCTACTACATAAGTATAATTACTCATTCCACCTTCGAGACGTTTGACTATTTTAGCATCGGTAGCATTCATGAGCAAGTTAACTCTTTTAACGATATAAGCTTCTATTTCCATTGTTTAGTAATTTTATTGTATAATCGTTTAATAATTGCACGCAAAAATAAAAAAATATGTAAAATAATTATATCCTTTTGCAATATTTTTTTTGTAGTTTTGCGCACAATAATAATGGGGGTTTAGCTCATCAGGTAGAGCGTCAGGTTCGCAATCTGAAGGCGGCCGGTTCGAGTCCGGTATCCTCCACAAATCTTAATCATTTTTAAGAAAAAAAATCCTTCTGTTATAATAAATAAAATCATATCTTTGGCAGAAATAATTTTGTCGTATAAATTTATTATAATATGAAAAAAATCAACTTTTTACTATTCTTTACAATGATATGTTTGTTTGTTTCAGCACAAACCATCGAACAGACTTACCACTTTGAAAATCCTATAGTTAGCGAGATTCAATCTTATAATCAGATTCAATTTAAAGATTGTATGCAGACTGCCGTTGAAGGTAATCCTTCATTGCCATATAAGGCAGTAAGTCTCTTGCTTCCTTATGGTGCAGAAGCAGCATCAGTTGAAGTCGTCCTTTCTGATTTCGAAGAGATAACATTAGACAAAGAGATCTTCCCTTATCAGGCTGCACGTCCTTATTCAAAGCCAGAACGTAAGTCTTTCGTTAAGAACGAAGAACTTTATTCATCAAAGGGCATATATCCTACAGAAAATCACGGCGTTTTAACAACTCATTATCTTAACGGTCACGCCTTTGCTTTCACATCTTTCACTCCAGTACAATACGAACCATCTTCAGGAAAAGTATTCTACGCAAAGACTGCAACAGTTAAAGTCAATATCGCCTCCGCTAAGAACGATCATTCAGCAATGTTATGGAATACACCTTATATTAATAGCAGGATTCAGACTTTGGCAGATAACCCTGAAATGCTCAGCACTTATAAGACAAGAGGCAGAGACATAAGCGCTTACGATATGTTGATAATCACAGGTGAGAATTATGTCGAAGGTTTCAACGAATATATGGAATATTATGAAAGCATCGGTGTCCGTAATAGAATAGTGACAGTAGATCAGATTTACGCATCTGCACAAGGCTCCGACAACCAAGAAAAGATTCGTAATTATATCATTCAAGAATATAGCGACAATGGTATCATTATGGTATTGATGGGCGGCGACGTCAATATCGTACCATACCGCGGATTCTATGCAACAGTGCAAAGCAGCAGCGTCTACACTGACATCGACATCCCTGCCGACTTATATTTCAGCGCTCTCGATGGAACATGGAACGACGACAACAATAACAGATGGGGCGAAATTGGTGAAGACGACCTCCTTCCTGAAATAGGCATCGCTCGTATGTCGTTCGACAATGCCTCTAAACAAGCAAATATTATCAACAAGACATTAAAATATCAACGTGAA
Organism: Bacteroidales bacterium; assembly: GCA_045634185.1. Lineage (GTDB taxonomy): Bacteria > Bacteroidota > Bacteroidia > Bacteroidales > F082 > Limimorpha. The sequence goes on along the minus strand of JAZQZR010000001.1, from coordinate 120,571 downwards.
CCTGTCTTGGGCGAGTTCAGAAAAGTTGCAATGGGCGGCGAATGGTTATACGACAACCCTCAAACTTATGGCAGCGACTATCTCGAACTTCTCATCGGAGAACATGACGACAACGGATACACAACAATAGGCATCCCTGAAGATTACGACTTCATCCGTCACTATGCCGAGAACGGCAACTGGGGTCCTACAAAATTAAGAAACACCATCAACGAAGGCGTTCAATATGTTCAACACGTAGGCCATGCCAACACAAGCACTGTAGCAGAATGGTACAACAGCGATATCACAGATTCCAACTTCAGCGGCGCTAATGGCGTTGACCATAACTATACATTCTTCCACTCACACGGCTGCGTTTGCGGTTCTTTCGAAGATGACTGCATCATGGAAAGAATGATTACAATACAAAACTTCGCCGTCGCTGCTATTGGCAACTCTCGTTACGGATGGTTCAACGAAGGCCAGACAGAAGGTCCTTCAGCTCACCTTCACAGAGAAATGGTTGACGCTCAATACCACGACCGCATACCATTCCTCGGAATGCAGTTCTCTGATGCAAAATGTCAGACCGCTCCTTTCGTCAACGCTCCAGGCCAATGGGAAGAAGGCGCTCTTAGATGGAATTTCTACGACTTGAACGTTTTGGGCGATGTCGCGATAAGACCTTGGCTCGACGAACCTTATGAAGCTAACATTCAATATCAAGAAGAAATATTATTAGGTGCTTCTTCAATGGAAGTCATCGTTAAAGATAATAACAACAAAACTCAAAAAGGTTTCCGCTGCAGCCTGGAATTCGATGATGAAGTAATAGGATTTGCCGTGACAGACGAAAATGGCGTAGCAGAAATCACTTTCGAAGGCGGACTTAACGTAGTTGGCGACATGAAACTCTACGTCACCGGCCTCAATGCATATCCTGTTACATTGGATGTTGTCGCTCTTCCTAACAATGCAGCTTATGTCGTTTACAACGAATATGCACTCAACGACGACAACGATCAAATCGACTATAACGAATCTGTTACAATGAATATGACATTCGCCAACGTCGGAACAGTCAATGCTGAAAATGTAACAGCAACATTATCAACCGACAAACCTGAATATATTGAAATAATCAACGCAACTGCAAACATAGGAAATATCAATGCAGACTCCGATGTCACTATTGAAGACGCCTTCTCATTCAAAGTGAGCGACAATGTTCCTAACAATACTGATGTTAAATTCTTCATCACATGCAGCGACGGAAATAACACTTGGTCAAGCAAACTCAACACAAAGATTTACGCTCCTGAATTGGACATCGTAGAACCTGTTTCTGCCGAAGTAAATCCAGGTGAGACTGCAACAGTTAAATTCAATGTTGCAAACAATGGCAACAGCGCTGCTGCTAACACTGTATTCAGAGTGTTCTGTAATTTCCAAGAAACAACAGTTGAAAAAGACATATTCTACATCAACACTTTAGATGCAGGCGCAAATACAGATGTTGACTTCACCTTCACAGTAAATGATAACGCCGAAATAGGCACTGCTTACGAAATGATAATCGCTGCTTATTCTGGAAATTATATGACTACATCATCATATACTTTCACCGTCGGCAGCGTGACAGAAGACTTTGAAACAGGCGACTTCTCTGCATACAACTGGGAATTCGAAGGTGACGCCGAATGGTTTATCGCTACAGACAATGTTTATGACGGACAATATTCTGTCAAGTCAGGAACAATCGGCAGCAATGGCGTTACAAGATTGAAAATAGTTGTTGAAGTAAAACAAGATTCAGAAATAAGCTTCTACAAGAAAGTGTCATCAGAATTGAGCTATGACTTCCTTAAATTCTATGTCAACAACAGCAAGAAAGGCGAATGGTCAGGCGAAATAGACTGGAGCGAAGAAACATATGAATTATCCGAAGGCACACATACTTTAAGATGGGAATATAGCAAAGACTCCGGCTACGACGAAGGCGAAGACTGCGTTTGGGTTGACAATATCAAGTTCCCTCCAACAGCAGTTGTCGTTGACGTTGAAACCGTAACAGAACAAAATATAGAAATATATCCTAATCCTAACAATGGCGCATTCTGCATCGAACTTGGCAACATTGAAAGCATTGTGACAATTTACAATACAATGGGACAAGTGGTTTACCAAAATACAGGTTTAAGCAACAAAGCAGAGATAAGACTCGACGACATCAATTCTGGATTATACTTCGTTAACATCAACAATTCAGAAATGAATGTCACAGAAAAAATCGTCATAGAATAAGAGATGAGATAACCAATAAAAAAAACGGCGGTCGTTTCATTATGAGACACCGCCGTTTTTGTTTATTTTCAGTTTTCAATTATATTATGTATTGATTTAAGTCTGAATGCTGAAACCATTTCAGCGAGTCCATAAATTATGAACGACAATGAGATGTAGACTGCCACTGTGAAGACGCCTACTGTCATAGGTCGAAGCAAGATAAGGAGAGCCAAGATGAGAAGCACTATGCCGCAGAACAGAGTGAGTCCGTAGCCTTTCACCTTGAAACCTTTCAAGTCGCCGGCATAACTAATCATCATAAAGCTTTGGTAAAGCATCCACATGCCCAAAATAAGAGGAAGGGTAAGAGCAGCTATACCAGGATTTGCGGCAAGAAGGATACCTAATACGATATTAAGTATTGCCCCTATAAGCACAGCGGCTCGTGTTACAAAAATGTTCCTGCTGAAAAGACCCACAATCAGTTCGATGATGCCAAACACCATCAGCGCCAAACCTAACAGCAGCGTCATCATCTCGTATGTGATGGCGGGATTTGTCAGCATAAACACTCCTAAGATAAAAGCCAATACGCCTATGATCAGATACATCCACCAATGTCTGACAGGCTCCATGGCGCGGTCGTATAAATCGTATGTTTTCATAAATGTGTGTTTTGAATGTTAAACATAGTGTGTATGTTATTGTTCAAAACCTCTGTATTTTTAACAATTTTTAACTTTTTTGTAAACTTTTTTTGTCTTAACTTTGCATTGTAAATTGAAGTCATGTAAAACAAGGAGGAGAGATGGAAATGCTTATATTAGTGCCGAAGATAACCAATAGATTATTATATATTTTTGAATTATTGCTAAAGGAAGAACTCGGTATAGATTTCAAGCTAACTGCTGAAGTCGATGAGTTCCTTTCATATCAAGGCATGAAATTGCACTATGACACTACTCCTCTAAACGAAGAGCCTGCATTGTTCCAGCAAGCTGCCAAACTCCTTTTCGAACGTGACATTTATGACCAGGATATTAAGGTTTGCAGTTTCAACGATACCAATGCAATATATCCTGTCTTTAACGACAATTCGCTTTTCCCATTTGATATCTTTGCTGCATCATTTTATATAATAAGCCGTTACGAAGAATATCTGCCTCACGTCTCCGACCAATACAACAGATTTCAGCCGCAAGACTCTATTTTGTATAAAATGAATACGATAGAGAAACCTATCGTTAATATATGGGCTATAGAATTAGGCAAAGTGATAAAGGCTAGATATCCCGAAGTCCAGCTGAAGAAAAAGACTTTCAAGTTCGTGCCTACTTACGATATCGACGCGGCTTGGGCTTATAAGAACAAAGGAGTATTCAGAACCACAGCAGCATTCCTCAAAGACATGCTTTTCTTCGACAAGAAAGAAATCAAAGAAAGATGGGACGTGCTGCGTGACAAGAGAATCGACCCATTTGACACTTTCGACTATCAGATAGAATTGCAGAAAGAGCTTAAGCTTAAGCCCTTGTATTTTATCCTTTGCGGCGACTATAACACCAACGACAAAAATATTTCCATAAGAAACAAAGAGTTCCAGAAGCTCATCAAACGACTGGGCGATTATGCTCTCGTGGGCATACATCCTTCATTCTCTTCTTATCTTAAGAAAAACGTCATCAAGGAAGAGGTCAGCCGTCTCTCCGAAGTCCTTAACCGCGAAGTGACAATGAGCCGCCAACATTTCCTCAGATTAAGTCTTCCTTCTACATATCAGATACTTATAGAACTGGATATCACAGACGACTATTCCATGGGGTATGCGTCGCAAGCTGGTTTTAGAGCTGGTTATGCCGACACATTCCAATTCTTCGATTTGGAAAACGATATGAAGACAAAACTCAACATCCATCCTTTTGCATTGATGGATGGAACAATGCGCGACTATCTGGATTTAGACGTACACGAGTCATACGAAAAAGCCAAACAACTTGTCGACGAAGTGAAAAATGTTAATGGAACATTTATTCTTTTATGGCATAATGAAACTTTATCGGGAGAAAAACGTTGGGAAGGTTGGATTACTTTATACAGAAAAATTCTTGACTACATTATGAATTGATATGATAAAACATCTGACCCATAATATGATTGACAAAAAACGCTGGGACGACTGCATCGCCAATTCGTTCAATGGCAGCGTTTATGCATGGTCGTGGTATCTCGACATCGTACATCCCAACTGGGAAGCACTGATAGAGAATGACTATGAGAGAGTGATGCCTCTTACACCAAGCAAGAAGTTCGGAATATCGTATATGTTCCAACCTTTCTTTGTTCAGCAACTTGGCGTTTATTCTCAATCCGCTCTCACCGAGGAAGATGTACAAAGATTCGTATTGTCAATACCTAAAAAATACCGCATAGTAAAATACCGACTCAACGAATACAACAAAGTCGATTATGAATCAGGAATTTACGAACCACATCGTAATGTTGAACTCGATTTGATATATAACTATCAATCTCTTTTTAACAACTATAATAACAATACAAAAAGAAATCTCATCAAAGCCAACTCGGCTGGCCTTACAATTGACAAAGGCGTCAAGCCGGAGACTATAATAAAACTCTTTGCCGAGAATAGAGGCAAAGATGTTGAACATTGGAAGAAGAAAGAATACAAACGACTACTCGACCTCGTTGACACCGCCATCTATCACGAGTGCTGTTTTGTATGCGGCGTTAATGATATAGAAGGAAATACCATTGCAGGCGGAGTCTTCATGTGCAGCCACGACAGGATTATCTTTCTTTTTTCAGGAAGTGATGAAACACATAGAAACAAACATGCTTTAACATTTTTGCTGGATAATATGATTAAAGAATTCAGCGAATCGAAATACATCTTCGATTTTGAGGGTTCCGACAGCGACGGACTCGCCCGTTTCTACAAAGGATTCGGCGGGAAAGAAGTATTTTATCCAGAAGTCAAATACAACAATCTTAAAGGAATATTTAAGATTGCATCAAAAATAATGGGGAAATAATTAAAGTTAAAACAATATGAGTGAAAACAGAGATGGCTTTGGCTCCAAATTAGGTGCCATTGCAGCAGCAGCCGGCTCAGCGGTTGGTTTAGGTAACATCTACCGTTTCCCTTGCCTTGCAGGTGAGAACGGCGGAGGAGCATTCTTGCTTATTTATGTGGCAATAGTATTATGTCTAGGCATCCCTATCATGATGGCAGAGTTTTACATCGGACGCCGCGGAGGCAAAAACCCTGTAGGTTCAATAAAAGAACTGTCGCCAAAAACACATTGGAACCTTATCGGATATATCGGCATTCTTGCAGCTTTTGTGGTGCTCGCTTTCTATAGCACAGTATCAGGATGGACCTTAGAATACATCTATAAAGCATCAACCAACTTCTTTGCCAACAAAGATATTGCAACGCTAGAACAAGCATTTACCGATTTCCATAACAATCCTTTCCGTCCATTTTTATGGCAGTTCTTATTCATGGGATTGACAGCATTCATTATCTTTAAAGGAATAAAAGACGGCGTAGAAAAATACACTAAGATATTGATGCCAGCACTGTTTGTGATACTTATCATCTTATGCGTCAAGTCATTGACCATGAGCGGCGCCAACGAAGGATTGAAATTCTTGTTCAAGCCCGACTTCTCAAAGGTTGACGGAACAGTATTACTTGCAGCATTGGGTCAGGCTTTCTTCTCTCTCAGCGTTGGCATGGGCGCTCTCATCACCTACGGCTCTTATATAAGCAAGAAAGATAATCTCACAACGACATCATTGTCGGTTGTCGCCGCCGACACTTTAGTCGCCATATTAGCAGGTGTCATCATTTTCCCTGCAGCATTCACATTCGGCATTCAGCCAGAAGCAGGAGCAGGATTGGCTTTCAACACATTGCCAATGATTTTCGACAAAATGACAGGCGGCTATTTCTTCTGTATCATATTCTTCATATTGCTCGCAATCGCAGCGTTGACATCAACAATATCATTGCTCGAAGTTATTGTGGCATTCTTGTCAGAAGAACACGGAATCAATCGTAACACCGCAACATGGATTGGAACTTTGGTTTCATTGTTCTTAGGCGTTTTCTGTACATTAAGCCTCAGAAACGGTTCTGTATTCACATTGGGCGACATGACATTCTTCGACTTCATGGATAAGTTCTCAGCAAACTTCTTGCTCCCAATAGGTGCGTTGTTTATCGTTATCTTCGTAGCATGGAAGATGGGAAAAGAAAGTTTCTACGACGAAATAACAAACCAAAATACATTGAAGATAAGCGTGAAGAAGTTCATCTACTTCATCATAAAATTCGTAGCACCAATCGTTATTTTGGCAATATTTATTAACCAGTTGATTTAAAGAAATTCAGAACCTCAGAATCTCAGAAACTAAAAAAAATCTGAGATTCTGAAGTTCTGAGATTTTGAGATTCAAAATATGAATAGTTTCCTGACGTTCACTAAGGGTGAACGAGTAGCGATAATAGTTTTAGCAGCGGTGATTTTTTTCCTCATCGCTGCTAATTTTTTTATCATAAAATATAAGCCAAATGTTAATGAAAATTCACTTAACATTGATTCTATAATGGCTTTGCATGAGGCTGCAATAGAAGAATATTATAATAGACAACGGACAACAGACAACGGACAACAGACTTCATCCAAGAAAGATAAAGTCGCCGAGGCACCAAGACGCCAAGTCACCAAGTCAGAGTCAAAGTTTAAGGATAAAACCCAAGAGTTCAACGCTCGAAGTTCAGCGTTGTCTGAGCCTAACGAAGGTAAATCTCGGCGCTTCGACAAGCTCAGCGACCGAAATGCTCAAAGCTCAGAGTTCAAAGCTCAGAGTTCAGAGTTCATAAACCTAAATTCCGCTGACACAACGGAGTTGAAATCGCTGCCTGGAATAGGAAGTTTCTTTGCAAAAAACATTGTCGATTACAGAGAAAAATTAGGAGGTTTTATCAACAAACAGCAGCTGCTTGAAGTTTATGGACTCGACTCTTCCAGATTTGAAATAATCTCGCCTTACATCAATATTGATAGCATTTCTATTAGGAAAATACGAATCAACCACGATGATTTTAAGACAATTTTACGACATCCATATATAGAATATGAAGATGTCAAGAAAATAGTTAACTATAGAGAGACCAAAGGTATGATAACAAATTGGGAACAATATAAAAAGGTAGTAACGAGAGATGATGTTGAAGAAAGATTAAGGTTGTATTTGGAGTTTTAAACTATCTTTTTTTAAAATGATACTTCACCGTAAGCTCGTCCTTATCAGGTTCTGGCACGTCCCAATATGGTTTTTCTCCATCATCGGGTTCATCGTCATCGTCTTCTTCATCATCCCAAATATGTTGTTCTTCACGTTGGGGTCCTTCGTTTTTATAAAAGAAAGCAAGAACGATTCCCATAACAAAACCGCTGAGATGTCCTTCCCAAGAGATATTGTTTTTTATAGCGTATTGCGGATAAAGTCCCCAGACGAGACTGCCGTATAAAAATATAACAATCAATGAAATAATGATAAGTTTTCTATCGCGACGAATAAAACCGCTCAGCATAAGGAAAAATGTCAATCCATATACCAGACCACTGGCTCCTATGTGGGTGCCGCTACGTGCTCCGCACCAAGTTAATAGTCCGGTGGAGAAGATAAGTATGAGTAATATTTTATTTGCGAGCGGACGATAGAAATAATATAAGGCTGAACCTAGCACCAGAACAGGCAAAGTATTGGCGATGAGATGCTGCCAGTCGCCATGGATAAAGTGGAACAAAAATATTCCAGGCAGACTTTCTATTGACAATGGCTTTATTCCAAGAAAAGAAAAATCAAGATGAAAAAACTCTTCTATCATCTTGACAAGCCACATCACCACGATTAATATTATCGGGACAATTGTGCTTCCAAGCAGAAGTTTTTTTTCGTCTTGATTTTCCATATTAAGTCAACAGACTACAGTCAACGGACTACAGACTTTATCCATAACATAATAATGTATACTCAAGGACTGTTGGCTGTTGTCGGTTGACCGTTGTCTTATCAATTAGTCTTAAACTTATATTTTATCTCTTTAAGGTCTTCGTTTGCCTTAGCGATTTTTTTCTTGAGGCCTTCTTTGTATTCGACTACTTTTTGAGCTATTTCAGCATCAGCAGTTGCTAATATTTGTGCTGCGAGTATTGCTGCGTTGAGGGAGGCATTGATACCTACTGTTGCTACAGGGATTCCTGGAGGCATTTGTACGATAGAGAAGAGAGCGTCCATTTCCATGTTGGTCTTGACAGGAATGCCGATGACTGGTATTGGAGTCATAGCAGCGATAACGCCTGGAAGGTGAGCAGCCATGCCAGCGGCAGCGATTATGACTTTGATGCCGCGTGCTTGTGCGCCACGTGCGAATTCTTCAACCAATTCAGGAGTGCGGTGTGCGCTCAATGCGTTCATTTCAAAAGGAATGCCCATCTCGTCCAAAAACTTGATGCCAGCTTCTAAAACAGGGAGGTCTGAAGTACTTCCCATGATGATACTTACTATTGGATTCATATTGTTATGCGTTTTTTGCAAAGATAAGAAAAATGGCTAATGGCTAATGGCTAATGGCTAAAGTTTTTTTAGCTGTCAGCCATCAGCTGTCAGCTGTCAGTTTTATAATACTTTAACAAAAAAGGAGTCGTAAATACGACTCCTTTTTTAATTGCTGATAGCTATTTGCTGACAGCTTATTTGATTTTCTTCTCTGTTACTTGAAGAACTTCTTTGTTATCGCTATTTGAGATATAAGCTACGATGTAGCATTGATCTGCATTATAAGCATCATTCAATTTTGTAGTGAATGATTTTGTAACGACATCACCAGGAGCTATCGCTGTTGTGTTGATATCTTCACCCCAAGCACCGTTCATAGTGCCGCGGAATACATGACGGTGTACATAATTGTCAATATTTCCTGATGGAGTAAGTTGTTTACCAACGATGCTATCTTCCATGATACAAACTGTCAAGCTGTAAGTATCAGGCAATTCAGCAATAAACTTAGAACTGATGTCAACTTTCAAGTCACGTGTTGCAGCATTATATTCTACAGATGGTGTCATTTCAACTACAGCTTCTTCTTGAAGAGCTTCAGCTATAGCTTCGCCCCATGCTGATGAGTTGTAGCCGTAAGAACCGCCATTGAGTTTACGGTTAACAGTACCGATAGGGTTGCTGTCGAAACCGAATTGAGAATACCATTCTGAACCTTCTGTTGTCATGAAGTTAGGATAACCGCCTATAGGTTGTGATAAGAAACCTGCGTGAACGCCGAGGACAACAACTTTATGATGATATTGTTCTTGAAGTTGAAGTGCCAATTCACCAGCAGCTGGACAGTTGTTGCATCTCACGCCAGTATAGTCTTCCAAGAGAACGTATTTTTGAACTTCTGGTTGTTCGCCAGGTTCTCCACCGTTGTTGTTATTGTCTTTGAAATATGGTTCTTCAATTATATCACAAGCAACCATTCCTACCATGAAGAATGCCATTGCCAACATGAACATTAATTTTTTCATTTCCTTAACTTATTTAGAATGATGTTGTAATTGATAATGATACACCGCTTGAAGCTGGAACAACACGGCAAACGCCACCAACGCAAACCATACCTTCGCTTTGACGACCGCCTGTGAGAGTTATTCTTGTTGATTCTTTAATGAAACCAACTGATGCTGTATAATAATGGTCGCGGTTGCCAGCGATAGGGTTGCCATAGTTGTATTTGTCAGCTACAGAAACGAACCATTTAGGAGCGATAGAATATTCAACTAAAGCAGCTGCCCAGTTGCCTCTTTTCTTGTAGAGGTCTTCGTGGCCTGCTGTTTCTGATTCAGCCATGTTATTCTTGTTGATGTTATCCCACAAGTGTTGTAATTCAAAGCGGATGCTTTGTTTGCTTGTGATTCTGTATGTTACGTCAACGAAACCGATGTTAGCCTTTACTACTTCAGCACCTGGGTGGTTTTCGATAGTTTCCATATCGTAATACAAGTTGATGTATTGAGCGATAAGTTTCCATTTCTTATTCAAACGTCTTTCAATTTCGATGTTGAAGTCGTGGTAGAACTTACGGTCGCCAACTGCAAAGAATGGTGATGTGTAACCGAGAGTTCCGTTATAACCTGAGATATGAGAAGGAGCTTCTTGTCCTGGTTCAAGGATATAATTTCTCTTGATATCGTTTACTTGGCTGAAGTCGAGAGTAACTTTTGTTCCGTATTTACCACCGATGATAGTGTTTTTAGGAATTGTGTAGTTTACTTGCAACTGCATTGCCATTTCACCGAGAGGTTGTGTTGCGTAAGAATAAATTGCTGGAAGACTATGTGTGTGTGTATAGTTGATTGGAGGGATGAAGTTGATGTCCAAATCGTTTTTAACACCTTGATAGTCTGTTTTAAAGCTCATATTGTCAACGCGTTTAACTTGTAATATAACGCCGAATCCTTTTTGAGAATATGACAATGATGAGAGAATAGCTTGACCTTCGTTGAATGTGTAGTTGTTGAATGCTGAAGGGTCATTGATTTTATAAGCGTATTCTGTTGTGAAAGCAAAACGACCGTAACCTAAGTTAACGCGACCGTCGAAAGCACCAACATTTTCAGGGATGTAATATGTTGAGTTGGTGTTCTTTTGGTATTTGCTTACGAAGCTACCGCCAACTGTTGCTCTGAACTTGCTGTCGCTAATTGCGCTGAAGCTTTGGTTGATATCCCATTCTCCGTCGATACCGCGAACGATACCTCTTTTTTCTGTTGAGCCGTATGAGTTCCAGAAGAATCTTTGTTTACCGTAAACAGCTTTCAAAGTAACGCCTGCTGCTGGACGATAAATTACTCTCATACCACGAAGTGAGTTATCGAAACCGAGAGACCATTCTTCATATGTTCTGAAGATGAAACCATTACCAAATTGGTCATATATATCACCGATTGTAACAGCTATTGTTCCATTGTCGTAAGATGCGTAGTAGTTAGCGAGACCGCAACCTTGTAATCTTGTATCGAAACCAGACATTGGAGGCAAGTATGCTTCATAGCGAAGACCTGCTGTGAAGTTGCCCAATGAGTAGTTGATCTTACCAAAACCATTAGTGCCGAATTGTTTTCCGTCTATTGATTCTTGTGTGATTCCGATAGCTTCGTCAACTTTATAATATTGGCCGTCTATTTGGAAACTACCATTGACTTGTGATTCGTTAATGGATTGAGCAAATAAACCTGTGGAGCATAAGAATAATGCTGCCGATAATAAGAATCTTTTCATTTCCTTATAGTTTAAGAAAATTATTTGCTAATTTTTAAAATTTCTTCATAGAGTTCGTCCTCTGCACCTTCAAAGTAACCTGTGTGTTGGTAAACCATTTTGCCGTTACCATCGAACAAGAATGTGTGAGGTGGATTGCTTACGTTCATAGCTCTTGCTAAGTCTTTGTTAACGTCTAATAAAACGTCAAATTCCCAACCTTTACCTTCTACGAAAGGTTTGATACGTGGAGTTGAACGTGAGTCGTCGATAGAAACTGCGAAGATTTTAACACCTGTTTCATCTTGCCAATCTTGATAAACTTCGCTTAAAGCGTTGTGTTCTTTAACGCATGGTCCGCACCATGTTGCCCAGAATGTCATTACGAATGGTTTGCCATCGTTGTTTAATTCTGTAATGTTGATTGTTTCGCCATCTAAGTTTTTCAATGTTACGTTTGGCAAATCTGATTGAGCCTTAGCGCCTAAGAAAAGAACGCTTAAAAACAATAATACTAATGTCTTTTTCATAGTTTAATTTGATTTAGTTATACAATATATACTTCTAATAATTTACATTCATCATTAGTGATGATGTCAACCTTGTTGACTACGTTAGGCACCAAGATACATTCGCCAGCTTTGACGAGTTCTGTTCCGCCTTCGTATGACAAGATGAAGCTGCCTGAAACGCTCATCAGAATTACGAATGAATCCAATTCTGAATAGTCTTTCTTAAGAGCAGATTCTGCATCTAAATTGATTACGTTTGTTGTGAAATAAGGACAAGTCACCAAATTGACAGTAGAATTTTTTACTTTCTTGTCGTATTTTACCTTGCCGCTGTCTTCTTTCTTGAAGTTGATTGTTGCGAGAGCTTCTTCAACGTGCAACTGGCGTTGCATTCCGAAGCGGTCTATTCTGTCCCAGTCGTAAACACGGTATGAAGTGTCGCTAGTCTGTTGAATCTCAGCTACCATGCAACCTGCTCCGAGAGCGTGTATCTTTCTTGCAGGGATAAAGAAAACATCATCATTTTGAACATTCTCATAGTTGAGCATGCCTTCGATGTTCTTGTTAACGATAGCTTCTTCGAATTCTTCAGGTGTTACTTCTCTGTTGAAACCTGATACGAGCTTCGCTCCTTTTTCGGCATTCATGACATACCACATCTCTGTCTTGCCATTATAAAGGTCTATCTTCTGAGCGAGTTCATCGTCAGGATGCACCTGGATAGATAAATTATCCAGCGGGTCTATCACCTTTATTAATAATGGAAAACGTTCGCCGTATTTGTTAAAGATTTCATCACCTACGAGGTCACCCATGAATGTCTCAATCAAATCGTTGAGCTCATCACCAGCAAAATCGCCATTGCATACGATGCTGTTTTGACCTTCAAGACCGGAGAGCAACCATGCTTCTCCGCAATTCATTAAATCACCAAAGTCTTGGTTTAGAATAGTTTTAATGTGTTGACCACCCCATATTTTCTCAAAATATGCAGGTGCAAACTTTAAAGGATATAAAACACTCATTAACGTTAATTTAAGGTACAAAGATAATACTTTTCTTTTTTGTAGAAATATTATAATTGTGAAAAAATTATTTTTACTTTTGAAGTCTACGGACAATAGTCAACAGACAACAGACTTTTACCAATTAGTAGCAAAATGAAAACACTTGAAAAACTTAGAGATAAATTAAATAAAAATGCCGAACTTTCAGGACAGGAGAAAAAGACAAATAAGATTATAAATGAGTTTTTAGCAAAGACAAATCCTGATGTTCATTTGAAAAATGTTGGTGGCTATGGCATTATCGCCATCTACAAAGGAAAAGATTCCGGCAAGAACATTTTATTGCGCGCCGATATCGACGGACTGAATATTCCAATGATTCAGCCGTCAGCCGTCAGCTGTCAGTCGTCAGTGTCTGATTCTAAAGCCAATGGTCAAAAGCCAATAGCCAACTGCCAGTATTCCCATCGTTGCGGACATGACGGCCATGCTGCTATCTTATGCGGACTTGCGATGCGTTATGGAAAGAAACGTCCTGAGAAAGGTGATGTCATTCTTCTTTTCCAGCCTGCAGAAGAGACCGGCGAAGGTGCCTTGGCTGTCATCAATGATGAACAATTCAAAAATATAAAGATTGACGCTGCTTTTGCTTTGCACAATCTTCCTGGTTATGCCAAACACCAGATTATCTTGAAGAAAGACTGTTTCGCTTCTGCCTCTTTAGGATTGAAACTCATTTTTGAAGGAGCGACTTCTCACGCCTCGCAACCAGAAAAAGGCAACAATCCGCAGATTGTCGTCACGACTCTTCTCGACGCGTTTCAGAAAAAATACGAGAATCTCAAAAGAGACAAATACAATACAATATTAACAGTCACTCATGTCGCAATCGGTGAAGAGACTTTCGGCGTCACTCCAGGTCATGCTGAGATTTGGCTTACACTGAGAAGTCAGGATGACGGCGCATTAAGGCAGCTGACCGAAAGCACTGTCGCCTTGTCGGAATATGTGGCTAAAGAATTCAAATTGAAATTCACTCACAGCATACACGAAGATTTTGTCGCTACAATGAACGCGGACAAACTGACTGACATTGTAGAGAAATCTGCTTTGGAATTAAGATTGTCTGTCAATAAGATAAACCATCCGTTCCCATGGTCGGAGGATTTTGGACGATTTGGCGTTTTATGTCCGGTATGCCTCTTTGGCCTGGGATGTGGCTTGGAACACGAGCCTCTTCATAGTCCGATTTACGATTTCGAAGATGAGATTATAGATACTGGCGTTGACATCTTTGAGAAGATAGTACATCTTTATAATTGAAGAAGCAGAAACTGATTTTAGCTGCCCTTCGCGTTAGGGATTGAAGCGGCATCCTTTTGAAGCGGAGCGGAAAAAGATATAGCGGAAAGCCCGACGGCAGAGCCGGAACGCCCAAGAGAGAAACCCAGAATCTCAGAACTTTTTTAGGAATTCAGGAGTTCAGGAGTTCAGGAATTCAGGAATTCAGGTAATATAATTTTATTACGGACTACATTACTTCATTACTATAAAATGCTTCAAAAGCTTTAGCTCAAAAGCCAAAGTTTTTTTCTGAGGTTCTGAGGTTCTGAATTTTTTAGATTCAAAAAAACTTGTAGTCTTGTAGTCTTGTTGACTTGTAGTCTTTTTTATTATATTTGCGAAATAAAATTACTCTAGATGAAAGTTTGCGTTTTTTGCGGAAGCAGCATGGGCAACGACCTGCGATATAAGGAAGCTGCTGAACGATTGGGCGAGGTCCTTGCTCAAAACGACTGCACTTTATATTACGGCGGAGCCAGCGTCGGACTCATGAAAATCATAGCCGACAAGATGTTAGAGAACGGCAAGAAAGTCGTCGGCATCATACCTAAACTCATCACCGATATGGAGATAGCTCACGAAGGTGTGACAGAAATGATAGAAGTAGATTCCATGTCGGAACGTAAGTTGATGCTCATCAACGAATCTGACGCTTTCATCGCCATGCCGGGAGGATTCGGAACTTTGGACGAATTATTTGAGATAACAGTATTGAACCAACTCCGCATCACCGACAAACCAGTAGCTCTTTATAACACATTGAATTATTACGACAGCATGATGCAGTTCATCGATCATGCTGTAAGTCAAGGTTTCATCCGTAAAGAACATCGCGACAATATTATCGTTAGCGACAATCCAGAAACATTATTTAAAGAATTAAGCAAGCATAAATCTATCGACATCGATCAATGGATTAAAGATATTAAAGAAGAGACTCTGAACTCTGAACTCTGAACTCTGAACTTAGCAACTCAAAATATGAATATAATAGGAATCACAGGAACATTAGGTGCAGGCAAAGGCACCATCGTCGATTATCTCGTAAAAGAAAAAGGCTACGTACACTATTCAGTGCGCGCATTTCTCGCTGAGGAAGTAAAAAGAAGAGGTCTTGAAGTCAACCGCGACACTCTTACCGAGATTGGCAACGACTTAAGAGCAAAGCACTCACCTAGTTACATTGCGACACAACTTTACGAAAGAGCATTTGCTACAGGAAAAAACGCCGTCATTGAGAGCGTACGCGCCATGGGTGAAGTGAACGCTCTTCGTTCAAAGGGCAACTTCTATCTCTTCGCTGTCGACGCTGACCAGGAGATTCGTTATCAACGTATTCGCGAGAGAAACTCAGAGACCGACTCTGTAAGTTTCGAGACTTTCGTCGCCAATGAAGAACGTGA
This sequence comes from Bacteroidales bacterium, assembly GCA_045634185.1. Lineage (GTDB taxonomy): Bacteria > Bacteroidota > Bacteroidia > Bacteroidales > F082 > Limimorpha. The sequence continues at coordinate 104,686 of JAZQZR010000001.1, read as the reverse complement.
GATGACTTCAGATGATCCCAACAAACAAAATATCGCAGCTTGCATCAAAGAAGCTAATTATCTGTTCCTCAACAACGGAACGATTCCAGAATTACACAAGCAGGTTGAAGAAGTCTTGCAAAAGATTGGCGAGCAGGAATACAAGCGTCCTACCTGGGATGAGTATTTCATGAATCTTGCCGACACCGTGGCAGAACGAGCAACATGCAACAGAGGCAGAAGCGGCTGCGTCATCGTTAAAGACCGCCAGATTCTGGTTACCGGTTATGTTGGTGCGCCAACAGGTTTGCCACATTGCGACGAAGTCGGTCACCTTTTCAAGAAGATGATTCACGAAGACGGACATATCACACAGCATTGTGTTAGAACAGTACATGCCGAACAAAATGCCATCGCTCAGGCGGCGAGAAGAGGCATCGCATTGGAAGGCAGCACTTTATATTGCAGAATGACACCTTGCAGAACATGTGCGATGTTGATAATAAACTGCGGCATCGTCAGAGTAGTATGCCAAAGAAAATACCACGACTGCGCCGAATCAGAAAACATGTTCAAGATGGCTGGAATACAGCTTGAATATATATACGAAGAAGTACAGCAATATGATAAGCAATAAAAAAAAGAGGGCAAAAGCCCTCTTTTTTATCTTTTCTTCTCAAAAAAACCTTTTAAAGTCTTCAGACATTCATCATGAAGGACTCCTGTCTGTGTTTTCGTTTTAGGATGAAGTAGATTTCCATGTTTGCTAAAACCGTTTTTCTTGTCGTCGCAAGCCCATACCACTCTGCTTATATGAGAATGCGCCAATGCACCTGCGCACATCACACAAGGTTCCAAAGTCACGTACAAAGTACAGTCGTCCAAATATTTAGCGCCCATTTCATTAAATGCCGCCGTCAATGCGAGCATCTCAGCATGTGCAGTCACATCATTAAGTTGCTCCACCTGATTATGAGCTCTTGAGATAATCTTGTCGTTGCACACTATAACTGCACCTACAGGCACTTCGTCGTTCTCTTCTGCAATAAGAGCTTCATTAAGTGCTTGTTGCATATAATATTCATCGGAGAAAACGCTTAACTTCATCTTAAATCTCTGTTGACTTCTTTATCCAATTCTCCATTTTCTTCATAGAACTTCCAAATACCACATTCCTTACCATTAACATAAGAGCCTTGGTATTTAACATTTCCATTTTCATAATAAGTGAAAGCCTCGCCTTCTCTTATGCCATCGACGAAAGTGCCTTTACTCATCAAAGCACCTGATTTATAATATGTTTCAAAAACGCCATTTCTTTTTCCGTCAACGATTGGACCATCGAGGTGTTTCATACCTTCCATATAGTACCAAGTCTCTCTGACGTAATTTTTGCTGCCGTCATCATTTTTTACATAATAACGGACTTCTTTTCTGCTGCCATCTTCATGTCTTGTCAGCACTTCTTCTTGCATATTGTTTGAACATGAGAAAAATGCAACTAATATTAAAATTGCCAATACTATTCTTTTCATAATTATCTATTGAATGCCAATCGTTTACCTCTATAATCTTCTTTAAATATTCCATTATTATAAACCAACTCACCATTGATGAAAGTATGAGTTACGCTGCAACTCAATTTCATTCCGGAATAAGCGGTCCAACCACATTTATAGTAAACGCTTTCGTTGGTGATGGTCTGAGATTTTTTAGGATCAATGAGAGCCAAATCTGCATAGTAGCCTTCTCTTATGAAACCGCGTTTGTTGATTCTGAACAATATGGCAGGATTGTGTGAGAGGAGTTCCACTGCTTTTTCTTTTGTAAGAACGCCTTTCATAGCAAGGTCAAATGTTCCAACAAGAAGATGCTGCACAGATGTTCCTCCTGATGGAGCGGAGAAATAAGGTTTATTTTTCTCTTCCAGAGTATGAGGAGCATGGTCTGTTGCCATTATATCTATGTGATTATCAATACAGCCTTGAATGATTGCCATTCTGTCTTTTTCTGTCTTGACAGCAGGATTACATTTCAGGAGAGTGCCTTTTCTTTCGTAATCTCTATCATCGAAAAGAAGATAATGCAAACATGTCTCCGCTGTTATCTTCTTATCTTTCAATGGTATATTATTATTGAAAAGTTGTATTTCCTTTGCTGTTGAAAGATGTAAGATATGAAGTTGTGTTCCATATTTCGATGCAAGTTCAGCTGCAAATGAAGATGTTTTGTAACAAGCCTCTTCGCTGCGGATAAGAGGATGCACAGAAGCAGGAGCATCGTCGCCATATTTCTCCTTAAACAGTTCCATATTTCTGCGAACTATCGCTTCGTCCTCGCAATGTGTCGCGATGAGACAAGGCGCTTCCTGGAAAAGACGCTCCAATGTCGACTGGTTGTTAACCAACATATTGCCGGTACTTGAACCCATAAACGCCTTTATGCCGCAAACATTTTTAGGGTCGGTCTTCAACACCTCATCAATATTGTCGTTCGACACGCCCATATAGAATGAATAGTTAGCCATCGACTTTTCTGCAGCGATATCATATTTATCTTGCAAAAGTTCTTGTGTCAATGTGTTAGGCACAGTATTAGGCATATCCATAAAAGATGTCACTCCACCTGCGACGGCAGCACGACTCTCAGTAGCGATATCGCCTTTATGCGTCAAACCTGGGTCTCTGAAATGAACCTGGTCATCGATAGCGCCTGGGACGAGATAAAGGCCTTCGGCATCAATAACTTGATAAGAACTATATTGTTCTAATTTTTCATTTTCGTCAGGAAGTACAATCTTCTCTATGGTGTCTCCCGAAATAACAACACTTGCCAAGAAAGTCTTTCCTTCATTGACAAGTGTTGCGTTTTTAATTATGTAACTCATGCTTTTTTCGCTTTAATTTTTCCAATAATGCCTCTCCATCTTAAATTGATAACGCCAAAGATAGCTTCTTTGAAAATGCCTTTCGACATTTTTGATGTTCCTTCAGCGCGGTCAGTGAAGATAATTGGCACTTCTTTAATGTTAAAACCAAGTTTCCATGCAGTATATTTCATTTCTATCTGGAAAGCATATCCGATAAATTTCACCTTATCCAAATCTATGGTTTCCAATACCTTTCTTGTGTAACAAACAAAACCAGCTGTAGTATCGCGTGTCTTCATTCTAGTTATGAATCTGACATATGCAGAAGCATAGTATGACATCAAAACTCTTCCCATTGGCCAGTTAACCACATTAACGCCAGTGATATAGCGTGAACCTACAGACACATCTGCACCATTCACACATGCGTCGTGAAGTTTGATGAGGTCGTCAGGATTGTGTGAGAAATCGGCATCCATCTCAAACACATATTTATAATGGCGCGCCAATGCCCATTTAAATCCATGTATGTATGCCGTTCCAAGTCCTAACTTGCCTTTTCTTTCTTCAATGAAAAGTCGTTCAGGAAATTCTTTCATCAATCTTTTAACAATATCAGCTGTACCATCTGGACTATTGTCTTCAATAATAAGGATATCAAAAGACATTGGCATTTGAAAAACATATCGAATAATCTTCTCGATATTCTCCTTTTCGTTATAAGTCGGTATTATTACAAGATTTTCTGACATAAAGATTCTGTTTTGTTACGTTTTTTATACTACAATCTTAACGCTACAAAGTTATAAATTTATCAGTAAATTCACCAATAATTAAGAAATAAAATTTCGTTAAAAAGCCTTAACAAAAATCCACTTTTCCAAGTTTATGCCATGACATCATATCGACAAAAAAAGACGCCACATAGGTGACGTCTACAAATATAATTATTCTTGGAAGTATATTCTCTTCACTCGATGAGAAATGCTTGTCAGTATTTCATAAGGTATTGTTCCACAAGCATCTGCTATTCTTTCTATAGGATAATCTTCATTGAACAAGATAGCGGTATCGTCTTCCATGCAATCGATTCCGGTAAGGTCAATCATACACATATCCATACAGATATTGCCAATTATCGGCGCCGCCTTGCCGTTAACATAGAAACAAGCAGCGCCATTGCCAAGGCGGCGGTTGAGCCCATCGGCATAACCGATTGGAACGACGCCAATCCTAGACTTCCTTTCTATAACGCCACGTCTGCTATAACCGACCGTCTCTCCTACTTCATATTCCTTAATCTGAACGATGGTTGTTTTTAAAGAAATAACATTCTTCAACTTTCCTTTGTCTTCATCACAAGGAGCGACGCCATATACACCAATGCCCAATCTCACCATATCATATTGATAATCGGTAAAGCGACTTATACCTGCACTATTCAAAATATGACGTAAAACCTTATATTGGAAAGCAGACACAATCTTAGAGCTCATTTCTTCATAGACATTTATCTGCCTCATCGTAAAATCGTTGAAATCCTTACTGTCAGCGCCCGCAAGATGCGAGAAAACACTCTTGACAACGATATTCTTATTTTTCTTTAACCTTGATAAAAGTTCATCAATATCATCTGGCAAGAAACCTAGACGATGCATGCCGGTATCCAGTTTTATATGAATACCTATTTTAGTTTCTTGAGGAAGTTCCAACTTCTCAATCGCGTCTTCCAAAAGTGAAAGGCTTCTGAAACTGTAAATATCTGGTTCTAAATTGTTTTTGATGATGCTCTCAAAAGTATTTATTTCTGGTGTCATCACCATAATTGGCAAATCGATGCCCTTACGACGCAGTTCTATTCCTTCATCAGCATACGCAACGGTGAGGTAATCAGCATGATGAAACTTGAGAACATTTGAGACTTCAAATGTTCCGCTTCCGTATGCAAAGGCTTTCACCATAACCATCAGCTTAGTGTCTCTCTTCAACTTGTAACGATAATAGTTCATATTCTTAACCAAATTGTTAAGATTTATTTCCAGAATCGTTTCGTGTGCCTTTTCCTGTAAGATTTTGCTTATTTTCTCAAAACCGAAATCACGAGCGCCTTTGATGAGAATCAACTGATTATGAAATGATTCGACGGGATATTCAGATAGAAATTCTTTGGTATCCTTATAAAAATCTTTATTTATATCGAATTTGTCTTTCTGACGTGATATTGCTTCTCCAATTCCAATAACGGAATTTACTCCCTTATTCTTAAGAAGTTGCGCTATCTTATCATATAAATCTTCTTCTCTTAATTCAGATTGAAGTATATCGGAAAGAATAACGACTCTTTCTTTATGACTATGCTGCTGGTTCATAAAGTCGAGCGCTATCGTAAGTGCATTGAAATCAGAGTTATAACTATCGTCGATAATGTCACAATTATTGATGCCCGACTTAAGTTCCATGCGCATTGCCACTGGACTAAGATGCTCCATCTTTTTGATTATAACATCATTATCTATATTGAGCATCAACGCAGTAGCCCAGCAATGAATCGCATTTTCAATTGAAGCATCGTCAACAAACGGAATAACTATCTTCATTGTTGTCCGTTGACTTTTAACAATCGCCTCTATCGTTGTGTTGTCTTTGCCTTTTGCTACTGAACATATTTTAACATCAGCTGATTCATCACTTCTGCTCCATGTGAAAGTATTGACATTCAGTTTTTTGACTTTATCGTCAATTCCTTTATAATCCAGACAATATATCAAAGTCTGAACATCAGAAAACAACTTCAGTTTCTCTTCTATCTTATCATCAATATTATCGAAGTTTTTTCCGTGGGCTTGACCGATATTGGTAAAAATTCCTATTGTCGGTTTTATTATCTTCTTGAGATTATGCATCTCATCGGGACGAGAGATGCCAGCTTCGATTATTGCTATATCGTGTGAATCATTCAATTGCCACACCGACATCGGAACGCCTATTTGTGAATTATAGCTCTTGGGACTTCTCACCACAGAAATTTCCGGACTAAGAATCTGGTAAAGCCATTCTTTAACGATTGTCTTTCCATTGCTGCCAGTAATTCCTATTATTGGAATATCGAAATTCTCACGATGAAAAGCTGCTGTTCTCTGGAGAGATTTTAAAGTATCATCTACAAGGATGAAAGTAGCATCATCCTTATTCTCAATTATCTTTGAAACATAGTCAGATTTTTCCACCACAAACATCCTGACGCCTTTTTCGTAAAGCTCGTCAATATATTTGCTGCCATCGTTGCGATGACTTCTCAAAGAAAAGAAGAGTGTATTTTCGGGAGTAACAAGAAGTCTGCTATCAAAAAGCAAATCTTTGACAACCAAATCTTTATTAGAATTATTGATTATCTCTCCCTTAACGATTGAAGCTATTCTTTCAACAGTATAATTCATACTGCAAAGATATGAATTATTCTTTTGCCGCTCTATTTTTCAGCACGTCAATTGCGAGATAAATCGCATGACGGAACGAATCTGGGTTAGCTATATTCTTGTTAGCTATGTCGTATCCTGTTCCATGGTCAGGAGCTGTTCTTACGACAGGCAAGCCTGCTGTAAAATTAACGCCGCCATCAACAGCAAGCGTCTTGAAAGGAACCATAGCCTGATCGTGATACATACACAAGACTCCGTCATATTTAACCCATGCAGCAGAACCGAAGAAACCGTCAGCAGAGAATGGACCGAACACCAGAAGTCCTTTATCTCTTGCTTCCTTAATGGCAGGCACTATCATATCTATCTCCTCTTTTCCGTAAAGGCCGCCATCTCCATAATGCGGATTCAATCCCATGATAGCTATACGAGGATAATCGATACCGAAATCTTGCTTCAAAGTCTTATTAAAAACTTCCAACTTATTAACTATCAATTCTTTCGTTATAACTTCTGAAACATCCTTCAATGAAATATGATTCGTCACGCTTCCTACTCGCAACTTATCGTGAACCATCAACATCAAAGGTGTATATTCTTGACAGAAAGAGCTGATATATTTTTTTTGACTTGAAAAATTGAAATCCTCCGATTGAATATTGCCTTTATTAACTGGTGCTGTAACTAATGCATCGATGTTGTTTTTATACAAATCATCGACTGCCAACTTAAGAGCTTCAAATGATGCTTTTCCTGCCAGTTCCGTAGATATTCCTGGCTCTATTTTCAATTCTGAATCAGTGTGATTGATAAAATTTATCCTTCCTGCCTGAGCCTGACGAGCGTCTCGAATCAACGCATACGAAATCTCCTCCATGTTGAAGTTTTTCTTGTAATAAGAGAAAACTTTAGATTGTCCGTAAATGATAGGGATGAACATATCAAAAATTCTACTGTCGCATAAGGTCTTCAAAATAATTTCGTAACCTATACCGTTAATGTCACCATGTGTGATTCCTATAACGGGCAACCTTTCGGAGTCTTTCTGTGTCAGCATAACGTATTAGTTTTGAGAGACTTCAAAGATATAATAAATAAAATTAAAAAACAAAGAGAAATTTATTTTTTTATAATATTTTTATAATCCTTTGTAAATCAGCGTACTAATTTTATCTCTATCAAAAATTTCGTTTGCTACTTCTAAAATATCTTCCGAGCTTAAATTTCTAATTTTTCTAATTGTTTCAGAAAGAGGTTCTATTTCGTCTTTAGAGAATGCTGCTCTTGTCATGGCAAGCAACTCTCCTAGTCCAGACTCACTGCTAAGTGCAAGTTGGCCAACCAGTTGATTCTTTGCATTTGACAACTGCACAGTTCCAAGCTTATTGTTTTTCAACTTATCAAGTTCCTTGAAAACCAGATTCACAGCCTTATCCATAGAATGAGGGTCAACGCCCATATAAATAGAGAAGTTTCCTGTATCAGAATATGCATTATACTGTGATTCAATAGTATAGGCAAATCCATATTTCTCTCTGATATTGAGATTCAATCTCGAATTCATTCCTGGTCCGCCCAAGATATTATTAAGCAGTACCATCTGCATTTTCTTCTCGCTTTCAATATGATATGCCATCCCGCCTATTATACAATGTGAGAGATGACTATTTCTTTCGTGAACGACATTAAATGCAGGAAGTGGAGTAAACTTAGTCCTATGATATTCAGTGTTATATCGTTTAAAACCACCAAAATGAGCAATTATCTTATTCTTGAATTTCTCAAAAGGAATATCACCTATCGTGGCAATGACCATCCTGTCGGTCGAGTAATTGTTTTTAAGGAAGCGGCACAAGTCGCTGCGTTTATAGCCTTCAACCAACTCACGTGTTCCCAATATGTTACGACCCATCTCGTGACCTTTGTAGAGATTATTCTCAAAATCGTCATAGATTTCCTCTGCAGGGCTATCGAGATAAGAGTTTATTTCATCAAGGATTACCTCTTTTTCTTTTTCGAGTTCATTTTCAGGATACACGCTATTGAAAGCCACATCTGAAATCAACTCGATGGCTTTATTGTAATATTCCTTTAGGAAAGAGGCATGGATACATGTTTCTTCTTTGGTCGTATAAGCGTTAAGTTCGCCGCCCACATTCTCGAGGCAGCTCAACACATGATAGGCTCTGCGTTTTTTGGTTCCTTTGAAGAGCATATGCTCGATGAAATGAGCAAGACCATTTTCATCAGGAGCCTCGTCGCGCATTCCTGTGTTGACCATCAACGACATATGCGCAACGACGCCTGCTCTGTATTTATGTAATATCTTTATTCCGTTAGGGAGAATATATTCAGAGATAATACTTTCTTCAAGCATTTTATACAATTATTATTTCATCCACATCTCAAACGAACCACTCTCCGATGATGTTGTTGTCTTTACAGAACCTTTCGACAACCAATCGTTTTCTTCTGCCAATCCATCATTATCCTTCAAAACTCTGAATGTATTCTTTTGAGGAAGATTAGGGTGACCGCTTGTCTCTAACAAAACGACTGCTGTATGGAAGTTTTCCAAACCTTCGTCTGTCTTCTTACCACTGAAAATAAACGATTGTTGAGCATAGTATCCGTTAACGTAGTCTTCAACAACATAATAACAAGTAAAATTATCGTTTTCACCAGTGATTTTCATGCCATAATTGACATTTTCTTCATAGTCATTGGTTTCCACATTATATTGTTTCGAATAATAATTCATTTGTTTGTTGTTATAAATGAATCCCATATAAAGGTCTGAGAAGAACTGAACAGAATCGTTATTTGGCATATCAGACTGATATAAAAGGCAATGTGGTGATGACACATATTCGCCTTCCATATCAGGAGGTGTGATTCCTGAATAGACTGGAAAATATGATACAACCTCATCATAAATTTCTTCAGGGATAACATAGTTTGGAACTACGTGAACCAAATTATTTTCATCTTTCTTTGCCAATTTACCTTTGAAATATCCTTCAACCTCATTACTATATTGGTCGACGCATTCTATTTCGATACTATAGCCATCAGAAGATCTGCCGATGACGACTTTGCCTGATGTTATATTACCCATATTGGTATAGCTTCCTGTTTCGGTATAGCCCAAAACCCATGAGCCTTCAAAATCAGTGTATGTTGCACTTTCAATGCTTTCTGCCTGAACAGATTTAATACCGAAATTTATGAAGTCTTTTTCATTTTCACAATAGAGACGCAAGTCCAAATTAAAAGAACCATCTTCTTCCCCATTATTGATTATGCATCCGTAAATCAATTCGTACACATCTTCACCTATAGTAAAATAGTTATTTGGCTTTCTTTCTCCGCATGATGTCATAGCAAACATTATCATAAACAATGCGCTAATACCTAATAAGTTAAATCTAAATCTTCTCATATTAAAACAATTTCTGCAAAGGTATAAATTATTTATTTATGATTTGTCAATTTTAACACTTATTAACACAATTATTTTCCAACAAAATAAGAAAGACATAAAAACGTTTATTATCTTTGCAAGATTAAAAATCATTTGAGATGAAATTAAGACATTTTATTTTATCGGTTGCTTTCTTAATTCCCTTTATAGCACATGCTCAGAAGGATATAAAAAAAGAATGCGTCTCCGTTGCCATGTTCAGCGCAGCATATTCTTACCAATTACCGGGAGCTGACACCAAGGTGCTATACGGCAGCAACTCAACGATTGGAGCTAGTTTTCAATATAAGACCGACAAGAACTGGTTATGGGAAGCCAGCAGCAACTTTATTTTCGGCGACAGCATCAACGCCAGCCGTGAAGAAATTTTAGGAATAATCTTAGACAACAACGGAGAACTTATTACAGGCGACGGCATCTACGGAAGTTACGCATTGTTACAAAGAGGCTATAATATCCAAGCTAAATTCGGTAAGCTTTTCAATGTTTGCGCTCCTAATCCAAATAGCGGTTTCTTCATCAAGGGCGGTTTAGGTTATCTTCTCAACAGAGTCAGAATCGAGTTCTCCTCTTCAGCTTCACCACCGGCAAACCTCGCTGGCGACTACCTCTACGGATACGACAGAATGCGCGGCGGATTCGCCTACTCAGGTGAAATAGGATATCTTTTCCTCAGCAGTTCCCGCATGTTCAACTTCTCCGTATCACTCGAATTCAACCAAGCGCACACAAAACCTATGCGCAAGTGGGATTTCAACATGATGGGTCCAGACCTCAACACTTATACCGACAGATATTACGGAATACGTTTCGTAATACACATCCCTACATATAAAAGAATGCCAGACGAATTTTACTATTATTAATCATGAATCTTTTATATTCAATAGCAATAAGAAGCTATAGCGGCGCGATCGCTATAGCTTCTTTATTTGGCAACAACAAAGCCAAACTCTGGTGGAATGGCAGAAAAAATCAATGGGAAAACTTAAAATCCATTAACAAAAACGACGAATGGATTTGGGTTCATGTGTCATCATTAGGAGAATTCGAACAAGGCCTTCCTGTAATAGAAAGACTCAAACAAAACTTCCCTAAATATAAAATCCTATTAACATTCTTCTCACCTTCTGGATTTGAACCAAGAAAGAACTTCCAACTAGCTGACAAAGTGGCTTATATGCCTTCCGACACCATGTCGAACGCCAAGAAACTAATCAAGAACTTTAACATTAAAGCGGCTTTCTTTGTGAAGTACGACTTTTGGTTCAATTATATGGAAGCACTGAGAAACAACAATATACCATTATATTATATTTCAGCATTGCTTCACAAAGACCATTATTTCTTCAAGCCTTACTCATTCTGGTTCAGGAAACAACTCAAAAACGTGACACACTATTTCGTGCAAAACGATGAAACAGCTCATCTGTTAAATTCAATTAACATAAATAATGTAACAATAACAGGCGACACTCGTTTCGACCGTGTTTTTGAGATAGCAAGACAATCGCAGTCATTCCCTGAAATAGAGGAATTCATCAATGGAAGACAATGTATCATCGCCGGAAGCTCATGGCAACCAGACGAGAAACTTCTTATTCCTTTCTCAAAAAAAATGAGTGACAACTATTGTCTTATCATCGCTCCACACGACATTTCTGATTCTCACATAAAGCAGATTACCTCGCAACTTGAAGATTACGTTTTATATAGCCAACTGACAACGGCCAACGCTCATCAGACATTTAAAGACAATAAAAAATGTAAAGTGCTTGTCATTGACGTCATCGGAATCTTAAAGAAAATATACAAATATGCTCGTTTTGCATACGTAGGCGGCGGTTTCATGAGCAGCATTCACAACACACAAGAAGCGCTCGTGTTTGGCTGCCCTGTCGTGATAGGTCCGAAATATCACAAATTCGTGGAAGCCGTCGACCTCGTCGAAGCAGGAGGAATGTTTTCTGTAAACAACAAGAAGGAATTCGATGAAATCTTCAAACAACTGATGAACGACGAAGATTTCTACAACAAAGCCTCTGGAATTTGCCAGGATTACATCCAATTAAGCATTGGTGCTACAGATAAGATTGTAAAACATTTAGAATCAAAATTATAACATAATGAATGCTATTATTAAAACTACCACAAGAAACGACTTCAAAGCAAAAGTCTATCTTCTCGATATGATTGAACAAATCGACAATATCGAACTAAGCGAACAAGAAATAAATTATATAAAAGAATATCACGAATCCACTAAAGGCAAGAAAACCATACATATAAACAGATTCACCGAGCATCTTTATTTTTATGTCATAGCCCAGGAATCAGAGTTCCGCCGTCTGGAAGAGGCTCGTCAAAGCGGAGCTTCCATAGCGACACGCATCAACAAACATAACATCAATGAAGTTCTTGTAACCGACGTCACTGGCGTCAACCACGACGAACTTTTCGCTTATGTTGAAGGCATGGCTTTGGCCAATTATAAATTCACCAAATATAAGACAGAACCGAAGGAAAACAGCCTTGAGACAATTTATTTAGAAGAAGGCTATGACGAAGATATATTAAACAATATTAACATAACGGTAGAATCCACATTATGGGCTCGCGACCTCGTCAACGAACCTGTCAACCATCTCAATGCTGTTCAATTTGCCGACATCGTAAGTTCTAAGCTTAGAGAAGTGGGAGTTCACGTAGAGGTTTTAAACAAGAAAAAGATAGAAGCTCTCAAGATGGGCGGACTTCTCGCAGTCAATGCAGGAAGCATCGACGAACCGACATTCACCATCGCTGAGTGGAAGCCAGAGAATCTAAAAAACGAGCAGCCTTTCGTCTTGGTCGGCAAAGGAGTCGTTTACGACACTGGAGGCTACAATCTTAAACCTGGCGCATCTATGGCGACAATGAAACACGATATGGCGGGTGCTGCTTCTGTTGCCGCCGCTCTTTATGGCATAGCGAAGGCACGACTTCCATATTACGTCGTTGCTTTGATTCCTGCCACCGACAACCGCATTGACGGCAATGCCAATGTGCCAGGCAATGTTGTCACTATGTTTGACGGCAGCACCGTGGAGATTGCAAATACCGACGCCGAAGGCCGCATGATTCTTGCCGACGCTTTATCATACGCCAAGAAATACGACCCTATTTTGGTCATGGATTTCGCCACACTGACAGGAGCGGCATCTAACGCAATAGGACCTCATGCCAGCGTCGTCATGCACAAAGACGCCGAAATATATCTCTCATCATTAAAAGAATATGGTGAAGAAGTGTACGAACGTTTAATTGAATTCCCTCTTTGGGACGAATATGCCGAACTCATCAAGTCGGACATAGCCGATGTAAAGAACGTAGGCAGCAAATACGGCGGAGCCATCACAGCAGGAAAATTCCTGGAACGTTTCACCGATTATCCATGGATTCACTTCGACATCGCAGGAACTGCATTTTTGGAATCGAGAGACAGCTACCGTACAGCAGGAGCTACTGGCGTACACGTAAGATTGCTGATGAAATATTTTGGGGATTAAGAAAGACTAATGGCTAAAGACAAAAGTCTAATGGCTAGGATTACAAAAGTTGAAGTTAACAAAATTGTTGATTTCAACTTTTTTTTACATTAAAAAGATATTGTAGATACCCACGATACGTGGAAACAAAAAAAAGAGGACACCTTTCAGCGTCCTCTTCTTAGTAGCGGGGACAGGATTTGAACCTGTGACCTCCGGGTTATGAGCCCGACGAGCTACCGGACTGCTCTACCCCGCATCGTGATTTCAAAAAAACAACTTTTTTTGTTTTGTTTGCGAGTGCAAAGATAAATCAATTTTCTTTACATGTCAAGTTTTTTTTCATAAAAAAAGCAAACCACAAATTTCAAAGCTAAACAACAGATTATCAATACACTTACAATATATCCACCAGATAACAGCTTTACTTCCCCATACTCTATACTATCTAAAAACATCTAAATTAATTCCATAAGTCCATTCGATATAGTCGATGGAACCTACATGGACCTTCATGAAAGTTCCTACAAATTGATTGTTTTTTGTTCCAAAATAATATTTGAGACCAAGTCTTTCGTAATAGTTAGAATATGCACTTGGCAGATATTGTGATTCAAAAGGCGTTATGCCAGAGAGACCCCATGACTTTTTCTCGTCGGTTCCATTGTAAATGCCATGATATAAGTAATATGACAATCCGAAGCAGAAAGCGACTTTGTTGTACAAAACTTCAAACATAGCTGAAGCCGACAAATGCATTGAGTTTATCGGTCTATATTCGCACAAAGGAACGTTTAAGATACCTGCTTCGTAATTGTCTTTAGCTTGTAGATATTTCACTTTTGTCTCACCAGTATAGATGAAGTCTAAGCCTACATCATATCTGAACATTGGATGGAAATGACGTGAGACACCTATTCTGAAAGTGTTGCCCAAATAATATCCGGTTTCGCCAGAAATCTCTCCATTACGTCTGGTGTTAGTCTGTAAGAATCCCGGTGCCTCACTGAGGGAAATATATGTCTTCTTCTTAAATGGCTCCCATTCGCTATAGGTAAAATCTTCTCTTCCGTCGATATTATAGCGACAATTCAGCTGATAACCATATACGTTGACACCATTATTAGGTAATATTATAGCTCCGTTAGAAGAATGTGCAAACCAGAAACGCAATCCCAAGTCCAAGTTGCGACTTATTCTGAAAGTAGGTCCGACATCTATTCCTAAATGAACATTAACTAAAGAACCGATGAACTCGTTGCCATATTTTGGCCATAACGAAAGACCTACGAGAATGTCGTAGTCAAACGACCAACTGCGACCTCTGTAAAAGTTACCGTTGATAAAACCACCTAATGAATAACAATCGCCTATGGTATTTACATATTCTGTTACGGGAAGGCCATTGGCATCGCGATGCTCATATTTTGCACTGTCGATGGTGTTATGCTCGTAGCGGAAAAATAAACCGTATGATGGAAAGTTGAAACGCTGTTCCCATTCTTTCTTTCCAGTCGTCTGATAACCGACATGCAAGTCGAAGTTATATTGATGACTCTCGGCTAGATAACTGTGATATCCCACGAAGGGAATATATGTTCCGTAACGCACAGCCGGCTCTATATACCATTGGGAAAATTTATTCTTGGTATCATCTTGATCTTTTACTTGTGCTAATGAAGGTAAAGTTATAGAAATGATTAAAAATGATAACAACAAAAATCTCTTCATCACAAAATGTTTATTATTTTTGCGTCAAAAATAATAAAAGAAACAAGGCCAACACGAAATTGTAAAAGAATATTTTCTTGTTGAAATTGTATCTTATTTTTTCTCACAACTTACGAGAACAAAAAAGATATTTTGTTTCTTTGCAAGTCAAGTATTTAAAAAAAATTTCAACATGAATCACAAAGCAGGTTATGTAAACATTATAGGCAAGCCAAATGTCGGAAAATCAACGCTTATGAACGAATTCGTAGGCGAAAAAATTTCTATCGTAACATCGAAAGCTCAGACCACAAGACACCGGATTTTGGGCATTGTGAACGGCGAAGAGTTCCAAATTGTGTTCTCAGATACACCTGGAATCATCAAAAATCCCGCTTACAAGATGCACGAAGTGATGAATCAGTTCGTAAATGTGGCTTTCATCGACGCTGATTTGATACTCTACGTCGTCGATATTACAGACAAAAAAATTGACGAAAAAACAGTGGAGCGTCTCCAAAAATCAGACATCCCTATCTTCGTTTTATTAAACAAAATAGATTTATCAGATCAAGATGGAGTGACAAACGCTGTCAATTTCTGGCAAAACGCTCTTCCAACAGCGACAATATTCCCTATTTCGGCACTTCATCATGCCAACATAAAACACATCTTCGACTGCATTTTGGAAAAACTTCCAGAATGTCCGCCTTATTTCCCTAAAGACGAACTCACAGACAGATCGATGCGTTTCTTCATCTCCGAAATAATCAGAGAGAAGATATTGCTCATCTACAAACAAGAGATTCCTTATTCAGTGGAAGTCGTCGTCGATGCTTACGAAGAAAGCGCAAAGATGATTAACATCAGAGCTACAATCTACGCATCACGCGACTCTCAAAAAGCTATATTAATAGGTAAGGCAGGTTCTGCTATCAAGAAACTCGGCATAATGTCGAGAGGCGACATTGAAGAATTCACAGGCAAGAAGATATTCCTCGACCTCAACGTCAAAGTCAGCAAAGACTGGCGCGACAACGAAGCCGAGCTGAAGAATTTCAATTATGAAGCGTAATTTTAATGACTAAAGGCTAAAGACTAAAGACTAATGACTAATGACTAAAGTTGAACATCTAAAAAATCTTTTGTCTTTCGTCTTTCGTCTTTCGTCTTTTTATTATCTTTGCAAATCACAGAAATTTTATTGATATGAGTAATATAGTTGCAATAGTAGGAAGGCCTAACGTAGGTAAATCAACATTTTTTAATCGTTTGGTTCAAACACGTCAAGCCATTGTGGAAGAGACAAGTGGTGTAACTCGCGACCGTCATTATGGACATAGCGACTGGAACGGCAAATCATTTACAGTAATCGACACTGGCGGTTACGTCGTTGGTTCTGATGACATCTTTGAAGAAGAAATCAGGAAACAAGTTGACCTCGCCATCGATGAGGCTGATGTCATCATCTTCGTCGTTGACGGCAAAGAAGGTCTTCACGTACTCGATGAAGACGTAGCCCTGATATTACGTCGTTCAAAGAAAAAAGTATTACTCGCTGTCAACAAGACCGACATCCCTAACAAGGAAAGCAACATCGCCGACTTCTACGCTTTAGGTCTTGGCGACATCTTTGCTTTCTCAGCAATGACAGGAACAGGAACAGGCGAGCTCTTGGACGAAGTCGTAAAACATCTTCCTAACGACACAACAGAAGATTACGATGGTCTCCCACGTTTCGCTCTCGTCGGTCGCCCTAATGTTGGAAAGTCATCAATGATTAACGCATTCCTCGGTCACGACCGTCATATCGTAACCGACATCGCTGGAACGACACGCGACAGCAACAACACTCGTTTCAACGCTTTCAACATGGACTTCGTCTTGGTTGACACAGCAGGTCTCCGTAAAAAAAGCAAAGTCTCTGAAAACATCGAGTTCTATTCCGTAATGCGTTCAATCCGTGCCATCGAAGAATGCGACGTAGCAGCTCTCATCATCGACGCCACTCAAGGATTCGAGGCTCAAGACATGAACATCTTACGCCTCATCGAGAAAAACAAGAAAGGCCTCGTTGTCATCGTAAACAAATGGGACTTGATTGACAAAGACTCCAACACTCACATTCAATATGAAAAGATGATTAGAGAAAAGACAGCTCCTTTCACCGATTATCCAATCATATTCACCTCAGCGATAAATCGCCAAAGAACATTCCGCGTACTCGAAGCCTTACATCAGGTTTATGAAAACAGAGAACGTAGAATATCAGTACGCGAACTTAACGACACAATGTTGGAAATCATCGCTACACAACCACCTCAAGTGGCATCAAGAAACCGTTATCTCAAGATAAAATATATCACACAATTGAAGAGTCCTACTCCACAGTTCATCTTCTTCTGCAACTTGCCAAAAGACGTCAAAGAATCATACTGCCGTTTCTTGGAAAACAAAATCAGACAGAACTGGAACTTCAACGGAGTGCCTATTCAATTATTCTTCAGAGAAAAATAATACCAATTAACAATTATTGTAAAGACGTGTCAATGTTGTAAATCATATATCATCACGACTGAACATATATAAAAGACAACATTGACGCGTCTCTACTTATATCTATTTATATGGAAGAACTAAGAATAGACAAATGGCTTTGGTGCGCACGTCTCTTCAAGACGCGTACTCTCGCTGCTGATGCATGCAAAGGCGGCAAAGTTAAAATCAGCGACTCTTCCATAAAGCCTTCACGAGAAGTAAAGATAGGAGAACTCATACAGGTACAGCTCGGGCAGCTGCACAAGGTTGTTGAAGTGAAAAGCATCCCTAAAAGCAGAGTATCACCCAAACAAGTCGAAGACGTCTATATCGACAGGACACCTAAGGAAGAATACGAAAGAATAGAATTCATCCACGCCTATAAGGTAGAATATCGCGACAGAGGCTCAGGACGTCCAACCAAGAAAGACAGAAGAGAAATTGATAAAATCAAGGAGTTTTAACACCAATAAACACGAATCGGCGCGAATGATATTTTTCTCTCGCAAAGGCACAAAGAAACGCAAAGTTTAGACCTCGCAGCTCAATGCTCATCGCCTCCGAAGCGTTAGGGATTGAAGCGGCATCCTTTGCGAGCGGAGCGAGCAAAGATATAGCGGAAAGCCCGACGGCAGAGCGAAGCGGAGCCGGAACGCCCAGAAAAAAAGAAATTCAGAATCTCAGAAATTCAGAATCTCAGAACTTTTTAGAAATTCAGGAGTTCAGTTTTTTTTAACAATTTCTAAACAAACTTTCGTCTCTTCATAATGTTTTTTAGTCAATATAAATTAAAAAACTAAAAAACAACATTATGAAAGATTTGAATTTCAGACATGGCGACGCCAAGAGCGATGTATTCGGAACAGATGCCATGGTCAATCCATCTCCAGTTGACAGAATACCAGATAACCCTACAACGCCACAAGTCGCCTATCAAATGGTTAAGGACGAGACTTTCCCACAGACACAGCCTCGACTCAACCTTGCCACCTTCGTCACAACATATATGGATGAATACGCCACCAAATTGATGAACGAAGCCATCAGCATCAACTATATCGATGAGACAGAGTATCCACGTGTTGCCGTGATGGGACAGAAATGCATCAACATCATCGCGAATTTATGGAACAGTCCGGAGAGCAACAAATGGAAGACCGGCGCTCTCGGCATCGGTTCATCAGAAGCCTGTATGCTCGGCGGCGTTGCTGCATGGATGCGTTGGCGTAAAAGAAGAATGGAACAAGGCAAGCCATACGACAAGCCAAACTTCGTTATTTCAACAGGATATCAAGTAGTATGGGAAAAATTCGCTCAGCTCTGGCAGATTGAGATGAGGACAGTTCCGCTCACAACAGAGAACCCTACATTAGACCCTAAGAAAGCCATCGAGATGTGCGACGAGAACACCATCTGCATCGTCCCTATCGCAGGTTGCACATGGACCGGCATGAACGACGACTTCGAAGCCATCGACAAAGCCGTGACAGAGTTCAACAAGAAGACAGGCAACCAACTATGCATCCACGTTGACGCTGCATCAGGAGGTTTCATCCTTCCATTTTTAAAGCCACATGTAAAATGGGATTTCAGATTAGAAAACGTATTGTCAATAAGCACCTCAGGACACAAATACGGACTCGTATATCCAGGATTGGGCTGGGTCATCTGGAAAGACAAGAAATATCTTCCAGAAGAGATGGCATTCAGTGTCAACTACCTCGGCGCCGACATCACACAGGTAGGTCTCAACTTCTCGCGACCTGCAGCCCAAGTCCTGGGACAATATTACCAATTCATCAGATTAGGATTCCAGGGATACAAGGCAATTCAACAGAACTCGATGGAGATTGCGGAATATCTTCACAGCGAGATAGCAAAGATGCCGCAGTTCAAGAACTACAGCAGCGAGCTTGTCAACCCACTGTTCATCTGGTCGTTGAATCCTAAATACGATAAAGTAGCCAACTGGACCTTGTACGACTTGCAATACAAGTTACAACAAAACGGCTGGATGGTTCCAGCGTATACATTGCCGAAGGATTTAGAGCAATGCGTTGTAATGAGAATTGTCTGCCGTCAAGGATTCAGCCGCGACATGGCCGACATGCTCCTGACCGACATCAGGATGGCAGTAGCCGACTTGGAGAAACTCAGCTACCCTACCCAATCGAGAGTTGAAGTGAATAGGAGCATACATCCTAAACAAAGTTTCAACCACGGAGGTAAGAAGAGTTGAAACGGCTAAAGTCAAAAGACTAAGGTCTAAAGGTTAGAACTTCAGAACCTCAGAATCTCAGAACTTTCTTTTGAGATTCTGGGGTTTTATGTTAAAAACATTTAAGAAAAAACATCTTGACTTTTGGATTTTCACATCGTATATTTGCAGTATAAATTTTTAAACCAAAAGTTATGAAAACATTAGATTTTACCATTATGCCAAATAATAGCATTTATAATAATGGAACACAAAACCATATTATGAAAAAGGAAAAAGAATACATCGAAAAACAAGAAATCCTTGATGCAATTCGAGAAGGTCTTTTAGAGATAAAGAAGCGTCGTGAAAGTGGTAGTGATGGTGTAACGCTTCAACAACTAATTGATGAATTATAGAATTATCATCAACAACTCTTTTTTAAAAGAAGCTAAACGTTTATCAAAGAAATATTATTCTTTTAAAGAAGATTTAGAGATTTTACAAAACGAACTAAAAATCAACCCACATTCTGGAGTTGATTTAGGTAATGGTTTACGTAAAGTCAGAATGGCGATAAAATCAAAAGGCAGAGGCAAAAGTCATGGTGCTCGCGTAATCACATACATTTTATTAATTTCCGAAAACGAAAGCGAAATCAATCTTCTTACTATTTATGATAAAGCTGAAAGAGAAAACATCAGCAAAGAAGAAATAGAGGAAATTACTAAAACAATATAACTCTGCGAGAGATAATTATTTATTTTTTCTTAAATTTGCTTCGTGAAAACTAAGGTTTTTTGTACAGACGTGTCAATGATGGCATTAATATATTGAAATCGTATTTATTTATATAATTACATCATTGACGCGTCTCTACTATACAAACTCAGAACTTTTAAACTAATGATAAACAAAGTATATAAATTCGGTGGTGCTTCTGTGAAAGACGCTAACGCAGTAAGAAACCTCAAAGACATTCTTGAAAGAGAAGACAGAAGCGATTTGATGCTCGTCATCTCTGCCATGGGAAAGACAACCAACGCCATCGAAAAAGCATTGGCAGACTTCCGCGCCAACAACGGCCACCTCGAGATTAGCGCTCTCGGCGAGATAATAGAATATCATGAAAACATCATGAACGACCTCTTCGAAGGAAACACCAGCCATCCTATCTTCGAGACGATGACCGACCTCTTCCTCGATTTATATCTCAACCTCAAGGAGACAGGTTTCGACTACGACTATCAATACGACAACACCGTCAGTTTCGGCGAGATGCTATCAACGACTCTGATATCCGCCTATCTCAACGAATGCGGCATCAAAAACGAACTCATCGACGCACGCGAATATATCATCACCGATCATAACTTCAGAGCTGCCAACCCTGAGTGGGACGACTGCCGACTCCGCATCGACAAACTCAACGACCAACACGACGGGACAATGTTCATCACACAGGGCTTCATCGCCAGTTCAAGGTCGCCTAAGACCACGACTACTCTTGGAAGAGAAGGCTCCGACTTCACAGCAGCGATATTCGCCAACTGCCTCAACGCCAAAGAACTGACAATATGGAAAGACGTGGACGGCCTCCGCAACGCCGACCCTAAACGCTTCCCGGAGACAAAGAAAATAGAACATCTCTCCTACTTCGAAGCGATAGAACTCGCATTCTACGGAGCGTCAATCATACATCCTAACACCCTTAAACCTTTACAAAACAAAAACATACCTCTCAAGGTACGTTCATTCTTAAACACCGAACTGAAACCTTCCATCATCGACGGAACGGAAGATTATATTGAATATGTGCCATCGTTCATAGTGAAAGAAAAGCAGACGCTGATGAGCATTAGCGCACGCGACTACTCCTTCATGAACGAACATAACAGAGCTCTCGTTTTCAATATCATGGACGAACTCAACATACACGCCAACATGACACAGGTGTCGGCACTCGTCCTTTCAATATGCTTCGATGAAAACGAAAAGAAGCGCCTCCAACTGACAGAAGCGCTATCTCAAGCTTTTAAAGTGAAATACAACGACGGGCTTCAACTCTTCACAATACGACATTATCAAGAAGGTCTCGAAAAAGAATTTATCAAAGACAGAAAGATATACGTAGAACAAAGAAGCAGAAGCACTTATCAAATCGTTTTTTAATGACTAAAGGCAAAAGACTAATGACTAAAGTTTATCATTAGACATTATTACCCTTTGCCTTTAGTCTTTTGTCTTTAGACTCTACTTCTCCCAATGGAATGGCTGAATATCAGATTCAGTGTCTTTCCATGATGGCTTTCTTAAGGCATATATTATAAAAGGCACTGCCACAAACACTATACATCCGCCGAACATAACGCCGTACCATACAGCATTGCTGCCTGTAGATATCTGTCCAGGAGGTATGAAACTCAATACGAAAGCCAACAAAGAACCTAAGAAGCCTACGCCTGCGATAATCCACATCAAGAAGTTGCCTTTCTTTCCGATACGGAAATCACGAGGAGCGTCCTTCATAATGTAACGAAGATAGATGGCTGCAGCAAACATCAAGAGATACATTATCAAATATAACAAGACTGTCATCTGTGACAAAATCTGATAGAAACTTTGTACCGAAGGCATTACAACGAAAAGAAGACTTAAGACAGTGACGATACAACCTTGTATTATCAAGATGTTGCTTTGCACGCCGAGTTTATTTGTCTTTTGGAAGAATGGAGGAAGATAACCCGCCTTGCCTACAACGAGCAAACCTTTGGAAGGACCAGAGACCCATGTCAATACTCCAGCGAGAACACCGAAAGCAAGAGCGATGGCAAAAACAGGTGACAACCATGAGAGATGGAGATATTTAAGATAATTGTCGAAACCTATCAAAAGACTTTGTGTCAGGTTGATATTGTCTTGAGGAATGATGAAACCGAGTGAATAAGTTCCAAGAACAAAGATAATCACAGTGATGAATGCGCCTACGAAAACAGCCTTAGGATAACTCTTTGAAGGATTGTCCATCTCCTTGACGTGTACACCAGTCATTTCCATACCAGCATAAAAAAGGAAGATACTTGACGCAAGGACGAGGTTATCCAACTTGGCAAGGTCAGGCCAGAAACTGCCGCTCAAGTCCATTTGTATCTGACCGCCAGAGACCCAGTAATAAATGCCGAATATAATAAGCAAAGCTGCAGGAATGATAGTACCAACGAGACCGCCTATTTTAGACACCTTGCCGACCCAGCCGAGACCTTTCAAAGATATGATGGTAGCGAGCCAATAAATGACGAGCACCACGATAAGAGTATATATCTTATTGTCGGCCAAGGTCATGTCGTGGGCTGGATTCATGCCGATGAAAGCAAGAGAGACAGCCCCGAATGTAAGCACCGTAGGATACCAGATAGTGTTTTGGAACCATTGAAGCCAGATGGCAAGAAAACCAAGTCGTTTGCCAAACGCCTCGCCTACCCAACGGAAGACACCGCCTTCTTTGTTAGCAAACATAGAAGCCAACTCCGCTGCAACAAGTGATGTCGGGATGAGAAAGACAAGAGCTGCAAAGAGATAATAAAATGCCGAACTCAAACCATATTCGGCTTCGGCAGGAAGTCCTCTCAAGGACACGACCGCCGTAACATTCATAATTGCTATAGTAAAGACACTCAACTTAGCAACATTTTTTGTTTTATTTGAATCCATAAGCTTTATATTTTTCTCACTGAAACAACATAGGCCTGAAAATGTTTGAAAAAAACAATTAACAATATAAATATTATCTCATTAAAAAATAGAAAGTAATGGGTAATTTCGTATATTTGCAAACGAGAATATTAATCATTACCAATATATAATTGTATATGGAAATTATAAAGGTGCTTGACAAAGAATTCAAGCTTTATATAAAACAAGAGGAGATTGAGAATGTCATCAAAGACATCGCCAGTCAAATCAATGTAGAATACAAAGACAGAAACCCTTTGTTTCTCGTAATGCTTAATGGCGCCTTTATGTTCGCATCACAACTCCTTAAAGAACTCACCATCGATTGTGAAACTTCTTTCGTAAAATATGCTTCTTACGAAGGTACAGAAAGCACTTGCAAAGTGAAAGAACTCATAGGTCTTAACTCATCTGTCGAGGGACGTGATGTAGTTATCATAGAAGACATCATCGACTCGGGATTCACTATGAAATGCCTTCTCCAAAAACTTGAAGACATGAAGGTGGCTAGCGTGAAAGTGGCGACAATGCTATTCAAGCCTAACGCTTTCAAATTCGACTATAAAATAGATTACATCGGAATGAATATCGGTAATGAATTCATCGTCGGTTACGGTCTCGACTATAACCAACACGGAAGAAACTACGGATCAATCTATAAGGTCATTGATTGATTTAATAATATATATATAAAAGTAAAAAACAATATCTATCATGCTAAATATAATAATCTTCGGACCTCCAGGCGCTGGCAAAGGGACTCAATCTGAACACTTAAAAGAAAAATATGGCCTCACTTATATTTCAACGGGACAAGTGCTCCGCGCTGAAATGGCAGCAGGAACTGAAATAGGTTTAAAGGTGAAAGACATCATCGAACACGGCGGCCTCGCCTCTGATGAAATAGTAACTGAAATAATCGAGAAATTCATCCTCAACCACTCCGACAGCAACGGCTTCCTCTTCGATGGTTTCCCTCGCACAGTGAAACAAGCCGAGATTTTAGAAGAATTATTCAAGAAATATAACATGGACCTCAACGGCGTGCTCAGCCTCGAAGTGCCAGAAAATCTCCTCATCGAACGTATGCTCGAACGCGGCAAGACAAGCGGACGCGCCGACGACAACATCGAGTCAATACACTTCCGTTTCGTGGAATATGAAAACAAGACAAAACCTGTTCTCCACTTCTATGAAGACAGAAACATACTCCACCCTATCAACGGCGTTGGCTCTATTGAAGATATTTTTAAAGACCTCTGTAAAACCATTGACACTTTATAGTGTTAGAGGTTTAAAGGGATTAGAGAAATTAGAGGATTAGAGGTTTCCTAATTCTGAGTTTCTGAGATTCTGAGGTTTTGAATTTCTAAAAGAACTTTACCATGCAAGACATCTCCAACACAAAAGCTTTCAAGGTGTTGTTGAAAAATAAAAACGGCATCGGCCACAACCCTAAATTCGCGGGCGTGGCGGTGCCGGTTTTTTCTTTGAAAAGCAACGACAGCTTCGGCACCGGGGAGTTCAACGACCTGAAACATCTAGCAGACTGGTGCCAGAAAGTAAGCCTTAAGATAATACAGATACTGCCTATCAACGACACTCGCACCAACGACTCATGGAGCAACTCTTATCCTTACAAGGCCATATCAACAAAAGCGCTACATCCCATCTACCTCAATCTATCGCAGATGGGAACACTATATAACGAAAACGACAAAGAATATTTCGAGAAACAACGAGATATACTCAATGCCAAAGATTACGTCGATTATCCTGAAGTGATGAAGATAAAAGACGAATTCTTCAAGAAGATTTTCGCACAGACCTGGAACGAAGTAAAAAACTCATACGAGTATCATATCTTCTTCGAGAAAAACAAAGAATGGCTCGTGCCTTACGCCGAGTTCTGTATAAAAAGTCAACAGACAACAGACAACAGACAACAGCCTGAGTTGTACTATTTCCTGCAATATCACCTCGACAAGCAATTAACTGAAGCCGTCGAATATCTGCACCAAAGAGGTATCGCTCTGAAAGGCGACATCCCTATCGGCATAGGACGACACAGCGTCGAAGCTTGGACTTCACCACATCTTTTCAACCTCGACTCGCAAGCAGGCGCGCCACCCGACAGCTTCGCGGCAGACGGTCAAAACTGGGGATTCCCTACATACAACTGGGACGCCATGGCACAAGACAACTACAAATGGTGGCGTGAACGACTCACACAGATGAGCCGATATTTCGACGCATACCGCATCGACCATATACTCGGCTTCTTCCGCATCTGGGAGATACCTTACGAACATACGCAAGGTCTGCTCGGCCACTTCAGCCCTGCTATCGGCTATCAGCTGTCAGACATCAGCCATCAGCTATCAGCAAACAAAGAAAGATTGACAAAACCTTACATAAGAGGTCATTTCCTGCATGAATATTTCGGAGAGTTCACCGATGAAGTAAGAGAAAAATATCTCAACGAGACTTCTTTCAGCTACTTCGAACTGAAGTCTGAATTTGACTCACAAAGGAAGATAGAAGACTATTTTTCCAGCAGTCTGCAGTCTGCAATGAGCGATAATCCTGAAAAAAACGACAAAATACGAAACGGCCTTCTCGCATTGGCAGCAGAAGTCTTGTTCTTGAAGGACAAGAACGATAATAATATAGTGCATCCTCGCATCGCTCTTCAGTTTACACATTCATACAATGAGTTGGATGATTTCCAGAAGAACGAGATAAACAGATTATACGACGAATATTTCTATCACAGAAACGAGGAACTTTGGAAAGAAGAAGCCCTGAAGAAACTGCCTAAGATTATAGAGGCAAGCGATATGCTGGTGTGCGGAGAGGACCTCGGCATGGTTCCAGCCTGCGTTCCGGAAGTGATGAAACAACTTGAGATTTTAAGCCTCGAAGTACAAAGAATGCCAAAAAATCCAAGCGAGACATTTGTCAACCCTATGAACAATCCATACTTAAGCGTTGATACCACATCAACGCACGACACCTCTACGTTAAGAGGATGGTGGGAAGAAAATGGCGAACTCACAAACCGTTTTCACAGAGAGATGCTCGGTCATGAAGAAGGAGCACCTTATTTTGCTGAACCATACATCTGTAAGGAAATAATAGAGCAACATTTGAATTCCAGCTCTATGCTGACAATACTCCCTATCCAGGATTATATCGCAATGGACGGCGAATTCAGATGGGACGCCACACAGAGAGAACAAATCAACGTGCCTGCCAACTCAGAACATCATTGGTGCTACAAAATGCATCAAAGCCTTGAATCACTTAACGAACGACATGAACTCAACGAGATGATTAGCGACATGGTTAAGAAATCGGGCAGATAAATCTGACAGTAAGAAATATCATTTTTTATATTTTTTTAAAAAAACATCTGGAATTTCATTTTACTAAAACAAAATTGCATAATATTTGTTATTAATTTAAGTACAATTATAACTAAAATTATTAACAACTAAAAAAAACTATTATGGCAACAATCTCAGGAAAATACTTAGGAAACTTAACTAGTGAATTCACACACAATTTATCAGGTGCTAAAATAACTGTTGACGGACACGGCAACGGATTCTCCCCTGTCGATTTGACAGCGACATCATTGGCTGCATGCATGATGGCGATGATGGGCTACACCGCAGAAAGCAAAGGCATCAATATAGAAGGATTAAGCATTGAAGTAGATAAAGTAATGGCAGACGCACCACGCAGAATAGGCGAAATAAACGTCATCGTCAACTTCACACAAGTCTATACTGACAAAGAAAAAGTATTGTTACAAAAGTCAGCAGAGACATGTCCTGTCAAAAAGACATTAAGCAGCGAATGCAAAATCAATGTGATAATGAATTTCCCTAAATAAGACTACAAGGCATAAGCAACAAGGCACCGAGATTTACATCCGGTGCCTTTTTATTTAAGTAATACGCCTTATTTCCTCTGTCCCTCTATTTCCTCTACACCTTTAGCCTTTTGTCTTTTGTCTTTTGTCTTTAGCCATTAGTCATTCGTCTTTCAACCTCTTCTGTATGTCCTTGAAGTTGGCGTGAACCGAATCCATTATCCTCTTCATCACAACGGGATTGCTGTTGTAGTAATCAATATTGGCAGAGAAGATGGAATCGCTGATGCCGTAATGAGAGAAAACCGCATCGAAGCCTTTTGATTTCAGATTGGTTATCTTAGTTCCTTTTCCGCGTCTATGATTGATGGCGTTTTCTATGACATATACGTCAGAGATGACGTCCACCATCTCGGTCTCAGACAATAAAACAGTCGGTGCTGTCACTTCTGACTGTTTGTCGCCGCACGACATCAGGAGTAACAACACCGATAATGTTAATATTTTTAAATTCTTAGTTACCAACTTCAGAGAAGAATTTAATTCGCATCAAACGTACTTCTTCTTCTTCATAGTCGTTGACGCCGAGAGCATCGAGAGCGTCTTCAACGGTATCAGAGTCAGCTTCACGGAAATATTCCATGATATCTTCCTGATGATATTCATCGATATTTTCTTCGATATAATAATTGATATCGAGGCGTGTTCCACTTGCAACGATGCTTTCTATTTCGGTTAGGAGCTCATCGAATCCCATATTCTTAGAATGAGCTATATCTTCAAGCGGAATCTTTCTGTCTATATTTTGGATGATGCTAATCTTGAGAGCTGATCTGTTGACAGAAGATTTAATCACCATATCGTTAGGACGAGTGATTTCATTTTCTTCAACATATTCTTTGATAAGATCCAAGAATGGCTGACCGAACTTCTGTGCCTTGCCTTGACCTACGCCGACAATCTGTGTGAGTTCATCCATTGTGATAGGATATTGGATTGTCATATCTTCGAGAGAAGGGTCTTGGAAGATCACGAAAGGAGGCAAGTTCATTTTCTTCGCCATTGTCTTACGAAGGTCTTTCAGCATAGCGAACAAAGTCTTGTCTGTTCCGCTGTCTTTACCGAAAGCTATTCTTTCTTCGTCGAAATCTTCTTCTTCAGGATTGTCGTAGTCGTGGTCTTTAGCCACCATTACAGGATAAGGCTTCTTGAGGAAGTCCTTGCCTTCTTTAGTGACTTTTAGCACGCCGTATTCTTCAATATCTTTAGACAACAATCCATTGACGATAGCTTGACGAATGATTGAAGTCCAATATTTTTCATCATTATCATCGCCAGCGCCGAAGTATTCGTTGCTGTCATGTTTTGCAGTAATGATATCACCTGTTGCTTTACCAGCCAAAAGTTCTGCAATATGTTTTGTCTTGAACAATTGCTTTGTTGAGATGATTGCTTCGATAACGAGTTTAACATCCTCTTTACCATCGAAGCGTACTTTTGGATTGACACAGTTATCGCAAGCGCCGCAGTTTTCTTTGTCGTAAGCTTCGCCGAAATAGTGCAACAAGAGTTTATGGCGGCATACTGATGACTCAGCGTAAGTCACTGTTTCGTTGAGGAGTTCTCTAGCTATCTCTTGTTCAGCGACGTCTTTGCCTTTGTTAAATTTCTCCAACTTATGAATATCTTCATAGTCGTAGAAAGCGATACATTTACCTTCACCGCCGTCACGACCAGCTCTACCAGTCTCTTGATAATAACCTTCGAGGCTCTTTGGAATGTCGTGGTGAATAACGAAACGGATATCTGGTTTGTCGATACCCATACCGAAGGCGATGGTAGCAACGATGATATCTGCCTCTTCCATCAAGAACTTATCTTGATTTTCGCGACGTGTCTGGCTGTCGAGACCTGCGTGATAAGGCAACGCTCTGATACCATTAGCCACGAGAACTTCAGCGAGTTCTTCAACTTTCTTACGGCTCAAACAATAAACGATACCAGATTTGCCAGGATTGCTTTTTATATACTTGATAATGTCTTTTATGACATCTTTTGTTTTTGGTCTTACTTCATAATAGAGGTTAGATCTGTCGAAGGATGACTTAAAGACTTTAGCGTCTTGTATTTCAAGGTTCTTCATAATATCTTTCTGTACCTTCACTGTTGCTGTTGCAGTGAGTGCTATCACAGGCAATTCAGGACAGATAGCATTGATAATTGGTCTGAGGCGTCTATATTCAGGGCGGAAGTCATGACCCCATTCTGAGATACAGTGAGCTTCATCGATGGCGAAGAAAGAGATCTTAAGTCCGCGTAAAAACTCTACAGTTTCTTCTTTTGTCAATGATTCAGGTGCCACATAAAGGAGTTTTGTCTTTCCTTTAGTAAGGTCTTCTTTAACCTGAAGCAATTCAGCCTTTGAAAGAGAAGAGTTCATAACGTGAGCGATGCCGCTGTCGGTACCGAAGTTACGAATCATATCGACCTGATTTTTCATCAAGGCAATCAAAGGTGAAACAACGATTGTAGTGCCTTCACTAATCAAAGCAGGCAACTGATAACATAATGATTTGCCGCCGCCTGTAGGCATAAGTACGAATGTATTATTGCCTGCGAGGATGCTTTTTATAATATCTTCTTGGTTTCCTTTGAATTGTTCAAAACCAAAAACATTTTTCAATAAATCGTGCAAACTTTGTTCATTATTTTTTGCCATAATCTCTTCAATGAAATTTTATTTATATTTGCAAAGTTTTGTTCAAAGTAAAATTTTAAGTTTGTCTCATTGACAAAATTATGACTTTTAATTTTAAAGAAGCAAGAAAAAAACAACTTTTTTTTAAAATCATGGAAAACATTAAGGACATCGCAATTCAAGTAATTGATACAGAAGCTAATTCAATATTAGGATTAAAGAAACTTTTGACTGACAATTTCAGCAAAGTCGTTGAATTAATCTTAAATTCCAAGGGAAACGTGATAGTTTCTGGTATTGGTAAGAGCGCAAATATCGCACAAAAAATCGTTGCGACCTTAAATTCTACTGGGACTACCGCTGTATTCATGCATGCTGCCGATGCCATCCACGGAGATCTAGGCATGATAAGAGATGAAGACGTGGTCATAATCATCTCGAAAAGTGGCGAGACACCTGAGATTAAGGTGCTGACACCACTTATTAAGATAAGGAAAAACAAACTCGTTGCCATCGTGGGCAACACCAAGTCATATCTCGCAGCTGAAGCTGACTATGTGCTCGACGCCACAGTTCCTTTCGAGGCTTGTCCTAACAACCTCGCCCCTACTGCCAGCACCACAGCGCAACTCGTAATGGGTGACGCCCTTGCCATCGCCTTGCTGAAATGTCGCGGATTCAGCGCAGAAGACTTCGCCAAGTTCCACCCTGGCGGCGCATTGGGAAAACGACTCTATCTCAGAGTGGGCGACGTTTGCATCAAAAACGCCATCCCGATGGTGAATGAAAACGACATCATGACCAACGTCATCATAGAGATTACAGAAAAACTCCTCGGAGCAACAGCTGTGATGAACGACAATAAGCTTATTGGTATAATAACAGACGGCGACCTCAGAAGAATGCTCATGAAACATCCTAACATAGAAGAGGTGAAAGCCGCAGATATCATGACAAGAAACCCTAAGACAATAGATAAAAACGACCTGGTCGTCAACGCCCTTGAACTCATGCAGAAAAAATCCATCACACAACTGCCAGTGATGGAAAACGGCAACTACGTCGGCATGATTCATATTCACGATATTATCAAGGAAGGAATTATCTAAACTCTGAACTATAAACTTTAAACTATAGAAACATGATACTAAGAACCGATAACTTAGTTAAGAAATATAACAATCGCACTGTGGTTAAAGGCGTCAGCGTGGAAGTAAAACAAGGCGAGATCGTCGGTCTGCTTGGACCTAACGGAGCTGGCAAAACGACCACTTTCTATATGACTGTCGGTCTTATCAAACCATTTTCCGGCAAGGTATTTCTTGATAATGAAGACATCACGCAGTTTCCTATGTACAAAAGAGCGCAGCTCGGAATAGGCTACCTCGCACAGGAAGCGTCGGTGTTCCGTCAGCTTAGCGTAGAAGACAACATCTCTTCTGTCATGCAGTTCAAGAAAGACATGACCAAAGAGCAACAGGCAGAGAAACTCGAGTCATTATTAGACGAGTTCGGTCTGCAACATATAAGAAAAAGCAAAGGCATACAACTGTCGGGAGGCGAACGCCGCAGAACCGAGATAGCGAGAGCCTTGGCGGTAGATCCCAAGTTCATACTTCTTGACGAACCTTTTGCTGGCGTCGACCCTATTGCAGTGGAAGACATCCAACGTATAGTAGCGAAATTGAAAAACAAGAATATCGGAGTGCTCATCACCGACCATAACGCCAACGAGACATTGTCGATTACCGACAGAGCTTATCTGGTGTTTGAAGGCTCTGTACTAAAAGCCGGCACCCCAGAAGAACTCGCCAACGACGAAGTGGTAAGAAGTCACTACCTAGGAACAAACTTCGAACTGAGAAGAAAAGAGTTTTAATAGAATCTCAGAACTTAAAAAAATCAGAATCTCAGAAAATTGGAAGAAGAAACTACATGAAATTTCTGAAGTTTTGAGATTCTGAATTCTAAATAAAAAAAGAGACGTAAAAATGCGTCTCTTTTTTTTATTTTGTCGGCTTGACAAACATCGCCACTATGATATAAAACAGCATCACAAATGGTATAGCAGCCAATCCGAAGATGGCCACTTTTATTATAGCAAATAAAGCCACCAGATAAAGATGTTTGTTCTCTTTAAACTTCAAGCTTTTGACTTTCAACGAGAAGAATGGAATCTCACTTATCATGAGATAGCTGAATATCACAACTATCGCCAACAAGAACAATGGACTATTCATGAGACCGCCCATGAATGCGAGAGCCTCATGTCTCAAAGTGAAAGGCAAGGATGCCACGAATATTCCCATCGCAGGAGTCGGAAGTCCGATGAACGAAGTGGTTTGTCGGTCATCAATATTAAATTTAGCGAGACGCAATGCAGCGAAAACTGCGAGAAAGAAAGCCAAGAATGGTATGATATTGACACCTGCTATTTCAAGGCTAAGTCTGTTGGCTGCTGTCAGTTGGCTTAAATATCCATACATAATGAACGATGGAGCCACTCCGAAAGAGACGACATCAGATAGCGAGTCGAGTTGTGCTCCTAGAGGAGAGTAAGCCTTGAGGAGACGAGCGGCAAAACCATCGAAGAAATCGAAGACGGCTGCAATAAATATCATTATTCCAGCAAGCTCCACTCTACCATTACACGACAAGACTATAGAGATACAACCCGACAAAAGGTTGCAACATGTTATAGAATTTGGGATATGCTTAATTATTTTCATCTTTTTTCAATTTCATCTTACATAATGAGGCATTTCATCAGGCAATATGATTGAATACTCTACGAGACCTTTAATTTCACCGTCGACGTACCATGGTGTCTGATATATCATTTTCTTGACATCGCCCTTCTGTATGGTGTAAACATTAGTCGCTTTTTCACTAAGAAGATGCTTAATCTTATCCTGTGAAGATTGTTTGTGGCACGACATCATATTTTTTCCAACCATATCGCTAAAGACACTTTTAGATTTATCATTCATATAAATAACATTACCCTCTGTGTCAGAGACTGTTATACTAACGTTAATTTCTTTAAAGAAGTCAAAAATATTATTTTCCATAGTTACAAATTTTTATGCAAAAAAAAGAAATATTTGTCAATGTCAACACGTTGTTATAAAAAAAAATAAAAACATCAAAGTTGCGGTGGAAAATGTTATATTTGCAAACGTAATTTCGAAAAAGCTTGAAAAAACTATATAAATACATATTGCGTTCGTTTATAGGCACATTCATTTTCACATTCTTTGTCGCCGTATTCATTCTGCTCATGCAGTTTCTATGGTGTTATCTAGACGACCTTGTCGGCAAAGGATTAGGATTCGATGTCTTGGGAAAACTGATGTTCTACACAGCAGTGACTTTTGTCCCGATGGCGATGCCTCTCGCAATATTATTATCATCGTTGATGTGTTTCGGAAATCTCGGAGAATATTATGAGTTAGTCGCGATGAAAGCCTCTGGGATATCGGTATGGAAAATCATGCGTCCTCTGCTCATCTTCTCTATCATAATGAGTCTCATAGCATTCATATTCTCCAACAACGTACTACCAGTAGCCACATTAAAATCAAAGACGCTTTTAAGAGACGTCAGGAAACAGAAGATGTCGTTCGACATTCCAGAAGGGATGTTTTACAAAGGCATTGACGGTTATTCAATCAGAGCCGGCAAGAAAGGCGCCGACGGCAACACCTTGTACGACGTGATGATTTACGACCACACCGAATACAAAGGCAACATCAAGGTGACCACGGCCGACTCCGCAACAATAGCGCTCGCTCCGAGCCAGAAGGAAATCGTCTTCACTCTCTACAATGGCTCCAACTACAACGAAGTTATCGACGACAAAGAATATAAATCAAAAAGACCTTTCGAAACAATGGCTTTCGAGAAACAATTCGTCAGCTTCGACATCTCCGACTTCAATATGACAGAGACAGACGAAAGCACAATGAAAGGACATCAGTCGATGCTGAATATGAATCAGTTAGTCATAGCCATCGACTCATTGGAATGCAATGTCACAGAAAGACACGATTCGTTCAAGAAGTCGTTCAAAAACAGATTCCAACATTTTTCATCCAAGAACGAAAACATCAGCACCAAAGGCAAAAGAGCTCATCTTGATACAATTACGGTTTACAAATGGCCTCTTCTCGATAACTTCAGCAAGAAAGAACAAGAATCTATTGTCAATATGGCAATCACTGCAACAAAGAATCAGATTGACAACATTGAATTGAACATCAAAGACTTCGAGAGACAACAAATCAATATCAGGAAACATCAGCAGGTACTGCACGAGAAATTCTCGCTCAGCATCGCATGTCTTTTGTTCTTCTTCATCGGTGCGCCATTAGGAGCAATCATCCGTAAGGGAGGACTCGGACTTCCTATCGTCATCAGCGTCGTCTTTTTTGTGATATATTACATCATAACTATTACAAGTCAACGCATTGCGATTGCAGGCGACATCCCTGTTTTCTTAGGCGTCTGGCTTTCTTCCTTAATAATACTGCCACTTGGAATTTTCCTCACTGTCAAAGCGACGACCGACTCCAGCCTTCTCGACGGCGAAAGCTGGAAAAAGACATTCAACAAAATATTTAGAAAAAGTTAACTTATAAAATATAGATTATGAATATTTTACTGCTATGCAACAAGTCACCTTATCCGCCAAGTGAAGGCGGTCCTATGGCAATGAACAGTATTGTCAATGGTTTGATTGAAGCCGGTCACAAAGTCAAGATACTTGCTGTCAATAGCGAGAAATATCATATCAAGGAGAAAGACATACCGAAGGCTTATCGTGAAAAGACCGCCATCGAATTGGTTGACGTCGATTTAAGGATTAAACCTATCGAAGCTCTCAAGAATCTTTTCTCAGATGAATCGTATCACGTTCAACGTTTTATCTCAGATAATTTCAAGAACAAACTCATCGAGATTCTGAAGAAAGACAGATACGACATCGTTCAGTTGGAGATGGTTTACATGGCTCCATATATCGAGACCATCAGAGAAAACTCCGACGCCATGATAGTCTTGCGCGCTCACAACGTGGAACATCTCATCTGGGACAGAATAGCGAAGAAAACCAAATTTCCACCTAAGAAATGGTATATCAACCATTTAGTTCGTACATTAAAAAAATATGAATTAGATGTGATAAACAAAGTAGATGGCATTGCCGCCATCACATACCGCGACGCCGCATATTTCAGAGGCGAGACCGCTGTTCCCGTGATCGACATCCCGTATGGCGTTAACCCCGACGACTTCAAGCCAAAATATGAAGTAAAGGAAAGACCTACGTTATATCATATCGGCTCAATGAACTGGATGCCTAATGAAGAAGGCATCTCCTGGTTCCTGAACAACGTCTGGGATAAATTAAGCAAGAGAGAACCGGAGCTTGTCTTGAATCTGGCTGGTCGTCATATGCCTAAATGGCTGACCAAGCTAAAAAAGAAAAATATAAACGTAGTAGGTGAAGTCCCTGATGCCAAAGAATTTATCAGAAATAACGACATCGCTATCGTGCCTCTTCTGTCAGGAAGCGGTATAAGAATCAAGATCATTGAATCAATGGCGATGGGAAGGACAGTCATCACAACCATGATAGGCGCCGAAGGCATTCAATATTTAGAATATGAAAACATCATCATTGCCGACACACCAGCAAAAATGATTGAAGTGATATGCAAGATAACCAAAGAACCTAAAGAGGCTCAACGTATTGGACGCAACGCTCGTAAACTCGTGGAAGAAGTTTACGACAACAAGAAAATCATCGACAGACTTTTGATATTCTACGATGAAATCAGTAAAACGAAAAAAGACATCACATACATAAAATAAAGCATTATGAAGATATTTGTATTGTTGCCTAGAATACCGTGGCCTCTCGAAAAAGGCGATAAGCTACGGGCCTTCAATCAGATAAAACAACTCGCTAAAAACAACGAGGTGATTCTGTGTGCTTTAAACGACAAGAAAGTAAATAAAGAAGATGCCTTCAAAGCATTGCAGCCTTATTGCAAATCGGTGAACTTCATCGATTTAGGCAAAGTGTCTATATTATTCAATTTGGCAATGGCTTTTTTCAAAGGCATACCAATCCAATGCGGATACTTCTATAACAAAAGAGCTCATAAGAAAATAAGAATGCTCATCGAAAAACATCAACCAGATATGCTTTTCGGTCAGCTTCTGAGAGTGGCTGAATATATACGTAAAGAAAAGACAGCAAAAACCATTGACTATCAAGACGTCTTCTCCATGGGAATGAAAAGAAGATACGAGATAGCTCCATTTTATCTCAAACCTATCTTCAATATGGAATACAAGAGATTGAGACGTTATGAACACGACATCTTCAACGATTTCGACGTCAAGACAATCATCAGTATTCCTGACAGAATCCATATCGACCATCCTAAAAAAGACGAGATTCTCATCGTGCCTAATGGCGTTGACCATGAATATTATACTCCACGCGAGAGCGAGAAGAAATACGACATCGTATTTACCGGCAATATGGCATACGCGCCTAACGTCAACGCTGTCGAATATCTCGCAAATCAAATTTTGCCAATAGTATGGGAGAAACTCCCTGATGCAAAGCTATACGTCGCTGGCGCGACACCAGACCCTCGCGTCAAGAAAGTAGCTTCCGACAAAATCATAATCAGCGGCTGGATTGACGATATGAGAGACGCCTACGCTCAAAGCAAGATTTTCATCGCGCCTATGAGAATAGGAACCGGACTTCAGAACAAATTGCTCGAAGCCATGTCGATGCGACTTCCTTGCATAACAACAACATTGGCAAACAATTCATTACATGCTGAAGAAGACAAAGAGATTCTCGTTGGCAACAACGAACAAGAACTCGCTCAACATATAATCACACTTCTCACTGATAAAGAAAAAGCCGACACTCTGGCACAAAACGGATACGATTTCGTACATCGCGTCTACGACTGGGGAGAAGCGACAAGGATTATGGAAGACGAAATGAAATTGAAAATTAAAAACTAAATAATTAATCTGGTTTAAGGTTTAATGCTTAAGGTTTAAGATTGAATCAAGATATACTTTCAACTCTAAACTTCAAAACCACATTAGACCTTAAACTTTAAACTAAAAAATTATGGCTGACGATAAAAAGATTATTTTCTCGATGGTTGGTGTAAGCAAGATAATTCCACCTACGAGACAGATTTTAAAAGATATTTATTTATCATTCTACTATGGTGCCAAAATTGGTATCATCGGTTTGAATGGCTCTGGTAAATCCACATTATTGAAAATCATCGCAGGCAAAGACAAATCATATAACGGCGAAGTAGTTTTCTCACCAGGTTATTCTGTTGGTTTGTTAGAACAAGAGCCAGAATTGGACAACACCAAAACAGTAAAAGAGATTGTACAAGAAGGCATCCAGGAGATTGTTGACATCATGAAGAGATATGAAGAAGTCAACGCTCGTTTCATGGAAGAGCTCACCGACGACGAGATGAACGCTCTCGTTGAAGAACAAGGACGTCTCACCGATTTGATTGAACAACACGACGCATGGGATTTGGACAACAAATTGGAAAGAGCCATGGACGCTCTCAACTGTCCTGACGGCGACGCTCTTGTCAAGAACCTCTCTGGAGGTGAGAGACGCCGCGTGGCATTGGTACGCCTCCTTCTCCAAGAACCAGACATCCTCCTTCTCGACGAGCCTACCAACCACCTCGACGCAGAAGCTATCAACTGGCTCGAAAAACACTTGCAACAATATAAAGGCACTGTCATCGCCGTAACACACGACCGTTACTTCTTAGACCACGTAGCAGGCTGGATTCTCGAACTCGACCGTGGCGAAGGCATCCCATGGAAAGGCAACTACTCATCATGGCTCGACCAGAAGACAGCTCGTATGGCGATGGAAGAGAAATCTGAAAGCAAACGCCGCAAGACTTTGGAACGCGAGCTCGAATGGGTCAGAATGGCACCTAAGGCACGTCAGGCTAAAGGTAAGGCTCGTCTCGCTTCTTACGAAAAACTTCTTAACGAAGAC
Organism: Bacteroidales bacterium; assembly: GCA_045634185.1. Lineage (GTDB taxonomy): Bacteria > Bacteroidota > Bacteroidia > Bacteroidales > F082 > Limimorpha. Next base: position 66,567 of record JAZQZR010000001.1, on the reverse strand, counting down.
GTCAAAGAAAAAGAAGAAAAACTCGAAATATACATCCCTAACGGCGACCGTCTCGGCAATAAAGTCATTGAGGCAAAGAATATCACCAAAGCTTACGGCGATAAGTTGTTATTCGAAAACCTCAGTTTCAGCCTCCCTCCTGCAGGCATCGTAGGCGTCATCGGACCTAACGGTGCCGGTAAGACAACATTATTCCGTCTCATCATGGGATTGGAAAAACCAGACTCAGGAACATTTGAAGTAGGTGAAACTGTGAAGACCGGCTACGTCGATCAACAACATGCCGACATCGACCCAGAACAAACAGTATGGGAAGTAATATCAGGAGGCAACGAGTTGATTCAACTTGGCAAACGCACCATGAACTCCAGAGCCTACGTCTCAAGATTCAACTTCGCAGGCAACGACCAACAGAAGAAAGCAGGTGTCTTGTCAGGCGGTGAACGTAACAGAATGCACTTGGCTCTTACATTGAAACAAGAGGCCAACGTACTTCTTCTCGACGAACCTACCAACGACATCGACGTCAATACATTACGTGCTTTGGAAGAAGGTCTTGAAAACTTCGCTGGTTGCGCTGTCGTCATTTCACACGACAGATGGTTCCTCGACAGAATCGCTACTCACATCCTCGCTTTCGAAGGCGACTCACAGGTTTATTTCTTCGAAGGAAGCTATTCAGAATATGAAGAAAACAAGATTAAACGTCTTGGCAACGCAGCACCTAAGAAGTTTAAGTATAAGAAATTGATGTAATAAAGTCTCAGAGACGCAGAGTCACAAAGTCTCAGAGAAAACAACTTTGAGTCTTTGCGACTTTGCGACTTAAAATATATATCATGAAAAAGATTTTAAAAAAATTATCAGTAATTGCAATTTTCTCTCTAATCGTATTATTGACATCATGCGACCCTGGTTTTCATGATGTTTATATTATGAAAAATGAATTACTGAAAGAAGTTAAAGTCGTTTTTTCATTAAATGGCGTGAAAGACACTACATATATCGGTCCCGATGTGGATCGTATAGTAATGGTAAAAGATGGAATGGGTCATTCTGAATTTTCTTTCAATGATGAGTATATCCATGATATGCCTGTTATCATCTTTGACGAAGATATCATGTACAAAGTTGATACAACAACCGACTGGGATTTGATCAAAGGTTTTGAAAAAACAATGTTCAAGAAATCTTGTTGGGAGATTCTATCAACTATTGATAAAAAAGGATATGAAGAGTATGAGGTTCTATACAGAATCACTGAAGAAGATTATGAGAACGCTCTTATCCTTAATGGAAATAAATAATTAAAAAACAGGACAAAGTCAGTTGTCCGTTGACTGTTGTCCGTTGACTTTAAAAAATATGGAAAACGAAAAAATAGAATTAACAGAATTGTCAGAACTCGGTGAATTCGGTCTCATCGACAGACTGACGAAAGACATCAAGACATATAACAAATCGACAGTGAGAGGCATTGGCGACGACGCTGCCGTCATCGACCATAAAAGCGAGCAGACATTGATTTCTACCGATGTCTTGATTGAAGGCGTTCATTTCGACATGACATATATGCCTCTGAAGCACTTAGGTTACAAGGCTGCTGTCGTGAACTTCTCCGATATCTATGCCATGAACGGCACTCCTACACAAATCGTAGTCGGAATGGGAATCTCAAGCAAGTTCTCAGTAGAAGCCGTTGAAGAGATTTTCTCAGGAATTAAGTTAGCCTGCGACACTTACAAAGTCGATTTAGTCGGTGGCGACACCACAGCGAGCAAGTCGGGACTCTTCATTTCAATAACAGTCATCGGCAAGGCAAAGAAAGACGATATCGTATATCGTACCGGCGCTAAAGCTAACGACCTCTTATGTGTAAGCGGGAACCTGGGAGCAGCATATACCGGATTGTTAATATTAGAAAGAGAGAAAGCCGCTTTCATGGCCGACCCTAACGTACAGCCAGAACTCTACGGCTACGATTATATCCTCGAACGTCAGCTCAAACCAGAAGCACGTAAAGACATAGTGGCTCAACTCAAAGAGTTAGAGATAAAACCAACATCTATGATTGACATCTCCGACGGATTGGCATCAGAGATTTTACATCTTTGCAAAGACTCTAACGTTGGTTGCCGTGTCTTTGAAGACCGCATCCCTATGAACAAAAAAGCCATCGACGTCGCCAAGGAATTCGACATCGTCCCTTGCGTGGCAGCACTCAACGGCGGCGAAGACTACGAACTTCTCTTTACCGTAAAACAAGAAGATTACGAGAAAGTACAAAATATGGAAGACGTGAGAATCATCGGTTTCATGACAGCAGACGCCAACGTCGCTGAACTCATCACCACCGACGAACACGTAATTCCAATTGAAGCACAAGGATTTAAACATTTTTAAAAATATATAGAGACGTCACCCCTGTGGCGTCTCTACCAAATAAATTATGAACGACAAAATAAAATCCATCTTAAAAACCATCCCCACCGATCCGGGTGTGTATCGTTATTATGACGAGAAAGATGAGATTATTTATGTCGGAAAAGCCAAAAACCTGAAACGCAGAGTATCCAGTTATTTCAACAAACAGCAGCAAAGCGGCAAGGTAAAAGTCCTTGTCAGTCGCATCGCCGACATCAAGTTTACCGTGGTCAACAACGAGATGGAAGCTCTTCTTCTCGAGAACAATTTCATCAAACAATATAAACCACGATACAACATCCTGCTGAAAGACGACAAGACATATCCATGGATTTGCGTAAAAAACGAACGTTTTCCTCGTGTCTTTCTAACAAGAAAAAAAGTCAACGACGGCTCTATATATTTCGGGCCATATCCTTCTGTGACAGTAGCCAAGACATTCCTCGAGATGCTAAGGAAACTCTACCCTATCCGCAACTGCAAACTCATCTTAAAAGAAGAACATATTTACAACGGACATTATCGTCCTTGTCTTGAATATCATATCGGCAACTGCAAAGCACCTTGCGACGGCAGCATAAGCGAAGAGGATTATCGTCAGATGATTCTTAACGTCAAGAAAGTCATCAAAGGCAATATACAAGAAGTTCTTAAAGACATGAAAGCGCAGATGATGGACCATGCATCTAGACTGGAATTTGAGCAGGCGCAGGTCATTAAAGACAAATACGACTTACTTGAAAACTATCATGCGAAATCCGTCGTGTGCAGCAACACACTCTTCGACATAGAAGTGTTTTCATACGAAGACGCCGGCAATTCTTTCTATGTCAATTATATGAAGATTGTCGAAGGTGCGATAATACAATCACATTCTTTTGAGATAAAGAGAAAGTTAGATGAGACTGCCGAAGAACTCATGTCGATAGCCATCATCGAGGTACGACAGATGATGGAAAGTCATAACATCAAAGAGATTATCGTCCCGATAGACTTAGACATAAAACTGGATGGAGTGAAATTCACCGTTCCGCAGCGAGGCGAGAAACTAGACATATTGCAGTTATCGCAGCGTAACGCAAAACAATATCGCATAGAGACAGAGAAGCTCAGGACTCTCGTCGACCCGGAACGACATACGAAGAGAATCTTAAACCAGATGAAAGACGACCTTAATCTGCCGGTTCTTCCTGAAGTGATAGAGTGTTTCGACAACTCCAACTTCCAGGGCGACTATGCCGTGGCCGCGATGACGCAGTTTGTCAATGCGAAACCTAACAAGAGCGGCTACCGACACTTCAACATCAAGACCGTTGAAGGTCCCAATGACTTCGCCTCTATGGAAGAGATTATCTACAGAAGATATAAACGCCTCTTAGACGAAGAGCAGCGACTTCCAGATTTAATCGTTGTTGACGGCGGCAAGGGACAGTTATCGTCAGCCGTTAAGATTTTGCAGCAGCTAGGTTTATTCGGCAAGATAAGCATCATCGGCATCGCGGAGAAATTAGAAGAGATTTATTTCCCTGGCGACAGCATACCTTTATATATAGACAAACGCTCCGAGACTCTGAAGGTGATACAACACATCCGCGACGAAGCGCACAGATTCGGCATCACGCATCACAGAAAGAAATTCGAGAAAGGATTTATCCATTCAGAACTGAACGACATCAAAGGCATCGGCAAACAGACCGCCGAAAAATTGATGTTAGAATTGAAATCAGTAAAGAACATCAAGGAAGCAGATTTGGAAACATTGGAAAAAATCGTCGGCAAGGCAAAGGCGAAGATTGTGAAGGAATATTTTGATAAAACATCCGCAGAATAATTATCCACGAATCTACACGAATTTTTCACTAATTTATTTCGTGATGGTTTCGTGAATTTTCGTGGATGATAATATTTTTGTGGAAAACAAAAAACCTCGACAGTCAATGACTACCGAGGTTTTTTTGTGCTCCCACCTGGACTTGAACCAGGGACCAACTGATTATGAGTCAGCTACTCTAACCGACTGAGCTATAGGAGCAGGATAGTTTTAATATATCCCTTGTTTTGTGAGTGCAAATTTACAAAATTGTTGCTAATTTCATAACAAAATTTCAAAAAAAATTGAAAAATTTTTCCTTTCAACGCAAGCAACGAATCAAGAGAGTTTAACCGATTGAGTTATAATAATTTACAACTTCATCCAAGACTGCGAACACCTCTTCTATTGTCCTCACCTCCATCAATCTCATCTTAAACTGCTTGAAATTAACAAAACCTTTGAAATATAATCCCCAGTGCTTACGCATCTCCATCACTGCATAGAACTCATCTTTCTTATAATTTAAGGAATCAACGAGATGTGCCTTTGAAACACGCACTCTCTCCTCGACAATAGGCGCTGGCAATATCTCACCAGTCTTCAGATAATGTTTCACTTCTCTGAAAATCCATGGATTGCCGTATGTAGCACGTCCTATCATAAGTCCGTCAACGCCGAAGTTATCCAAGAAATATTTCGCTGACGGTCCGTCAACGACATCGCCGTTACCGATGATAGGTATCGTCATTCTTGGATTATTCTTCACCTCACCTATAAGAGTCCAGTCAGCAGGCTCGCCCCATTTGGTGGTGCGCAGTCTTCCATGAATAGTAAGAGCCTGTATTCCCACATCCTGCAAACGCTCGGCGATATCGACTATCTCCTTATGTTCGCTATCGTAACCCAAACGTGTCTTCACAGTCACAGGAGTCTTCACCGCTTTAACGACTGCTGCTGTTATCTCAATCATCTTAGGGATGTTATTCAAGATGCCAGAACCAGCTCCTTTTGAAGCGACTTTCTTGACAGGACAACCGAAGTTGATATCAATGATATCAGGATTGTAACGCTCCGCATAACGAGCAGCCTCCACCATAGGCTCTACATTGTTTCCAAAAATCTGAACTCCGAAAGGACGCTCACCTTCCTCAAAACCCAACTTCCTGACACTCTTCACAGCGTCACGAATCAAGCCGTCAGAAGAGATGAATTCCGAATATACAATATCTGCTCCTTGCTCTTTGCAGGCATGACGGAAAGGCGGGTCTGTGACACCCTCCATAGGCGCCAACAGCAAAGGAATATCTTCAAATTCTAAGTTTGCTATCTTTTTCATATCAACTGCAAAAATACTCATTTCATCAATTTAAAAAAATATTAAATTTGCAAAAATTAAAAAAATACATCATGAATTTTCCTTTGATAAAAAAGACTAGTTTCGCCGAGAGATTATTCATCATAGCTGCTTTAATAGTGGTGGGATTCATATTATCAGCAATATCCAGTGTTGCAATAACAATTATCTCAAAAAGCACCAACTTAAGCGAACTCAATGTGTTACGTATAGCTCAAATTAGCAGCCAACTGTTTACATTTGTCTTTCCTCCTTTGTTATATGCGTGCATGGTCAAGGAAAAACCAATAAAATCATTAGGATTCAACAGAATCCCTTTATGGTCTTTAGTTGGAATTCTGATGATGTTTGCAATACTTCCATTAAACAATGTATTCGCTCAATGGAATGCGAATCTAAACCTTCCCGAATCGATGGCTTCTCTCGAAAAAATCATGATGGAACTTCAAGAAAACGCAAATGTTTTAATAGAGAAAATGCTCAACGTCAACAATATAGGCGGTCTTATAATCAACCTCATCATGATTGCCGCTTTGGCAGCTATAGGCGAAGAACTTTTATTCCGTTCTATATTGCAGCCTTCACTTATCAGAGTATGCAAAAACGCTCACATCGGCATTTTCGTCACATCAGCAATATTCTCATTCATCCATTTTGAATTCTACGGATTTATCCCACGTCTTGTCTTAGGCATGTTGTTGGGTTATATGTTCTTCTATTCAAGAAGCATCTGGGTGCCAATGATAATGCATTTCGTCAACAACGGAACCGCTGTTGTTTTATATTATCTAAACAATAAAGGAATAACAAATATAGACGTCGAAACATTTGGACAGACAGAATTGTTACCTTTAATATTAAGCATCATAATAATGATTGCATTATTCTGGTTCGTAATACGCAGTCACAACAAAGAATTTAAAACAGAAAACACAGAGATATAACAAATGAGAAGTTTATTTATAATAGATAAATTACTCATTTCCAAATTCATAAAATTTGGAGTCGTGGGTTGTTCCGGAATGTTAATAGATTTCGGAACAACTTATTTATGTAAAGAAATATTAAGATTAAACAAATATCTCAGCAATTGCCTAGGATTCATCCTCGCCGCAACGTCAAATTACTTCTTGAACAGAATATGGACCTTTGAAAGTCATAAGGAAGAAATCGGAGTTCAATATTTGCAGTTTATGATTGTATCTGTTATAGGCCTCGGAATAAACTCCTTAGCTCTTTATATCTTAACCGACAAACTTAAATGGAACTTCTATTTCAGCAAACTCATTGCAATAGCAGTAACAACAATATGGAATTTCCTAGGAAATTTACTTTTCACCTTCGCTTAAAGACGCAAAGAAATATAATTTAGAGTTCTTTTTGTCTTTGTGTCTTTGCGTCTCTGTGACTCTGAGTCTTTATTTCCTCTGTTTCTCTTCCGAAAACCAAGAATGAATTCATGAAAGCGAATAATGTCGCGCCTATTTGCGTTTCTATCGTGTCTTCCGTAAACATCGAGAGCATCATTATAAACAAGAAAACAAAATAGATATAATTACGATTTTTCTTGTCAGCAATGATTGGATAAAACATTGAAAACAAGAACCATAACAATCCCACGACACCAAAAGCCACTGTAATCGCGAGATATTGATTGTGGCTTCTGAATCTATATTCTGGTCGTAATTTGGAATTTGTCTCTTCGTAATAATCCGCAAAAGCATCAACGATGTCGCCAGTTCCAACTCCAAAAATCGGGCTTTCCTTGATAATTCCGAAAGACGCCTTGATGAATTCAATACGTTGAAACACAGAGCTTCCGTTTGCATCGCCGTTTCTTTCATAATTGTTATAAGCGACCATTATCTTCATGATTCGCGTCTTGACTCCTGGATTTTCGATGTAGTTATAGTTCGCCACATTATTTTCTATATTTCTCACATCTTCATCCGTAAGCATAGAAACGCCTTCAGCATCTTTTCTTAAATCCCTGGAAGTCATATATCTTACCAAACAGAAATATGCATCTTCATATTCATGGTTGATTCTTTTCTCGCTACGCTGGTTCCATGCACTTATGAGTTCTCCTTTCGACAGATACAAACCAACATAACGACCATCTTCTATACCTAAATTGATAGTATCAAATACATAAGGATTGCCAAGTTTAGTATGAGTATCTAATTGCTCCACAACAACTTTCTCTGGATTATTATAATCATGGATAACCTTATATGGAGCATAAACAGCAACGGCCGCAGCTAATATCATCACAACAACCGTTGATATCTTAACGAATTTATTTCTGCTTTTAAAAATAAAATAAAGTGTCATCACTCCACATAATGCAGCAATAATCAAAATGCTAATAAATGATTCCCAGATAGTTATCTGCCATAAGAACCATATTATCAGAAAAACTACAAGCGCTTTGACGATGACATTATAATTTCTTTTTACGAGATAGTATGCAAGGACGAAAATCGAGAACACCATGCAAAGAGAAACCCTGATGTGACTTACAAAAACCGACAATTCTCTCACATCGACGAAATCTCGACGGAAGAATTTTATCACACCGAGAATTGTCACAAAGAAAACCGAACCTATGAAAAACCATATCACAGTATCAAACTGTTTCTTGTTCAATGGTTTCATCGACGACAATATCAAAGGGAAAAGCAATATTGGAAGCTTTATCCTTAAGTCTTTAAATGCATATTGAAAATCGGAAGTATACAACAATCCTACGATATGCAAAAGATACATCGACGCCATCACCACAGCGACTTTGTTATGGATAAAATCGTTGAATCTGGTCTTTATGTTATGCCATATTCCTGACAATATCTTGCCATTACGCATATCGAGACCGAGCAAAAGCCAAAGAGCTATAAGATAAAATTGAGTCACACTCAACCCAAATTTGGAAGTCGGGAGAAAGACAGCTAATAATATCAGTCCAATCCAATAGAAATAAGTCCCGGTTTTGCCGTATTCAACCTTCATGCTTTAAACTCTCAACTATAAACTATAAACTTTTAAGCAATGTCTCGTATTCGTTTTGACCGTTAGTGTTAAGAAGTATTTCCACTGCACGATTCAATTCAACATCATCTTTCAAAGTTGATATAATCTTTCCTTTTTGGAAATAATAACGACCTACGATTTCTATTTTAAGTATTTCGGAAATCTCTTTTCTATTGTTGATCAAGTCGTTATCCTTATGGTTCTTCAATTCATTTTCAAGAATATCAAGTTGAGGTTTGATATTATCGTAATACCCTTCAATTTTTGCCGTCTCCACCAACACTTCAAAATCCTTCTCGCTTTCTGAAGTATAACTAAAGTCTTGGCTTTCAACGAATTTTACAAAATCATCATAAATCTCATCAGTTATTTCAAACTCTTCTGGAGAAGGAATTGATTTATGTTCTCTGTAGAATTTGTTAGCATATTTGAAAATCATATTCTGAGCATAGAGATGAACTGTAATTGTTGATACTGTTTCCGGTTCTATTTTCACATCAGGCTGAATGCCATGACCTTCATAAACTATTCTTCCGTTTGCTGTCTTGAATTGAGGACCGAGGGTATCGTTTTTGGTGATAGTATCGTTTTTAGATTTTTTAGAATAATCTATTTCCTGGATACAGCGTTTGCTTGGGATGTAATACTTTGACACAGTAACCTTCATCTGAGTATTGTAATTCATCGGTAAGATGTTTTGCACCAATCCTTTGCCGAATGTTCTTTGTCCAACTATCACGCCTCTGTCGAAATCCTGGATTGAGCCAGATACGATTTCGCTTGCCGACGCACTAGATTGATTTACAAGTATAGCGAGAGGTATCTCAGTATCTTCAGGATCCAATTTAGTATAGTAGTTTCTATTTTGTTCTGGTGTCTTGCCTTGAGTATAAACGACGAGTTTGTTTTTAGGCACGAAGAGATTCACAATATCGACAGCTTCGTTGAGGAGACCGCCGCCGTTGCCTCTGAGGTCGATGACGAGACCTTTGAGTTCATTTTGCGATTTCATCTCGAGGAAAGCCTCCTTCAGTTCTTTAGCAGCGTCTTTAGTAAACTGATTAAGAATGATATAAGCTATTCCTCCATCGAGAACTGTATAATATGGAATATTATCGATTTTTATTTTCTCGCGTATAAGAGTCTTTGTTATTATGTTTTTCTCTCCTTCGCGTTTTATTTTAAGAGTAAGAGTTGAACCTGGTTGACCTTTAAGGAGTTCGCTCACTTCTGCCACGGTTTTATTTTCAGTATTGACGCCGTTGATTTCCATGATTGCGTCGCCAGGGATAAGACCTGCCTTATGAGCAGGGAAGTTCTCGTAAGGTTCAGAGATATGAACTTTATTGTCGTAATATGTTATTATAGAACCTATTCCACCGTATTCGCCCATGGTAAGAAGTCTTACGTCTTCAATTTCAGATTCAGGGATAAACACGGTATAAGGGTCCAATTCCTTGAGCATTGCATTGATTGCTATCTCATTAAGTTCGGCAGGATTTATCTCATCGACATAATTTTGGTTAAGGTATCTGAACACATTATTGTAGATATCGATGCTTTTGGATATTTCAAAATTGTTTTGTTTTTCTTGAGCGCACAATGCGAGAGGAAAAACGAGCAATGCGAATAAGAAAACATTAAATTTCTTCATGACTTAAAATTTTAAGGAACGGGGTCGTAGCCGCTGCCGCCCCATGGGTTACAGGATAATATTCTTTTTACAGTAAGCCAGCCGCCTTTTATGGCGCCGTATTTTTTTATCGCTTCGATTCCATAATTAGAGCAAGTAGGTGTGTATCTGCAGTTTCTGCCTATAAAAGGTGACAAAGTCACTTGATAAATGCGTATCAGCAATATCAGAAATTTAGCCGGCAGTTGTGCGATTCTCTTCATCATGGAAATAATTATTGTTCAAACGCAAAGATAGCTGTTTTATTTTCTTTTCTATCTCTTGGTACGATAAAATTACTGTCGCGGTATAAACAAGTGCGATGTCAAAAGTGATTTGTTGTTTTTCACATTTAACAATTATCTCTGATTTGTTTCTTCTCCAAGCTTCGCGTACGAGTCGTTTGACCCTGTTGCGTTTCACGGCATGATGGAATCTTTTTTTGGAGACGGAGACGAGGAATCGAGGGATTGAAGGCTCGTCATCTTCCGAATGATGGGCATAAACAACAACTCGAAAAGGATAAAAGTTAAACCCTTTACCCTTTTCGAATAATGTTTCTATTGCTTTCTTTTTATATAAGCGCTGTTCTTTCGGAAGTCCTTCGTTCATCGAAATTATTTTTTCTTGGCTTTTTTAATCTCGTTAGATATAAACTCTTCAATAGCCATGTTCATTGATGGACATGAAGGTGTTGGAGCGCTGAAGTTCAATGTATAACCAGCCTCAGTAATAGCTTCACATGTTGAATGTCCGAATCCGCCTATAGCGACATTCTCATTTTGGACGAAATCAGGGAAGTTAGCTTTCAATGAGTCGATACCTGCTGGGCTGAAGAACACGAGCATATCGTACTTGTTGATATCTATGTGTGACAAATCGGCTGACACTGTACGGAAGATAACAGCTTTTGTATAATCAAGCTTAGCTTCTGTGAGCATGCCGTCGTGATCTTCTGTGACCAAGTTAGAACTTGGCAAGAAATATTTTTCTTCTTTATGTTTTTTCATGATTTCCACGAGGTCTGCAAATGTTTGCTTGCCGTAGAATATCTTTCTTTTTCTGTATTGAATGTAATGTTGAAGGTACTGTGCTGTCGTTTCATTCACACAGAAATATTTCAAATCTTCAGGGATTGTATAACGCATTTCTTTTGCGATACGGAAGAAATGGTCTATTGTGTTACGACTTGTAAGAATAATTGCGGTAAAATCGGTAAGTTTTACTTTCTCTTGTCTCAATTCGCTTGCTGACACGTCTTCCAACTTGATGAATTTTTCAAATTCAATGTTGACGTTGTACTTTTTAATGATTGCTTCGTAAGGAGTTTTTGCTACATCAGCAGGCTTTGGCTGCGACAAAAGGATTGATTTAATCTTCATCTACAAACTTTTTTATCTTTTACTAATCAAAGAATTTTAATCAATTTCAAACATATAACAAAATGATTTTCAAAGCATCATATTGCCATAAGAACCATTTTAAATACTATCAAAACCGGTAAAATTTCGACGGTGCAAAGATACAAAAAAATATTTACAAAATTTAACTTCGAAAACATTCGCGCTTCAATTAATAATTTCACAAATCTGACAATGAAAAGCATCAACAAAACTACCAGTATTATGGTGCATAAAAACTTGTATGGATAGAATAAAAGAACCATCATAAATGGTATCAGCACCACATTGGCAGTAGTCATGATTGATATGTGAAGATTGACATGAATATGCAGCAATGCATCGGCTTTAAACAGCCAAGAATAAAACGCCGTTATCAGATAATTAAAGATGAATATAGCTGCAACAACAGCTGCTATATCAAACATAAAGCTTATGTTGTCATGCAGAATGTCATTGCCTCCATAGATGACATATATCTTCTGGACGAACATCGAAAGCATTAGCACAAATGCCGCGAAATTAGACAATGATATAATATTGAAAAAAGAGTGGTTTTCTCGGACTATCTTTTCGTTGCCACCATTTTGAAAAGGCATAGCCATTATGGATGCAAATCGACCAGGAGCAAAAAACTTGTTAAGGACAACGACGACCATCACGACAAACAAGACCATAAAATTCCAGCCCGCACTGACAAAAGAGACATCACGAAGCTGCGGACCTTCCCATTCTCCCGACTTCTGCGTGATAAATTTAAAATCTTTATATTGATTATCAGTCTCTTGAACTTGATGGACTAATCCAACAACTGTATCATTACTAAATACATATTTTCCTGCGTCCATTTCCATATCTAGTTCAAGCTTGTCCTTAATATTTTTTCAGAATGCAAAATTACATTTTTGTTTATTTTCTTAACAAAATAATCAGATTTTTTTTTGAAGTTTTAGAATAGATTCTTACCTTTGTACGCTATAAGAAAAGTTTAATATTAAATCGTAACAATATGGATCTCATAGAACAAATAAAACAAAATGCGCGTGAAAACAGACAACGCATTGTACTTCCTGAAGGAGATGAAGCTAGAACATTAAAAGCCGCCGACCAACTCATCGCTGACGGCATCGCTGACGTTATCCTTATCGGACCAGCACAGACAATCAAAGACATGGCTGCTGAATTCGAATTAAAGAACATCGACAGAGCTACTATCATCGACCCAAAAAACAATCCAGACAGAGATAAATACGCCAACTTGCTTTTCGAAATCCGCAAAAGCAAAGGCATGACAATAGAACAAGCACAAGAATTGGCAGAGAACTTCATGTATCTCGGCGTTTTAATGCTCAAAGCAGGTGATGCTGACGGTTTGGTAAGCGGCGCTCGCAGCACAACAGGCGACATGCTCCGTCCAGCATTGCAAATCATCAAGACTGCTCCAGGCGTTTCTTGCGTATCAGGTGCTTTCATCATGTTCTTACCTAACGACAAATACGGAACTGACGGCAAGATCGTTTGCGCAGACTGCGCTGTAACTCCAGTTCCAACAGCAGAACAACTCGCAGAAATCGCTGTATGTACAGCCGACACTGCAAAGAATATCGCCAAGATAGATCCTAAAGTAGCTATGTTGAGCTTCTCAACAAAAGGCTCTGCAAAACACGAAGATGTCGACAAAGTCATCAAAGCTACTGAATTGGCAAAACAAATGCGTCCTGACTTATGCATCGACGGCGAATTACAAGCCGACGCTGCTATCGTCCCTTCAGTAGGCGCAAGCAAAGCTCCTAACAGCGAAGTAGCTGGCAAAGCAAACACATTGGTATTCCCAAGATTGGAAGTAGGCAACATCGCTTACAAACTCGTTCAACGTCTCGCCGGCGCTGAAGCTGTAGGTCCAGTCCTCCAAGGATTCGCTAAACCATGTAACGACTTGAGCCGCGGCTGTTCAATTGACGACATCTACAAACTCGTCGCCATCACATGTAACCAAGCAATCGCTCAAAAGAATTCATAATGCATAATGCATAATTCATAATTGTAGAGACGCGTCAATGTAACTACAATAACACACATTGACACGTCTTTCTTTTCGACAATAATCTTAAACACAATATTATCAAATGAAAGTTCTAGTTTTAAACTGCGGCAGCTCATCAATCAAATATCAACTTTTTGACATTGATGACAACGGCCACAACGTTTTGGCAAAAGGTATCCTCGAGCGTATCGGCCTCGAAATGGGAGAATTCACACATAAATGGAATGGCGAAAAACATTACGAACAACTTCCTATTCCAAACCACACTGTAGGTATCAGCATCGTTCTTAACGCATTGCTCGACGAAAACCACGGTGTTATCAAGTCATTGGACGAAATCGGCGCTGTCGGTCACCGCTTGGTTCACGGCGGTGAAAAATTCACCAAGAGCGTTCTCATCGACGACAGCGTCATGGAACTCATGGAAGAACTTATCGACCTCGCTCCTCTCCACAACCCAGCATGTATGGCAGGCGTGAAAGCTGTAACAGAATTGCTTCCTAACGTAAAACAAGGCGGCTGCTTCGACACAGCATTCCACTCAACAATGAAACCAGAGGCTTACCTCTACCCTATTCCTTACGAATATTATGACAAATATCGCGTACGCCGTTACGGATTCCACGGAACAAGCCACAAATTCGTTGCTGAAAACGCAGCTAAATTCGTAGGTAAAGACTGGAACGACCAAAAAATCATCACTTGCCACTTAGGCAGCGGCGCTTCTATCGCAGCAGTTCAAAACGGAAAATCAGTCGACACATCAATGGGCTTCACTCCTGTTGAAGGTCTTATGATGGGCAGCCGTACTGGCGACCTCGACCTCGGTGTTTTCATGTATATCGCTGAAAAAGAAGGTTACGACCTCAAACAAATGAATACACTCGTAAACAAGAAATCAGGTCTCATCGGCATCACTGGCGACAAACAAGATATGCGCGACGTAAGAGCAGGAAAAGAAGCTGGCGACGAACGTGCAACATATGCTTTCAATATGTTCAAACATCGCGTCAAGAAATATATCGGCGCTTACGCAGCTGTTATGAACGGCGTTGACATCATCGTCATGACTGGCGGTATCGGCGAAAACGCTTGGTTCATGAGAGGTCCAATCTTACAAGATATGGAATATCTCGGCGTTAAAATCGACATGGAAGCCAACGACGCTACAATGGGCGAAGCACGCATCATCTCAACACCAGATTCTAAAGTAACAGTCGTTGTATTCCCAACAGACGAAGAATACATGATTGCTAAAGATACATACGATATTGTTAAAAATCTATGATAAAGACTAAAGGCTAAAGACAAAAGTCTAAAGTTTACAAGAGCTCCTTATTCCAGGAGCTCTTTTTTTATTTTCCAAACCACAACTAAAAAATCTTTAGTCCTTAGTCTTTAGTCTTTCTTCACTGACTTATAGCAACTGCTTCCACAGGTTGAGAATTAGGTTCATCCAACTTTTGATATTGATATTTGACTTTACCGAAGTCTATATCTTTCAAGTCAATCATTCTGATATTATTGTTGTCAAAAGTCTTGTAATAAACCACCTTGTTAGTCAAGTCAATGACCGATGTCCATTGTGTCGCGCTTGGCAAGTCAGGGATTTCGTTTTTAGGGAAGTTCATTCCGATTGGAATGTCAAAGTTGTTCAAGATATGGAAACATTGAAGCATTGTCTGACGAGCCGTTGCTAACATTGGAGCTGTCGATTTGAAGAAAGCAGCTCTCACGAATCGTGAAGGAGGCGTGAAGTCGCCAGGCAAACCAAGAAATCCATTGCCGTGACCGATTGGCTCAACCATAAAATCGGCCATCTTATGTGCTGGAGGATTTATTGGAGTAAGGTTGATGTAGTTGCTCAGATTAGAGAGATGCCATGGGAAGTTAGGAGCGTTTGTCAAGACACCGATAGGATTGTCATAGACGTGAGGCACGCCTTTTTCAATCTCTATCACAATCTGTTTTCCCGAGTTGTCGCCTACTCTCCAGTGGATAGCTTCTTCGGAGCCATCACCGCCCATGAGAGAAACGACACGCACCTTATTAATATTAGCCTTCACCTCATCAATAGTGGCAAACTGTGACAAAATCCACGACACCAGCTGCAGGTCAGCAATTGTGGTGGAATTGTATTTCTCATCATAAAGCTGATAACTGCCATAATTGGGGAAATAAAACAGACCAGCCGACAAGCCAGCCTCATTAAGACCTTCAGCGATGAATTCCTTTTCATGTACAGCAAGCCCGATATAACCATACTTCGACTTAAACGTCATTCCATTCTGACCTTTCGGGGTGAATGAAGTCTGACTGAAGTTACGTGGTACAACGACATACATACTGTTAAGATTTGTGCCAGCCCACTCTATAGTCCTTGCCTGGAAGTATGAACCATCTGCAGAGAACATGGAGATACCGGTGCAGGCTTCTGCTTTGAATTGCCATGCAAAAAACAAGCATGCGATAATTAATAGTTTTTTCATAATCTTTATGTTTTTAGTGATTTATTAAACAACAAAGACATGAAAATGTTTAATAAAAAAAAGAGATTCTCGGTTGGAGAATCTCTTTTCATTTATATTTATAGGTTATTATTATTTAACAACCAATTTTTGAATCATGCTGTTAGCATTTTGTTCGATTACGATGAAGTAAACACCTTTATTAATATCATCGATAGCGATTGCTGAAACGCCGCCTGTTGTTTCGATTTGTTTTACACAACGGCCTGTCAAGTCAACGATGCTTACCTGAGCTGATTCGTTCATTGCTGATTCAATGTAAACAACTGCTGATGCTGGGTTAGGATAAACATTGAATTTAGCTTCCATGATTTCTTCGTAGCCTTCAACGTCTGGAGTTGTTACATTTGCTGTTGTATTTGTCCATTCGCCTTCAGCGTTTTTAGCTGTTGCGATAACAACATATTCTGTCAATGGTGTAAGAGACATGAAGTCGATTTCTTTAACGTCAGTATAAGGATTGCCATCAGCTTGTAATGCTTGAGCAAATGTTTCAACACCAACTTGATCGAACATTTGTTTTGAAATAATACCTACGTGATATTCTTCTGTATAAGCATTAGGTGTGAAAGTTGCTTTTACATTGTTAGCATCGATAGCTTCTGCTGCTATTTCAACGCCTGCTGGTTCAACTATTTCTTCGCCTTCTACACTTGTATAGATACGAGAAATCAACATTTCTGTATTGATGTTGCCATCATATGTATAACCGCCAGCAACGAGTTTGCCATCTTTTTGCAAAGCTACTTCACGTAAATATATTTCTGGATATTCGAGGCTATATGGGAGGTAACCTGTACCAGCGAAGTCTTCGTTAAGTTGACCATCAGCTGTCAAGTTGAATGCATATATACGCATAGCAGTAAGAGTTCCATCGTACCATAATTCAGCAGTGATAGCACCGAAGATTTGTCCGTCAGGAGCGATTGTGATGCCGTAGCAGTCGTTAGCGCCATTTTCGAGTGGTTCGAGTCTTGCGTAACCATCTACACCGAATGATGTATCGATGTCACCATCTTTTGTAATACGAGTTACGTATGTTTCATATCTTAAGTAAGGTTCGTTATCCAACCATGAGTGACCTGCGCAGAGGTAGTTACCTTCGTTATCTACTTGGATGTCTAAAAGTTGTTCAGCGCCTTCACCGATATTGAGTTCAACATAACCGTTTGTACCGAAGCTTGTGTCTAAAGTACCATTGTTTTTAACTTTGTATAAAGTAGCGCGTGTGCAGCCCCAGATAGTGTCGAGTCTTGTACCACCAACAACGATTTTGTTGTTTTCTACACATTCGACTGTGTAACCGTATGAACTGAATGATTGGTGAGGAGCTATTTTAAGAGTACCGTTTGTACCGAATGAAGGGTCTTTCAAACCTGCAGTGTTATAACGTCTAACGAACAATGTGTCTGTATCATTTTGTGTGTAGCCAGAAACGATGCATCTGCCGTGTTCGTCGATAGCGATACCTGAATAGTTGATGCCGTTGCCACCTTCACTGATAGCATAGCCGTTTGTTCCATAGTTAACATTTTCGAAACCGTTTTCATCTAAACAAAGAACGAAGCCTTTGCTATCGCCATTGCTTGAGTCATAGATGTGACCTGCAATATACAACATTCCGTCAGGACCAATTTTAGCGTCGTATGCTTCATTTTTGTAAACCATAGGATCTGCTTTGAAGTAAGAGATTCCACCGTTAGCGCCCCATGTTTGGTCGAGAGTGCCATCAGGATTTTGACGTGCTACGAAAACAGCGTAATTAGATCCTTCAGTTTGACCTTCACCTACTGTGATGATTTTGCCGTCTTCTTGTATAACAACAGCCTTGATAAAGTCGAATCTTGAAGAAGGATTAAAAGTAGCAATACCATTGGTACCGAATGATTCATCAAAAGTACCTGGATCTTGAGAGTAACCGCAAATTGCGAGCATGCACATAAGTGCCAATGTAAATAATTTTTTCATCTTTTTTTAAATATTAATTAAACATTCATTTCTAAAAAATTGCTACAAAAATATTAAAAAAAATCGATTTATACAATACATAATCCCCAGTTTGCATTAATATTTTTAATACCATAAAACAATAATAATCACGCACCTAATTATACTAGTTTTTAAAAGCAGGTGCATCAAAAAAAATCTTTTCTCATTAGGCATTCACCTCTCTACTTTTATTATATTTGCAAAAATAAAAACTGAATAGTTATGTCGTTATTAAGAGCCATTTTATCAATAATATTTCCACCATTAGCCGTACTTGACAAAGGTTGCGGTTCTATACTCATCGTTTTCTTATTAACATGCTGCGCATGGATTCCTGGCGTAATAGCCGCATTGGTCATATTAAACAGAAACTAATTCAGATATGATCAAAGATGTTCAGAACATAACAATTGAGGATTACAACTATCCACTTCCTGACGAACGAATTGCCAAATATCCATTAAGCGAACGTGACGCTTCCAAGTTATTGGTTTTAAAAGACAACATCATTCATTCATCTCATTTCAAAAATATTGGGGACTTTCTTCCCAAAGACTCTTTATTAATATTTAATGAGACTAAAGTCGTGAGAGCACGTCTTCAGTTCACCAAAGAGAGCGGAGCCGCGATAGAGATATTCTGTCTTGAGCCAATCACAGGCAACGGCGACTATCAGCTAGCTTTCAGCAGCCAGTCGCCTTCAGATTGGAAGTGTCTTGTTGGAAACTCTCGCCGTTGGAAAAACGACAAGCTATCACTCGACATCAATGTAAGACAACAAGACAACAAGACAACAAGACAACAAGCGAAGCTATATGCAGAGAGAATCGATAAAAACGACAATTATTCAGTTATAAGATTCTCATGGGAACCAGAGGAATTAAGTTTCGCCGAGATATTAGAAGCTGCTGGCGAGATTCCGCTTCCGCCATATCTGCATCGTGAGGCCGAGGCATCCGACAGAGAACGCTACCAGACAGTCTTCGCTAAACATGAAGGATCAGTGGCAGCGCCTACCGCAGGACTGCATTTCACCAACGACCTGATTCAAAGCTTAAAAGACAAGGGAACCTCATTTGAAGAAGTCACATTACACGTGGGCGCAGGCACATTCCGCCCTGTTTCTTCCGAGACAATAGGCGAGCATGAGATGCATTCTGAGACCATCGTAGTAAAGAAATCCTGCATAGAAAACATAATAAAGAATTGCAGTAAGACAATCATACCTGTTGGAACGACAAGCATGAGAACCATTGAGTCCATTTACTGGATTGGACTTATGCTCATGGAAGAAGGTTTGGAAGAACGACGTCTTCATCTCAACCAGTGGTTCCCATACAAGGAAAGAGAATCTTTGCCATCAGCGGAAGAATCTCTTTCAACAATAGTAAAATATTTGGAGATGCATAATATGTCGGAACTTCACGCAAGCACTGCCTTGATGATTGCTCCTTCATGTAACATAAAAGTAGCGAAAGCGCTCATCACCAACTTCCATCAGCCTAAGAGCACCTTATTATTATTAGTATCGGCTCTCATCGGCGAAAAATGGAAAGAAGCATATCAATACGCGCTCGACAACGGGTTCAGATTCCTAAGCTATGGTGACAGCTGCCTTTTCATTCCACAGCAATAGGCTCAGTGACAACGAGTCTGAAGCCCACGCCATGAACAGTAAGTATTTTTACATTAGGGTCTGCTTTTAAGTATTTACGAAGTCTTGCTATAAATACATCCATCGAACGGCCGATGAAGTAATCGCTGTTACCCCAGATCATCTTTAAGACTTTCTTGCGGGTGACAAGGTCGTTTTTATTATCATACAACACTTTAAGTAATGCAGCTTCTTTTCTTGTCAATGGCTGTTCTTGTCCATCCAAGACCAAGACCATATTCTTAGCATCAAAGACAAAACGACCGATGTTAATCTTTTCATTACCTAAAGTATATGAGAAAGGGTCGTTACGCTCGACACGACGCAAGACCGCCTTGATTCTCAAAAGCAGTTCCTCATTGCTGAAAGGCTTTGTCAGATAATCATCCACTCCATATTCAAAATCTTTCAACATATTAAGGAACAAACCTTTGGAAACCAAGAATATCACAGGCATATCCGGATTCAGCATCCTGATCTGAGCAGCCAGAGCAAATCCGTCCATACCGGTCATCTCGACATCTAAAATACAGATGTCAATATCATACTTCTTGAACAAATCAAGACCTTCAACGCTCTTTCGTGTAGCATATACCTTATAGTCGACAGCTTTTAGATTTTCACTTATTGTATTACGCAGCTCAACGTCGTCTTCAACAAGTAAAACTGAAGTCTTATTAAGAGTTTTCATAGTTAGTTGTTTTTGTTGTATAAACTAACGAAAGATTAAAATGTTTAACGATGTCTAATTTTTTTCTAATTATTTATTTCTATTATATAAATATTTTGCGTAATCCAACAAGACATCCTTTCTCTTTGCATCAACATCAAGTCTTGTAACAAGATCCATTATAGCGACATTGAACATTTCTTCAATCTCCGCCAACACTTCATGTTTCACCGCATATTTATCATATATTTCCAACACTTTCTTGATTTTTTCTTCATCACGACCCTTTGGCATTTTGAATAACTTACGTAATTCTTTCTCGTCTTCATCAATTGCCATATCGAGCGCATAAAGGTACAAGTAAGTCTTTTTATTGTCAGAGATATCCCCACCTATCATCTTGCCAAACACATCAACATCAGCATAACAATCCAAGACGTCATCCTGCAATTGGAACGCCATGCCTATTTCAACGCCAAATTCATATATAACGTCTTGACTTTTTTTGTCAGCGCCAGCTACTATGGCACCTATTTTCAAAACAGAACCAAGAAGCACCGCAGTCTTAAGACGAATCATCTCCAGGTATTCTTTCAAAGTAACATCATCACGAGTCTCGAAATTCAAATCAAGTTGTTGACCTTCGCACACTTCCAGAGCCACCTTACATAATTCAGCGAACACCTCATAACGATATTTGTTGTTTGTATTCAAAACATATTGGAACGCCTTTATCAGCATTGTGTCGCCAGAAAGAATTGCAACATCGGATCCCCATTTTTTATAAACAGTTTCCATTCCTCGACGCAAAGGAGCCTGATCCATGATATCATCATGAACCAAAGTGAAGTTATGGAATATCTCAGCAGCGACAGCAGGAACCATACAATCTTCCATATTGCCACCAAAGAGATCACAAGCCAGCAAGCATAAAGTTGGTCTTAATCTCTTTCCGCCTTGACGCAAAATATATTCTATTGGAGCATATAATTCCTTTGGTTCACCTTCAAACTTTTGATTATCAATATAATCATTTATCTTCTTTTGTATTTCATCTATTGTATACATAATCTACACTTATTTTTTAAATCACCTTAATCATTATTCATTGACGCATTTTATACAAGTAGATACGTCTAAAATTAGAAAGTTCAAAAATACAATTTTTTGACAGATTTTAAAATAAAAATGGTGCGAAATTTGTAATATTTTTACCAAAATTTATATCTGATGAAAACATTAAAACTGATAATTTTCGCTTTGCTTATCACTGTGGGCATCTGCTGCAACGCGCAAGGCACTCAAGAGTCTGACCAAACTATCGACAAACTAATTCCAAAGGCCAAGAAGAACAAGCTCAATGAGAAACAACTCAATATCCTTGCTATATCATATCATGAGGCTAATGAAATCGACCACAAAAGAATCATGAAACTCAAAGAATCCGGACAGCCGGAAATCTGGATAGAGATTTACCACAGACTGAATTCCATCAATAGCAGACAGAACAAAATCAAGGTATTGCCAAATATTGTCAAAACTGCCATAAATTTCAAGCAACTAAACCTAGAAAATGAGATTTACAATTCAAGAGAAAAAGCTGAGCTCTTCATTTACGCCAAGACTAAGCATTTGTTAAAAGATATTAACGAAGAAAATTTAAAAGAAGCGCACTGGTTAGTCAATCAGCTTCGTCAAATCAACCCTCAAAACAACAATATCGATGAACTAATGATAAAGCTTGCAGTCATGCCTCATGAACGCATCATTTTCATTGTAACCACATCAAAAGAATTACATCTTCCTGACAATTTCGCGCAGTTAGTTCTAGATTTTGATGCAAACAACATTTACGGAGTTCCTTTCGACATCGTTCCTGATAACAGCAAGAATTATGATTTAATGATCAACATTGCTATCGACGATAAATTTTTCTCACCGAAACTCACCGAAACAGTAACTCATGACGAGAAGAAAGATGATTTAGTTGCAAAAGTCACTGACTACACCATCACCAAATCGGCTCACATTTTAGGCAAAATCGAAATTATTGACGTCAAAAACAAGCAAGTTTTGATCAACATTCCTATCGATATAGCGTCATACCATAAACAAAACCATACAGAAATAGCAGGTGATGCTGCTGCATGTACAGAGGAGACACTACAATTATCAAAACAAGAACTCATTGATTTTCCGAGTGATAACACACTTTTAAAAGGTACAGCAAGAGAATTAAACAATACCCTAAAAAATATTTTTCAAGAAAAATAAAAAAAAATAAAAAAAAGTTTGGTGGTTTAAAAAAATGTCGTATCTTTGCACTCGCAAAACGAAAGGTAATTGCATTGCCGGCGTAGCTCAGCGGTAGAGCACGTGATTTGTAATCTCGGGGTCGGGGGTCCAAATCCCTCCGCCGGCTCAAAAAAAGAGGACGAAAATTTCGCCCTCTTTTTTTATTCCACAAAAAAACATCCACGAAACTTCACTAATCTTTCATGAAAGTTTTTTTTCGTGTCGGTTTCGTGTGATTTCGTGGATGGTTTTTTGATATCCACGAAACTTCACTAATCTTTCACGAAAGTTTTTTTTCGTGTCCGTTTCGTGCAATTTCGTGGATGGTTTCTTCTTATATCCACAAATCTTCGCCAATCTTTCACGAAAGTTTTACCAATCAAAATTTTAAAGATTAACGAATCTTTTCCACTCTAATTCATCTTCATGACCAAAATTAACCAACAATCCCAATGGAAATTTCGTAATGTGAAGATAATTCAAGATTTGAGAAACCTCTTTATTTGTTATACAATCCAACGCCTTTAATTCTACAATTATATCATCATAACAAACAAAATCAGCGATATATCTTTTCCGCAGTTTCTGTCCTTTATAATAAACTATAAGTTCCTTTTCTCTCTCGTAAGGGATACCACGTGATTTAAACTCCAACTCTAGCGCTTCTTGGTAAATAGGCTCTGACAGCCCAAAGGAAAGTTCTTTATAGACATCAAAACAAGCACCTATGATGTCATAAACCTCATTTTTGTAAATTAGCCTCATATTGTTATTTGGTTTTAATTTTCCACGAAAATTCACTAATCTTTCACGAAAGTTTTTTCGTGTCGGTTTAGTGTGATTTCGCGGATGGTTTCTTTTTATATCCACGAAACTTCACTAATCTTTCACGAAAGTTTTTTTTCGTGTCGGTTTCGTGTGATTTCGTGGATGTTTTTTTTATATCCACCAAACTTCACTAATCTTTCACGAAAGTTCTTTTTCGTGTCGGTTTAGTGTGATTTCACGGATGGTTTTTTGACATCCACGAAACTCCACTAATCTTTCACGAAAGTTTTTTTCGTGTCGTTTTAGTGTGATTTCGCGGATGGTTATATATACAAAAACTGCACCAAGTTTCAGCGAACTCAGTGCAGTTTTTCAGATATATCGTTTGATTACCAGTTAAGGATTTTCTTAAAGTCGTAATCTTCAGGATTTGCTACAAATTGTTTTGCTGCCTCGTAATCAGCAGGTGTGATATATTGGAGACAATCGCGGAAAACGAGTTTTGCCTTTTCGCCGTTCATGTTTACGAGACGAGGTTTAACCTTACCGTTTTCATCTTCTACATCTTTAAGATACAATGGTTTAACTTCACCTTTGTTGTCAGCTGTAACCATAGCACCAGAAACGCCTTCATCGAACAATTGTTTTACGCCATAACCCAAGATGCTGCAGTAGAACAAGTCGAACGCACCTGGATCGACGCAACGAACTTCGTAACCGATTTCAACAGGACGGCTCTTGATTGAGAGACCAAGTTCAATAATACGCTTTTGCAACAATGTGTTGAAGATATGAGCTTTACTTACGTTACCAAGTTCTGGATGACCATGGTCGTCGTATGTAAAGTTAACGCCGGAGTTATTGATTTCATCATCTGTCATGAAATGGAACACGCCTTCGCTGATGATAGCGACGCCATAATTGATGCCCAACATTCTACGTTTGATCATCGCACTGATGACGAGGTTAATGATACGGTCGAAAGTGACTTCTGTATTGTAGAACATTTCAGGGATGATAATCATTGGATAATGACAAGCTGCACCCATACCGAAAGCGAGGTGACCAGCTTCACGGCCCATTGCAGAAACGAGGAACCAGTTGCCGCTAGTACGAGCATCTTCGTAAACTGTTTGAGAGATTCTCACGCCAGCTTCTTTTGCTGAATAATAACCGAATGTTGGAACTCCTTCTGGAAGAGGAAGGTCGTTATCGATAGTCTTAGGAACGTGGATATTTTGAATCTTTACATTATTAGCAGCCAAATATTTAGAGATACGATTTGCTGTAGATGCAGTATCATCGCCACCAATTGTAACTAAAAGTTTCACATTATTGTTAACAAAGAAATCTGTATTGAATTCTTCATCTTTTGGTTTATAACGGCTCATTTGAAGAGCAGAACCACCCATTCTTTGAATCTGATCTGCATAAGCAAAATCCATTTCAACCAATTTAGGGTTAGCTTTAAAGAGATTTTTATAACCTTCATGAAGACCTATCACGCGGAAATTGTCTTTCAAGAAAGTTTTAGCTACAGTACTGATAACTGTGTTGATACCAGGAGCTGGACCACCGCCAGCGAGGATAACTATTGAAGGATTCATATCTAATATTTATATTAAAATTACTATCAAAAATTGAGTTTGCAAAGGTAAAAATATTCTTATTATAAAATGAAAAAATCTCAAAAAAACCATTGATTTTAGCATAAAAAATTGTACCTTTGTCGTTTGATATAATCACGACTTTTTATAGATTTTTGATATAAAATTTAGGTATGTATAGTTTTATTTCCGGCAAGGTAGCAGAGAAAAACCCTGCGTATGTAGTTATTGACAATCAAGGTATTGGTTATTTAATTAATATAACATTAAATACATTTACCGCCATTGGAGAACAGGCTGAAGTAAAGCTTTACGTACATCTTGCAATTCGTGAAGACGCTCATGTTCTGTATGGTTTTTACACCGAAGAAGAACGTTCTCTATTTCTTCAGCTCATAACAGTATCTGGCGTAGGCTGCAACACAGCCCGTTTGATACTATCATCGCTGACCGTAAAAGAGACCATTGATGCCATTGCCAACAACAACACAAAAGTCATTCAAAATGTAAAAGGCATTGGCGCAAAAACCGCTCAAAGAATCATCGTCGACTTGCACGACAAGATATCAAAACTTAACATTTCAGAAGGCGAAAAAACGCCAGCTGGATACAATACATTAAAAGAAGAGGCGTTATCTGCTTTGATGGTCTTAGGTTTCAATAGGACGAGCATTGAGAAAGCACTGGACAAGCTTATGTCACAGTTAGAGAATCCTAACGTGGAACAACTGATCAAAGAAGCCCTTAGATTATTATAAGTTATTATTATTCAAGTATGATGAGAAGATTATCTTTAATAAATACCAAACACATTTTCACGCTTTTATTATTATTTGGCGTTGCCATGTCATGTCTTAACCTGAAGGCACAAACTTCCGACACCACAAAACTGATATACCCTATCCCATACGATGACGGCAACCCATTCAACCACGACAAGAACCAATCCGGATTCTATCTCAAAGAACCTGACAACATAACTCGTGAAATAGTTTACGACCCAATCACCGGCCAATACACTTTCTATAGCAAAATCGGCGATTTCATGTATCGCGAACCTCAAAGCATGAGTCACGACGTGTATGCAAAATATCAAAACGAGAAATCGAAGAAAGAATATTGGAAAGAACGCCGCGAGGCAACAGGCAGCAACACCGGAAACGGCAACCAACTCATCCCGACAATTTATGTTGGCGGCAAAGCATTCGATAAGATATTCGGCAGCAACACAATTGACATCAAACTGCAAGGTTCAGCAGACGTCACTTTCGGCATCAAGAACCAGAAACGTAACGACCCATCTAAACCTGCAAGATTACAAAGCATAACAAACTTCGACTTCGACGAAAGCATCCAGTTAAGCGCTGCTGCAAAGATTGGCGAAAAAATCGAATTCAAACTTAACTACAACACTAAAACACAATTCACATTCGACAACAAATTCACCTTGAAATACGAAGGTGATGAAGACGATATCATAAAACTCATTGAAGCTGGTAACGTCAGCATGCCATTAAAAAGTTCTCTCATCACTGGCACCCAGTCTCTGTTCGGTATCAAGACAAAACTACAGTTCGGCAAAACAACCGTGACATCCGTCATTTCATACCAAGAAAGTGAAACACAAAATATAACAGTAAGCGGAGGCGCTCTCAGCAACGAATACGAAATAGAATGTCTCGACTACGAAGAAAACAGACACTTCTTCCTCAGCCAATACTTCAGAGACAACTATGAAAACGCTTTGAAAGACCTTCCTTTAGTAACATCCGACATTAACATCAACAAAATCGAAGTATGGGTGACAAACACAACAACCAACTTCGAAAACTGCCGTAATATAGTTGCGTTCACCGACTTGGGAGAAGGCAAAGACGAATGGATATACAACGACGCCAAGGTTCAATCCTCAGGTTACGGCGCTCAATATCCTGACAATACATCCAACACCTTGCTCAGCAATATGGATGAGAACTCTATTCGCTCGTTAAACAGCGTAACTTCATACTTGACATCGCAAGGATACACATCAGGAAAAGACTTCGAGAAATTACAAAAAGCCAGAAAGCTTAGTCCATCAGAATACGTTCTCAACAGCAAGTTAGGTTTCATCACATTGAACATCAGCTTAAATGCAAACCAAACACTCGCCGTTGCTTACCAATATACAGTAATCGGACAAGATAAAGTTTACCAAGTCGGTGAATTCTCAGACCAAAACATTACCGACCCTAACGTGCTTGTAACTAAATTATTAAAGAGCACAACCATCAACACCAAGATGCCTATGTGGGACCTCATGATGAAAAACGTCTATAACATCAGAGCTTATCAAGTAAGCCAAAACGATTTCATCATGAATATCTTGTATCTAGGCAACAACAACGGTGTCGCAACAGGATATTTCGCCGACGCAGAAGGCGAGTTAAAAGGCAAGTCACTCATCCATCTTATGAATGTTGATAACTTGAACTCTCAGAACAACCCTGTTGAAGGCGGCGACGGTCTGTTCGACTTCATCAACGGAGCAACAACAAACGGCGGTACCATCAACTCATCGACAGGACGTATCTACTTCCCTGTGCTCGAGCCTTTCGGCAGCCATATCAGAAAAATATTCGCCGACAACCCTGTCCTAGCCGACAAATACGCTTTCGACTCATTGTACACATTGACAAAGACATCTGCGGAACAATATACAGAAAAGAATAAGTTCCGTCTCGAAGGACATTACACATCATCATCAGGAAGTGAAATAAACCTTAACGCTCTTAACGTATCACCTGGATCCGTAACTGTCACTGCAGGCGGCGCTCCTCTCGTAGAAAACGTCGATTACACAGTGGATTACACACTCGGCCGTGTAACAATCTTAAACGAAGCATTGCTCAACTCAGGCGCCAACATCAACATCTCAATGGAAAACAACACTGCCATGTCAACAATGAAAAAATCATTCATGGGAGCAAGAGTGGAACATGAGATAAACCCAGACTTCTTGATTGGTGGAACAATCTTACACCTCAATGAAAGAGCTTATACAACTAAGGTCAACTATAACGACGAACCATTATCAAATACAATTTATGGATTCGACTTCAACTATCAGACAGAATCACAGCTGCTGACAGACCTCATCGACAAATTGCCTTTCATCGAGACAAAACAAAAATCAAGAATCTCAATCTATGGTGAATTCGCACAATTCATCCAGGGCATCAACAAAGAAAACGGTCAAACAGGAACATCCTATATCGATGACTTTGAAGGAGCCAAATCAACCATCGACCTTCGTCAATGGACAACATGGAATTTGGCAAGTACACCTCAATATCAGCACAACCTATTCCCTGAAGCCTATTCAACAATGGGACTCGATTATGGCAAAAACCGTTCTAAGTTAGCATGGTACTGCATCGATCAGACTGTATTCTATAACAGAGACACCAGAATCATGCCTCCTAACGTAACTAACGACGAGTTATCGGACCACAGAGTCAGACAAGTTCTTGAGACAGAAATATTCCCTAACAAAGATGTTCAGGCTGGCGTCTCAACCAATGTGACAACCTTGAACTTGGCTTATTACCCAACATTAAGAGGACCTTACAACTACGACACCGAAAACATCAATTCCGATGGTACTTTCTCAAATCCAGAAGACAGATGGGGCGGTATCATGAGAGCCATCGAGTCATCAGACTTCAACGCAACCAACGTTGAATACATTGAATTCTGGATGATGGACCCATTCTTCGAAGGTCAGGATCAAACCAATACAGGTAAATTGTACTTCAACTTAGGTGATATCTCAGAAGACATTTTGCGCGACGGTAGAAAATCATACGAAAACGGTTTGCCTACCACAGATAACATCGTCAATGTTGACACCACAAATTGGGGCCGCGTACCATCATTACAAGCCTTGGTTGACGCATTCGACTCAAATCCTAATTCAAGACAATACCAAGATGTTGGTTATGACGGTCTCTCAGATGAAGACGAACGCTTATTCTTCAAAAACTACTTGAACATATTACAGTCGAAATTATCCGCTGAAGCGTTCACAGAAATTTACAACGACCCTTCTTCTGACGACTACCACTACTTCAGAGGCAGCGACTACGACAGCGACCCTAAATATAGCAGCATCCTTGAACGCTATAAAGAATTCAACGGCAACGAAGGCAACTCACCATCAGAGTCACAACATATAGAAGACTACACCACCAGCTACACCACACTCCCTGATGTTGAAGACATCAACAACGACAACACATTGAGTGAATCAGAAAATTATTATCAATATGAAATCGACCTCGATCCTAGCAAGATGATGGTGGCAGGTCAAAACAGAATCTCCGATATTCGTACTACAAGAGTAACTACTATCAACGGCGATATCAAGGAAATCAAATGGTACCAGTTCCGTATCCCAATCAGAGAGCCTGACAAAATCATCGGTAACATAGAAGGATATTCTTCAATACGCTTCATGAGAATGTTCATGAAAGGATTCCATAGCGACATCGTGATTCGTTTCGCAACATTGGACCTCGTCAGAGGCGAATGGAGAACTTACAGCCAAGCCATCCAAGCTCCTGGAGAATATATGCCTGGCGACCAGACAAATCACACATTGTTCGAACAGTCTGCTGTCAACTTAGAAGAAAACAGCAGCCGCCAACCTGTACCTTATGTCATCCCTCCTGGAATTTTCCAAGAAGTTTATACTGGAACATTACAGACATATCGTCAGAACGAACAAGCATTACAACTCTCTGTCGAGAACCTCGTCGATGGCGACGCAAGAGCTGTATATAAATCAACAAGCTTCGACTTCAGATATTACAAGAAACTCAAGATGTTCATCCACGCCGAAAAGATGTATGAATATGACGACATAGAAGACGGCGACCTCACAGTATTCTTGCGTTTCGGTTCCGACTTGACCGACAACTATTACGAATACGAAGTGCCTCTTAAATTCACTGATTGGTACACATCTTCTACAGACGATTTCGCCATCTGGCCAGAAGAAAACAATATAGAAATCAACTTCGATGAACTCGTTGAAGTCAAGAATAACCGTAACAGATCGTTAGGTACAAACAACGTCCAATCTAACAGAGTATATTCCGAATATTCAGGAAAGAACAAGATTAAGGTGTTAGGTAACCCAACCATCAGCGAAGTAAGAAGCATGATGATAGGTGTTAGAAACCCTAAGAACGACAACGAAGTAAGTGCCGACAAGAATGCTATCATCTGGATTAACGAATTACGTCTTACCGACTTAAACAACAGCGGCGGATGGGCAGCAACAGGTCGTATTGAAACGACATTAGCCGACTTGGGCCGCGTAACAGCAGCCGGTTCTTACAACTCTGCCGGTTATGGAGCATTAGAGACTAAGGCAACAGAATCAAATATGGAGTCAAACGGATTCTACAGCATATCTACAGATATCGACTTGGGTAAATTCATGGCTCCTGAAAAGACTGGCATCACCGTGCCAATCCATTACGATCAAAACCAAACATCGGTAACACCAGAATACAACCCATTCGACCCTGATGTGAAGTTTAAAAACGCTCTCGAGATAATAGAAGATCAAGCAGGAAGAGACTCTCTCAAAAATGCTGCAAGAGATATCGTAAAACAAACCAACTTCAATATCACCAACTTAAGAAAGAATCGTGTGGGCAACAAGAAACCACATTTCTGGGATATTGAAAACTTCAATGCAACATACGCATATACTAAGCAAGAGCAAAGAAACAGCGACATTGAGTACGCCATAGAAAAAAGCTACAGAGGCGGCCTTGGCTACTCATACTCGACAAATGCCAAGAGCGTCCAGCCTTTTGCCAACGCAAAATGGGCCTCATCAAAACACTTGCAAATCATCAAAGACATCAACTTCTATTATATGCCTAAGAGCTTCTCGTTCTCAACAGAAATGTTCAGACAATATCAAGAACAGAAACTTAGAAACAAGAGCACCGGCGATATCATCATCAGACCTACATACGCAAAGAATTGGGACTGGAACCGTAACTACGACTTCCGTTATGATATCACCAAAGGCTTGAACTTCACATATAACGCCAATGCTAATGCTTATATCTACGAACCTGCAGGCAACCCAGAGAGAGAGACTGCTGAATGGGGCGCTAACAGAGACACCATCAGAGACGAGATATATGGATTAGGCTCTATGTCCAGATTTAACCAGGTATCAAAACTTAACTATACTATACCTATTAATAAATTACCACTCATGGATTGGGTAACAGCTAACGCTAACTATACCGGAACATATCGCTGGACAGCATCATCACGTTCAACACAAGCCGTCATGGGTAACGTGAACGAAAACGAAGCTATGTTACAATTGAATGGAAATGCCGACCTTACCAAGTTATATAATAAGGTGCCATATTTCAAACAAATCACAACTCCAAAGCGCGCCAGCGGAAGAAACTCCAACAACAGACAAGCAAAGAAAGAAGAAGCAACCGTTGACACAACAGGCAAGGCTCCAAAGAAAGACTATGCTAAATTGATTGCAGACAACACAGTAAGAATATTATTAGGTGTCAAGAAAGCCTCTTTCTCATACTCACAAAGCAGCGGCGTATCATTGCCTGGCTATATCTACGAACCTGACTATTTAGGAATCAACGCCATGACAGGCGCTCCTGGATGGGGATTCATATTAGGCAACGGCGACGGCATATTAGACAATGCTATAAACAACGGCTGGATAACAACAGACACAACATTCAACCAAGCTTATTCTGAAAGACTCAACGAAACCTATAACTATAAGATTGTCGTAGAACCATTCCAGAACTTCAAGATTGACATCAGCGGTACAAGAACATACGCCGAAAACTTCTCAGAATATTTCAGAGCAGATGCTGACGGCATGTTCCAATACTACACACCAACAAATGGAGGTAACTTCAACATATCACACATAATGACCGCGACATCATTTAAAAACGGTGACGAGTTATTTGAAAATATGTTGAGAAACAGACAAGACATCGCTATGCGTCTTGCTCAAGAAAACCAGGCTTGGGTTGACTTAGGCTCACCTATGGTTTACGACTCTATCGGCCATGGCTACTTCCCTCAAGGCTACGGCGCCAACTCACAAGACGTACTCATCTATTCGTTCTTGGCTGCTTATTCAGGACAGAATACCGACGAAGTAGAACTGTCATTGTTCAGAAAAATAGCTCTGCCTAACTGGTCGGTCAACTTCTCAGGCTTAAGCAAGATACCTGCCTTGAAGAAGATTTTCAAGACTATCAACATCACCCATTCATACAAGTCAACATATTCCATCTCATCATGGGCAACAAACTTGAACTACAACGAAAACGACCCTATGATGATGTATGACGGAACTAATATCAGAGTGCCACAATATGATATGGCTCAAATCGTAGTGTCAGAACAATACGCTCCTCTCATCGGTCTTAAGTTATCATTACATAACAACTTATCACCATCATTAGACTTCAAGAAGAGCAGGACTGTAACAATCAGCTTCATCAACAACCAGCTGACAGAAGCTGAAGGACGCGAAATCATCATCGGTTGCGGCTATACATTCAAAGACTTAGGACTTATCATTTCAACATTAGGAGGTTCATCTAAGAATGCTAACGAACTCACCATGAAACTCGACATCGGCTTCAGAAAAGACAAGACTATCTTGAGAAGCATAGATGAAAACTACAGCCAGATATCATCAGGCCAAAATAAGGTTAACATCTACCTCACCGCCGATTACGATTTCAGCAACAGACTTGGCATGCAGGCGTTCTTCCGTCATGACATGACAGACCCATTCATCGCTAATTCCTTCAAGACATCCAACACTTTCGCAGGTGTCACATTGAGATTTAGCTTGACACAATAAAAATTTTCGTACAAGTAAAATTTATAAGAATAAAAATTGTATTTTTGGCACATTAAAAAGTAATTATAAATTTAAAAAATAAACAAAATGAACATTCCAGCAGAATTAAGGTATTCAAAGGACCACGAATGGATCCGCTTAGAAGGTGAAACAGCTTACGTAGGTATCACAGACTTCGCACAACATGAATTAGGTGACATCGTTTTCGTTGACATCGACACAGTTGATGAAACACTCGAAGCAGATGAAACATTCGGTACAATCGAAGCAGTTAAAACATCTTCAGAATTATTATTACCAGTAGCAGGTACAGTTGTAGAATTCAACGAAGCTCTCGCTGACGCTCCTGAAACAGTTAACAACGATCCTTACGGCGAAGGCTGGATCATCAAAGTTCAAGTTGCTAACCCAGCTGACATCGATGGTTTATTAACAGCTGAAGCTTACAAAGAATTAATCGGCTAATAATTTGAGACGACTGTCGGAAGGTTTCTATCCTTGTCTCATTTCATCCATATTCATTATGGTGATGATGGGGCTGCCCGGGAAATACTTTCCGACAGTTGTTAATTTCTGGGAATGGATAGGTCCCGACAAAATAGCCCATCTAATCCTCTTCGGAACACTCGCGTTCCTCACGCCATGGGGCTACAGAAAAAAAATACTATCCGAAAATGACTCATTAAAAAGAAAAGTTATCCTGCAGTCATTTTTATTTACCATTTCATACGGCGCACTAACCGAAATATTACAAAAATACATTTTTATCAATAGATACGGCAGTCTCTACGACTTCCTGGCCGACGCAATAGGCTGTCTTTTAGGCACTATCGTTTTCTTTTTATTCATTAAAAAAAAATGAAAAAAATGAAAATTCAGAGAACAATATCTAAAAGAAATTTATTACCTTTGTGGCGCAAATAATTTTTTGAGTTTAATCTAAGAAAAGTAAATAAAATGGAAATTAAAAAATCACCCAAGGCAGATCTTGAAAGCAAGAAATCAACCTTTATCTTGATAGGTCTGGTTGTGTCATTATTCGTCGTCTGGCGTGTATTCGAATACAAGAGCTATGATAAACAATCTTTAGATGAATTTCAAAGAACCGTTGAGGTTATAGAAGAAGAAATGGTTGAAATTACAAAACAAGAACAACCAAAACCACAACCTCCAGCACCAAAACCACAAGTAACTCAAATCGAAATCGTTGACAACGAAGAAGAAATTGAAGACGAAATCGAAATCGACGCTGAAGTTTCTCAAGACGAAGTCATCGAAGAATATTTCGCTCCTGCTGAAATCGAAGAAGAAGAAATCGTTGAAGCTGAAATCTTCAAAGTTGTTGAAGTTATGCCTGAATTCCCTGGCGGCGCAGCTAAGATGATGGAATATATCCAAAAGAATATGAAATATCCTATGATGGCTCGTGAAAGCGACATCCAAGGTAGAGTATTCGTTAACTTCGTTGTTGAACCAGACGGTTCAATCTCTAACGTAGCAGTTCTCCGCGGTATCGGCGGTGGTTGCGACGAAGAAGCTGTTAGAGTTGTTCAAAGCATGCCTAAATGGAATCCTGGTAAACAACGTGGTACTGCAGTTCGCTGCGCATTTACAGTGCCTATCATCTTCAAATTACAATAGTAAGATATCATAAAAAACATATTAGAGACGTCAGAACCGACGTCTCTTTTTTTTATTTTTATTTGATTTATTATTCATTTTCCAACAAGAAAAAATTGTAAATTTGCAATCATGATTGAAAAGGAAAACAAGAAGAAATATTCACTACGTTTTGGCAATAAAGACCTGCCATCATTCCTCGTAACCAAAGAAAACATAAGAAAACTCATTTTCTTTACAACAGTGTATTCTTTGGTATTTATCAATATTTTCCGTCCTTTCAACTCCGAAACCTGGATTCCTGGAATCAATACGATAAACTATTTCCTCTACTCTTCATTAATGGTTCTCGTTGGTTGCGCACTCATCTCATTGAGTAGAGTAATAATGTATTTCTTCGTAAAGAAAATATCAATCGGATATCTGGAATACCTTATATGGATTTTCTCAGAAATCACCATATTGGCAATATTCTACGTATTCCTCGCATATAAAGTAGGCTACATCGACAACTTCCTTATTGAAAATCCAGAATTGGCCTATTGGGACGCAACTTTTGAGATATTAAGAAAAACCATCGCCAACACCACTTGGATGCTGCTCATCCCTTATATCATCTCTTTCCTTTATCTCTACAACGAACATCTGGTTCGCGTGGTAATACCTGAAAAAGATGCTCAAATAATGGAAAAAGAAGAAGGTAATATCATCCAATTTAAAGATGAGAAAAACGAAGTTCGATTCACTCTGGCAAGCGATAAAATCATTTACATAGAATCGTCAGATAATTATTGTATGATAAAATATTTCAACAACGACAAATTATACGACTTCATGCTTAGAAGCACATTGAAGAAATTGTCGGAAGATTTGAAAGACACTCCAATACAAAGATGCCACCGTTCTTTTATGATTAACTTCGAACACGTAGCATCATTAAGAAAAGAAAACACAGAGATTTGCCTCGAATTCGACGTCAGTGGAATTAAAGAAATACCTGTTTCTAAATCATACAACGAGAAAATCATGGAATCGTTTGTTACATACTCTAAACAGAAATAATTCCATAAATGAAGTCTCTACGCTTTTTTATAATACTATTCTTCTTACTCGTTGCCCATAACGCTTATTCACAACTCAATCACAAACATTACATACTGATGGGACGTATCGACCTGTCGGAAGAAAACTATTCCGAGGCAATACGCAACTTCAATATGGCTATCATCGCCAAACCTAACGATTTTGAAGGCTATTTCCTTAGAGGCATCGCCAAATATAGCCTCAACGATTTCACCGGAGCAGTGAAAGACTTCACCAAAACACTCGACATCCACCCTCTTTATGTACGAGCTTACCATTACAGAGGGATATCCAACGACCGCCTAGGCAACTACGCCGACGCCAAAAACGACTATAATAACGCTATAAAACTCGACCCCTTCGACCCAGAACTACATATCGCCCTCGGCTCGACTAAACTTCATCTCAACGAGTTTGAAAACGCAATCGCTAGCTTCGACACCGCTCTCATCATCAACCCTAACAACGCCAACGCTTATATCAACAGAGGCGTCGCTAAACGTTTTCTCAACCGTCTCGACGACGCCATTGAAGACCTCGACAAAGCCGTCTATCACGACTTTTTTAACATAGAGGCTCTTGTGAGAAGAGGCATCATACAAATGGAACGCGAGAAATACCAGGAAGCTATTACCGACTTCAACAACGCCCTCAAAATGGATAACGACAACCCGATAATATATTTCAACAGAGGAACCGTTTACCTTAATCTCGGCGATACAATAGCAGCCCTTAAGGATTACGAACGCGTCAATAACCTCGACCAACGTAATGCCTTGACATATTTCAACAGAGCTATTATATATGGCATGATGAAAGAAGACGACATCGCTCTCGCTCTCTTCGACAAGGTGATAGAAATCAACCCTGAAAACATATATGGTTACTTCAACAGAGGCATCTTATATTACAAGATGAAAGAACTAGACAATGCCGAAAACGACTTCTCTAAAGTCATCGAACTATTCCCCGACTTCATCGACGCCTGGGTCAACAGGTCGGTGGTGAGATATGAAAAAGGCGACATCAAAGGCGCCGAAGCCGACAGATATAAGTCTAAAGAGATAATAAACCTTGTAAACGGCAACGAGAAAAGCATCGACTCTCTTTACAATGTATATTCCAAGTCGATAGACTACGACAAAATCATCGCCTTCGAATCAGACTTCTCCAACGGCGACAAAGGAGGCAAACTCGCCCAATTCTCCGCCGTCAATATAAAACCTTTCAATAACTTCATCGTCAGCGTTGTTCAATTTGATTCTAAAGATAAAAACAAACAGAACAAACGCGAATTCGTCGATGCTACTTTAAGTCAGATAAATGAAAACAGCCAGCTTGACGGCCTGCGCCTAGTTTATACTCAAGCGGATTTCTCCAACGAAAACTACCAATCGTGCATCAACGACTCTATCATCGAAAATATCGACGACAACGATTTAAAAACATTCCTGCATGGTATTGCCAATTATGAGATATGCAATTACCAACACGCAGAAAACAAGTTCAAGTCACTGATAGGAAATGACATTTACGACATCTACGCCAAAATAAACATCGCGTCATTACAGAAAGACAAGGCCGAACTTATCCTGGCAAGCCAGAATTACAACGACCCTATCAGCATCAACTACAAGAAAAACAACACTAACAAAAAAGAGATAAGCAAGGTTCAGACAAAACCTGATTACAAGGAATCGCTCAACAGCATGATGATTGCATTGGAAAACAACTCTACCAACCCATTCATCTGGTATAATTTAGGCAATATACATCTGCAGATGCAAGAATTCCATAAAGCCATCGACAATTATTCTGAAGCGATTAAATATGAAAGCAATCTCGCTGAAGCTTATTACAACAGAGGCCTTACATTGTTATATCTAGGCGAAAAAGAACTCGCTCGCGCCGACCTGAGCAAGGCCGGAGAGTTAGGCATCAAAGAAGCCTATGCCGTGATGAAAAGATTTTTCTAGCAAGATTTTTTGTTAACGATATTTTGCTATTTTTACAATCATAATAAATCTTAACGTCATGAAAAAGAAAATAGCTATAATTTTATTGATAATCGCTGCGCTTTGTCTCATAGCTTTCGTCATCTGGAAAGCGACATGTCCAAAATCATACGACCCGGAAGTCGTCGAAGCTGAAGTCTTCAACGACCAGACTTACGACACCGATTTATTTGTTGGCTTATGGCAATCGGGAAGCGTGTTCTACAGATATAACGAAGACTTCACCGGTGGCACATGGGACACTGCCGACGACGTTATGGAATCGGAAGCCAGCAAGTTCACATGGGAAGTCAACAAAAACCGTCTCATACATTTCCATGAGATGGAAATAGGCGGCATAATACCTAAAGCTCACACCATCAAAAACATAGATTTAGGCAATCTTGAATACGAAGACGATTTCGGAACAAAATACGCTTTCGTTAAAGTAGAATAGTTTTTCTTGGGCGTTCCGGCAAGCCGTCGGGCTTTCCGCTATATCTTTGCTCGCTCCGCTCGCAAAGGATGCCGCTTCAATCCCTAACGCTTTGGGAGATTCCTTGTATAAAAGTTTATAACTTTATTATCTTAGGCATCTGACCTTTGAACTGTGGCATTGACATCCCGATAGATGCATTGACATAAGTTGGGTCGCAGACATAATATTTCTTGCCCGCATAAGAAAATCTCTCACCTTCCATATCAACATTATCGCCAAAGCAAACTGCCGTAGCGACATGGCCCTCATATTGCAAGCCAATGACTTTGGCATCGGTGTAATTGGTTACAAGCCATGCAAACAAAGCAGAACGATCTTCGCAGTCGCTATACGGATAAGCAACGACTTCTTCTGGATAGAAATATTTCTCATAACCAAACTGCTGCGCGTCGGTCTTATAATCGAAGGCTGTCTGCACGAAGTTAAGAAGAATATCGATAAACTGCGTTGCTGAATACTGCTTTCTCAACTCGTTAAGTTTCTGATTGAAGACATTCTGAGCCTCGACAGAAAGAGGCGATGCAAAATAAATAGGGAACACTGTCATCGGCACATCATTAAGATATGCGATATGAGAGCTGTTGTAAGGCAACTCTATCTTAGCGTTAATCTTCTCAAAAGTCAATTCTCTAACGACATCGCATTTGCCCATGTTCAGCTGATTATGGAAATCCAAGCCTATCTGTTTCAGGTTCTTATCCTGATTGCAATAATCGTATGTGTAGATACTTTCTTTAGAGTTGCCGCCTCCATAGATAGAATAATATTTCAACTGAGGTTCAGCGCTATCGTCGAAGCGGAAGAAAGAATAAGAATACACTTCTTTCTTATTATCTATCACCGCAAGAAGAGTCAATCTGTTAGAAGACTTGCCTCTTGCCACTTTCACTTTAAAATTGCCTTCGTTGCGTAACATATAAAAACAGAACAAGACACGATTATCGACATCTTCAAAGATATTTTCCGACAAAGAACGCAAGATGCAGAAGTAACCCCACTCGTTTAGTCCCATTGTCTTGACATAATCATCTACTTGTCTCCACAAAGCGGAAGTTTCGTTTGTCATCGTCGATATCTCTTCAAAATAATCGGCTATGTCAGATTCCTTGACGCTTTTATTTTTAAGGCGCAGTTTGGCATCCACCACAAAATCAAGTTTTCTGCCATAGAAATCGATGCTGACTTCAGAAACTGTGACATATTTCTTGTTCACATAAGAAGAGAATCCGGATGTCGTTGTCACTTCTTTCACGCCGGCGCTGGTGACTACTTTTCTGACGACGTAATTATCTTTTCCAGGAGTATATCCGTTGGCGGAAGCGCCCGTATTGACATTAGCTATTGCCGACACCTTAGGAAGCGATTCTATGTTTTTGTATTGGACATCGTCGGCATTTATTTCTGTCAGTTCCGACTTACTGGTGGAAGGAGCGCTCTGAATCTTAGGCAGCGTCATTGTAAGTTCCTGGGTCTTGAAATTTTCATAAAGCTCCCACTCTTTTTTCATGAAGGCCGCATATTCAGCATTAGCCTCCGTCACGAATTTCTGATATTCCTTTTGCATCTCGGAAATATTCTTCTCCTCATTCTTAGCAAAAGCCTCTTGTTCTTTTTTTAATGAATTCAGATATTCCTGATATTCGTCAACTTGAGCCATCAATGGAAAAGATGCTACTATCAATAATATTAAGAGAGAGAGTTTTTTCATCATGTCATTTTTATGTTTATATTGTTACCTTATTCAATATTCCTGTCAATGCGGCGATTGCTATTCCATAGTTGGTGATTGGCACATTCTGAGCCTTAGCTCTACGGACGCGAGAGAGTACATGACGTCGTGTGAACATACATGCTCCGCAATGAATTATCAAATCGTAAGACGTCAAATCTTCAGGGAAGTCATTGCCTGATACAATATCAATTTGCAGTTCCTCTCCGAATTTATTTCTCAGCATACGAGGCAGCTTCACTCTTCCGATGTCTTCATTCTGTGGAATATGAGAACATGCTTCTGCTATGAGTATCTTTGCGTTTTTAGGCAACGACATCAGCACATCGGCAGCCTCACGGAATGTATCGATATCACCTTTATGACGAGCCATCAATACCGAGAAAGAAGTCAGTTTTGACTCTTTAGGTGTAAACGCATGTACCTGGGCAAACACCTGCGAGTCGGTGATTATCAATGAAGGAGGATTGTTGAGAGAAGCTAGTGTCTGTGACATTTTCTCAGGAGTACAGCACAATGCTATTGCTTGTTTGTCAAGAATGTTACGCAATGTAACGACTTGTGGCTGTATCAATCTTCCTTTAGGAGCAGAAGCGTCCTGTGGCATCACGAGCAATACCACGTCACCTTCTTTCACCAATGAATATGTTATATCGTCGAGGTTGTCGTCTTTTTTATACAGAGACGCCATTTTATCCAACAATATATCTATCCCGACATTTTCTTTTGCAGAGACAGCGCAGACATCTTCCTGCAAGACATCTTTCCATAATGACAAATATCCATCCTGAGTTTCCAAATCACATTTTGTCATTACAAATAAAACAGGTATATCAGCATTTCTGAAGAAGTCGCGCCATTCCATCTCGTAAGTCGCGTCATCAGGAGTTCCAGTGACGAGAATTATCGCCATATCCACTTGTTGTGAGGCGCGTTTCGTTCTCTCATTACGCATGAGACCGAGTTCTCCGCTGTCGTCAAATCCAGCGGTATCGCCTATGACAGCAGCTCCTATTCCAGGGAGTTCAATGTTTTTCCAGACAGTATCTGTAGTAGTTCCGGCGACGTCAGACACTATGGCGACGTCTTGACCGCTTAGTGCGTTCAACAAGGTCGATTTTCCGGCATTACGTCTGCCGAAAATTCCTATATGATAACGGTTAGAGCGTTGCATTTATAATTTATTTTATGAGACGCCACAGGAGTGACGTCTCTACATTTTATTAGAATCTAAAATCTCTTTCGCCGCGGTCGATAGCGTCTAAATATTTAGAAGCTGTCGCGCGTGCTTTCTCGTTAGGAACGGTTTGTAACAAACGTTCTATCATCGCTTTGGCTTTTTCCTTGACTTCCGGTGAGGCGTAGTCGTTGGTATATTCTTTCAATGTTATCAAAGCGTTAGGCAGGCAGCAGTTGGCAATCTGTCCGCTCTTGAGCAGCGACATGAAACGGTCGCCTGTTCTTCCTTCGCGGTAACATGCTGTGCAGAAACTTGGTATATGGTCGAGGTCGAGGAGCCATCCCACCACCTCATCGAGTGTACGATGGTCAGCCACGTCGAACTGAGCTGAGTTCTCGCTTTCATCTTCAGGTTTCACGTAACCGCCGACGCTGGTGCGCGAGCCTCCGCTGATCTGTGAGATGCCGAGTTCCAAGAGGCGAGCGCGACTCTTTTCGCTCTCACGAGTAGAGATTATCATACCAGTATAAGGAACGGCGATTCTTATTATCGCTACTATTCTGAAGAAGATGTCGTCTGGCACAGCGTTCTTGAAGTCAGAAGTGTCGATGTCGTCAGCCATACAGAGACGAGGGACGCTGATAGTATGAGGGCCGACACCGTAAGTCGCTTCGAGATGTTCTGCGTGCATGAGAAGACCTACGAAGTCGTAACGATAAGTCTCGAGGCCAAACAAAACGCCGATACCCACATCATCGATGCCGCCTTGCATTGCACGGTCCATAGCTTCAGTATGATAAGCGTAATTGCTCTTAGGACCTGTAGGATGCAATGCCTCGTAGTTTTTCTTGTTATATGTCTCTTGGAAGAGGATGTAAGTTCCGATGCCAGCGTCGCGTAATTTCTGGTAGTTCTCTACTGTAGTAGCAGCGATGTTAACATTGACGCGGCGTATCGCACCGTTTTTATGCTTGATGCTATAAATAGTCTTGATGCTTTCCAAGATATATTCGATAGGATTTTCTACAGGATGTTCTCCAGCCTCAAGAGCGAGACGTTTGTGACCCATATCCTGCAATGCTATTACTTCCTGACGAATCTCTTCTTGAGAGAGTTTCTTACGACGTATTGTCTTATTCTTCAAATGATAAGGACAATAGACACAGCCGTTGACGCAATAGTTAGAGAGATAAAGCGGAGCGAACATCACTATTCTGTTTCCGTAGAAACGATGTTTTATCTCACGAGCTATTTCATATATCTCGTTGATTATCTCTTTGTCGTCGCATTCGAGGAGGAGAGCTGCTTCTCTGTGAGTGATACCCTTACATTCACGAGCTTTCTGTAAGATAGATTTGATGAGTTCCTTGTTAGTGCTGTTATTCTTTGCATATTCCATCGTGTCGCGAATCTCTTCGTCACTGATGAATTCTTCTGCTATCTGTGATTTTATGTCGTACATTGTTTTTGTTTTTTGTGTTCGTTAATAATAATATGTTGTTATATCTCAATTCTTTTTAAAGTCGCCACGGCCATAGTCGATATGATAGCCTATGGCGTTGAGTCGTTGTTGAAGCAGTTGCATCTGCTGTGCCGATTCTGCACCAGTGCTTTTCTTGTTATCGTAGATAGAGTATTTCTTGCGTTGTTCTACAGGCGACACATTAGGCATCACCACGTTAGCGCCTGCGAGTATAGCGCGTTCCATACCGTTAGGACATAATGTTGCTAGCGCCGTCGTTGCAGGAAGGAGTGCCTTAGGGAAACGTAGTCGCAGCAACGACACCATGAGTATCGTCTGCTCCACTGTTCCAGGATTACGGCTCTCGAAAGGAGTGTTAGTCGCAGGGAGGAATGGTCCCACGCCTATCATCTGAGGCTCCAGTTCTTCCAGGAATTTTATGTCTTCATATAGATGTTCTACTGTCTGGCCTGGGCTGCCTATCATCATGCCGCTGCCCGTCTGATAACCTAGTTCTTTGAGAGTGAACAGACATCTACGACGATTTTCCGAACTCATATTAGCAGGATGCAGATAAGCGTAATGTTCATCGTCACGAGTCTCATGACGTAACAAAAAACGGTCGGCGCCGGCATCTCTGAAAGCCTTGTAAGCCTCAGCGCTGCGCTCGCCCACCGATAATGTTATTGCTTTGTCGGGATAAGTGGCTCTTATAGTCTCGACAACATCAGTCACCCATTCGTCGTTTTGTTTCGGGTCTTCACCGCCTTGCATTACGAAAGTGTTGAAACCCAGTTCAGCGCCATCCTTACAGCATTCCAATATCTCATCTTTTGTCAAGCGATAACGTTGTGCTTTAGTATTGGAGGCGCGTATTCCGCAATAGTTGCAGTTATTTTTACAATATGAGCTTATCTCTATGAGAGCACGCACGAAAACGCCATTGCCATAATGCTGCACTGCCGTAGCGGCTGCCTTGGAATGCAGATATTCTCTTTCATCATCGTCGAGAGAATCAAGCAGAACCATCCATTCTTCGCGGTTCAGTCTATCACCCGAAGCAAGACGGTCTATTATTTCGCGATGATGATAATTTTCTTTTTCGTACATGATAGTATCAATTTAGTCTATTTAGTTTTCTTTAGTTTAAAAAAGTTCCAGTTCGCCGTTTACTGCGCCTTTTGTTCTTCCAAGATGT
The DNA here is from genome assembly GCA_045634185.1 of Bacteroidales bacterium. Classification (GTDB taxonomy): domain Bacteria; phylum Bacteroidota; class Bacteroidia; order Bacteroidales; family F082; genus Limimorpha. The sequence goes on along the minus strand of JAZQZR010000001.1, from coordinate 22,615 downwards.
TTATAAGCGAACTCTGTTGCTTCGCGTCCGCGAGGCGTTCTCATGATGTAACCTTCTTGGATAAGGAAAGGTTCATATACCTCTTCTATTGTTCCCGGCTCCTCGCCCACTGCTGTCGCGATGGTGTTAAGGCCCACCGGACCACCTTTGAATTTATCTATTATAGTGGAAAGGATTCGGTTATCCATCTCGTCGAGGCCATGTTGGTCGACGTTGAGGGCACGTAGTCCTATCTGCGCTATCTGAAGAGTTATCGTCCCGTTGCCTTGAATCTGGGCAAAGTCTCTGACGCGCCGCAGCAGGAGATTTGCTATACGAGGAGTTCCGCGGCTGCGGCGCGCTATCTCCAAGGCTGCCTCGTCTTCAATAGGCACTTTCAATATTGAAGCGGAGCGTTTTATGATTCCAGCCAATGTCTTGGCGTTATAATATTCCAGTCGCATATTGATACCGAAACGTGCACGCAGAGGAGCGGTGAGCAGACCGGAGCGTGTTGTCGCGCCTATCAATGTGAAAGGATTCAAAGCGATTTGTACCGAACGAGCGTTAGGACCGCTTTCAATCATGATGTCGATGCGGTAGTCTTCCATAGCGGAATAAAGATATTCTTCCACTATAGGGCTGAGGCGGTGAATCTCATCGATGAAGAGGACGTCGTTTTTCTCGAGGCTGGTAAGGAGACCAGCGAGGTTGCCCGGTTTGTCGAGCACAGGGCCGGAAGTCATCTTCATGCCGACGCCTAATTCATTGGCGATGATATGCGACAGAGTAGTCTTGCCCAGCCCTGGAGGACCGTGAAGCAAGACGTGGTCCAAAGATTCGCCTCTTTGCACAGCAGCTCTCACAAAAATCAGAAGATTCTCCACAACCTGCTCCTGTCCGGCAAAGTTCTGAAATGCCTCAGGTCGCAAGGCGCGTTCTATCTCTAACTCTTGCTTGCTGAAAGATTTACCGTATGCATCTAAATTCTCGTTCATAAAAAATACTTATGTGACAAAATTACATAAAAAATGTGGTACTTGTATTACTTTTTTGTTTATTTTAGCAGAAAATATCTAATTAAAATGAAATTATTTATAGCGATATTGTTTGTATTCTTATCCCTATCTTCTTTTTCACAAAATAACGGCTACGTCATTTTAGAACAAGACCAACGTATTGAACAACTTATACAAAGACAGAAAGAGATTCACGCTGCCGACAGCACCATCGACGGATTCAGAATACAGATATTTATGGAATCGGGCAACGAGGCCGTAGACCTCGCCAATGTAGCAATGGAAGAATTCAAGACAAAATATCCTGATATGCCTATTTATCTCGTATTCGGACAACCTTATTACAGACTTAGAGTCGGCGACTTCAGGACTCGTCTGGAAGCAGAGAAAGCGTTCCAGACAATAAGTCAAGATTACAAAAAAGCTTTCGTGACATCAGACAGAATACAACTTCCTGAAAACATATTCTGCGGAGAAGACTTCAACTTCGATGAATTTGAAGATGTTACAAACGACACTATCAATGTCGAACAGTTTTTCTACAACGACCTTTAATCTGAAATAAAAATTATTATTCATATACTTTAATCTGACAAAAGTCGTTTCATTAAATAGGAATGATTTTTGATAAAAGAGCCGAAAATTTTGTAGTATGGAAAATGAAAACATAAACAATCAGATGAAAGAACTTTTCAGATTGTTTAAAAAAATGATGGAAAAATATCCGCCTGATTCAATGCCAGGCATCGACAAGGCTCAGGCTGAACAACTCAAGATGATGTTATCCAATTACGATGAAATGCAGGTTTCATTCTCATCTGATATGTTTGGTCTTTTCGATGAAGAAACAACACAGAAAATCTTATCGAGACTCATACAACAGCTTAGAGCCCAACTCGGAGAAGACGCCGACGAAGATGTAGTTGTAAAAGAACAGATTTCAATAGTAGATAAGAAAGAAAAAGAATTCGAGCAACTCCCTACAGAGGACCGTTATATCGCGCTCCTCGACGCTATCGACAGCGAGTTAAAGAAACCTAACCTCTCAATGGAAGAGATTGACGAATTATTAGATAGAAGAAAAAAGATTCAAGATACCATTTCAAAAAAATTACATAGTTAATAAAATCGACCTATGAAAAAGACATCATTATTATTAATTTTATTATTCATCTTCACATCACTTTCTCAAGCTCAACTCATTTCAGAAAGAACAGAAGGAAAAGTTATCATCGGAGCTGATTTATTCACAGACTTCAGCACTGGCAAAGCATACGAAAACTTCGACTTACGCAGCATAAACCAAGGCGTCAGCGTATACTCAATGTTCAATTTCGATTTCGAGAACTCTCCTCTCTTCGCTTCTATCGGTATAGGTTACACCGGCCACAACTTCTATATGAAAGGTGCCTATCTCGATAAACCTTACGACGAGACAACTGTATTCGAAAATGTCATCTACGACTACGAACGCAGCAAGATAAACACCAACTACTTCGACATCCCTGTTGAACTCAGCGTAAAAATCAGAGACCAATTCAAAATTTCTGCAGGTTTCAAATTCGGCATATTGGCTTACGGCAAATCTAAATATGTAGGCGAATTATATAATGATGATGTAACTTACAGAATAAAATACGGCAAAATCAACAACTTGGAAAAATATGTCTACTCATTGACATTCCGCGCCGCTTATAGAAGCGTACATCTCTTCATGTCATACCAATTCACCGACACATTCAAAAACGGATACGGCCCAGAAATCAAGCCATTCTCTATCGGTATTGGCGTAAGACCTTTTTAAAAGACTAAAGACTAAAGATTAAAGACTTTTGTCATTTGTCTTTAGTCATTAGACAATAAAATTATATATTAACAAAAGTACAAGAAATCCTACAGTGAATCCCACGTAAAGTTGCGGTTCGCTGTGGGATTTTAATTTTAACCTTGCCCATCCTACGATACCGGAGATCAAGAGACTTGCGACAAAATAGTCAAGATAAAGAGGTGCAGCAATTTTCGACATAATGAAAAGCATGCCTGCAAAGGCGCCCCATCCTATGCCATGAAAACTTATCTTCCAATATAAATTTATCCAAAAGACAATGACGCATAAAATCAGATTGCTTATCAGATAAAAGTTGTAAAGTATCAAGGCATTGACGCCGTTAAAAAAACGACTCGTCATATAAAGAGAAAGCACCATTATAAAAAGAGGTATAAATCTCTCTTCTCTTTTTTCCATCATCAAAGATTTTATCAGCTTGAACTTCTTTAAGATGAAAAGAATCAGAATTGGAATGATGAAAGTTGTGCCAAAAACGACATACAGGCAGACATCTGCTCTTAGGAATGAAATCTTAAATATCCCCGACGCCATAAATATCAGCAGCATCCATGTAGGCAATAAGACAGGATGTGTTATTGTTGATATAAATTTGGCAAGCTTTTCCATAAATCTTACAGTTCTTTACGGAGTCGAGCAACAGGAATACCAAGCTGTTCGCGGTATTTGGCTATGGTTCTTCTTGCGATGTTATAGCCTTTTTCTTTCAATATCTGAGTCAGGACATCATCGGTAAGCGGTTTCGATTTGTCTTCCTGTTCGATGCAATCCATAAGGATTTTCTTTATCTCGCGTGTCGACACCTCCTCGCCTTCATCGTTAGTCAACGACTCGCTGAAGAAACTCTTGAGTGGGAATGTTCCGTAAGCGGTCTGCACGTATTTGCTGTTTGCCACACGTGAGATAGTAGAAATATCGAGACCAACTTTCTCAGATATATCTTTAAGAATCATCGGTTTCAGTTTTGTCTCGTCGCCAGTCAGGAAATAATCTTTCTGATAATTCATGATAGCGTCCATCGTGACATAGAGGGTCGTCTGTCTTTGTTTTATGGCTTCGATAAACCACTTAGCCGATTCTATTTTATTCTTGACGAAATTGACGGCTTCCCTATTGCTTTTGCTTTTCTTTTCTTTGGAGAAGTCAGCCAACATATTGACATAGTCTTTGTTGACGTGCAAATCAGGAGCGTTACGGCTGTTGAGAGTCAGTTCCAGTTTACCGCAGTTGTTATATATTGAGAAATCAGGCACGACATAGTTGGAGCGATGGGAGTTCTCCACCGCGCCGCCTGGCTTAGGGTTGAGTTTAAGAATAACGTTCATGGCGGCGCGGAACTGTCGCTCGCTGATGCCGCTCTTCTTCACGATTTTGTCGTAATGTTTCTTGATAAACTCATTGAAATACTGTTCTATGACTATTATAGGCAAGGCATAGTCCACATCATCATCTTCGCTGTCTTCTTCGAGACGTCGCAGCTGAATGAGGAGACACTCCTGAAGGTTGGTTGCTCCCACTCCTGCAGGGTCGAACTCCTGGATGACATGAAGCACTTCCATCACCTCTTCCTCCGTAACGTCGAGGTTCTGGGTAAAAAGCAAGTCATCCATGATACCAGTAATAGGACGACTCAGATAACCAGAGTCATCAATATTACCTATGATGTACAAACCTATCTTGTATTTCTTGTCGTCTAACTTCCTATATCCAAGCTGTTGTATCAAGACGTCCTGAAAGCTCTCTTCACTTGAAATAGGCGCTTCATAATGCTCGTCGTCGCGACTGTAGTTGTTGGTTCTCAATTTATATGCAGCGTCGTCATCATCGTCGTCCTGCATATAATCGTCGAAGTCAGAGAGCGGGTCATAATCGTCATCATGACCTTCGTTGTCAATGTCATTGTCGGAATCATTATCGATGTCGTTATCAATGTCATTGTCCACTTCGTCAAAACTCTCGTTCTCTTCAAGAGCAGGATTCTCTTCTATCTCCTCTTTGATACGTGAGCTGAGTTCCATTGTCGGTATCTGCAACAGTTTCATAAGCAGAATCTGTTGAGGCGACAGTTTCTGGAGCATCTTCTGCGTTTGTGTCAGTCGTTGTGAGGACATAGAAGAAAATCCTTAATTTATCTTTAAAAATTAATATTCACAGTTTTTAGGAGTACGTGGGAAAGCGATAACGTCGCGGATGTTGCCCATACCTGTGATGAATAACATGAGACGTTCGAATCCGAGACCGTAACCTGAGTGAGGCACTGAACCGAAGCGGCGTGTGTCTAAGTACCAATCCATTGATTCTTTTGGAATACCTACCTCGTCCATACGTTTCAACAATTTTTCGAGGTCTGTCTCACGTTCTGAACCGCCGATGATTTCACCGATACCTGGGAACAATACGTCCATAGCTCTAACAGTCTTGCCATCTTCATTTTGCTTCATATAGAAAGCTTTTATTTCCATTGGGTAGTCAGTCAAGATAACTGGTCTCTTGAAATGTTTTTCAACGAGATAGCGTTCATGTTCTGATTGTAAGTCAACACCCCAGCCTGTAACTGGATATTGGAACTTGCCTTTCTTGTTGTAGTTGCTGTTCTTGAGGATATCGATAGCTTCTGTATATGTCAACCTTTGGAATGGGTTTTCTAAGATGAAGTGTAATTTCTCAATCAACTCCATTGATTTTTCTTCAGCCTTCTTGTTCTTTTCTTCTTCTTGGAGACGTTTGCTTAAGAATTGGAGGTCGTCCATGCAGTTATCCAATGCATATTGAATCAAGAATTTAAGCATTTCTTCTGCCAAGTCCATATTGTCGTTGATGTCGTAGAATGCCATTTCTGGTTCAATCATCCAGAACTCAGCGAGGTGACGTGAAGTGTTTGAGTTTTCAGCGCGGAAAGTAGGACCGAATGTATAAATCTTACCTAATGCTGTTGCTGCGAGTTCACCTTCGAGCTGGCCAGACACTGTGAGGTTAGTAGCTTTGCCGAAGAAGTCTTGTGAGAAGTCAATTTTACCTTCTTCAGTCTTTGGCAAGTTGTTGAGGTCTAATGTTGTTACCTGGAACATTTCGCCAGCGCCTTCACAGTCAGAAGCTGTGATGAGTGGTGTGTGGATGTTGTAGAAACCTCTATCGTTGAAGAATTTGTGGATACCGAACACCATGCAGTGACGTAAACGCATGATGGCGCTGAAGGTATTAGTACGGAAACGGAGGTGAGCTATTTCGCGTAAGAATTCGAGTGAGTGTTTCTTAGGTTGTAATGGATATTTGTCAGGATCTGCTGCGCCGATGAGTTCGATGCTTGTGACATTCATCTCAACGCTTTGTCCGCTACCAGCTGATTTCACCAAGTTACCTGTTGCTGAAACAGATGCGCCAGTGTGCATCAAAGCGAGGTTTTCTTCTGGAATGACGTTAAGGTCGATTACCAACTGGAGGTTATTAATAGTAGAGCCATCGTTCAAAGCGATGAAAGCTACGTTCTTACTGCCGCGTTTATTACGCACCCAACCCTTGACATTTATCTCTTTGTCAAGCTCTTGCATTTGTAATGCATCTTTAATTTCTGTACGTTTCACAACTATATTTCTTTAAAGTTATTCTTATTTTAATTAACTTACAAAGATAGTAAAAAGTCTAAAGGCAAAAGACAAAAGGGAAAAGATTTTTTTTGAATTAAGTTTATGTGCTTTAATAAAAAAAACGTCACTTGTTTTCAAATGACGTCTTTTAAATTTTGTCTCACTTTATTCCTAATCATGATTATTTTGTCTTATAAATATTGAACGTTGATTCATTTCAATCTTATATTCTTCATTACCACGGATAGTAAGTGTATTGGCGTTATAATATTCATCAAAACAAATACTTACATATCCATCAACATCCATGTAAATAGTGTCGTTAGTAAGGAAATATTCATCGAGATTTTTAATTTTTTTCGGCAGTTCTATCAAATATTCATTCGCTGGGATATTGCCGCTATTTGGTCCTTGTGGAATATTTGTTGGTTTTGTCACTTTTAATTCTTCTTGATAGATAACAAATTCGTCACCATTTTTAATGCTCAAAAGATTTCCTTCTTCAAATATCAAGGTGTAATCCGCACCAGATTCTTCTTGTGTACACATCCACCAAAAACAACCATTTGATGACGATAACTCCCACTTCCATGATCCTTCGATGCCAGGAACACTTTCTGTCAAATCAAGATTGTCTTTGTCACAAGAGCAAAGAAATAGCGACATTAATGCAATAATAAAAATGCTTTTTTTCATGTTGTAAGTGTTAAGGTTACTATTTATTTTCTGTTCGGCAAAGTTTATTATTTAATTTGAAAAATACAAACGTTTTTCAATATTTTTTTATAAAAATCAGGGGGTAAGTTGCTGATATTATTATTAATTTGTGATATCTTAACAAATCTTAACATCATTTCTTAATATTTCAGAGGTTTTATGTTAAAAATTGTTAAAAACGAAATTTTTCTTTTGCAAACTCTTGACAAAAGGATTATGGCATTGTAGTTTTGCAGAACCAAAATTTATGTACGATGACTACTTTAATTAAAATTGACGGCGATTACGCCGAATGGATTAGAAATCTAAGTTTACGTTATTTCAAAAGCACTTTGCCAAGTATTGATGATATTGAAAAAGTCTTATTTTTGCAAAAAAAAGATGAGAGATAGTTTTGACATAAAGAAATGGATTGAAAATCCTGATGAGCTGCTTGTTATAGCAGGTCCTTGCAGTGTGGAAAGCAGAGAACAGTTTTTTGATACTGCGACAAAACTATCTGAATTGCATCAAATTAAAATTTTAAGAGGCGGCATCTGGAAACCTCGCACTCGTCCTAATGGTTTCGAAGGAATAGGCGAAGATGGTTTGAAATGGATGAAAGAATTTTCAGAAGATTCAAGACTTCCAGTCATGACAGAAGTAGCCACTCCCGAACATGTAGAGCTCGCATTAAAATATAATATCGACGCTCTCTGGATAGGCGCTCGCACCGTCGCCAATCCTTTCTCGGTACAGCAACTCGCCGATGCTCTCCGCGGCACCGACATGCCGATTTTCATCAAAAACCCAATCGCAGCCGACCTTAAACTATGGATAGGCGCATTCGAAAGATTGTCAGCATCTGGATTAAGACATCTCGTCGCTATCCACAGAGGATTCCAAGATACCAACGCTGCTCCTTTCCGCAACAACCCTCGCTGGGAACTGCCGATAGAACTGCATCGTCAAAATGCTGATATACCTATCATTACCGACATCAGCCATATCTGCGGATGCCGCGACATCTTACAAAAGACAGCGCAAAAAGCTCTCGACCTCGCAACAAACGGTCTCATGATAGAATCTCATTGCAAACCGGAATTGGCTCTCACCGATGCCGAACAACAAATCACTCCTGACGATTTAAAATCGATGCTCGACAAGCTCGTCATTCATAAATCTAAATCACCTAATACTGACGTGCTGCTCCAGGAACTTAGAAGCAGAATCGACAGCATCGATGATGAACTGCTAAATCTTTTAGCACAAAGAAGCGAGATTTCATCTAAGATTGGCATCATTAAAAAAGAGCACAATCTCGCTGTACTTCAACTCGACAGATGGAATTCTATTCTTTCCAACCATATAGAAAAAGGAAAATCAATAGGACTTAATGACAACCTCGTCAAAGATATTTTCGAATTGATTCATAAAGACTCTATAGATAGACAGTTGTAGGAGTTAGGAATTAGAAATTGTAGAGACGCGTCAATGTTTCCTTTGAAATAAACACACATTGACACGTCAATCAATTAGGAGTTAGGAATTAAACCTTAAACTATAATATGAAAAAAATAATCGTTTCTTTACTTTGTTTATTTCTATTAACATTTGATGTTAAGGCTGAAGTCGTAAATCCTGAAGCGGTTACAAATTTACTTAGTAGAATTTTAGGTCAACGGTCAACAGCCAACGGTCAACAGCCAATACTCACCGTTTTAGACGAAAACCTAGTTCAACAGCCAAAAGCCAACAGCCAACAGCCTGATGTTTTTATTATCACTTCTAAAGACGGAAAACCTTGTGTAAAAGGCAATTCTATCTTGGCAATAACAACGGGGATCAATTGGTATCTTAATCATTATGCTCATATAAATATTTCCTGGAATCAACTCTCGATAGAAAATGTTGAGAATTATGATTTCCCAATTCCTGAGGAAGAAGAACGTCATGTCTGTTCTGCCGATTATCGTTATTATCTAAACTACTGTACTTTTTCATATTCGATGTCGGTCTGGACTTGGGAGCGTTGGGAGCAGGAAATCGACTGGATGGCGCTGCACGGAATCAACATGCCTTTGCAAATAGTTGGTCTCGATGTGGTTTGGAAGAGATTGTTAACAGAATATTACAATTACACTTCAGAAGAAGCGAACGCCTTTATTGCTGGTCTTTGTTTTCAGGCTTGGTGGGGAATGAACAACCTCGAAGGTTGGGGCGGTCCTAATCCAGACTGGTGGTACGAACGTCAGGCGAAACTCGCCAAAAAGATTTGCGACAGAATGCGAGAACTCGGAATGCAACCCGTACTTCCTGGATTCAGCGGCATGGTGCCAAGCAATTTCACCGAGAATACTGGAATATCATCTAACAGTCAAGGCAATTGGTGCGGATTCAAACGACCTCATATCTTGAATCCTAACACAGAGGATTTTAAAATCATGGCAGCCAATTATTACAAAATGCTGCATGAAGTCATGGGACCATCAGAATATTACAGCATGGATCCTTTTCATGAAGGCGCTAACACAAACGGCATCGACGTAGCATCTGCTTATAAATCCATCGCTGACGCTATGTTCGCAGCAAACGACGACATCGATGAAAAATGGGTTATTCAATATTGGCAATGGAGCAGCGACCAATACAAAGTACTCGACCAAGTTTCCAAAGGCGACCTGATAATACTCGACCTCTTCTCTACCGCTCACACTCATTTCCAGGAATATAAAGGTCACGATGCAGTTTATTGCATGCTGCCAAACTTCGGTGGTCGCTCTGGTTTTATGGGTCGTTTCAACGGAGTGATTAACGGTTATTTTGATAACAAAAATTCACATTCTAACATAAAAGGAATAGGTGCGACTCCTGAGGCAATCGGTTCAGTACCTGTTTTATACGACATTTTATTTGAATTGCCTTGGCATGAAGAAAGACCCAATCCTGAAGAATGGATGAGCAATTATACCATAAGTCGTTATGGAAAAGAAGATTACAATGCTCAGAAAGCTTGGGAACTATTGCGTAATTCTGCCCTCAATTGCGAGACTGCACTACAAGGTCCGCACGAAGCCGTTGTCTGCGCACGACCTTCGTTGACAGTAGACAAAGTATCATCATGGGGAGGAACAGAAATATTTTACAATCCTAATGACATAAGAAAAGCTGCTCAACTATTATTGGAAGCAGATTTGTCGGGAGAAAATTATAATTTCGATTTGATTGAAATATCGCGTCAGGCTTTGATGGATTACGCCTATTTTATGTTAAAAGACATCAAGAAATCGTATGAGAACTCTGACTCTGACTTTGACTCTAAATGTAAGATGTTCTTGACTTTGATAAACGACATTGATAAATTACTCAATACAAATGAGAATTTCATGTTAGGCAACTGGACGCAGATGTCGCGCGACATCGCTGATGAAGTAGAAGGCACGACAGACTTAGATAAAGACTGGCTTGAACTTAACAACGCTCGTACTTTGATAACGACTTGGGGCGAGGAAGTCAATGCCAACCAAGGAGGTTTACGCGATTATTCATATAGAGCATGGAGCGGAATGTTAAAAGATTTTTATTTGCCACGATGGGAATATTTCTTTGAAAACGACTGCAAATCTCCAGAAGAAGGATGGTTCAAAATGGAAAGAGAATGGTCGCTCAACAACACGTTAAAATATACAAACGAGGCCAAAGGCAACACCAAAAAAGTCTTGTCTAAAATCTGGAAGAAATATCGATTAACTGCTAACGGCTAACGGCAATACCACCTTTAGTCTTTCGTCATTTGTCTTTTGTCTATCAGAAGGAATACCAGTTCTTAAACTCGCTGACACGAGCCTTGCTTACGATTATCTTCTCTTCTGTAGGGACAGTAAGATTTATCGAGATTTTATTTCCAAACCAGATAGAAATATCTTTAACAGCTTCATGCGCAATGATATACTGACGATTCGCTCTGAAGAATTTCTTAGGATTAAGCTGACTCATCAGCTCATCGAGATTCTGGTTCATATAATAAACTTTTCCTGAATAAGTAACCGCCTTGATAAGTTTCAAATCTATGTAAATGAACGCGATATCTTTTGTTGCCAAAGGAATAAGTTTGTCACGTTCAGGCACTAGGAAATATTCTTTATAATTATTAACAGCATTAGTATGTGCCAACAACTGACTCACGACACTCATATAATCAATGACGCTGCTTTGTCCTTTTAAGTTTTTATATTTATTTAAAGCACGTTGTAAATCATCTTTGTTAATAGGTTTTAACAAATAATCTATACTATTGACTTCAAAAGCCTTAAGAGCATATTCGTCGTATGCCGTGGTGAAGATTATAGGACATTTAACCTTCACTTTATCAAAGATTGAAAACGATGAACCGTCGGCAAGATGAATATCGACAAAAAGCAAATCAGGCTGCGGATTATTAGTCAGCCATTCCACGCTATCTTCGACAGTTTGGAGTATAGCAAGCACCTCAATGCTAGCATCCAACTGATTTATAACGCTTTTCAACGATTGAGCAGCAATTTTCTCATCTTCTATTATTACAGCTTTCATATAAATCACTTTTTGTCATTTTCTTTTTAACTTAATTATAACTGCGAAATCATCTCCATCATCACTAATAGTAATATCAGTATTCCATTTCAATCTGTAACGTTCTGAGAGATTTGCAAGTCCGATACCATTTCCGTTAGTTTTATCAAGTTTAGGTTGGATTGCATTCAAAACAATTATAGTACTATTTTCATAATCGGTAAACACCCATACTGTAAAAGGCTGTTTATCACTAATTACATTATGTTTTATCGCATTTTCCAAAAGCACCTGCAAACTTAACGGAATGATTTTATACGACAACATACGTTCATCGATATCAAAATCAAATTTGAGGTTGTCGCCATAACGTATCTCCATAAGTTTACAAAAAGAATTTGCCAGACGTATCTCCTCTTCAAGAGTAACAACCTCCTGATTTTGTAACGAATATCTTAACACCTTTGACAATTCCTGAACATATTCCCTAGCTTTTTCCTTATCAATTTCTATCAATGACTGAAGTGTATTGAGCGAGTTAAACAAGAAATGAGGATTAAGCTGATTTTTAAGAACTTCGTAGCGTGTTATCATATTCTCAGCCACAAGCACCTCATTTTCAACAGCAATCTTACGACTTTTATAGTTAGAGACAATCAGTTGCCACGACAAAGTCACCACCATAGTGACAAAGAAATCGCGCATTAGTCCGTTTCTGTAATGATATACTTTTCTGTTAATAGGAATATCAAAATCGGCATAACCCAAGATATAAGGATGCAAGGCTGTGAAAATGAAACTCATTATTATTGTGATGATTATGGAGCCTACTACAATAAAGACAAGTTTAGAGTTATCTTTAAGTTTAGCATTTTTATGTATATACATATTATACATATACAAAGCAAAAGCGAGTAAGAAAGTAAAAATGATGTTCAAAATAAAACCATCAAAATGAAAGCGCATTCTCTTATGCTCCGCCAACTCGCCAATCTGCTGAAAGATGATTCCTTCTCCAAATTTGAAAGAAAGATACATTGCCAAATGAATAAGCAAACTTATTGTAAGAGACAGGCAAATAACAAGTTTAACACTTGGATACTCTTTTAGCGTTCGGTTTCTCATAATTTTCACATTTACAAAATAATGTTACAAATATAATATTAAAAGGGCATGATTGTTTTATCTTTTAAATGAAACGACAAAAAAAGAATTTGAAACGGAATTTATAAAGAAAGGACGCCGTCAAACAGCGTCCTTTTTTTTATAATGCCAACCTAAATCCTTTATAGAATTCCGTCATGTGAAATTCTTCATAACCATATCCTGTACGATACCTGCTAAGAAAATCTCTCGGATCAGAATTAAGCGCACGTCCTCCACGATACACCTTGCCCCATCTATCATAATCGACACCTACAGGGTCTACAATAGTCTGATATTCTTCAGAAACAAAAGCACTATAATAATCATAATTATCCGAACAATATTCAAACACATTTCCATGCATATCATAGAGCCCCAATTCATTAGGCATTTTTGTCTTAACTTCTCTAATAGCTTTTCCAATAATACCCTCTATATTATACCAAGCCACATCGTCTGGATTATCACTGCCACTATATGTATATCCTTTTGACTTATTGCCGCCGATAGAAGCAAATTCCCATTCCGCCTCCGTTGGCAGTCTGAATTCAGCTCCGGTAATCTCATTTAATCTTTCTATAAAATCCATCACCCATCCCCACGGTGCCATATCAACGGGAAAACGTTCACCTTCACACCAAACAGGTCTTTTGTTGCCCATCACTATATACCACAAATCTTGCGTGACTTCCGTTTCTCCTATATGGTATGGAGTTGTAAGTGTCACATAATGTATAGGTGATTCGTCAAAAGCAACAGACGTATAATAATGAGGCGCTTCCGGGTCTTTATTCTGATAACCTCTTAAAAACGTTCCAGGTTCAACAGGAATCATCTTATAGTTTTCCACACCATCAATAGTAATATATCCATTTTCATACTCCACATCAACAGTCTTAAAAGTAATTTCTTCACCGTATGACGTGCCCATTTCCGTTGTTATATACGCTCTGACATAGTACGTTGTGTTCTCTTCCAAATTAGATATGGTTTCCTTATACTTTTCCGGATATGGATGTATAAAAACCAAACAACTATCTTCTATTGTAGGATTTTGGGATGTACTCCAGCAGAATCCTTTTGAGACAAAGTTTGACCCTCCCAGATCTATAAGTTCACCTTCGAACAAAGCGCTTAATGTTGTTATATCCGACACCGAAGATGTTTGTATCGTCGGCATTTCTGGAATACGTATCGTGACAAAATTTCTCACCATTCCGTATGAAATTCCTTTTTCATTTATAGCATAAGCTCTTACATTATATTTTACGCCATCTTCCAAATCAGTGATATTAACGACAAATATATCTTCTCCACTTTCGTCTTTTATGACGTTGTCTGATATTGTTGGATTTGAATCTTTGCTGTAACAAACGCCTTTCTCTATAATTGCACCTCCTCCATCCGACAGCAGTTCAACTTCACATATTGCAGAATTTTCCGTAACGTCTCTTATTTTAGTGATTTTGATATTTGGCAATTCCAAGTCATCATTTCCGTCGTCATTTCCATCATCATCTCCATCATCTTCACCATCATTATCGTCGTTGTCATCTATGACTTCCAATGTCTCGAAAGATATTTCTTCACCGTATGAAGTGCCTTCGCTATTTGTAGCGTACGCCTTGACATAATACTTGGTAGCATTTTCAAGATTATCTATTTGTGTGACATATATTCCGAGGCCAGCACCATTATTTTTGTGTTCGTCCGATATTGTTGGATTTTGCGTCACGCTCCAACAAACACCTCTGTCTGTAACTTCAGCACCTCCATCTGATTCGACATTAGCTTCTACAACTACAGACTTATATGTTACATCAGTGACAGAATTTGTTGTAACTATAGGTTTCTCTTTAGGATTGCATGCAATCATCAATAACAGCACTATTAACGATGTTAAAATACATTTAGTTTTCATAATGATAATCTTTAGTAATAATTAAAATAATCTCTGCAAAGTTTATAATTTTAATTTAAAAAAACAAGTATTTTTTACAAAAAATGGGGGGGGTAACAAGATGTATTACAAATACTTAACATCTAATATTATCAAGAATAAAATGAAAATATTTACTTGTTGTCTTGTAGTCTTGTGGTCTTGTAGTCTCAAAAAAACTATCTTTGCAAAAAATTCAAATCATGGACTTCAAAGAAATCTTAAAGAAATTTAACAACAAATATATCATTGCCACATTGATATTTGCAGTTGTAATAATTTTCGTTGATCAATACAATCTGTTTTACCAGATAAAGAATTTCAAGAAACGTAAGGAAGCAAGAAACAAGGTAGAATATTACGAAAATGAGATTAAAAAACAGCAAGAAACCATTGAAAGACTTCATCGCGATTCAGCTTTAATGGAAAAGATAGCCCGTGAGAAATACATGATGAAACGCGACAACGAAGTCATATATGTTATTGAGGCAAAAGAATAAGCATTGAACTTTGAGCTAAGAACCAAGAACCAAGGCTTTTGGACTTTACCCTTAGTCTTTAGCCCTTAGCCTTTAGTCTTTCAAATAAGAAATCGGAAATCTATAGAACACCATCTCATAACTTGTAGTATCCACTTCTCTTTCTTCTACGTAAAGTCCTATTGTCTTATCCGGAAGCACGCATAATGAAGAATATGCTGAATAACGAGGCACTACAATCTTGCCGTCGTTCCATGTTTTGCCTTCGTCGTTAGAGATATAAATAGCGACATCGCGACGAGAATCACCAGATGGAAGACTATGCAACAAAGTATTCTCGTCATATCTTATCAAGTCACCGTTGCAAGCAGGTCCGTAAAGGTCATCCCAAACATAATGAGTCTCGTTCCAAGTCTCGCCGCCATCGTGTGAAATATTATACCATCTCTTGCCGTGAGTGCGTATGCTCATCAAGATATCGCCATTGTTGAGTTCGACAACTTTAGACTCGTCGCCGCCCACCGAAGCACGACCTGAGACATTCCAAGTCTCACCATTGTCATCAGAATAAACCACATAGTTATTTATGGAATATGCACTTGTTTCACGGATACAAGCCACGAACATAATTCTGCCATTGCTGGTAAGAAGTCCGTTACCAGAAGCGCAAAAGCATGCTTTCCATTTACTTCTGACACTATCACTACATTCGCTGCCGAAGATGAAATGAGTGATATCTTCAGGTTCGCTCCAAGTTCTTCCATTATCATAACTCATTGATTTGTATGTTCTATTAGGATTTGTCGGCGTTGATTGCCAGAAACCTTGTCCGCCCACGAATACAGCGATAAGTCCATTTTCATCGTTGGTATGAGCCACTGCGCAATCGCCGAAACCCTCCATATAACCGAAGCCTTGAGCTATAGTATATGGTTCGCTCCATGTCAAGCCGCCATCGGTACTGTAGTTACATAAAATATCAATATCTTCCGGAAGGTCAGTCTCGTTCTCTTTTCTCTTATCTGTAAAGATTACAAGACTGCCATCTTTGGCAGTTATCAAAGTAGGTATACGATAATACTTCGAGTCATAATCACCAGGACGATAAACGACGGTACGAGTGAAGCCGTCGAATTTTTCTTTCTTAGTACAAGAAGGCATTACAGCCAACAATATTAATAAAGGTAACAAGAGTTTTTTCATAAAAATCATTTTGGGCAAAGTTACAAAAAAGGCCAATAGCTAAATATTTTTTTGAAACATAACACGATTTAATTCTTCCACAAAATTACAACATGCGACTTTCTTTTGTCAAGTTTTTATAAAGGAGAAATTATGTTTTTAACAATTTTTAACGTAATGTTAATGAAAGTATGAATATTTTGTTAATTCCCATTAACATAAAAAAAAAGAAAAATTCTGTGTAAACATCTTTATCTTTTCAAAAAAAGATTTTATCTTTGTCGGTATAAACTTTTAAAAATAGAAGACAATGAAAAAATTATTTTTAGTATTAGGTTTGGCAGTAGTATTATTAGCAAGTTGCTGCAATAACAACAATCAAAAAGGCGCACAAAAATGCGAAGGTCAAAAAGTAGAAGCATGTGAAGGCCACAACCACGATCACAAATGTGAAGGTCACAACCACGATGCTGCTTGCGAAAAGAAATGCGAAGGTCAAAAAGCTGAAGCTTGCCAAGGTCACAATCACGAAGGTCACAACCATGAAGGCTGCAACCATCAACACGAAGCTGCAAAATAAATTAATGTAGCATAGAACAATTCACCATAACTAGGTGTTTTATATAAGAAAGCGGATTTTGTCCGCTTTTTTTATTTAATACTTATTTATATTAATGATTTTTTATTAAATTTGCGTCTTTAAAATAAGCCTTAAAAGGTTTATTAAATATGCTAAAATACTAAATAATAACAATTATGGCAGAAAAGAAATTTATGACATGTGATGGTAACTGCGCTGCTGCTCACGTAGCTTATATGTTCAGTGAAGTAGCCGCTATTTATCCTATCACCCCATCATCACCGATGGCAGAATATATTGACGAATGGAGTGCAGCTGGCAGAAAGAATATCTTTGGAGAAAATGTTA
Organism: Bacteroidales bacterium; assembly: GCA_045634185.1. Taxonomy (GTDB): domain Bacteria; phylum Bacteroidota; class Bacteroidia; order Bacteroidales; family F082; genus Limimorpha. The sequence goes on along the minus strand of JAZQZR010000001.1, from coordinate 5,266 downwards.
AAGTTGTTGAAATGCAGTCAGAAGCTGGTGCTGCAGGTGCAGTTCACGGTTCATTACAAGCAGGTGCTTTAACAACAACATATACAGCGTCACAAGGTCTCTTGCTGATGATTCCTAACATGTACAAAATCGCTGGTGAATTACTTCCAGGCGTATTCCATGTCTCAGCACGTGCTTTGGCAGCACAAGCATTGTCAATCTTCGGTGACCATGCCGACGTTATGAGCGCTCGTCAAACAGGTTTCGCTCTTTTGGCAACAGGCTCAGTACAAGAAATCATGGACCTCGCTCCAGTAGCGCACCTCGCTGCTATTGAAGGCCGCGTTCCTTTCATGCATTTCTTCGACGGTTTCCGTACTTCACACGAAATCCAGAAAGTTGAAGCTGCAGACCAGGACGAGATTACAAAGCTCATCAACTGGAAAGCTCTTAAAGAATACCGCGAACGTTCATTAAATCCAGAACACCCTGTAACACGCGGTACAGCACAAAACCCTGACATATATTTCCAAACACGCGAATTGCAAAACAAATACTACTATGCTCTTCCTGACATAGTAGCAAAATATATGAAAGAAATGAGCAAGATTACCGGACGTAAATATGCTCCTTTCACATACTATGGCGCACCAGATGCTACAAACATCATCATCGCTATGGGTTCTATCACCGACGTCATCAAGACTGTCGTTGACAAACTTAACGCAGAAGGCAAGAAAGTCGGTTTGGTCAGCGTACACCTCTATCGTCCTTTCAGTGTGAAATATCTCTTGGACGTAGTGCCTGACACTGTAAAACGTATCTGCGTTTTAGACAGAACAAAAGACACTGGTGCTAACGGTGAGCCTCTCTACTTAGACGTTGTTGAAGCTTATAACGATTTGTTCAGACACCACAGCACACACTTGCCACATATCATCGGCGGTCGTTATGGCTTGTCATCAAAAGACACAACACCAGCTCACATCTTGTCAGTATTCAAGAACTTAGAACGTCCAGAACCTCGTAACAGATTCACCATCGGCATCAACGATGACGTCACATTCGGTTCTCTCCCAATGCTTCCTGAATTCTCAATCCTTCCAGAAGGAACATTCGAAGCTAAGTTCTACGGCCTCGGCGCTGACGGTACTGTAGGTGCTAACAAGAACTCTATCAAGATTATCGGTGACAACACAAATAAATACAGCCAAGCTTATTTCGACTATGACTCAAAGAAATCTGGCGGTTACACATGTTCACACCTCCGTTTCGGCGACAAACCAATCTTGGCTCCTTATCTCGTAGGTACTCCTGACTTCGTAGCAGTTCACGTACCTTCATATTTAAGCAAATACGACTGCTTACGCGGTTTGAAAGACAACGGAACATTCCTCTACAACTCACCATGGGACGTAGAAGAAACAAAGAATCACCTTCCAAACTTCGTCAAGAAATATTTGGCTGTACATAATATTAATATGTACATCATCGACGCTACTAAGATTGCTGGCGAAATAGGCTTAGGCAATCGTACAAATACAATCCTCCAATCAGCATTCTTCAAGATTTCAGGCGTTATCCCTTACGACCTCGCTGTTGAACAAATGAAGAAATTCATCGTGAAGTCATACGGCAAGAAAGGTGAAGACATCGTCAAGATGAACTTCGCAGCTGTTGACCGCGGCGGTGAAATCACAAAATTGGAAATCCCAGCAGAATGGGCAAAATTAAGCTGCAAGCCTGACTTCGTATTAGAGCCATTGAAAGACGCTCCTGATTTCATCAACAAGATTATGCGTCCAATGACAGCTCAGTTAGGCAACGACCTTCCTGTCAGCACATTCGAAGAAATCATCGACGGTACATTCCCAGCTGGTACAACAGCATACGAAAAACGTGGTGTTGCTACATTCGTACCAGAATGGAAGTCAGAAAACTGTATCCAATGTAACCAATGTTCTTTAGTATGTCCTCACGCAGCTATCCGCCCTGTCGTCATGACAGACGAAGAAATGGCCAACGCTCCTGAATCGATGAAAGCCATCGACATCAAGATGCCTAAAGAATTAGCAGGTATGCATTTCCGTATGCAAGTATCTGTAATGGACTGTACAGGCTGCGGCAACTGCGCCGACGTTTGTCCTGCTAAAGAAAAAGCTTTGGTAATGCAGCCATTCGAAAGCCAACTCGAACAAGCTGAAAACTGGGAATACGGTCAACATAAAGTGACATATAAAGATGAACTCATCGACAAATACGCTAACATCAAGAACAGCCAATTCGCTCAACCATTGTTCGAGTTCTCTGGCGCTTGCGCTGGCTGCGGTGAGACACCATATATCAAGACTATCACACAACTCTTCGGTGAAAGAATGCTCGTAGCCAACGCAACAGGTTGTTCTTCAATCTACGGCGGCTCAGCTCCTTCAACACCATATTGCAAGAACAACAGAAGCGGCAAAGGCGTTGCATGGGCTAACAGCTTGTTCGAAGACAACGCTGAGTTCGGCCTCGGTATGCAGACTGCAACAAACAAACTCCGTGACCGCGTTGAACGTATAATGAAAGAAGCTATCTACGAATGCACCTGCTGCAGCGACGAATTGAAAGCTCTCTTCCAACAATGGATCGACAACCGCGAAAACGGTCAAGTAACAGAAAAACTCGCTCCACAAATCCTCGAAATGGCAGGAAAATGCGATTGCACATACTGCAAACAAATCGTTGAATTGAAAGACCACTTGGTCAAGAAGTCACAATGGATTATCGGTGGCGACGGTTGGGCATACGATATCGGCTTCGGCGGTTTAGACCACGTATTGGCATCAGGTGAAGACGTCAACGTCTTGGTTCTCGACACAGAAGTCTATTCAAACACAGGCGGTCAGTCATCAAAATCTACCCCAGCAGGCGCTGTAGCTAAATTCGCTGCTTCAGGTAAGAAATTACGCAAGAAAGACCTCGGCATGATTGCCAAGAGCTATGGTTACGTTTACGTAGCACAAGTTGCAATGGGCGCAAACCAAGCACAATATCTCAAAGCTATCAAAGAAGCCGAAGCATATCCTGGACCATCACTCGTCATCTGCTACGCCCCATGTATCAACCACGGCATCAAAGTCGGTATGGGTCGTACACAACATGAAGAAAAACTAGCAGTCGAATGTGGCTACTGGCACCTCTATCGTTACAACCCAGCTGAAGAAGAAGCAGGACAAAACGGCTTCCACTTGGACAGCAAAGAACCAGACTGGAGCAAATTCCAAAACTTCATCATGGGAGAAGTACGTTACAACTCATTGGTTAAGATGTTCCCAGAAGAAGCAAAAGAATTATTTGCTAAGACTGAACAATATGCAAAACTTCGCTACGAAGGTTACAAGAAATTAAGCGAAGGAAAATGATTGAACTTTGAACCTTGAACTAAGAACTTGGGACAAGGTATTAAATAAGAACTCTGGAATTCCGGAATGGAATTTCAGAGTTCTTTTTTTTAAAATATAACATTAACGAAATTTTTCTTTTCACGAAAACCATTCACTTCTTTATTTTATAAATAAATACTATATTTGTACATCATTCATCACTCTAAAAAATGGAATCAAAAACTGAAATAACACCAACGGTAATTATAATAGAACCATCTGGTTTTACCGACCTCATCGAAGTTGACAGCAACATAATGACAAAGCAGGAGTTAGCGGAACTTATCGATGCTGACGACCTCATTGTCTTCAACAATTCCGATTCTCTATATGAAATCACAGAATCATGTGGACTAAACAAACAAGTCACAATATATGCAGACATTGACGGGGTCGGCAAAGATCTCAAAAGCAATCAAGCAGCAACAATGCTTACCGATAATGCCCATGAGATAAGAGGTGCCATAATAATTGCAATGGAAGACAGCGAACACAACATTTTCCCATTTGATACAGATGAAGATATAGAAGAGGTCTTTGACGTTACCTTCGACTTAACCGACGGATGCCTAATCCGAGACTATGGTCAAGAAGACGGCAGATATGACGCCTGGTGCTGATTCATAATTATTCCAACTTTTTCCCCATTCATTTGTTTCATAATAAACTTCACATTATGAAACATATTCTTTTTATCATAGGTTCATTTAGAAAAGCTTCTTTCAACAGACAACTTGCAAAAGTTGCAGAAGACTTGCTTAAAGACAGATACGAAATTTCTTATCTTGATTTCAAAGACATTCCTTACATGAATCAAGATGAGGAAAGACTACAAGACCACATGACTACAAGTCAACAAGCTGTTTTTAGAGTTCGACAGGAAGTTCTAAAAGCCGACGGCATCTGGATATTTACGCCAGAATACAATCAGAGTTATCCAGGATTGTTGAAAAACCTCTTCGACTGGCTATCACGCCCAATGGATGTATCCAACTTCGCCAACCCTACTGCCGTTCAAGGTAAGAAAGTCACTGCAAGCGGTGCAGGTGGCAAAAACAAGACAGCATACTGTCGTAGCAAACTTAACGAATTGTTGGAATATATCAAGATGGATGTGATGAAAGAACCTCAGACCGGCATCGCCCTCGGAATGGAAGCCTGGGTTAAAGGAGAATTCAAACTCACAGAAGAACAGCTTAATGAACTTAAAATACAAGTAGAAAGATTTGCAGAGTTTATGGAAAAATAATTTCACACTTATTGTCCTGTTGACTTGATGTCTTGCTGACTTTTTCGTATCTTTGTAAAACAAATTATGCATTATGAATTATGCATTATGAATTACATTAACCCATGAACAAGTTAATACTAACATTATTACTACTGATATTTAATTTCTGTTTAATTGGACAGAACGATGTCGGTGTTATATCAAATGATACAATTACTTCCTATAGTTATAAAAAATTCAGTGAAGAACAACTAGACTCTACATATAAAATTATCGACGCTATTTCTTCTGTAAATAAGATTAACCTTGACCAGATAACTTCTGAAATATCTTCAATGTTTATAAACGGAATTCCTGTAGGATTCATCAATTTGAAAATTGACAACATAGCTGGTTATAACATCGGAAATGGTTTAATGTTCGGTATGGGTTTGGAGACAAACGATCGCTTATCGAAAGTCTTTTCCATTGAAGGCTTCGGCAATTATTGGACAAAGGCAAAAGAATTCAATTATGCCACAGACCTAACGTTCAAGATTTTACGTTCTAAGGACATGAAATTAAAATTCGGGTTATACCATAAATTCGAACGATTTGGAAATTATGGATTCAAAGAAAATGAAATTCT